>CAJQMR010000001.1 GCA_905479495.1 uncultured Anaerolineae bacterium
CGGAAATAGTCGACATTTTGGGGTTTTTGTTTATCCTTGTTTTTCAAGATGCACCTCGTTGGACGTTTGTTTTTGGTCAAACTAATTGTCCACAAGGTGCATCTTTTATTTAGGTTTATTTATTTTTCGGATAGATTCTTAGCCAAAGTCCACAAATGCTGGGCAATATTGACAGCTACAGCGCCGCTTTTGGGGATTTAGATGGAGATTGTGATTTAGACCTTTTTGTCACCAATTACGATCCATCAGTTGCTAACCAGGTTTGGCTGAACGACGGCACCGGGCAATTCAGCGACACCGGGCAGCGTCTGGGCACTATGCCAAGCTACACGCCCTTGTTGGGAGATTTTGACCGCGACGGTGATTTAGATGCCTACGTAGCCAACGGCACCACGGATGAACTGTGGCTCAACAATGGCGACGCCACCTTTGCCCCAAGCAGCCAAAGCCTGGACACAGACAGCGGGTTTGGCGCAGGCACTGGCGATTTCGACGGCGATGGGGATCTGGACATCTTCTTGCCCATTTACTCTGGCGAAAATGGAGTTCACATTTTGCTTAATGATGGGACTGGTCAATTTGCTGAGCGGCAAACTATTTTGGAAACTGACGCAGCCAATTATTTTGTCGCCTTGGGCGATTTGAACGGCAACGGGCTACCTGATGCTTTTGTCAACAGTATTTATCACACAGATGGTAATGGGATTTGGCTCAACCAGCTCAGCCGCGCTGGAACTTTGAGTGCCACACACGGCAGCCCCACCTACTTAGGTGTGCCCATCGTGTTTACGGCCACGGGAAGTAGCGCTCCCAATCCTACGTATCTGTGGGATTTTGGCGATGGCAGCAGTGGCGCAGGGTCAGTTGTGCAGCATGTTTATGAGCGATGTGGGGAATTCACGGCCGTACTCACCACCACCCAAAACGAGCAAGTCGAAACCGCAGTCACCACTGTCTCAATTTCAAAACCCGAATCCCTATTCTTGCCCTTAACGATAAAGTGAAAACGGCCGTCTCTCCCACCAAAATTCCTCATCCGACACGCCACTAGGAAAACATTCTCTTGTGCCCAGCCACAAACATCCCTATGATAACCTCCATACATGATTCCAACTTCAAGTGGAACATCATGCAACCACCTATCGGCCGTGCAAGCCGTGACAGCACATTTTTGGCCTTGAGAGAATCTTATGGACCAACCCCTTTCTTTAATCGAACAGATTAACGGCAGTCCGCAAGCCCGCATCTTAAAAGAATTTGTCACCAATTCCGCCATCTATCCTTTGTTTGACGCCATCCGGGCCATCAGCAATGATGGCATTACCAGCTATTTATTGGAAGTTCCCCATTACTTGCTGCTGTTGGCCGCTTTTGTGCAGGCGTGGGTTTTGGGACGGCCGTCTTTAAACTGGCAGCAGCGGGCATTGGGCAATCTTATTGCCCCCGCACTGTACACAATCACAGATCTTCTACTGGAAGGGGTCAACAGTTTTTTCAGCCAACCTTACCATTGGCTTTACTGGCTGTTTTCACTTCTTATGGCCCTGATTTATGCCTGGGAGGGAGTGCAACCTGATTGGCAGCTGGTTACCGCCCTTTTGAAAAATGTGGGCCGCGTTTTGCTCTTCCCGGCCCTGTATGCCATCTCGGAGCTCTCTACAGAACTCACCACGTTTTCCTGGCAAAACCTGACCGCCTATTGGCAGGGTAGCAGCGGCCATATTTTTATTCTGCTGGCCGCCCTGCTGCTGGGTATGCTGCTGGGCATACGCGAAGCCCAAACAGAGCAATACCTGGCGCTGCTGCGCGCCCTGGCCAGTCGCCTGCGCCAGGTGTCTGAATGGAGCCTTGCGCCCGATTTATTGGCGCAAACGGTGCAAGACAGCCAGGCCCTGGCCCAACACCGCGTGGAACGGGCAATTTTGTTTGCCGACATTCGCGGATTTACCTCATGGAGTGAGGACAAAGAACCAGAAGTGGTGGTCAATATGCTCAATGAATTTTATGAGTGGGCCGAAAAAATCATTGTGAGCCAGGAGGGGATGAAGCCGCATTTTATTGGGGATGAGGTCATCACCTGGTTTACGGAGGCGACACAAGCGGTAAACACGGCCGTTCTCCTGCGCGATACATTACAAGCTAAACTACGGCCGTTTGGGCTCAGTGTAGGGTTGGGGCTGCACTTTGGGCCAGTGGTTGAAGGCCTGCTGGGGTCAGCCTCTACCCGCAGCTATGACATTATTGGGGATGCAGTTAACACGACCAGCCGGGTTATGGCCGCAGCTGAACCGGGCGAATTGTTGGTGTCGGACACACTGGCCCGTCTGGTGCCCCAACAATTTACGCCTGCCCGCACGCGCCAAATTCAAGCCAAGGGCAAGCGTGATTTATTGACAGTGTATTGTTTGTAGGTGTCAACGGCCGTTTCTTGCTCAAAAATAAATTCTGTCATTTCTTCCAGCTCGCCTTCAAACTCGGTTGAGTCGTGACTGCCCCTCAAATAGGCCAACGGTTCAAGAGAAGCAACTTACCTGTTGGGTTATCCGTCAATATTTTTGCTTCTCTGCGAAGTGCAAGCAGGCAAGTTTCGTTGGATGCGTAGCTGCGGATTCTTTTCACGCCTCTAGAGCGCAATTAGAAACTGCGGCTACAACCAACCATTTATATTTGTTTACACTTAGTGCGCCAACCAACAAAGGAGAATCTCTTAATGAGTCGAGAGCCCAAACGTATCATCGTCCTCACCCTGTTACTCATCTTATCATGCCTTATCCCCTTCGCTTGCAGCCAACAACCAGACATCCTTCCCACGGCTTCACCAACGACGTTTCTCCCAACAGGTACACCAGCCACCCCGCCTGCAACGGAAACGGCCGTAGCCACTTCCACATCTGCCCCAAAGCCCAGCGCCACACCCTACCAACCCCCGCAGCATCGCCTGAGCATTCGTCAAACCGAAGGCAAGGCCGAATTTTTTGATCGCCAGACAGGGGAAGCATTTATACCACGTGGCGCGAACTACGTTTACGTGCCGCACAACGGCACCATGAGCAACCTCCCCCTCAAAGTTGGCCTCTATGATCCGGTACGGACCCGAAGAGATTTTCAGGCATTGGCTGCTTTAGACTACAACACGGTGCGTGTCTTCCTGGATGCGTGCAATGCCGGTCCGGGCTGCATTGGCGACAGTGACAATGTCGGGCTAAATCCAGACTACCTGGATAACATTGCCGATATGCTAGACGCTGCCCGCGAGGCAAATATCTTCATCCTGTTCACCTCTAATGATTTGCCCGACCAGGGCGGTTACGCCGAACAGGCCAACGCGCGAAGTGGCGACACCTTTGCCGGGTATCGTAACTCTTATTACCTAACGCCAGACGCTGTAACTGCGACCAAACGATATTGGCGCGATCTGCTAACAGGTCTCAATGAACGCGGTGCCGCTTTTGACAACGTTTTGGGCTGGCAACTTCTTAACGAACAGTGGATGTTCCTGGATCAACCACCCTTATCCCTTACTAGCGGCCTCGTGGAGACCACAACTGGCGTCTACGACATGAGCGATCCCGAGCAAAAGCGGGCGATGGTAAGCGAGGGACTCATCTATTACATTGCCCAAATCAAGGCCGAAATATTGCTGCACGATCCCACAGCCCTGGTGACAATGGGGTTTTTTGCCCCAGAGATTGCCGTCCCGGGCTGGTACGTAGACACAGCTCCGCTACTCACCGATTCCAATCTGGACTTTTTTGATTTTCATGCTTATCCTGGCGATCTTCCTCTGGCCGATTATGTAGCAGCGTTTGGCATGAGTGACTATGAAGCCAAACCCATTCTGCTGGGTGAATACGGCGCTTTTCGCCATATTTATTCTGAGCTAAGGCCAGCGGCACAGGCAATCATCAACTGGCAAATGGAATCCTGTGCCTATGGCTTTGATGGCTGGTTGTATTGGACCTATTATCCAGCGGCAGCCAGCGTTAATGACCGCACCTGGGGGTTTGTGGATGAAGAGCAGTTCATCATGGATTTACTCGCTCCGGCGAACCATCCCGATCCTTGTACGGCCGTTTCTCTCCCCAACGCTAACTTAGCCTACCAGCAGCCAGTCACCGCTTCAGCCGCATTGCCAGAAGAACCCGTCACCTATGCTGTAGATGAAAATGATGCCACCCAATGGGGCTCTGGCAGTGATGCCCCTCAATGGCTGGAGATTGATCTGGGTCAGGCACAAGCCATTACAGAGGTGCGTTTATTGGTGGCCCAATGGCCAGCTGGGGAAACAACCCATCGCCTTCTGGGAGGTAGCGCCCCTGGGAATTTGATTGAACTACATCGTTTTCAGCAAGTCACAGAACAGGGGGACTGGCTTGTTTTTATCCCAGAGAGCCCAATCGAAGACATTCAATTCATTCGCATTGAAACAATTCAGAGTCCATCTTGGGTTTCTTGGGGTGAAATTCAGGTGTTTGGTAAGCCAACGCCTTAAAATGGAGGATAATAGTTAGCCTTCAGGTAAACTCTATGTGAAAATTGTTCAATGCATCGCTTATCACAGTCACAAATACACACACCATTGAGGCATTTACGACAGTATCTTGGAGAGTCATTATGATTTTAGTTACAGGCGCAGCAGGAAAAACAGGGGTGGCGGTGCTGGCCGCTTTGAAGCAGCGGGGGGCTAAAACACGCGCCTTTGTAAAAGATGACGATCAAATTTTGCCTGTGCGCCAAGCTGGCGCAAGTGAAGTGGTGGTTGGGGATTTATTGGATGCGGATGTTTGGCGGCTGGCGACAACAAGCGTAACCGCAATCTACCACATTGGCCCCAACATGCACCCCCAAGAAGTGCGCATTGGCCAATTGATGATCGCCGCCGCCCGCAGCACTGGCAACTGCCGCGTCGTGTATCACTCTGTGCTCCATCCCCAAATTCGGGAGATGCCCCACCATTGGAGCAAGATGAAGGTGGAAAACATCTTGTTCGATTCTGGCCTCACCTACACCATCGTCCAGCCCACAGCCTACATGCAAAACTTGCGAACCTACCTGCCTGCTATTCAGGAAAAAGGCATCCTGCCGGTACCTTATCCGGCCGAAACAGCCTTGAGTCTGGTCGATTTACAGGATGTCGCCGCTGTGGCAGCCAAGCTGCTCACCGAACCAGGACACAGCTACGCCACCTATGAACTGGCAGGCACGGAACCTTTAAGCCAAACGGCCGTTGCCGACACTTTTAGCCAAATTTTGCGCCGCCCCGTTGAAGTACGCCCTGTTTCCCTGAAAACATGGAAGGCCCAAGCCCGCGCCAACGGCATGGCTGATGACGCCCTCAAAATGACCGCTAGCATGTTTGCCTACTACACCCAAAGCGGCCTGGCAGGCAATCCCCAGGTACTGCACTTTTTGCTAGGGCATGCGCCGACCAGTCTGGCTACCTTCATCAACCGCCTCACTACCGACATGGTGCATAGACCCTGATTTCCTATTAGAAAGTCGCTCCAAAACGTTTATTAGCTGCTATACTGTAAGATATTTGATTTGAACAGTGTCTGAAAATGACGCACACAAATTACAGAAGTTGAGCAGGTATAGAGGTAAGGAAACAATTTTCATGGTTAATGCACGGGCTAGAATAATTGGATTAGCCGTTTTATTCCTGCTAATTCTAGCAACGTTTGTGATGGCCCAGCCAGGTGGCTCCGATGCGACGCTAGTTGTTTCAGCAGGACAAGCAGCGGTGAATCAGAGTGGAGGAACGCTTTTTGCCACTTCGGCAGAAACGGCCGTTTCTGCCGGGAGTGCCATTACCGTGCGTGAGGGGGACACGATCCAACTGACCGAAACCGCCGCTGCGCAACTTCGCCTAAAAGACGGCAGCACCATTGACCTCTCTGGCGGCACAACCCTGGTCGTGTCTGAATTAGTCAATAACGAACTCAGCTACCGCGCCCGGTTTAGTTTATTGGCCGGCAGAACCTTCAGCCAGGTGGTGCACCTGCTGCGCCCAGATGACAGCTTTGAGATCAAAACACCGGCCTCTACCGCATCCGTGCGCGGTACACAGTTTACGGTTGAAGTAATAAGCGCTGAAATATCGTACTACGCCGTAGTTGAAGGCGTGGTGCAGGTGGCAATGGCGGATCAGGCCGTGAACGTAACGGCCGGAAATGAGGTGACGGCAGTTGTAGGCCAGCCGCTCCAAGTTGTGCCCAGCACGCCAACCCAGCCGGAGCGCGAACCCACCAGCCCGGCAACAGAACTGAATACGGCCGTACCCACTGCAACCACTCCCCAGCCCGAGACCAGCACCCCGGTCATCATGTCGGCAACCGCAGCTCCCAGCAAAACCCGCGACACAAATGGCACGCCCGAAAATACCAATACGCCAACCGTCACGACAGTCCCAACAGTCTCTAGTGAGGACGAAAGCGTCACCGACACGCCTACGGCCGTTTCCGTACCATCAAACAACACACCGGCCGCCACGTCCATCAGCACACCAGTGCCAACATCAGGCAATACGCCAGTCAGTACAGCAGTCCCCACGACCGCAATCGTACCAACCAACACGCCCGCCCCCGCACCAACCAACACGCCCCTACCCGCGCCAACCAACACACCGGCCCTGCCGCCAACCAACACACCAGTTGCAGCAGGACAGGTAACTATTTGTCACAAAGGGAGTACGATTGAGGTAGATGCCAGCGCCGTAGACGCACATCTGGCACATGGGGATACCCTGGGGCCATGTCCCTGATAATTCGCTGCGGAAAAATCCTCACGATAGCCGATTACCTGAACCGCTTGTTAAGATCACGGGAATTTTGCCAATTTTCCTATTGCTATTTGCCGCATGAAACGACTTAATTGCTATACTGTGTGGTAATGAACATGGCAATCCAGGAGACTATTTATGCCAGCTTCTGAACCATCGCGCCATTGGCAGCTCCAGAAGCATCAACAAATTTTGAATGAAGACAGTCCGACAGCATTTGCTCAGCTGTCTGAATTGGCCTTACCGCACCTCATTGAGTTTCTCCAGCGCGAGTTCCGTCAGGTTGAAATCCATTTGCATGAAACGGCCGCTATCGACAGTTTGCTTACCTATCATGCCTCCCCCGAAAAATACGACCCCGAAAAACTGACCCTGTTTGCCTACCTGCGCATGGCTGCCCGGCACGATTTGCTCAACGCCATCGATCGCAGCAACCGGCAGAAACGGCCGTTGCTAGACATTGATCAGCCTGACATCCAAGCCCAACTGGTCACCGAAGCGAGTTCAGAATCGGACCCTTTTTACCTTGACCAATGGCTGGACAATGGCGATGCTGGTACCCAAACCATGCTGCACCAATTTGAAGCAGAACTCGATACCACTGACCGCCAGCTGTTTCTGCTCATGCTAAACGGGGTCCGTGAAACGGAACCCTACGCCGAAATCATGCAGTTAACAGCCCAACCGCTGCCAGAACAAAGGCGCGAAGTAAAACGCGCCAAAGATCGCCTCACCAAAAAACTCACCCGCTACGTCAATCGCCAGCAAAATTAATCCCCTCGATACGATACCTGCCATCCCTTCAATGCTTCTTAGCGTTCTTTCCGGTTCAATCAATCCTTGATCTTCACAAATACTTCTTCATGAATACCAATTTGTCGAACTTTGCCGCTGACTTCGGTACTAAGATATAGAAGCGGTAGGGCAAATTGTGTCCTTTGTTAAATGCAGTGAGGAATTTGAGATGAACAAACCATTATTTGAACTGGCAAAACGGGCCGCAGCAGACGATTCTTTCATGGCTTATCTGATTGACCAACAGGCCATTCGAGAAAACGTCAGCTGGGAGCAGTTAGCAGCCTACTTAAAAATCGAGCCTGCGCAGTTGGCCAAGCTTGCCTTGTGCAAACAGCCACGCGAAGCAAACTTTACACAAGATGTGGCTCAGATTGCCGGTTATTCTGGCATCAATCGCATGGTTCTGCTCCATTTGATGGACTCTGCCAAGAAAGGCGCATCCATAAAGAAAAATACGGTTCAGCGCACGGAATCCGTGCGTAAGCCAATTCGCAACAAACGAAAGGGGAACTTCTTAATGTACCATCGACGCACCTGGGCTTTTGGCTTAGCCACATTGTTGGTAATCCTTCTGGGGACCTTTGTTTTGGCCCAACCAGGCAGTGCAGAAGCAACATTGGTCGTTTCAACTGGCGAAGTGGTGGTTAACCAGGCTGGCGGTGCTATTTTTGCTAGCTCGGGAGATACGGCCGTTTCCGCTGGAGAGGTCATGACGGTGCAAGAAGGGGACACCATTCGCCTGGATGCCACCGCCTCAGCCCAGCTACGCCTGCAAGATGGCAGCACCGTCGATCTTTTTGGTGGCACCACGTTGGCCGTTAGCGAACTGGTCAACAACGATGACAGTTATCGCGTTCGGCTCAACCTGCTCTCTGGCAAAACGTTAAGCCGGGTGGTACGACTGCTGCGCAGTGACGATGCCTTTGAAATAAAAACACCCTCTTCCACAGCCTCTGTGCGCGGCACTGTATTTACGGTTGAAGCCCAAACAGCCGAAATATCGGTCGTGTCCGTCGATGAAGGCGTGGTCCGCGTGGCGATGGCAGACAAGTATGTGGATGTGGAACCAGGTTTCCAGGTAACGGCCGTCCTTGGCCAGGAACTAAACGTTGTGCCGCAAAATCAACCGACAAGGGAACCAACGGCGACGCCGACCACAGAACCAACAGATACACCAGAACCCACCGAGGAACCGACAGAGGAACCGACCGACACGCCAACGGCCGTTCCCACCGAGGATGACACCCTTGATGAGCAGCCTGATGAGGACGAAGCAGATCTAGAAAAAGTGCTGATCTGCCACTATCCGTCTGGAGATGTGGACAAAGGCAACACGCTGGAAATTGCTGCCGATGCCGTAGACGCACATCTGGCACATGGGGACACGCTGGGGGCTTGTCCGACGAGTACACCGTTACCCGCCCCCACCGACACACCGCTACCCGCGCCCACCAACACACCTGCGCCAGCACCTACCAACACACCTGCACCAGCACCCACCGACACGCCTGTCGTAGAGGAGAAGGTTACTATTTGCCACAAAGGCACGACCATTGAGGTGAATGCGGATGCCGTTGCCGACCATCTGGGACATGGCGATACGGTAGGCGCTTGCACACCGTAACGGCAGGATTCAATAGGTAAAAAAGAAAAAGACCTGACAGTGTTGCATAAAACTGTCAGGTCTTATTTTTTACGGGAAAGATGTTTCCTCAACTTCTTTCCCGACAACCTCATAAACGGCAACGGCCGTTGCTCGATTTTTTAGATGTAATGGTTTGCGAGGCTCAGCTTCTACCTGTTCGGCCGTTTCCAGGTAACTCTGCTCGCCCAGCAAAATCTGCCCGGCAACGGCCGTTGCCACAATTGGCCCAACCAGATCAACAACATCCCCCAAAACAGTTAGCGTATTCGGCCCGCCAGGCCCCTCGTAGCCCACAATGGCCCGCCCGGTATTCACCGCAAAAGCAAAAGAGATAGAGCGCTGGGGCGCATCTTCGGGCAATGATTGATGATAGCGTTCAATTTCATCCTGAATAGTTTGTGCCACCTGCACAGCCCGCCAGGCATGGTCCGGCTGGCTCAAGGGGGCATTAAACACAGCCATCGTCTCCCCCTGTTCAGAGCGAATCACAGTGCCCTCAAAAGAGAGAATTGTCTGCACCACTTTGTTACGGAAAAAAGTAAGCATGGCCAAGACATCCATCGGATCGTGACGGGCTGCGTAGGCCGCCTGACCGTGCATCTTTACCAAGAGCACCGTTAAGGCCTGCTCCTGGCCATTCAGATCAATCTTGCCCTGCTTGATGGCGTCAATGGTGGCCTGGGCCACCGCAGGCGTCACGCTGCTGGCAAACAGCCCTAAAATTTCTCGGCGGCGGCGCACCTCCACCGAATAACGGTAAGCTGTCACGAATAAATAGCTCAAGCCAATGGTGGCAAAGGGAAAATATAGATCGAGCATCAAACCAGTGGCATCAAACAGCGAGCCTGCCAGCAAGAAATAGACGGCGGCAATACTTAACGCAAAAATCAACCCCGTCGCCGGGCGCACACAAACCAACCCCACCAGCAGGCCTAATCCCAACAAGATAAAGACCATTACGGCCGTTTCCGGCAAACGAATAAACCGTTCAGACCAGATCGACTCGATGACGTTGGCTAAAATTTCTACACCATACATCGGACGGCCGTCACTTACCGGCGTCAGGTAACGATCCGGTTCAGCCGTGGCCGTGATGCCCACCAGCACAATCTTGCCCCGCAGCAAATCTTCTGGCACCGTGCCTGCCAACACATCCTGGTAAGAGACCGTCGTGAAGGTAGCCCGCTCTGGTTCGGCAGGCGGACCCGCGTAATAAATGCGCATCGCGCCATTCTTATCGACCGGAATTTGACGACCGGCCACAGATAAACGGCCGTTAACCACTTCATCATTTTCCGTTAACCCAATCCCTAAATAGTTGCGCAGCGCGGCCATGGCCAAACTTTCATACGGCCGTCCTTCAACCGAAATCAGCGTGGGGACCCGACGCACAAACCCGTCCTCATCATGCAAAATGCTCGTGTGCCCCAAGGCTGCGGAAGCGACCACCAGTTCTGGCTGGGGCATGACAATGCCCTCATAGCGTAGTTTGCCCACCAAGTCATGATAAGCATCCCCCTGCACCAGCACCGGCTGCACCACGTTGCCCGCGGCCGCCATTGCTTCCGCCAATGAGGCATCATCCACTGTATCGGCCTCAAAGGCAAAATCAAATACGATGGTTTGCGCCCCAGCAGCCTTTAACTGCTCAATAAGCTGGGCATGAAGTGCGCGTGACCACTGATCCCAACGGCCGTACTGTGCCAGGCTGGCATCATTGACCTCCACAATGGTGACAATATCACTCACCGGATAGGGCACCAACAGCGTATCCTGAACCTGCGCCGCTGGCAGCGAAAAGTAGCCAAACACAAAAAGCAGGCTCATCAAGACACCCACGCCCAACCCCAGCAAGCTGCGAGCCAGCGACAGACCTTCCTGATCTTCTAACAGCAGTTCCTTTAAACGCTGCCAGCGCAGCCGACCACCAATATACGCGGGCACTGCCCGAGGCAAACTGCCAACCTGCTGCTGAATTTGCCGCAAAATGGCCAATGCGTGATCAGAGCTGCCTGCTTCATACGCTTCTACCAGGGCCTGTACTGCCGTTTCGCTGCGCAGCCTGCATATGATGTCTACAGCCAGTTTACCTTGCGTACTTTCATCCAAAGCCAGATGCGCCAACCGCGCATCTCCTGCCGCTGAAATCCCCACAGCCTGCCAGGCCGTGGCAGGCGGCAACAAGTGCGCCAGCGCATTTAAAGCGTCACGACGCACCCGCCATTCGCCAGGGTTTACCGCTAGATCAACCAGCTTTTCCAGCGATGTGCTGGCAGCGGCCGTCATCTGGAAATTATCCTGTGGCTCGCGCAGCAGCAGCCCCAACGCCCGGGCCATCACTTCCTCATCTTCACTCGCCAACGCCTCAATGCTGACCCGCCAGCGCAGCGCAGGCTCTGTGGCCTTTCGCCACCACTGCGCCAAATTGTAATCATGCACCAAAGCGCCCCGCAGCAAAAATTGTTGTACCGCTTCATCCTCAGGGAGCGGTGCATGTTCGTAATAAGAAGTCAAATAAGCCAGGTGGGTTAAGCCAAGGGGAAATTTATCCTTCGGCTGCCAATGTGCCTGATGGGCATCTAGCAAGAAGGCGACATCTTCCGCCCAACATGTTTCCTCCGTTAGCTCTTCCGGCTGCAACGTCGGTTTGACCTCTTTTTGCACAGATGGCGGCAGCGCTTCATAAAATAGTTTGTAGGCAGCTTCGCCTGTTTGCGGCCGATCTTGCCACTGGTAAGCGGTGAATTTGCGCAAGACGGCCGTTAATTCGGCCGTGACCTCAGAATTATGGACAGCCGCGTCGGGCAGCACCTCGCCTTCCCCACTTTGCAGCGTGGCCAAACTAAACTGCCCACCCCAGGGAAGCTGCCCGGCCAACATCTCGTAAAGCACCACCCCCAGACTGTAAATATCCGACTGCTGCGTAATGCTGTTGTACGTTTGCTGCTCGTATGGCGCATATGGCCCGGTACCGCGCCCCGTGTGCAGCACCATCGTGCTTTGGCTCAGCTCCTTTGCCAAACCAAAATCAGCCAGGTAGGTGCGGCTTTGGCTGTCCAGCAAAATATTGCTGGGCTTAATATCCCGGTGCACAATGCCGCGCTGGTGCAAATAAGCCAGCGCCGACAATACTTCCCTGGCCGTTTTGGCCACCTCCACCAGCGGCAGCGGCCCACGATTAATTAACTTAACCAGCGTCCCCAACCCTTTGTACGCCATCACAAAATAGGAAAACATATCCGCCATGCCAAATTCATACATGGGCAAAATGTGGGGATGTTCTAAACTGGCAACGAGATGCACTTCCCGCTCAAAATTGGCGGGCACTAGGGAAGCTGCTGCCGGATCGTTGCTGACCGTCGAAATAACTTTGAAGGCCACAACCCGCTTGCGCACATTGTCAAAGCCAGACCAGACAACTGCTTCACCACCACGCCCAATCTGTTCCAGCAGCGTATAAATCCCAAGCTGGTAGCCACGCTTGAGTTCTTCCGATTGCTCCTGCTCTTGCTCCGCCAACATGAGCGCTATGGGCTGAATCTTACTCATCGTTTTCCAGGTGAATCAAAATACGTGTAGCACATTCCTATTGAAGAGTGATCACTTTTGTAGAATAAGCTGCATCATATCTCATGATGCGAATCTAATTCTAGCGTTTCAGAAGAAAATGGTACCAGCGAGTCATCTTTATTAACTTCATTTTCATACCGGCCACTCAATATGAGGAGTCCGCATCCTCAGATGCGGACAGCAGCAGGCATCTAAGGCTTAGCCTGAGCGTAGTAGTAGGGCATCCCTACTACTCGCTTGGTGTTCGTGTTTTCTCCAGCAGCGCCTCTTTCTCTGCGGCTGGCAAAAAGGCGATTTCCAGCGCGTTTTTCTGCGCCTGCCCTGCCAGCTCCTGGCTTAAACCAGCCTGATTCACGGCAACTTCATACTCAAACGACAAATCAATGGCGCTAATGCCCGGATCATCGGTGTTGATGGTGGCCAAAATGTTGTGAGCCAACATCGTTTTTAGTGGATGGCTGGCGTAGCTGGGTACGGTGCTGGTTTGCACGTTGCTTGTCAGGTTTGTTTCCACGCCGATGCGGTTTTGCGCCAGATAATCCAGCAGCACTGGATCATCTACGGCGCGCACAGCGTGGCCAATGCGCGTCGCGCCCAGCTCGCGGATGGCTTGCCAGATGCTCTGGCTGCCGCCGGCTTCTCCGGCATGCACCGTTACCTGCCAGCCAGCCTCGCGCCCTTGCTTAAAATGGTCTACAAACCATTCACCGGGAAAGTTTTTCTCGTCTCCTGCCAAATCCAGCGCCACCAGATGATCCCGCTGAGTCAGCAGTGCATCCAGTTCTTGCTGCCCAATCTCCGGCCCGTAGGTGCGGCTGATGATGCCGATGAGGTTAGCCTGCACGCCAAAATCGCGCTGTCCGGCCGCCACGCCATCAACTACCGCTTCCACCACGCCTGCGGGGTTCAGTCCGTGTGGCTCGGCCATGAACCAGGGGCTAAAGCGCAGCTCAATGTAGTCGATCCCTTCGCGCTGGGCGTCCTGCACGTTTTCGTAAGCCACGCGGCGGCACACATCGTAGTCCACCAGGATGCCCACCTGCCACTCGAATTTGGCAAAAAAGGCGAGGATGTCGGGTTGGGGCGTGGTGACCTGGACGTACGGCCGTAATCCCTCTAAATCTCGCGCAGGCATTAACAAATCATGCTGCAACCCCACTTCCAAAATCGTTTCCAGCCGCACGCTGCCATCCAGATGGCGGTGCAAATCAAGCAAAGGCAAATCGGGACGAATGACGCTCATGTTGTCTCCAAAGATCAGTTGTTTGTTGGTGAAATGATGGTATGTTAACCAGCATCGACACAATCCACAAACATCATAAATTCGGGGGTGGTCAATGTTCCAGCATAAAACAGGATTGCCTATACTCTTACTCTTCTCAATCTTTATTCTTTTTGGCTGTGCGGCTGAGGAGACAAACACAGCCCAAATCACTGCGGTTCCAAGTGCTACACAGCTGGCACCACCAGTAACATCACCTGAGCAGCCCACATTTACGGCCGTATCAACCCTACCCCCAATTAATACAGCAACGCCTGCACCCACGTTATCGCCTGAACCCAGCTCAACGCCTACAACGCTGCCTATTTCACCAACACCACGGCCTACATTAGTTCCCACCGCCACACCAACCCTGGAACTGATAGAATTGTTGACTGAACGCTATCCCTCAATTGAAGCGTTGGAAGTATATTTGCTTGGTATTCCAGATGGCTATTTCCAAACAACCTACCCCATTAGTCAGGATTATTTAATAGATGAATTTCGTTATCGTGGTTTAACGGATGGCGTTGAGTTGATTTATCAAGATGTGAATGGTGATGATGTAGAGGACCTGATCGTTTCAGATGTTTTTACTGTCGCAATTTTATTGTGGTTGGATGAAAGTTATTCCGCGCCATTTATTTTAGTAGGCTCAACATTGAAATACGCACCGAGCTCAAAAGTAACCCTTGAAGATTGGACAAATGACGATATACCGGAAATCATATTTGACTATAGAGGTGATTCTGGTGGAACAGGTATTAGATTTTATTACTGGTATCGATTCATCATTACCTGTACAGAAACGAATTGTCACATTGCTTGGGCTCCTCAAGTAACCCATCTCACTGACGATGGCAACTTTGGTGGAATGACTTTAATACGATCCACCTTCGAAATCGAAGCAGACGAGCAAGATGGTGTATTCGTGGAGCAAAAGTGGGAAGGTTTTTCAGTTTACGATTCTGACTTTACACCTCAGTTTTGGGCATTAGAGGGGGCATACAGTCCTAGTGAATATCTAAAAGTTTTCACAACGACTGTTTCCATCTATACCTGGAACGGAAATACGTTTGAATTTGTTAAAGATGAGGATATTGCTGATGCTTATGAGATCGCCGAAGATGCCAATCTTATCGCAAGTAACGCAACAGACACAGCGTCAGTAACTTATGAAAGCAATCACTCGTTAGGACAGCTAAATGATGTTTGCCAACTTGTCGTTAATAAAAAATCAGTTGGTAAACTGTTTGGTTGTAAAGGCAATTTTACTTCAGTTGAATGGACCGACATTGTAGGCAGCGAAGCACCAGAAATAGTTGTGCGCACCCTTTCTGCACCACAGCCATATGACCGTGACTATAATTTAATGGCCGACATTTGGTGCGTACATCAACGCTACATTATTTACCAATGGGATGGAGAAAACGCGGTGGAAATCGCAAATATAGCTGGTTGCGTCGTCCAAAGTGATTTGTACGGTGTAAAGATGCTTGACTTTGACGGGGACAGTCAAGTAGAAATTGTTGCCGCAAGCAGTTGGTTTACAGAACGGGACTGCTACCCCGAACCATCCTACTCATGTTGGTATGAGTTTGGCTATACCAATCAGGTTTATAAATGGAACGGTTCTGAATTTGTGTTTTGGCTTGAGACCGAAGACGATATTGATTGAAACTCGAACACCTTTTGTGCCATTTTCGTAGGTCAAGTTTAAAAACTTGACCAACAGGAGTACCTATGACCCCACGCGAGCGTGTTTTAGCTGCGATTAACCATGAACAGCCGGACCGGGTGCCCATTGTGGTGGGCGTGAGCAACGCCACCGGCATCAAGATGAAAACGTACCAAAAGCTCAAGCAGCTCATCGGCGTGCAGGCCGAAGACCGCTACCTGTACGATTGGCCAGAACTGGGAACGGCCGTACCCGATGAAGCCACCTTGCAGCGATTGGGCAGCGACGTGCGCCCCGTGCTGGATCGCCATCCGGCAGCCAACTTCCAGGCCAACGCCAGCCGTGAACCGGGCACGCCGTTCATCGACTCGTGGGGCATTGGCCAGGTGGAACTGGCCCCCGGCGAATGGTTCCCCCACATCAATCCGCTGGCCGAAGCAGAAACCATCACCGATCTGGAAGCGTTCAACTGGCCGGACATGGATGACCCCAGCCGGGTGGCCCACGTGCGCGCCGAAGCCGCCGCCCTGGCCGCTGAAAATCGGTACGCCATCATGGCCACGCCCTGGCTGCTCTTTCCACTGGAGCGTGCCTTCCAGATGCAGCGTATGGATACCTTCATGATAAGCATGGTGGAAAAGCCCGATTTTGCCAAAGCGCTGCTGGCCAAAATCACGGAGCACTGCAAACAATTGATGGGCCATTTTCTGCGCGAGCTGGGCGACAATGTGGACATCATCAAGATCGGCGATGATTTGGGCACACAAGAAAGTCTGCTGATGTCGCCCAAAATGTACCGCGAGTTTGTCAAACCGTTCCACGCCGACTACATCGCCTTCATCAAAGCCCGCACCAAAGCCAAGGTATTGTTCCACACCGATGGCGACGTTTTCCCCCTGATTGACGATTTGGTGGAGATGGGCGTCGATATTTTGAATCCGATCCAGACCTCTGCCGGGCGCATGTCTGAACTGGCGGAGCTGAAGCGGCGTTTTGGGCAAAACATCGTCTTTTGCGGCGGCATCGACACGCACCGGGTGCTGCCCTTCGGCACGCCCGACGACGTGCGCCAGGAGGTGAAGCGGGTGATTGAGGCGCTGGGTCCAGGCGGCGGCTACCTGCTGGCCTCGGTCCACACCATCATGAACGACGTGCCGCCGGAAAATGTACTGGCCATGGTGGACGCAGTTGAAGAATACGGCCGTTACCCGCTCTAATTTGCCACAGAGAACACAGAGGGGAAAAGAGGTTTTCTCTGCGCTCTCTGCGGTGAAAAATTTAGCGTGGCAGTTTAGGCAGCATCAGTTCCCCGGTTTTGCGGTAGTGGTCGTAGAGGTTGGCATGGAAAACGGCCGTTTTCGCCAACCCTTCCGGCCAAAAGCGGGCAATCCAGTTCGTCTTCCACAGCATACGGCCGAATTGCAGCAGCACCATCTCCCCCTCTGGCCAGGGCAGGTATGCCTCGTAGCCAGCACGGAACGCCGCCAACAGCCGGGTGTACTTTGCTGAATCCCCAACGTCTTCATACAAATCCAGCAGTGCCATCGCCATGTCATGCAGGCGAAAGCCCCAAATGGTGTCCTCAAAGTCAAACGGGTAAAGCTGCCCCTGGTGAATTTTGATATTGTCGTGCCACAAATCGCAGTGGATGACGCGCAAATCGGCTGGGTCGAGTGCGGCGTAAGTTTGGGCGACCTGTTCGCTCATCTGGCGCAGCAGCGCCTCGGTTTGGGCATCGTAGGCCGCCAGGCTGGATTCAGCAAAGAGCACGTTTGGCTCGCCGCGTGAGAGCATTTGGTCAAAGCGTCGGGTGGTGAAGCCGTCGGGCGGCTGCCAGCTGGCCCCGTGCAGGTGCAGCTTGGCAAACAGTTCACCCATTTTGGTGACGCTTTGGGCCGTCAACCGTTTGCCCAACAGCACGCCGGGCAGCCAGCTCATCAGCAGGGCGTGGCGATCTTCAGGCGCACCGACCGCCTGGGGAAAGACGACCGCTTCTCCCGCTGGCGCGCGCTGAATGTGGGGCACGGGGATATCAGTGTCGTGGGCCAGGGCATCGAGCCACATCACTTCAGAAACGGCCGACTCCACCCCGCGCCACTTTGGATTGGCTATGCGCAAGGCAAACTGCTGCCCATCTTCAGCCCAGACGCGGTAGATGAGATTGGTATCATACCCGATGAGCTTGAGGCGAACGGCCGTTACGCCAAACTGCCGCAGCGCATCCTCCGCCAATCCCCGCAGCCGCCGCAGCTTCCCTTTGAATGTCAGTTGTTCGTATGATTTCAATTGGCGTCCTCTTGAATGGGACGCTGATTTGCCTGATCAACCTGTACGCGAAGCGGTCGCCATGCGACATCAGTAAAATCAGGTAAATCAGCGTTCTATTTCTTGAGGAAGTTTAGCACGTTTAAGGATAACGCCGCCATTTGAGGGAGAGGAAAACGGCCGTTCCTGCCAAAATCACCGCCGCCATCACAAAAAAGACGCTAATCTCAATTGCTTCTTTTTGCAGCACAATTTGGGTAGGCAGTTCTTCAAACACTTCCAGCAGCTGGTCGGCGCTCTCGGCGCGATAATATTCGCCGCCGGTGAGGTCGGCCACACCTTGCAGCGTTTCCTCGTCAATCACCAGGAAGCGACGGAAGTTACCACCGCCGCCGCCACCAAAACCACCGCCAAAGCCCCCTCCGAAGCCGCCAAACGCGTCACTGCCCAACTGCGCCTGGCTGCACACCATCTCCGGAATCTCATCAGTGCCAAAGCCAATCGTGTAAACACGCACCTGTCGGTCCGCCGCTTGCTGGGCCGCATCCAGTGGGCGCGGTCCCTGGCTGTTGGCCCCGTCTGTGAGCAAAACAATAATGTCCGGCTGGTAGGTTTGAATGACCTCACTGGCTGGATTTTCTTCTGGCAGATTGAGGCCGCTGGGGGGAACGGCCGTATTAATCTCAGCAATCGCATCAATCGACTTGAGTGTGGCACTGCCAATCGCCGTGCCAAACGAGGTGGTCAAATTGGCAATGGCATCGAGGAGCACATTCTTGTCATTGGTCGGCGGCACGATCAATTCGGCAAAACCGGCAAAAGCCACCAGGCCAATCTGCGTGCCGTCCGCCTGCGCTTCCACAAAAGCCAGCGCTGCATCCTGGGCCACCGCCAGCCGGTTGGGATCGACGTCAGTCGCGCACATGCTGCGCGAGATGTCTAACGCTAAAATGATCGTCGTCCGGCTGAGGGGCACTTCCACCTCGGCAACCGGACGCGCCTGGGCCAAAACCAGGCTCGTCAGCCCCAGCAAAAAGAGGGCAAAAGGCAAATGCTGCCGCCAGCGGGCGCGCTTGGGCAGCGCCTCACGAATCAGCGCCAGGCTGGAGTAGCGCACGGCAAACTTGCGCCGCCGTCGCAGCATCCAAATGTAGATGGCGATGCTCAGCGGAATAATCACCAAAAATAAGAGTAACCAGGGCCAGAGAAAAGTCATTCAACGCGCTCCAAGGCAAATAGGACGCAGATTGCCCTGATTTTCCTGATCAGGGCAATCAGGAAAATCAGCGTTCCATTATGATCCATTGCCAGATATGGATACCCGTTTTCACGGGCATGACATACTTTGCTCATGGTACCCGTCCAAACCAGAGCATGGACAGCGCGCCGCTGACCAGCATAAACATCAGACTAATTCCGGCCAAAATCGCGGTGATTTCCATCTGCTCGCCACGAATGGTCAATTGCAAATCAATATTGCGGTAAATGTCGCGCAGTTCCTCTTCATTCTCGGCAAAATAATAGGTGCCATTGGTCAGACTGGCGATCTCTTGCAGTGCCGGTTCATTGAGCTGGGTCACGATGCTGAAACCATCTACTTCAATCATCGCCCCTTCCGGGCTGCCAATGCCCACCGTGTAAATGCGTACGCCCGCCTCGGCAGCAATTTGAGCAATCTCCAACGGCTCAGGGAACTCCGTGTTTTCCCCGTCGGACAATAGCACAATTACCGCCGAGGAAAAT
Organism: uncultured Anaerolineae bacterium; assembly: GCA_905479495.1. Lineage (GTDB taxonomy): Bacteria > Chloroflexota > Anaerolineae > Promineifilales > Promineifilaceae > Leptofilum. The sequence goes on from CAJQMR010000001.1 coordinate 19,742, forward strand.
TCGTCGATTTGCAGCGCCGCCACGCTGTCAGCCAGGTTCTCCGGCTCCAGCGCATTTTCATCCAGCACGATGGCTTCGCCAGCAATGGCGTTGAGCGAGGTGAAAATGCCCTGTCCCAGTGAGGTGCCCCCCTGCGGACTGAGTCGATCAATGGTGGCCAGGACGTCTGCCTGGACCTCGGTCGGTGGCTGCACGATCAGACCACCGTTGCTAAAAGCCACCACGCCCACGCGGATAGTGCTGGGCTGGTTGGCCACAAACTCCCGGGCGGCCTCTTTGGCGGCTTCGATGCGGCTTGGTGCCAAATCGTCGGCCAGCATGCTGCTAGAAACGTCAAAAGCCAAAATGACGGTGCCTTCAATGCGGGGCAGGCTCACGGGCAGTTCCGGCCGCGACAGGGCAAACAGTAGCAAGGTCAGGCCAATGAGGAAGAGAATTGGGGGAATGTGACGACGGCGACCGACGGCCGTACCATCCCCACTTTGCACCAATCCCAGCGGACCAAGAACGGCCGTACCCCGATCACGCAGCCGCACCTGCCGTCGATAGTACCAGATTAGCAGCGGAACCAGCAGCAAAGACAGCAGCATGATGGGCCAAATGAAGGTCATCGCCGCCGCCTTTTGCGCAGACCAGCCATGCGCACAATGGCCCCGACCAAATCCTCTTCGGTGGAAATGCCAAACAGGTCTACCCCGGCCCGTTTTAGCGTTGTTTTGAGTTCGGCTTCGCGCCGGTCGGCGGCTGCCAAAAAGCGACGGCGGAATTCAGGATGGGCCGTGTCCACCAGCAGCTGCTCGCCCGTTTCGGCATCTTCCACCACAATCATGCCCGCGTCGGGCAGTTCCACTTCACGCGGGTCCCACAGCCGGATGCCAATTAGTTCATGGCGGCGGTTAAGAAGGTGTAACGGCCGTTCCCAACCCGGTTCGCTAATGAAGTCAGAAATCACAAACACCAGCGAGCGCCGCTTGAAGGTGTTCAGTCCCGCATCCAGCAGCGGCGTCAAGTTGGTAGCCACACCGCCTGGTTCGCCGGGCTGCTTCAGGATCGAGCGCATGAGGCGCAGCACCTGGTTGCGACTGCCAAGCGGCGGAATCGTCTGCTCCACCCGGCGGTTATACAAGATGGCCCCCACCCGGTTGCCGCTGCGCACCAGCAGCCGGGCCAGGGTGGCCACGTACTCGGTCAGGACCAACTGCTTGGGCCGCGCCGCCGGGCCAAAGCCCATCGATGGACTCAAATCGAGCAAAAACCAGGCCGTCACGTCCCGATCCTCCACGTACTGGCGCACGTAGGGGCTGTCCATGCGCGCCGTCACGTTCCAATCGATGTGGCGGATGTCGTCGTTGACCTGATATTCACGGATGTCGGCAAAGTCGATGCCCGTGCCGTAAAACAGGGTGCGATAATCGCCCTGCAGCAGGCCATCCAGACGCCGAATAATGCGCCATTCCAGCCGCTGCAAAATCTGGTCGGGAGAAACCCGCTTAAGCGTGGGGTCGGCTGAAAGCCCGCTCATGCAAAGGCACCTCCGGCTGCGGAATAACCATCAAAATTTTCTTTAATATTTCGTCACTGGTCACATTATCGGCCAACGCCTCGTAAGACAGCACCAGGCGATGGCGCACCACATCCAGCGCTAAATCGCTCACGTCCTGCGGCAGCGCGTAGCCACGTCCGCGCACAAAGGCCAGCGCCTTGGCCGCCAAAATCAGGTTAATCGAAGCGCGTGGACTGGCACCAAACATTAAATATTGCGCCAGGTCGCCCTGACCCACTGTTTGCGGCTGTCGCGTGGCGGTCACCAGCTTCACGGCATATTCCATCAGGGCCGGATCGACGTAGACGGCATCCACCGCACTTTGCAGCTCCAGCAGCTGGTCGGTAGAGATAACGCGCTGCACCGCCTGGATGGCACTGGTCATGCGTTCCACGATGACAAACTCCTCGGTCTGGCTGGGATAGCCCACCAACACTTTGAGCATGAAGCGGTCTACCTGTGCCTCTGGCAGCGGATAGGTGCCCTCAGACTCGATGGGGTTTTGCGTGGCCATCACCAAAAAGGGATGGGGCACTTTGTGGGTTTCACGGCCAATCGTCACCTGCCGCTCCTGCATCACCTCCAGCAAAGCGCTTTGCACCTTGGCCGGGGCGCGATTGATCTCATCGGCCAGCAGCAGGTTGGTGAAAACGGGGCCAAGCGAAGTGTTAAATTCGCCGCTTTTCTGGTTGTAAATGCGCGTACCGATGAGGTCAGCAGGCACCAAATCGGGCGTGAACTGGATGCGCTGGAACTCGCCGCCAATCGCCCCCGCCAGGGTTTTGATGGCCATCGTTTTGGCCAGCCCGGGCACGCCTTCGACCAAAATATGCCCCCGCGCCAGCAGGGCGACGATGAGCCGCTCCAGTAAATTATCCTGCCCCACGATGATCTTTTTGACCTCGTAGAGGACACGCTCCATCGGTTTGTCACTGTCTGGCCTGGGGGTGAAAGTCATGGTTTGCTCCAATTTTGATCGCCCGGCCATGAATGGCCGGGCTAAATTTTGATACCCGTTGGGACAATTCTCTAGCCTGGGGCTTCAGCCCTAGGTACTAATAACGCGGCATACCCGCCGCGCTGGCTGCCGTGGTAATGGGCACGGCAAAGCCGATGCCAATGAAGAAGTTTTGTTCGGATGGGTTGGCCAGGGCAGTGACGATGCCAATGACTTCGCCTCTGCGGTTGAGCAGGGGGCCGCCTGAATTGCCGGGATTTACGGCCGTATCAAACTGAATCAAGCCGTGTAATTCCAGGTCATCGTCAATCGGCAAAGTCCGGTCAAAGCCAGAAATAACACCCGCGCTCATGGAACCCGCCAACCCCAACGGATTGCCCACGGCGTACGCTTCATCCCCCACGCGCATGGCATTAGGATTACCCAGCACGGCGGGTACGATGATTTCAGGTGGTTGGGCAGGGGTTAAGACGGCGATGTCGTTTTCGGGGTCGGCTGTGGTGAGAACGGCCGTAGTCTTCGTCCCATCTGCATAATAAATCTCAATCTCCGTAGCCCCCGCCACCACATGCAGCGAGGTCAAAATGTCCGCAGCGGCACTAACGATGACACCGCTGCCCACGCCGTTGCCTTCTTCCCCATTTTCGTCTTCGCCCGTGGTGCTAATGAGCACCATCGACGGCAAAATCATCTGGTACACCTGCGACGAATAGGATGGGGGTGGCGTGGCTGAAGCCATCGCATCCACCATAATCTGGTCAACTTGGTCATCTGTTAGAGGAAGGGGCTCGGGGTAAAGGGTGGAGTAAAGCAGCACGCCCAGAAACGCCGCCACGATGCCCGCCGCAAATGGCCAGCCGCGCCGCAGCCAAAGTTTTGCCATGCCCAACCATCGAGCCATGCGGGTTTCTTCTGTTACCGTGCCGGATTGCTCTTCCATAAGCGAAAAAGGGTTGCTTTAATCTTCCAGGACGCCATCCATTATAGTAGAATTTGCCCGCAAAAATGTGAACGTTTGTAAAGAAAACCAGACCAAAACACAAAAATCGGACCCTTGCCCACTTTTAACATTCGCAAAAGTCCGATTTTTTGGAACGTTACGGATCCTTGTCATTTCGAACGAAGTGAGAAATCTTTCTACTTACAATGTCGTAAGATTCCTCGTTTCGTGCAAAAACCTCCCGGAGGTTTCTCGGCACAACGTCCTCCTGAAAGGAACCTCCAGGAGGTTGGTCACACTACGGAATCCACTTGATGTTTTTGAAGTTGGGTTTGCGCTTTTCCAGGAAGGCGTTGCGGCCTTCTTTGGCTTCGTCGGTCATGTAGGCCAGGCGGGTGGCTTCGCCGGCGAACACTTGCTGCCCTACCATGCCGTCGTCCGTCAGGTTCATGGCAAACTTGAGCATTTTGATCGAGGTGGGCGACTTGGCCAGGATTTCCTGCGCCCATTCATACGCCGTGTCCTCCAGCTCGTCGTGGGGGATGACGGCATTGACCATGCCCATCTCGTACGCCTCCTGCGCGGAGTAGTTGCGCCCCAGGAAGAAGATTTCGCGGGCGCGTTTTTGGCCAACCATCTTGGCCAGGTACGCCGAGCCGTAGCCGCCGTCAAAGCTGGTCACGTCGGCGTCGGTTTGTTTGAAGATGGCGTGTTCTTTGCTGGCCAGCGTGAGATCGCAGACCACATGCAGGCTGTGGCCGCCGCCGACGGCCCAGCCGGGCACCACGGCAATCACCACTTTGGGCATGAAGCGCATCAGCCGCTGCACTTCGAGGATGTTGAGCCGGGGCATGCCTTCGTCGTCTACGTAACCCTGGTGGCCGCGGGCGTTTTGGTCGCCGCCGCTGCAAAAGGCGTAGACGCCGTCTTTGGGCGATGGCCCTTCGCCGCTCAGCAGCACCACGCCGATGGAGGTGTCTTCGCGGGCATCGAGGAACGCTTCGTACAGTTCGGCGACGGTTTTGGGGCGAAAGGCGTTGCGCACGGCAGGCCGATTGAAGGCGATGCGCGCCACGCCGTCGGATTTTTTATAGGTAATGTCTTCGTACTCTTTGACTGTTTTCCAGTTGGGTTTGTTTGTCATGGATTCACCTGTTTTTTTTATCATAATTCAGCTGTGTGGTTTCACCCTCACCCCAGCCCTCTCCCTCGAGGGAGAGGGAGCCGTCCCCTCCCCTTCACAGGGGGAGGGTTAGGGTGGGGGTAAGTTTTACATAAATGCCTGAATGCCGGTTTGGGCACGGCCGAGAATGAGGGCGTGGATGTCGTGGGTGCCTTCGTAGGTGTTCACGGCTTCCAGGTTCATCATGTGGCGGATGACGTGGAACTCGTCGGAAATGCCATTGCCGCCGTGCATGTCGCGAGCCATGCGGGCAATGTCCAGTGCTTTGCCACAGGAATTGCGCTTAACGATAGAAACCATCTCCGGCGTCGCTTTGCCTTCATCCAGCAGCCGCCCGACGCGCAGCGCCCCCTGCAAACCGAGGCTGATTTCGGTCATCATGTTGGCTAGCTTGAGCTGGATGAGTTGATTGGCGGCTAACGGCCGTCCAAACTGCGTCCTGTCTAGCGTATATTGCCGGGCTGCATGCCAACAAAATTCGGCCGCACCCAACGCCCCCCAGGAAATACCGTAGCGAGCCTTGTTCAGACAGCCAAACGGCCCTTTAAGCCCCTGCACGTTGGGCAGAAAATTTTCATCCGGCACAAACACCTCATCCATCGCAATTTCGCCAGTGATGCTGGCCCGCAAGCTAAATTTACCTTCTGTTTTAGGAGCAGACAGGCCCTTCATGCCCTTTTCCAGGATGAAGCCACGAATCACGCCGTCATCGGTCTCATCGTGGCCAAAAGCCTTGGCCCACACCACAAAAACATCAGCAATGGGCGAGTTGGTGATCCACATCTTGCTGCCGTGCAGAATCCAACCGCCATCAGTTTTGCGGGCGCGGGTTTCCATGCTGCCAGGGTCGCTACCGTGGTTGGGTTCGGTAAGGCCAAAGCAACCGACCAGCTCGCCGCTGGCCAATTTTGGCAAATATTTTTGCCGCTGTGCTTCCGTGCCGTAGGTGTAGATGGGGTACATTACCAGGGAACTTTGCACGCTCATGGTGCTGCGGTAGCCGCTGTCTACCCGCTCTACTTCGCGAGCAATAAGACCATAACAGACATGGTTTAGGCCCGCCGCGCCGTATTCTTCGGGGATGGTCACACCGAGCAGCCCCATCTCGCCCATCTCGTAAAAAATGTCGCGGTCGAAGGTTTCGTGCCGATTGGCTTCCAGGACACGGGGCATGAGCTTGCCCTGGCAGTAATCGTGGGCAGAATCCCGAATCATACGCTCTTCGTCGCTGAGCTGGTCGTTGAGCAAGAAGGGATCGGCCCATTTGAAGGTTGGTTTTGTCATGATTGACTCCTAAAGGAAATTTAACGCAACGGCGCAGAGTAATAAGGTTCTGTGTCGTTCACGGAAATTTGTTATACATTTTCTTAGGGGATAAATGGTATCTGGCTTTGGAGAAGCTGACCAAAATTCAATGATGCAAACGGGTCACTGCCTTTTCGATGAACTGGTTCAGGTTTTGGCAGATGGTGGTGGGGGTGATGTCAGCACGGCCGTATTCCGCAAAATAGTCGGCAAACCCAGGCAAATCATCACCCACCAGCCGAATCTGGCGCAGTGCGGCACACAAATCCCAGTAAGGCAGCGAACTGTAATTGAGGGGCATTTGCTGCTGATAATGCTGGGTAAAACTATCCAGCGCTTCTGGGCCAAAAATCCAGGCAATTTCGGAGCGGCTTTGGGCCAGATCGATGAGCGGGTCGCCCAGGTGCGCGTCTTCCCAATCGATAACGGCCGTTAACTGTCCATCGCGCCATAAACTATTGCCCGGCCAGAAGTCGCCATGCAGCAGCGTTGTTCTGTTTTGTAGGCTGGGTGTGCCTGCTTTGGCCAGGGCCGTGCGGATGGCCGTTTCCTGGGGAAAATTGGGGTTGGGAAACGGCCGTTCCCGCCCCAACGCTACACAATCACCCCTGTTTTGCGGCAAGAAGGATACATCGTAGTGCGACAAGTCAAGGCTGTGAAGATGCGCTAACTGGCTGGCCAACTGCTGAACATGGCCGACTCTATCGGTTGGGGTAAACGTCATTTCCCCTTCGAGAAAGTCGATAACCAGTGAGGCGGCGGTCCCAGACTGATCAAACAGGTAAGCTGTTGGCGTTTTTAACCCGGCAGCTTGCAGAATTTGCAACAGGCGAAACTCTTTCTCAGCCAGGCCAGGCTGCTTATGGGATCGCACAATCAGTTTTTTAAGGCCATCCGACTTTTGAATTTCCACCGCGATCATGGTGGCAGAAATGCCGCCGGACAGCGGCCAGGCGCGGCGCAGCAGGCTTTGGGGAAACGCTTTTTGTACCAGCCGAGCCAGCGCCTGGTTATCCAGCGGTTGGATCATTATTTGGGATGGCCGTACAGCCACCAAAACTCCGGTTGGGGGTAAGCGGGTTGCCACGCTTCAGGCCAAACAAACGGACCGCTTTGCCAACGAGCCCGCAGCCCCTTATCCTCTTGCAAGATTAATTCCAGCAGTGAGGATTGCACAGTATAGGGAGGCTGTTGCAGCTGACTGATCAGTGCCGCCATAATGGCTCTTACTTCTACCCGCGCACTGTAACCAGCAACCCCAACCGACTTGCTCCCAAAAACGTCGCGCAAATATTCACCCCACAGGCGAATGCGAACTTCCAACTCCGTATGCGCCCGCTGCTCGGTACGCACCACCCAATCGGAAACGGCCGTTTCAAACGTCTTGGTAGCGGCAGAAAGCTGCGCCTGTTGCTCGCCAGAGAGCAAGGTGTGCAGGGCCGTCAACCGATGCTGTCGCAACCAATAACCACCCAGCGTTAATTGAGGCATATCGCTGTATTGCATCGACCAAAACAGCGTATCACTTTTTAAATAAGCTTCCATCTGGTTGGCCATCTCTTGCAAAATGGCCAAATCCTGGGCCAACTTCTCATTACTATCTATCATGTGCCAACTCCTTTTCTTGTGGTCAATTAGGCCAACTATGCACCATCCGATGCTACGGTATAATAGGCCACACGGTTTAAACAAGCAATGTGCCGGATGCCTATTTTCACCCGGTCAGGAGCGATTCTTTCGCTTCATTAAGTTGACAATGAAAATTCATTGTTGGCCACAAAAGGATAACGCAATGGCAGCAATACGACGCGCAGCCATCCTAAAATTAGCTTCTGCCGCTTATGAAATGAAGCTAGATGTGATGAATGGACCGGTGACACAAACAGAAGACGGCCGTTGGCACATTGGCGGCCACGATCTCAACGCATTTCTGGCACAACACCAGGGCGAAGAACTGGTCATCGTTCTTGGCTCGCTGGAAGATGAGCGTGCGGTAGAAACTCGCACCTGCCGCACTTGTGGCCGGGACTACACTGATTTAGAATGCCCTTATTGCCGCGCCAATCGCATCCGGCTGCGCGGTCATGCTTAACACCACCTTGACTCAATGAGGATCTTTATGAAACGAACGCTTTTTTTATTGCTTTTGCTTTTGTTCTTCCCCGCCACCTTTGTTCAGGCCCAAACGGCCGTTACGCTACAATCTTTAGAGGTAGAACTGTGGCCCGATTATGATAAGGAAGCGGTACTGGTTCTGCTGACTGGCACACTTTCTCCCAACACCCCCCTCCCCGCCACGCTTACCTTTCCTCTGCCAGATGGGGCTGATTTCAACGTTGTGGCCCGCATCACGGCTGATGATGTGATGACCGATCAGGGTGTATCTCCCCAGGTGACGGCCAATCAGGTCACCTTCACCATGCCAGACAATCGCTTCCGTGTAGAGTATTATCAACCGTACACGGCCACTGACAATCAGCGCGATTTTACTTTCTCGTGGCAATCAGACATTGCTGTAGAGCAAATAAGCGTTCGGATTCAACAGCCGGTGGCGGCAACCGATCTGACCACCATTCCCGCAGCAGCCTCGGTAAGCGAAGGGCAAGACGGGCTTACCTATCATGTCCTGCCAAATCAGGCTGTAGCCGCAGGCGATACCTACACCATGGACCTAAACTATACGATGAGCACGCCGCAGCTCACCGTCACTTTTAAAACGCCAGACAGTGAAACAACGGAGCTGCCCTTTTTAGATGCAACGCCGGTAGAGGAGTCTGGCTTTAATTGGCCGCTGCTGCTTGTGGCTTTAGGCGTATTGATTTTGGTGGCAACGGCCGTTTGGTACCTGCTCAACCGCCAATCTTCCAGTTCCCGACGACCCGCCCGGCCCAAGCCCAACCGACCCAAACCTGCACCCAAGGCGACTACTGTCCAGGCCACTACTCCAGGCAAAGCCAATTTTTGTCACCAATGTGGGGAACCCTTACTAGCTGAGGATAAATTTTGCCGCAGTTGTGGAACGGCCGTAAAACAAGCCTAAGCAAAGCCAAAGTTTCTTATACGTACCATCCAGAGAGCACCATAAATAATCGCGGCTACCCACTCATAAACACTTGTTTGCTCTTAGTCCCATTGCCCATTCTCTATTATAGTTTGTGGATTCAAAACAAAAAAAGCTCCGCCAGATTGGCGGAGCTTTTTATTTTATTGGGGAAATCAGCTATCTCTAACGCTTAGTTACCAACGAGATAAGCCAGAATGTCTACCATATCTTGTGGGCTTGCAGACATACGGAAGGCCAAATCTTGAGCCATTGCACTGGGCGGGCCAGCACAAGGTCCAGCGGCACAATCAGGCGCAATAAAATCATTCGGATAAAGAATGGAGTGGTATACATACTGCAAAGCGGTCTGTCCCTCAACTCGCGTCGCGCCCACCGTAGCAATGTCACCAAGCCAGGGGCCAATCTGATTGGAACCAGCTTCAGCCACATCACCGTGGCAACTGTTGCAACCATAACTTTGGTACAAGGCAGCTCCGTTTTCAGCGTCCCCAGAAACGGCCGTAAACTCAGACATATCCATACTTAGAAAATCGTCAACCGAATCCGGCCAAGGGAAAGAAACAGGTTCTTGGGCACACAATTCTTCATTTTCAAAGTTCAAAACAAATGCCGCCACATTTTTCACTTGGTCATCTCGCATAGGTCCACCATAAGTAGAAGACCAGGGCGGCATCACAGTACCAGAACGACCGGCGGCAATTGTTCGCTCAACAAACTGCTCCTTGGTGCCTTCAAACCGTGTTTGTTCCAGCCGCGCGGGCGCGTCGCCACATACCAGGAAGTAATTATTCAAAGGCAACCCCTGACAAGTAATAGAATTCCCGGCCGCATCATAACATTCCTCAGCCTTTGCTTCCATACCATGGCAGGTAGCGCAGTTATTAAAGTAAATATTAGCCCCGGTTTCAATCGTTCGTCCTTCTCGGGCACCTGTAAAATGTTCCAGGCGTTCAGGTTCACGCAAGGCAGCATAGCCCAAGACAATCATCGTTAGCATAAATGCGATTGTTCCAATCACAACTTTTACTTGCATAAGCTTTTCCTCAATTCGCTGGCAATCAATGTATTAACAATCTTTATTTAAGAAGCGGCACTCCTCTTCATAGAAAGAATCTTCATGACGGAAGGCAAAAATGGTATCACCCGAATCGATCAGGAACGCATCTGGGTTATTGGGATCAGGCGCTTCAAAATGAAGCGTCAGCCGCACCATGTTGGCCTGTTCTTGCGTGATACGCAAGTAGGCATATGGATCTGGCATCGCGTTATCGCCAAAATCATTGCCATAACGACCACCTTCCAGAACCCGACAATCGTCCCAAACATCTTTACGAGGCATATCAGGATTGCCATTCAGAACACAGCTGTGGTTCTGCATAGCAGCTTCAAATTCTTCCAGAGCGCGTGTCAAATAAGGATTGTCTGGAACTTCTTCCCCAGGAAGATAAATTCCCGCTTCCAAATATTCATAGGGCACTCCTAACAACACATTAGGGCCTTCCTGCGGCATAATCTCCTGAGAAACTTCCAACTCCGGCGAGCTTTGCACACGGAATTCTGGCGATCCCATCCAGTTGGAAACCAGCATAGCGGCAAAGAACAGACAGGCAACCGTTAAGCCAACCCGACGGTCAGCATAGCGGCGGCTTTTGCCTACCTCTATATAAGGCATCACAACAAACATCACAATCAGCAGCGGAATAAACCCAACAACAATCGTTTTGTCAGCTAGCTTCAACCATCCCTGCGACCAAGACAAATACCAGGGCGCAACAACGTGCAAAGGTGTGACAACGGGGTCCGCATGATGCTCCAGCGGTGCATCCCAGAACCATAGAGAACCGGCAGTCAGGAGCAGCGTCATTAATGCCGTCCACATCAATTCACTGGTGAAAATATCTGGTGTAAAGTAAGTGCGTTCATTTTTAGGCACGCGTTTAGCCGTATCTTCGCCAATCTCTTCCCGCCCAGGCGGTAAAGAAATGCCATACAGAACAACTTTGTAATAATGAACAAAGAAAAAGATTGCTGTGAGAAGCGGCAGAAGCAATACATGGAACAAATACCAACGCAGCAAACCACCAGCGCCTAACGAAGGAGCACCCTGCAGAATAAGGAGTACATTGGCATTAAATTCAGCAGGAGCAGGAGCAGCATCAGCGCCGGAAAGAAATACCGTTAACGCCCAGTAAGATAACTGATCCCAGGGCAACAAATACCCTGAAAAACTTAACAAAGCAGTAAAGGTAAGAAGAATCACACCAGTAGCCCAGGTAAACTGTCGTGGCTTTTTATAGCTGCCCGTTATAAACGTCCTGAGCATGTGCAAGGCCACCACCAGGACCATCACTTCAGCACCCAGCCGATGCATATTGCGCATTAACTGGCCAAGAGGCACATTGCCCAAAATGTTCCACATGTTGCCATAGGCTACCAGCGGGCTTGGCGTATAAAAGACCATCAAAATAATGCCGGTAATGGTTTCCCAAACAAACATAAAGGTGGAAAGCCAACCCAAACGGAAGGTGGGATAAATGTGCGTTACTTCAGTGTGATAAAAACTGGGGCGAATATGGAACCAAAAGCTGTCCGCATGAGGGCGCAAACGGGGATTGGGGCGACGTGGTTCATCTCCTCGGAGAGCACCGCGAATGTCGCTAATGTTCATACCAGCGGTTAGCCGCTCAACCACATCGTCTGCTTTCGTGACGATGGCCTGCTTTACCCCCATCTCGCTAACTTGTTCAAAAAAGGTAGCCATTCTCTAACTCCTTGTTCCTCTTTTCTCTGTGATAGATGCGTTCACAATGTCGTCTAATTTAAAAAACGCATCTGCAAGGTTTACTCGTTCACCAAAGTCCGAAGCAATAACCAGCAAACCTTATGGGCATTCGTTCGTAAAACTGCAAATCAAGTCTGGCGATGGTCCCTTTTTGCGATCACCGGTATCAACGCTAATAAAGGCAGCATTGCCTGGCAATGCAACCGGTGCATAAAAATCATCAACCAATTCAGACTGTGTCCCTGGAATTGGATTTTTATCAGCGTCTAAAAATTCCAAACGGAAGCGATCCAGGGTGCGGGGGGCAGGCGATTCAATACGACGGCCGTCTAGCCGATACTTTGAACCATGACAAGGACACTCAAAACGATTATTTGCCGCCGTCCAGGCATAAATGCAACCCAGGTGCGTACAAACCTTGTAAATAGCTGCGACACCAATAATTTCTTCAGCCTCATCAGGGGCTTTTTTCATCAACTCGTTGGGCTGCGTCGTATCCAGGTTCACAAGCCAGAAACGTCCCGATGGGATATTCGCGGGTTCCGCATTAACTTCAGGCAGTTGGTCCAATGAAATGATAAACTTACCGCCGAACTCACCTTCTCGAAAACGAGGTAACAAAAACCAAATCAACAAGCCCGAAAATTGAGCCGCGTAGAGTGCCATAGAAGCACCCCAAATATAATATAAAAACTCGCGTCTTGAGACACTGCCGCCTTTTGCTTCGGCACTTACGGCTACATTTGCCATGAGGCTATTCTCCTACTAAATAATCTTCACGAAGTTTTTTCTTCCAGCGAAATATTTGCTAGTTGTTTCTTTATTTTACCCGAAAAACACAAGGGGTCATTGTGTGCTTTTTGTCACAATCGGGATTATAGCAAAATGTAGATGGATAACAAGGGGAGAAATGGGCGCTGAGGGACTCGAACCCCCGACCCCTTCGGTGTAAACGAAGTGCTCTAACCAACTGAGCTAAGCGCCCTAAATCAGGGAAGAGTCGAATTATAGCGGCTGTTCCCTAACAAGCAAACAAAATCTTAAATTCGAGGCAAGACAATGCTTTGTTGCTTCTGATATTTCCCCTTGCGATCAGCATAAGACGTTTCGCAAATTTCATCCGATTGAAAGAACAAGACCTGAGCAATTCCCTCATGAGCATAAACACGGGCAGGCAATGGCGTCGTGTTGGAAATTTCCAACGTCACATACCCTTCCCACTCTGGCTCAAAGGGCGTAACGTTTACAATTAAACCACAACGAGCATAGGTTGACTTGCCCAAGCAAACGGTTAGCACATCACGCGGAATGCGAAAATATTCTACCGTTTGGGCCAACACAAAAGAATTAGGCGGAATTACACAAACATCCCCCTTAAAATCCACAAACGATTTCGGATCAAAATGCTTGGGGTCTACTACGGCCGAATGCACATTGGTAAAAATCTTAAACTCGTCCGTTACTCGGATGTCGTAGCCGTAAGAAGATAAACCGTAAGAGATAACACCCTCTCGCACCTGCCCGTCGACAAACGGTTCGATCATCTGTTTTTCTTTCACCATGCGGCGAATCCAGCTATCTGGTTTTATGGCCATTGATTTTCCTTTACATTGTTACTGCAAAATTTGTAGATTTACATCACTTCTGGCGCACTCATCCCCATCAGGTCGAGCACATGAGCAAAAAGCTGCTTGGCAGCCCGGTAAAAGCGCAGCCGTGCCTGGCGCAGCGGCTCTGGCACATCATCATGCAAAACCCGACAATTTTCATAGGCGGGATGAAACGCAGCGGCCAGTTCATAGGCGTAAAAAGCAATGTGATGCGGCTCAGAGCTGAGCACCATAACTTCAATGACTTCAGGCAGCTCCAGCGCCTTGCGCATAAAAGCCAGTTCGCTTTCGTGGGTGAGCAGGCTCAGGTCGGCCTGGGCATCGGCATCGGGAGCACCGCCTGCTTCTGCCCATTTGCGAAAGATGCCAGCGCAGCGTACGTGCGCGTTTTGAATGTAGTAAACCGGATTTTTATCCGATCTTTCTAGTGCCAAATTGAGATCAAACTCGATGGGGCTGTTTCCAGAGCGAGAAATCATAAAATAGCGGATGGCATCTGGCCCGACCTCATCTAATACATCGTCAAGCGCAACAAAGGTACCGGCCCGGGTGCTCATCTTCATTTCCTGGCCATCTTTGATAATGCTGATGATTTGGTGCAGAACGGTACGCACAAAATCAGTGGGATAACCCAGCGCTTGCACGCCCATCAGCACCTGTGGCGCAGTGGCGTGGTGGTCTGGGCCAAAGAAGTCTACAACGAGATCAAAGCCGCGCTGGGCTTTGTCCCAATGGTAGGCAATGTCGGGCATACGGTAGGTAGGCTCGCCAGTCTTTTTGACCAGAACGCGATCTTTGTCATCGCCAAATTCGGTGGTTTTAAACCATTGAGCATCATCTTTTTTGTAGACGTACCCTTTTTCTTGCAAGGTTTCTAATGCTTCCCAAACACGGCCGTTTTCATACAAACTTTGCTCGTTGAAGTAGACATCAAAAACAATGTTGATGCGGCGCAGGGTTTCTTTCTGGCTTTTGGCGATCTGGTCTTTGGCATACGTTCCAAAATATTCGGTGGGCTGGTCTTGCAGGCTGTCCCCGTAGGCGGCTTGCAGTTCGCGGGCAATATCGGTGATGTAGTCGCCCTGATAATGTTCATCGCCAAGCGCTACGTCTTGCCCCAGAAGCTGCAGGTAACGAATTTTGGTAGATTCACCCAGCAGGGTAATCTGCCGACCCGCATCATTGTAATAATATTCCAGCACCACTTCGTATCCGGCCAGGCGCATGGCACGGGCCAAGGTATCGCCCATGACGCCACCCCGTGTACGGCCGATATGAATCGGCCCGGTTGGATTGGCGCTCACACATTCAATTTGGGCTTTTTGGCCGTCGCCGATGTGGATACGGCCGTATTCATCTCCCGCCGCTAACACATTCGCCAACACCTGCTGCAATCGGTCTACGGTTAGCCGAATGTTGATAAAGCCAGGAGGCGCTACCGTCACTTCTTGAATGTAATCCGTTGCTGGTAGATGGTCTACCATAGCCTGGGCAATTTTGATGGGGGCCATGCGCGCCTCCCGCGCCAGCTTAAGCGGGGTAGGTGAGGCATAATCGCCAAAAGACGCTTCACGCGGCCGTTCGATGGTGATTTCGGGCGGATCGAAGGGAGGCAAAGCCCCGGCAGTCTGGGCCGCCTGTAACGCATTTTGCAAAACGGCCGCTAATTGATGATGAATGCTCATAAAACTCCAGTTTTCTGCGAAGCATGTTGCTTCAAAATTCGGCGGATTTTACATGCCCCAGGAAGGGATCGCAAACCGATAAGATGAAAATAACGTCAAAACCCTTAATTGAATCGGTCAGTTTGTGCTGGCATCCTCTTTGCCAGACAGTTATCGTAGGTCAAGTTGGCCAACTTGACCAACTTAAGTGGCCGTCCGCAAATAAATTACCGGAATTGTACGGACGGCTTGAAGTAAGCGACCTTCTAATCAGGTAAGTTATTGTTGGCCGCTTACTAAGGAGACTTTTGGATGAAACGTTTGGTTCTAATTTTGTTAATTCCCCTGTTCTTGCTGGCCTGTCGTTCAGACGACGAGACTGGCGGTGAACTGATCCCCTACACCAGCCCCAACTACCCCATCACGTTGCAGATTCCTGAGAATTGGGCCATCACCGATGATGCCGATTCAATCAGTATCGCCTCAGACGAATCTCTGCTGCTGGCCAGCTCCGTGGCGGATGGTGCGCGGATAAACATTGTGGTGACACCTTCGTTGTTTACGGGCACAGCCAATGCAACGGAAGTATTGGATACGGCCGTTCGTAATTTCCGCGAGCAAGCAGAGGCAGAAGTCATTCAAGAAGTTGAAAACATTGTGATAAACACGCAACCAACGGTGCAAATTGTGCTGCGTGGCCCAGACAGCCAGGGGAATACGGTCATTTTTCGTTACCTGGTGATGCAAAATTTGGCGGCGGGGCAAACGGCCGTTATCGCCGCCGTGCATGATGCCGATCTAAACAACCAATATGGCCAGCTGATGTCTGACATTGTCAACTCTATCCAATTGGACGAGGCAACTCCTGTTCCGTAATCGGTGAACCGTAAACGGTAATCGGTATTATTCCTGCCGATTACCGATTACCGACGGAAACGGCCGTATCATAAACCAGCAGCGTCTCCGTCGCCGTCTTTTCCCAGGAGAACTTAGCCGCTTGCTCTTCCCCTTTTCGCCGCAGCTCCGCCCGCAAATTGTCCTGAATGAGGGTGGAGATAATGGCACCAGCCATGCCCCGCGCATCATCTGGGTCAACGGCAAAGCCAGCCTCGCCTAGCACCTCCGGCAACGATGAGGCGTTGGTAGTCACCACTGGCGTGCCGGAGGCTAACGCTTCCAGCACCCCCAGCCCAAATCCTTCCTGCCGACTGGGAAAAACAAACGTTTCCGCATTGCGATACAGCACCGGCTTATCCTCTTCCTCAACATAGCCAATCCAGCGCACGTACTCCTCAATGCCCAGCTGCTTGATGTACCCATCGTAGTCTGGGTAATTGGCCGATGCCTGGGTTGGTTTTCGGCCAGCCAGCACCAGCGGATAATCCTCGCCCAGCGCCTGCCCCACGTAAGTCCAGGCCAGCAGCAGCGTCGTCACATTTTTATGTAGCTCATAACCACCCAGGTACAGTACGTAAAAATCGGGCAGATCGTATTTACGCAGGACGGCCATTTCCAGCAGGCCGCTGTCCTGGCGGCTGAACTGCGCTCCGGCCGCCAGGTAGATGCGCTCAATTTTTTCCGCAGGAATGTGCAGATGGGTGATGATATCCTGCTTGCTCGCTTCGGAATCGGTGATGATGCAGCTGGCCCCTCTGGCAGAAGCAGAAACGAGGGCATTGTAAAGACGGTTGCGAAACGGCCGTCTGTATTCAGGCACCAGCAGCGTGGTCAAATCATGGACCGTTATCACCAGCGGCACAGGCGATTGCAGCGGCCCGCCCCAGTATGGCACGTGGGCCAGCGTCGCCCCCACTTCACGGCAGGCACGAGGGAACAGCCATTGCTCAAACCACACCTTACCCAAATTGCCTGGCCGCACCGGCACCAACTTTACTTGCACACTGGGCGGCACTGCCTCCGGTTCTGGCTCCCCGGCCACCTGCGGGTAAACAAGGGTAATCGTCAGGTCAGAAACCAGTCGATTGAGCTGATAAACAAGCTGACGCGTGTACTGCCCGCTCCCTGTATTGGGATGGTTCCAGAAAGCAGCATTGATGGCTACGTGCATAAACAAAATCCTTTTGTGAGCGGCCGATTATAACAGAATCGGCCGCTCGGAAACTGAGCGTTTTACTTCAACATCACTTTATCCACGCGCCAAATCACGGCAACGACTCGAATTTTTTCAGGAATGACGCCGTTTTGTTCGCTAGAAAGCAGCGGCCCTTTCATCGTTGCCATGCCGTAGTTGATGAATAAACGACCGATTTCAATAATAGGTTATGGATACATCGGGGAACGAGTCTGGGAGGATTTTATACAAAGACACAAAGGTTGGGAGGAACAAAGAATAGCCTTCGTCTCTTCGTTTTTTCGTCCCTTTGTATAAAATTTTCAAATACCTTCGCCTTTTTACTCAAAACGCAGGGCATCAATCGGGTTTAGGGCGGCTGCCCTAGAAGCCGGGTAGATGCCAAAAAAGAGCCCCACGGCTACAGAAAAGCCTACGGCCAACCCGATGGAGTTAAAGGTCACCGAGGTATCAAGTTCAGGTACGGCCGTACGCACCGCCAGCGCCCCAATAACCCCCAAGATAATCCCCAACACGCCCCCCAGCACCGCCATAATCACCGCCTCCGTTAAGAATTGGCCCAAAATGTCCAATCGCTTGGCCCCCACCGCCTTGCGCAGCCCAATTTCCCGCGTGCGCTCCGTCACGCTCACCAGCATGATGTTCATGATGCCAATACCGCCCACCAACAGCGAAATCGAAGCAATCGCCCCCAAAAAGACGGTCAGCACGCTCGTCACCGAGCCAAAGGCATCCAAAAAATCCTGCTGCGTTAAAATCTGGAAATCATCTGCATCCCGGAAATTGACGTCGTGTGATTGGCGCAATACCTCTGACGCATCAATAATCACGCTATCAATGGCGGCTTCATCGGCTGCCTGTATTAAAATGGCGTCTACCAAAAAAGCCCCAGTACGTTGGCTCCGATTGTTAAACAAGCGCTCCTGGGCCGTGGTCAGGGGCACAATGGCAATGTCATCCTGACTACCGCCAAAAGCGTTGGCCCCCTGGGTTTCCAAAATACCAATAACCCGAAAACTCAACCCGTTAATGCGAATGTCCTCGCCTAGTGGATCAATATCTGCGGGGAAGAGATTTTCCACAACTTCCGAACCCAACACCACCACGCGGGAACGGCCGTTATACTCCGACTCCGAATAAAAAGAGCCACGCGCCACTGGCCAATTTAACGTTTGGGCATAATTGGGCGTCGAGGCCCGCAGCAGCAGCGAATAAGTTTCCCCCTTATATTGCAAATCTGCATTTCTTAGCAAGGCGGGTGAAACAAATCTGGCACCGGGCACAACGGCCGTATCCGCCAAAAGCTCACCATCGCGCAGCGTCAACGTCGATTCCGCCAGCGGATCGCTGCCAGGACGACCAGGCTCTTCCTGTACCGGGATGATGAACACCAGATTGCTGCCCAGCCCAGAAAACTGCTCCGCAATAAAACGCGTCACGCCATCGCCAATAGACAACAGCGTGATCACCGCCGCCACGCCAATCATAATGCCCAGCATTGTCAGCGAAGCACGTAATTTATTCGCCCCCAGGCTAGCCAGGGCAATACGAAAATTCTCAACAATCATCATCAATCACCAGAGGTGCGACGCACTTTAAAAGTGCGTCGCACCTGTCGAAAAATCTATTCATATCGCAGGGCATCAATCGGATTCAGACGTGCGGCCCGCGTGGCCGGATACAGCCCAAAAAAGAGCCCCACCCCGGCCGAAAAACCAATCGCCAGCGCCACTGAATTCCAATCCAACCTCGGATCCAGCAGCGGGGATAGGTCGCTAATCACCGCCGCGCCAATCGCCCCCAAACCCAGGCCAATCAGCCCGCCCACGCTGGCAATTACCACAGCTTCAACCAAAAATTGGGTCAAAATATCTTTGTACTTGGCCCCGACGGCCTTACGCAGGCCAATTTCCCGCGTCCGTTCCGTCACGCTCACCAACATAATGTTCATAATGCCGATACCACCAACCAGCAGCGAAATTCCGGCAATCACCCCCAGGAAAATCGTCAGCACACTGGTAATCTCGCTAAACGCTCCCAGCAGCTCTGATTGACTCAAAATGGTGAAATCATCCTCGTCGCGGAAAGTAATGTTGTGCTGTTCGCGCAAAACGGTCTCCATCTGAATGATGGCCGCATCCTGCCGATCCTCGCTGATAGTCTGGGCATAAATGACGTCTACGCGCAGCTTGCCATCGGCACGGCGGGCGGGGAAGAGACGCTGCTGTGCCGTCGTAATTGGCACCAAAATTAAGTCATCCTGGTCATTAAAACCAGAGCCGCCCTTTTCTTCCAGCAGGCCAATAATGCGGAAATTCACATTGTTGATGCGAATATCTTCGCCAATAGGAAACTCGCCCAGCTCAAAAAGTTCCTCATACACGGATTGGCCAATCACCGCCACGCGGCTGCCGCTGGCCAGGTCTTGCTCCGTAAAAAAGCTGCCCAGCGCCGGGTAAAAGTTACGTACCAGGGGAAATTGGGTATTGGTGCCAGAAATCGTTGTGCGCGTCTCTTGCCGCCCCCGTGTCACAATGGCAGGACGGTCGTAGCTGGGCACCACGCCTAACAAATCTGGTACGCGAAACGGATCGGCCAAGGCCTCAGCGTCGTCCAAGGTGAGCCCGGCACCACCAGCCCGAGCTGGGCCAGGATCGCTGGGATCGACATCGCCAGGAAACACAAAAAGCAAATTGTTGCCCAGCCCCTGAAATTCGTTGATGACCACCGCTTCCACACCGCGCCCCACGGAAATGAGGGTAATCACGGCAGCCACACCAATGATAATCCCTAACATCGTGAGGAAGGCGCGCAGTTTATTGGCAATCAGTCCAACCAGCGCAAGGCGAGTGCTTTCGAGTAAGTTCATAGGTTTAGTTTGCTACTGGTTTGTGGCTAGTAGATTTCTCGCTTCTACTTTTCACTTATCACTTTTCACTGTAGTAAAGCATCAGACGGCCGTTCCATTTTTCCTGCCACCACCGGCTCATCAATCTGCTCATCTCGTACAATTTTGCCATCGGCCAGCGTCACCACCCGATGTGTATGACGGGCAATCCACGGATCGTGGGTCACAAACACCACGGTAATGCCGCGTTCCCGGTTTAGCTGCTGGAAAATCTGCATCACCTCTGTACCCGACTTGCTGTCCAGGTTACCCGTTGGTTCGTCGGCCAGAATGATGGCTGGTTCGTTCACCAGGGCGCGAGCAATCGCCACCCGCTGCTGCTGCCCACCGGACAGCTCGCTGGGCTTGTGGTCCAATCGATCCCCAAGACCAACCAATTCCAGCGCTTCCTGCGCTTTTTTGGATCGCTGCCGCCCCCCAGCGTAAATCAAGGGAAGCTCGACCTGTTGCAAAGCGGCCGTTCGCGGCAGCAAATTAAAACTTTGGAAAACAAAGCCAATCTTGCGATTGCGCACCTCGGCCAAATCATCCTCACTCAAATTGCTCACGTCGGTGCCATCCAGCAAGTATGTACCGCTGCTGGGCTTGTCTAATGCGCCCAGCATGTTCATCATCGTCGATTTACCGGAGCCAGACGGCCCCATAATCGAGAGAAATTCCCCTTCGTAAATAGAGAGCGTCACCCCATTCAGCGCGCGCACTTTGTACTCACCCATCGTGTACACTTTGGTGAGATCTTTAATGGTGATGACGGATTTACGGCCGTTTTCGTTCATCTTTAACCTTTATTGGCCACAGAGAAAAAAGAGACTAAACCTCTCAAATCTCTGTGCCCTCTGTGGCAAAATGCTTACTCCCCGGAACCGAACAGATTAAATGCTTCACGGTCATTGGTCAGCACCACCGTGTCACCGGCACTCAGGCCAGAAAGCACTTCGCTAAATTGCTCATTGCGCAAGCCAGTCTCGACCACCACTTCTTCGATAGTGCCATCTGCCTGCAATATATTCACAAACGCCTCACCCGTCTCCCGGTTCAGACGGATGGCCCAGTTGGGCACAGTCAGCACGTCATCTACCTCATCCACCACAATCGAGGCACTGGCACTCATGCCCGGCCGCAGTTCGTCTGACTGAGCAGAGTCGATGTTAATCGTCACCAAATAGGTGACCACACCGCCAGACGTTGCAGAAGTAGGCGCAATGTCGGAAATAGTGCCAGAAACGGCCGTATCCGGCAGCGCATCCACCGACACCTCAACCGCTTGACCCAAGGCAATCTGATCAATATCAATCTCGTCCACGCTTACCGTAATGTGGAACGCCGCTTCATTCACCACCGTGATGGCCGGTGCACCAGGCGAGGCTAACTCACCTTCATTAATAATCACATTGGCCACCGTACCGGCAATCGGGGCCACAATTTGCGATTGGGCCAACCGCAGCTCAGCTAAATCCAGATTTGTTTGGGCTGCGGCCACCTGCGCTTCCATCACCGCAACCTCATTGTCACCGGGTGGCTCCAACAAACGATCGTAAGCCGCCTGTGCCCGCGCCAGATTGGCCTCTGCGGCCTGCACGTTGCCCTGTGCCGCTTGCACCCCAGCCTGAGCATTGGCAATCGCGGCGTCCGCTAGCTGGATGTCAGCTGGGCGGGCACTCGTTTGCACATCTTGCAACGCAGCTTCGGCCGCTGACAGCGACGCATTGGCGCTTTCTAAAGCGGCCCGGGCGGCCTCTTCCGGTGCGCCTAATGCCGGACAAACCTCATCTCCACCACCAGGCGGCGTAAAGCACTCCAATGTTTGGTTGTGGGCTTCTTCAGCGTTCTTTTGAGCCTGCCGCGCCGCAGCCAGATTAGCTTCTGCCTGAGCTACCTGACCAGGGGTTGGTCCGGCTAACAATTGGGCTTTTTGCGCCTGGGCTTGCAAAACGGCCGCTTCCGCTGAAGCCAAGTTTGCCTGAGCCACCGCTACATTTGCCTCAGCTGCCGCCATATCTGCCTCAGCACTGGCCAGCGTCGCCGCCGACGGCTCAGCCTCAACCATCTGCTGCAAGGTTAGCTCCTGAATCCGCAGCGCATCTTCAGCTTGCTGCACCGCCAGGGCCAACTCATCGGTGTTCAGCGTGGCCAACACATCGCCAACAGCCACCATTTGGCCGCGCACCACATCCACTTGCTGAATCGTCCCGCCCAGCCCAAACGTCAAGGACACGAGCGATTCTGGCTCAATGGAACCTACCGCATTCACCGTAGCCGTTACCTGTCCTCTTTCTACATTCGCTTCCCGCAAAATTTCGGGCTGTGCTTCATCAGCCGCCTGTTGCTGCTGCCGGAGAACAAAATAGCCGACTCCAAGGAGAAGGATAATGCCTATGATAATTCCTATTCTGCGCATCTGTATTCCTTGATTTTTTCTATATGCCTATCCGATAGTCGGCAAAATGATTTCGCAAAAAATGCCAGGCAATTAAGCCAATCACCTGAGCAAAAGCAGACGAATCGAATACTCGTAATTTTATAAACGTTCCCACTTTTACAGAACTGCTTATGATCTGGGCAAAACCTTTACAAGCCGACAGTTTGAATTATACGAGCCTGCGTAAAATTGCACAGCGTCAAGCGTAAAATCACCCTAAACTTTAAGCTTGAACGAGCGCAGTTGCTATGCGTTTTTTCTTATGTTAAAATTGTGAAAACTTACACGAATAAGCTTTGCAATCATTCTATCAGGCAGTTTTTCATAATTTCACTTACAGAAATCATACTCAACTATTCTCTGTAAGCCCTTGAGGCAATACGCTGTGGCACGGGAAATACCAGATATTGTCATTGGCCGTCTACCAGTCTACTTGCGTGAACTCACTCGATTAGCAGAAGACGAAGGCAAAATCAATACATCCTCCCATGAACTGGGAAAGCGTTTGGGCATTAGTTCAGCCCAAATTCGTAAAGATTTGTCTCACTTCGGCGAGTTTGGCAAGCAGGGTACTGGCTACCATATTAAATATCTAATCGAACAATTACGTGACATTTTGCACCTTACCCAGGAATGGGATGTTGTCCTGGTTGGTGCAGGATACCTGGGCCATGCTCTGGCACATTATCATGGCTTCCACCGTCGCGGTTTCCGCATTTCCTGGGTTTTTGATAATGATCCGGCCAAGATTGGCCTTAAAATGGATGAACTGGTTGTTCAAGATGTGGCGGATCTAGAAAAAGTTGTTTCAGAAAATAATGTGAAAATGGCTATCATTGCCGTATCGGCAAACCAGGCACAGGCAATTACAGATCGACTGGTTGCGGTAGGGATTCAATCCATCTTGAGCTATGCGCCCATTCATCTCAACGTTCCGCCTGGGGTGGAGATTAGTTATAGTGACCCCGTTGTTCAGCTACAACGCATGACATATTATTTAGCGTAAACAATTCTTCTTAAACTAAAAAAAGCCCTGGCGTATTAATTTCTGCCAGGGCTTTTTATTTTTACTTGAAGGGTCTATTTAGCTACGGTTTACAAGTCTGGAATGCTGCGCTGCAAAATGGGTAGTTCTGCAAGCGCTTTACCGGCACCCAGCGCCGTACAGGCGATAGGATTATCAGCAACGTAGGCAGGCACACCCGTTTCCCGTGTCAGCAAGGTGTCTATTTCGCGCAGCAGTGCTGTACCACCAGCCAAGGCCATCCCCCGGTCAATAATGTCTGAGGAAAGCTCAGGCGGCGTCTTGGCCAACACGGCCCGCACCACATTAACGATAGCAGCCAATGGTTCGGACACGGCCTCAACAACCTCGCTAGAGGTAATGCTGATGGTTTTGGGCAAACCGGCAACCTGATCCCGACCCTGAACTTGCATATCCAGCTGATCGTCCAGGTCAATTGCCGAGCCAATCTTAATCTTGATGGCTTCGGCCGTCGGCTCACCAATCACCAGGTTGTACTTTTTACGAATGTAGTTGATGATGGCTTCGTCTAGATGCACGCCACCCACACGAACCGATTCGGCACAAACGATACCGTTCATAGATACAACGGCCGCTTCTGTTGAACCGCCGCCCATATCAATAATCATATTGCCTGTGGGGGTGCCAATCGGCAAACCAGCCCCGATGGCCGCTGCCAATGGCTCAGGAATCAAATGCACCGGGTCTCGTGCTCCAGCGGCCAGGGCGGCTTCTTTTACCGCACGACGCTCGACACTCGTCACGCCGTAAGGCACGCTGATCATCACAACTGGCTTGCGCAGCCGCAACCGTCCCGCCACTTTACCAATGAAATATTCCAGCATCCCCTGGGTAACAAAATAGTCGGCAATCACACCATCGCGCAACGGCCGTATCACTTCAATAGATTCGGGGGTACGGCCGTACATCTCCTTGGCCGCACGTCCCACCTCCACAATCGTCGTCTTGTTCTCATCCTCCCGAATAGCCACAACCGAAGGCTCCTGGAGTACGACCCCACGGCCCTGATCATGAACCAGCACATTTACCGTGCCCAAATCAATGGCGACATACGGCGTAAAGAGTGCCACAATTAATTTTCATCCTGCTGAGGAGCAGAGGGGCCAGTCGCCATTTCTCGCCGCCGGCGTCCACTATGCCGTCGCCCAACATCCAGCCGAATCTGAGCCCGCATCAAAGAAGCCTGAATCTGAGCGTAGCGATCTGGATCATCCTGTACGCCTTCTTTCATGGCTTGTTCAGCCCGCTCACGTGCCCGCTCGGCCCGTTCAATATCAATCTCTTCCGCCTGTTCTGCTGAATCAGCCAGTACCACCACTTTATCAGGCTGTACCTCAGCATAGCCACCACCAATGGCAAAATGCTCTTCCTCGCCATCTGGATGCCGCACTGAAATTTCACCAAATGCAAGGGTCGTCAGCAAAGCTGAGTG
The DNA here is from genome assembly GCA_905479495.1 of uncultured Anaerolineae bacterium. GTDB lineage: Bacteria > Chloroflexota > Anaerolineae > Promineifilales > Promineifilaceae > Leptofilum. Next base: position 44,687 of record CAJQMR010000001.1, read on the forward strand.
GTTCGGCAAAATTCCCATTCGCCCTTCAGTGCCCGGCAAAGAAACCGACGCTACTTGTTGGCTAAAAACCGTTCGCTCCTGGGTCACAATATCACATTGAATTGTCATAGACTTACCGCCTAGGATAAACAGTAATCAGTAGCCAGTAACCAGTGTTGGCTACCTGCTACTGATTACAAAATGTTATCGCTAATTCTTTTCTTTACGCAGTTGCGCGTAATTTTTCTGCCTTTTCAACAGCCTGATCAATAGTGCCAACCATGTAGAAAGCCTGTTCCGGCAAATCATCATGCTTACCGTCTAGAATTTCGCGGAAACCACGCACCGTTTCCCGAGTTGGCACATATTGCCCTTGCAAGCCGTGGAACTTCTCAGCCACAAACATGGGCTGGCCCAAGAACCGCTCAATCTTACGAGCACGGGCAACCAGTAACTTCTGGTCTTCACTCAATTCATCAATACCTAAAATAGCGATGATATCTTGCAAATCATTATAGGTCTGCAAAACTTGCTTTACCTCACGCGCGGTGCGGTAATGTTCTTCACCCACCACGTCGGGCTGCAAAGCGCGGCTGGAGGATGACAGCGGATCCACGGCTGGGAAGATACCCTTGGCAAACACACCGCGATCCAGCGTCAGGCTAGCATCGATGTGGGCAAAGGTAACCACTGGAGCCGGGTCGGAATAGTCGTCAGCCGGCACATAAATGGCTTGTAGAGAGGTAATAGAGCCAGTCTTCGTCGAGGTGATGCGCTCTTGCAGAGCACCCATTTCTGCCGCCAGCGTAGGCTGGTACCCTACCGCGCTAGGCATACGCCCTAACAACGCAGACATTTCTGACCCAGCCAAAACGTAGCGATAGATATTGTCGATGAAAAGCAGCACATCACGCCCTTCATCACGGAAAAATTCTGCCATCGCCAAGCCGGTCAAGGCCACACGGAGCCGCACGCCAGGTGTCTCGTTCATCTGACCAAAGACCATGGCCACAGAATCTTGTACCCCGTATTCCTGCATTTCGTAATACAGGTCAGTGCCTTCACGGGTACGTTCACCCACGCCCGCAAATACAGACACACCTTCATGCTCACGGGCTACGGAACGGATTAGTTCAGCAATGGTTACGGTTTTGCCGGTACCAGCACCACCATAAATCCCCGTCTTCCCACCTTTAATAAACGGCGCGATGAGGTCGATGACCTTCATGCCAGTCTCAAAGGTTTCAATTGCCGTGCTTTGTTCCTGAAATTCAGGTGCTTCACGGTGAATGGGATAATACACGTCAGATTCAGGGGTGGGCATACCGTCGATAGCGTTGCCAACGACATCAAAAATACGGCCGAGTGTCACCGGTCCTACCGGAACACGAATTGGGTTACCGGTAGCAACCACGTCTAAGCCACGCGGCAACCCATCGGTGGAACCCATCGCCACGGTGCGCACCAAACCGCCACCTAAATGTTGCTGCACTTCAAGCACCAACTGGCCAGCCTCGGCCGCCACGGTCAGTGCCTCATAAATTTCAGGAATTTCTTCTTCTGCAAAGTCAACGTCTACCACCACACCGCGAATTGCAGAAATCTTGCCTGTAGCCATGTAAATCCTCCAAATTATGCTTTGGTAAAACGACGGCCGTTTTTTACGGCCGTTTCGCCCATCAGCCTAACTATTTTGTGATAATGCCTCTGCACCACCCACGATATCTAAAATCTCACTGGTAATGCTGGCTTGCCGCGCTTTGTTGCGCTCCAATGTTAATATCTCTACCAGTTCTCCGGCGTTATCCGTTGCGTTATTCATTGCCACATAGCGCGCACTGTGTTCACTGGCCTGGGATTCAAGAACAGATTGATACACCTGCAAGTCGGTGAATCGGGGAACAACCGTATTTAACAGCTCTTCTGCACCAGGTTCATAAGCATAAACCCGATCCGATACGCCAGTTAGGTCTATGCTAGAAACGTATTCGGCCACCGCCATATCGCTAAAGTCGGTTGGTTTCAACGGAAGAAGCTGTTTAATAGACGTCCGTCTGGAAATCAGGTTAATAAAATCTGTGTATCCCACAAACACCTGATCCACTTTGCCATTCAGAAAATCATCCGTCACAATCTGAGAAATCGGCGTCACATCTAAAATTGAAGGTGAATCGGGAATGTTGTCAAACGAAGCCACCACATTGTAGCCACGCCGAATCATTAAATCGCGCCCTTTGCGCCCCACAGCAATGATCTGCACAGGCACTTTCCAAGCAGATAGAAACCGCTCAGCGTAGCTAACCATATTGCTATTAAAAGCACCAGCCAGGCCACGATTCCCTGTGATCAAAATGAGAGCAATGTTCTTAATTTCTGACCGTGCGGTCAACAACGGATGGCCATTTTCACCAACGCCAGGCTGCGAAGCCAGATTATTCAAAATTTCGAACGCTTTGCCAGCATAGGCCCGCGTCGCTTCTACCTGACGCTGTGCTTTATTGGCTTTGGATGCAGAAACGGCCGCTAAGGCACTCGTCACCTGAGAGATATTTTTGATACTTTTTATACGCTTACTTAACTCGCGTTCGGTAGCCACAAATCTCTCCTATGAATTTGTCCAGCTGGCGTTAAAGTCCTCAATTGCCTGCTTCAAATTCCCTTCAATTTCGTCGTTCCAGACACCTGTCTTCAACGGAGCGGCAATTTCAGGATGAGCTGAATCAATATAGCGCACCAGTTCGCGTTCCCAACGAGAAATATCTTTTACAGCCACTTTATCCAAATAACCACGAGCACCAGCATAAATAAGCATAATTTGGTGTTCTAATGACCAGGGGCTGTATTGGGGCTGCTTTAAAAGCTCCATCAGACGCTCACCACGGGACAACTGACGCTGTGTAGCAGCATCCAGGTCAGAACCAAACTGAGCAAAAGCCGCCAATTCACGATACTGTGAAAGGTCAGACTTCAAACCACCAGAAACTTTACTCATGGCTCGTTTCTGAGCGGCGCTACCAACACGGGAAACAGATAAACCAGTGTTAATAGCTGGCCGTTGACCAGCATTAAACAAATCAGTTTCCAAGAAAATCTGGCCATCGGTGATGGAGATAACGTTGGTAGGAATGTAAGCCGACACATCACCCAGCAAGGTTTCGATGATGGGTAACGCAGTGAGTGAACCACCCGTTCCGGGGATTTTCACAATTTCGTATTTATCTTTGTCATCCATCGCTTCGAGGGCTTTTTCGTAATGTTCTTCTTCCAGATTACCGAAATAAACTTCGCCATTCACGCCTTTACTGTCGGCAGTCACTTCGGTGCCTTTCTCAACAATAATCCATTCGTCACGTAAACGAACGGCGCGTTCCAGCAGGGTGCTGTGCAAGGAGAAGATGTCACCAGGATACGCTTCACGGCCAGGGGGGCGGCGCAGAATCAGGGACATTTGGCGGTAGGCCCAAGCATGCTTGGAGAGGTCATCATAAATAACGAGGGCATCTTTACCCTGGTCCATGAACTCTTCACCAATCGTGCAGCCGGTGTAAGGAGCAAAATATTGCAGCGGGGCCGGGTCGGAGGCGCCAGCAACAACGACAGTTGTATATTCCATCGCGCCATAACGTTCCAGCGTGTCCACAACCTGGGCTACCTGCCCTACGCGCTGACCAATGGCGACATAGATACAAATCATATCGCCACCTTTCTGGTTGATGATAGTGTCCAGGCAGATGGCGGTTTTACCGGTTTGGCGGTCACCAATGATAAGTTCACGTTGGCCACGGCCAATGGGGAACATAGCGTCAATGGCAATAATACCGGTCTGTACCGGCGTATCGACACCTTTCCGCTGAATCACGCCGGGGGCGGTTCGCTGGATAGGACGAATCTTGGTAGTGTTCAGTGGCCCTTTGCCATCAATGGGGAGGCCGAGCGGATCGACCACACGACCAATGAGAGCATCGCCAACAGGCACAGAAGCAATACGGCCTGTAGCTCGCACTTCGTCACCAACCTGGAGCGTGGCGTATTCACCCATGACCACAACACCAACCATACCTGCTTGGAGATCCAAAGCCAGGCCAGCTACGCCGTTGCTAAATTCCACCAGTTCGCTGGCTCTTACATCTGCCAGGCCATCAACCAGGGCAATACCGTCATAAACGGCCGTTACCGTTCCAACGCTGCGCGCCTCAACTTTAGGGTTGAAATCTTGAATTTGCTGTAAAAGTGAATCTGTGATGTTTTTAAAATCTGGGGCAAGGGTTGCCATCCACCAACCTCCTCTAAGAGTTCATGATACATGTTGTGTAATCAGTCTTTGCAGGCACAACACATAGATGCTGAAGTTTTTATTTTAGACTTGTTAATCTCTAGATTTTTATTCTTACCGCGTGGTTATCCAGGCCACAACAGCGAGGGGCATCTTTTCAAGATTGCAGGAAACACCTGCCAGAAACCCTGGGATGCGTCGAAAATATACCTTACCTCAGGCCATTTGTCCAACGGTTTACAATCGGAAACGGCCGTTCATGGGTTGTTTTTATAGGGCAAGTCGTCTATTTGTGTTTTTTATCACAAGCTGTCCGCTGCGTCAACGTGCAGATCGTTTCGGGTGCGGATAAACTTGCCCCATGGTTGAACAGGATTTAGTGGGGAAACGGCCGTGGTCAAACAGCCTCATGCGCTGGATGATTGTGCTTTCGGTTTTGCTAGCCTTTGGCTTACGGCTGCATAATGCTGAAATGTTTAGCTTTTGGACGGATGAAGGCTTAACACCGCTTCGCTCTGGCTACACGGTAGCTGGCATTTTGAGTAACCATGTTACCATTCAGGAAGGGGTCACCAACGATACCCATCCACCTTTTTTCTTCTTAATTATTCATTTTAGCCGACAGTTATTTGGCGAGACAGATTTTGCCTATCGGTTTCCGGCTTTGTTGGCTGGGGTGCTGCTGGTGCCGCTGCTGGCGCAAGTGGGTCGCCGCATGCGGGGCGCGTGGCTGGGATTGGTGGTAGCGGGGTTAACTGCCGTAAACCCCCTACAAATCTGGTACGCCAACGAAGCCAGAATGTACACTCTGGCCGTGCTGCTAGTCACGGCCGCATCGTACATTTTGTGGCGGCTGATTGCTCGGGTAAACAAGGGGGGGCAACTTTCTAGCCAAACCATCATTCGACACCTGATCTTATATTTGCTGCTGGGAGGCTTGGCAGTTTACACTCTTTACACGGCGGCTCTTTTGATTTTGGGGCAAGGGGTATTTTGGCTGCTTATTTTATGGCGACAGGGGCATAAACGCCTGCTACTGGGGACAACCGTAGTGGCTCTGGCCATCGCCGCACCCCTAATTCCTTATACCATTCCCCGCTTGTTTAGCGGTTATGAAGCTAATTTTTACTATGTATCCCCCTGGATTATGCTGCAAGATGTGGTGCGCTTCTTTGCTTTGGGGCGCAGTGTAGATTTCGAGGCAGTGGGCATTATTGGGCTCAATGTGGGTATCTTATTGTTGCTTTTGCTGGGTTTGTGGGGAGCTAAGGGTAGCTGGCGACGGCCGTTCTTGCTGGTTTGGCTACTGGCACTTGTATTTGGGTTAATGATTGGCTCTATTCTCTTTAAGCCAATGTACCAGGGCGTGCGCCACATCATGTTGGGCAGCCCGGCCTTTTTGCTGCTATTGGGCTGGGGCATCGTGAGTTTGGCCGAGCAAGCACGTCAGACCAAAGGTAGTCAGCGGTTTTTGTGGGGCACGGGATTGGCTGTTGGGCTGGCGGTGGTGACGGTAGGCCCTGTTTTGGCGCTGGATAATTATTTCAACGGCCGTTTTGGCAAAGATGATTTTCACAGCCTGATTCAATATGTCGAGGCACGCGCCGGGGCCAATGACGTGTTTGTCTACAACAACGCCATTCTGCTGCCGCTGCACCAACATTACCAACAACGGCTCGATGTCGCCGTGACCGCCTCGCCCATTTACCCAACACGAGCCGACACCAGTCCGGCGCAGCTGGCCAAACTGGCCCAAAGCTACGATCACATCTGGTTTGTAACGGACCCACCGGCGGACGGCCGTGATGCCAATCATCTCGTGCAGCAGTGGCTGGATGATGAGCTGCTGCTGGTAGAAAGTACCTTTTTTGAGTCACATACGGTGGAAGTGCGCGTGCGCGCCTACGATACGGCTCCGTACGAAATAGCAACTTTGCCAGAAAACGGCCGTTCCCTAAACCTGCAATGGCCTGATTACCCCCAACTTGCGGCAATCTCCCTGCCCACAGATAAACCAATCATTGAACCGGCCATCTGGCTAAATCTGTACTGGCAAGGCGCGCCCCCAGATGAATTACAGGGCGTGCGCTTTCAGCTGCAAGGGCCAGACGGCCGTACCGATTGGCAAACGGTGGAAACGGCCGTCGATGTGGCACAGTCCTGGCAAACAGATGGCTTGAACCGGCGCAGCTATATCATTCCCTTGCCCAGCGGCACGCCACCAGGAAATTACACCATTTTGGCACAACCGCTGCACCTTAGCGAACTGCCTCAGGTGCTGGGCGATCCACTGCCCATCAGGCAAATTGCGGTAGCCGCCGACACCACTATTCAGGCGGATTGGCCACGCCCGCCCGCGGAAGCAACGTTTACCAATGAGGTCACGCTGCGAAAGGTGGCTTTGGCAGATACGGCCGTTCGTCCCGGCCATAATCTTCCGCTCACCCTCTTCTGGCAAATCAACAGCAACACGACGCTCACCAACCTGCAATATGAACTCAGCGTCATCGCTCCCGACGGGTCCGTTTTGCGCCGTCAGAGTGACCTGCCAGGCGCGCGGTGGTTGAGCGAATGGCAACCAGGCCAGCTGCTGCGAGAACCAACGAGCCTCTATTTTCCGCCGGAAACCGTGCCAGGCACTTATCATTTGGAAATGAAGCTGCGTGCAGATGGGGAAGTGGTGGCGGGACGGCCGTTCTGGTGGCCCTTCTCTCAGGAAACCATACGCCTGGGCACCATTGAAGTCACCCCCTGGCCGCTGCAAACCGAACTCCCTGAAGACAGTACACTGGTGGAGGCGCAGTTTGGTAACCACATTCAACTACACAGCTATGACCTGTCTACAGACCCGGCAGCAGTCGAGCTAACTTTGTACTGGCAAGCAAACTCGGTGCCGGAAACAGGCTGGTTTGTGTTTGTTCATCTGGTGGACGCTTCCGGTGAGATTATGGTCCAGCGGGATTTTGTGCCTGCCGAGGGATTGCGCCCCACCACCGGCTGGCGCCCCAACGAAGTGATCGAGGACATGCACCACCTGCCGCTGCCGCCGGATTTACCACCAGGACTCTACACCATTCGCGTTGGTTTGTTTGAGCCAGATAGCTTCGCCCGGCCGTCCGTCAGCCAAAACAATCAACCCCAGCCCGACAACCAGCTCAATTTGGTGGAGCTGCGCCTGCCATGAAACAACGATTGCTGCCACTCATTTTGGGACTCTACTTATCGGTTACGCTGGCCTATGGCGTGGTCAATCCCTTGTTTGAGGCCCCGGATGAACATTGGCACTTTTTTACGGCCGTTTACCTCGCCGAAAACAAACGCCTGCCCGTGGTGGAAGAGGTGTACGACACCTGGCTCAGCCAGGAAGCAGCCCAACCCCCGCTGTACTACATCCTGGGCGCGGCCCTGATTGCTCCCCTGGACACCAGCAGCGCCCGCGAAGAGGTGTGGCTTAATCCCTTTGGCACACAGGGCATCGGCAACGCCGCCGCACTGGTGAACCGCAACCAAATTATCCACACCGCCGCCGAAACGTGGCCCTGGCACGGCCCCGTGCTGGCAGCCCATTTGCTGCGCATTTTCTCTACGCTGCTGGGGCTGGGCACGCTGCTAAGCATTTTTTTCAGCGCCCGCCTGCTTTGGCCTGATGATGCTAAACGGCCGTTACTGGCCACGGCATTGGTTGCTTTTTTGCCCCAATTTAACTTTCAACATGCAGCCATCAGCAATGATGCGCTCATTATTTTTCTGTGTACCGCCGCGCTGTGGCAGCTCATCTGGCTGTGGCAGAACCCACTGACAACACGCCGACTGCTTTTATTGGGCATCACCATTGGCCTGGCGGCGCTGAGTAAAAATGCCGGGGTGCTGCTGCTGGTTTTTGCCGTCGGTTTTTTGGCAGTGCGCAGTTTGAAGGATGGGATTGCTGAGTGGCCGCGTAAATTGGGACGAGTTGGTTGGCAAACGGCCGTTTTCCTTCTGCTCCCTGTTTTGCTGATCGCTGGCTGGCTGTGGTGGCGCAACTGGCAGCTTTACGGCGACTGGACCGCCACCAGCCAGTTCATCCGCCTCGCCGGCGGCGATCGGGCGTTTACGCTGGGTCAGGTGCTCGCCGAAAGCGGCGGTCTGTGGCGCTCGCTCTTCGCTGTCTTTGGCTGGTTCAACCTGCTGGCCCCGGCGTGGGTGAATTGGCTGTGGAATGGGGTGGTGATTGTTGGATTGGTGGGGATGGGGAGATTAGAGATTAGAGATTGGAGATTGAGAGCGAATCGCCAATCTCCAATCTCTAATCTCAAAAATTATCTCCTCCCCCTGCTGCTTTTTGGCTGGGTGCTGGCCGTGTATGCCGGATTGGTGCTGTTTATGCTGCGCACCCCGGCGGCGCAGGGACGGCTGCTGTTTCCCGCCATTCTACCGTTGGCGCTGGGATTAGCTTATGGATTGGCCAGTTGGCGCTGGCAGCCGCTTTACTGGCTGGCTCCTATTCTGGCGCTGCTAACCACGCTTTATAGCCTGTGGGGCGTGATTGCTCCGGCCTACCAGCCGCCGCCCATTCTGGACAATTTGCCCGATGAAGCAATGCCTTTGCACCAGGAAATGGGAGCTGGATTGACGCTGCTGGGCGTAGAGATGGAAACGGAAACGGCCGTTCCCGGCGACACAATCTGGTTTACCCTTTACTGGCAGGCGGAAAGCATTCCCCAAATTCCGCCAGAGCTGGTGGTGAACGTTTTGGGCCGCTCGCTCACGCCCATCGGCGGCAGCCACAGCTTCCACGGGCGCGGGCTGTTCCCGGCCACCGAATGGCCCACGGGCAGCATCGTGGCCGACCGCATGGGGGTACGGCTGGCGGACAACATCAAAACGCCGGTGCTGGCGCAGTTGTTTGTGCGGTTGGTGGATGATGTGTCGTTGGACCCGCCCAGCGTGCCGGTGAGCAGCGTAAAAGTTGTGCCAAAGAATTGGCCTGATGCTTCTGAAGACGTGTTGGCGGAGATTGGCGGGGCAGTGCAGCTAACGGCCGTTTCCAGCCCACCGCCACAAGCCAGCCCCGGCGACACGATTGCAATTGACGTCACCTGGCAAGTCATCGCCCCACCACCGGCTGATTGGACCACGCTGCTGCATTTGGCCGAACCCAACCAGCAGCCGCTGGCCACCGGTGACAGCCCACCGCTCAATGGCGACTACCCCAGCCACGTCTGGGCCGCTGGCGAGGTTTTTAATGACACGTACACGTTGACGGTGCCAGATGATTTGGCAAACGGCCGTTACCCCCTTTGGATTGGCATGTACAACAGTGAAACCATCGAACGTCTGCCATTGACCATCAATGGCCAACCGCAGCCCAACCAGGTTTACCAGATTGGCACCATTGAAATTGTTTCACCCTAAAATTGTCATTCTGTGAAAATCGTGCCCGTGAAGGATAAAGTCCGTAGGGATGCTTCGTTGCACTCAGCATGACAAGTTCAACAGTCATTCTAACCGCAGGGAAGAATCCCTTTGAGGATCGCTGTCCCAGAGCATTGTCCGCGAAGGAGTATGCCCTCAGGGATGTTTCGCTGCGCTCAACATGACAAGGCGGTGTTGTTTCAAGGCACAACGGTGATCGTCTGCAATGGCACTCGGTCGCCCAGCTCGCTGTGAGGACCGCTGACGGGTAGGCGCTGGCCCGTTGCCAGCAGGTAAAGTCCCACTTGCAGCTGGTATTCCCCCGGCGGCACATCGGCAAACCAGGAACGGCCGTCCACAATCATCTCCCCCTCGCCCCAAAACGAAGTCGGATACAGACCCTCCAGCGGCTGACCATCCTGCCCGGCCACAAACTCCCCGGCTGGCGTGAGCAGATGCACAAAAACGGTGTAATCTTCGCTAACGGCCGTTTCCACCTGCCAAAACAGCGTTAACGCCAACGGTGCACGCAGCGACACCGTTTCTGGCACCAGGGCGTGAGAGAGCACGAAACCGTCGCCAAAAGTGGTGCCGATGGGTTGGGCCTGGGCGGGAACGGCCGTTTCCGGTGGCGGCTGCTTTAACCGGGCTACGGCCGTCGTCACGTCTCCCCCCAAATCCATCAGGGGCAGCCACTCTTCGCCGTCTGAGCGCAGCAAAGAAAGCTGCACCGTGTAAGCCGCTGGCGCTTCCTCTGGCAAAGGCAAGGTGTAGGCATCCCGCACCAGCTGCCCGGCAGTCCAATTGGCCATCACACCGTAGCCGGGCGTGGGATTGACGAACGTCTGGCGGGGCAGGCCCTGGCCATCCAGCAAAGTCAGCGCCACCCGGTACGAATCGGCGGGCGGCTGAAGCGCCTGCCAGTACAGCGTGAGCTTGTTGGGCAGCTCCGTTTGCACACCCACCAGTTGAATCTCGTTGTTAAAATTGCCAGCGGGCGGCGCAGGAATGCCAGGAATTTGGCCATCCACTGGATGAACCACCAGCGGCGAATCGACCCGATCCAGCCAGGCAATCTTGCCCACCAACAACATAAACGCCAACCCCGCTGCCAAAACGGGCACAATTGGAGATTGGAGATTGGAGATTAGAGATTTGGGACTTTTTCCAGTCTCCAATCTCCAATCTCTCGATTTCCCCACCAGCCACAAACAAACCAGCAGCCCAGCCACTGACAAAAAATCTGCCAGCCAGCGGACGGGCGTGCGGCCAAATTGCACTGCCAGGATATGCCGCCCAGCCGGGACAGTGAGTTGGAGACGGCCGTTTTCATCTGCATCAACCGGTAGAGAATCATCATCCAACTGGGCCTGCCAGCCAGGGAAGATGTGGCTGGCCAAGATGAGCGTTTGCGGTTGGGAGAAATTTGTTTGCCAAACGGCCGTCCACGGATCGCTCTCTTGCACAATGAGGTCGGTGGCAGGAACGGCCGTCAGCAGCTTGTCTGCCAAAGAAGACCCTTCGGCCACGACGGGGCCAGACGGCCATTCAGTCACCCTGGCATCACTGTACTCACCCCAGGCCGTTAGCCCGATGATTTGGTATTTTTGCTGAACGGCCGTTACATCGGCTAACGATGGTTGGGCAGGCAAATCCGCCCAGCGCGGCGGGTACAAATACGGCACCAAATTGACATAACTCAAGAAAATCACAGCAACTAAGCCTACCAAATACTGTTTACTGAATACTGAATACCGATTACTGATCACCAGACGCAGTCCGGCCAGCGGTAAAAAAAATGCAGGTACATCCAGCAGCCGCCAGGGAAACTGCAAGCCGCGCAGCGGGGCAACCAGTCGCCAAATCAATTCGGAAGCAGGCAGTGTCAGGAACAAGACCCCCCAGCCCAACAGCCCGGCGGCAAAAAAGACAGCATCTCTAGCAGGAAAATCGCCACCGTTACGCCGCCACTGCCACAATGACCAACCGGAAACGGCCGTCCCCCCCGCCCCCAAAAGCAAGGCTACCAACCCCACCGTTTTAGGTAAATACGCGCCGCCCAGTTCAGCAACGGCCGTTCCTGGCCAGGCCCACAGCGACGTAAAATGATCGCCGTAAAACACCTTGCCCGCTTCGGCCGCGTAACGCGTATACTGAATTTCGGTCAGCGCAGGCAGCCAGGCAAAGGCAGACAGCGCCAATCCCAAGCCAAACACCCCCGCCAGCGCCAGCCAGCGCCGCCGGTCATTGTGTGATTGAGCCGCCACGGCCACCACACCCCACACCAGCAGCGGTCCCAGCAGCAGCAGGCTGGCAGCGATGTGTGATAGCATCAACAAAGCAACGGCCGCTGCTCCGGTGACAACTCGCCGGGGAGACGGCCGTTCGCCCACACGCCAGACCAACCAGGCCACCAGCGGAACAAATGCCAGTGCCAAACTATTGGACGTGCTGCCCCGGCTGTAAATTTGAGCGGCAAGATGGGGGGACAGGGTGAAAACGGCCGTGGCCAGCAACCCGCCAACCTCGCCAGCCAACGCCCGCCCCAAGCCAAACATGCCCACCGCGCCCAGCAGCAAACACAAGGCAAACAACAAGTTAATGGCGACGCCTGCCTGCTGCCCCACCAGCCAGTAAAGCGCCGTCAGCAAAAAGGCGCTCAGTGGCGGATAGAAGGTAAACAGCGGTGAGCCGTAGCCGTAGATCAGGTCTGGCTGCCAGCGGGCCAGCGGCACGCCAGCCGCCCACTGCGCGTTTACCAGCGGGATGCGGAAATAGTGCAGCAAGAGATCATCCCCTTGCGGCGGGAGTCCCCACAGCGGTTGTGCTGCCAACGCAGTAATGAGCAGCACCGCCAGCCAGGGCCAAAATGATCGCAGCTTGCCTGAGCCAAACATGGCCGTAATGGTAAAGTGGACGAGGGGAAAAGACCACCACGAATAAAACGAATAGACGAATAACACGAATCTTTTAATAATATTCGCCTCATTCGTCTCTTCGTGCCATTTGTGTTTTGCTTTTAGGAAGTACCCAAATCTTACCGCCTGCGTTAAACTTAAACGTGGGAGTGATTGTGTCCCGGTGGGCGCCCCAGTCTTCAAAATTGGTGGCCGGCTGCGCTGAGCAGGCGGCGGTGGGTTCGACTCCCATTCACTCCCGCCTTATGCAAAAAGCCCCGTCAACGAGATTGACAGGGCTTTTTGCATTTTTAGCTTCAGCTGACAGTCACTTTGGTTTAGTTGCTGTTTTGCATCACGATGTCCTGCACAGGCAAGCCGCTGGGCACGCTGGCGGGCACATACTGGTCCAGCTTGGTAACGGCCGGATCGGTTAGTGTGTGCAGGAAAGCCAGCAGCGCCTCGATCTCGGCATCGCTGAGGGCACGTGCCGGAGCCAAGGCTGGATCGACGTACTCTAACATTTCTGCCAACAGCGCGGGATCATTCTGAAATGTATCAACTAAATCTGGATGCAGATGCGTGGCTGGATCATAAGTAAGCAAAGAGGCTTCTGGATTGAGATGATGCAATACGGCCGCTTCCAGCGTAGCAAACGCGCCATCATGCATGTAAGGGCCACTCACGGCCACATTATGCAGCGACGGCGTGCGGAAGGCATACATGTCGCTCGTTGCGTCCGTTTCACGCCAGCGCCCCAAATCCAGCGGCGACTCATCACCCTTGCCCGGCCCCACCTGCGGCACCGCCAGCGCATGCGGCGTCTGATCGGTTAGCAGGCTGCCACTGTGGCAGTTGACACAGTTCGCCTCGCCGTAAAACAAGCGCGCCCCTTCTTTTTCCAACGCGGTTAACGCGATCGAATCACCGTTCAGATAATTGTTCCACGGACTGTTGGGCAAGGAGTAGGCCTGAATCTCAAAGGCAGCAATGGCGTTGGCCGCGTGAGCAAAGGTGAGATCGGCCACAGTCACGTCAGGATAAGCGGCCTGAAACAGCGCCACGTATTCCGGGTAAGCCAACAGCCGTTCCATCAATCCGGCCCAAATGGCGGGCAAATCGTCGGCAGCAATCAGAGCCAGCTCATTGGCTTTGCCCAGCGCGTCCACATCCCCTGCCGAACCACGCATCTCATCAGCAGAGGTAACGGGAAACATAGCTTGAGCGGCCAAAACATTGTCTAACCCAAGCAGCAGCTTTTCACCCGCAGGCGTATGGAAAACGCCGTCTTCAACGATGACGCGATTGTCCCAAAACATGGTGGTCCATTCGGCAGATCCCCGGTTAAACACTTCGGGGGCGTTGCGAGGAATAAAGGAACGGCCGTATCCAATCTGCCTAGCTGGTCCTAAACCCGCGCCGCCTGTGCCAATAGAAACGGGCAAGCCATCCCCACTACCCTGCGATGGATGGTGGCAGGTGGCACAAGAAATATCCCGATTGCCGCTCAGCACCTTGTCGAAAAAGAGCATCTGCCCCAAGGCGGCTTTGGCCGCTTCCGGAGAATCGCCTATGTCTAAAGAGGTGACCTCGTGGGTGGCCAGTGCCGCTTGCAACTGCGCCTCAACATCTGGCGTTTGCTCGCGGCAAGCAATCAGCAGCAAGCCAACCATAACCAACAGTACAATGAAAATTCTGTGTTTAACCATTTTTGCTCCCCAATATTGCGGTGTGTGATGTTTAAGCAAGCTGCAAGCCAACTGTTACCCGGCGATGTGCAAATGCAGTTCACTTCCAAGTAAAAACAATTTAATGGATTTTGGCGCTTAAAATCAGATGACTTTTCTCTCAATTTGGCAAAAACAGGGGGCTAATTCGTCCCAGTCCAGGCCAAGCAAGGTACAATTGGCCCTTATGCTCTCATTGGACAAGCAAAACGAATGGCGCGAACAGTACCGGGCTGCACATCCAGGCTGGCAACCGGCAACAGAACTGTATGCGGACTTGGTCCGGCAGCAGCTGACGCCAGAGGCACACGTGTTGGACATCGGCTGCGGGCGCGGCGGACTGGTAGAACAGCTCAATCATCCGCTGGATCAAATCGTGGGTATCGATCCAGATTGGCTGTCGCTGCACGAACATCGCCTAAAACTCAGCAGCGCCGTGGCCTTCAGTGACGACTTGCCTTTTGCCCCAAACACGTTTGATGTGGCCTTTGCCAGCTGGGTATTGGAACATCTGGCACGGCCGTTTCTCACTTTCACATCCATTGCCCGCGTTTTAAAACCGGGCGGGGTCTTTGTGTTCATCACGCCCAACGGCCGTCACCCCCTGGCGCTGCTGAACAAAACGTTGGGCAAATTGGGTCGTTTGCAGGGGCGATTGGTGGCGGGGCTGTACGGCCGTTCCGCCAACGACACCTTTACCACCCATTACCGTGCCAACAGCCAGACCGCTTTGGCCCACCTGGCTGCCCAATCCGGCCTGCAACTCACTATCCTGCATACCATCCCCGACCCCACCTACCTGGCCTTTAACCGCCCTTTGTTTAGTTTGATGTCCTATTTTGAAGATGCGCTCCCCGCCGGGCGGAAGATTCACCTGGTGGGCATCTTAGAAAAGAAATGAAAAGTAAAAAGTGAGAGCCAACTTTTCACTTATCCCTTTTCACTCACCCATTTAACCGTACAATTGAACACCATGGAAAACCTACCCTTCATCAAACATCTCTACTACAGTTACATCGGTCGCCTGTATGCGTTTGCCTACTTTAGCCAGCGGCGCACCTTTTTGGGCGCGACACACAGCGGCTGGCTGCGCTTTTTTGTTTTTTGGCTTTTTGTGGCCTCGATTGTGCTGCAATGGGGCTGGGCGGCCAGCATTCTCACTTTTTTGCTGTGGGTGTACGTGGGTTTTATTTACCGGCGGGCCAAGAAGGAAGGGTATAACAAGTTTATTGTGGCGGATACGGCCGTTCTCCCCCCAGAAACGGTCCAGCCGCTTGAAGCCAATGAAAAGATCGCCGTCCGCGCCTCTGGGCGTTACGCCGTCACCACCAAAACAGACACGGTGCTCCTGGTTAAACCAGCCCACTACTGGCACGTTCCCTTGGGCGACCACATCGTCATGGTGGAGTACAAACCCAAGAATTTCCTTTACCAATTCTTCAACGCCCGTACCCTGCAAAAAATAGAGGCGGGTTGGATTTTGTTTGGCAAAGAACCAATTAGCACGCTGGCTATCACCTTTTTGGAATCGTGGGGGCCGGACCACAGCAACAACGCCCTTGCCTACTTCGTGGGCGGCGGCGCTAACGAAGACATCAGCCGCCTGAAACCGCGCACCATCTACTTCTCCTTTGAAGACCCTGCCGAACAAAACAAGGTGTGGGCTACCCTGATCAAAGATGCCCGCGACGTGCGGGCATCCATAACTGCATAAATTTTGGCCACAGAGAACACAGAGGAAAAAGAGAAAAGCCTCTCAAATCTCTGTGCTCTCTGTGGCTAGCTTCTAGCCTTGGAGCAGATCGGTGACGGTGCGGCCCAGGATGGAGCCTTCGCCGGACGATTTGCCACCACCACCGCTGCTAAATTTGGCATTTTGCAGCACGCGGTCGGCCAGGCGGCTGAACGGCAGTGATTGCAGCCAAACGCGCCCGGTACCTTGCAGCGTCGCCAGGAAGAGCCCTTCCCCGCCAAAAACCATCGATTTCAGGTTACCTGCTCGCTGGATATCGTAATCAATCGTTGATTCAAAAGCGACAATACAGCCGGTATCAACCATGAGCTTTTCGCCGTTGAGCCGCTTTTCAACGATGGTGCCGCCAGCGTGAATGAACACGTTGCCATCGCCACGCAGCCGCTGCAAAATGAACCCTTCGCCACCGAAAAAGCCTGCGCCCAACTTCTTGCTAAAGGCAATGCTCACCTCAGTGCCTAAGGCGGCACAAAGGAAGGAATCTTTTTGGCAGATCAGTTCGCCATTGGCTTCATCCAGGTCGATGGCAATGATTTTGCCGGGGTATGGTGCGCCAAAAGCGACATGCTTTTTGCCCTGGCCGTTGTTGGTGAAGTGGGTCATAAAGATCGATTCGCCCGTGAACGCCCGCTTGGCCATGCTGCCCAAAGCACCTAAAAATCCCTGATCTGGCTTGGAACCATCGCCCATTTTTGTTTCAAAGCCAACGCCGTCTTCCATGTACATCATACCGCCAGCTTCAGCAATAACCGTTTCGCTGGGGTCCAGTTCTATTTCCACAAACTGCAAGTCGTCGCCAAATACTTGGTAATCTACTTCGTGACTTTTTTTCATTTAGAATGCTCCTTTTTGAGAGTGATAAGTGATAAGTAAAAAGTGGTCAGTGAACTTTTTGCTTTTCACTTTTTACTTAGGCAATTTCTCTACGCAACGGCCGTATCAACCGTTGCACTGTTATCATAACATGCCCACTTAATAACCGCGTGTTAAATCGATTGCATTTGGTAATAATTCACCTATGGTAGCCACATTCAGCAGCTTAGCTAGATAGCTCAGGCGCACCAATTGGGTTTGGGTCACAAAGCCAGTTCGATATGATGGACTTGGTCAAACGGTGTAACGGCCGTTATCGTTAGCACGTCTAGAGAATTATGACGATGTGCAAGTTGGCTCTTCAAAACACCAGCTCGCCCATATGGGCAGACAAAAAAATTTGACATAATTTATTATGAATGGCGAATACGATTTCCAGCAACAAAGCCCAACAAACCAGCGAGAAAAATTCCCAAAAGAGACATTAAGCCAGACGCTATTCTGACAAGATCATTATGGGGCTTCATTTCTGCGAAATTTGCTGTTGTAATTGTATCAATCATGTAAAGTACATACTGGAAATAAGAATATAATATCCGTTGAAAAGGATCGGAGATAGTTCTATAAAATTGCACGTTTTCTCCGGTCCAAGCAAGTCCACCTAACGACCAAATGGTAAATGGACCGATAACTAAAATAATTGAAATTATCCAAAACAACACCCGCCAAATACTTTCTCCATAATCGCACAGAAGTTCAACCAACCAGTCTCCCAACCAAAGCAATAAATGTCGAAAATAAAAAACCAACACTCTAGGATGAAATTTGCTTTTCCCTCGAAAAGTACGCTCATTATCAATTTTTATAGACACATCGTTTAATTCAGCCTCTCCAAAAATTGGCCTGGCGTATTTGGGCAGGTGCAGGTGTTTCCCAAGTTTTCTCATTCTGAGATATGCCCATGTGGCATCTTTAGACTGCCCAACCGACTGCCAATTTGCACTGAATGCTTCATATATCTGAATTGTTCTAAATAATCTGGCGCTTGGCCTAATCGAAGCATCTTTTTTCCCAATTCTTGCCGCTAATCTGCGATAATAATCTAAGTAATAATCATCATTCTCTAAGAGTAATTTTCCCCCTAAATCTTTTCTTTGAAAGACAGTACTATCCAGCTGTGCTAAGTACCAATTGACACCTGTAAGGCGTGCCTGACTTAGATTTGCAGCTGAAAGATTTGTCCGATAAAAATCTACCCTTGTCAGATCACTTCGACGAAAATCTGTACCTGAGCAATTGGCACCATAAAAAATAGAATACGCGAAATCGCTAGAATATGCTTTCGCATTTGCGAAATTTATAAAACTTAAATCAGCCCCCTTCAAACTAGCATTTTTTATTGTAGCCCACGATAAATCTGCTCCGGTTAAGCTTTTCCTATCCCCAAATTTGATGCCATCTAAGTTAAGGCCATCAAGATCGATTCCCCGCATGTCGGCTCCAGAAAAGTCGATCTGCGAGCGATCTGCAACCTCGTTAATATGTCTAAGAACATCTTCACGATTTAATCTCTTTCGATTGTTGTGAGGGGGATACTTGTTATCTGGTGGGGAGGCTATTTCGCTTCTAGTGAACCGATTAAAAAGTAACCTAAACCATTTTGTAACTAAATTTACCATGTGATTAAGTGGTATTGGGGCAAAACAACGCGAGAACAAGGTGCAGGAAACCTAAGTTTAGCTCACGTCACCTTACCCCTATAGGACGGCCGTTATTTGCCCTGCCAGGTGGCAGGGCGCTTGTTGATGAAGGCGTCCATGCCCTCTTTTTGATCTTCGGTGCTGAAGAGCATGTAGAAGAGGCGGCGCTCGTGGGCCAGCCCGGCTTGCAGCGGCGTCTCGAAGACGGCATTGACGGCTTCTTTGGCCAGGCGCAGAGCCACGGGGGCGCGGGCGGCAATCTCGGCAGCAAATTTGATGGCTTCTTCCAGGTAGAGTTCCACAGGCACCACCCGGTTAATGAGACCATGTTGTTGGGCTTCGCTGGCGGAAAGGAAACGGCCGTTCAATACAATCTCCATCGCCAACGCTTTACCCACGGCATAGGTCATGCGCTGGGTGCCACCTGCGCCGGGGATAATGCCCAGGTTGATTTCTGGCTGGCCAAATTTAGCGCTCTCGCTGGCCACGATCATGTCGCAGGCCATCGCCAGTTCACAGCCACCGCCCAGGGCAAAACCGGAAACGGCCGCAATCACCGGTTTGCCAATCTTGCGCAGTCGATCCCAGTAGTCGATAAACGGATTGTTCAGCATAGCAGCAGGCGTGGCGTTGGCCATCTCTTTGATGTCGGCCCCGGCGGCAAACGCTTTTTCACTGCCGGTGATCACCATGCAGCCAATATTATCGTCGGTATCAAACAGCTCCAGGGCAGACATTAGCTCGCTCATCAGCCCACGATTGAGGGCGTTAAGCGCTTTGGGGCGGTTGAGCTGCACCAGACCAACGCGGCCTTCGGTTCGAGTGAGAATGAATTCGTAGGACATGGGAAAACTCCTTTTATTGACGATTCGCGATTGGTGAAATGGGACGCTGTACGCAAAGCGGTCGCTCCGCGACATTTGCCTGATTCACCTGATCCTTTTTTATCAGGCAAATCAGGGCAATCAGGATAATCTGCGTTCTATTTTTCAAACAGTGAGGCCAGAGGACGGCCGTTTCTATTTTCAATTTCTGTCTGCAATTTGGCAAACAGGGCGGGTAGTTCAGGCATGTCGTGGGCTTTTTTTGTACGCAGCAGATAGGCTTGCGCTTCAAATTCATCCAGCATCTGCCCTAAGCAGTAAGCCGCAGCGGTATGCAGCGCCAGATGCTGCTCCTGCCGGTTCATTTGGGCCAACTCAGTAACCAGCAGATAAGGTATGAGCTGCCGGCAAACGGTGGCCACCACCCAACCCTGGCCTTCGTCGTAAGGCCAGGGAGGCGATTCCCCCACGGCTTTAGGCGGCGGCAGCAACAGCAGCAGGTCGTCATCGGTTGTGGCCACAACGGGGGTCAGTGCGGGATACACCAGGTTGGGCATAAGGGTAACGGCCGTTTCAATGTCACCATCATGCAGCCGCGCCAGACACGTTAGCAAACGATCGCCAGCAAATATTTTTTCCAGGGCGGCTTGGGCTTCTTGCCAAACGGCCGTATGCTGGGGCCAAAAAAGCGTCATGATAGACGTTTCACTGGCAAAATTAGCCAGCGAATGAACCCACTCGTTAATCTTTAGCAAGTGAGGCAGTTCAGACGTAGGCCGAAAACCTGGCCAGGTGCTGCGCAGCGCTGCGCTAAACAGCTCTTCTAGCTCAACGCCGTTCAGCAGCGCCTCGTTTACCCCATTAACGGCTGGATGACTGCGAAATGGCTGCACAAACTGACGCACTTGCTTCGCCTGCGAATGCACAGCATGAGGTTGCTGCTTTTGTTCCTCATCTGGCCAATCGCTCGCAGCCAAAACGGCTGTTACCAGTCGCATTCGTTCATCAATTGTGATGGTTAAAGTTGACATAATGTCTCCAAAATCTCATATTCGGTAAACCGATCATTGTTTACCGAATACCGATCACCGACCACGGTTTACACTCGATAGTCCGCCTCTTCCTTGGGCCACAGCCGCCAAATGACAACTAAATAAACCAAGCCAGTAAGCAAGTAAACCGTCGGTAAACTGTCAGCGGACGTTAGCGCAGGCAGTGGTCCAAACGCTACCCAAACGGTAAAACTGTGCAATGTTTGAACGAGCATGCTGCCCAAAAAGCTGCCCGTTCGCAGCCGGATAATGCCGTAAAAAATGCCCCACACCAAAAAATAGAGCAAGCTAATCATATCGCTGCCGTACGCTTCTTGGAACAGGACAAAAGCCACAGCGCCAAACCCAAGGCCGCTGCCGATTGCCGCTGCCAGGGGACCGCGCCATTCAACCAGACTGCGAAACAGCAGCCCAAAGGCCCACAGCTGCACGGCAAACGCTTCAAACAACAGCAAATAGATGAAGCTGCGGCCTGAATCGGCGGCATTGAGATTAAGCAAGATGAAGGTAAAGCGGAACAACAAAAAGGCCAGCCAGCCTAACGTTGCAAAACCAATGCCAGCGAATAACGGCCGTCCACCCCGCAGCCCCAGCCCCGGCAAACCATACCAAAACAGCCCCAAAAACCAGCTGGCCACACCAATGCCACCTAAAATCGGAGCATTGCTGCCCTCGCGGCTGCCCAAAATAAGCGTCAGGGCAAATGGCAGCAGCAGCGTCAGCACAATTCGCACCGTGACGGGCAGGGCTGTTTTCAAGTCCAGAGAATGTTGTTTATGAGGGGGAGGTCGTTTTGTTTTCTTCGCCATACCACTCGATTGTAACACCGAATTTAGGGGGAAGCACTGGCGCAGAATCAATCGCTCATATTTTTAAGGCTGTTATTTTCAATACAAAGAAACGAAGAAACGTAAGGAACAAAGAGGCCTTTCTTTGTCTCTTTCTGCCTTTGTTCCTTCGTATAAAATAGGCTCTAATTGTTGTCCTGTCACGGGCCTTTCCGCTACACTTCTACCCGTGACTAACCCGAAGCCCACTCGCCTTTCCTGGCAGCTGATATTGATTACCCTGGCACGACTGTGCCTGAACACGGGGCTGCGCATGGTGTATCCGTTTGCGCCCGCGTTTGCTCGCCAACTCAATGTGCCGGTAACGGCCGTTTACCGTCTCGTCACCCTGCGCAATCTGTCCGGGCTACTCAGCCCGCTCTTTGGCCCCTTGTCGGAACGATTCGGCCGTAAGGCAACCATGTTTGGCGCGATGCTTCTTTTTAGCGCAGGCTGCTTGCTGGTCTGGCTGTGGCCGAGCTATGGGCTGTTTGGCGCAGCACTTATCATCATCTCCATCGCCAAGGTGATTTATGACCCGGCGATGCAGGCATACGTAGGGGAGATGGTGCCGTACCAGCAGCGGGGCTGGGCCGTGGCCGTGACGGAATTCTCCTGGGCAGGCGCGCTGCTGGTGGGCGGGCCGCTGCTGGGGATTGCCATCGAGCAGCAGGGGTGGTCGGCCTCGTTTTTCTGGCTGGGGCTGTTTGGCGTGATTACGGCCGTTTTCCTTTACAAATATTTACCCAAAGTAAACAAAAAAATTCCAGGACGCGGGGCCAATCTAACAGACTACTTGCGTGTGGTGCGGCAGCAGCCTGTTATTTGGGCGGCCATGCTGTACATGGCTTTGCTCATGGCCAGCAACGAAACCGTTTTCCTGGTCTTTGGCGATTGGATGGAGCTAAATTTTGGCCTGAGCCTGGTGGCGTTGGGGGCCTCTGCCGGGGTCATTGGTGGGGCCGAAATTGTGGGTGAACTGTTTGCCGGTTGGTCCGTGGACCGTTTCGGAAAACGCCCGGTTGTCATCACCACCGCCCTGCTAAATGCTCTGGCCTGCCTGCTGCTGCCACTGACGGCAAACAATCTCACGGCCGCACTGGTCGCCTATTTCGCGCTGTTCCTCACCTTTGAGATCACCGTCGTGGGCGGCATCCCACTCATGACGGAAATTGTGCCCTCGGCGCGCAGCGTGGTGATGTCTAGTATTTTGGCAGCTGGGGCTTTGGGACGGGCCCTGGGTTCCTGGCTGGGGCCATTTTTGTTTACCCGCTTTGGATTTTCCAGCAATGGCCTGGTTTCTGCTATTATTACGGCCGTTGCCGCCCTGCTGTTGGCCTTGTGGATACGTGAGGGCAGCGAGTCGGTAACCAGTAATCAGTAAGTTCGTAACGTATCGCTTACCGGAAAATACGAGGTAAAAATGGACACAATTCTCAACTTACAACCCGAAGAAATTACGCGACTGGTGGTGATTACGGCCGTATTGCTCATCGGCCTCTTTTTTGCCCGTTTGGCGTTTAAACTCACTGCCTCATTGATACGCTTAGGCTGCCTGGCTATCTTTTTTATTGTGGCGGCCATCGCCTTGCTGCAAATGTTTGGCGGTTCGTAATAAAAGTGCTTTTTAGTTAAACAGACCAAAAAGACGTTTGTCTGCCCAACCGCCAGTTGGTAAGTTTGCCCAACGGCCGTTTCAACACCCACCCCACTCCTGTCAAAATTGGCACATTCGTTAAGCCATGTCATAATTGGTCTTCTTAGAAACGCCGCCAAAACATCTAGTTTTTCGTAGTAACTTTCACAAACGAGGAGAAGATTACCCATGAAAAAACGAAACTTAATTTGGTTTTTAGCTCTATTCTTATTGGGGCTGTTGCTTGTCGCCTGCGGTAGTGGCAGCAGCGAACCAGCTACCGATGAAACCACTGACACTGGCAGCAGCGAAACCGATAGCGGCAGTGAAGCTGACACCAGTAGCGAAGCCGATTCCGGCAGCAGCGAAGCTGACAGCGGCAGTGAGGCCACTACGAGCGACGAAAGTGGTTTACCAGATTTAGCTGGCCGCGAAGTAACCATCGCCGTAGAAAACGCCTACCTGCCCTTCAACTACATCGATCCCGATACAGGTGAACCGGCTGGCTGGGATTACGACGTCTGGAACGAGATTTGCAGCCTCATCAACTGCACCCCCACCTTTGTGGAAGCCGGTTGGGAAGGTATGATCCAGGCTGTGGCCGATGGCCAGTATGATGCCGCCGCCGATGGCATCACCATCACCGATGACCGCGCCGAGATTGTCGATTTTTCCAATGGCTACATCAACATCGAGCAGCGCCTGCTCGTCCGTCTGGATGAGGACCGCATCGAAAGCATTGACGACATTGTCAACAACGACGAGCTTGTTTTAGGCACACAAACCGGCACCACCAACTACGAAACCGCCCTGCAATTCCTACCAGAAGATCGTATCCAAGCTTTTGAGCAATTCCCCTTCGCCGTGCAGGCACTCATCGCTGGCGATATTGACGCGGTCATCATCGACGAAGTAGCTGGCCAAGGTTACTTGGGCGAAAATGCAGACGCTTTGCAGCTGGTCGGCCCGTCCATGTCTAGCGACCAGCTCGGCCTCATCTACCCCCAGGGCAGCGATCTGGTTGATCCAGTCAACGCCGCTCTAGGCGAGTTAGCCCAAAATGGCTTCCTGGACGAGGTGAATCTGCAATACTTTGGCCCGAACTTCACCGTCACCTATGACGATCTCTTCCCAACAGAAGAAGGTGACACGGAAGAAGATGCTGCTTTACCCGACCTGGACGGTCTCGAAGTAACCATCGCCGTAGAAAACGCCTACCTGCCCTTCAACTACATCGATCCTGATACGGGCGAACCGGCTGGTTGGGATTACGACGTTTGGAATGAGATTTGCAGCCTCATCAACTGTACACCCACCTTTGTGGAAGCAGGCTGGGAAGGCATGATCCAGGCCGTGGCCGATGGCCAGTATGATGCCGCCGCCGACGGCATCACTATCACCGATGACCGCGCTGAAATTGTGGCTTTCTCCAACGGCTACATCAACATCGAGCAGCGTTTGCTGGTTCGTCTTGATGACGACCGCATTGAAAGCATTGATGACATTGTCAACGATGAGGACCTACTCCTGGGCACGCAAACCGGCACCACCAATTATGAAACCGCATTGCAGTATTTGCCGGAAGAACGCATTCAGGCATTTGAGCAGTTCCCCTTTGCCGTGCAGGCGCTCATCGCTGGCGACATTGACGCGGTCATCATCGACGAGGTAGCTGGCCAAGGTTACCTGGGTGAAAACGCAGATGTATTGCAGTTGGTTGGCCCCTCCATGTCCAGCGACCAGCTTGGCTTTATCTACCCGCTGGACAGCGAACTGGTAGAACCCGTCAACGCAGCCCTGGCAGAGCTGGCCGGCAATGGCTTCCTGGAAGAGGTGAATCTGCAATACTTTGGCCCAAACTTCACCATCACATATGACGATTTGTTCCCTGAAGAATAACGGCCCGTTGAGGAAAAGCGCACAAAGTT
Organism: uncultured Anaerolineae bacterium; assembly: GCA_905479495.1. Taxonomy (GTDB): domain Bacteria; phylum Chloroflexota; class Anaerolineae; order Promineifilales; family Promineifilaceae; genus Leptofilum. The sequence goes on from CAJQMR010000001.1 coordinate 69,490, forward strand.
TTCTAAGATAAATCACGTGGATACGTGCGTTTTCCTTATCAAAAAATAATTCGTTTGTAAACATTCACAAGCGGGTTAAGATTAGAAGCGTCAGTTATTTCATTTAACTGGCGCTTCTTTGCATTTGAGCGACTTCACAATGGCAAGGGCGGCTGATGGGAAACGGCCGTTTCATTTACAGGAGAGAAAACATGGCTGGACCAGAAATTCTTCAACCCCCATCCCTCGACAATCCTGAAATTCGTAAACCCTCAACCAGCGACTGGCGCGACTTCCCCTGGTGGTTGGTGGCCATTATCACCTTCTTAGCCATGATGGCTTTCCTGATTCTTTGGAAACCTGGGCCGCAAATGCTCATTCGGGTAGAAGATGCTGGCGATCTGCAAAACTTTAGTAAAGTTGTCAGAGAAGACGAGATGATCGTGGGGGTACCGCCAGACGGGGCGGGCTACGATCTCGCCAACGAAGAGCTGTCAGGAGATCGTATTCAAGAATTCTCCCAACTGACAGATGCCATTCAACCGCTTATCACAGGCGAGATTGATGCGGTGCTGCTAGATAAAAGAACTGCCAAGACGTTTGTTGCTGAAAACGAAGGTGTTTTGACCTCAGTAACGGCCGTAACCAATGGCTACAATGAAGCATTTATTTTTATCTTTCCGGGCATCACCACCACCCTTTACCTGACCCTCGGGGGGTTTGGGCTGGCTTTGGTCTTTGGCCTCTTAGCCGGACTGGGGCGCATCAGCCAAAACAGGCTCATCCGCAATATTGCCATTACCTATGTGGAATTTATTCGCGGTGTGCCCACGCTGGTGCTCATTCTCACTCTCGCCTTTGTCATTGTCCCCGCCGTTAGCAACAGCATCGGCATCAACAACCGAGACGTTTCGATTGAACTACGCGCTATTCTGGCCCTGGCTATCATCTATGGCGCTTTTCTAGCCGAGATTTTCCGCGCCGGTATTGAGTCCATCTCTAAAGGGCAAATGGAAGCCGCCCGCTCCCTGGGCATGACCGCCCGCCAGGCAATGCAGTACATCATCTTGCCCCAGGCCATTCGCAACATTTCCCCTGCTCTCGGCAATGATTTTATCGCCATGCTCAAGGATTCTTCCCTGGCTTCCGTCCTGGCCGTGCGGGAACTGACCCAACGCTCGCGGCTCCACGCCGGCAGCACCTTCCGCTTCCCCGAATCCTACCTGGTCATCGTCTTTTTGTATTTAGCCATGACCCTCACCCTCAGTCTCTTGCTGCGCTGGTACGAGCGGCGCATTCGCGTGGGAGAAAGGTAAACATTATGAATAACGATATGATTGTCATCCAAGATTTGCACAAATATTTTGGCCAGATTGAAGCGGTAAAAGCCGTCAGCTTAACGGTTCGCCAGGGCGAAGTGGTTATCATTATTGGTCCCAGCGGCTCTGGCAAAAGCACCGTTCTGCGCTGCATCAATCATCTTGAAACCCCCACCAGCGGCAGCATCTACATCGAAGGGCTGCACCTGGAAGATAAAAAGACCAACATCAATGAAGTGCGGGCTGAAGTGGGCATGGTATTCCAGCAATTCAACCTCTTCCCCCACCTCACCGCCCTGGAAAATGTAACCATCGCTCAGCGATTAGTGCGCAAGCGGGACAAAGCCGAAGCGGAACGTATTGGCATGGAACAGTTGGAACGCGTGGGCATCCCGGAAAAAGCAGGCGCCTATCCACGGCAGCTTTCTGGCGGACAGCAGCAGCGTGTGGCCATCGCCCGTTCCCTGGCCATGAACCCGAAAATCATGCTGTTTGATGAACCAACCAGCGCCCTGGACCCGGAAATGATTAAAGAAGTGCTGGATGTGATGCTGGACCTGGCCAAGGAAGGCATGACGATGGTAGTGGTCACCCACGAGATGGGCTTTGCTCGGGCCGCCGCCGACCGCATGGTGTTTATGGACAGCGGACAGGTGGTAGAAGTCGCTTCACCCGAGGATTTGTACAACAATCCGCAGCACCAACGCACCAAATTATTCCTAAGCAAGATTTTGACCCATTAATTGCCGTTATCGGTAATCAGTGAGTCAGTAATCGGTAAAAACAAAATTTGCTTGACATCTGGAGCAAGCTTTGTATGATGCACAGTAGCCACGCCAAGAGCAACCAATCAAAATCAATCAAATAAGAAAAGAGAGCATTTCCATGTCTGACTACCGCCATATATACCAACTCATTGAAGCTATGTTCGATCTGGACGGCATCCGCACCCTTTGTATGGAGCTGAAGTTTGAAACCGGCGTTGACATTAGCTATGAAAATCTGGCAGGAGATACGATTCGGCGCAAGTCGCAAGAACTGCAGGAGTTTGCCCGTCGCAACGGCATCACGCCAGAATTGTTGCAGGTAATCCACAGCCTGAAACCACGCATCGATTTAACTAAGTTTGGTGGCCCAGAACCGGATCTGTCTAAACCGGAAAGACCCGCTGAAGCCGAGGCTAATGGCAATGGGAGTAAAAACGAGGCACCGGCTGAACCGGAACCACCTAAAACGGTTTATGACAATTTTGACATCACAATACGGCCAACCGGCAATACGAATGAGTATTCTTTGGAAGCCAAATCACCTTATGGGGAAACAGCCGCTTCCATTCGTCAAGTCTTTCCATTTGAAAATGATGAATTCCAAAATTTAGCGTATCGATTAAAGGATGTGCAAATTTCCGAGAATCGATTTGCTCAGGACATGGGCGAAATTCTTCGGGGCTTTTTGTTCCAGCCGAAAATTCAGGAATTATTCAACACTAGTTTAAATCTAGCTCGAAATAATGGAAAAGAAGGCGTTCGGGTTCGCATCAACATTAATCAGGAATCAAATGAACTGTACCAGGTACCCTGGGAATATTGCCGAGATGACAAATCATTCCTAGCAGTAAACGACGACACACCACTGGTTCGCTATATGCCCACTAATCGTGCACCTGCACCTATTTCGGTACCTAGCACAGTGAAAATCCTGTTGGCTTGGGCCAATCCCAAAGATTTAGCTCAACTAGATATTCAAAGTGAACTTGACGCGGTAAAAGAAGCTTTAAGCAACTTAACCGAATCAGGAAAAGTTATCATTGAGGAACTACCAAACGCAACATCTGCAGAACTATTCTCGAAGGTAAGCAAAAATCCGCCTCACATTTTCCATTTCATTGGACATGGCAAACTTCAAAAGAATGGTAGCGGTGCCATTGCTTTAGATAGCCCAAGAAATAAACACGTTTTATTAGATGGTAATTTAATGTTAGATCTTTTTCAGGGAAATGACACCAAACTAATCATCTTAAGCGCCTGCCAATCAGGGGCAACATCTGATAAATCCGAAAAATCCAGCTCGACAGAAGCGTTTATGGGGTTGGCTCCAAAGCTGGTATGGGGGGGACTGCCCGCCGTTGTGGCAATGCAATATGATTTACCTAACGAAGCTGCAAAACCATTTATGAAAACGCTTTATGAATTTTTAGCCATGGGCAAACCATTGGATTGGGCAGTAACAAAAGCTCGTTTAGGCCTAAGGTTCGCCATTCTAGAAAGTCCGTATTGGGGCATCCCTGTCCTGTTCATGCGTTCGCCTGACGGCAACATTTGGGTCTGATGGACCAGCGCCAAACCCTGAGCCAGTACAAACTGGCCAACTTCCTGGCCTGCCAGCGCCGCTTCCAGCTGCGCACGCTGCGCCGCTTGCCCTGGCCTGCCAGCCCTTTGCCCGAACGCACCGAACAGCTGTTGCAGCAAGGACAAGATTTTCATCAACTGTTAGAACGTCATTTTTTAGGTTTACCCATCACGCAAAGCGCTATTCCCAACGGCCGTATCCAGCAATGGTGGCAAGCATTCAACGCCCATTCACCGGTTAAAAACTTACCTGACAGCGCCCACTTTCTGCCAGAAACAGGTCTGACGGTGCCGTTGGGTAATCATCTGCTGTACGGCCGTTTTGACCTGCTCGTCATAGGTGAAGATGCCCAAAACAAACCATTTGCCCACGTGTTCGATTGGAAAACCGGCCGTCCCGCGACGCTTGATGAGTTAAACGGCCGTTGGCAAACCCGCCTCTACTTAGCTCTGTTGGCCGAGGGCGGCAGCGCTTTTTGGCCGCAAGCCGTCCGGCTGGCCCCTGAGCAAATCAGCCTGACTTACTGGTATGTGCAGGACGCAGAAACGCCGATCACCATCAGCTACAGTGCCGCAGAACACCAGGCAAACTGGGCTGAATTGCAGCAAATCGCCGCGCAGTTGGATGAGGCATTTGCCGTGGGCACCTGGCCTCTGACGGATGATTGGCAAAAATGCCGGGAATGTGCTTACCAGGTTTACTGTGGACGGCAAGGTGCCGGTACGGCCGTTCCCGAACTCGACGAACACGACGCAGCAGAAGAACCAGCCCCCCCTGACGAGCAGCTGCTTACCCCGGACCTACCCTAAACCATGACGCTAGACAATCTCGCCTTTTTGCTCTCTGATGAAGGACAGCGCTTGTTGGCTGATGTGGGACAACTAGGCGTCACCCCTGAAACCCATTTGCAGATTGCCACCTGGCTGCGCCAAAAATTGCCTAAAACTCAGGCCCAGGCCGTGCTGGAAACCATCGTATTGCGACAGCACGCTGCTAACAAGTTTAGCCGGGCGGAGCAAATGTATTTTGTGCGCGCCGCTTTGGAACAGGCGTCGGCGGAAGAGGTAGCGCAGCACCGCGCCCGCCGTTTTGCCGATCTGGGCTGCCAGCAGATTGCCGATTTGGGTTGCGGCATCGGCGGAGATGCCATTGCCTTGGCTGCTCAGGCAGAGGTTACCGGCGTAGAGTGGGAACCGGTGCGTCTAGCCATGGCTCAGGAAAACGTGCGGGTTTATGGTCATGGTGAACGATTCCATCCGCTGCAAGCTGATTTGTTCAGCTTGACGCCGCTGCGCCAGATGGATGCCCTCTTTTTCGACCCAGCCCGGCGGGACGAACACGGCCGTCGCTTTTTTTCATTGGCACAGTATCAACCACCGCTCACCCTCATCGATCAGTGGCGGGCAGTGGTGCCGGAAACGGCCGTCAAAATCAGCCCTGGCGTTGATTATGCTGAACTACCAAATGATGCAGAAGTGGAGTTTGTTTCGCTCAATGGGGAGATGAAGGAAGGGGTACTGTGGTACGGCCGTTTGCATTCCGGGGTCCAGCGGCGCGCCACCTTGCTGCCCGAGGGCCATACACTCACCACAGCCGATTTGCCCGCAGAACCAGTCGAATGCACATCGCCCAAAGCCTATATCTTCGAACCGGACAGCGCCGTCATTCGGGCCCATCTGGTACAGGCTTTAGCGGTACAGCTCAGTGCCAGCCAGATTGACGAATCGATAGCCTATTTAACAGCGGATACGGCCGTAGCCTCCCCCTTTGCCCGCTGTTTTGTTGTGGAGGCCCACTTTCCGTTTCAGCTCAAGCGGCTGCGCCATTATCTACGGGAGCGGCAGGTGGGCAGCGTCACTATTAAAAAACGTGGTTCCCCACTGGAGCCAAGTAAATTGCAACAGCAGCTTCGCCTTAGCGGGCCAAAGGAACGCCATCGTTTTTTGTTTTTGACGCACGTTTTAGGGGAGCCAGCCGTGGTGGTGGCCACAGAAGAGCTATAAAAGCAGCAACCTCTCGCAAGATAAACTCGCGAGAGGTTTGTTTTAAGAGATAAAAGTGATGGGAAATACGGCCGTTAGCCTACCCCATTGCTCAAATATTGGCGCAGCACTTCGCGCAGCTTGCGAATATCCAGCGGTTTTGGCAAATAGTCATCGCAGCCAGCTTCCAAGCAGCGTTCCCGATCCCCCACCAAAACCTGCGCCGTGGTAGCAATCAACGGCACAGGCGCTAAACGATCATCACCTTTAAATTCCCGTGCCAGATCTAGCCCACTTTTTCCAGGAAGGTTGATATCCAATAAAATAATATCAGGGACCATCGTGGTTAAAATCTGTTCGGCCGCAGATGCGTCAGCCGCTCTAATCAGCTCATGCCCCTCTGCTTCAACAATGCGTGATACAAGCAGCATATTTACTGGATTGTCTTCCACACAAAGAACTTTCTTATCTGTTTTCGCCATAATGACTTACCTTAATTCAAATCTTCACTGCTAAGGTGTTTTGTAAGCGGTAAAGGCTCCACCATTTACTTAGATGTATAAGAGTATTACTACTATTGTACATCACAATACCTTTCGCTCTATCTTATCACCACAGAAGCAATGTTATACATATCATAATAAACACTAGGCAGAGCCTGAAGCGGCCTCTGCTATATGAAGGGCTGCTTTTGGTGGTTCATAGGGGATTGTGAATAGAAAAGTAGTGCCTTGTCCATATACACTTTCCAACCAAATTTCGCCACCATGTAACTCTACCAGTTTTTTCGTGATTGGCATCCCCAATCCAGTACCACCTGCCGCGCGATTCAAACCACCGTCAATCTGGCGGAACTGTTCAAATACAGCAGCAACATTCTCTTCCTTAACACCAATGCCGGTATCTCGGATGGAGCAGAGCACATGGTTAGGCTGGGCTTGCACCGAAATGGTAACGCTCCCTTTTTCTGTAAACTTGATAGCATTACCTACAATGTTCCACATCACCTGCCGCAGCCGGGTACGGTCTGCAATAACGGGTTTTACCTCTTCGTCTATATCTAGGTTCAGGAACAGTTTCTTCTCCTGGGCCAATGGTGCGGCAGTGGCCATAACATCATTTGCCAGTTGAGTAATATCTACTTCCTCATAACGCAGGTCCATTCGACCAGCTTCAATTTTGGACATATCCAGAATATCACCAATTAAACCGCGAAGGTGGTTACCACTTTCACGAATGAGCCTCACGTCTTCCTCCATGCGCTCATTCAAATCTCCGTCCAGACCTTCCAACAAAACATCGGCAAAACCAATGATAGAGTTGAGGGGTGTCCGTAGTTCATGGCTCATGCTGGCCAAAAATTCCGATTTTAGCACGTCAACCTCGCGCAGCTTGGTAGACGTTTGTACCTGAACTGCGTATTGGTTTGCATTCTCCACCGCCACAGCAATTTGGGCAGCCAGGGTTGTCTGGACATTTAGATCTTCCGGGGTAAAGTAATTCTCTTCATCAGATTGCAGGTCTAGCACACCGATGAGTTTACCACCTACCAACATGGGCAGAGCCATTTCTGAACGGGTTTCAGGTAACAGTGGATGGGGCATAAAATCAACAATGCGCCGCACGTGATTTTCCATGACACCTTTGTGGGTACGGGCTGCTCTGGCAACAATAGAATCTTCGTCAATGCTGATTTCGCGGCCTTCCAAACTCATGAGACGGCCAATATTACCAGCACCGGCTTTAAGCAGAAGTTTTTTACCGGTTTCATTGGTCAGGTAAATATGGGCATGGTAAAGACCAAAACTGCTTTTAGCCAGGTCTACCACGGATTGTAGCAGTTCATCTACCTCTAAAATCGTGGAAGCAGCTGTACTCACTTGAGCTACTGTTTCCAGTTCGGAAGCCAGCCGTTCCTGCTCAGCCAAGGCGATTTGGGTTTGTTCAAATAAGCGGGCGGCTTCTAGTGCTTCGGCCAATTCCTGAGCAACAGCATCAATGATTTCTCGTTCTTCGTCTGTTAACGGCCGTTCCGGATCTTCCTCTATGCCAAAGCTACCAATAGATTCGCCTCGAATAGTAAGCTGCTTGCTTAAATGGGGTTGGGCCTCTAGCTTTTGTGCTGCACCATTTTGATTACTATTTAAGGAACCCTCTGCTTGAGCATTTAAAACCTGTAAACCGGTAAGATCAAAACTGTAGCCAACTTTGTTTTGGTCCTGCTGATACTTTTTCCAACCTTCACGACTCATTTGCCGCTGCAGCAAGTTCAATTCACGTAACCGACTTTCCATCTCCTGACGTAATCGGGTACTTTCCATAGCAATAGCAATCTGCCCACACAACCCTTCTAGCATCAGCTGATCATTGGCATTAACACCATCGATCGCACTGCTCTGCACATCTAACACACCCAATACTTGATCACGCAGTTTAATAGGTACAGAAAGCTCACTCACCGTCTTGGGCAGCAGCGGATTGGCCTGCCAGTTGGGGTCATCGGCAACCCGTTTCCGTAAAACGGACTGCTTGGTCTCTGCTGCTTTACCGATAAGACCAACACCCATTGGCATGGAGTGATTCATTTCCAACATCTTCTGGCCTACATCTCCATACCCAACAACCAGGGCCAGTGTATCCATACTCTCGTCATAGCGAAGCAATTGCGTGTAATAATAACCAAACTGTTCCTGCACTTGAATAACAACACGTTGGTACAAATCATGCAAGTTCGTGGCCGCAGCAATCTCTTGGGCAACCTGCGTAGTTAGCTGCACTTCACGCTCGCGGCGAGCCAGGCTAGTTATCGCATTTTCATTTAGTAATGCCGCCCGCAAAGCCAATGCGCTCTGTTCCGTTACGTCCTGGTAAACTTCTAATTTATCTTCTGTAAAATAACCCTCTTCTGAGCTAGAAAAAATAACGATCCCTAACCAGTCACCACCAGCTTTGAGTGGATAGACAGCAATGCCGAGGGCACCAAACTTTTCGACCAAAGCCCTGGTTTCTGCGGTGGCACGTTCATCTGTCTTAATATTGTGACTGATGAATGATTCATCCGTCTTAAAAGAATCGGGGATATAGTCTAACGGAATACGGGTGCCATCGGGCAGCCGAACCAGGTTACCTTCTGGCTCATCGGTTTTCTTGAGCACCAGTTCGGCAGAATCCCCCATTTTATCCAACATAAATACAGAAATTGCCGTTTTGGGGAAATACTTGGCTTTATCCACAATAACTTTAAAAACATCATCTTGCGTTTGAGCGACCACCAATGCCTGACGAATTTCCAAACGGCGCTGGGTTCGTTCCTCATTTTGCTGAATGTTTTCTAACCGTTTGGCATTTACAATTGCCAACCCAATTGTTTTACCGATGGTAAGCAGCGTTTCTTCATCTTGTTCAGAAAACGATGTATCTTCATCAAAAATGAGATTAATGACGCCTAGTGAATCTTCCTGGAAGAGTAAGGGAAACGAAACAACATTTTGCAGACCTTGTTTGGCCAGTGCTTTGCGCACAGTAGGCTCCAAGCGCTTATCCTTCAAAATCTTTCTACTCGTTGTAACCTGTTTTTGGGCCAGCGTGAGGCCAGACAGGCTTCCCTTTAGCGGTAATATCGAGCCTGCTTCCAAAGCTTCTTCGTTAAAGCCATAGGAAGCATGAAGTCGCAAACATTGCTCGGCTTCATCTAGCAGGAATAAGGCAACAGAAGGAGCACCGGTAAATTCAACAATTGCTTCTGTGGCCTGGGTAATAACCGTTTGTAAATCTGACGCATGATGGAGCGTTTCAGCAATAGCGTGGACCGTGGCCAGAGAGCCAATCTTGCTTTCAAGTTGTTGCTTTTCTTCCCAAGCCGCTTCTATTCTAGCCGTAACATCTTTACCTACAGATATGAGATGGGTGATCTGGCCAGCAGCATCCTGTACAGGGGTAATGGTTTTCTCTTCATAGTAAAAGGACCCATCTTTCTTTTTGTTAATGGACATACCCCGAAAAGTCTCGCCGCCCAGAACGGTCTGCCAGAGCTTCTCGTAGAAAGTGTTGTCATGTTCGCCCGATTTCAGGATGCGCGGTGTTTTACCGAGAACATCTTTTGCAGCGTACCCAGTCACCGTCTCGAATACCGGGTTGACATAAACAATCACACCATCTGTGTCTGTTATCAGAATGTGATCGTCCGTTTGTTCCGCCAGGGCGCGAAAAATCTCATTATCCAGGTTCATCATGATGCTCCATTTTCTTGCTGGCTTGGGCTGAGCGGGTCAACGTCAGCCTGTTCTTTTCCATTTTGGCCATTTCCTAACTTAATGAAGGAACGACGACCCAAGGTACGGCCGATTTCGGTAACGGCCGTTTGCATAATTGTATCGATATCAGTTGAGTTGCGGACCTTTGTGGCGATCTCACGCAGTAAATGCTCCCGACGGGCACGCGCCTGCTCTTGGCGGAACAGAATGGTCGTTTGCATCACAACCGCCGCCTGACCAACCAAACTGTTAGCTTGCCGCATCTGCACCTCTGTCATATTCATCGGCACTGAAGATTGGCCGGAAACCATGCCCAACCATTGTGAACCCACAACAATGGGGACCATGACAAAACTAATCATGCCGTAACCTTCCAATATCTGCCGTGTCTGCTCATCGACTCGTGAATCGGTACGTATATCATTAATCACTAACGATTGGTCTGGATTCACCCCAGACAAGAAAGGTACGCGGGCAACTTCAAAGCGAGTGCCTACCTGTACGCTAGCCGGCACGCCTTCATTGACCCAGGTCGCCACAACCGTGACGTCGCGAGGAACACGATCTTCAACCGGGTGATCAAACATGAAGAGGCTGGCTCGGTCGAGTCGGCGCAGTTCTGTAGATTGAATCAGTGATTGCAGAATGTCCTCTTCTGTAGAGGCCAGGACAATACGCTCACTACCTGTGTAAAGCGCTTCCGTTTGGGCCAGTGCTTCCTGCGTTTGTTCATACAGGCGAATCGACTGGATAGTAATGGCCGCCTGGCGGCTCAGTACATTTAGTCGCCGCAGCTGCTCTTCAGTAAAGCTCATCGGCTTGGGGTAGTAACCATTGATAAAACCGAGTCGTCTGGAACCGACAATTAAAGGTGCAGAGACAATAGCATGAGTGTTAAAGTATTCTACAAAACCAACTCGGCCCTCTTCACTGATCCGCTTATCATTAGCAACATCTTCATGAACCTGCAATTCATCTTGGTCTAGCAGATCTAAAAACCCAGGGAATGCATCTACCTTGAATCGAGTCGGCCTATCCTCGACATTGGTGACGCCCCATTCAGCCAATACATGGACTTCTTCTGGTAAATCATCCTTGTCCCAGACGCGGTCAAAGAAGCTGATCGTTACATTGTGGGTACCCTGACCCAAAATAGTGTGTTGGCGCAAAGCGATGAGCACTTCATCAAACGTTTGTGCCGTGTTAAGATCCGCACTGGCCTGGTAGAGTGCGGCCGTTTCTGACAGCGCCTCTTCCGTCTGGTTGAATAACAACCGATTGTAAACGACTGAAGAAGCCTGCTGGGCAATAGCCCCATAAAGCCGTTCATCGGTATTGGTAAAGGTTTGCACCTTGTTCCAATGAATGATGATCTGCCCTAAGCGCAGGTTCCCTACATTCAAATACATAATAGCCAACGCTTCAAGCCCCTGTTGGGCAAAGATCTCTTTATCCTCTGGGCTTAACCGGGCATCTTCACTCACGTTGCCCACAAACACAGTATTTTGCCCGCTGGCGGGCCATAAGTAGCGTGTGGGCTGCTCTTGCAAGTAAAGCCGTTCCCCGACTCGTTTCTCATTTCGTGGCGCTGTCGCCGCAACTTGGGCATATTCAGGATTACCGGTTGTATTACGATCATACACGAGCAAAACGGCATCGGTGGCACCAACTTGAAAGCCAGCAGCCGCAGCCGAATCCAGTACGGCATCCAGGCTAGTCGCTGTGTTCAACTGCGAACTGTAGGAATACAGCATTTCCGTTTCAGCCAGTGTCGCTTGAATTTGCTCAAACAAGCGCGCATTCTGGATAGCTGTAGCAGTTTGATACACAATGGTTTCTGCCAATTTCAGGCTATCTTCCGCTACAGGACGCTCATCCAGAATATCCATCCCCAGCGTACCAATAACCTCGTCGTTTACCACCAGCGGAATCAAAATTACCGTCTGAATGCCTTGCTCGCGGAAAAGGTCATGTACAGGAGCCGTTCGCGGATTGTTTTGGGCATCTTCCACAACAATCAATTTTCGGGTCTCAATAACCGTTTGAGTTAGCTCATTCCCCTCAATGGGAATAGTCATGCCAACCGCCGAGGTTGCCCGTGCCGCATCAAAATGTTCAGCAATAACAAGTAAATTGTTCTGGTCAGGTTGAATAAGGGCCACCCGCACCTGATCCACATTTACGGCCGTTACCATTTCATCCACAACAACTTGCAATGAATGCTGCAAATCCAATGACGTGGAAATCTGGGTCACGATGTTATTGATTACCGCCATTTCCTGGCTGCGCTTTTCTGCTGCAGCTCGATCTTTTTCAGATGCTTCTGCCAAGCGCAAGTTTTCCAAATGGGCACTCAGGCGCTCGCTAACGGCCGTTAGCAGCTCCGACTCATCATCACCATATTGCTGAGGCGCTTCCAAAAGCAGTTTGCCAATCGGCTCGCCCTGAATTTGCAGCGTTTGGGTGAACTGGTTCGTGCTTTGTTGTGCAGAAACAGGCGAATCAGCAGCCACCTCCGACCCAGATGTCTTTTGGGTTCGATCATAGCTAAACGTCAACGTGTCTGCTCGTTCTGCCAGATACGTCTCCCAACCGTCACGAGTCAAGCGACGCGACAGATCTTGCAACTCTTGGACCGCCTGCTCAGATTGTTTTAAGGACCGAGCATTTTGTAAGGAAACAGCTATTTGAGAAGCCAACGTGGTAAAGATGTTGACATCTTCTGCTGTAAAGCGGTCAACGATATCTGCCTGCACATCTAGCACACCGTGCACTTCATTTGCCACAACCAGCGGCACCGCCATCTCAGCCCGCGTCTCAGGTAGCAGCATATGCCGCAAGAAACCAGGCTCTGCGTGCACATCATTAATAACAACACCCTTTTGCGTGCGGGCGGCCCGGGCCACAAGTGATTTTTCCTGACTCAAGGCGATTCGACGCCCTTCGGCAACCATTTTTTGCCCAACTTCACCAGCACCATTGGCCAAGATTAATTCCGTCTTGCCCTCATCCAATAAATAGATGTGAGCATGATAGAGATTAAACCGTTCCTTGGTAAGCTCAACCACTTGCTGGAGAAGATCATCTGGTTCCAAAATGGTCGCCGTAACTGCACCAACGTTAGCGATGATTTGCAATTCAACCGCTCGCTTGGCCAGCGCTTCTTCCGCCTGTTTGCGCTCGGTAATGTCCTGGTTCGCACCAGAGTAGCGCAGAATATTGCCATCTTCATCACGTTCAAGGGTAATGTTCACCGAGATGTAGCCGACACCGCCATCGGCATACAAAATGCGATGCTCTAATGAGTTACGGTAGTGTCTATCAGTCGATTTAAGCGCCCGCTCGATTTCACCACCTACCAGGGACAGATCATCTGGATGGACAAAGTTCTCTGCGTAATAAGCTGAGGAGATTTGATAGCCGCCATGCGCTTCAGCAGTGGTGTGGAATAGCGCATAGAATTGATCATTGAAGGTAAAGAGATCATTCTCGACATCAAATTCCCAGTAGGCTAGTTTGGCAATACTCATCGCCTGAGACAGTTCAGATTCGTTGTTGCGCAGAACCTCTTCAGTATGTTTTTGCTCTGTAATATCGTGGACAAAACCCACAATACCTGTGACGTTACCAGCCGCATCTTTTAGCGGTGCCTTGACCGTGTTAAGCCAACGATTTTCGCCATCGATTACTGCCGGTTCCTCATCAATAATCTTCAGCTCGCCCCGTTCCATAATCTCGCGGTCGTCAGCCCAGAAGCCGCGAATTCCTTTCTCAGGATCGCCCTTGACAATCTCTTCGGGAAAGCCAATGTCCAGGTCATTTTTGCCAATGAACTCTTCTGGGTTCAAGTGGAACGAATTAGCATACCCTTGATTCACCAAGAGATAACGGTGGTCCACATCCTTAACGAAAATCCAGTCCGGTGTAGAGTCGATAATTGTTCGTAGTAAGGTTTCCCGCTGCTCTGTTTGGGCATGTAAGCGAATGCTCTGAACGACAGAGGTCGCCTGGAATACCAGCGTTTCAGCCAGCCTGATCAGATCTCGTGTTAACGGCTTCCCATCCTGCAAAACACTTATCGTAGCCGAACCAATCAGATCAGGTCCCGTGAACATCGGGATGACATACAGAGAACGAAAACCACTTTGGAGAATTAAATCTCGAATCTCAGGTGGAAAAGGGGCACTGGCCACATCATCAATTACAAGCGTTTGCCGGGACTCCAATAACTGGGCCACCATCGGGTCACCCTCAATGGGCATGACTGTTCCCACAGGATCGGGCATCCCTTCCTGAAGATAGGCCGCTACGACTTCTTGTGCAGTTCTGTTTGCATTTATAAAATTAATGACGGCCGAACCGGCTTGCGTGGCTACGCCCAATTCTTGCACTAGGAATTGCAAACTAGCTTTTACATCTTGAATTGTGGCCATTTGGGTGACAAGCTGGTTGATGAGGGCCAGCTCTTTGGCGCGTTCTTCTGATTGGGTGAAGAGGCGCGCGTTTTGCAAAGCAACGGCCATTTGGGCCGCCAGCGTTGTGAAGGTGCTGATATCTTCTTTGCTGAAATAATTGAGCCGGTCGGACTGAACGTCGAGCACACCCAGTACCTGCTCTCCGGTGTTGAGAGGGACAGCCATCTCAGCGCGAGTATCGGGCAGCAGCGGGTGGGGCAGGAAGCCTGGCTCGGACTGAACGTCGTTAATAACAACACCCTGGCGCGCGCGGGCAGCCCGCGCCACTAATGATTGTTCCTGTTGCAGTGGGATCTGCCGACCTTCAGCCACCATCTGCTGGCCGACCGTGCCTGCGCCGCTGGTTAGGACAAGCGTTTCGGTTTCTTTGTGTAGCAGGTAAATATGGGCATGATACAAGTCAAATCTATTTTTGGTCAGATCAACCACTTCTTGTAAAAGTTTATCGGTGTCCAGGATAGTAGCAACGGCCGTACTAACTTCAGCCACCGCTTGCATCTCAGCAGCTCGTTTGGTGATAATCGTCTCAAAACGATTACGTTGAATCAAGTTAGATACGATACTGGCATAAGCAAACAACAGTTCTGACTGGTAGGGCTTAAGTGGTTGTCCCTTTAATAGATTATCGGCAAAGATCACACCAATTGGGGAATCTTCAGTCCACATGGCCGCGCCAATATGCCAGCCACGTCCCACGACCTCTTTTTCAAACCACAAATCGACATCTTCATCCACCACCAACCGGGTTCGGTTAAGAACGAATGTGTCTATCGTCTCTCTCCCGTCAATAACATGTTCCAGCCCCTGCTCATTGCGGATATTACCCTCGGCATCAGTGCCATAAGTACCCAAAAGCAAATCTTTAGATTCATTCAGCAAATACATACCAACTCGCTCAAAGCCCAGCCGGGTGTGAGCCAGTTCGATAGCAGTGCGATACAGTTCGTCCAGATCGTTGATGTGAAATAATTCGATATTAATTTCATGCAGAATACGCTGCATGTCCAAATACTCTTGGGCCAACGGCTGCACTTCTGCCTGTGCCATTTGCGTCTGTTTATTGTTTTGCTTTGATTTTTCTTCTTTTAGCATGGATGCCTCCACGGCAGACCGTCTTATCATCTTTCTTTACTTCTGAGTATCACTTTTTCCATTCTGGGTTATTGACAGTTCAACGATAGCTTTCTTCACTTTTAGCGCCTGGCCCAGTTCAGAAACGGCCGTTTGCAGCGCAGATTCCATCGTGACCGTGCTCTGGATTTTTTGCGTGATTTTGTTTAATAGTTGCTCCCGATCCGCACGAGCCCGTGTCTGATTAAAGAGGCGGCGATTTTCCAGCGCCGTGCCTAACACAGACGCAATCTGCAGCAAAATTTGCCGATCCCCTTCATCAAACGTCGCGTCAGCTGGGATAACCATATTAAATGTACCTAACGGCCGTCCACCAGCGTAAAGCGGGGCAACATAAACTTGCAGCGTATCTTCACCATTGGTAAACACATCGGTAACGATCTGCTGTTTCTCTAAAGCCTGAGCCATGGGCGAATTGGCCAACGGTATCAGCTCATCCTCTACTACGTCTGTAACCTCACCGACCACACCCACAACACGCGTCATCGTCTCATCTTCTTCGGCAATTAAATGCAGGCTAAGGCGTTTAGCATCCAAGATCTCAGGCACCTTATTCATTACCGCAGAAGCAATGTCTTCTACCGTTACCATCCGAGAGATTATTTCACTGAGCTCATTGAGCAAGGCCAAGCGGCGCGCTTGTTCATTTGTCTCGGCCAGGGCTTGTTGCGTTTGGACCGTTAACCGAGCCCGTTCCAGCGCTTCAGAAACCTGATGGGCCACTGTTTTAATAAGTGCTTGTTTGCGTTCTGAGATGGCACTACCGTCGGGATTGCGCAAAGCAATTTGGCCAACCATCTCACCACGTACAGCAATTGGAATAGCCAAAGAGGTATCGGTCATTGCTAGACCCGCTTCAGTTGGGTCCGTCTCTGTCCCTTCAGCCAACGTGGTCCCATTGGCTTTATCCTGAATAGGTTTGGCTCCCTTATTATTAAAGGCATACCCAAAATTCGGCCGGTCCTGTGCTGTTAGATAATCTTCCCACCCTTCATGCACCATAATGCGCTGGAGGCGGGTAAGCTCATCCAAAGCCTTTAGCGCCTCATCATGCCGACGGGCATTTTGCAGTGCCACGGCTATTTGCGAAGCAAGCGTTGTGAAAATATTAATATCTTCTGATGCGAAACGATTGACGGTATCTGCCTGCACATCCAATACACCCAGCACTTCATTACCAACAACGAGCGGCACAGCCATCTCCGCACGTGTTTCAGGCAGCAATGGGTGGGGCAAGAATCCAGGTTCATCCCATACATTATTGATAACAACACCTGCCTGAGTACGGGCAGCACGAGCTACCAACGATTGCTCCTGAGACAGGGCAATGCGGCGGCCTTCCGCCACCATCTTGGTCCCAACTTCACCAGCACCACTTGTCAAAATCAGGTCCGTCTTATTCTCATTTACCAGATAGAGATGAGCATGGTAAAGATTAAACCGTTCCTTGGTTAGATCTACTACCTGCTCCATAAGTTCATCTGGCTCCAAAGCAGCACTGGCCACAGCACTAACGCTGGCTACTGTTTCTAGCTCAGTCGCTCGTCGGGCAATAGTTGCCTGAGCTTCACGGCGATCTGTAATATCGACCAGAGAAGAAATAATGGCTGGCTCCCCCTGAAAATTAATGACTCGTCCAGAAACCAATGTCCACAGCGGCTCACCATCACCCCGCTTCAGGCGCAGGTCAAAATTAGAAACAAACCCTTGCTCACGAAGCCCTTTCAGGTAGGCTTCCCGATCTGCCGGATCATGGTAAAAATCGGGCGTTACCTGACCCAGTAGTTCTTCACGCGGCACCTGAATCATCTCAGCCAGCGGCTCGTTAACGTAAGCCACAATACCATCTGATACCCGGGAGATAACCAACGGTACGTTTATCGACTCCAAAACCCCTTGGGTACGTGCAGTTGCCTCTTGCAACTCTTCTTCAAATTGCTTGAGGTCAGTGATGTCGTGGACAAAGCCCACGATACCGGTGACCCGTCCAGAGGCATCTTTTAACGGCGCTTTGATGGTATTGAGCCAGCGTTCTTCACCGTCAACAACAGCTGGTTCAGCGTCGATAACCTTCAGCTCGCCATGTTCCATGATCTCCTGGTCATCAGCCCAAAAACCACGAATCCCTTTGGCAGGATCACCTTTAACAATCTCTTCAGGGAAACCGATATCCAGATCGTTTTTGCCGATGAACTCATCTGGCGTGATATGGAAGGAATTGGCATAACCTTGATTGACCATCAGGTAGCGATGTTCCACATCCTTAACAAAAATCCAGTCAGGGGTGGAATTGATAATGGTACGCATCAATGATTCGTTTTCTCGAACTTGAGCTTCAGCTTGTCGGCGTTCATTCAGCAGAGCGGCATTTTGGATAGCAACGGCCAGCTGTCCAGCCAATGCTTCAAAGGCAGAAAGGTTGTCCTCCGTAAGGGCATTGGGTATATTGCTCTGCAAGTCGAGCACACCGACAACCGTATCGCCCACCACTAGCGGAACCACCATCTCAGAGCGTGTATCCGGCAGCAAGGGATTTGGTTGGAATGCAGGATTTTCAGCAGTGTCAGCCACAATCACAGCTTGTTTGGTGATAACGGCCGTTCCGTTAAGTGATTTTTCATCAATGGGTAATTTGTGGCCAGCTTCCAGCAATTGTGTGCCAGCATGGCCCGTGCTGGCTTCCAGCACCAGCTGTTCACCAGTTTCGTCAACCAGGTAAATTTGCGTCTGATACAGTTCAAATCGTTCCAACACCAACTGTACCGCTTGTGGAAGAAGCTCGTCGAGGCGGCGCACCTGAGACACTTGCTGCCCAATTTCAGCTGCCAGGTTTAGATCTCCGGTCCGTGCCGCTACTCGCTGCTCCAACCCTGCAATCAAATTGCGCAGCTGGGTTGTCATGCTGTTAAATGCTTCACCCAGCGTACCAATTTCATCCTTTCGGGTAACGGTTACTTGTCGTGACAAATCACCAGCACTAACTTCCTTGGCAATTTCGGCTAATTCACCGATAGGCCGCGTAATTCGCAAAGCAACCATAGTACCAATGCTACCTGAAATAAACACAGCAAAAAGCACAGCCACGATGGTGCTTCTTAACGTACTGTTAGCCAGCTCCAGCGCTTGATCTACTGGTACTTCAGCAACAATATTTAAACCCTGCGGCAGTAAATCAGGACCAAGGCCTAAGGAGATAAACCGCTGCGCCTGCACCACATCCTCACCATCCAGGCCAGTGACAAACCCATCTGAAGAAGGCACGGTTGTCTCGGTCCTTTGCAAGACGATAGATCGATTTGGATGGGCCACGACACGACCATCATTATCTACAACATAAACAAAACCCTTGATTTCGCTTCTGATATCTTCCATTAACGTCCACATTGGCTGAAAACGGAAGTTAGCAGCCAACACACCGTCAAAATCACCGGTTTGCAAATCATAAAAAGGAATGGAAACCGTCATGTACGGTTCGCCGGATTCCTCGTTAATTTGCACGGAACTGTAATAAGTCTCTCCTGAACCAAGTGGTATGCTAAAGATAGCGGCTTCCTCGTAGGTTTGAGACTCGCCATCAACACTAAGGCGTACCGGTGACTCAAAAGCAATTGTTTGCCCCTGGCTATCTATCAAAACAATTTCGGAATAAACGTCCTGACTGTTTGACAAGCTGCGCAATAATGCTTTTTGTTGATCGACTTCCAGATCAGGCAATCCCTGCACATCCAAAAGCAGCTGCAGATCTTCCTCTCGGGCAAAGATGTACGTTTCTACTTCCGTGGCAACACGCCGTACAATTTCCTGCTGTAGAGTAACAGCTTGCTGACGTTCAATATTGAATGTGCGGCGAAGCGTTTCTGCACCCACCAGAAGCAGAGGAATAACTGCCAGGGCGATAATAAATGTAATTAGTTGAGCGCGAAGACTTTTACGCATAAGCGGCCTTCCTTAACAAAAGCAAGTTTAAGGGTAATGATTTATTCATTCTTCCAGATAAAGTTCTGCATTGATCGTGTAGATTACTCACGCACAATCATATTTGCCTGACGCAAAATGTCGTCTGAAATTTCCAGCTCGATAGCGTTGGCGGTTTTAAGATTAATACCTAGAAAAAAATCTGCTGTTTCCACGGGTAAGTCGCCTACGGCAACGCCCTGGAAGATTTGATGAGCCAGCCGGGCTGACTGCTGCCCAATAGGATAAAAAGCCATACTGTAAGACATTAGACCACCTGCTTCGACTGTGGTGTCGCCGGGGGCGGTCAGTGGCAGCTTATGGGCAACGGCCGCTTCGGCAAATTCAGTCATGCGCGAGACCAACAAACTGTCAGGTAGTAAGAACATGGCATCAGCATCTTCAGGAATATTTTCTATAACGGCCGTAATCTCATCCTCATTCCGCGCCTCGCTCAAAACCAACTCAATGCCCAGCTTGTCGGCCGTATCTTGAATGTCTTCTAAAATTGTGGTGGCGGCGCTGTCGTCTGGGTTATAAGGCAAGTAGATCTTTTGAATGTCCGGCGCCAGGGTAAGTAACCACTCCAATCGACGTGGTTCGCTCAATCCCCACTGTACGCCAGTGCCATTGGCATCGGGTCTGGCTAGGTTACTCACCAGGCCCGCACGGAGCGGATCAACCATAGGAGCAAATATGATTGGTGTTTCCTGGGTCACCTGCATTGCCGCTAACGCACCGGGGGTGCTGAGCGCTAATATCAAATCTACATCTTGGTCAACCAATGCTTGAACGGCTGCCTCCAGTTTGGCAACATCACCGACCGGTCCGTCATAGATATAAGTGATATTTTCACCTTCGACATAGCCTAATTCTGTCAGCCCATCTTTAAAGCCATCAAAAATGGGCTCGTGAACCGATGCTAGATTCACTACGCCAACCGTGATCATTTGGGATTGGTCTGACGAACTGCCACAGGCAGTCAAGTTAAAAACCAGGAGAAGCAGCAAGCCAGTTAGCAGCTGTACAAATACGCTTCTTTGATTCTTTAGCATTTGAAGTAGCAATTTTGGGTGGTTCATCATATCACTCCGATATTTTCTGCCTGTCATAAAATGGTGACATTGCCGCTAAATTTAGCCAGCATCTACTTAATCCTGTGAGTTAGCGACCTGTTTATGGCCATTTGTGCCATTACTGCCTGCAGCTTCGAGGCTCACGTAACCTTCCAGGCCCAGCACCCGACCAATTTCTTCAGCAGCTGTGCGCAAAATTGATTCAGCATCAATGGCGGTACCGACGCGGGTAGTAATCTGGCGCAGAATTTGTTCCTCTTCGGCCAGGGCAGCCGTACCTTCTAGTAGCCGCGCACTTTCAATAGCGATGGCTGCCTGGTTGGCAACGGCCGTTGCCAGGTTCAAATGTTCCTCATTGTAAAGGTGCGGCGTGGTGTAGCTTTCCAGACCAATCACACCCAAAACACGATCACCTAAAATGATGGGGACACCCAGCCAGGATGCGGGCAGCTTGCCATTGTCATGATATTCGAGTCCTAACTCAGCCAAACGATGCCCCACGTCACTAGGCATCAGCAAAGGCTGCCGCTGGCGAATGAGATATTCGGTTACACCATGCCCGGCCTGGTGCTTCTCAGTGTGCCAATGCAGCTCTTTATCCGAGACCGTTAAGACAAACTCAACTTCATCACTTTCTTCATCGTATGTCACGGTGAAGAAGTTCGTTGTATCCATCAAACGAGACAAATAATCGTATACGGTTTGGAATACACCATCGACGGTTGTTTGCGCCGTTAAGGATTGGCTCAATTCATTAAGCACGGCTAATTCTTCGGTACGCCGCTGTGTTTCATTGAGGGCAAATTGCGTTTGCTGGGTCAGCCGGAGATTTTCCAGATGCGCACTCAACCGTTCGGCAACAGCCGCTACAATCTCTGCTGCTTCATCTTCATTTAGTTTAGCATCGCCCAACAGCAGCTCCCCAATTGGTTCGCCCCGCACCTGCAAAGGTTGGACCAACGTTGGTTCTGTTTCGGATTCGGATTCAGACTCTTCATCAGAAGCGGCAGCCGGATTACCTTGTGCTAGATCAAAGCGGAAGGCCAATTCGTCAAATTGCTGTTCAAAAAACTCATCCCAACCTTCTCGCGTCAAGTGGCGAGACAGCTCCTGAAGTTCTTGAAGGGCTTCTTCTGAGCGGGTGTAAGATCGGGCGTTCTGCAGGGCAACTGCTATTTGAGAAGCCAGGGTTGTTACTGTTTGCAGATCAGCTTGGTCAAAGTGATTTAATTGATCCGAACGTACATCCAGAACACCAAACACTTGCCGACCAATAGCAATCGGCACAGCCATTTCTGAACGTGTGGCCGTTAGCAAAGGATGGGGCATAAATCCTTCTTCTGGTGATTCGTAATTACGAATGGCCCCTTCCACACTTCTGGCAACTGAAGCAACCAGTGAACCAGTAGCAGCCAAAGGAATACGCCGACCTTCAGCTACCATTTTCCGACCGACGTCACCGGCACCTGCGGTTAACACGAGCGTTTGGGCATTTTCGTCCAGCAGATGAATATGCGCATGGTACAAATCAAAGCTGCTCCTGGTAAGATCAGCCACTTGCTGCAAAAGTTCTTGTGGGTCCAAGATAGTGGCTGCGGCCGTACTCACCTTAGCCACCGTAGACAGCTCATTCGCTTGCTTGGCCAACAGGCTTTCTGCCTCTTTGCGGGCATGAATATCAACAATGGAGGCAACGATCGCTGGCTCACCTTCATAATTGATAATACGGCCCGAAGCCAGGCCCCAGAAAAGTTCACCATCACCACGTTTGAGGAGCATTTCAAAATCTTTGGCCATCCCATGCTCGCGCAAGGTAGTAAGGAATCTCACGCGCTCTTCAGGATCTGCATAAAAATCAGGGGTTGCTTGCCCGATAAGATCTTCGCGAGACAAGCGGAATGCTTCTGTGAGGGCGTTATTCACGTAGGCGACTAATCCGTTAGCTACCCGGGAAATGACGACCGGCGTCGAGAGGGATTCCAAAATTGTTTGCAGCTGCGCCTTCTCCAATTCAACCTGATCAAACAGTTTGGCATTTTGCAAACCAATCGCTACCTGATTGGCAATGGATGTCAGCAGCACGACATCTGCTTGATCCAGGCCATCCACAACGTTATGCTGAATATCAAGAACGCCAAGCACCTCGTTTTCCAATGTAATGGGAACCGCCACTTCCGCTTTGGTTTCTGGCAGCAAGGGGTTTGGCAGCCAGTTTGGATTTGCTGTTACGTCTGGGACCAGGGTGGGCTTGTTGTTTTCGGCCGTTCGTCCCACCAACCCTTGGCCAGGCTTAATTTTGTGATTATTGGCCAGCATTGCCTGACCAGCTTCACCAGTACCACCAGCCATCACCAGGTATTCACGCGCCTCATCATAGACGTAAATATGTGCATGGTAATATTTAAAAGCGTATTGCAGCAGCTCAACAACGGCCGATGTCAATTCTGACGGGTCCAGAATTGTAGAAAGTCGGCGACTCACTTCTGAACTCGTTTCAATAACTTGGGTACGCTGAGCCACACGCTGTTCCAGTGAATCAATCAGGTCTCTTAGCTGGGCCGTCATATTGTTGAAGGTAGTAGCCAGTGTGCCAAATTCATCCTTCGTTTTTACCTCAACAGCACGATTCAGGTCACCTTCGGCAATGGCTGTAGCCGCTTCAGTCAGCGTCCCAATGGGGCGTAACATGCGGGTCATAATGATTGCCAGGCCAACCCCACCTAAGGTGATGGTTGCCAAAGCTGCGATTACGGCAGTAAGCACATTCTGTCTCTGATTGGCAACAACGGCCGTGCGATCGGTGAATATTTCTACCACACCAATAACTTGCCCTGAAAAATCATACACGGGTGCCGAGATGACGGCGTATTGCAAGTCATCTACATTAATCCGGGAGATGGCTGACACTCCTTCTAGAACACCGGGGTAGATGGTTGTCTCCTCAAAGATCGGCTCCTCAAAGGTGCTGGCTTGTAGAATCAAATCATCCGTGGGACCCTGAATGTCTGCGGTTGCCCCGGCAAATGTAGCCACTTCTTCAGCTGGCTCTCTGAGCAGCATGAGCTGCAAATCAGCATTCATCTGCTCTTTCAATGTATTCAGCAGGGTCTGGTCAACATTGAGACCAAACTCAACTGTACCTATATGCTCATTCTCGTAGGATACAGGCGCCACACCGCGAATTCCCAAACCGCCGCGTCCAATCTCTAGCCCGCTTACGGGTTGCTGTTCGGCATTCGCTTTCAACACGGTGAAGCGAAATGAGGACAGGTCGTCATCAAATTTATCCAGGCTGTGCAAGCGCAAAAATGATGTGGCTGGCGGCAGATGAAATTGATGCTGCGGGACATCAAATTGCTCATCAATCAAAAGATAGGACGGAAGGGTTAATTCAGTCAGCCGTTCTCTATCACCCGCAGCGAAAGCGGCTTGTATCTCGGGATTGTTGGCCACTTCCAGGGCCAGACCCACGGCAAAGGATTCGCGAGATTCCAGACGCTCTTGAAAAATCTCAAGCTTGTCTGCCAGCGTCTGCTCTTCGCTTGCTTCAATATCGGCGCTCGTATTGAAGGTGTTTATGGTGATAAATCCCACAAACATGACCGCGATAAAAATCAAGGTTGGTATGAGTAATTTTCGGGTAACAATCACGGAATTATCCTCCGTCTAAAACTTGGTTATTTACGGCCGTTTGCCGAACTGCCTATCTTTTGTAAATTCCACATTGCATTCACGCTCATGCTGCATCAACTGCACTATGCCTTACTATCACCATGAACGCTTATGACAGCACCATTTTCCGTTTTAGTATGGTTATTCTGCTCGCTCTGCAAAAATGGTTTCAGCTTCACTTGCGTAGTAGTATGCAGTGCCTTGCCGAGTTCTTTAACGGCCGTTTGCAAAGCACTCTCTATCGAAACCGTATTCTGAATGCGCTGGCTAATCTCGTTGATGAAATGTTCCTTGTCGGCCTGAGCCTTTGTCTTAAAGTACAGACGTTGGCTTTGCACGGCTGGAGCGGCCATGTTAATCAGCGCATTAAAGATCTCTTCCTCTTGCCTGCTGAAGATGCGCGGCTGGGACCAACTACAGGTAATAATGCCTACCCATTGGCCACCCAGCGTCAGCGGAATAACCGCGATAGCTTGAATCCCTGCATGCGCCATTACGCCTCTGGTAAAATCATCGACTCGGGAATCTGTGGCCGCATCGCCAATAAGCTGGGGATCATTAGGCTCATTAATAAACAAGCCGGTAAAAGGGAACCGCTGCATCGGGAAAACGGTGCCCACAGGAAATGATAGAGTGCCGTCCAAACGCCAGCCGGCCAAAAGCTCCAGCGTTTGTGGCTCACCCTGCGGGTCTACCTCAATGAACATCAGCGTGGCTTCATCAATGCCCGTGGGGAAAATGGGGCCAAGGGCAGCATGCAGAATCTCATCCACGTTAGCGGCCGCGTTCAATTCGTGACCAATTTGGTACAAACTTTCAGTTTGCCCCAGCGCCGACTCTGTTTGCTCAGCCAAACGAATATTCTCGATGTGGCGGCTAAGCTGGTTGGCAACAACAGCCAGCATCGTTTGTGCCTCTTCCTGGTCACCGCCCGTAATGACAAACTCAGCCAGTACTTCATTATGTATCTTCACCGGATATTGAATACTGTCTGCCTCGCTATCGGGAGGCAACGCATCCTCTGTTAGAGGCTTTACCTCATCTTCCCCATAGACAAAGCCGTTTATCCGGTCACCCCGGTCTTGCTGCTCACGCAAATAATCGCGCCAGGCCTGTCCACTCAAACGGCGGGCCGCTTGCTCAGCTTCGGCTCGATACCGCTCTGTTTCATTTAACAAGCGCAGGTTTTCGCTCTGCCGGCCTACTTGCGAGGCAACAACGTCAATTAATTCTTTATCTTCAGCGGACCATTCATAGTCATCATCTGCTTCAAGCTGAATGGCCCCAATTACTTCATTGGCAACTTTAATGGGGATTTGTAGTCTATTGGCAGCAACTCTGGATGGAGCCGCCGCAGAAATCTGATGCGTTGTGCCATCTTCATAGACGATACCAATAGCTTCTGACCGGGTAATGGCATCCTGATAGCTATCCCAGCCTTCTCGGGTCACCCGCCGCAGATAAGACTCAATCTCAGTCCGAGCCGAAGCGGTCTCAGCAAAAAGGTTGGCATTTTCAATGGCGATAGCAATCTGGCCCGCCAATGCTTCAAAGGCAGCCAGGTTGTCTTCGCTCAAGCCATTGGCCCGATCACTTTGTAGATTTAGCACACCGACCACTTGATCCCCGGCAACAAGGGGCACAGCCATTTCTGAACGGGTGTAAGGCAGGAGGGTGTTTGGCTTAAAGATGGGGGATGCGGCCGTATCTGCCACCAATACCGGCCGCTTTTCCGCAGCGGCGACACCGTTGATAGACCCCACGCCAAAAGATAAGCTGTGACCTCGCCGTGCCAGCTGCTGCCCCACAATGCCTGTCCCAGTTTTCAATGATAAAAACTGCTGCTTTTTATCAGCTAGATAAATCTGCACATAATAGAGATCAAATTGCTCTTGAATGGTGTTCACAGCATGTTGCAGCAGCCCATCCAACTCGCGAATTTGGGACAAACTGCGCCCTACCTCAGCCGCCAGGGCCAGATCACGCGTGCGGTCAGCCACGGTCTGTTCCAAACCTTCTTGAATCGTCTGCAGTTCGGTATTGCTGTGGCGCATCCGATTGAAAGCATTCTGCATATCCCGCAAAGTTGAATTTAGGGCAATAACCAAAACTATGAAGCTGGCCGCTGCGGACAAATAAATAGACACTGTACCTTGCACCGATACCACGATTTGTCCGATGGCTTCCAAATAGACTAGAAGGCCACCTAAAATAACAGTCAGCACAGCATAGACGTTTAAGACACGTCGTCCGAGCGTCAGGCCCACCAATACCCCCATCATCATGAGAGAAGTGGCGATGCCCATGTTCAGTCCAGAATCAAAATACGCTGCAGCCATTGTAAACGCATAAAAAATAGCCAGCGTAAGCCAACTGGCCACCCGTACATACCGTCGGCGCAACACATATAACAGTAGCAGACTGAGCACGGGAACAGCAGCTATCTGTAAAGTTATGCTAATCTCGTTCTCAACAAAGTGCACCGCAGCCGTAAGCAACAGAAAAACGACAACGAACATCCACAGCAGCATGTTGAGCAAGTTGGCTACGCGCGCCTTTTCATCATCCTCAGGAAACTGTGGTGGGGCAACAAATTGTTTTAATTTAGCTAGCATCAGCATTCTCCTGAATACGGCCGTTATCATTTGCTACTCTAGACAACTGAACGGTCGCCCGTCGCACGCCCAGGTGCTGTCCCAACTCCTGAGCCGCAATCTCTAGAACGCGCTCCATGGTTGGTGCACCAAATAATTGTTGGTTTATCTGGTTGACAATTGATTCTTGATCGGCACGTTTTTGTGTCTGCTCGTATAAACGGGCATTCTGTAGGGCAACAGCCACCTGGTTGGCGACAGATTGCAGCATCGTCACGCTCTCGGTATCTAACCCACCAATCACATTATGCTGAACATCCAAAACGCCAAGCACCTGCTCACCCAAGGTGATGGGAATTGCAGCTTCAGCTTTCGTGTCTGGCAGCAACTGGTTGGGCAGCCAGCCAGGCTCATTTGAAACATCAGGGACCAAAACGGGCGCATTGGTAACCGCCGCTTTGCCGACCAACCCCTGCCCCATAGCCAACAAATGACCAGAAGACAGCATGGCTTCACCTGCCTCGCCGGTGGCACCGGCAATAACCAAGCGTTCTTTGGCTTCATCATACAAGTAAATATGGGCGTGGTAGTAGTTAAAAGCGCGCTGAATTTCCGTCACAACGGCTTCCATTAATTGAGATGGGTTCAAAATAGTCGAAAGCCGACGGCTAACGTTGGCGCTTGTCTCTAACGCCCTGGTCAATTGCGTTAGCTGCTTTAACTGTTCCACCTGTTTTTCCTGGGCAGCTTCCAATTCGGAAACCATGGTATTGAAGGCATGTCCCACCCGGCCTACTTCATCTTCACCAGTGACAGGGACCTGGACGCCTCGTTCACCAGCGCCCAATCGTCCTGCGGCAGTTGCCAACTCGCCCAACGGCTGGCTGATGGCACGCATGAGGAAAAAACCAATGAGTAAAGCAACGCCGGAAACGAGGATGGCAAAAATAATTGAGAATGTCACTCTGGAGGTATATTGTTGGATACGGCCGTTGATGCCATATTCAAGTGCCTGAGAAACAGAATCATAATAGGCCGTTGTGGCCGCCTGCGTGGCTGCCGCAGCATCAAGGTGTGCTGACGTCAGCTGCATTCGATCCGGCGATATAATCTGTTCATTTAGACCCCTGACAAAGATGTTCAACTTTGCTTCAAGATCATTGAGAGGCAATTCTGTTATCTGTCGCATCTGGCCCGTTTCATCATTCTCCCAACTAATTTTGTTGCTGCTTCTCAGCTGTACAAGGTATGGTGAAATTTCATTGCTTAAGGAAATTATTTCTAATCTATCACTCTCCGATATGCTTCCTTGCAATTCGGCCTCAGTTACAACAAAAATTATTTCACCTAACAAATCCTGAAAACTCGGCATCTGCAACAGCGCAATATCCATCAGGTAATAGGTATCCAGATCCGGGTCGAGAATTAAGAAGGAGGTATCACCTACCCGGGCAATGGCCTGGCGAATATCCCTGTTCACCTGGAAATGTTTGGCGTCGAGCTCAAATGAATTTTGGGCCTCTAACATCGCCTGCCAGGCAACTTGTATGGCCTCAAATTCATTGTTAAGTTGCAGCGATTCTCCATATTTCTCATCAAGTTCGGCCAATTCCACTAAATCGTCGTTAACGATTGCTTGCTGAGCTGCCAATTCTTCGGCCACATCAAGACCATTTTCAGCTCGAACAGCCAAAAGGTGATACTTGTTTGAGTCTACCAACAAGGCTTGTAACGGCCGTAA
Source organism: uncultured Anaerolineae bacterium (assembly GCA_905479495.1). Lineage (GTDB taxonomy): Bacteria > Chloroflexota > Anaerolineae > Promineifilales > Promineifilaceae > Leptofilum. Next base: position 98,015 of record CAJQMR010000001.1, read on the forward strand.
ATAAAGCGTCCCTTCCAATTCTTTGACGCCGTAATTTTCGCGCCGTTCAAGCTGGTCGCGCCCCATCGGGTAAAACCCGGTTAAGGAGACAACAAACAACAAGCCAATGATGGCAAATTTCTGTGCATAACTTCTCCGATTAAACCAGGAGAACAAACGAGATGATTTCATGGCCTGTAAATCCTTTTCATGTAAAGGCGGGAAACTCTTTAAAAAGAAGAAAGCTTGATTCGCCCGCTTTTACTCAAGTAATCGGCTCAACCGCCTTTAGTTTTCTACAAAATCTTTTTGCCGATTACATAACAATCTTGTATTGATTCTTTTACAAGAGTTAATTCAGCTTTTCTATAACGGGCCTGTAACGCTTGGCCCAACTCGATAGTTGTCATTTCTAACGTGCTTTCAATCGTGGCCATTTTCTGGATGCAGCGGTTTTGTATCGCCAAATCGTTGACCTGAACCAGCTTGAGTAAAACGCACAATGGTTTGCGAAGCATCTAACGCATGCCCTATTTCACGAGCAGCCACCTGCATAGCCTCATGAACATCTTTTGTATTTAGGATCTTCTGGTTAATTTCATTCATCAGGGCCTCACGCTGGGCCTGCCGTTGCGCCTCTTCATACAGGTTGGCATTCCGTAAGGCCACGGCCACCTGGTTGGCAATTGACTCCAATAGGGCAACGTCTGCCTGGCTTAAGCCATCGGTGACATTATGCTGCACGTCTAACACACCCCAAACTCTATCGCCACTCATAATAGGCACCGCAATTTCCGCCTTGGTATCGGGCAGCAAAGGGTTTGGCAGCCAATCTTCTGCATGGAGTGTATCGGGAACCAATACAGGCTGACCCGTCTGGCCAGCACGCCCTACCAACCCTTTCCCGGCGGCAATCTGGTGTTTATTGGCTAACATCTGCTGTCCCGCTTCACCCGTTCCCCCGGCCATCAGAAGCTTTTGGGCTGTGTCGTCAAACAAGTAAATATGGGCATGATAATAATCAAAAGATTCTTTTACCTGCTCCACAACAGCCTGAACCAGTTTGTCTCGCTCCAAAATGTTCGAGAGTTGCCGACTAACATTACCGCTAATTTCCAAAGCACGGGTCCGGTCAGCGACGCGCTGCTCCAAGGAATCAATAAAGCTTCTTAGCTGGGCTGTCATGTTGTTGAAAGCGGCGGCCAGCTGATTAACCTCCAGGTTGCCTTGCACAGTTGCTTCCTGGTTAAAATCACCTTCGGCAATTTTTACGGCCGTTTCCGTTAGTTCCAGCAGCGGTTGAGCCAATCGGCGAGCCACAATAACACCTGCGGCACCGGACAAAAGCGCCACCAGTAACGTAACAATCCCAGAACCAATTGCACTTCGGGTAACTGGGGCAAACGCTTCAGCCACAGGCATCTCTGTCACCACGGCCCAATCTGGGGAGCCAAGCGCCACAAAAGTCTGCACACTGGATTCTTCATAAATACCAGGTGCCAAGTCCGCCCCATCTTCATCCTGTACGCCGCCGGAAATAAACTCGCTCACTTCTGGCAGCTGGCTCACGTTTTCTCGCTTTAGCACGCGGGCTGTATCGGCAAATGCCAGCAAATCACCTTGTTTATCCACCACGTAGGCGTAACCGGTCTCCCCGACGTCTAGCTGATCTACCAAGTCCCACATAAACTTCAGGTTAACTTCAGCCGCCAGCATCCCTTGGAAATCACCCAGCACATCAAAAATAGGCACCGCTATAATGATCAAGGGTTCACTACTTTCATTATCAATAATGGCCGGGCTGATGTAGCGGTCTGCCGTTTCAATACCGGTAAAGACCTGCTCTCTCAGCTGACTTACAAATGCTTGAGAACGGGCCTGCACGAGTCGAGAGCTTTGGTTTAACAGTTGCCCTTCCGCATTAAACAAAGCCAGCTGCCGAAAAGCCGGTTGAAACCCCAACGCATTGCCCAAAATCCGTTCCTGTTCTTCGGTCGGCACATCGACGATGTTTTCCAGTTTAACGGCCGTTTCCAACACGTTAAACTTGTCCTCAATAAAGTTACTTACGGCCAATGCCGCTTCTTGAGCAATGAGCCGCTGCTGGCTAAACACAACATCTCGCTGGGTTTGGTAGTTATAAGCAATCTGTAAACCACCAGAAATCACCAGAACGACAGCACTCAAAGCGAAGAATGTTATGGCCAATAACGCCATCAAACTCATTTCTGAACGGGATTTTATGATTCGTATCTTCATAATTTTCTCACGCCGGACAATCCACCAAATTTAAAACAAAGTGAAGTTCATTAACTTGTTACGGTATGCTTTGACAACTGTGGGCGCTAGTTAGCACTATCGCCCATATTTTCTTAACGATAAACCTGATCCGCTCTGGCCAGTAGTGTATCTGGCGCTTCAAGACCCAACTGTTGAATTATGCCATAGTCAATTTCAATATATGGATCGGACGACACCACCGGAATCGTTCCCGGATCAATCCCCTGGAAGATTTTATCGGCCAGGGGAGCTGCCGAACTTCCAGCCTGCTTGATATTTACATTGATCCCAAATAACGACCTATAACCATCAATTTCTGGAGAAACGATACCACCAACAAGAGCCTGATATTCCTCGCCAAAAGCATTCACCACGGCAATCGCGTCTGGAAGCGTGGTCAATGGCTCGGAAACCGCCAGCACTGCATCAACGTTGGGGTCACCAGAGGCTGCCAACTCCTGAAAAAAAGCGTCCAATTCTTCGGCCGTATTGGCAGGTGCTTCAATGATGGTCACCCCGTCTGCTTCGGCAACTGGATAAAGCGCGTCTAGCTGAGGCTGGACAATGGGGTAACCCGCCTGATAAGGAATGACGATACGTTCCAGGTTGGGAGCAAGGTCGCGCAGCATTTCGTAGCGGAGCACAGCAAGGTCTGGCCCTGGGTAACGCACACCGGTTACATTGCCTCCCGGCTCCTGTACGCTGTCTACAATACCCATGCCTTCTATCAGGGCAAACGTAAACAGCACTGGTATGTCGGTGCCCGCCGTAATTGTTTTTGCTTCTATGCTTGCTTCTGTGGGACAAACCAAAATCAAATCAACCTCATCCTCCACAAATTGCTGCAGGATGCTTTGATAGGCGGCAATATCAAACCCTGTTGTTTGCACATCATAGGTAATATTTTCACCTTCTACATAGCCCAGTTCGGCCATTCCTTCTTTAAAACCGGTCTCTACATCTGCCAGAAAAGGCAATCCAACCAACACCCCAACCCGGTAGGTTTTGGTCTCTTCACCCCCACAGCTGCTCACAAATAAACCAATAATGAGGGCCAAAAGCAATAAGCCCAAGCTGCTGCCTTTCATGGCATATCCTTGCTTATTTAGTTTCATAATGATCTTTACTCCTATCATCTAATGTAATGGTGTTTTGCAGCTCTAGTGTGTTTTGGTTTCTTGATGACATCTTCTTCTCTTTGGCTGCATCAAGAATAATCGGCACAACTTCTAACCTTTAGTCTGACGCTTTGGTTCACTGATGAAGTTCCATAGTACTATTTTTAGATTATTTTGGAACGCTCTTGATGGTAATTTATTTTTTCCTGAATCTCTTCTGTCCTTCGTCTGGAGATACGCAAAATAGCATAGCACACAAGAAAAGAGATTATGCGTGAAGAAGCCGTGATGACCTCCTGTAAATCGTGGGAAAATAGTACCCTCAATACCACTAAACTCAGTTAACAACTAATGGGAGAAAAGAAAAATAGCCCTTTAAGGCTATTTTACTGTTTTAGATGAGGCTTTTAGAGAAATAGGACCTACGTCCTAACCAGGTCGTTATAGCAATTCTGGGGAATCTATTGCCAGGCAGCCAGGGCAGCATCCAGCAGCTGATTTACCAATGCGGGATTGGCCTTGCCTTTGGTTTGGCGCATGACCTGCCCCACAAACCAGCCGCGCAATTTTTCCTGGCCAGCCAAATAGCGGGCTAACTGTTCTGGATTATTGTTGAGAATTTGGTCGATGATAGCCTGGATGGCTGCATCATCAGAAATTTGAGCCAGCCCTTTGCTTTCTACGATCTTGGTGGGCGTGGTGCCGCTGGCAAACATTTCGGCCAGCACATCTTTGGCGGTATTGTTGTTGATGGTTTGCTTTTCTACTAAGGCGATGAGTTCCACCAGGGCAGCGGGCGTCACCTGAATGGCGTCGATGCTGAGTTTGGCCTCATTCATCAGGCGGAACAGCTCGTTAATCATCCAGTTAGCAACTAATTTGGGCGTACCGCCAGCGGTTACGGCCGTATCAAACCATGCCCCCACGGCCCGTTCTTCACTCAACACGCGGGCATCGTACTCAGACAGATCGTAGTCGGCGATGTAGCGGGCGATTTTGGCATTGGGCAGCTCCGGCAAGCTGGCGCGCACTGCTTCGATCCAGGCATCGTCCAAATGCAGCGGTGGCAGGTCTGGCTCCGGGAAGTAGCGATAATCTTCGGCCTCTTCTTTGCTGCGCTGGCTGAACGTTTCGCGGCGGGTGTCGTGCCAGCCGCGCGTTTCTTGCACCACTTGGCCACCAGATTGGAGTACGGCCGTTTGTCGCACAATTTCAAAGGCGGTGCCATCGGCCAACACGCGGAAGCTGTTCAGGTTTTTTAGCTCGGTGCGGGTGCCAAACTCCGTGCTGCCCACGGGGCGAATGCTGATATTTGGCTCTACGCGCAGGACGCCTTTTTCCATGTCGCCGGAGTTGACGCCCAGGTAGCGCAAAATTTGGCGCACCTTCATGGCGTAGACCCGCGCCTCCTCACCGGAGCGAATGTCTGGCTCGGTGACGATTTCCAGCAAGGGCACGCCCGCCCGGTTGTAATCGACCAGCGAGGTGCCGTCGTCCTGGTGGGTGAGCTTGCCGGTGTCTTCTTCCATATGAACGCGCCGAATGCCAATGCGCTTCGTCTCGCCCGACTCAAGCTCGATGTCCAGCCAACCGTTCACGCCTAGCGGCTGCTCATACTGGCTGATCTGGTACCCTTTGGGCAGGTCAGGATAAAAGTAATTTTTGCGGGCAAAGATGTTATGGTGGTTGATCTCGCAGTTGAGCGCAAGGGCCACGCGCAGGGCGTACTCCACGGCTTTTTGGTTGATCACGGGTAAAGTGCCAGGCATGCCGAGACAGAGGGGGGAAACGGCCGTGTTCGGCGGCGCTTCTACGCTGTCCACCACTTTTGCTTTGGAAAACATCTTCGAGTCGGTCATCAATTCGGCATGCATTTCCAGGCCGATGACGGGTTCGTATTCAGTCATAATTTGTTCCTACCAGTTAAAATTCGGCCGTTTTTGCCGCAGGAGATTGATGAGTTCAGGGAGACGGCCGTTTCGTTCCAACATCAATAACAGTTCCCGCTGCTTCCCTTCAAGCCCTTCGCCAGGCAGATTATCGTAATTGACGCCCAATTCAAGGCAAAGGGTTCTGAACTCATCATCGTTAAATTCACGGTTGAGTGTGCGCAGTAAAGCTGGCAATTCTGCTGTTTGAACTGCTGCACCGACATCGTCGAGAAGCGGCCGTATCGACACCGTTTCAAAGGGTGGTACATCACATTCAATAACCGTTTTGCCATGTTCCAGTCGCGTTTTCAAGACATCCAGGCGATAAAAATCGGGCACATCAGCATTGCGGCAGATTGAGCAATTACAGGGAATCAATTTGTCAAACTTAAGGCGATGAAACGGCCGATGTAGCTCATCTAATTGATAACTGATGATCGTCAACAAATCTCGCATATTTTTACCCATGACCCGAATGCGGATTTCTCGACGATGATAAAACTCCACCACTTCAGCACGCGCCTCATCCTTCTCAAGGACCACACCCGTACGCCAAACTAATTGTGTATCCCCATCAGTGGCAATATAAGGATGCATCGTCACAATGAAACGCGTCAACAGACCCTTTGGCATGAAGGCTTCATACTTATATCTCAAATACAAACTTCTTTCATTTAAACCTATTGTAGTTAAAGCATAGTCAGGCGGCTGTTCACTAAGGAGTTGTGGTGCAATGTAGCGATCTTTCTGAGTAGGGATAGCGTAACAAAGTTGGAACTTCATCATCAATGCCAGCAGTTCATCGTGTAGGAAAGTAAATTCATCTTCATGCCAAATATCATGCAAATCAACCCGTCTAAAGAAGCCCCAACTGTCTTTAACTTGTTCATTATCCAACAGCTGATAAACTGCATCAGTACTCCATTCTGGCCTAAGAATAACCGTTCGTTTCAGCATCGGATCATCCTGAAAATGGAGAATAACACCTAAGTCATGAAGGTAGCTGCTAAGCTGCAAAGCATCATCAATCCGGATAATATCATTATCCCGGCAAAGTTGTATAAATTCTTGCTGAGTGACGGTTGCTCGGCTATCATCTTCTAGTGCCTGACGCACATTAACCCATGTGCGTGGTAACACATCCCCTACATGGGGCAATTTGGTGATTTGTTCCTGAATTTTCAAGCGCAGGTAAGCCAAGCCCACATCATCTGTAGCTAGGTTAAAGGCAAACGGTTTTTGGAAAGTTTCAGGGAATTGAGCCTGTAATTGCTGTTCATTGATCGCCCAATGGCGATTCTGAAATGCGTTATTAAAAATAAATACTGGGCTTCGGTCACTAAGATGTTCGATGAGATCTAGCCAGTAAAAAAAGTCGGTTTTTTGTTCACGTGCATCAGCCACAACAATGTAAAGTGAGCGTCGGCTAAGGAAAAACTGATGGGTGGCATGATAAATTTCCTGTCCACCAAAATCCCAGACGTTAATCTGGAAATCTGTTTGCAAATCATCCTTTTCTCCACCTTGCATAGGGAAATTCCACGTATGAACATCAATCCCTTCTGTACTTTCGTTTTTAGACGGTAGTGGAACAGAAGGGTCAATCAACCTCCGGGTAAGAGATGTTTTGCCGGCTCCTGGCTCACCTACAACAAGTAATTTGGCCTCATGGATCGTCCCCTCCCCTTTCTCTTCCTTTTGACGGAAATAAGCCCTTAATGCGCTTAAATCAACAAGCTTCCCTCTCTGAAGTTTTAACACTTCTAACGGCGGCATAGTGATAGGATTGTCATCTAAATAAAGCCAGTTAAGTTTCGGCAGTTCAACTAACCAGTGAGGAATGCTTGTCAACCAATTGTTACGTAAATCCAACTTTTGCAATTTAGAGAGCTTGGCAATTACCTCTGGCACAGATATTAACAAGTTTTCACTGATATAGAGTTCTTCTAGAATAGAAAATCGGCCAAAAATCTCGGGAACAGCTGTAAGTCTATTAAAGCTTATATCCAGCACTTGCAAGTTCGAAAGCCGTGCAATGGCTTCAGGTATGAGAGTCAAGTGATTATCGCTCAAATGTAGTGCTTTTAAGTTGGAAATCTGTCCAACGATCTCCGGTACAAAAGGTAACTGATTGAAGCTCAAATCTAATACATTTAATTGTAAGAGCTTAGGCAAAGTCTCAGGTAATGTTACTAGCTTATTATGACCCAAATAAAGCATTTGAAGATTTGAAAGTTGACTAATTTCTTCAGGAACGTCAGTTAACTCGTTGCCTCTCAAATCTACAAATTCTAGCCAATGCAATTCAAACAGTTCGTGGGGAATTAACCTAAGCTTTTTATCTTTCCCTGATCCACTTAAAAACAGTTTAGGTAGCTTTTTTTCACGCGCTTCATGAATAGCCGTCAAAGCCCAGTTAGGTATTTGTTGATTTCGTTGTTGAGTCACAATAGCATAACCTCATTCTATATCTGTCAGTTTCTTTCCAACATTACCCATGTCGGCGCATAAAGCGTTCCAGGCGGTTGAGGGCTTCTTCGATTTTTTCGTAGGCGGTGGCGTAGCTGGCGCGGACAAAGCCTGCGCCGCTGGCGCCAAACGCATCGCCAGGCACCATCGCCACTTCTTCCTCATCCAGCAGGCGCATGGCAAAATCGTCGCTGCTCATGCCGGTTTTGGCAATGGAGGGGAAGGCATAAAATGCGCCGCGCGGCTCAAAGCAGTCCATCCCCAGCGTGTTGAACCCATCCACAATGAGGCGGCGGCGACGGTCGTACTCCTGGCGCATTTCCTCGACGTAGCGGTCGCCAGCGGGGGTCAAAGCGGCTACCGCCGCAGCTTGCCCGGTGGTGGGCGCCGACATGATGGTGTATTGGTGCACCTTGCGCATGGCGGCCAAAATCTCGGCCGGGGCGCAGGCGTAGCCGATGCGCCAGCCGGTCATGGCATAATCTTTGCTGAAGCCACCCAGCAAAACGGTGCGCTGGCGCATCCCCGGCAAGGCGGGCACACAAACGTGCTCAATGCCGTACACCAGCCGGTCGTAAATTTCGTCGGAAATGATGAGCAGATCGTGCTGTTCGGCAACGGCCGTTACACTCAACATCACCTCTTTGGTCATCACCGCCCCAGTCGGATTGTTGGGATAACCCAGCAAAATTGCCTTCGTTTTGGGCGTAATGGCCGCTTCGATGGTTTCGGCCGTTACCTGGAAATTGTCTTTGACGTAGGTGGGCACCGCCACGGGCTGCCCGCCCGCAAAGCTTACTTCTGGGGCGTAGGAGACAAAGCTGGGTTCAGGAATGATCACTTCGTCGCCGGGATTGAGAACGGCCGTCATTACCAAATAGAGCGCCTCACTTACCCCCACTGTTACAATAATTTCCTCAGCAGGATCATAATTTACGTTGTAAAGCTTGTTCAGATGCTGGCTGAGCGCGTTGCGCAGCTCCACGGTACCGCTGTTGGAGGTGTAAGCCGTCTCACCCCGCTGCAAACTGTCGATACCCGCCTGTAAAATGGGCTTCGGCGTCACAAAATCTGGCTCGCCAATCCCTAAAGAAATGACATCCTTCATATTGGCGGCAATATCAAAAAATTTACGAATCCCCGAAGGCGGCGTGGCCGCGACCCGATCTGAAATAAAGTTACGCATGATTTCCTCCAATTGCTCAATTACCCAGTTACCCAATTACAAATCGTAATTGAGTCATTCAGTAATTGGGTAATTATCCAATTTCCACGTTGGAATTGTCGCCGATAAACATCGCTTTGGGCTGGCCGATGATGCGAGCATTTTCGCCAATGAGTGCGCCATCCAGCACGCAGTTTTCAATGGTGGCTCCCGCGTCGATGATGCTGTTACGGATGACGCTGTTCTTAATTGTAACGCCAGCCTCAATGCTCACAAACGGGCCGATGACGCTTTGGTCGATAACGGCCGTTTCATGCAAAAACACCGGGGGTAGCGCTGTAAAATCCTCGGCATAGCTGCGGTCGATAACATCCTGGGTGCCGTAACCCAACGCCAGCAGCCTCTGGTTTGTGCTTAACATAAAGTCCGGCTTACCCGCGTCCAGCCAGAAAATCGTGGGCTTCGCTTTAATCACCGCACCCTGCTCCAGCATGACGTGATACGCATCTACCAGGTAATATTCGCCCTTGGTTTGTCGTTCTTCTTCAATGATGGTTTGGATGGCGTTGCGGAGGAGACGGCCGTGTTTAAACCAGTAAATCCCCGCCAACACCTGCTTGTACTCCATCGTGCTCGGCTTCTCGATGAAATCGTGCACCACATCGTTCTCATCCGTCACCACCACGCCAAAGGTACGCGGATCTTCCATCTCTTGTACCAAAATCACGCCATCCGCGTCTGTTTCTGGAATGTTTTTGTAATCTGCATCCACCACACCATCACCAAAAGCGACCAGCACTTCACCCTCATCCAAAAAGTCGCGGCACATCCAGATGGCGTGCGCCTGCCCCAGCGCCTCTTCCTGCACCACAAAATGGGCGTTCAGGTGTGGGTAATGTTCCCGAATCCACGCTTCAATCTCATCACCCTTGTAGCCCACCACAAAAATCACTTCTTCCGTGGTGATTTCCGCCATCAAATTCAACAGATGGCCAATGATTGTATTGCCCGCCACATTCAGCAGCGGCTTGGCGCGGCTCCACGTGTGCGGCCGCATTCGCGTGCCAAAACCAGCAAGGGGAATGATGACTTTCATAATGTGCTCCGTGTTTTGGTGTTCGGTAATCGGTTATCTATTATCGGTAACCCATTCCTCACCGATTACCGGCAGTTGCTTGTGCCATTCCGTAGTCTGTTCGTAAGCAAAGGCTGCATTCAAAATGGTCGTTTCGTCAAGCGCATTGCCGATGAGCTGGAGGCCGATGGGCAGCCCTTTGCTGTCGAAGCCACAGGGGACGGAAAGCCCGCAGCTGGCGCTCAGGTTGACAGACAGGGTGAAGATGTCTTGCAGGTACATCGCCAGCGGATCATCCACGTTTTCGCCAATCTTGAAGGCTGTGGTGGGCGAAGTAGGCGTGGCAATCACGTCCACCTGCTCGAAGGCGTTGAGAAAATCTTGCTTGAGCAGCGTCCGCACTTTGAGGGCACGGCCGTAATATTCATCGTAGTAGCCAGCGCTGAGGGCGTAGGTACCCAGCATAATGCGCCGCTTCACCTCTGGGCCAAACAGGGCGCGCGTCTTTTTCACACTGTCGATCATGTCGCTGCCCGTCACACGCGGACCAAAGCGGATGCCGTCATAGCGAGCCAGATTGGCGCTGGCCTCGGCTGGAGCGATAAGGTAGTAGACGGGCAAAGCATAGCCGGTGTGCGGCAGGCTGATTTCTACAATTTCCGCACCCAGTTCTTCCAATTTGGCGATGGCGCTGCGCACGGCCGTTTCCACCTCAGCATCAATCCCCTCAATAAAATATTCCTTAGGCACCCCCACGCGTAAGCCTTTGATGTCGCCCGTCAGCGCCGCTTCAAAATCAGGCACCGGCACGTTGAGCGAGGTACTGTCGTTGGGGTCGTGCCCGGCGATGGCCTGGAAGAGGGCGGTTGTGTCGGCGACCGTCCGGCCGAATGTGCCCACCTGGTCCAGCGTGGAGGCAAAAGCGATAACACCCCAGCGGGAGATACGGCCGTATGTCGGTCTTAACCCCGCTAATCCGCAAAACGAAGCTGGCTGACGCACGCTGCCGCCTGTGTCTGTGCCCAGTGCGGCATAAGCCAAACCCGCCGCCACCGCTGCCGCGCTGCCGCCGCTGCTGCCACCGGGCACCCGCTCGTGGTCCCACGGATTGCGCGTCGTAAAGTAGGCTGAGTTTTCTGTGGAGGAACCCATGGCAAACTCATCGGTGTTGGTTTTGCCCAGGATGACGGCTCCGGCCGCTTTGAGCTGCTGCACCACAAAGGCATCATAGGGCGGCACAAACCCTTCCAGAATTTTGCTGCCTGCCGTGGTGGGCACGCCGTTGGTGCAGATGATGTCCTTGACGGCCACCGGCACACCCAACAGCGGCGTGCGCTCGCCGTTGGCCAGCCGCTCGTCGGCGGCTTTGGCCTGCTCCAAGGCCAGCTCATCCGTAAGGGTGAGGTAACTTTGCAGCGCGTTGTCTTCCGCCACGATGCGATCTAGCATGGCTTCGGTGGCGGCCACACTGCTGGTTTCCCCCTGGCGCAAAGCGGTACGGAGTTCGGTTAAAGTTAGCTGTGTTAATTTCATAGTGCCTCGAACGGTAATCGTTACTGTTATCTATGGAACTTGCTAGATTGGACCAATTTCAGTCGAGAATAGTGCAAAATCTAGCAGGCAAATTGGTCCAATCTTGGTGCCATTTGCGTCATTCTAATCTATTCAATTGGGATGGGATCGCCCAGCACGGGTGCGGGCTGCTCACGAATCACATCCCAGAGGGCAACGGCCGTTGCCAACGTTTCTCGCACTTCATACCAGCCAGCATCACGGTAAAGCTGCGGATCAGACGCGACGCCTGCGACCTCGATGCCCAATTGCTGGCAGGTGAACAAAGCGCGGGGTAAATGGAAGCGCTGTGTTACCAAAATCGCCGACTCTAGCTGGAAGATTTCCCGCGCTCGGTAGCAGGTATCGTACGTGCGCCTTCCGGCATAATCGGGCTGAACATCCTCCGCCGCCACGCCGCGCTCGATGGCGTATTCCATCATCGCTGTTGGTTCGTCGTAATCTTCAAAGCGGTTGTCGCCGCTAACGATGATTTTTTGCACCGTGCCAGCTTTGTAAAGCTGAACGGCCGTATCCATTCTATCGCGCAAAATTGGGCTAAGACGGCCGTTGCCGTAAATCGCTGCGCCAAAAACAATGGCGACTGTATCTGCTGGCACATCTTCAGCCGTGTAAATAGAACGGCCGTACACCCATTGAATCCCTTTCCGCCACACAAATGGTGCCAGCAGCAATGCCAAACCTAGCAAAAAGCCATGGAGCAACAGCTTACGCTTTCGCAACAAACTTGTCCTGAATTAGCTGTCCGACGAATCGTCTAGCACGGCTTGCACCACAAACTGATTCTCTTTTTGCTGCGGCGCGTTGTGCAGCAGATCTTCCATTGGCAAAGAGGGTTCGGCCACATCAGGCCGCATAATATTTTGTTGGGCAATGGCGTGGGAAGTGGGGGGAATGTCTGTCAGGTCCAGTTCGTTAAGCCGCTCAGCGTAATCTAAAATGGCGCTGAGCTGCTCCAAATATTGTTGTTTCTCCGCCTCGGTCAGCTCCAAACGGGCCAGATTAGCGATTTTTTCAACATCGGCGAGAGTTAATGACATGGCACATCCTTCTTGCTTGTCACTCCCGCCTACGCGGGAATGACAATTAACTTTTCGGTTATTCGTTGGGTTCGGAAACGGCCGTTTCCTCTACCTCTTCACCGTCTTCAGCCTCTTCTTCCAATTCAGCCTGCCGCATGTTGTAATAGTCCTCATCACTCCAGAAATTTTCGCGGTCGGTGAGCTTGTCGATGTAGAGAACGCCATTCAAATGATCAATCTCATGCTGGAAGATGCGGGCGGTCCACCCCTTCAGACGCAGCTTAAGCGGCTTGCCCCGGCGGTCTTGCGCACGAACGCGCACGGCATAGGCCCGTTCCACCTCGCCCACATACCCTGGAATCGATAGACAGCCTTCAATGCCATCAATCACTTCACGTGATTCCCACACAATCCGGGGATTCACAATAACGAACAATTCGCGAGAATCTGGGATGGTTTCGCCATTTTCATCTTCTTCGGGCAGCGTTTCGATAACAGCCAGCTGCAACGACTGACCAATTTGGGGTGCAGCCAGACCAACACCATTGGCAACGCGCATCGTTTCAATCATATTGTCGATGAGCGTTTGCAGGTCGGCGTCGAACTTGGTCACTGGCCGCGCCTTTTTGCGCAACACATCATCAGGTAGGGTAACAATCTGTAATTCGGTCATGATGCTTTATTATCTGCGGAATGGGGAAAAGGTTCAACCCGATTTTGTGGCGGGTGACAAGTAGGCAAGTAGGCGGGTGAAAAGTGATAAGTAAAAAGTGAAAAGTTGCAGGTTGCCGATTTTGACTGGCGCACTAGCAACCGAAAAACCAGAACAGTTAAAGCGGTGGCACTTCGCCAGGCGTGCGGTCGGGGATGCGGTCTTGCTCCACGGTTTGCTTGTACACGTCTAGCAGCAGGGCATACTCTTTATGGCGCGAACCGCGTTGGCGGCGGCGCTGCTCATCAAGCATATTTTCTAGCTGGGCAAAGATGTCGCTTTGAATCACGCTGGGGTAAGGGATGTTCTCAAAAACAAGATTGCTTTCGGCACCAGCTGTTTCGATTTCTACGTTGCCATAGTTGAAAATGGTGTGAATGAGGCCGGGGGTGTAGGCGTTAACGTTTTGAATGTTGCTTAGCAGTGCCTGTTTCCGACTTTCGCCAAAGCCAAACGGTTTCCTATCAATATCAATAATCAGCCGGTCGGTAAGCTGGAACATATCGTTGCGCCAATCCTCCACCCGCCATATCAACCACAAAATATCAATTGAATACACAAAAATAAGCGCGGGCAGCAGCTGCCGCAGAGTGAAATCAAAAAAACGAACAAGAACGAACGTAACCAACAGGCCTAATAAAGCCAAACCGATAGGAATGATCGATTCAATAATCAGCACAATGAAATGTTTGCGGTAAATAATGACATCTTCTTCTTCCACTCGCCAAAAATAGCGCCGCTGTAAGCGCCGCCGCAAACCATCTTGGTGCACTGGCTTCACTGGTGGTAATTCCGTGGCCCGCTCACCAATCGCTTCATATTGTTGTTCTACCGCAAAATGGTTGCTAAACGTTTCTCGCAGCATCGACTGCTCTTTGCTAGCATCTAGCGTCTTCACCAGCTTACTCTGCCGGTCCAGCGTCTCTTTTACCTCAATAGGCTTGTCAATATTGTCAAAAAAGATCGTGCCAAAAGCCGAAGCAGTGGTAATACGCGCCGTGCCAAAATTAAGCAAATTCGAGATAAACGTTGGCTTGGCAATCTCCACACTTTGCACCTGATCAATACGAGCCGTTTTTATGTCAACTCGAAATGTGCGCAAATCAAACTCGCGGTGTACCACCCGTTTATTAGTAATGACAAAATAATCGTTAGACCAATCCAGCGCCTGGAAAAGAACGATAATCAGCAAAACAATGGTGACACCGATTGGTACACTGAAGCGAAAGCGGTAAATGAAACTATCCGCAGGCTGTGAACCAAAAAACATGAAGAACAAAGTGGGAATGATCAATAACGCTAAAACAGGGAAAAAGATTTGGACCAAAAGATAAAATCGGCTGCGTCTGGCACTATATTCCACCAGTTCATCAGGCAAAATACTGATAACCGTATGTCTGCGCTTGGCTTTGGCAAATAGTTTTTGGGCCGCAGCAAAGGCCACAGGCGACAAGCCGCCAACCACAACCATTTCTCCATCTACTTCCTCTTCCTCAGGCGCAAGCATAGGCAGGGCTTCTGGATATTGGATAAGGAAGCGAACAAAGTTACTGCCATTGATGATGAGCACGACAGCTGGTGTATCCTGATACGATTTTGCTTTTATATTTGCGGGATGAACGTTTGGTTCAAAGAGCCACTCATCACTAAAACAATCACCGACCAGGTAGTTTTGGGTATCAACAACGTAGGAGTTATTTTCGATATCATCCTGGCGGGTTTCGGCGTACAAACGGCCGCTTTTCACAATGTACAAACTATCCGCCACATCCCCCTGAAAGGCCACCATCGCCCCATTTTCATACTGAATTTCATCCGTGATCTTAGCCAGGGCATCAATGTGCTCTTCATCCAGCTCTTGAAAAAGGGGATGCTCTTGTAAAAACTCAGCCTTTGTGGTCATACTTCGTTCCTGCAACAAATATACATAACGTTGGCAGTCATTTTAACATAATCTGGATTGCGTGGGAAGTCGGGCACCTGCATTTTTATACAAAGGCACAAAGGATGGAAGGAACAAAGAGGAGAAATCCTTTGTTTCTCGGTTTCTTCGTTCCTTCGTATTTAATTTTCTTAGGTGGCATCTGCAAAACAACCTGTCTCACAACCAGATTTGGGGGCCAACATCTTCCAGCACGCCGGGGAAGCGCAGGATAACGGCCGTATCTGGCACGGCCATCTCGCCATCACGCACGGGCACGGCCGTTTCGCTCAACAAATCCACATATTCCCCATCCGGCAGCGGCGTCGGCTGCACATCCACCACACCAGAGACGTTGAAGACGCCATACAGCCCCTCGTTTTCCGCCTGCCACAGGGCGGTGATGGCGGGTTCGGGGGTAAGCAGGCTGAGACGGCCGTCTAGCAACACCGGCTCCTTCTTCAAATGGCACAGCCTGGTCAGGTAAGATTGCAGTTCGTAACCACCCCAACGAATCTTGTCGATGTCAAACAAGTCAGGCGTGCGCGTCTCTTCAGATTCCTGCCCGGCGTAAATGAGAAATGCGCCCTCATTGAACGCCTGGAACGCGGTCCAGGCCAGCGCCTGTGCCCGGCTGGGTACCCGCTGCATGATGCGCCACTGGTCGTGATTTTCTACGCAGCGCATTTTGATCGTGTGCGCCGGATAAATCCCTTTTTGGTACCAGAGGGCGGTGAGATAGGCGGGAACGGCCGTTGCCTTTTCAACCGCCCGCTCCCACAAAGGCCAAATATCATAATCATAGGATAAATCAAACGCCTCGTGGATTTCCCCATCGGAATGAGCTACCAGCCCGCGCTGCCGCCGGTCAATAACAAAGCCAGTGTGCACACTTTCTGCCAACCAGAGCACATCTGGTTTGATGGCCGCCACTTCGCGCCGGGCACGCTGCCAAAAGGCCAGCGGCACCACGGAAGCCACGTCACAGCGAAAACCATCCACGCCCAGCTTCACCCACATTTTTAGGGCGTCGATCAGGTAATCCCACAGCGCCGGGTCATCGTACACCAGGTCGATGATGTCACTCCATTCAGGCACGGTGGTCATGGGACGGCCGTTTTCGTCGCGATGGTACCATTCAGGATGGCTCTGCACCGTCACGGCATCGTGGGCCGTGTGGTTGTACACCACGTCGATCATCACCTTCAGTCCCAGCGCCTGGGCATACTGCACCAGCAGCTCAAACTCCCGCTTGGTGCCATATTCTGGGTTCACCTCAAAATAATCCTGAACGGAATACGGGCAGCCCAATTCCCCTTTTTTGTTCAGCTGGCCAATGGGATGAATGGGCATAAACCAAACATAGTCCACACCCATTGCTCGGATGCGGGGCAAATCTTTGGTCACGTCAGCAAAGGTGCCGTTTGGCCCATGATTGCGCACATAAATTTCATACAAAACCAAGTTTCGCACGTTTTTTGGGGTATCAATAGCCATAAAAAATATAAGCTCCGACCGTAGCCGTGGATTCTTTCCGCGCAATTTTTCGCAGAAAGAATCTGCGGCTACATTATGTTAATTCAGCTGGCAGGGAAAAGGTGCCGTCTGGGTTGGGGGGAAATTCAATAAAGCCGGTGACGGCGTCCAGATTGAGCGGGCCATAAATGTGGGGAAATTGGTGTCCACTTTCGTAACAATCTTCGTAGACCAGCTTGGCGGTAAGTTTGGCTGGATCAATGGCGAGCAAGATGAGGTCGGTTTGCCCAACAAACATCTGGTTGGCAGGCAGCAGCACCTGCTCGATGGTTGAGCAATGGATGAAACCTTCGCTCGCCAATGAATCAGCGCGGTACTCTCCGGCAGCAACGGCCGTTTGCCATTCTTTTTCTGTGGTGATGTGCAAAATAAGTGTCATGCCCCCATTATGCCCAAGGCTGGCTCAATCTCCAACGGCCGTTTGCCATTGGGCCGGGTCAATCAGCCAACCTGTGATACGGCCATCCTCATCAATTTCCAGCCAGTTCGTGTGCGCCCACTCCACCGGATTACCGTCTAGGGCGAAAGGGGTGACGACTACCACGCGTTCATCAGTTAGCCAGGGGGTCCAACCGATTTCCGGGAATTGGGGGAAACGGCCGTTATTCCCCCGCAGCGCCAAATCCAGGTAGTCGGTTGCCAGCGCGGCATCAGGATAAGCACCGTCACCATGCCGCCAGCCCGTTTCCGTGATAAACAACGGCAGTTCCGGCGCGCCCAGCCAATCCAGCAGCCACAGCTCCCATTCGTAGCCATTCACGCCCCGGTTAAAAATATCGTCCGGCGGCGTGGGGAATTCAGGTGCTGACGCATCATTGATTATGTCAATCTGGAGAATTTGTTCCCAGGGCGGCGCGGCAAATGGCCCCAGCGGGTAAGGATGGCTGGCCCAGCCGTCTAGAACCTCCAGTACATCTGGCTGGGCAGCGACCATTTCCACTAAAAAGGTGCCGGAATCCATGTACCACAGGCCGTTGGCAAACGGCTGGCTGCCGGTGTGGGGCGTGTATGGGTCCAGCCCGGCATTGAAGACAAACGCCTGCGGATCGGCTGATTTGAGGGCAACGGCCGTTTCCAGCAAAAAGCGAGCATAGGCCGCTGGATCAGGACGACCACCCCATTCGTCGCCATGATTTGGCTCGTTGCCCACAATCACAAAATGAGGCTCGCTGGGCCATGCCAGGGCAGCCACAAAGCTGGCATATTCCTGGGCAACGGTTTGGTAGGAACGGCCGTCTGCATCCAGCGGCGGCGCATTCCACCAACCTGCCTCACGATCAAACGTCGTGGATAGGCGCAAAATGGGCCTTAGCTCCTGCGCGGCGCACAAATCCATAAACTGCTGCCACTTGGCCACATCCAGATCATCCAGGCGCACCAGCTCGGTGACGGTGCCCCCAGCCCCCACAGCCTGCCGTGCGTAGTCCAGATGGGTTTGCCACTCAGAACCGGGCCACTGGAAACGGCCGTCGTCCAACAAAAGATGTACGCCCAGCTTGTTCGGTCTAAATCGCGCAGCCGGGACTGAATCTGCACACGCAGTCAAGACACAACAGATCAATAAAGTCGCCAGCCAGATCATTTTTCTTGTCACACGTCCAAGCCTACGACAAAAGCTCGCATTGACAAACAGAACCCTTTATTTTTATACTCCGCCATTCTTTTTCAACACGTTCAGGAGTTTATTATGGATGCCAATCCATCTGCCACACATGCCGCTCGCCTGGTTGTAGAGCAGGGTCCAGAGCCGGAACAGACCTTTGCCCTGGGCCACGCACCGCAAACCATTGGGCGATCCGCCAACAACGGCATTGTCATCAACGACGCCGAAATCTCCCGCCGCCATGCCCAAATCACGCCACAGGGAGATGGTTATGTGTTGGAAGATTTGGGCAGCACCAACGGCAGCTTTGTCAATGGCATCCGCCTAAACCAGCCGATAGCCCTTAAGCACGGCGACACCGTGGCCTTTGGCGACACGGTCCGCCTGCGTTACTGGGCAGCAGGCATGGCCTCTGAAATTGTGCACGCGCCCGCTGATGATGTCCCCACCCCAGCACTGCCTCCAGAGCCAGTGCCCGTCTATGCCCAGTCAGATAACTACCCCGAACCTACCCCGGCTGCTCCCCCTCCGGCTTTAGATGAGTTCGACCTGCCGGAAACGGCCGCATCTCCCTCCCGCAACCGCATTCTCATTGGCTGTGGCTGTTTGCTATTGCTGGCGTGTGTGATCTGTGTGGGCGGTGTGCTCTTCTTGGATAGCTATAACCAGGGCCAATTGCTGTATTGTGGGGGATTACGGCCGTTTTGGGAAACAGCACTCGGGCCGCTAGGATTTAATCCCATCTGCCCTTAAATGGTTTGTGACTCTATCCTAAATCCCGTGTCTAAAGATACAGCCGGATAATTCTAATCACTGTCCAGGAGGTATCTAAAATGCAAGACTTGGTAGATTTTGTATCTGAAAAAACAAGACTCCCTTTCCCCATGGCTCAAAGTGCCACATCGGCGGCATTAGATTATTTAACGCCTCACTTTCCTCCTCTGCTCAAAAGCAGCATTGAAGTTTTGCTTCAATATCCCAATCTAAGCGAAGCTGAAAAGGATTTACTGATTGCCAGCCGGGTTTTATTCCCTACGGACAGTTCCCCCAAAAACACGCCACCCCAATTTAATGATTAGCGCGCCTCTTTGGTTATACCTAACATAACAAAAGCCAGTCACCTGTTTGAGTGACTGGCTTTTTGATTCTGCCTTGTCCAGCTCGAGATTGACGCTGGTTAATCTTCCAATTCAGGAATTTGCAAGACTTGCCCCACGCGAATCATTGAGGGATTATCGCCAATCACTTCTTTGTTAGCTTCGTAAATCGCCATCCAATTCTCACGACTGCCGGAGCCATAATATTTTGCAGCCAGCCCACTCAACGTATCACCGCTTACCACGGTGTGCTCTGTCTTAACAGCCGCTTCCTTCTTTGCTGCCAGGCGGGCTTTTTGGGCTTTTGTCCGCTTCACTGCCGCCGACAAATGCGCGGCTTTTTCTTTAGGCTTGTCAGCGTCACTCTTTTTACCACTCCCTGTTTGACGATCAAATGCTTCTTTTTCGGACATCTTTTACTCCTTAGTCTAAGTACAAACAAATATAAGATGAGGAGTGAGCATTCTCAAATGCGAACGGGTTCAGCCAGGACGCATCTGAGGATGCTTTCTCCTCACCCGACAAAACAAATTTGTTTGTACTTTGTTAAGATAAACAATTAAAAAAGTGACCTCATCATAACAAAGTTAAGGGATAAGGTCACAGACTCACATATTTAACGCGGGGGCAGGTTAATTACCTGACCGGGATAAATCAGGTTGGGATTATCAATTTGGGGGTTCACACCAATGAGCGCCGGATATTCAATCCCCAGGCGGTTGGCAATTTTAGTCAGCCATTCGCACACGCCCACGATGTAGGTGTCGCCCTGGTCAATGCCGGGTTCGGCATCTTTGCAATAATCAGCAGGGAGGGTCGCTGTGGTATCAGTCGCCGCAGTGTCCTCAGCGGCATCTGCTGCTGGTGCCTCAACTGCCGCCAGGGAAAAGCTAAAAGGATCGCTTTCGACGGCCGTTCCCGTCCCATCAACCGTGCGCAAAGCCAGTTCATAATCACCGGCAGGCAGGGTTGTGGGGAAACGCCAGGTGCCATCGTCGGCCACAACGGCCGTTCCCACCACCTCGCCATTCAGCACAATTTCAATTTCTGTACCAGGTGTGCCGCTACCGGTGAGCGTCACTTCGCCACCCGCCAAATCAGCCTCAGGAAGAGCAAAGGTGGGCAAAACAAAGTCAGCGGCACTCTCTGATTCAGCCACAGCTACAGACGTACTTACCCCTTCAGCCTCTGCCAATAGGGTGCCATCGGCGGCCACCATGCGCAGGCTCAAATCATAATCGCCCGCGTCCAGGGTAGCTGGTAAGGCCCACGTACCATCATCGGCCACTACGGCCGTTCCCACCACCTCACCATTCACCAGAACCTCAATTGTTGTTCCCGGCGTCCCTACGCCCGAAAAATCAACAACGCCTGGAGTGAATTCAAAACCAGTTTGGTCAAATTCAGGACGTGTTAGTTCAGCCAATGACAAACCAAATCCTTCTGATTCGCCAGCCACATTGCCGTCGGCGTCGATGGCTTGTACATGTATCCCATGATTACCGGCTGCCAGTTCAGTGGTAAATGACCACGTACCATCATCGCCCACAGTCGCCGTGCCAACCAGTTCGTCATCAATCACAATGCCAACTTCGCTGCCGGGTGTACCTGTGCCATTCAGGTCGATGGCCCCCGCAAACAAATTTTCTTCCGGCAAATTTAGCGTGGGAATGTCCAGCATGACCGCTGGAGCCACAACGTCAAAAGCAGGGAAATCAACGCTGGTGGCCACGCTGCCGTCGGCAGCCAAGGCCTCTAACGAAAGCGTGCGCGACCCTTCCGCCAGATCAAGGTCAAAGGTCCAACGGCCGTCGGCACTCACGTCGGCTGTGCCCACTTCGGCACCATCAACAATGACACGCACAAGAGAACCAGGCGTGCCGCTGCCGTTCAAGGTCACGCTGCCAGCTTCCAGCCCAGCGGTGAGCACCGGGGAGTCCAGTTCAGGCGCGTCAATTTCGGGCATGGTTTCGTCTGCTGCTTCGGCAGCACTGTCCGGGGCAGCTTCACTTTCTGACACAGGTTCAGTTTGGCTGGCAACGGCCGTATCTTCCGCCATCTCGTCTGGTCCTTGCACAAACGCAGGCGGCGAAAGCCAAAACCAGAGCAGCAGGGCAATGAGCACCAGCAGCACAATCAGTTTAAAAATATCGAAGCGTCTCACTTCGCTTTCTTGTCGGTGATGAATCATCTGCTTAACCCCTTGCCTATACCTGCTGCGCCTGCTCAGCAAACTGCTTCGCTTCCGCAATCCACTGCTCTGGCTCGATTGCTTGCCACTCTTCGGGATTAATAATTTCGCGAGCACGTTCCGGGGTGAGCGCCGCCAATTGGCCAAAGGTGTAAACACCGGCATCGTTAAAGCGCCGCGCAAACACATCGCCAATGCCGTGAATCTTCTGCAAACTATCCCGCTCAACCAGAACTTCCTTGACCACCTCTTTAACAACCAGTTCTGGCTCTTTATTCAGAGCCTCTTGTAAGCGGGCTGCCAACGACTCTTTTTCTGCTTCCAGGGCAGCTAATTTGCCCTGCAAATCGAGGTCGATGGACCGGTTGGGTGTGGGGGCAGATTCTTCTTCCCGTCGCCAAAAGCGCCAATCAATGGCCCATTCAATGACCCAGCCCACAATCAAACCAATTATTAATCCAACCCAAAAATTCATTACTTCCTCCTAAAACAAATTGAAAAATATTCAGGCGCAGTTGAGCAACTTACGCCCAGGCAATAAATAAGACACTCGACTAGGAAATTGGTCACATTGGTCAGGTAATGGGGTTCATTGTTTTGTGACGTGCTGGAGAAATTGGCGTCTATGTGTGTACGTAAAATTTTATCAAACTTTTGTGAAAAGGTGCATGATGGAGCAGATTCAAGAGTCCTTTTTGGGATTAGGCCCCATTGAACAAGCTGTTTTGGCTTTTCCAGTGCCAGTTACGGCAATGAGCGGCGGGGTGCGGAAAAATCGAATAGAATATCGTCATTTGCGCCTTTGCGCAGCAATTTTGCAGGCTGGCACTGAGTTAGCAGCTTATTTGCGGGAGTTGTTGGCCAGTTATGAGGAAATTTTTAGCGGCATGGAGCAACCGACGCTAACAGAACTATCGGATGCGGCGTTAATTGAAGTTTGCCAACAGCGCGGCACCAAGGATGATCGGCCGTTTCAGGAATTGTTTCGGCGGTATCAATTGGTGGTATGGCGCGTATGTTACAGTTATATGCGCAACCGCGAAGACGCAGAAGATTTAACACAAGAAGTATTTTTCAAGGTATACCGCAATTTGCATCAATTCGAAGGCCGATCTTCCTTCAAAACGTGGTTATACCGGGTGGCCATCAACACATGCCAAAACGAAATTCGGCGGCGCGGCAGGCGTCCGCAAGAAGCCGAAACAGAAATGGAAACGGTTGCCGAAATTTTGCCTTCGGGCCAGTCGGTGGAAAAAGCATTCCAGGCAAGGCAAAGGCGGCAGTTGTTGGCGGAGGCGCTGGCCAATTTGGACCCAGGCGTCAGTGAGATTTTGTATATGAAGGATATGGAAGAACGGCCGTATAACGAGATAGCCGATCTGCTGGACATTGGTGTTAGCGCGGCTAAAATGCGCGTGCAGCGAGCCAGATTAGCGTTACAGATGCAATACCGCCTGTTGGATGGTGACTCATGATCAACGAACCCCAACCACTTTCTCAAGAACTGCTGCGTCGCTTTGTAGCAGGAGAATTGGACGACACCGAAAATGAAGCTATTATGGCCCGCTTGGCCGAAGATGAAGCCAGCCTGGAAATTGTAGATGCGCTGTGGCAAGAACAACCGTCGCAAACGGCCGTCTTTCAACTGCCAGACCTGGAACCGGAGCAAGCTCAGCAGATGCGTCGTCAGCTCATTCAACATATTCATCGGGCTGACCTGGCCGTGAACATTGTCAAGATGGGGACAACCGGATTTGGCAGCGTGGCGTTGAGTCTGTTACGGCCGTTGCTCAACAATAAAAATCGAGTCCGCAAAAACCGAAGGAGACGCAGAGGAAATGATTGATTTTGAGATTATCCAAAACGCAATCAGCAACATGATTGCCAACGCCATCGATTACGCCCCCCGTTTGGTAACCGCCCTCATCATCCTGCTGGTCGGCTGGCTGCTGGCCAAAGCCATCTCCACCCTGGTGCAGCGGCTGGGCGAAAGGCTGCGTCTGGAAGATCTGCTGGAACGCACTGGCATTAAGGCTGGCCTGGAAAAAGCCCAAATCAAGCGTTCTGGCACCCAGCTTGTAGGCATGTTGCTCTACTGGATCATCTTCCTCAACTTTATTCTAATTGCCCTGGAAAGTTTGGGGCTGAATGCGGCCGTAGAACCACTGCGCAACCTCATCGCCTTTTTGCCCCGGCTGCTGGCCGCCCTGGCCACGCTCACGGCCGGGGTGCTGTTGGCCCAATTCTTGGGCAAGGCAGCCCAAGCAGCTATGAGCGGCATGGGCGTAGAGTTTCATCAAGAAGTGGGGCAAGGGGTCAACGTGCTGCTCATCATCATGATTGTAATTGTGGTGCTGGAACAGCTAGGCATCAACGCCAGCATCATGACCAATATCTTCACCAACGTGATCACCATTATTGTGGCCGGCTTGGCGTTGGCCTTTGGCCTGGGCGGCCGCGACGTAGCGCGCGGCGTATTGGCCGGCTATTACGCCCGCGAGCAGTTTGAAATGGGCGACCGGGTCGTTATCGACGGAGAAGAGGGCATTTTGGAAGCGATTGGCACGCTCAATGCCGAAATTCGCGTCGGCGGTGAGCGTCTGATTGTGCCCAACACCGTTCTGACGGAAACGGCCGTCAAAGTGAAAGACACCGATTGGGACCAGCCGATTTTGGAACTAGATGAATAAAAGAAAATCCGCAGATTAGATCATTAAATCTGTGTAATCTGCGAAATCTGTGGACTTCACTCCAGCCACTCGGCAAAAAAGGCATCCAGTGGCTGGCCATAGGCCGCTTCCATAATTTCGCGGAACTGATCATCGCTGGCCGTACCGCCACCGTAAGTGGCAAAATAGGTTTTTAGCCCACTAAAGAACGCCTCATCCCCCACCTCCTGCCGCAGCGCATGGACAAACACAGCCCCGCCAAAATAGGTGTTAAAGCTAAACAACTTGGCCGGCGGCGGATCGCCCAGCGGAAAATCATCGCCGTTTTCCTCAACGGCCGATTGAATCGCCGCCATTGCCAGTTCAAAATCCTCAGGATCATCCCGATTTTCCCACATCAGCTGCACATAGGTGGCAAACCCCTCATTGCGCCACATCTGCTGCCAGGAATCCAGGCTGACCCAATTGCCAAACCACATATGCGCCAATTCATGCATCACCGTCGTTTGTCCGATCATGTTGTTGGCCAGCAGCACCATCGTTTGCGTTTCCAGCGACACGCCGGACACATCAGCCGTGACAAAGCCAAACGCTTCATAAGGGTACGGACCAAACAGATCGCTCATCCAATCAATCGCTTCACCCAAATAGACTGTGGCGGCGGCAAATTCAGTTTGCGCCCCCTCGTTGACATAATGTCTTAAAGGCACTCCATCTGGCGAGACAGCTTCCTGCCGCTCAAACTCACCCACCACCACCGTGGCCAGGTAAGACGCCATCGGGAAATCATGCTCCCAGATGAAGGTGCTGCTCGTTTCGTCGTCAATCTGCTCAATGAGCAGGCCATTGGCTACGGCCGTTAGGCCTGCGGGTACCGTAATTTCAAAGCGATACGTCGCCTTGTCGCGAGGATGGTCGTTGTTGGGGAACCAGTAGCGCGAACCATCTGGCTCGGACAACACGTAAATACTTTCCCCGTCCACAAAGCTCATCCCTACCGAGGCAGCAAATCCCACATAGCGAGACGGCCGTTCCAAAGGACTCCCCTGATACGTCACAGAAATCGTAAATGGCTGCCCTTGCGGCAAAGATTCAGAAGGATCAACGATGAGCTTATCACCCTGACGTGAATACGCCACCGGGCGCATGTTCCACAAGACATCTTCAATGGTAAACCCGACAAAATCCAGAGCAAGCACGTCCTGATCTGGGGCGGTCACCACGCCGTTGATGTGAACCGTCCCCTCAACATTGTTCACAGTTGGATCGAGCGCCAGCAAAAGATGATAATCCATGACATCATATCCCCTGCTGCCTAACTCCGGCGCATACGGATCACCCATGGAATACGCCACAGGGGGCGATGTGGGGCTGGCGGCGGGCACGGCACTGGGCGGGGGTGTTTGGCTGGGAACGGCCGTTGGCAATGGCACCAGCGTCGGCGTAGCGACAGCCTGGCTGATGGGGGTGCTTTGGATGGGGGTGGGTGTGGGAACGGCCGTTTCCCCACAACCAACCAGCAACCCCAAAATCAAAAAAATCTGCGCAATCTGCGGATAATTTTTCTTAATCTTTGCTTTGAACGCTTGCATTTTCATGTCCATTTCCCCATACTGTTCTGGCAGTGCTTAAAAGTCAATAGGCCCGCCAGCAACGCCCATCAAAAGTTAACGATCTGAGCCTGTAGAAGCATTGGCTGCACGCCAAACTTTATTGACTAAAGACCTTTTCTCTGCACCTTTGCGCCTTTGCGTTAATATTTTTATCAGGAGCAATCTTTTGACCGAAAAACCCCGCCTGCGCCAACTTGATTTCCAACCAGTGTATCACCAGGGTGAACAAATGTGGTATTTGCGCGACCCGCTGGAACTGTCTAGCGAACAGCTGGTAATGCCGCCCGCTCTGGCGCAGCTACTCCTTTTTTGCGACGGCAGCCGTACCCCGCAAGAAATCCATGCCGACTTTTGCCAGCACATCGGTCAGCCGCTCGATTTTGCCATCACCGAGCAGGCGCTGGCCCAACTGGATGCCGCCTGCCTCTTCGACAACGAGCGCGCCCGGCAAGCGCTGGCCTGGCAGCAAAATGAGTTCCGCAGCCAGCCCTTCCGCATACCGGCCCTGGCCGACTTGAGCTATCCAGCCAATCCGCGCCAGCTCACCATGCTGCTGGAAGATTACGGCCGTGAAGATCAACTCAACGGCTGGCAGCCGTGGCGGGGCCGGGCCATTATTTCGCCTCACATCGACTACCAGCGCGGTGGCAAAGTGTACTCCAAAGTGTGGCGGCGGGCGCAAACGGCCGTTCTCGAAGCCGATCTTGTCATCATTCTGGGCACCGACCACAATGGCGGCGCAGGCACCTTCACCCTCACCCGCCAGCCCTACGCCACCCCTTACGGCGTCCTGCCCACCGACACCGATTTGGTTGATGAATTGGCTGCTGCCATCGGTGAAGAAGCCGCTTATGCCGAAGAGCTGCACCACCGCCGCGAGCATTCCATTGAGCTTTCGGCCGTCTGGCTGCATTATATTTACCAGCAAGCGGGCATAGAGCCTAAGCCGATGGTGCCGATTTTATGTGGTTCGTTTCACCATTTTGTGATGAATGGGCATCACCCCGCCGAAGATGATTTGTTGGCAACGGCCGTCGCCACCCTGCAAGCCGCCACCGCCGACAAAAAAGTGCTCATCGTCGCCTCAGTAGACTTTGCCCACGTTGGCCCCGCCTTTGGCGACGACTACATCATGGATGAGGCGCACCGCACCGCCCTGCGCCAAGCCGACCACAATCTGGTTCAGGCCATCATTCGCGGCGACGATGCCAGCTTTTATGACCAAATTGCCGCCGTGGAAGACCGCAACAAAGTGTGCGGCTTTTCCTCCATCTACCTCATGCTGCGCTACCTGCAAGGCACCGAAGGCGTCCAGGTCGCCTACGACCACTGCCCCGCCGACGACGAGGATCACTCCCTGGTCTCCATCGCGGGTATCCTGCTAGAGTAGGTTATAAACATGACCACCCCCACGCTTACCACAGAAAATTTACGGTTACGGCCGTTCACTCCCCAAGACACCCCCGCCATGCATCAAATCCTAAACGGCCGTGATGTGCTCAAATATTTCCCCGGCCCGCAAACGGTGACCAAGGCGCAAGTGGATCGCATGATTAATCGGCTGATGGCGCATTGGCAAGAGCATGGCTACGGCTTGTGGGCCGTCGAGCAGCACACGACCGGCGCACTGCTGGGGCGCTGTGGCTTACAGCGCATCCCCGAAACCGACGAAGTCGAGATAGATTTCATTCTGGACCCCGCTTGCTGGGGGCAAGGCTTTGCCACCGAGGCAGGGCAGGCCAGCTTGCAGTTTGGCTTTGCGCAGTTGAACCTGAAAGAGGTAGTGGGCATTGTGCATCCAGACAACTTGGCTTCACAGCGGGTTCTGCAAAAGCTGGGCATGCAGTTCGCCCAAGCCACCGAATATTTCGGCATGGCCGTCCACCGCTACACATGCCGGAGCATTTTTCTAGAGTAAATTGACAATTAGGCTGGTGAATGTCACAATGTTTGCATGAGTACGGCCGTTCGTTACACACCACAAAAAAAGCAAGAACTCCGGAGCCGCCACCAGTTAGCCGACAGATTAACTGAGTTTGGCTGGGTTCCAGTTGTCCCCGAAGATTTAGGCGAAGATTTTATTGTTCATATTTACCATGAGGGGCGAGCCACAGGCGTTAACTTCTTTGTCCAGCTCAAAAGCGTGACAAATTTAAACGGCCGTCGCAAAGGCGATTTCCTTACCTACTCATTTGAAGTAAAAGACCTGCTCCATTGGGAACAATTCACCCTACCAGTAGTTTTAATTATTTGGGACGTTAAGCTACGCGAGGGGCGATGGGCCTTAGTGGATGATGTAATCAAGCAGTTGGATGAAGCCTCTTCAAGCTGGCGGCAACAACAAACAAAAACTGTTCGAATTTCCTGGCATAACAGCACAAATAATGATGACTTAAAAAGGCTAAAAGAAAAAATTGGGCAGTTTTTATATCCCAAACTCCCTATTGGATTATCGTCTGGCAATATCAACTTAGTTAAAGAGACACCATCTGGAGTAGAGTTAATTTATACGCAAGAGACTGGGCAAGCGCGACGCTTGCTAGAGACTAACGTGGAATTTATTTTCCCTGATAGTCAAGAAGGAATTTCAAACAAAGGAAAGTTTGAACATTTTATTCAAACAGGAGAAAGAGTTATTCTAAAGAACATCGGGACTAAATTTAATAATATTCCCGACTGGTACAAACGATTATTTGGAGATCTTCTATTAATAAAAGGTGATGTTGAAATAAGCCAAACAATATCTTCTAAAAATGGGCCTCCAACTATATCAGCTAGTGTATCTATTACGGATAAACACGGATATACAGCACCTCTTCAACCTTTAGACTTAAAGCTTATATCGGCCGGGAGTGAGACTGTTATTTGGTCTAATGAACATCAAAAATCAACTCCCTTACTCTTTACGTTTTTTATTGGTAAATACCAAGCCGAGTTTTCCTTATCTTTAACTGATGCCTTAATTGATTTGTTCGCAATTCGCGACTCCTTAAAGTTTGTTCAAACATTATCTGAAGGTGGAGAATTTCGCTTAATAAGCAGCGAAAATGATAAGTATGCATCTGGCACAGCTCTTCCTAATCCAGAATTAAGAGTCGATGCTAAATATTGCATGCTCATAGCCCAACTTTGTGAAATTCAAATTAGAACTGGGTACGTTTTTCGGGTAAACCCGTTTAAGGGATTTGATACACCGGAAGATATAGAAGCTATTCATGAAATTTCTTCGATTATGAAGACCGGAAAGCTTGTGTCACATAAGCAAGAATGGATTGAAAGTGTACCAGTTGAAATGCTTGATAATATTTTTGAGGCACAAAGCCAAAGTGAGTACGTGAGTATTGGATCATATTGGAAAAGTAGTTGTTTAACTTTACTAAATCAAGAAATCGAACTTGGGCATGGTTATGGATTTGCTAGTGGGAAAGTTGAATTGAGTTCGAAGGAAGTTCAAGAGTTAAAAGTCACTCTATCGCAAGGAAAGCAGGTTCAACTAAAATTAACGGATGCTCAAATTATTGATGTTTTTCCATCTTGGTTTCTCTCGGAAGCAAAAAGAATAAGTTTGTTGTTAGCTGAAAAGTTTCAAGTTTCCTCAATTTATCTTTTTGGCTCCTTGGTTTGGGGAGATTACCTTTCCCCAGAAACAGACATCGATCTGGCAGTTAACGGTATTGAACCGGGAAAGCTTTACAAAATCATTGGTTTCATAGAACTGGAAACCCAATTCTCCTTTGACTTAATTGATCTTAACGAGGCTTTGCCTGCACTGCGTGAGCGAATCTTAACGGAGGGGGAGTTGTTGTATGAGCGCGAACTTATTGCAGTTAGCGGATGAATTAACGGCCGCTTTAACCGAATTCTCCAAAGTCCAGCAAATTATTCAAGACGCCAATGAGCGTATAGGTGAGCCGCCCCCCGACACATTTGAAATGTATGCTCTGGGTGGCATTCTGCATGATTTGTATCACGGTATGGAAGGAATTTGTCTACGTGTGGTAAAACAAATCGATCAGAGAGAGCCAATTGGCAGCAGTTGGCACCGAGACCTGATCGATTCTGTTAGCCACCAAATACCGAACTTGCGCCCAGCCGTCATCAGTGAAGAAACGGCCGATCTCCTCGAACAATATCGCGGGTTTCGGCACCACTTTCGCCATAACTACGGTTTCGAACTCAGCTGGCCCAAACTTGCGCCGCCCTGGCGTGACGCCCCCACAATGATCCAGAAATTTATCCAAGACATCGAACAGTTCATCAGTTTCCTAAAAATGATGAGCAGCTAAACCACCACAAAAAATCTGCGCCAATCTGCGTAATCTGCGGATAAATCACCCCGCCAATCGTGCCCGAACATCGAGGGCGAGGACGCCTGTGGGCAGGACGCGCAGGGGGTTGATTTCAATTTCGGCCAGTTGGGGGCAGTCGGCGGCAAGTTGGCCGAGGCGGAGGATGGTTTGCAAGACGGCCGTTTCATCCCCAGCCGCCACGTTGCGATACCCCGCCAACTTGCGCCCCGCCCAGGTGTTGTTTAGCAGCGATTTGGCCTCCGCCAGCGTCAGCGGAGCCAGGGCGAAGGCGACATCCTTCAAGCCTTCCACCTCAACCCCGCCGGAGCCAAACATCAGCACTGGGCCAAACTGCGGATCGCGCACCACGCCCACGATGACTTCCTGCCCGTCGGGAATCATCGGCTGCACCAGCACCCCATCGAGTTTGGCCTGGGGTACGGCCGTTTCCACATCACTCATCATTTTATTGAAAGCGGCGGCAACGGCCGTTTCCGTTCCCACATCCAACACCACCCCACCCACATCCGACTTGTGTGGCACGTCTGCCGAGGCGATTTTGAGCGCGACGGGCAAGCCCACCTGTCGGGCAATCGCTACTGCTTCGTCCGCTGTCGTGGCCAGACCGCTACCGGGGACGGGAATGCCGTACGCCGTGAGCAGGTTTTGGCAAACGGCCGTTGGCAAAAACGCGCCTGGTTTGGTGTCATCTTCTGACAATATTTGTTGGGCCTGGCTGGTGGCGGTGGAAGACGGCCGTTCGGGAACCGTTTGCTCACTCTGCAAAAATTCGGCGCGACGGGACAAAATCGCCAAGGCCGCCGCCGCTCGTTCGGGGAAGCGATATTCCGGCACCTTGGCCGCCCGAAAATGCTCTACCGCCTCCTGAATCATCTTCTCGCCCATCAGGGCCACCACCACCGGCTTGCCCGTGGCATAAATGATGGGCAGCATCGCCTTGGCCACGCCCCCGGCGGAATGCATCGGCGGCGGCGGCAGGATGACCATCACGCTGTCCACGCCCGCGTCCTCCAGCAAAAGGCGCAGGCAGACGGCATACTGCTCCGGCGACGCACCCGCCAGCATGTCCACCGGATTGTGCAGACTGGCCGCCTCCGGCAAAATTTTCCGCAGCGCCGCTTCCGTCTCCGGGGCCAGGGTAGCCAGCTGCAAATCGTTGGCCTCCAGCGCATCGGCGGCGGTGACGCCGGGGCCACCCGCGTTGGTCAGCACCGCCACTCGCCGCCCCGATGGCAGCGGGCACCAGGCCAGCGCCCGCGCCCAGTCGAACAGCTCTTCGCTGGTTTCAGCCCGCATCACGCCTGCGCGAGCAAAGGCGGCATCATAAGCCGATTCCTGCCCGGCCAACGCCCCGGTGTGTGAGGCCACGGCTCGCTGCCCGCTGGCAAAGCGGCCCACCTTCAGCGCCAACACCGGCTTCTGGCGCGACACCTGCTCGGCCACCTGCACAAAACGACGGCCGTCTGACACCCCTTCCAAATACAACGTGACCACCCGCGTGTGCGGATCGGCGGCAACGGCCGTTAACACATCCGTTTCCGTCACATCCAGCTGATTGCCCAAACTCACCAGCCGCGACAGACCAAATCCCTGCCCCCGCGCCCAATCAATCACCGCCGCGCAAATCGCACCAGAGTGGGAGATGAAGGCGACGGCGCCCGGCGTGGGGCCAGGCGGCGGCAAAAAGGTGGTGTCCAGCGGCAGGTGGGTATCCAGCAGGCCAATGCAGTTGGGCCCGATGAGGCGAATGCCAAACTGCTGGGCCACGCGCAGACATTCCTGCTCCAGCGCCGCCCCCGCCGCACCGGTTTCGCGAAAGCCCCCAGCCGCCAAAATGGCCGCCCGAATGCCGCGCTCGCCACACTCGGCGATGGCCTGGGGCATGGCAGGCGCAGGCACCAGCAACACGGCCAGGTCTACGGGGTTGGGGACGTGGGCGATGGTGGTGTGTAACGGCCGTTCCAGCACCGTCCCTCCACCCGGATTCACAAAATGGATGGCCCCCGCGTAGCCGCTCTGCACCAAATTCCGCGACAGGCCAAAGCCCAGCTTCATCGGGTTCCGCGACGCACCGACTAAAACAATGCCCTGCGGTTCAAAAAAGGGAAGCAGTGTGGGATCAACTGATAAACTCATATTATCTTTTGAAAAGCCTCACGTACAAATCTTTAACCACAACCCGCTTGCACATAAACTGTGTAAACATGTGGGTCTGCAACATCCACGATGAGCGTTTTACCGCATCCATCACTTGCCTCTCTGCAAATTAGACTCTGTTCGCTTGGCTGCCACCAATCAAACCGGCTATTTAGACCTAACCTGGTTTGGATTTCAATCTCATTAAACGGCCGAAACGGCATTTCACAATTGACGTTTGTTTCAAACATTTCAAAATCGGCAGCATCCATGTCAAACTTGCCGTACATCGAAAAGTTATTTAACCCCTCGAAATACCCTTCTGCGTTTCGCGCTGATTCAGGCACTTCAAAATCAGCATTTGTACCTAGCAACGAAGGGTCTTTTATTCTTGATGAAAAAGGATTCCAACTGGAAAGCCAATAAAAAAATATCCCGCACGATACAATAATCAGTACCAATATCAGCACTACAAGCCCTTGTTTAGAGATGCTCCCCCCGCTATTTTCCATGTATTTCCCCCTAAAATTAGTCAGCTTCAAATAACATTTAAGTGTCATATACCAACTAGAACAACCAACAATTTAACTGGCTATTTTTGAAAATCAGACAGGCTCTTTTTTACCAAGACTTTCGGCTAGAAACGTGTTTACCAGGGTGTTCATGCTAACGCCTTCTTGCTTGGCGCGGGCAGCCAGGCGGGCATGAAGACTTTTGGGTACGCGCTGTACAAATTTGCCGCTGTAGCTGCCACCGCTGCCCGGTTCTGGCACGGGCAAATTCATGCTTTCAAGAGCCGCAATCGTTTCCTCAAGGGCATCCAGTCCGTTGTGAATCGCTTCTTCGACGGTTTCGCCATCGGAAATGCACTCAGAAAAGTCGGGAAACGAAATCAGATAGCCGCCGCCATCTTCCTCGGACAAAAGTTGAATTTCAAATGGGTATTGTTTTAGGCCTCTCATATTTTAGGCAGTCAATCTGTCAATCTCGCGGATTATTTTGCATCGTGCTGAAAATCTTATCTGCCGCGACACGGAAAAATGATACTAAATGTAATAGCAAACCGCAAGATAAAATCGCCACTTTACCCCAGCCCACTCTCGCACTATAATCTTCTAAAGACGCAATGCGTCATAAAGCCAGGAAATCAGTGAAAAGTGATAGAGTAAAAAGTGAAAAGTCTACTTTTCACTTATCACTTTTTACTTTTCACTCATACACCTGCAAATGCAACCACAATGTAAGGAAGGGGAAACACCATGCGCTTAGGCAAAGATTTAGTTGGCAAACAAATTATCAGTGTCACAGACGGCCGTTCCCTCGGCAACGCCAAAGATATTTACATCAGCAGCGATCTCACCGACATCACCGGCATCTACCTTGGCTCCGAAGGGCTCATCAAGCGGAAACATTTTCTCATCACCCGCGAAAATGTCGTTGTTTTTGGCATTGACGCCATTTTAGTACGCACCAGCGAAGTCGTCGTTGAGGAAAACGATCTGCCAGAAAGCGTCGCCTGGGTACGCCTGAGCAAGCTGAGCAAGCGGGATGTCGATACGCCTGGCGGCACCAAAGTCGCCTCGATTGGCGATATTATTTTAGGCGAGCAGGGGGACATCACCGGCTTTGCCCTTTCCCGCGTTTATGTCGAAGGCCCCATCGAAAAAAACGGCACCATTCCGCGAACGGCCGTTATCGACACCGGCGACGAAGATGGCGTGATGACTATCGACCTCACCCGCGCTGAAAACCCAGAGGCTGCCCAGGCTGCCCCTGTTGAACCGCCGCCCTCTTCCCTGCCAACAGAACCAGAAGAAACGGCCGAACCCGCTGCACCTACCCCAGAACCAGAAACCGGCGAGCCAACGACTGAAATTGAAAACGAAGAAGAACAAACCGAATAGCTTCACCAACTCATCAAAAAATCTGCGCAATCTGCGTAATCTGTGGATAAAATGAAAGGAGCTAAACAATGAGCAATAACAGCACAGTCAACTTTTCCCTCAACGATGAACAAAAGATGATCCAGCAGCTGGCCCGCGATTTTGCCCGCAACGAGATGGCCCCCATGGCTGAACATTACGACCAGACCCACGAATACCCCTGGCCCATCATCAAAAAAGCGCAGGAGTTGGGTCTCACCACGCTCAACGTGCCCGAAGAATACGGCGGCCTGGGGCTTAGCCTCTTTGAGGAATGCATGGTCGCGGAAGAGCTCGCCTGGGGCTGCTCTGGCATGAGCACCGCGATGGGCGTTAACGGCCTGGCGATCCTGCCAGTTCTCATCGCGGGCAATGAAGAGCAGAAAAAAGAGTATTGCGGCCGTCTAGCCGATGGACAAATGGCCAGCTACGGTCTTACCGAGCCAGAAGCCGGTTCCGATGTAGCCGGTATCAAAACGACCGCCCGTAAAGAGGGCGACCATTACATCCTCAACGGTTCTAAAACATTCATCACCGGGGCAACCGTCTCTAACTTTTACACCGTCTTTGCCTACACCGACATTGAACAACGGTACAACGGCATGAGCTGCTTTGTGGTAGATCGTGACTGGGAAGGCGTGAGTGTGGGCAAGCCATTTAACAAAATGGGCCAGCACGCTTCCGACACAGCCGAACTAATCTTCGAAGACGTAAAAGTCCCCGCCACTCATCTGCTAGGCGAAGAAGGCAAAGGGTTCCTCATCGCCATGAAAGTGTTCGACCGCAGCCGTCCCCCCACATCCGCCGGAGCTGTTGGCGTGGCCCAACGCGCCCTGGATGAAGCGATTCGTTACGCCAAGGAACGTGTAGTCAAAGGCCAGCCGATCTGGAAGCATCAGGTCATTGGCCATATGGTGGCTGATATGGCCATGGAAGTGGAAGCGGCCCGCCTGCTTGTCTGGAAATCGGCCTGGGCCGTGGATGCTGGTCTCAGCAACACCTTGTCTTCTGCTTTTGGTAAAGCGTACGCCGCTGACAAAGCAATGAAGATCGCCACCGACGCCGTTCAGGTCTTTGGTGGCTACGGCTACATGTCAGAATATCCCGTGGAAAAACTGATGCGCGACGCCAAGATTTATCAGATTTACGAAGGTACCAGCCAGATTCAGCGGGAAATCATTGTGCGTGAGCTGTTCCGCAAATAAGAACCGACGTGATGCGTGAAACGTGACGCGTGAAGTAAATTTCACGTTTCACGCATCACTCAAAACTCCCAAAATCTAAAAGATCCGAAATATAGTGCCATTGTCCCATTTACGAGGGTGTTGCCATCCTTATAATACAAAGCACGCAAGGACACACAACTTTTTCTCCTTTTATTTAAGAGCTCCGGGACCCCCTCCCCCGGAGCTCTCCTCTTTTTAGCCAAATGAAACCGGAACTGTAAGCCCTAATCGGTTTAATACATTGCTCACTCGTTGACTGATGGTGCTGTGTTATAATCCCGCCTTTGTTTTACGAAAAGTCACAATTCAAAGAGAGATATATGCAAAAGACGACAATGGAAGAAACGGCCGTATCCACCAAAAAACAACGCACCATTCCTGACTATCTCGGCATCGTCGCCCGTGGCATCTGCATGGGCGCCTCAGACATCGTTCCTGGCGTTTCTGGTGGCACAATGGCCTTCATCCTGGGCATCTACGAAGAACTCATTGATTCGATTCGCACCATTGGCCAACCCCACTTCCTGCAAGCTGTACTTAAATTTCGCCTCAAAGACGCTTTTCAAATTCTCAATTGGGAATTTCTGCTTTCTGTGGCGCTGGGCATCTTTATTGCCATCATCACCCTTTCGCACGCTCTGGAAAACTTGCTGGTAAATCAGCCTGTCTTTTTATGGAGCTTCTTCTTCGGCCTGGTGCTGGCCTCCGTCTTTGTTGTCAGCAAACGGATTAAGCAGTGGCAGCCGCCTCTTTTTGCGGTGCTGCTGGCAGGAGCCGTTGCCGCTTATTTGCTGGTTGGCCTGGTTCCCGTACACACGCCCAACGCCTGGTGGTTCCTAATTCTCAGCGGTGCGGTGGCCAGCTGCGCCCTCATCCTGCCTGGTATTTCGGGTGCGTTTCTGCTTGTTTTGCTGGGTAAGTACCAATATGTATTAGGCTCCGTGAATGATTTGCGCGGCGGTGATTTAGCTGCGGCCGTTCCCCTGATCTTTGTGGGAATTGGGGCCGTCATTGGGTTAATCACCTTTGCTCAGGTTCTTGGTTGGCTATTCAACAAATACCACGATCTTACCGTTGCCCTACTCATTGGTTTGATGGTGGGCAGCCTGCGCAAAATTTGGCCCTGGAAAATGGACCTGGAATGGCTGCGAGACGCAACCGGGCAATTTGTTCTTAACAGCGACGGGCACAAATTGGTTATTGAACAAGCCAATGTCCTGCCCGATTTCAGTAGCAGCGCCGCCTTTGCCGAGTTGGGCATTGCCCTCGTCTTGGCACTCGTTGGCATCAGTGTTATTCTCCTCGTTGATCGCTTGGCCGCTCGTTTGGAAGCCACTGATCAATAAGGCTGTTGTAAAAGCGGGAAAGTTCTTGAAATAACGAAGGTCTCATTCGCCCGCTTTTACTCAAGTAATCGGCCCAACCGCCTTGGTTATTCTATCAATAAGCTTTGCCGATTACCTTACAAGGTAACTCATGGATTTTCTAAAAAATATCGTCGATTTATTTCTTCATTTAGATGAGTATTTAAACGTTGCCATCACGACTTATGGCATCTGGACCTATGGCTTGCTGTTTGTCGTTATTTTTATTGAAACCGGGTTAGTGGTCACGCCGTTTTTGCCAGGCGATTCGCTCCTGTTTGCCGCCGGAACGTTTGCCGCGTTGGGTTCGCTGAACATCTTTTTACTGTGGGGGCTTTTATTTGTAGCGGCCGTTTTAGGCGATACGGTCAATTACTGGATTGGTCACAAGTTGGGCCTGACTATTTTTGACACCCAGAATCGTTGGCTGAAGAAAGTGTTGAAAAAAGAGTACCTGGAAAAAACGGAGGCATTTTATGCCAAGCATGGCGGCAAAACGATTGTGCTGGCGCGCTTTGTGCCCATTGTGCGCACCTTTGCTCCCTTTGTGGCTGGTGTGGGGACGATGGAATACGGCCGTTTCATTTCCTACAACCTCATTGGTGGCTTTTTGTGGGTTTCGCTTTTCCTGTTTATGGGCAACTTCTTTGGCAATATTCCCTTCGTCAAAGCCAATTTCGAGTTTGTTATCATCGGCATCATTTTGGTGTCCGTTCTGCCCATGCTTGTAGAATATTTAAAAGCACGCGCCGAAAATAAATCAAAAGCAGCTGACCTCAAAATCTAAAGTAGAAAACGTTAAGGGCCCATCAATCGAGGCGTTATGAACGACCGAGAAAATCAGCGCATCAAAGCCGTTCTGTTTGATATGGACGACACCTTGATCGATTGGTCAGGGCTGCAAGGGGATATGACGGCCGTTGAAACGGAACATATGCAAAACGTCTACCGTTACCTCGCTGCCGCAGAATATACCTTGCCCCCTTTTGATGAGTTTTGGAACCTTTTCCGCAGCACTTTAATTCAGGCCTGGACAGAAGCCAAAAAAGAGTGGGCCATGATCTCTTTTGCCCAGGTCATGCAAGATTTTCTGCTCGCTTGCGGACTGGACGAACCCCAGCTCGATATTGATGCTGTCCTGCGCGCCTATAATTGGCACACCGTGCCCGGCGTCGCCCCCTTCGCTGACACCCTCCCCGTACTGGAACAGCTCAAAAACAGTGGATACAAAATTGGCCTCATTACCAATGCCATACAGCCCATGTGGATGCGAGATGTGGAACTGCGCGCTTATGGCATTCTAGACTATCTAGACGTGCGACTTACCTCTGGTGATGTGGGTTTTATGAAGCCACATCCCTTTATTTATTGGCATGCTTTAGAGCTATTGGACGTGCAGCCAGAAGAGGCTATTTTTGTGGGCGACCGCCCAGCCAACGATATTGCCGGGGCCAACGATGCGGGGATAACCAGCGTATTGATGTCGCCACCCCATCTTGAGCGGCAACTAGATGGCGTACGGCCGAATTTTACAATCTCTAAATTAGAAGAACTGCTGCCCATTCTGGCACAGTTGGAAGGTGAATTATGAGCAAACCCGGAAGAAACGATCCCTGCTACTGCGGCAGCGGCCTAAAGTACAAAAAATGCCACATGAAAGAAGACCAAGAAGCCGAAAAAGAGCGCAGCCACGTTCAGCGCGCCGCTGGCTTTATTCGGCGCGACCTGCTTAAATTTGCCCGCGATGAACGCTTTGCTGAAGATTTCGCCAACGCCCTGCCACTTTACTGGAATGAGTATTACGACGCATCCAATGCAGAGCAAATGAGCCAGCCAGAAGCACTGCGCTTCTTCGACTGGTTTGTATTTGATTACACGCTCGCCGATGGCCAACGATTGATCAATCTGTATGTGGATGAGCAAATGGCAGATTTATCGGTGCATCAGCAAAAAATTGCCGCCGATTGGTTACATGCAGAGGCAGGAACGCTGTATGAGCTGATGGCTTACGACGGGCAGAAATTACAGCTGCGCGACACCTTCACAGAGGAAACATTTGAGGTATATGAAGCAGGCGGACGTGGCAACGTTGAGCTGGGCGAACTGATTCTTACCCGTCTGGTGCCTGTAGCCGACCGTCTGGAATTTAGCACTACATCCGCTTACCTGCCCAGCGCCGAAATCACAGACATCAAAGAAAAAATTGGCGCAGCGAAAGAAGCGTATTTAGCTGAGCATCCCGAAGCCAGCCACACGGAATTTATGCGGCGGCACAGTCATCTATTGGTACACCACGCCCTGCTGGAAGCCAAAAACCAGGGTCGCCCACCCGTAGCCCGCCTGGACGCGGATCGCAGCGACAAGAAAACGCAAAAAATTGCCCAGGGCATGGCCCGCTTCAAACGATGAGCAAACAATTACTGATTCGTCCCCAAAAAACGCCTTTGCAAGGTGTCATCTCGGTCCCTGGCGACAAGTCGATTAGCCACCGGGCCGTGATGCTGGCCTCGCTGGCGGAGGGCACCAGCACGATTCGCCGCTGGCTGCCGGCGGGGGATACACTGGCCACGTTGCAAATCATCCAGGACCTCGGCGTTTCTGTGCAAATTGACAAACGCTCGGACATTGCCTGGGATTTAACTATTGAGGGACGTGGGCTGCATGGCTGGCAAACGCCGACGCAGCCACTGGACTGCCGCAACGCGGGAACAGGCATGCGCCTGCTGGCAGGATTGCTAGCTGGACAAAGTTTCCCCAGCGTGTTAGACGGCAGCGAGCAGCTGCGCAAACGCCCCATGCGCCGCATCACCGATCCGCTGAGTGAGATGGGGGCTAATATTGAAGCGGAAAACGGCCGTTGCCCCCTCGCCATCACCCCCGGACAACTGCACGGCATCGAATACCGCATGAACGTGGCCAGCGCCCAGGTGAAGAGCGCCATTCTGCTGGCCGGACTGTACGCCGCAGGCGAAACCCGCGTCTACCAGCCCGGCCCCGCCCGCGACCACACGGAGCGGATGCTGCAAGCGATGGGCGTGTCGGTGCGTACGGAAAGGGATTGGGTGATTTTGCCCGCCGCGCCGGAGGGTGGTTGGCGGTTACGGCCGTTAGACCTCACGGTCCCTGCCGATCCCTCTTCCGCCGCGTTTCCCCTGGTGGCCGCTGCCATTGTGCCCCATTCCCAAATCACCATTGCGGGCGTGGGCCTGAACGAGACGCGCACCGGCATTCTGGACATGCTGCAAGCGATGGGGGCTGAACTCACTGTGCACAATGAACATCTCAGCGGCGGCGAGCGGCTGGGCGATCTCACCGTCTCCTTTAGCGAGCTGCACAGCACCAACGTGCGCGGTGAAACCGTGGTGCGCGGCATCGATGAGCTGCCCGTTTGGGCTGTGGCTACCACGCAGGCCGCAGGCGTTAGCCAGGTGGAAGATGCCGCCGAACTACGCGTGAAAGAAGTGGACCGCATCTCGGTTTTGGCAGGCGAACTGCGCAAGCTAGGCGTGGAGATGATGGAAAGTCCCGATGGCTTCTCGGTGGCCGGTCCGCTGCGGTTGTTTGGCGGTGAGGTAGACAGCCACGATGATCACCGGCTGGGCATGTCACTGGCGGTAGCTGGCCTGGTCACTCACGGCCTCACCCTGGTTCACGACGCGGGCTGCATCGCCGACAGCTTCCCAGGCTTTGTAGAAATGATGCAATCCCTCGGCGCAAATATGGAATGGCTTGATCGGTAATCGGTCATCAGTAGGTCAGTAAACAGATAACCGAAAAAATGATCCCAATCAACGGCAAGACCCAACTCATCGGCCTTATTGGCTGGCCCGTTTCCCACAGCTTTAGCCCGGCAATGCACAACGCAGCGGCGCAGGCATTGGGGCTGAACTGGGCGTATGTACCGCTGCCTGTTGCCCCAGAAAATGTGGCAACGGCCGTTTCCGGCCTGCCATCTCTTGGGTTTCGCGGGGTCAACGTGACGGTGCCCCACAAGCAAGCGGTTATGCCCCTGCTGGACGAATTAGAACCGGGCGCGCAGGCGATTGGCGCGGTGAATACAATTGTGGTGGGCGAAAACGGCCGCCTCACCGGGCACAACACCGACTGGTCTGGCTTTCTGGCCGACTTGCAGGTACACAGCGTTTCTGTAGCTGGACGAGATTGTTTGCTGCTAGGCGCAGGTGGCTCGGCTAGAGCCGTGGCTTATGCCCTGGCCAAATCGGGGGCGCGGCTACACATTTTGGCCCGGCGCGTGGTTCAGGCAGAACAGTTGATGGCGGATTTACGGCCGTACCTGCCCCAGGCGCAGCTAAGCTGCCAACCACTGAATGAATTGCAAAAAGTTTCAGCCAGCCTGTCTGCACCGCTCATCGTCAACAGCACGCCGCTGGGCATGACACCCAACGAAATGACCTCCGTTTGGCCCGATACACTACCCTTACCCAGCGAAGCCACTGTTTATGACCTGGTTTACAATCCACCTCATACTCGACTGATGCAGCAGGCGGAGATGGCAGGCTGCTGGGCGATCAACGGATTGGGCATGTTGGTTCAGCAGGGAGCCAAAGCGTTTGCCTTGTGGACGGGGCAAGAGCCGGATACGGCCGTCATGACCAACGCCATCCAACAGTTTAACGCCTAAAAAAGGGATATTCATGCCGCCAAAACGTGTTCTTGTGGTAACGGCCGTTCTCCTCGCCGCCCTGTTTAGCCTCACCAACCTGCTGCGCCCACTGCAAACCGTCTCTTCGGCCGCACAAGCAACCACCTTACTTTACGACAGCAGCCTGGGCACCACTCCCGACCAGCAAAATTTTAGCTATCGGGCAATCGGCCTCTTTCCGCAGGCCAGCCAGACCTACAGCACGCCCGCGACTGTCCTGAATACCGCCAACCAGTTAAGCGATTATGCTGGCTACACCGTAACGCAAGCAGCCATGCCAACTTTAAGTCGTACCGTTGGTTTTCAACTGAGCCTTGACCTGCGCCTCATCTCGGAAAATCACGGCAGCAACAATGATCGAGCTGGCTTCAGCCTCATCCTATTGAGCGAAGATTTATACGGGGTAGAGATAGCCTTTTGGGATGATGAGATTTGGGTGCAGGAAGGCAATGGCGCGCAATTATTTACTCACGCGGAAGGGGTTGCCTACGACACGACCACGGCACTGACCACTTACAAGCTCACTGTGATCAGCAACACCTATCAGCTGTCCGCCAACGATGTGACCCTGCTCAGCGGCAACCTGCGCCAATATACGGATTGGACACCACCAACAGTTCCAGGAATCGGTACACTGCCAGACCCTTATGAGCAGCCCAACCAGCTATTTTTAGGTGATGACACCTCATCGGCTGGAGCAGAGGTATGGCTGGGCGATGTCACCATTCAAGACAAAGTGCCAGATTACACGCTTTTTCTGCCGTTTATCATCAATCCCTAGGACTGAATATTGACTTCTCTTTACTGAACGCTGATTACTTACGAGTGAGTGGTACGCAAATGCCATTGGCCACGAGTGGCCAGGGCCACGTCCCGGGCCAGCGCCTCAGCCGATTCGTAGCGATCTTCGGGGGTTTTGGCCAGCGTCCGGCCAATAATCTCGTCCCACATGGCGGGCAGTTCGGCAATGACACTGCGCACGCTAGGGACGGGTGCATGGATGTGGGCTGAGGCCGTGCGGGAAGGGGTAGCCGCCCGAAAAGGATGCTTTCCTGTCAAAATGAGGTAGAGAATAACGCCTAAAGAGTAGATGTCGGAACGGCCGTCCACCCGCAAACGCTGCGCCTGTTCAGGGCTCATGTACTCCGGCGTCCCTACCAGCAGGGTCCCCGTCATGCCCGATCTGCGTCGGGTAAATTTGGCCAGCCCAAAATCCGTCAGAAACGCTTCATTCGTCTGATTAAACAAAATATTTGAGGGCTTCACATCGCGATGCACAATACCCACCCGGTGAGCAGCATCCAATCCTTCAGCGATGCGTCCCATCAAGTCACACAGCTCTTGCCGCGTCAAACCACGCCGCTTAAGCCGGCTTTGCAGCGAGCCATTGGGCATATGGCGCATGACAATGTAAGGCTGTACGCCATGCAGGCCAAAATCATAAATAGGGACAATGGTGGGGTGTTCCAAAGAAGCAATGGCTTCTGCTTCCTGGTAAAAAAAGTCGAGGGAGAGTGGATCTTGAGTCAGCTCATAGGCCAAAATTTTAATAGCGATATGCCGCTTGATAAACGGATCGCGCGCCAGGTACACAGACGCCATTTCGCCATTGCCTAACTCCTCAATGATTTCGTATCGGCCTATTTTTGCCATCGGTACTTATCTTTAACTTTCATCAACTAGACAGCCATCCTAACAAATCGACCGCAACAACGATATAGGACATGGGACATCCTTTAGAAAATTTCACCTGTTGTTCACCTGTCAGCAATATGTCGGCCAAATGGCAGTTTTTAAAGCACTAAACTCAGTATGCTTTGGATATGGCGTTATGGCAAACGGCCGTTTCTGTCTGAGTTCTTGCAAAATTGGAGGTGGTGTATGCTGTCTACCATTAGCCCCTTGTTAACTGTATGGGGCCTCATCGTTGTAACGAGTGTGCTGTTCTTTTGGCGTTTTCTACGCTTTGCTTTATCAACCTGTGATGCCGATAATATGACACATGGTTTGGCACATCTATTTTGCCTACTCCTGCTGTCGGCAGGGTTAGCCTTGGGCGTGATGATTTATAATATACCGGTACGTTAGAGTGTAATGGATTTTCTTAATAGTACAATAAGCTGCGCCCATCTTTTTTTATTTTTTGTTACAATGGCTCCGTTGTTTGCATCTCTAACGCTTCTTGTCCATGTGCCTAAAACCCATATCGTGTGATCGGCAATAAGTTTTTGCAGCAATGCTGAAACGGCTTGGCTGATTACTCAAGTGAGAGCGAATAAGATTCGGGAATGTAATAGGTTTCACTTTCACCATTTATCGTTGGCATGAACTCATCAAACCCGGAAGAGCTACCTACTCAGATAGGTCGATACCAGATTAAATCCTTGCTAGGCCGAGGCGGCATGGCGGTGGTTTACCTTGCCTTCGACCCATACATTGAACGCCAGGTAGCGATCAAGGTTTTATTGAAGGATCGCAGCTACGACGACAATTTACGCTCCCGTTTTAAGCGCGAAAGCCGCATGGTGGCCTCGCTCAATCATCCTGCCATCGTGCCCGTGTACGACTTTGGTGAAGAAGATGAACAGCCGTACCTGGTGATGCGCTATATGGAGGGCGGATCGCTGCGGGAGCGCCTAAAACATGCGCCGCTCACCCTGGGCGAAGTGGCCACCATCTTAAACCAGATTGCCCCGGCATTAGATACAACCCATTCGCACAATATTATTCATCGCGATTTAAAGCCATCGAACATTTTGTTTGACAACAGCCAAAAAGCATACCTGGCTGATTTTGGTCTGGCCAAGTTTGCCGAGGGCACGTTTACCACGCTGACGCGTAATGATGGCATGGTGGGCACGCCTGCCTACATGAGCCCAGAGCAAATTAGGGCACAGGCGCACCTGGACGGCCGTACCGATATTTATGCACTGGGCGTCATTTTGTATGAAATGCTGGCGGGGAAGCTGCCGTTTACAGCAGACGGCCGTTTGCCCGTAGCCCTTATGCATTTGTCTGACC
Source organism: uncultured Anaerolineae bacterium (assembly GCA_905479495.1). Taxonomy (GTDB): domain Bacteria; phylum Chloroflexota; class Anaerolineae; order Promineifilales; family Promineifilaceae; genus Leptofilum. The sequence goes on from CAJQMR010000001.1 coordinate 142,610, forward strand.
CCGTACCCGATGTCACCATGCTGAACCCCAGCCTGCCCAAGTCGATCAGCCAGATCATCGCCCGGGCAATGGCCAAAAGTCGTGAAGATCGGTTTGCGACCGCATCTGACCTAACCACTCCGTTTGTAGAAGCAGCGCAAATGGAAACACTGCCGCCGGTAGAGTTCCCCAATGCGCCTCCCATCATCATCCAGCCAGAATCAGAAAGCGGCAGCTCTATAACCAGCGGCTTTACCGATGTGGGCGAGAAAGACAGCAAAGAGCCGCTGCCCAACTGGCTGCAAGCGTGGCTGGCAGGCTGCGGCACCAAGCAAGATATTGGCCGGTCGCGCACACGCGGCACTTTGGAAGATCGGCTGCGCGTTGGTGCCGTTCAAACGGGTGGTGGCCTACATCTGCTGGTAGCCATCGTTTCCGACGGCGGCAGCAGCCAGCAGCACGGCCATCTCGCCGCAGAATTGGCTATTTCGGAGCTATTTAGCCAGATCGAGCAGGCAGACACGGCCGTTCCCAGCGAAATTCCCGACATGCTGCAACGCGCCCTGCAAAAAACCAACCGCACCCTCTTTTCCGTATCGCAGCAGCACCGTGACCCACTGGTGATGCAGTCAATGGTGGCCCTGGTAGCCATTCACGAAGACCGCCTATACATGGCCCATGTAGGCAACGGCCGTATTTATCTGTTGCGGCAGCATCGCCTGCACCGGCTCACCCGTAACTTGCCTCAGGCACCAGCCATCAATAACAACAAAACGCGCACGAATGGCAGCCACAGCAACCACAGCAGTGCCATCGGCCTGGAACCAGAGCTGCACATCGATCTCGGTTTGTACCTGAACAGTAATGAAAATGAAACGGCCGCACGACAAAACCAGGGACTGCTGCTGAAAGCCAACGACCGTTTGCTGCTCTGTTCTGATGGGCTTATTACGCCCAACGGTCGGCGGCGACGGCACCGTCGCCTGCGCCGGGTGATTGCCGAGAACACGCCCGCAGAAGCGGCCAAAATTTTGGTGCAGGATGCGCTGGATCGCAATGTGCCGGATAACGTGACGGCCGTGGTGCTGCAAGCGCCAGGCACGATGCTGCATGTCCCCCTGCATCTGAAACGGCCGTTTCAGATGGCCGCCGCCGCTTTTTCCACCGTTTCCCTTATTATTTTGCTGCTGCTCATCCCCGGCCGCTCCCAGCCAGATGGGGTTTTCTTCCCACCAGGCACGGCCACGCAGATTGCCCAAATTATTAATGGCCTGACGGCAACGGCCGCTAATAGTTCAGCTCAAATTGTGCCTACAGGAATTGCGCCACTCATTGCCCCGGCCAATGTGCCGGAGCCTGGCTTTGCCGTTATTTTTGCCGCCGGAGAAGGGGCACTGTTCCGCCCCAGCGGAGCCACTGAATGGCAAGCCGCCCGGGCCGGTGATTTAGTGCGCATTGGTCCAGATGCCGCCATTCAATCAGGCACTGACCGCATGGGTGTGGTGCTGTCTGACGGCGCAGAACTATACCTGGCTTCCGAGGCTGAATTGATGCTGAACGGGGTCAATCAAACTGAAAACGAACCCGGCGCAACACAAGTTTCTTTAATGTACGGCCGTATGCTCATCCATTACAAAAATGCAGATCCCCACAACTTTGAACTGGACGTGCCATCAGAGGCGATGGTGCTGCTGCCGACAGACAACAATGTGGCTGGCGTGATTTATGATGCGGAAACGGCCGTTTTAGAATTGGACTGCTTCACGGGCAGCTGCCGCTTGCGCAACAATCGCAACAGCCAACTGCTGCTGCCTACCGGACGATATGGCGTGGTGGCCGGAACCAACATCACCACCCGCAGTTCTGCTCGCGTAACGCTCTACTGCGACCTGGCTCCCACGCTGGTGGCCTGCCCCACACCGACACCGATGCCCACGCAAACCCTGCCCCCCATCATACAAACAGTTATTGCCGCCACAGAAACAGCCAACGCCCAAACCGCCACACCCACACCCAGCCTCACGCCGTCGAACACGCCGTCCCCGTCACCATCACCATCGGTGACGCCACTGCCCACCGTCACACCGCAACCCGGCTCTACCAGCCAACCACCCAGCAGTACACCTGTACCCACCACCGTGCCTCCGAGCAACACACCCAAGCCTGCATCTACGTCAACATCTGTACCTACATCAACCCCTCGGGTCAGCACAGCGACACCGATACCGCCTACAAGTACGCCGGTGCCGCCATCTTCAACGCCAAACCCCACCAATACACCAGTGCCGACAAACACACCCCAATTACGGTTCACCGCTACGCCCCTGCCCACCTTAACCCCAACCAAAAACCCAAATACCTAAACTTAAGGATGTTTATGCACCGCTCTCGTTTTTTATGGATTCTACTTCTAGCAGGATTTCTCAGTGTGACCACAGTCGCTTGCTTTCGATCCACAACGCCGCCTGCACCAGACATGGCTGGGGGTGTTTATGAATATGCCGGTTATGAAGTCTTCCACTGGTCGGAAGGTCTGGACATCATGATCTGGCATGATGCCATTGGCAATGGCACTTGCGACAGCAGCGGCGCAACCGACGATGACACCCATTTGGTACAATGCCAGGCCCTATCTGCAAGCGGGTATGATTTTTTCTGGCAAATCGAGACGAAGGACGGCCGTACCGCTCAATTCAGTATCAACAACCAACCCTTTGACCTGGCAGATGGCACCGTTTTCCTCGTAACCACAGCCAGTGGGCAAACAGATATTCAGCAATTACAGCGCGACCTCTCTGGCTTAACCGCCGACGACCCAAGCATTACGGCGTATAGTCTGGCCGATCCTGACATCAATCAGTTCATTCAATCGACAACGCCTGAAGAATAAGTCACTCTGTGAGCTTTATTGCAGCGGTCTTAATCATCGCCTCGGCATTTATGCACGCAGGCTGGAACTTTGTTAGCAAGCGGCAAAATCCTTCGCTGGCCTATTTTTTTGTAACGGCCGTTTCCGCCTGGCTGCTCGTCTCCCCCGTTCTCATTTTCCACCGTCGCGCACTCCCCCTGATTCCCCTCTCCGTCTGGGTTCTGGTCATTGGCACTGGCCTATCACAAATGATCTACTTCACCGGGCTGGCCGGCGCGTACCGCCACGGCGATATCTCATTGGCTTACCCACTCGTCCGGGCGATACCAGTCCTCCTGGTTGTCGGCATTAGTTTCCTGCTGGGCAACGGCAGTGCCATTAGCCAGACCGGCCTCATTGGCATGGGGCTGATTGCCGCTGGCTGCATTATTCTACCCTTGCCCTATTTTAAAAAGGTTCGCCTGCGAGAATATATCGATGTAGTTTATCTGATGGCGCTGCTGGCCGCTGTGGGGACCACTGGGTACACCATGCTCGATGACCAGGCCCTGCGGCAGCTGCGGGGCGTCGCTGCCATTCCCCTGACCAATAGTGAAATTACTCTGCTCTTTATTCCGTTACAAACAGGCAGTACGGCCGTTATGCTCGGTCTGGGTACACTGTTGTATCCAGCAGAACGCCGCCAGATACGGCCAATTCTTAAAAATCGCTCCCTGGTTCTCTCTGCTGCCCTGACCGGGGTGGCCATCATGAGCACCTATGGGTTGGTGTTGGCGGCCATGGCTTACGTGAGCGACGTAAGCTACGTAGCTGCCTTTCGCCAGTTGAGCATTCCCATTGGTGCGATTCTGGGGCTAACGCTACAGCAAGAACCCCGCTATTTGCCCAAACTGCTTGGCATTGGCATCGTCTCCGTTGGATTGGTGCTGGTGGGGATGGGCTAAATGTAACCCAATAACAATTGTTGAATGTAGCCGCAGTTTCTTACTGCGTTCCAGATGCGCGATAAGAAATCGCGGCTACAGATGGGACCTTTACCCTGTATTTTTTAGCCCAGAAGCAATACCATTAATCGTTAAAAAGATGGCGTGCAGAATTTGCTGCGCTTTAGGGCTGTCTTTTTCTGGCAAGAAGCGCAGCCGACGCAGCAGGGCTACCTGCACAAAGTTCAGCGGATCGACGTATGGGTTGCGCTGCCGCACCGAACGCTGCAAAACCGGATCATTATCCAGCAATTCCCGCTGACCCGTCACCCGCAAAATCCAGTTCACCGTGCGGGCAAACGAACTCTCAATCTCACCAAAAATCTTCGTCCGAATCGCCTCATCTTCTACCAGATTGGCATACAGCCGGGCGATACCCATGTCGGCTTTGGCCAGGGACACCTGGGCATTGTCAATCACCACCTGGAAAAAGGGCCATTTTTTGTACATCTCTTGCAGGCGGTGCAAATGTTCTGGCGACTGGTTGCCGTATGCCTCCAGCGCCTCGCCCACGCCGTACCAGCCAGGCAGAACGTGGCGGCTTTGCATCCAGCTAAAGCCCCAGGGGATGGCCCGCAGGCTGGCAAACGTGGCTTTGGCCGTGCGGCGCGACGGCCGACTGCCGATGCGCATCTGGCTGATTTCGGTGATGGGTGTGGCTGCGCCCCAATATTCCAGCAGTTCTGGCGTTTCGTAGATGAGCTGGCGGTAGGTTTTGTAAGAAACGGCCGCTAATTCATCCATCGCCTCCTGCCAATCATCCTGAGGGCGGGTGGTGCCGCCATGACGGGGATCCACACTGGCCATCAGCGTGGCGTTAACCACCTGCTCCAGATGGCGGCGGGCCACAGCGGGGTGCCCATACCGTTCGTCGATCACTTCGCCCTGTTCCGTGATGCGGATACGGCCGTTTACCGAGCCTGGTGGTTGCGCCAAAATCGCCCGATTGGCCGGACCACCACCACGGGCAATCGTGCCCCCCCGTCCATGGAACAGCATGATATTGACGTTGTGTTTGGCACATGCCTCCGCCAATACTTCCTGGGCCTGGTACAGCTCCCAGTTAGCCGCCATGTAGCCCGCATCCTTGTTGCTGTCCGAGTAGCCAATCATAATCGTCTGGTCTCGATTCACCCGCTCCAGATGCGGCGCGTAGGCGGGATGGTTAAACAGATCGGCCATCACGTCGGGTGCCTTGCGTAAATCTTCGCGGGTTTCAAACAAAGGCACGAAGGTCATGCCTTCATCTTCCCGGTTGGGATCCAGGCAGAGGCCATGCCATTTGGCCAACAGCAGCGGGGCCAAAATATCCTCCGGGCCATGGGTCATGCTCACGATGTAGGGGCCAAGCAGTTCACGGCCGTAGAAATCAAAGGCGCGGTACAGAATCTGGAACAGCGTCACCGTCTCATCAGCCTCTGGCGATAAATCAGTCAGTTGGCTCAAATCTGGATTGGGCGAAGCCAATAGATTGGACAAAATTTGAGCACGTTCGGCTGGCTCAAGCGTATCAAGGCTGTCGTGCAGTTTTAGTTTGCGCAGGAGTTCGGCCAGAACGGCCGTATTAAATTCACTGTACTGGCGAATGTCCAGCCGGGCCACATGCAGACCAAATACCTGGGCCTGCCGCCGCATCCGCGCCAGTTGGTCCGCCGCCAAGTCATCCAGATGGCTTTCATGCAGCGTCTTATTCATCAGCCGGAGCGGTTCCAGCAAATCCTGCATACTCTTCATACGCAGCGGCGGATTTGACTTCCCTTTGAGACGGGCCACCATGTCACCAGCGGCAGCTGTGGCTAAATCTTCCGCCAGCGCCGCTGCCCACAGCCGGTACGGCTCGTTGGGGTACCGGTTCTGCAAAAAGGCCAGATGCTCAGACTTGTCCTTCACATCGGCCAAGGCTGCCAAAAACTCTTGCTGAATGGGCGTGAGCGAGTCAGAAACCGTCAGGGAGCGGTTGAGGCGGGTTGCCGATTCCCGATGCTGCACCATGGCCAACCCGCGATGCAGCCGCAGCGTTTCGGCCGTTACGTCAGCCGTCACGTTTGGATTGCCATCTCGATCTCCGCCAATCCACGACCCAAAAGTGAGGAATTGTTTGGGTGGTTTGAGCGTGGGATAATAGTCAGCAATGGCCTGGGCCATGCTGGCATATATCTCCGGGATGGTGTGCCAGATGGTGGTATCCATGTAGTAAAGGCCAGTTTTCACTTCGTCGGTGACGGTGATTACGGCCGTTCGCGTTCGGTTCGTCAGCCAGAGGGCCGTCACTTCAGCCAGAATACTGGTCATCAAGCTGTTTTGTTCTGAAGGCAGCAAATCGCGCACATGCAGATCCGTTAGCGCAGTGGAAATACGCCGCAGTTTGGAAAGCACCGTCCGGCGCTTGGCCTGCGTGGGATGGGCGGTGAACACCAGCTCCACATGCAGTTTAGCCAACAGCTTGCCCATCTCGTACTCATCCACGCCCATCTGCTGCAGCTGGGCAATTGCCGCCGCAATCGACTCTTTTAATGGCTGCGGATGCGCCTTGCGCTCCCGATCACGCAAAACACGCACCCGGTTTTGCTCTTCCGCCAGATTGACCAGCTCAAAATAGTTGGCAAAAGCCCGAGACAGCAGTTCCGCTTTTTCGACGCTTAGCCCGTTAACAATTTGCTCCAGACGCGCGTCAATCTCTGGATTGGCATCCATGCGCCGCGCCTTGGACAAGGCTCGCACCCCTTCTTCTAATTCAAACAGCTCCACCCCGGCCTGGCGGCGGATTACCTGCCCTAAAATGTCACCTAGAAGGTGAATGTCTTCGCTTAGTTGTTTCTGGCTTTTTCTTTGCTTGGCCATCTCTTCCCACTTTTTTTAATTGGACACTGATTTCCACTGGTTAACACTGATTTTTGTTCTTATCTGTGTTAATCAGTGTTCATCTGTGTCCCATTTTTCCTGTTTGGTTCAAGCTGATGGATCGCTAGTTCACTTATCACTTTTCACTCTGCTTTTTATAGTTTTCGTAATGATAGAATGCCGCCACGACGAGGGCATGGGTGATACGGCCGTTCGCAATCAACCCTGCCACATCTGCCAAAGGCACCAACGTTACCTCAATATCTTCCGCGCTATCAAACTGAGGCTGCTGCTGCCAACAAGCATTGAGCGCCAGATACGTGTGGCACTGATTGTTCAAAAATGCCGGATTGGGATCGACCGTGCCGATATGGATAATTTCCTCCGCAGCATAACCAGTCTCTTCCAGAAGTTCACGCCGCACCGCTTCGGCTGGATCATCCTCGCCAGCGTCTACCATGCCGCCGGGGATTTCCAATGTCACTTCGGCAGTTCCGTGGCGGAACTGGTGAATCATCACCACCTGGCCATCCGGCGTCAGCGGCACCACGTTCACCCAATCTGGCGACTCCAGTACAAAAAAGCTGTGTTCCTTGCCTGTGCGCGGCGAACGTCGCGTGTCCCGTCGCATCTTAAAAATGCGGAAATTTGCAATCTCTTCGCTATTGAGTTTTTCCCAATCTTTTACCATAAGTGTTGTTTATACGGCAATTTGCCTTCACTAACAACACCGAATCTAAAAGCAAATCACGAATGCCACGAATTGGCAAATGAAACGAATAAATACAGAAAGCTATTTGTGCCATTCGTTTATTCGTGATTTAAAATTTGACGAAATCACGGGGCACGTTTAGACTGGTTGATTCGGTCAGTAAAGTCACAGTTTAGTCATAAGGAGGTGAACCATGATTGTGGGGATGGATTTTGGGACCACAAATTCAGGGATGGCGGTGTATAACGGCCGTTCCGTAAACATTATCCCCCTCGATCCAGCCAACAATAACCCACGCGTCGCCCGCACTGCCCTCTACATCACCAACGAGCAGCAAATTTACATTGGCCGCGACGCCCTTAACCGTTACTTCGAGCAAAATGTCGGCCGTCCCGTCAAAACCAAAAAGGTGTGGATTGGCGAGATCGAAATTCGCGGGGGCGATATGCATTACGTCACAGACGTCTACGTCTACGTCGATGTCTACTCGCCCGGACGGCTGCTGCTCTCCATCAAAACCAGCCTGCGCGACAGTGACTACCCCGGCACCGTCATTGGCCAGCATTATTATTCGCTAGAAAATTTAATCGCCCTTTACCTCAACATCACCAAAACCCGCGCCGAACAGCATCTGGGCCAGCCGCTGCACCAGGTGGTGCTGGGTCGCCCTGTTCGTTTTGCCACCGACCCGGAAAAAGATCGGCTGGCGGAAGCCCGTCTGCTGCAAGCTGCGTTCCAGGCGGGCTATGAAACCGTCTACCTGCAACGGGAACCCATCGCCGCCGCTTACAGCTACGAAGCCAGCATCAACGCGCCGCAAAACGTGCTCGTTTTTGACTTTGGTGGCGGTACGCTGGACCTGACGGTGATGCGCCTGGGCGAGCGCACCCAGCAGCGGGTGTTGGCCACTGGTGGTATCCCCGTCGCCGGTGACGTGTTTGACCAGAAGCTGGTGCGGGCCAAGCTGCCGCGCCACTTTGGCCAGGGCAGCTATTTTGGTCCCCGGCACAAAGCGCTCACCGTGCCCAGCTGGATTTATGACGCCTTTTCCAGCTGGCAAACCATTTTGGAACTGCAAACGGCCGAAAACAAAAAAATGCTGCGCGACATCGCCCAAACCGCCCAGCGACGCTACCAGATCGAAGCGCTGGAAAGCCTGGTCTCCAGCAACTACGGCCTGCAAATGTTCGACATCGTGGAGCAGGCCAAGCGTACGCTGTCGGACAAACGCGGGGCGACAATTACGCTCGAAGGGCCGGGTTTCAAGGTACAGGAATTTGTGACGCGCAGCGAATTTGAGACGATCATTCGTGCCGAAATTCAGGCCATCGACGCCCACATCGATGAAACTATGACCGCTTCCGGGCTAAAGCCAGAGCAGATTGATGCCGTGATTCGCACCGGCGGCTCCAGCCAGGTACCCGCCTTCGACGAGATGTTGCAGCGCAAATTTGGCCCGGAAAAGGTGCGGCGCGTCGATACGTTTAGCAGCGTCACAGCAGGCTTAGGCATCTTTGCTCAAGGATTGGAAGCGGGTACCGAAACAGCCCAGGCGTACACCGCTGCCAACATTAATACTCCCGAACCAGTAGAAAGCAATCGGCCAAGAGTGAGCCCCGCCAACATCGATATGCTGCGGCGGCGCATCCAGGTACAGGAAGGCGTGGTTGAGGCGGAATCGACTTTGTCCGAGCAGGCGCTGGTGGTGCTGGGGGATGACAAAACAATTACGGCCGTTCCTCTCCCTAAAATTTTTAGCCACAGAGAATACAGAGGGGAAAGAGCAAACGAGCAAAAAAATCTGCGGGAATCCTTCGACCATGCTCAGGACAAGTCTGCGAAATCTGCGGATATAAAAGAATTGGGTTTGCCCCAAAATGGCCAACAGGCCATCACCGCCGATTGGGATGAACAGCTGCTGATTCTGACTTCAAAATACCGCTTTTTGCTGCTGACGCCGCGCCAGCTGGCAGAGCAGCAAGTGGCGAATGTGACGCTGAATCAGGTGTTCCAGTTGGGTAAACGAGAGGTTTTGTGTACGGTGGCCCGCTGGCGCACGATTAAGCAGCAGGAGAAGCTGCTGCTGGTAACATCGGCGGGATTGGCACGGCCGTATCCCACCCGCGTCATGATTGAGAGCATTGAAGCCCCCGTACCGCTGCTGTTTGACAACCCACTGCCTGGCGTGCCCGTGTTTGCCGACGGGGCAGAAGGTCAGGAAACCTTGTTGCTGCTCACCCGCAGCGGCAAGGGATTACGCAGCCAGGTGGGCAGTTTGCGCGGTTCTGGCACCCAGCTGATGAACGTGGCCAAAGGGGATCGGGTGGAAACGGCCGTACTCTGCCAACCCAACGACCCCATCCTGCTCATTACAAATGATGGTTACGGCCGTCAGCTTTTGGCCGAGTGGGTGCCCCAGCCAGAAAAAGAGAACGACAAGGGCAAATCGTTGGTGGCCCGGCGCAGCGATCTTATCGCCGCTGTGTCCAAGCCAGAAGACACGCCCATTCATTTGCTGACTTCACAACGACTGCTTTTGCTGGAAAATGGCCGTCCACCCCTGGATGAGAGCAGCAAAACTTCCCCCTTGCTCAAACTCAACAAAAAAGAGGCAGTCCATACGGTCCTGCCTCTTTAAAAAATTTGCTACAGCGGGCGCAGAGAAGAAGAGAAAGGAGTTTTCTAACGCTCTCCGCAGCTTCGGCAATGCTTAATTGTAAAGTTCTGGCACCCCGTGGATCATCATCTCCACCAGCTCATCGGCGGTGAGTGCCTCACCCATCTTTTCCTTCATACGCTCGGCAAATTTGGGGGAAACGCCGTGGATTTTCAGGGTGACCAGATCATCGGCCGTGAGCGATTTACCCAAAATCTCCTGCAACCGTTGGGCATGTTGGGGCCGCACGCCGTGAATGCGCATGGTGACCAGCATTTCGGCTGTGACGTCGGGCAAATTCAGCGCCACGATGCCAGCCACAAAGTGCGGATCAACCCCGTGAATACGCATGTTGACCAACTGCTCCGCATCCAAATCAGGCAGGCCAAAACTATGCATGGTCTTGATGAAATCGGCCGTCACGTTGTGAATGCCCATGTTGATGATCGTGTCCAGATTGAACGGCCCCAGGTCGGTGACTTGCAGCTGCTGGATGAGGTCTGGGCGGATATTGTGGATGCCCAGCTGCACAATCTGGTCAATGGTGAGATCGGTCAGGCCCATGCTGCGCACTTCTCGGACGAGATTCGGCCGTACGTTGTGGATGCCCAACTGGACCACGTCGTCCACCGTTAAATCGTCCAGCCCCAGCTCACGAATTTCCTGGATCATCTCTGGGCGCACGCGGTGGATACTGAGCTGAACAATGTCGTCTACGGTGAGATCGGTCAGGCCCAGTTCCTGCACCTGTCGCAGATAATCGGGGCGCACGTTGTGGACACCCAACTGCACGACATCATCCACTGTTAAATGAGTCAAGCCCAGGCTGCGTACTTCCACAATTAGCTCTGGCCGCACGCGATGAATGGCCATCTGCACAATGTCATCTACGGAAAGATCTGTCAGGCCAGCCTCACGCAATTGGCGGATATAGCCGGGACGCACGTTGTGGATTTGCAGCTGCCACAGCTCATCCTCCGTCAAATCTTTCAACCCTACCTGGGCCATCGCTTCCACAAACCGCGGCGTAATACGCTGGTGCCGATTGGGAAGTTCAGGCACCTGTTTTTCCCAGCGTACCGGGTTCACAAAGGCGGGTGGCGTGACCAGCTTTGGCGGTGTGGGCGGTACTGGCGGAATGGTTTTGGCTTCGCTGGTGGCCAGGGCTTCCAGCAATAAATTGGCTTCTTCGGCCGATACTTTACCTTCGGCCAACATGGTTAAAATCATTTTGCGTTCGTCGTTCATTTTAATCTCCTGGAAAAGTGGGTCAATTTTGTAAACTTGACCTACAGTAAATGGATTGTTTCTTGCAGCAGTTCGTCATCCATACCCTCAATGGCCATTTGGACAAAAGCATCACCATCGAGTTCTTGAACGAAATCGGTTTCCTTCATTTTTTGAATAAATGATTCATCCACGCCTTCAAGGCCCATCTGCATGATATGGTCACCGGTGAGTCCGGGCATATGCAGCCCATTAAGCGCTTGTAAGAAGTCGGGGTCCACGCCTTCAAGGCCCATTTGCACGATGTGGTCACCAGTCAAAGGCAGCTCTTCCAGCTGACCTACGGCCGTAATAAACGCCGGGTCCACCCCTTCAATCGCCATCGTCACTATCTGATCGCCAGTAAGGGCCGTGTGGGGCAGCTGGCGCACGGCACGGATAAAGTCCGGATTTACCCCCTCACGGTTGAGCTGGAGGATTTGTTCAGCGGTCAGTTTGGGACTGGTGTGGAGCGGTTTAACTGGTTTGAGTGGGTCGAGCGGTGTGATGTTTTTGGCCAGTGGGGATGATGGGGTAGGGACGGCCGTTTGCCCCAAAGCCTCCAGCAACAAATCCGCCTCATCCACGGTGATTTTTCCTTTTTGCAACATCGCTAAAATCTGGGCACGTTCTTCTTTCATGAGATTCTCCTTTTATTCTTTTCAACAGGCAGCGGGCAGCCTGGCTTAATAGCCCAAGATGAAACGGCCGTTACCGCCAACCGTTACTCTATGTTCTTTCTGTTTAAATTTGGCTTGTTGTTATGCCGCCGGTTTTAGTTCTTTAAGCAATTTGGCAGCTTCATTGACATCAATCTCGCCACGGTCCACGCGGGCCAAAATTTCCTGGCGACTTTGGCGCAGCGATTCTTCTGAGGCCACTGGCTCCACATCCTTGTTTTCAAAGCCAAGTGCCTCCACAATTTCATTCAGACGGTTGCGAATGGTCCAATAGGACATGCCAATCTCGCGCTCCATCTCCTTGACGTTGCCCTTATTTTTGACAAACAGCTCCAGAAAATGAAGACCCTCTGGGGAGAGTTTGGAGAAAATGTTGGGGGTGAATTCCCCCACAACCATCGTGCCACAGCTGCGACAGGTCTGTTGGGTTACCACCAGCTCACCAGCACAGGCAGGGCATTTTTCTAGCAGCTTTCGCATGAACAAAATTTCCTTTTGTGTCAATTATTCTCTAAAAAATTAAACGATGTGGGCAATATACACAAAAATTTTGGCGCTGTCAACAATAATTTTGATTTTTTGCCAAAATAATGTGATATTCGCCCAAAATTGTTGCTTTTTTTGTATTTGTCACCAAATTTGCTGCTTTTGACTCTAATTTTATGTACCATGCCCGCGAATGCTGGAAAAACAATTTCGGGATTGATTAATAACGCGACCCAAATCCCTGGCAAAGCCATTGTGTCAGTGGCAATTAGGGGGCAATTAAAAACAAAAGGTGGACATCTGCGGCAGGTTTGATATAAACTAATTTGTTCTATTAGACGATTGTCTAATAGCATGGGAGACCTACTGTTTCCCAGCGATTACAAGATTTGGGAAACGGCCGTTTCCTCAGTACCTATCTTGGAGGACATGCTTTATGAAGGAAGATGCAGTCTACAGACGATTGCTTGGTTATCTAAAACCGTATTGGAAACAGCTATTTATCGCCTATTTCTCTATGCTGTTTGCCACGCTGCTCAATTTGTTCGTGCCGCAAATCATCAAGGATGCTATTGACAACGGGCTGACCGCAGGCGAGCCACGGGCACTGTTTGTGGCCGGCGGCATCATTTTGGGCATTGCTGTGGTGCGCGGCGCGGCTGGTTTTGGCCAGCTTTACTTTGGCGAATGGCTAACGCACCGCGTTTCCTACGATCTACGCAATCATTTTTATAACAGCGTACAGGCTCTGCCCTTCAGCTTTCATGACCGCACCCTGACCGGTGACCTGATGAGCCGGGCCACCAGCGACATTACCGAAACAGAGCGCTTTGTGGGCATTGGCTTGATGGGACTCATTTCCACCACCCTGCTGCTGGTCGGCGTTATCATCGCCATGCTGTTGGAATCAGTGCAGCTTTCTTTGTTAGGCCTAATTCCCATTCCCATTCTGGTGTACGCGACCATTCGCTTTGGCAACACCGTGCGTCCCATGTTCAAACTCATTCAGGAGCAGATGGGTGTGCTCTCATCCACCATGCAGGAAAGCATGACGGGCATCAACGTGGTAAAGGCGTTTGCCCGCGAACCGCACGAACTGGCCAAGTTTGATGAGGAAAATGACGAATGGTTTGATCGCCGCTACGGACTCATTCGCACCTGGGCCGATAATTGGCCGCTGTTCACCTTCCTGGTAGCTACCTCCATCTTTTTGCTGCTTTGGTTCGGCGGCCCGGTGGCGCTGGATGGGAAGATTACAGTTGGCACCCTGTTTGCCCTTATTTCTTACGTGCTGATGCTCGGCGCGCCCGTGCAGCGATTAGGCTTCTTGGTGAATCTGGCAGCCACGGCTGGGGCCAGCGCCAAGCGCGTTTTTGACATCATCGATACACCCAGCGAAATTGAAGAGCAAGAAAATGCCACTTGGCTCGATCGTGTAGATGGTTCCGTGACGTTCCAGGGGGTTGATTTTGGCTATCGAGAAGATCTCAAAATTTTGAGCGACATTTCTTTCCATGCCGAACCGGGCCAGACGATTGCTCTGATTGGCCCGACCGGCTCCGGCAAATCAACGGTGACCAACTTGATTCCTCGCTTTTACGATCCGACGGCGGGCCAAATTTTGGTGGATGGGGTGGATATACGCAGCGTGCAGGTGCAGTCGCTGCGACGGCAAATTGGCATTGTGCTGCAAGATCCGTTTTTGTTTAGCCAGACGGTGGCCGAAAATATTGCTTACGGCCGTCCCGATGCCAGTATGGATGAAATTATCGCCGCCGCTACGGCGGCTCGCGCCCACAGCTTCATTTCCGAGATGCCGGAGGGATACGATACCCGCGTCGGCGAACGAGGCGTGACGCTCAGCGGTGGACAGAAACAGCGCGTGGCCATCGCCCGCGCCCTGCTCACCGATCCCAGCATTCTAATCTTGGATGATTCCACCAGCAGCGTAGACACGGAAACAGAGCACCTCATTCAGGAGGCGCTGGCCGTGCTGATGGAAGGGCGCACCACGTTTGTGATTGCCCAGCGGCTGTTAACGCTAAAAAGTGCGGATGCCATTCTGGTGTTGGACCACGGCCGTATTATCCAGCGCGGCACCCATGACGAACTCCTGACAGAAGGTGGTCTGTATCGTGAAATTTACGATTTGCAGCTGAAAGATCAGGAAGCGTTTGTGGCTCTGGAAGCAGAAATGGAGGGAAAATCCTCATGAGTAATCAACAAAAACAACAGAAAAACGAGAACCGCAACGGCCGTTCTCGCGAGAAACAGTTTGATCCCCGCATCGGCATCGAAGAGCAAGAACGGCATGATCGCGAAGAGCGCATTCGTGCCCTGCTCAAAGAGGATGACGATGATGATTTATTGGGCAAGGCGTATGACGGCCGTCTGGTGCGGCGGCTGTTGGGCTACATGCGGCCGTATCTACCCAAGCTCATTATCGCCATTGTGCTGATGGTAACCAGTTCTCTCCTCGCCGTCTCCCAACCCACCGTCGTAGGTCGGGCCATTGATGATGGTATTCGGGCCGGATCGTTTAGCACGCTGCGCCTGTGGACAGGCATTTTTATGGCTGCGGCCGTGGGCGAATGGGTCACCAACCGATTCCGCATTGCCATTATGGCGTACGTGGGCACCAAAGTGGTGGCCGATTACCGCAGTGACCTATTCCGCCATCTGCACACACTGTCGCTCAACTTCCACAACAACTACAGTGTGGGCCGCCTGATGAGCCGCCTTATTAGCGACGTCGGCGTACTGCAAGATTTTATCACCTGGTCCATCACCGGCTTGTTCCGCTCTTTTTTCACCTTGACGGGCATCATCATCGCCATGCTAATTTTGAACTGGCGACTGGCGCTGGTGACCTTTGCCGTGCTGCCGCTGATGGTGGCACTAACCAATTATTGGCGGGTGCGGGTGCGCGGCGCGTATCGGGCCACACGCCAACGGCTGTCGCTCATCAACGGCTATCTGAACGAATCCATTTCTGGTATTCGCGTCACCAAAAGCTTCATCCGCGAGAAGAAAAACAGCCAGCATTTTGACGATCTCAATTACTCCTTCTTCGACGCCAACGTAGCGGCCAGCCGCCTGACAGCCACCTTCTTCCCTGGCGTCGATTTCATGGGGTCGCTGGCCACGGCGTTGGTAATAGGCATAGGTGGTTATTTGGTATTGGGCGATGCGCTCACCACCGGGACGCTGGTGGCTTTTGTGCTGTACATCGACCGCTTTTTTGACCCGATTCGTGAGCTGGCGCAGCGGTACAACACATTCCAGGCAACAATGGCCGCCAGTGAGCGCGTGTTCCATCTGCTGGATACAAAACCAGATTTGCTGGATGCTCCCGGCGCGGTCGATTTACCTCCGGTGCAGGGCCACGTCGCTTTTAAGGATGTGAAGTTCAGCTACCAGGATGGCGTGCCCGTGCTGCAAGGCATCACGCTGAAAGCAGAACCCGGGCAGCGCATTGCTCTGGTGGGGGAGACAGGCGCTGGCAAAAGCACCATCATCCGGCTTATCTTTCGCTTTTTTGACATTACCGGCGGCTCGTTACAGATTGATGGGCATGAGGTAAGCCAGGTAACACAAGCAAGCTTGCGCAGCCAGCTCGGCATTGTGCTGCAAGATACGTTCTTGTTTACGGGCACGATTGAGGACAATATTCGGTACGGCCGTCTTGATGCCACTGATGAAGAAGTGATTGCCGCGGCAACGGCCGTTGGGGCTGACGACTTTATTCGTAAAATGCCAGAAGGGTACCAAACTGAGGTAGGCGAAAATGGTGTGAACCTGAGCGTTGGGCAGCGACAGATCCTTTCTTTTGCCCGCGCGCTGTTGGCCGATCCCCGCATCCTCATCCTGGATGAAGCCACCAGCAGCGTGGACACCACCACGGAAAAGATAATCCAGCTGGCGCTGGACCGGCTCATGGAAGGACGTACCAGCTTTGTTATTGCTCACCGGCTGAGTACGATTGTGGGGGCGGATCAGATTGTGGTGTTGGACAACGGCCGTATCGTTGAACAAGGCACCCATGAAGAGCTGCTCGCCCAAAAAGGCCGCTACTACAACCTGTACACCATGCAGTGGGCGGCACAAGACGTGGAAAACAGCCGGAAACACTTCAGCCAAAACTGATCTAAAAACATAATGCGTGAAATGTGAGGGAATCACATTTCACGCATCACGCGCTAATCATTTGGCACCCACCCAAGACTGCCCTTTTGTTGCCGCCAGGCACAAACGAGCGCTTTATTCAGCCTAAACCGTACCCAATTAGGCCTAAAGTCGCCCACTTCCCCCCCGCGATAGTACCTATGTAGAATCGAACTCTACCCAACCTTACTGCTAAAATGGTTATTGTCGCAATCAGGATTGTTTACCCGTTGCAGAAAACCTAAGCAAACAACCATGACACAAAAACCCATTTCTAAACCGCTGCAGGAGCACACACCAACGGCCGTTGCCAATACCACCATTGGCGACAAAAAACACCGTGCTCTGTTTGATGCCATACCCGTTTCGCTATGGGAAGAAGATTTTTCTGAAGTTAAGCAGTTCCTCAACCAACTGTGCCAGCAAGGCATATGTGATTTTCGAGCTTACTTTGACGAACACCCTCAAGATGTTGCCCATTGCCTAAAGCTAGTCAAAGTAAATGCCGTCAATCAGGCATCACTCCAATTATTTAAAGCCTCAAGCCAGACAGAATTGATAAATAATTTGGCAACGGTCCTGGGTCCAGAACCACTTAATCTGTTTAAGGAGGAGTTGATTCTTCTTGGAGAAGGGAAAACTTTTTTTGAATCTGAAAGGGTGAACTACACGCTTAACAACGAAAAATTAAATGTTGTCGTGCGCTGGTCTGTTCCCCCCGGCTTTGAAGAAACACTTGCTCAGGTTTTTGTTTCCATTTTAGATTTTACCAGCCAAAAGCAGGCAGAAGAAAAGCTTCGGCTGCAAGCCACTGCGCTGCAATCTGCGGCCAATGCCATTGTTATTGCCAACAACAACGGCGATATTCTCTGGGTAAATCCAGCCTTTACCAGGCTCACTGGCTACACCGAAGAGGAAGTCCTGGGGGAAAATCCAAGGATTTTGAAATCTGGAAAAACCAGCGAAGCAATTTATGAAGATCTGTGGCAAACCATATTGGCGGGCAAGGTTTGGCACTGTGAAGAGCTAATCAACCGGCGCAAAGACGGCTCTTTATATACTGAAAAAATGACTATTACCCCAATCAAAGATGAGGCGGGGCAAATTGTTCGTTTTATTGCTATCAAGGAAGATATTTCAGAGCGTCAGCAAATAGAATTACAACTGCGCAAACAACTGCAAGAAGAGGAACTGCTGCGACAGATTGTGGCTATCAATCCCGGCATTGATGAACTGCATGAAGCTTTGGCTTTAATTTGCGAGAAATTGGCAACCTTTTACAAGGTGCCCAGCGTGAGTTTTACCCTGCTAGATAAAGATGCCATGTTGGCTGACATCATGGGTGAGTACATGTCACCAACCCTGCAGGATAGTAACAAACAGGTTATGCCTCTGGTTAACATTGTGCCCATTGATAACTTGCTGAAACTCAAGGCAGTCAAGTTCATCCCGAATGTGCAAAAAGCTGCCCAATTCGAGCAAGTTTGGGACATTTTGCAGGTATTTGATAACCATTCTGCCTTGCTTGTTCCGGTGACAACGGCTGAGCCATTTCAAGGATTATTGACTTTTGATATGGTGCAGCCAAAGAAATTTGATCAGGATGATATTGATTTTATTAAGCAGGTTGCTACCCACATAAAACAACTGCTGCAACGTGTTCAAGCGGAACAAAAGTTGCAAAAACAGCAAGATTTTGCTCGCCAGGTTATGAGCAACATGGGGCAAGGGCTGTTGGTATTGCGAGCGGACCAAACTATTGATTTCTGCAATCCGGCCTTTGCGAATCTGTTGGGATATGATGAACAGGATCTATTCGGCCGTTCATTGATGGATTTTGTGAAGCTGGATGAACAAGAGCAGATCATGGAACCAACCACAGTGGAATGTGACGCGCAAAAGACCATGCGTGAGCTTGAGCTTGTTCATGCGGATGGGAGCCAAATCAGTGTACTGGTAACGGCCGTTCCTCGCGACGGCGCTATGGTAAAAAATGGTGCCATCTGTGTGGTAACCGATGTATCAGCCCAGAAAAAGATTGAAACGGCGCTGGCCGAGGCACGCGACCAGGCCATAGAAGCCACCCGCCTGAAATCGGAATTTTTGGCTAACATGAGCCATGAAATCCGTACCCCGCTAAACGCCGTGGTCGGCATGACCAGCCTGATGCTGGATTCACCGCTGACGCAGGAGCAGCAAGAGTATGCCCAAACCATTCGCAGCAGCAGCGAAGTGCTGCTTGCCTTAATCAACGATATTCTTGACTTTTCTAAAATTGAGGCGGGCAAACTGGAATTGGAACAACGGCCGTTTAGCGTGCGTGACTGTGTAGAAGAAGCCCTGGATGTTGTGGTGACCAAAGCCGCAGAAAAAGGGCTGGAGCTAGCCTACATTGTTGAGGATGAAGTCCCGAATGACATCCTCGGTGACGTCACCAGGGTGCGGCAAGTTTTGGTAAACCTGCTTAACAACGCGATTAAGTTTACTGATAATGGCGAGGTGGTTTTATCCGTTTTTTACGGCAGGGGAGAATGCCCAGAAGACTCAACCAATAAAATAATCCTCCATTTTTCCATACAAGATACGGGCATCGGCATTTTGCCGGAGAGGCTAAATAGATTATTTAAATCCTTTAGCCAGGTAGATGCCTCAACCACGCGTAAACATGGTGGCACGGGTCTGGGGCTAGCGATTAGCAAACAGCTGGTAGAACTGATGGGCGGGCACATTTGGGTTGAGAGTGAATATGAAAAAGGCTCAACGTTCCACTTCACCATTGCCACCCAACCAGTTGCTTCTCAGCGGCGTGTGTATATGCAAAAATCATTGCCGCAGCTTAAAGGCAAGCAGTTGTTGATTGTTGATGATAACCAGACGAACTGCAAAATTTTACAAAAACAGGCAGCTTTGTGGGGAATGATACCTACGGCCGTTTTCTCTGGAGCAGAAGCGTTGGCGCTGCTCGAAAATGGGGATGCATTTGATGTAGCTATCCTTGATATGCAAATGCCAGAAATGGACGGCATGATGCTGGCCGCAGAAATACGCAAACAACGTGACAAGCAGTCGTTGCCCTTGATCATGCTCAGTTCTATTGGACCTTATGATAAGTTCAAAGAAGCCACCACTTTCTCGGCATTTTTAACCAAGCCAGCGAAACAGCAATCATTGTTTGAAACGTTGACGGCCGTATTATCGGATACGGCCGTGCCCAACATTCCCGTTGTGAAGCAGCTAGAAATCGATCCGGCAATGGGGAAAAATCACCCATTGCGCATCTTGCTTGCCGAAGACAATCTCGTCAACCAAAAAGTTGCCCTGCGCATTCTTGAACGCATGGGCTACCGGGCAGACGTGGCCGGTGATGGCTTGGAGGTGCTGGAATCCTTGCAGCGCCAACCCTATGACGTTGTATTAATGGATGTACAAATGCCCTACATGGACGGGGTGGAAGCTACCGAGCAAATCCGCAATATCTGGCCATCAGAGGAACAGCCCGATGTTATCGCCATGACAGCCAACGCCCTCACTGGCGATCGGGAAAAATATTTGCTGGCAGGCATGGACAACTACATTAGCAAGCCAGTGCGCATCCAAGAATTAATACGCGCTCTGGCTGCGGTCACTCCCCTTTCTGCCAAACAAAAGCATTGAGCCGTCGGCTAAAAAAAATTGCAAGAAAAAAGCGCACTCAAAATCGAGTGCGCTTTTTTTATAGATTCATCGATATACGTAATTCACAAAATTATTTTGACTACAAACGCGTCAGAATTTGTGAATTACTCGTGTGAAAGCGGTGCAATGGTTGCTTGCTCGTCCTAAGAACCTTTGCACTTTCACCTACAGCGTCAGAAATAACTATTTGCCAGGAATCTCTAACGTTTGCCCCACATAAATAACGTAGGGTGAGGTCAAACTGTTAGCCTCAGCAATTGAAGGCCACGACACACCGTACTGCAATGAAATGAGGAAGAGTGTTTCGCCTGGTTTAACCACATGGGAAAATGCTGGCGCCGGCCCGGGTGCATCTACCGGGATTTTCAGATCGTCGCCTACGGTGATCACATTGGGGTTTACCAGACCGTTGGCTTCAGCAATTTGCACCCAGCTAATGCCAAATTTCAGACCAATCCGGAACAAATTGTCGCCAGGCTGCACCTTGTAGGTTGTTTCGGTTTGTGGCGATGGCGTTGGTCCGGGGTTGGGGGTCGAGCCGCCGGGCAGATTCAAAACCTGGCCTACAGTCAAAATATTGGGGTTGGCTAAATTGTTGGTATTGGCAATGGCTACCCAGGAGATGCCATATTTGAGGCCAATCCGGTACAGATTTTCGCCAGCAGCCACTGTATGTGTTGCCGGAATTGTCGTGGTCGTTGTCTCGGTACTGGTTTCATCGGCTGCCGTATCCTCTGTCGTGGTTTCTTCAGCCGTGCCTTCGTCAGCAGCCGTATCATCCGTAGTCTCGGTCGTTGCCTCGCCGACACCACCGCCTGCCTCTTCACTCTCATCACCAGCATCGGCCGTGGTGTCACCACTTTCTTCCGTGGTTGTTTCACCCGAGGTGTCGGCAGCAGTTTCATCTGTCGCCTCATCTGTGGTTGTCTCGGTAGCTGCCTCATCTGTGGTTGTTTCAGCTGCACCATCGGTGGTTGTTGTATCAACAGTGCCATCGGTTGTGGTGTCTACGCTACCATCTGTGCCGCCGCCAGCATTGGCATCTTCAGTTTGGCCAGTTTGATCATCTGTTGTGCCATCATCTGTGCCGCCAAGCGGCCGTTCACAGGCCACAGCAAATAGGCTAAGCAAAATCAACATTGTTAACAAATTAAATAAACGCCGCTGGGAAACCATCTCATACCTCCAAAAACTGACGGTTAACTCATTTTGTACTGTATGCGCCTTAAGTACAAATAAGCGGGCTGGTTTTGGAGGCTTTGCCTAAAAACCACCCCTTTACATTAACATAACCAATAGTATGCTAACTATAGCACGTTCCTTGCTTTACGTAAAGTTATTGATCTTTTTTTCTCCAGGGGTCTTGTAGTGATAGGAAAGTCGGGTATGTTATAATCGCTTGGTCGTTTGCCGATAGACCGGTCGCCTGGAGGTCTATTGTAAGAACGTAAGCCAAAATACATTTAGATAAATGACACGCTCCGGCGTGGTGTAAGCAAACCACAGAAAGTTCTTTAAAAACCGAAGGGCGATTTCTCTGTGGTTTGCTCAAGTAAAAGCGGGAGAAATGACTCTACTTTTTCAAAGAACTTTCCCGCTTTTACATAAAACAACTTTTTACGGTTTGTCTGTATCTTGCCTTCAAGCAATGCACTTAATAAGGTGTGTAAGATTTTTGCCTTACGGTAAACCGATACGGTAACATCTACCTTGCGTTTATTATTTTGCTAAAGCCAATGGGGATGGGGAGAAACGGCCGTATCAAAAATTCAAACCTTTCAAGAAGCTAATCCTATGAGCGGTGAGTTCATCCTTATCATCGACGATAGTCGAGAAATAGTAAAACATCTAACTGAAACGGTGCTGCCTTCCTTTGGTTACCGCACCATGTACGCCTACGACGGTCAATCTGGCCTGGAAAGCATTCGTGCAAATGAGCCAGATTTGGTCATGTTAGACTTTAATCTGCCCGAGATGACCGGACTGGATGTGCTGCAACAGATGGCCCAGGAATCGCTAAACACCCCTGTGGTGTTGATGACGGGGTATGGGTCTGAATTGAGCGCCATTGAAGCCTTTCGGCTTGGTGCCAAAGATTACCTCATCAAGCCATTTACCGTAGATGAAATTGTTGAAACCATTGACCGGGCACTGCTAGAAACACGTTTGCTGCACGATAAAGCTGAACTGGCAGAAGAAATCCGCCGCCTGAAGGTGGAGATGAGCCGTCAAAATAACGAGATGCGTACGTTATCGAACATTGGAAAGGCGATTACTTCTTTACTGAGCGTGGATGAAGTGTTGCAGCGCGTCTTGGAAGCTGCCACTTATCTGACCAACGCGGAGGAAAGCACCATCTGGCTGCCAGATGATGAGGGGAAATTTTTACGGCCGTATGACCGCCAAACCCATCTGCAAAGAGAAAAAGAAAGCAAAAACCATTTCCTGCCCCTGGCCGATTCCCCTCCCGGCGAAGTGATGCAGTCAGGACGGGCGCTGCGCCAATCAAACATGTCTGGGCAAGGGATTAAGATCAAAACAGGCTGTTTTGCCCACGCAGTTTTGTATGTGCCGTTGCAGCTGCGCGGCATCAATCTGGGTGTTTTAGGCGTGAGTAATCGCTCCACTTACCGCGCCTTTAGCAAACAAGACGAGTTTTTGCTCTCCTTTTTGGCCGACTATGCCGCTATTGCCTTGGAAAATGCCCGCGTTTTCCAGGCCGCCGATCAGGCCCTGGCAACCCGATTAGAAGAGTTAAATACCCTTATCCACATCACCCAAACCATTACCTCATCCCTGGATTTGGACGAAGTAATTCATCTCACCATTCAGCAAGTGCATGATAGTTGGAAAATTGAAGCATCGTCTCTGTGGCTGCTGGACGAAGAAACCCAGATTCTGCGCGTCTTGACAAACGTGGGAACGGCCGTTGAAGAACTGGAAAAATTAGAACTGAATCTTAACCAGGGCATTGTGGGGGAAGTGGTGCAAAGCGGCAAGCCAATTTATACCAATGACGTCGCCAGTTACGAGCATCATTATCGGGAAGCAGATGAGAAAACAGGCTTCGAAACACGCTCCCTGCTTTGCGTCCCGCTCATCTTTCGCGGACGCGTGGTGGGAGCCATGCAGCTGCTCAACAAAAAAGATGGTGATTTTGGCGAGGTGGATTTAGAACGTGCCCGGGCCATGGCCGCCGCCATCGCTATTGCCGTGAGCAACGCCCTGCTGTTTGATGAAGCAGAATCACGCAAACGGCAATTGGAAAATGCGCTGCATCAGCTGGACAACGTCGCCAATTCTAAACTATCCTGATGCGTCTCACCCATCCACTATTGCAACCCATTCGCTCGCTGCACGCCACCATTCGTACGGCCGTTGTCACTGCCTGCGAACAAGCTTCATTAGAAAGCCTGTCAACCATCGCTGAAGAAGCCGAAGGCGACACCATTTACGCCATTGACCGGGTCAGTGAAGCGGTGTTGATCGATTTTTTTAATCGTGAGATAGCTTCCCATTCCCCGATTGTACTCATCGCCGAAGGATTGCCGGACGGACAAGTTGTTTTGCCAGAGGGAGCGGCTGAAGAAACGGCCGTCTGGCGCATCATTGTGGACCCGATCGACGGTACGCGCGGGTTGATGTACCAAAAACGAAGCGGCTGGATTTTAACGGCCGTTGCGCCCAACCGTGGCCCGCAAACCAGCCTGCAAGATATTGAGCTAGCTATCCAAACCGAAATTCCACTGGTGAAACAACATTTATCGGATGCGGTCTGGGCGGTGCGTGGGCAAGGCGTAGAGGCGGTACGCTATAATCGCCTTACAGAAACCGAAACACCACTGCAAATACGGCCGTCCACCGCCACCACCATTGCCCACGGCTTTGCCATGATTTCTCGCTTTTTTCCTGGGGCCCGGGCAGAATTGGCCGCCATTGATGAAGAAATTGTGCTGGGTGCTTTGGGACCGGTACAATCAGGCAAGGCACACTGTTTTGAAGATCAATATATTTGCAGCGGCGGACAGCTCTATGAACTTATGTCGGGGCGCGATCGGTTTGTGGCAGATTTACGGCCGTACATGGAACCCATCCTTAAACGACAAAACCTGACTCTGGGCATTTGCTGTCACCCATACGACATCTGCACCGAACTTATTGCTCGCGAGCTAGGCGTCATCATTACCGATGGCCCCGGGCAGTTGCTCGACTATCCGCTAGATGTTCATACTGACGTAGGCTGGATTGGTTACGCCAACAACCACATCCAGCAGCAAATCGAGCCGCTGCTACAAAAAGCGCTGCGCCAGCGCCAGCTGCTCCCACCTGAATGACGTTTGACCCACCAATGATATGACACACCACAGATGACAAGCAGACACAAAACATCTTAACCTAAGCAACGGTTGCGTTAATCAAAACAAAAAGCTTTGGAGGCAAAACACCAAAATGAATTTACAATCTTTTTTTATCGGCCTGGCTATCGGGCTAGCCAGTGCCATCATTGGGGCGATTATTGAATACCTCATTGTGCGCCAGCGAGGTGACCGCGAAGCGGAACGGTTGCCAGGTTGCATGCTGCTGGTAGCCGGTGCGTTGGGGGGAACAGGGCTGCTTGTGGTTGGATTTTCCCTTATCACGTCTGGCGAAGTGGTACGCATGCTCATCACCGGGCTAGGCGTAGGGGTCGGCTTTTTTAGTGGCTTCGTTTTGATGATGCTTGCCTGGTTTTTATTCAATCGTCCTTCAGGAGACAAGTAGCTGCGTCATTCAGCAATGACACCCAGTTCATATCCACCCATCAATTTGCCCACCTAACGCAATCCAGCTAACGCAGTGATGACACGATCCACTTCAGCCATCGTGTTGTAATGCACAAAGCCAATACGGACCAAGCCTCCCTGCTCCAGCACGCCCAAGCGCTCCATCACAGCCACGGCATAATAATGGCCATGCCAGACAAAAATGCCTTGCTCTCCCAAACGCGTGGCTACTGCTTCAGCGGACATTCCCTCCAGGCTAACAGCAAACGTGGGCGTGCGCTCAGCCAATCGCTCCACATCGGTAATGCCATACACGCGCAGACCAGAAACTTGCGTTGCACCTACCAAAAAACGCTGGCTTAAGGACATTTCATACGTTTTGATGTGCTGCATCGCCTGTACCAAACGTTCCCGACGTGAGCCAGCCTCGCCCCCAATGGCAGCCAAATAATCGACGGCAGCTGTCACCCCTGTCAAACTTTCAAAGCTTTGCGTACCGGTCTCCCATTTGCCAGCTGGTTTAGCTGGCGCAGGGCGCACTTTGTAGGCCATCAGGTTATCCAGCAGCTCATATTTACCATACAAGATGCCGGTGTGGGGGCCAAAATATTTATAAGATGATGAAATGAGGAAGTCACAATTAATCGCCTGCACATCAATGAGACCATGTGGCGCGAAATGGACGGAATCAACCAGCACGAGCGCCCCAGCAGCATGGGCCAGCTCGGCAGCCCGCTTTACATCACTAATGCTGCCAACCGCGTTAGAGGCATAGGTGATGGCCAGCAGCCGCGTCTTTTCGTTCAGTAAATCGGGCAAGGTGTCCAGGCGTAAGGTGCAATCGGTGGGATCAAAATCGAGCCAGCGCACGACAACGCCACTGTCTTGAGCCGCCAACAGCCAGGGTGAGATGTTGGCGTCGTGGTCCAGCCGGGTGACAATGATTTCATCGCCAGGCTGCCAGGTGCGGGCCAGGGCACGGCTCAGGCTAAAATTAAGGCTGGTCATGTTTTGGCCAAAGACTATTTCGTCGGGGCGGCGTGCATTGTAGAAATCCATCATCGCGGCACGGGCGGCGTTGGTGACATCGTCAGTGTAGTGACTGGTAAGGAAGGGGCCGCCAGAATTGCTGCCACCGTGGCGCAGGTAGCCGCTCATGGCGTCAATGACGCTTTGGGGAACCTGGGTGCCACCAGGACCGTCGAGATAGACGGCCGTTTCACCACCAACTTCTAACTGAAGCGCAGGGAACTGGGCTCGTAAAGGAATGGGATCAAATTGTTGTTTTGTCATCGTAAAATTATAGAAGAGATCGCGTGATCAGACGACATGAGACAGGCATCCGTTTTGTTTGACTCGTTGTAATCTTCCCTTAAGGGTTCCGTAACAGTTCAATAAGAGGCTTGTAATCACAGGCGAGTATCTTTAAACCTCCAACCTTATTCGTTCTTTTTGGAAGATGCATACGGAAGGAGGTTCCCATGCAAATCAAATCTTCACACATTTCTCCTCGTCGGCGCTTGACGCCTGGAATGGGCATTAGTCTGCTGATGCTAATAGCGTTAATCGCGTTGGCTCCATCCCTGGGACGCCTGATGGCACCCACGGCCGAATCTTTATCAAGTGCAGCACCCGTAGCCTCACAATTGGACCAACTCCCCCTGGCCTTTATTGCCAGCCAGGGGCAAAGCAGCTTTGAGACGTATGGGTCGGGGCATACGGCCGTTTTCACTTCAGAAGGTGTTACCCTAAATGTCCAACAGCAGACAGTGCAGTTAGGCTTTGTCGGCGCAAATCCGGCACCAACCCTGGAAGCCGGGGCCTTACTCCCCGGCAAGATCAATGATTTCCGTGGTCAGGATGCCAGCAATTGGCAAGTTGCCCTGCCCACCTATGCCGGTGTGGTTTACCAGCAGCTGTATCCCGGCATTAATTTGCAATATGAAGGCGTAGATGGTGCCTTGAAGAGTACTTACGCCATCGCGCCTGGCGCAGACCCATCCCTCATTCGCTGGCAGTACAGCGGGGCGCAAGCTGTGGCCGTCGATAGCGCTACAGGCGATTTGCAAATCGCCCTGACAGACCAAACACAACTTGTGGAAAAAGCACCCCTTGCCTGGCAAGAACTGAACGGCCGTCGCCAAACCGTCCCCGTCGCCTTTGCCCTCAATGAAAGCGGCACCGTTGGCTTCTCCATAGGTAGCTACAATGCCAGCGTCCCGCTCATCATCGACCCGACCCTTGTCTATGAAACCACCACCAGCCTGGCTGCCTTTGATTCGGGTCGAGATATTGCTGTGGATGCCGCTGGCAACGTTTACATTGTGGGTCGGGCTTACGATACCAACAACGACATCTTCATCGCCAAGCTATCGGCCAATGGCACTTTGTTATACACAACCTACATACGAGGTTCCAAGCTGGATTACAGCCGGGGCATTACGCTCGACGGTGCCGGGGGCGTGTACCTGGCTGGTTGGACCGACTCCACTGATTTCCCGATTTTGAACGCGATGCAGCCAACCAAAAACGGCAACCGTGATGCCTTCATCACAAAGCTGTCGGCGCAATCGGGCAATATCTTGTTCAGCACCTACTTCGGCGGCAGCCGCGCTGAAGAAATCCATGACATCACGCTGAACGCCGCTGGTGAGATCTACCTGGTTGGCTACACAGATTCCACCAACTTCCCAACGGTTAACCCGATACAGGCTGGACTGACCCTGAATGAATGTTTCTGTGAAGACACCTTCGTGACCAAGCTGTCAGCCGATGCCAATACCGTGCTCTACAGCACCTACCTGGGCGGCACCATTGAGGATTATGGTGAAAGCATTGCTCT
The DNA here is from genome assembly GCA_905479495.1 of uncultured Anaerolineae bacterium. Classification (GTDB taxonomy): domain Bacteria; phylum Chloroflexota; class Anaerolineae; order Promineifilales; family Promineifilaceae; genus Leptofilum. The sequence goes on from CAJQMR010000001.1 coordinate 170,526, forward strand.
GGATGCCAACGACAACATTTACATTGTCGGCCGCACCCAGTCGGATGATTTCCCCACCCAGGCGGCTATCCAGCCAAATCGTGCAGGCACAAACCAGGACGAAGATGCTTTTGTCACCAAAATTACGGCTGATGGCAGCAGTCTGGTCTACAGCACTTATTTGGGCGGTACGGATTGGGATCGCGTCAGCCGGATTGCCGTTGACGATACGGGCAATGCGTTTGTTACCGGGTCTACACGCTCTGCTGACTTCCCCACCACGGCTGGGGCTTTCCAGGATCAGTTTGTGGGTGGCCTCAATGATTGTGGTATTCCCGGCTTTGGTGGACCGAGAAACTGTGATGATATGTTTGTCACCAAACTGGTGCCAGATGGCAGCGCTCTGGCCTACAGCACCTACATCGGCGGCAGTTTGGACGACACGAGCAGCGGCATCGCTTTGGATAGTTCCGGGCAGGCAGCCATTGTGGGATACAGTCAATCGAGTGATTTTCCCCCAGCCAGCGGCACAGGCGTGACAGCCAATATCATTCTGGCAAAACTGAACAGCAGCGGCTCTGATCTGCTGTACTCGGTGAAGACTTTCTCTGCCGTTGCCAACGATGGCCACGGCATTGCTCTAGACAGTGCGGGAAATACATACATCACTGGCGCACAAAACGCACCAGCCGATCTTTACGTTGCCAAGTTTGCTGATGATGGCACGCCACCTCAGCCCACACCGACGCCAACAGGTACGGCCGTTCCTCCCACACCTACCAGCACACCATTCCCGCCACCTACGCCAACACCAACGACCACACCACCACCAACACCCACCCCTGCCGGCGGCAACACGGCACATGTTGCTGATTTGGATGGCAGCAGCGCCTTTACCTTCCGCCAATTCGCCTGGCAGGCGACCGTGGACATCACCGTGCACAACACCGACCACTTTCCTGTGGCCGGAGCTGTCGTGAGCGGCACCTGGAGCGGCGGTGGCGCTGACGGTTCAGCTCAGTGCGTGACTAATAGCAACGGCAACTGCTCCGTCTCCACCGGCAATATGCGGCGCAGATATGACGATGCGACCTTCACCGTTGACAATATTGTTCACCCAGACTACACCTATGCGGCCGTATCCAACCATGACCCGGATGGCGACAGCAATGGCACAGTCATCACCGTTTCACAGCCATAAAAAAAGAGGTTAGGTGAGCGTTCACCTAACCTCCAAATGGTGCGTGAAGCGTGAGCAAAAATCACGTTTCACGCATCATGTCTCTTTCTTTTAGCCACCAAACAGCCTGCCTAAAATTCCACCGTCTGACTTTTTCTCTTTAATCTTTTCTTCCAGCTGTCGCGCAGCAGGGAAATCTTTAAGCCGCAGCGTCTGCTGATTGCACTTCTCTGCCTCGTCCACATCTTCCAGCTGCCAGTGAACAATGCTTAATTTATGCCACAGCAGGGGATTGCTATTGTCAAAGTGGATGGCTTGCTGGTAGGCATCTTTGGCTTCTGGCCACATATTTTGCGCAAAGTAAAAGTCGGCCAGCTGCCCGCGCATGGTCAGGCGCTGGGGCACAGAAACGGCCGTCTCTGCCGCCTCGTTAAACCAGTGCACCGTCTGCTCCAAATCCCCCATTGCTTGCCAATAAGCCACTTCAATGCGATACAAGAAATAATCACCCGGACGCAAATCATGCAAATAATCCAAGACAAGACGCGCATCTTCAAGACGGCCGTTATGCACATAAATCAACGGCTCCAGCATGTTGATCTCCCATACGTCCGGTTCCAAATCCTGGGCCTTTTCCAGCCAATCCATGGCCGCTTCCAGGCCAGCAACAAAATAGCTGCCATCTTTTTCCTGGGAAGCCGCAATAAGCGAATAGGCCACACCCGCATAGGCAAACGGCCGGGAACCGCCCGTAACAAACGTTTTGAGCGCTGCTGTGAGTTGATTTGGATCGCCACTGTAGGCGTCTACTTTTTCTAACCCAACCAGAAAAGATTGCCGCCCTTGTTCTGTAGCCGCTTCGGTGGCTGGCCAGTTAATTTTTTCTAGGAGTGGCAGAAGTTTGGCAATGATTTGTTGACCCATGAGCGTATCCTTTTGCGTTGATCATGCATAAATCAGTTGTTTGGTAGATGATCAATACTTGTGGGAACGGCCGTAAACCTTCAAGTGACCCTCTTAATAATACCAACATTCCTAGTGTAACTGCCCCCCGCCAAAATGAAAAGACCCTCCTCGGTCTCAGCCGAGAAGGGTCTTTTGGTATTCGGTAATCAGTAATCGGTATTCTGTTTACCGATTACTGACCTACTGATTACGGATCTTAGAAGCCCATGCCGCCGCCGGGCATACCGCCGCCAGCAGGCATTGGCGGTTCTTCTTCAGGGATGTCCGTGATCAGCGCTTCAGTGGTGAGAACCATCGAAGCGATAGATGCAGCATTTTCCAATGCGCCACGGGTCACTTTGGCCGGGTCGATGATGCCAGCTTTCACCATATCGATGTATTCGCCGCTCATCACATTGTAGCCAATGTTGGTGTTGCCAGCTTTTTCCTGTGCCTGGCGTACGTTCTGAATAACCACGTCACCATTTTTGCCAGCGTTCTCAGCAATTTTGCGCATTGGCGCTTCTAAAGCACGCTGCAAAATGCCGATACCGGTCATCTGGTCACCTTCGGGCAGAGAAACGTCGTTCAGAGCAGGCAGGGCGTTCAACAGAGCCACACCACCACCGGGCACGATGCCTTCTTCAACAGCAGCGCGAGTAGCGCTCAGAGCATCTTCTACGCGATGTTTCTTTTCTTTCAGCTCAACCTCGGTAGCAGCACCCACACGGATGATAGCCACGCCACCAGCCAATTTGGCCAGACGTTCCTGTAATTTTTCACGGTCGTAGTCAGAGGTGCTGCGGTCGATCTCCACTTTGATTTGCTCAACACGGGCTTTAATCTGCGCTTCGTCACCCTGACCATCCACAACGGTGGTGTCGTCTTTGGAGGAAACGATTTTAGCTGCACGGCCCAGGTCGCTTAACTGAACGCTGTCCAGCTTGCGGCCCATCTCTTCGGTGACAACCTGACCACCGGTGAGTACAGCAATGTCTTGCAACATTGCTTTACGACGGTCACCAAAGCCAGGCGCTTTGATGGCCAGCGCGTTGATCATACCGCGCAGTTTGTTCAACACCAGGGTAGCCAGCGCTTCGCCGTCTACATCTTCAGCGATGATGACCAGGTTTTTCTTGCCAGTCTGCACCAGTTTTTCCAGAATCGGAATGATATCCTGAGCGGAGCTGATTTTCTTGTCGTGGATGAGGATATGGGCATCTTCAATCACGGCTTCCATGGTGTCGGAATCGGTGACGAAGTAGGGGCTGATGTAGCCACGATCGAACTGCATACCTTCCACGTATTCGGTTTCAAATTCCAAGGAGCGGGATTCTTCTACGGTGATGACGCCGTCTTTACCCACTTTGTCCATCACGTCAGCAATCAGTTCACCAATGCTGGTGTCCTGAGCTGAGATGGAAGCGACGGAAGCGATTTCTGCTTTGTCGTCGATGGAGATAGCCATGCTGCGGATTTTGTCAGCCAAAGCGGCCGTTCCAGCTTCAATACCACGCTTCAGGAGCATCGGATTGGCCCCAGCAGCAATGTTCTTCAAGCCTTCGTTAACGATGTTCTGGGCCAACACGGTAGCAGTGGTGGTTCCATCACCAGCGATGTCGTTGGTTTTGGTGGCTGCTTCTTTCAGCAGTTGGGCACCCATGTTTTCATAGGGGTCTTCCAGTTCAATTTCTTTGGCCACGGTCACACCATCATGGGTGATGGTGGGGGCACCAAATTTCTTGTCTAAGGCAACGTTACGGCCTTTGGGACCGAGTGTGGTGGATACGGCCGTTGCCAATGTATCAATACCTTTTTTCAGCTTACGCCGAGCTTCTTCAGAAAATGCAAGTTGTTTCGCCATTTTCAATATTCTCCTTAATTTAGCCTTCTACAATAGCCAGAACGTCAGATTCTTTGAGGATGAGCAGTTTTTTGCCGTCGATCTTGACTTCGGTGCCGCCATATTTGGCATACAGCACCTTATCGCCAACTTTTACGTCCATCTCAACACGTTTGCCATCGTCATCACGACGGCCAGGGCCAGTGGCGATCACTTCGCCTTCCTGTGGTTTTTCTTTTGCGGTTTCTGGCAGTACAAGGCCAGAGGGGGTGGTTTGTTCGCGCTCCAATGGTTCAACAACCAAGCGATCACCCAATGGTTTGAGCTTCATAGCTAACACTCCTTATTTGTAAAATGTTGTTTTCAAAGTGGGGATTTAGCACTCCAACAGAGAGAGTGCCAATTAACACAAGGACATTCTAGCAGAATTTTTGATGATGTCAAGCAGATTTTAGCACTCTTTCAGGGGGATTGCTAATCGCATGCTAAGCTTGACAGACTCTGATGATTACGGACTGGTTTCCAAAGCAGCCCGGCGGCATTCAACCAACCCTTGTTGAGCCGCATCCGCATAGGCCACGCTGACCTCAGCTGCCTGCTGGAAATAAGGTTCAGCCAACGGGCAGTTTTCGGTACCCTGCCGTAGATAGGCGTCGGCCAACAGATAAAAGAAACGGGCATTTAGCTCAGTTGGTTCACCATAAAGCTCTACGGCTTTACTAAACTCTTCAATGGCTGGTTCATACTTGTTAAGGCGAACATAAGCTTCCCCTAAACGGCCGTGTGCCCGGGCCACATTCGGATTCAAGGCAATGGATTGCAGACCGTTCTCTTCAGCCAAATTATCCTGCCCCAGCTGCAAATACATGTGGGCCAGGCCGTCATACCCTGGGGCAAAATTGGGGTCCACGCTCACCGCTTCCTGAAAGCTTAAAATAGCTTCAGAAACATTGCCGTCCCCAAAAAAGTTGTAGCCCAGCTCATAATAAAGCTGTGGCAGCGGTTCGGCTTGAAGCCCAAGTTGAAACTGTTCACGAGCGGCCGTATATGAACCTTGATTTGTTAGGGTAATGCCTAAATAGAGGCGCCCCAGAGGATTATCCGGTTCGATAATTGTTGCTTCCAGGGCACGGTCTTGCGCATCCTGATACAACCCAGGTTCAAACTGCAAGACCAGTCCAGCAGCCGAATAAGCATACGCATCGGCATTTTGCCCGTTGATGC
>CAJQMR010000002.1 GCA_905479495.1 uncultured Anaerolineae bacterium
ACCCAGCCGGTGTTGCCGCCGTGCTCCATGCTGACGCACCAGGGCGTGCCGCCGTCAGCCACAATCTGGTCGCTGAGGGCGATCAGTTCATCCCAGGTTTGCGGGATTTCGTAGCCTGCATCTTCAAACGCCTGCACCGGGTACCAGACAATGCTTTTGGTGCTGGCCCGGTAAAAAACGCCAGAGAGCTGATCGTTGACGGTCGCCAGGTCAATCCAGGCGTCGCTGTAATTTTCGGCGAGCTGATCCAGGTTTAGGAATTGTGCGTGATCGGGAATGGCCCCTTCGCGCACGAATTGAGCCATCAGCCCTGGCTGCGGGAAGCCCGCAATGTCGGGGGCGTCGCCGCCTTCCACGCGCACGGTGATCAGCGTTTCAAATTCGGAAGAACCTTCGTAGTTGACGGTGATGCCGGTGGCTTCTTCAAACGGAGCCAGAGCGGCGACAAAATTATCACCTTCTGCTTCGGTCCATTTGCCGAAGACGGTGACCTCACTGCCGGAAAACTCCCCAGCTTTGGCCCGTTCCAGGAAGGAAGCGGCCGTTTCAGCGGGAGCTTCGGCGTCGGTGGTTTCTTCAGCCGGTTCAGTGGCTGGTTCATCAACAGCTTCTTCAGTTGTTTCGGTCGTTGTGTCTGCTTCGGTATCAGTTTCTTCGGCTTGCGGCCGTTCGCCACAAGCTGCAATGAGCAGGGCGATGAGGGCAAATAATAAAATAAAAGTGTACTTGCGCATTTTAATCTCTCCTTCTGCCTACCGGTTAGGTAGGAACTGTTGTAGCGGCTCTCTCAAGGGGGATGAGGAAACGGCCGTTTTTCGAACGCATAAACGATGAGAGAGCCACTCCAGAAAGGAGCCATGTCGAAAACGCCGTGATTTTAGGGTATCATTTTTATGGTTGAGGGATCACCTCCTTTAGCTAAGGTAACGTCACAATTCTGGATTTCGCAGCCCGGTTTGTGGCGTTATCTGCTTTAAATGTTTGTCAAGTTTTTAAACTTGACCTACTTCCATCGTTGGCGGAAATGTATGTGATTGTTTCTGTACTCATTTGATTAGCAAGATGCACAGCGCCCCACACGCCAGGATTGTAATCTGGCGGAATCAGGTGCAGTTTTTCGTCCCGCAGCAGTTCGGCCGCCAGGGTGGATTGCTGTCGTAAGCGGGCCAGTTCGCCCAAAATGGGAGCCAGGAAGGCATCACCACTGTGGGTGACGCCGCCGCCAAGCACAATTTTTTCCACGTCATAGGTCATGATGAGCCATTGAATGGCCCGGCACAGGTGCTGGCTAACGCGCTGCACGACCGTTTGTGCCGCCGGGTTGCCTTGGGTAGCCGCTTCATAAACATCACCGGCACTTTGCGTGTTGTTCTTGGGGTCGATGGCCTTCATCTGGTGGATGATGGCCGGCCCGGCCACGATGGTTTCCAGGCAGCCATGCAAGCCGCAGTTGCATAAATGTCCATTTGGTTCAACCGTCATGTGGCCAATTTCACCGGCCATGCCGTTTTGCCCGCGATGGAGACGGCCGTTCAAAACCACCCCCGCAGCAATCCCTGTGCCAATGCTCACGTAAGCAATGCTTTGCACCGGCTCCATCTGGCGCAAATAGTCAAACGCGCCGATGGCAGCGGTGCGCACATCGTTTTCCAAAAAGGTTGGGGCTTTGAAGCGGGCCGAAATAGCTGGTCCGAGGGGAAATGTCTGTAAATTCAGATTGACGGCCAGCTTGACGATGCCCGTTGCGGGATTCACCTGTCCGGGTACACCCAGGCCAATGCTTTGAATTTGTTGCGATGTGGCGTTGGCTTTGGCGAGGGCGGCCTGGATGGCGCGGGTGATGGTGGTCAGCAGTTCATCGGGATTGGCCGTGCGAGTGGGCACGGTGACTTGCCCCAGCACAACGTCATTGGGATCAACTATCAAAGCGGCCGTTTTGGTGCCGCCTACGTCCAAGCCAACAAAAAGCTGATCTGCCTGCATAAAAGCCCCTTTAAATAACACCCAGGCCCTGGCTCAAAATCAAGGCTGAAGCCCCTAATAAAACCAGATTTGATTCGGTGGTGGCGTATTGCACGGCCGTATCCGCTGCCAGTTTGGGCAAGACCCGACGCGCCATACTGGATTGCACTGCTTCAATAAATACATGGCCTGTTTGGGCCACATTGCCTGCGATCACAATCCGATTTACGTTGAGGATGCCTACCAGATTGGCCACAGCCAGCCCTAAAAATTCGCCAGCTTGCGTGATGATTTGCTGCGCGGCAGCATCCCCTTGCTGGCAAGCCTGACGCAAAATGTCCCAGGTGATGGGGTTGCCAGACGGCCGTAACGCAGCCAACAGCGAATCGGGATTTTGGTCAGCGGCCGTGTTGGCCTGGCGCAGCATGGCGCGTACGCTGGCAACAGTTTCCAGGCAGCCGTGATTGCCACAGGAACACAAGTCGCCGTTGTCTACCACGCTGACATGCCCGATTTCACCAGCGCCGAACCCTTCACCGTAAAAAATACGGCCGTTCAGCACAATGCCGGAACCAATACCCTGGCCCATTTTGATGAGCACCAAATTGCGCGTGTCGTCGTCGCCGTAAGAGTATTCCGCCAGGGCGGCCAGGTGACTGTCGTTGGCGATGTGGACCGGGAAGGGGAAGCGATCGGCCAATAACTTCTGCAATGGCACGTCGCGCCAATCCAAATTGACCGACTGTTTCACCAATCCGGCGTCAGCATCGATGAGGCCAGGGCTGCCCAAAGCGATCCCCAGGATTGGCGCGGTAACGTTGGCCAGGAGCTGCTCCACCAGTTCGTAAACTAAATCGAGGGCGGATTGAGCGGTACGGCCGTTTACTGGCAAACTAATTTGCTTTTCAAAATGACCGCGTAAATTGACAAGCGCCCCGGTAAACTGCTCATTACCCAAGTCGAGGCAAACGAGCTGGCGGGCATCTGCCACCATGCTCAGCATGATGGGAGGCTTGCCGCCCAAAGAGGGGCCGTAGCCTGTTTCGGCCACAATGCCTTTGTCCAGATAGCCCGCCACGATGTTGGAAACGGTGGCGCGGGTTAATCCAGTTGCCCGAGCTAAATCGGCTCGGCTAATATCGCCCGTTTCGTAAATGGTTTTCAGAACCAGGCGAGCATTATGCTGCTTGGTATGCTGCCTGGTTGCCTTTTTAGTAGGGGATTTTGTACGTGCCATTTAGCAATCCGACTTAGTAAGTTCATTAAACATACTTAGTAATATACTCTAATGAACCTGTTTTCGTCAATGCTTTTTTTGCACTCATCAATTATTTATTGTTGTAAATGGTCTAGCTGGGGATAATTGCTATACTCAATCTGTAACCTACTTACCAATTCATTCCAACCTGTTTTCTCAAAAAATATGAATAAAACGATGCAAATTTGGCACACCCAAACAGTTGAATCTATTGTAAATGAACTAAAAACCAACCTGGACCAAGGACTTGATCCTGCGGAGGCCCAGCAGCGACAGCAGCAAGTCGGCCGTAATGAACTCATCAGCAAAGGGGGCAAACATCCCCTGCGGCTGCTGTGGGAGCAGGCCAGCAGCACAATGGTGCTGATTTTGATTGTGGCGACGGTGCTGTCGGGCATCCTGGGCAAAGTGACAGAGGCGGCGGCCATTGGGGCCATTGTGGTGCTTTTTGTTATTTTGGGTTTTGTGCAGGAGTACCGCGCTGAGCAGGCCATGGCGGCTTTGAAGAAGCTGGCGGTGCCTGTGGTGCGCCTGCTGCGCAACGGCCGTTGGCAAGAAATGCCCGCCCTCGATTTGGTGCCAGGGGATGTAATTTCTTTGGAGGCAGGCAACGCCATTCCCGCCGACGTGCGGCTGGCTACCAGCGCCAACCTGCGTGTGCAGGAAGCGGCGCTTACCGGCGAATCGGAAGCGGTGGAAAAAAGTACGGCCGTACTGGACAAAGAAAATTCACCTCTGGGCGACCGGCGCAACATGGCTTACATGGGCACCAACGTCACCTATGGCCGGGGAACGGCCGTTGTCGTGGCCACCGGGATGCAAACGGAGCTGGGCAAAATTGCCACGCTCATTCAAGATGTGCCAGACAGCACCACACCGTTGCAGCGGCAGCTGGATCGGGTGGGGCGGCAGCTGGCGCTGGCGGGCGTGGCGATTGCTGTTTTGGTGATGATCATCGGCCTGTTGCAGGGGGAAACGCTGGAGGAGATGTTTTTAACGGCCGTTTCCGTGGCTGTGGCTGTGATTCCTGAAGGATTGCCTGCGGTGGTGACCATCACCCTGGCTTTGGGGGCGCAACGAATGCTGCGCCGGGCCGCGCTCATCCGCAAGCTGCCAGCGGTGGAAACGTTGGGTGCGGTCACCATCATCTGCTCAGACAAAACCGGCACGCTCACCGTCAACCGCATGACGGTCACCATTTTGGACGTGGCCGGGCATTACCTGGAGCTGGCGGGCACCAGCGATAAACCTGAACCAGCCTACCGCATCGCCGCCGGGCCAGATGAGCTGTTCAACAGCCGTCCCTCAGCCATTGGCTTGACGCTGGCCGCTGGGGCATTGTGCAACGACGCTTCTTTTCAGCCGGACCCGGAAACGGGTCGCTACAGCTTTTTGGGTGATCCCACCGAAGGAGCGCTGCTGGTGGCGGCTCAGCAAGCCAGCCTGGACAAAACGAATCTCGAAGCGCTTTTGCCGCGCGTGAACGAACTGCCCTTCGACTCGGAACGCAAGCGGATGACGACGGTGCACAAGCTGGCAATTGAGCCGGAAAATTTGCCAACGGCCGTACGCGCCCTGGTTGGCTCAGAAAAGCCGTATCTGGCCTTTACCAAAGGGGCGGTGGATGGTCTGCTGGGCATTTGTACGCGCGTCTGGGATGGCGAAGGACCGGTGCCGCTGGATGAAACCTGGCGTACGCGCATCGAAATTGCCAATAATGAGATGGCTCAAAAAGGGATGCGCGTGCTGGGGCTGGCGCTGCGCCGCCTGCAAACCCCCGACGAGCCGCTGGAACAGAATCTCATCCTGATTGGTCTGGTGGGTATGATTGACCCGCCGCGCCCGGAAGTGAAAACGGCCGTGGCCACCTGCCGGGTGGCGGGCATCCGGCCCATCATGATTACGGGGGATCATCCCTTGACGGCTCGCTTCATTGCCCACGATTTAGGCATTGCCGAAAACGGCCGTGTTAAAACCGGCCAAAATTTGGATGAGATGAGCCAGGAAGAGCTGGAAGAAATCGTGGGCGAAGTTTCTATCTATGCCCGCGTGTCGCCAGAACATAAGCTGCGGATTGTGGATGCGCTCCAGCGGCAGGGGCACATCGTAGGCATGACGGGCGATGGGGTGAACGATTCGCCCGCCTTGCGCAAAGCTGACATCGGCATCGCGATGGGCATCACTGGCACGGATGTTTCCAAAGAGGCGTCGGAAATGGTGCTGCTGGATGACAACTTTGCCACGATCGTTGCCGCCGTGGAAGAAGGGCGGGTTATCTATGACAATATTCGCCGCTTTGTGAAGTTTTCGATTGCTGGCAATCTGGGCAAAATCATCGTGGTGCTGGTCGCGCCGTTTCTGGGCATTGTGGTGGCATTGGAGCCTCTGCAACTGCTCTGGCTCAACCTGATGACCGATGGCCTGTTGGGGCTGGGGCTGGGCGTGGAACCAGCCGAAAAAGGGGTGATGAAACAGCCGCCCCGTTCGCCGCAGGCTTCGCTGTTCCACGGCGGGTTGACCACCCACATCATTTGGGTGGGCGTACTGATTGGCATCGTGGGGTTGTTGGTCTCCTGGCTGGCTTTTGAGCCGGGGTTACCAGAGGCAAATCGCTGGCGCACGATGTTGTTTACCACGCTGGCCTTTTTGCAGGTAGGGCAGGCGGTGGCTTCCCGCTCCAGCCACGAATCTGCTTTTAAGCTGGGCTGGCGCTCTAACCTGACGCTCTTTTGGCTGGTCCTGCTGGTGGTGGTTTTACAGGTCGGGGTGATTTATCTGCCGGGCGTGCGTGACTTTTTTACGGCCGTTCCCCTCTCTTTAGCTGACCTACTCATTTGCATTGGCCTGGGCAGTCTGGCTTTTTGGGCGATTGAGCTGGAGAAATGGCTGCTGAGCCGCCAATCATAGGGTTGTCCACAACATTTCAGTCCAACCCGCGTATAGGGCAGTGTCAAAAAAAGATAATTTTTGTGATCATATACAGGAGTTAGGACATGTTTAGGCGACTTTCAAATAGTTGGGAATTGGTCAAGGCTAGCTGGCGGGTATTGTTGGCTGATAAGGAGCTGATGGTGTTTCCGCTGGTGGCCTTTTTGGCCTCAATTGTGGTGCTGATTACTTTTGCAGTGCCCACGGTTTTGGCGGGCGTGCTGGATTCGGCCGTAGCCAACGGCGAGTTGGGCATTTTTAGCTACATTGTCGCCTTTTTGTTTTACGCAGTGATGTACTTCGTCACCATTTTTGCCAACAGCGCCCTGGTGGGTGCGGCCATGATCCGGCTGGAAGGCGGCGACCCCACCGTCAGCGATGGCTTCCGTATTGCCTTTAGCAAGATTGGCACCATTTTTGGTTATGCCGTCATTGCCGCCACGGTCGGCACCATTTTGCGCATGATCTCGGAACGCTCTGGCACGATTGGGCGGATTGTAGTTTCGCTGGTGGGCTTTGTTTGGAATGTGGCTACGTTTTTGGTAGTCCCCGTGCTGGTCATGGAAAAGGTTGGCCCGCTGGAAGCCGTGAAACGCAGCGGCGGCTTGTTGAAAGAGACGTGGGGCGAGCAGATTGTCGGGAATCTGAGCGTGGGCTTTATTTTTGGCCTGATTTCCTTCCTGGTGATTTTGGCTGGCGTGCCGCTGGTGATTGCGGCCGTGGTGAGTGGCAGCGTGGCATTGATTGTAACGGCCGTTGCCGTCATCATCCTGATGCTGATGGGTATTTCCCTGGTTAGCAGCACGTTGAGCGGCATCTACACAGCGGCCGTTTACCGTTACGCCACCACCGGCGACACGGGCGGCTACTTCGATGCCGACATGGTAAAGGATGCCTTCAAATTGAAGTAGGCTTTAACCGCTGAGACGCAGAGGGCGTAGAGAAATTTTGCATTTTCTCTGCGCCCTTTTCATTTTAGCGTGGTGGCACCATCCAACTTAATTGCCACTCATCCAAAAAACCGATTTTGGCTTCGCTGAGGCGGAAGGCTATCTGACCTGTAGGCAACTGGTCAACAGTTGGCACGGTAAGTCCTGTCCTGCGGGAACCATCGCTGGAACTGCCGCCAGTGCTGCTCTGAAACCCATCGGCTGTAAGAGAAAAGCTGTGGAGAATACGGCCGTTTTCCGCCACCACTGGCACCACATCAAATTCTAAAGCAACCTCATCTACCAGCAATTCACCCGACGCATTATTCACCTGATGGGGCACAATCGTCGCCCCCGTTATTTGCACGGGCAGGCCGTCAATCTCAAAGGCCACATCCAGCGGGAAGTGATCGCCTATTTGGGGATCATCGCCCACGTTCAGGGTAAACAGGGGCGGTGCGGCTTTATCCACAATCAGGTCAAGCGTCAGCCCGTGGACTGTCAACGTTAGCTGTTCTGCATCAGCGGCAATGGGGGCGAAGGCTGAGCTAATCATAATGTCCTTAGCTGCTGCCTGTTCGGTGGGCGTAACTGCCGTATCTGCTTCGGCCTCGACGCGTTGGGCAATCATCTGGCTGCCGTTGGGATTAAAAACGGTGTTGTAAACAGTGCCATCGCCGTCGGTAAGCGTGGGCGCAGCGGTGCCAATAACGCTTAAGCCACCAAGATCCTCGATGTACACCAGCTGGTACTTATCATTGTTAAAGGAGAGGCTGAGGGAAACGGCCGTTTGCTCGGCCACATGCGCTACTTCATTTACCTGCACCGTAATTCCTTGTTGGGTATCCTGCACACCTTGCAGTTGGTACTGCATCAGTAAAGTATCAGCTAGGCTGCTTTCTGTATTGTCGAGCCGCAGCAAAAATTCCCAACTGGTTGCAGGGGCATTGGCCCGTGGCAACTGGCTAAGTGTAAATGTTAACGTGGCAGCATCGGCAGGTAGCGCGTCAAAGACAAAGCGACTGCGCTCCGGGTTGAGGTGCATCTCGTTAGCAGTGAGCCGAGTCCCGTCTTCTAGCTGAAGCGTGGCCTCAATTTGATCTGGGTCATCTAGCAGTTGCCGATCATTTTCAGCCAATTCAGCTACCACAACCAGAAGGTGGGTTTCATCCTCCGTGGCGATTAGATCCGTAATGGTGACGGTGAGTCCTGCCTGCGTTTGGCTAACTGGTTCCACCAGCCGTCGGGCAGCGGCTGTATCAACAAAGCCGATGCCGGGAATGTAGCCCAGCCACCGCTGGACGGTTGCCAGGGCGGTAGGGGCGGTTAGGAGGCCAGCCGTTAAAATGCCGATGAGCAGCAGGGTAAAGATAAGACGCCGAGGGGTGAAACGGCCGTTACTGTCCCACAGTCGCTGCCACCAGCGAATCGGTTTGTTTACCTGATCAATCTTGGGTGGTTTGTTCTGCTCTCGCTGAAGCAGTTCCGCTTCTAAAGCCGTCACAAACCCAGGAGATGGCTCCGGGGCAGTGTATAAAGTTTCGATCAACGTTTCCACGGTTTGTTTAACTGTCATAGCGCACCTCCCATAAGGTTTGCAGTTCGTTCAACAGGCGGCGGACTGCCATTTTGCAGGCCGCTTCGCTCTTGCCCATGGTTGCTCCAATTTCGGCAAAGGTCAGCCCGGCGGCAAAGCGCAGGGCCAGCAGTTCTTGTTGGTCAGCGTCTAGCTCAGCCACAAGCTGCAAAAGCTGGTTCTGCTGTTCACGGCTGATGAGGTCACCAAACACGTCTGCGTCGTCTGGCGGAACGGCCGTTTCCTCAAGCGGCAGCTCTGGCTGGTGTCTGCGATAATGGTCAATGAGCCTTCGTTTAGCAATGGTGAAAATCCAGCCAGCAAAGCTGCCTTGCTCTTGATAGTTGGGCAGCTTTGCCAATATTTCGGTAAAAAGCTGGGCAGTTAAATCTTCGGCCGTTTCCCGGTGGTGTACGCGCACGGCAAAATAACGGTACACGGCCGTTACATAACGACGATAAAGCGGGGCAAAAGCGGCGCGATTATGCCGGGCGGCTTCAATGAAGGCTTTTTCTTCCTCGTTTGTAAGCGTCACAGCCTCCGGCAGCAGCGCTGTTAAAACGGGTAGCACCATATGGTCAAACTCCTTTTTTGTTTGTTTTCATATGGTATATCGAAGTTTTGGAAAAAAAGTAACAAATTGGGGATTGGCGTAAAACGTGATTTTCTCTGGTTACTTTTCACGCATCATTGCTAACATATTAACCTCCCGCAAGTTCTTTAAAAGATTTTCGCCTTTTGTGAAACCTGCGGGAGGACTTTGTTTTACGGTTGATACAGTTCAGTTTCCGGATAGAAGGCGTACCAGCCAAACCAGTAGGCCAGATGGCCGTTGATGCGCTCAAGGGTTGCGCCGTCCGGGCCAATGAGTACTTCTTCGGTGACCTGCCAGGAACGGCCGTTTTCATCCAGCACCTCAAAATCGTTCGTACTTGGAGAGAAGGTGTGTTCGCCACGGGCAAAGGCGCGGATTTCTGCACCGGAGGTATAAGTGACCGGGCCGGTGCGCTGGCTGGTGCCGTCTACTTCTACAATTTCCCCGGCTGTGATGAGGGTTACGGCCGTTTCTCCCACTACATCATTTACCACCTGCTCCGCCAATAAATCCGTTACCGGATACGCTTTAGGTACCTCGTCCAGCCGCAAGGCGTACACATGATCCTTGTTGAACAACTGGTCGCTTTGCTGCCAAACGGGGAACATTAGCCCGTCCTGGAACAGCCGCTCATCGTTGGCAAAATAATCGCCGTAGGCGGCACCAGGCTGGTAAACCCGATTGTAGCCAGTATTAATATCAACCACGACGGTATTGGGATGTTCCTCCTGCCAGTTGGCCCAGGTGGTGAGGACCACGGGCAGCAGATTGAGTCGGATGTCGCCTGCGGCCAATTCGCCCAGCACTGGTTCGCCTGTGAGCTGGTTCCACAGCGTCAGGGTGGAGCGGTCGTACATCAGTTTGTTGCTGCGGAAGAGGAAGCCAGAGGAGCCAAAGGTGTAGGTGACCTCATTGCCAGCCAGATCGACGGAACGGCCGTCGTAAGCAATCGCCGCGCCGCACAGGGTGCAGTAGGCCAGGGAAACGGGCACACCGCCGACCACATCGTTGGCCATCTCATGCCAGTCCAGAATGCGCAAAGGGTAGGCGCGGGCGTCGCCATTCAGCTCGATGCCAAAGACGGGTTCCCACGGTTCCAGGTAGTCCGCCTCGGCTGTGGGCAGCATGTGGGGATTGTCCAGCGCTGGGATGCCGTCTAGCACCACGCCACCCCACTGGATTTCCTCCACGCGAATTTTGGAAGGATGCTTGTCCTGCAAAAAGAGGCCAAAGTAATTGTCGATGCCCGCCAGCAGGCGGCCTTTCCAACTGGTGAAGCCAGGTGGCGGGGTGAGGTCGGTGCTGCCGTACCAGGTGATCCAGCCACCCCAATCGCCGCCAAAGCTTTGCCCGCTCAAGGTTTCCAGGCTGTCCACAATGGTGGCGGCGTCGATGGTTTGTATCAAGCCAATTTGCCGGGCGCGCATGAGTTCGATGAGGACGGAAACAAAGCGTTGATCATCAGTAGCTAGAATCCGCTCAAGGGCAGCTTCGGCCTCGCTGTTGCTGCCTTCGGTCAGATCGAACATGAGCGACTTTGCTTCTTCATCATCGATTTGGGATGGGGCCGCGGTGTCTGTTTCTTCTGGTTCAGCCATCGGGGTTTCTTCCGCTTCTTCTGCTGAAGTAGGGGTGGAGGAAACGGCCGTTGGCGCGGCTTTTTCCGACGAGGCGGCACCACAGGCTGCCAGCAAGGTAAGCAGTAAAATTAGGAGGATGGTGCGCAAAACGGTCATGCTTTATTCCTTTTGTAACAAGATTTTGCCTTGAGTATAGCAAGGGAATAGGGTGGGGAACGGCCGTTTAGCGTCGTGTAATCATTTGGTAAGGTTAGCGTAAGCAGGCAACAAAAAAGGACAATCTGCTGAGCAAATCGTCCTTTTACTTACGTTACGTCGTTGCTGTATTTTGCTTAGGCAACAGTGGAAATAACGCTGTTTTCGCTGCCGTGTTCGTTGGTCCAGTAAGCATCAGCAGCTTCATCATTACGCCAGCTTTGCTCATTTACCAAATAGCGGAACTGGAATTCGCCATCTTTAGGCAGCCGAATTTTGGTGCGGAAGGGGCCATTTTTGACCTGCTTCATAGCGATTGGTTCCCAGCCGTTGTGTTCCGAAACCAGGGCTACTTGATCTGCATTTTCTACATTGACTTCAAACGTGACTTCACATTCGTCTTTTGTCTTAAAGAACTTTTTCTTCAACATGAGATATTTACCTCCAAAAAAATTTGGGTTATGTTCCGATTGGAACCTTGTGTGCGATGTTAACTTCTTGATTACACGAGACGACAAGCAATTTGTCGCCAAAACAGCGTGCATTATAAAGAAAATAGTTGATATGTCAAGCATTTTTGAGAAAGGCGGAAAATTTATAGCTTTCCAGGCTAAAAAGGGGATTTTTAGCCGAAATATTAGCACTTATGTTCTATTTTTTGGTATAATCATGCCCTGTTGAACCCCACATCAAACTCTATTTATCAGCAATGTTTTGAAGGAGATCGTGATATGCAAGTGGTTAAAAGGTATCCAGACGGTATGTTTTGTTGGGTGGAATTAAGCACGACAGATCCAGAGGCGGCTAAGATGTTTTATACCGGGTTGTTTGGCTGGGAGGTTGATGATCGTCCCATTGATGGTGGCGGCACTTACTCCATGCTTCAGTTGGAAGGCAAAAACGTGACGGCACTCAGCGCCATGCAGCCGGAGATGCAAGCGCAGGGTATTCCTGCCTTTTGGAATTCGTATGTAAAACATGATGATGTGGATGCTATCGCTGAAAAGATAACGGCCGCAGGTGGTGCGGTGATGTTCCCACCGATGGATGTGATGCAGTACGGCCGTATGATCATGGGGACGGACCCAGAAGGCACGCCGTTTGGGGTGTGGCAGCCTGCGGAACACATCGGGGCAGAACTGGTAAACAGGCCAAATACGTTGGTTTGGAACGAGCTGCAAACGCGCCAGCCAGACAAAGTGAAACCGTTTTATGAAGCTGTCTTTGGTTGGAACAGCGCGACAGATGAGAATGGCTATGTGGCGTTTATGGAAAACGGCCGTGTCCATGCCGGCATGATTGCTATGGATGAAAAATGGGGACCAGAAGTTCCGGCGACCTGGTCCATCTACTTTATGGTGGAAGATGTGGCGGCCAAGGCTGAGTTAGCCCAAAAACTGGGCGGCACTGTCATGGTCCCGCCCACCGAGGCAGGGGCAATGGGCATCTTTGCCGTGATTCAAGACCCACAGGGCGGGGTGTTTAACATCATGTCGTTTAAGGGGCCGGTGGATCCGCCGCCGGGATATGAGAAGGCGTAGCGTTGTGTAATTTAGTAATTGAGTAATTGGCTAAATTTCTGATTTTCAGTTACTCAATTACGCAGTTACCCAATTACTTAAATCTGTGTACGCACTTTGGATTTGGGGGGTGCTGAGGTAAGAAAGTCGCGGGCAAAGCGTTCGTTGTAATTATTGATGAGCAGCTGGATACGGCCGTAATCGGCCGAGGCCACCAGCAGCCCTGCGTGATATTTTTTGGGGAGCCGCCACACAATTTCCGGGTCATCATAAGCCGACAAATCAGGTTGTTCCTGCTGAGCCAGGCAGATGATAAGCCCAGCGTAATCGCGGCGCGGTGTGGGCGGTTGGTATGCCTCGCGCCGCACGCTGGCCAAATCGATCCGAGCCGCTTCCTGCCAGAGCACAATCCCGGTCGCTGCCTCTACCAGCCGGTCAATGTTAGCGCCCCCGACACGAGCGGCCGTTTCCAGGAAATAGAAACGGCCGTCGGCTTCTGCCTGGATAAATTCGGTATGGGCCACACCGCGTACCTGTCGCAGCACCTGCATCAAATTTTTGTTGGCGGCAATGAGCGCCTGACTGCTTTCACTGTCTCGGGCCAGCGTGCGGGTATTGAAAATGCCGCCACCCGTGGTGACGGTCAGCGGTGGCGTGCCGTACTGGCTGGCAATGGCAAACAGCACCTCTTTTTCCCAAATCAGCGAATCGACATGGCAGACGTTGCCGACTACAAACTGCTCCAGCAGGTAAAATGAACGCTGGTCGCCCAGTTCGTTTACCGCCTGCCAGACAGCATCAGCGTCGTACAGCTTGCGGATACCGATGGCCCCGGCCTCGAAGCGGGGTTTGAGAACCCAGGGGGCGGGGACCCGCTGCAGGAAATTGTTGAGATCGTCGTTGTTGAAAACGGCCGTAAACTCCGGCACCAAAACGCCTTCATCCCGTGCCTGTACCCGCATCGCCAGTTTGTCGCGAAAATGACGGGCGGTGGTTTCCCCCATGCCTGGAATGCGTAAGTGTTCGCGCAGCGAAGCGGCCGTACCCACATCGTAATCATCCAAGGCCACAATCCGGTCGATTTTTTCCGTCCGGGCCAGATAACTGACAGCATGCGTCACATCTGGTTGTTTGGAAAGATTTGGCATGATGTACCGCTCGGCAATGGCGTCCATTGGCCAATCTGGGTTGTGGGCGGCTTCTTCGGCAACCAGCAACAGGACACGTGCGCCCTGTCGATTGGCTTCACGCAAGTAGGGGATGCCTTTGCATTCACTGGCAATAGCAAGAATGGTGATGGGCTGATTTTGGGACATGTTTTTCTCCACAAGGCTAGGGGTGTGAAATACGGCCGTCATTGTACCTGCATTCAAAGCAACACAAAAATTATTGTTTGAGCGTTGATCGTCACGTAAATACGTGCTACACTGTTTTGCGTGGAGGTTTGTTATGGAACGACAAAACGTAACCTTATCTTTGCCCAAAGAAACGCTGCGCAAAGCAAAAATTTTGGCGGCGGAACGCCAAACTTCACTGTCCGCGTTGCTTACAGAAACACTTGAAGAAATCGTAGCCAAATCTGATCGGTATGAGATAGCCAAACAGCGTCAACTGGTTTTGATGGAAAGAGGCTTTGATTTTGGCTTGGGTGATACGATCACCTGGACACGAGACGACCTTCATGAACGGTGAACAAGGGTATCAGTTTGTAGACACCAACGTACTCGTTTATGCATACGACAGTCGAGATGCGCAAAAACAACAGCAAGCCAAAACAGTTTTGCGTCGATTGTGGAGGGAGCAATCAGGGTGCATTAGCATCCAGGTTTTACAAGGGTTCTATGTCACAACGACGCGGAAGTTAGCTCACCCACTTTCTATCTTGGAAGCTTCGCAGATTATTACTGATTTGGGCTTATGGCGCATTCATCAGCCGCAGGTTGAGGATATTTTGAGTGCTGTCCAGATTCAGCAGCGCCATCAGCTTTCGTTCTGGGACAGTATGATTATTCGCAGTGCCAATCAGCTTGGTTGCAATGTCATCTGGACGGAAGATTTGAATGAAGGCCAGTTAGTTGAGGGATGTTTAATAAAATCGCCATTCAGCTAATGGTATGTACACCTTGCGTTAGCCTTCCTTTCTAACTTTTTCGGCACCCGTGCGGGTAATCTGAAAATGGTCGAAGTCGCGGGCGACGTAGGTGTTAGGGAAGATAGCACGGGCCTCTTGACGGATAATATGGCCGTTGTACCGCCGCGATAAATGAGTCAAAATCAATGTGTTTACATTGGCCTCTTTTGCAAGCGTGGCTGCTTGGGCTGCCGTCATGTGGCCAAATTGGCGCGCCATTTCGGCATCTTCTTGCAAGTACGTGGCTTCAATGACCAGCGCATGGGCATCCTGGCAGATGGGCAGCAGTTCATCCACACGGCCCACATCACCAATGTGTACATATTTGGTGCCTTGCAGTGCTTCGCCCAGCACGTCTTCAGGTTGGATGGTACGGCCGTCGGCCAATGTGACCGCTTCGCCACGCACCAGTTTGGCCCGTTCTGGACCAAAGGGCACGCCCAGCATCGCTGCTTTTTCCGCTAAAAATGGGTGATGGGGCTGTTCCTCAAACAAAAAGCCAAAGCAGCCTGGTCCACGATGCTGTACCGGAAAGGCAGACAGGGTAAATTTGTCATCGGCCATGATAACACCGGGTTCAATGGCATTGAGTTCAATCTGTAGCGGGGAACGGCCGTTGGGAAACACCACCCGAAACAGCAAATCAGACACCCGTTTAAGCGTGCTGCGCCCACCGTAAATATCCACGCGATCCATGTTTTCCCAGCGACCCAATGTGGAGATAAAGCCCCCAAGTCCTAAAATGTGATCCAGATGGCCATGTGTTAGCAATACTTTGTTGAGTCGCTTAAAGCCTAAGCCGCTGTGCAAAATCTGGCGCTGTGTCCCCTCGCCACAATCAATCAAAAAGCGATGCTCCCGATACAAAACCATATGCGCCGATAAACCGCGTTGTACGGAAGGTGCCGACGCCGAAGTTCCTAAAAAGATAAGTTCAAACATGGGCATATTGTAACGGGGATTGGCTGATTAGGGGATAGTGATTTGTCAGGCACCAAAGAGAAACCCCTCAACACAATTTGCGTTGAGGGGTTCAGAAGGAGGTAAATGTTGTTTTTACACAAATTGTCAAAAAGTGTAATCACCCGTTGACAATGAAGATGGCTCCGAAGCAGAGTGGGTAACTTTAGTAAGCCCCGTCTCCTTTTAAAACGGCCGGAATGGTGCGCAGCAAGATTTTGATGTCTAGCCAAACCGACCAACTGGTGATGTATTGCATATCCAGCGCAACACGTTCGTCGTAAGTGGTGTTGGAACGGCCGCTTACCTGCCACAAACCGGTCAGACCAGGCATAACCATCATCAGCGTCTGGCCGTATTGCCCGTATTTGTTGAGTTCGTCTGGAGCAATGATGCGCGGGCCGATAAGTGACATGTCGCGGGCTAACACGTTGAGCAGCTGTGGCAGCTCATCCAGGCTGAATTTGCGCAAGAAGCTGCCGATGCGCGTTACGCGCGGGTCGCACTTTAGTTTGTAATTTTTGTTTAATTCCTGGCGCAGCTTGGGATAACGGGCCAGAATTTCGTCCCCATTCACATACATGGTGCGGAATTTGAAGGCATAGAAAATACGACCGTCTTTTCCCAAGACGCGCCGACGATGAAAAACAGGGCCGGGCGAATCCAGCTTTACCAAAATGGCAAGGAAGATGAATAGCGGAGCAATGAGCAAAAGTCCGGGGAGGGCAAGCGCGTAGTCAAGCGCCAATTTCATAGCACGGTTGTACTGTGTCGATACCATTTGTTTGCTTTGTGCGGTATTTGCTTCCATGCTACTACTTTCCAGGAGTTGTTTTGTTTGTGTTGCCTGTATCATTGATAAACTCCAACGGTGAATAAACAATTGCTATGTAATATTCGTGCGTGTGTTGTTGAATGGGTGTTTTTTAACTCTACACGTAGTGTATGAGGGGCAGCTTACGACCTTACTTACTAAAACTTAACAGCCAAATTTGGCATTTAGGCGGAGTTTTACTGGTTGAGGGGGACAGAAAGGAAACCGTAAGATTGGTTGTAAGGGCAGATAATCGAATTTACAACAGGTCGAAGTAATGGGACAGGCACTTATACGGCCGTTGCGACGGCCGTACAAAACAAAATGGCAGCGGCACAGACCAGATTTAGCCACAATATCTGCTTCTCGCGCTTGGTCAGCTTTTCTTTTTCAGATTGGGCCAGATTCGGCCGTTTCTCTGCCAATAAGGCAATCCGTTCAGCTGCTGGATACAAACCAAATTGCAAATAAACAGTCAGTACAGCCAGGAGGCCAAAAGCAATGTGTTTGACCAGCATGGCCCAGGCCCAGGTACTATCAATTGCCAGAAACCCATTGTAGTTGACATCGTTTGTCATTTGTATAAAGCCAGTGATGAGCAGCAGCACCAGGCTGATATTGGCCCAGGGTGTGAGCTGCTTTTGCAAGCCCAGCCAATTATTTGCCGCTATGGAGCCTTTTTGCAGAGCGGGCAGAGCGGCCAGGGCCATCAACACCAGGCTACCAAACCAAATGACCGTAGATAACAGATGAATCCAATAAGAGAAAACAAGAGTCCAAAACATGATGTTGCCGCCGTTTGAGAATGAAAAGATTATTTCGCCATGGCCTTAAGCGCTAAATACGCGGGGCGTGCCGTGCCGTCTGGCAAAACAATAGACCACCAATATTGTTCGTGTTCTTCGGCTGTCCAGGTGGCATCGGCCATGTAAATTGTGAAAATGGGGCCAATCCACGGTTGCCAATTTTCGCGGGCAAACTGATAAGCACCTACTAAATACTCTGCCTGCTGCGCCTCGGTAACACCATGCCAGGTGTACGAGGGGTGTATGTCTTGCTGCAAAATCCAGCCAGTTTCCAGAATCACCACCTGCTTGTTGGCATCGCCATTGGCCACCATGATGGCACGCATATCTTCTACGTGACGAAAGACGTTCCAGCGATGTCCGCCCCATATTTCGTTAAGCCCTTCTTCTGGGGCTAATTCAGGTGGTGCCTTGTAGCCAGGGGCGTTTAAGCCAAGAGCGTCAAAATAGTCAGCGGCACCGGCATCGTACATACCCTGCAAAAAAGCGTCGTCGGGCATTGCCGCTGGGGGTTCTGTCCCTGTGGGGGCTAATCCCGCTGAAACGACGATGGCTTCCGGATCTGCTGTTTTGATACCCTGATAGCAGACGCGGAGCAATTCCGTGTATTCTGCGGGATTTGGCGATTGTTCACCCCACTCCCGATTGAGATTCGGTTCGTTCCACACCTGGTAAGCCTGGATTCGACCCTGGTATCGTTTTGCTAGCTGAAAACAAAAATCGCCAAAATCTTGATAGTTGGCCGGGGGCTGGTTTTGGGTGATGGGCTTATCGATCAGAGCCTGGACGCTCCATAACGGTTGGTGATCGATACGTATCAGCAGGTTGAGATTGGCTTCATTGGCCTGTTCCACAATACGGTCGGGACGGTACCAGTCGAATTCTCCTTTGGCATTGCCCTCAATGTCGCGCCAGGCGAATGCTTGCTTTACCCAGCCGAAACCCATCTCTTGCACCAATTCTAAATCGCGTGGCAGCACATCATCTACGTGCCACCATTGGGACAGGTGAACGCCATATTCGGGAGAGTTGAAGAGTTGCCCTGGTGGACGGGTAGGTTCTGGAGTGGGAACGGCCGTTCCATTCAAAACAACTTCGACTTCTGGCGGCGGCAGCAAAGCTGTGGTTTCTGCAGTCGGGATTGTGGTTACTGGCGCAGTGATGGCGGTAGCCGTGGCCCTGTCTGCTTGTGGCGACCCACAGTTAACCAGCAGCAGTGCCAGGAGCAAATATGCAATGACGGTGTAGAAAAGGTTTTTGCCTGTCAAGAGAATAGGTAATTGAGTAACTGGGTCATTAGGTAATTGCGCAATTACCTAATGACCCACTCACAAGGTTCACGTTAGTCTGGTTTTTCCATAGCGGCCACCGCACCAAAGGCTGGGCGAGGGGCACCGTTAATGTCGATAATGCTGTAAGGCACCGGATCGTCTTGTGGGCCGCTGCCCTTGTTACCGAAGTCGTAGTTAAACAAGAAGGCTAGCCACACATCACCGGAATCATGCATTTGTTGGTATGCCTGCACGATGTATTGAGCTTGCTCGTCTAGCGTATTATCCAGAGCAAACTCAAACCCTTCGGGTGGCGCATCGTACCCTTCGCTGCTGGCCCAGCCAAACTCGGTGACGCACAGCTTCATATTGGGATCGTAGGCAGCGACGCGCTGCGCGTAGCCATCGATGGTGGTTTTGAATGTCCACAGATGGTTTAACTGCCCGTTGGTATATTGATTGTCGAAAGGGCCACGGAAATTAGCCGTTTGTGATTCGGGCAGCGAATTGGTGTCTTCAACGATCACATTCGGCGGCACATTGTAACCATTGTGATGAGCACCGACACAGTCGGCATAATTCAACATGCCCGCCGCCAGCGCTTGATCCATATACTCAAAATCATCTGCCCAACGTACCCAGTCGCCGGGGCCAGTGGGTGAAAGCGCCCCGCTGATGACAATGATATTGGGATCAGCCGCTTTGATCGCATTGTAAGCGACTTCCAGGAAGCGTACATACTCTGCGGGATCGATGATGCCGCTTGGCGTTTGCCATTCGCGGTCTAGGTTTTGCTCGTTCCATACTTCAATGGCGTCAATTTTGCCAGGATGACGATTGATGAGTTCCGTAAGGAAGTTGGCATATTCGTTGTAATCATCTGGCGGACCAATGTGGTTGCCTGCGGCGCGGGTCCAGTCTGGCGAACCAACCACGCTGACCATTAGATTCAGGTTATGATTGGCTGCTTCGTCGATGACGCCATCGTAAAAGAACCATTGGTCGGCACCTGGTGAGGGATGAACTTGCCACCATTGCAGCTGCATTTTAACCCAGTCCAAACCAAGCTGATTTTGAACCGTGTCCATTGTAAAGACCGGGTCACCGACGGTAGCGTTGCCATGAACCTGCACGCCGTAGCCAAATTTATCGGCAGGCCACGGCCGTATTTTTTCTTCCACTACTTCAGGAGCTGCTACTGGCTCTTCCCCGCCACCTTCACCCTCCACCACGACAACCGGGGGAGCGAGGGTAGGAGTTGCGGCGGGTTCGGGTGTGGGGGGATTGGGTACCGTGTCGCTGGTGGTGTCAGAGACGGCCGTTTCCGGTTCCTCGCCGCCACCACAGGCAGATAGTAGAAGTAATACGGCCGTTGCAAAAAATAACCATTTTATCTGTTTCATATAAACCTCTTTGATAAAGAAAAGGCGCATTTTGTAGCAATCAAACAAAATGCGCCCCTTATTTTACTCTAACTGAAAACTTTCAAACAGCGCCTATGGGTTTGCCTGTTTTCAACTATAGGCTTTGGTGAACAGACAAACCTTGCGGATGCGTTTTCATATAAAAAGCTACTTGCGAACGCATCCTTATGGATTCATCACCTGTCGTAAGGTTTCACAAGCCGGGCAGCTACCATCCTTTCGAATCATGGCGTAACCTGCCTGTGGGTCGGAGTTAAAGGTAACAAAATCGACATTAAAGACGATGAGCAAACGCGTCTTGCCGCTATTTGCCGCCAGACTTGTGGCCTCGGCCAACCAACCTGCGTGCTGGGCAATCGTCGTGTTGCCCGCCCAGGCAAACCCGGCCGGTAGCCCGCCATAATCCTGACCAGACAAGTAACCCAGTTCTGTAAAGCAGAGCTTTCTAGCACCGCCAAAGGCATTGTAATAGGTATTCACCATGCCCCAGAAATAGCGCGTGTAATGCTCGGTGCGGGGGTCGCCACTCTGCTGGCTTGGTGGCACAATGCCTTCATTGTAATGAATGCCGATACAGTCCATGTAGTTCGCTGCGCCGGCCGCAGCCATCCCGGCCACGTAAAGTCCATCATCACAGCCACCGCCGCCGCAGCCACCAAAGAAACCGGTGGGAGCAGGCGCGCCGCTGATAACCATCACATTAGGATTGGCCGCTTTGATTGCCTGATAGGCAGGTTTCAGCATGTTATTGGTGTATGCTGTCGGGTCAATCTGGCCGTTTGGCCACTCCCGGTCAATGTTCATTTCGTTCCAGACTTCAATAGCATCGGGGCCAAGCGCGGCCACGCCACCCAGAAAGGCAACGTATGCATTGTAATCAATGCTGCTGTGGTCGGCTCCGGGGATACTGAGCAACACTTTGAACCCATTGGCGTGGGCTTGTTGGATGCGGCCAGCAACGGCATCTGGTGAATCGCCGCTGCCCCATTTGTGCTGGAATTTCACCCAGTTCATGCCCGCATAGGACATAAGCGTGGGGTTGGCAAAGCCGTGCGTTTGTCCGCCCAGCTCAAAGGAGCCGTTGGCCACGGGGGCTGGTGCTGGCGGTGGTGTTGTACCGCCAGTTGTGCCACCGCCACCATCGGCAACAGTTGGGGGATCGACCGTTACCACTTCCAGGTTGTTTACATCTAGATTGGCATTCAGATCAAGTAAGGTACCAAAAATCCAGCCATCAAGTTCGCTATCGGGCATCTGAATTTGGTACCAGCTGTTGTCTGAATTGCGCCCAATAACCTGTACCTGTGTGCCTCGGTTAAGGCCACCGGCAATGAGGCCATAAGTAAGCCCAGGACCGACGCGCACGTTGGCATTGGTGTTGACGACGGCATCGGCATCACCAGGAGAGATAGCGCCTGTGCTGCCTGTGCCGGGACTGACGACAGCCGTTTCTGCTTCTGCTTCTTCTGCTACAGCTTCAGCCACATTTACGGTGACGGAACCAAGAGACGCAACCGCTTCGCCCAGGGCAAAATCAGCGTTAATCGTGTAGCTGCCGGGCGCTTCTTCACCCGCCCAGGCAAACGTCAGGTTGCTGCCGCTTTCGCTGGCCAGCACGCTGCCGCTGGCATCCTCAACCGTCCAAACAATGGCGGCACCACTGGTTTCTGGTGGGGCGCTTAATCCGGTGAAAGCGGCCAGCGCAGCGGCATAGCCAGCGCCATCGGTAACGGTGCTCAGACCACGAACGGCCGCACCGCGCAAACGGTAACGCTCAACTAAGCCCAGCCGACTGCTCAGGGCAGCCGGGTTCCCTAGCCAAACATCGTGCGTTTGGTCGCTCATCTGGTAGCTGTAACGGTAGGTCAGGCTGGCCCCATCCCATTCCAACGGAGAGGCATCGCCAGACAGCGCCAATTCCACAGCGGTGCCCGGTTCTACTTCTTCGCTGCCAGAGACAAATTCCAGCTCGCCAAAATTAGCCAGCGCTTCTTCGTTAGATAGTTCTAGGAAGGCGTCGCCAACGCGGTCAACCGCGCCAGCGTTTACCAAAATGGTCATTTTGGTACGGTCCACCAGACGGGTGGCCCAGTTTAACAGCTGCATCGCGGCGCTGTTGTCACTGTAAGCTGTCGGGTCCAGCGGCATTTGTACATAAACAATGTCTGCTGCTTGCCCAATGGCGGCCCAATCTTGTCCAGCGCTGTCCCATTGCCCATCTGTTTCTTGGGGTGTGGCCAGGGTGACTGCCAGCGTCAGGTTTTGGGCGTGAAGGGCATCGGCCAGACTCATCACAAAGGAGCTGAATGCTTCTGTTTGGGCCGCAGCGACGCCTTGATAGTCCAAATTGATGCCCGCGAAACCACCGGACACGGCCGTATTCACCAAAGCATTAATCTGGTTTGTTTGAGCCGTAGAATCCCCTAGCAGCGCGGAGAGGGAGGCTTGATCCACAACCACGCCCCCATTGGTGACACGTACCAGGCTTTCAAATTCGCCAGCCGGAAGGTCGGCAACTTCGCCCTGTAGATCGCCTGTGCCCACTAAGGTGAGCGTTCCTGCGGATAGCTCCGTCAGGCTGGCCAGGGTGGGGTCTGGCAGTGCTTGCAGCGGCAGTAGTTCTGCGCCTACGGCAACGGTTTCGGCGGCACCTGGCTCAACCAGAGCAAATGCCTGATACAAATTGTGTTCTGGGGAGACAATCTGGCGTGTTTCCACATCAATTTGGCTGGGGATGAAGTGCCAATTTGCACCGTCCCAGCCGTAGAGATCCACCATTTCAACGGCCGTTCCTGCAGGCACGTTAATGGCAACCTTCCCACTTAACACCGTCGCGTCGTGTTCAACCTTGAACACGTTGCCGCGCACGGTAGCCGTGGCCGGAAAAGCCCCAATGCTGCTGGCCGCCTCGGTCTCGCTGAAGCTGGTGACGTTGACGACCGCACTGGTGTCACTCACAATGACGTCTACTTCGCCAGGAATAGATGGATTGCTGGCGACCACAGTTTCGGCTTCTGTGGGAGGTGCTGTGGGTGAGCTTTCGGTGGTTGTTGCATCATCACTGCCACCCAGCCCCAGTCGTTGACCCAGAGAAATGGGGGGCAAAAACAGCCCGGCAATGATGAGAAGCACAACCACAACAACACCGCCAATCAACATCCCAGAAGGGCCACTGCTGGTTGGCGTTTGTTCTTCAAATTCTTGTTCTTCAATTTCTGAGGTGGTGTCTGTAGACGGCCGTTCCTCTTCCATAATTTGGTACCTCCGTTGTTTAACAAAGACGGCCCGATTGGCGTTTTCCTGTTTGGGTTGGGGAACGGCCGTTTACCGGCGAGTGACGTACAGGATGTCGCGAGCGACATCTTATCCGCGCTTCTCTTTTTACCCTCTTCCCTGAAAAGCTAACCCGATGGGGTGCCCTTATTAAATGAATACAATTTCGTTTGCACTTTCTGTATTCACTGCAGCGATTTCAAGTAAAGCTGCTTCTCCTCCATTTGCCATTGTTTAAGTTTTGCAAATGGAACCATACAAAAAGCGGCTACCGAACGTGCCAGCTTAGCAGAAAAATCAGTTTACCCGATTGTGTGTCTGCTAATAAATGAGCTTACGCTTCTTAATCGACGTTCATCATGAGCCGCTTTACCACTGGTAATTCTAATTTACCAGAGCGGCGGACATTCTAGCACAAGGATGAAAAAGGAGGCAAACCAGGGTAAGCCTCCTTACAACGTCAGGGGCAAATCGTTGAGGAAACGTTAAGATTGTAGAGGTATCGTAGCCATATCCTTACAATCTTGACACCGAAACGGCCGTTGCTATACTCCTCTCATGCCGCAGTGCGTAATAATTTGATACTGAACCAAATAAAGGAGTTCCAACTATGACAACCCCAGCAGATATTTTTGCCAAAACCCCGCAGAACCTCATTGCTGAAAAAGCCGGCGACATGAATGCCGCCGTTGCCTTTGATCTCTCAGGTGAAAATGGCGGTCAATGGACCGTGAAGATTGCCGACGGGGCGTGCGCCGTTGAAGATGGCATCGCCGACGGTGCAGACGCCACTATCAGCATGGATGGCAGCGACTACGTCGATATGATGACGGGCAAGCTAAACCCAATGATGGCTTTCATGGGGGGCAAGGTAAAAGTTAGTGGTGATCTGAACACCGTCATGAAGTTCCAGACGATGTTTAAGACAGGCTAAAAATGTAATAGGGTAATTGAGTAACTGGACTATTAGCGCCCAATTACTCAATTACCCAATTTCTCAACTACCCGCGTTCTGAGCGATCTCTGCATATTCCTGCCGTTCGGCCGTTTCCAAATCCACCCCTACCAACGACAAAATTTCTGCCATTAGCCCTGCCTTACGCTCTGCGTCGGAGCGGGACCAGGTGCGTGATTTAATCTCCAAGAAGTAGCCAGGCACTTCTGGCTCAACCACCTTGTCAAAATTAATGGCAAAATCAGTTTCCTGGTAAATGATGTGCCAGCGCAGCCGGTCTTTGGTCACCTCAATGTCTGATTCTGGGTCAAAATATTCCCGATAGAAACGCAAGCTGCGGTCCGCGTCAGCTAAAAAGCGGGAGCGGGAGAGCATGACCGCGTTGGGAAACTCTTGCCTTTCCCCCTCACCGATGAGCGTGAGTCGGGTGCGCGTCTGGTAAACCTGATCTTTCTCATCAACAAACTCATCCTCGCGGTAGCGCAGCCGGGCAGAGTCTGGGTCTTCGTTGGCAAAGATGAAGTAATGGTCGTACTGTTTGTAATGGGCGCTGCGCACGATGCTGCAATGTTCGCTGTTGAGGAAGTCGAGGACGGCCGTTTTCTCTTCCAGTGGCGCTTTCACCTGCACTTCAAAACTTTGCTGCCGCTGCACGCCAGACAGTAACACAAGCTTGTTGTACGGGCTGGACTCGCGCCGCACCACAAAAGCGTCAATCTCTGCCGCCACCTGAGCCGCTTCAATCTGTGCCTGAGCTTCATCTACGGTGAGCAGTTCCTGATTTTGCATCAGCCAACGGCCGTTGCACATCACATGCTGCACGTCGCCACTTTTAGCGGCATAAATGAGCCGAGAGTAAACACCATCTGGGTTGTTATGGAACTGAGGCCAGTTGTGCACGCCGCCCATCGCCACCACGGCCAGATCGGCCCGTTTGCCCACTTCCAGGCTGCCCGTCACATCGCCCATGTGCAGGGCACGTGCGCCGCGCCGGGTGACCAGCTCCAGCGCCTGCCGCGCGGGCAGCACCGTCGGGTCGTTGGACTGGGTTTTGGCCAGCAGGGCTGCCAGCCGCACCTCTTCCACCATGTCCAGATCGTTATTGCTGGCCGGGCCATCCGTGCCCACGCCCAAATTGATGCCAATTTCCAGCATCTCTTTGACGTTGGCAATGCCGCTGGCCAGCTTGAGGTTGCTACTGGGGCAGTGGGCCACACCCGCGCCCGCTTCCTTCAGGGCAAACATTTCGCTGGTTTCCAGATGGACGCAGTGGGCGGCCAGCAGCTTGGTGTCGAGCAATCCGTGGCTGGCAATATGAGGCACCACAGGCGCATGGTTTTGCGTGCGGCAGTTTTCTACCTCTAGCTTTGTTTCGGCCACATGGGTGTGAATGGGCACATCAAAAGCGCGGGCCAGATCGGCACAGGCGCGGTCCATTTCTGGTGTGCCGGTGTACCAGGCGTGGGGGGCCACGGCGGGCTGGATGAGCGGATGGCCGTTCCAGCGCTCAATGAAGCGACGAGTCAGCACCAGGGCGTCTTCGTAAGTGGCGGCGTCTGGCGCGGGGAACACAAGGACGGTTTGGCCTAATAAAGCACGCATACCGATGACGGCCGTTTCCTCCGCAATGGATTCTTCAAAATAGTACATATCGGCAAAGGTGGTCACGCCAGAGCGAATCATCTCGGCACAGGCGATGCGTGTGCCCAGCTTCACAAATTCCGGCGTCACAAACTCGCGCTCCACGGGCATCAGGTAGCCCAGCCAGACGTCCAGCCGCAAATCATCGTTCAGTCCGCGAAACAGGGTCATGGGGATGTGGGTGTGGGCATTTACCAGGCCGGGCATGATCACTTGCCCGGTGCAGTCAATTATTTCTTCGGCCTGGAATTCGGCGGTGATGGTTTCTGTGGGGCCAACGGCAACAATCGAGTCGCCTACAATGGCAACCGCGCCGTTTTCAATCACATCGTACTGCTCATTCATGGTGACGATGGTGCCGCCGGTGAGCAAAAAATCAGCCTTTTGAGGCATGGTTCCTCCGTTTTCAGTGGATTTCCCCGGAAACTTTAGCTGAGCAAAAATTCATGCAGTTTCCGGGGAAATATTAGTGGTCGGTAATCAATTGCTTTTACTGTACGCGAAGCGGTCACTTAGCGACATTACTGACAAACTGATTACTGGTTGCTGTTCAGGCCGGATTATACCGAATTCCTGCTATAATCGGGAACCGGCTACGGCCGTACCGCAAATTGAAAAACAGGAACTGGCAAAGCAATTATCCAATTGCTCAATTACCCAATTACGTAAGGAATTCCCACTATGCGCATGATTGATTTGATTGAAAAAAAACGTGACGGCAAAACGCTGACCACGGCCGAAATTGAATGGTTTATTCGCGCCTACACAGCTGATGAGGTGGTGGATTACCAGGTCGCGGCCCTGCTGATGGCCATCTACATTCGCGGCATGGACCGACGCGAGACGGTTGACCTGACCCTGGCGATGGCCCACTCTGGCGATGAGCTGGATTTACACGACGTGGCTCCCTTTGTTGTCGATAAACATTCGTCCGGCGGCGTGGGCGACAAAACGACGCTGGCGGTGCAGCCATTGGTCGCCGCTTGCGGCGTGCCGGTGGGCAAAATGAGCGGGCGCGGCCTCGGTTCCAGCGGCGGCACGCTGGATAAAATGGAGTCGATTCGCGGCTGGCGGTTAGAAATGTCAATTGAGCAGTTCAAAAAGCAATTGGGCGAGATTGGGCTGGTGCTGGCCGGGCAAACGGCCGTCCTCGCCCCTGCCGACAAAAAGCTGTATGCCCTGCGCGATGTCACCGGCACGGTGGCCAGCACGCCGCTCATTGCCGGGTCGATCATGTCCAAAAAGTTGGCGGCGGGAGCCGACGCCATGGTGCTGGACGTGAAAACCGGCTCCGGTGCGTTTATGCCCACGGTCGAAGCGGCCCGCGAACTGGCCCAGGTGATGGTCGATATCGGCACGGACGCCGGGCGCAAGGTGGTGGCGCTCATCTCTGACATGAACCAGCCGCTGGGCCACGCCATTGGCAATGCGCTGGAGGTGAAGGAGGCAATTGCCGCACTGCAAGGGGATGGCCCGGCTGATTTTTGGGCACACTGCCTGGAGGTGGCGGGGCACATGCTGCTGCTGGCGGGTAAGGTGGATAGTTTGGACGGGGCGAAGGAGATGGTTACGGCCGTTCGGCAAAATGGCACCGCGCTAGAAAAATTCCGCCAGATGGTAGCAGCGCAGGGTGGCGATGTGGCCCAAGTTGATGATCCCAGCTTGCTGCCCCAGGCCAAATTTGTGGAACCGATTGTTGCGCCACGAAGTGGCACGATTGCGGCAATGGCCACGGGGGAGATTGGTTGGGCGGCGGTGCGTTTGGGCGGTGGCCGTTTTGTGAAGACAGACAAAATTGATCATGCCGTGGGTTTTGTGCTGCCCGCCAAAATCGGCGATACCTTTGCCGAAGGCGACGAACTCGGCACCGTGCATGCCAACGACAAAGCGAAGCTGGTTCAGGCGCGTGAGGAACTCCTCGCGGCCCTCACCTGGTCATACGATCCCGTTGCCCCGCAGCCCCACTTCCACGGCACCATCTTGTAAGGGCGACCCGCCGGGTCGCCTCTACCGGAACGAAAAAGCGCCGGGGTTGTTGGTGCTGATCGTGTCCACGCCCCAGTCGAGCAGGGTGGGGTAATCCCAGTAGAAGCCGCCGGGGGTGCAGGCGTAGCCTGCTTTTTGGATGAGTTTTACCTCGTCCTGCGTGAGAAAGTCGGTGGCGGGGCTGAGGGCATCTACGGGCACATCCCCAATTAGCGCTAGCGGATCGCAAAAACGGCCGACATAAATCAAGCTCACCGTCAAATTGGGATTCATCTGCTTGACGCGCCGCAGGGCAAACTGGTCAAAACTAATAAGCACCACCTGGTTTTCCATGCCGTGCTGCTCGATGAGGCGCACCACCTGCTGATCCAGTCGCGGATCAAAAATTGGGCCGTGTTTGAGTTCAATCATCAGGGCCACGCGGTCTTTGGCCCAGGCAAGTATTTCAGCCAGAAAAGGCATGTGCAGCCCGGCAAATTGGGGGTCAAAGTAATTACCCACGTCAAGGGTTTGTAGGAATTCGGCCGTAAAATCACCAATCTGGCCACGAATGCCGGTTTTGTATTGCAAATCTGTGTCGTGGAATAATATTACCTGCTCATCGGCGGTGAGCTGCACGTCCAGTTCCAGTAGGTCGGCATCGCCTGCCAGCCCAGCTGCAAAGGCAGGCATCGTATTTTCCGGGGCAACGTCCATCGCTCCCCGATGGCCAATGAGCAGGGGACGGCCGTTTTTCTCGCGTCGTAATTCAAACATGTTAACTACCTAATGTTTTTTGTACCACCTGGGCGACCAGTTCGCGCAGTTCGGTTTGGTTAAAGGAAGGGGGGGCTGGTTCGCTGGATCGCAGCGTGGGCAGATGGGGCTGGCTGGTGGGATGACAGGTGCCACACACCTGACAAAATTCGTCTTGCTCGCCCGGATGGCTCCAGCCCAGGTTTTCTCGCTGGCGCAACAGCTTTTCTACTTCGTGGGCAGGCAGTGGATTGCGCACGCCCAACTGGGCCAGCATAAAGCCAATCCGTGCATTTTGCTCCAATGATTCCAGTCGCATAAACGCCTGCATGGGCGAATCGCCCACCGTGAGCGAGCCGTGCCGCTGCAATACCAGTCCATCGTGGTTGCGAATCAGCTCGCGGATGGCACGCACGTTTTCTTCGCTAGAGGGGGTGGCGTACTGTGTGGTGGGAATGATGCCCAGCATGACAATCACTTCGGGAATCAGGCAGTCGGCCATGGGCACACCGGCAATAGAGAGGGCGACGGTGATGGGTGGGTGGGCGTGGACGACTGCCTGGATGTCGGGGCGTTGGCGGTACGCTTCCAAATGCATGGGGAGTTCGCTGGTTGGTTTGAGGGTGGCGGAACGGCCGTAACCTTCTCGTACCACCTGCCCTTCATTATCCACCACGAGCATATGCTCTGGCTCCAGCAATCCTTTATGTAAACCGGACGGGGTGATGAGCAGGCGATTGGGACCCAACCGCGCCGAAATGTTGCCGTCACTGGCGCAGATGAACCCTTTTTCGTACATCAGGCGGCCAATTTGGACGAACGTTTGGCGCAGCTCCCGCTCGTTCTGCCTCATTCACTGCCTCCCAGTGCCACCTCGTACCGTTTCACTTCCTGGATGAGCCGCTGGGGACGGCCGTTAAATTCGCGCCAATCCAATTTTTCTAAGGTCAGCTTCCACAAAATATCAGTCAACGCCGCGTTGACCGGCGTGGGTACGCCATGTTCTTTGCCTGCTTTGGCGATGGCCCCGTTATGGTAGACCACTTCGCTTTTGCCCTTACCTGCTGTCAGGTCAATGTGGAACGAGGGCATTTTATCGCCACGGCCGTCGGCGACTAGCTTACTTAAGCCAGGTTTTAGCAGGGCACGCGGCAGCCGCTGAACAGAAAAGGCCAACTTGGTGGCAGGCACGGCTGGCAAGTCTACAACTTTGTGCCCGGCGGCTTTCATCACAGCCAACGTTTCTTTCAGCATTTTAATTTCCAAATCGAAGATAGGGTCGGAGCGGTAAATAAGCCCTGGTCGCCGGTTTAAAATAGCAGAGGTGGCATTGGCAATGATATTGAGAAAGGCTTTTGACCATTTCATCGATTCGTAGTTCTTATACCCTTTGGTTTCCAATCCTGTATCACTAAAAAGTTTAAGCCAGGGACGAATATCTTGTTTGGGCTGGGTGGGAGCCAGGCAAAGACCGCCATCGGTGCGCTCCGCCACAAGCTGCGTGGTGGTTTCTTTACGAATGGGCAGGGTGAAGGAGCCAGCGATGATATGTTCAGCCCCAAACTGTTTGATGAGTCCTTGTTCTACCCCAATGCCATTTTGGGTGGTGATGATCATGTTGGGCTCTGGATAAAAGGCAATGAGGGGGTTAATTGCTGCGGCAATGTCGTACGCTTTCATGGCCAGAATGATGAGTTCGTAGGTTTGACCGTCTTTAAATGCCTGGGCCACAGAGGTTACGGCATTGGGCCGGGTTACGATACGCCGGTTGCCTTCGGTTACTTCCAGACCTGTTTCGCCAATCAATTGGGCCATCACGTCTCGGGTAATGAGGGTGACGTTGTGTTTTTGCTGCGCCAGGCGAGCACCTAAATAGCCGCCTACGGCCCCAGCACCATAAATTAAAATGTCCATAAGCTTTTTCCGCTACATGTTGGAGACCAGAGATTCTTTGATCCAGTCTTAAAGTTGCTATTCTGTACCCAGTATACTGCCGATAAAGTTGTCGTAGCCGCGCAAAAAGTCAGAAACGGCCGTTACGCGTTTACCGGCCAATTGAATTTCATGCAGCACCAGCCCGCCATCGGCAGTGAGGACAGCGGCACCTTCTTCATATGTCACCACCTGTCCTGGTTCGCCTGCGGGCAAACGGCCGTCGGCCACCGCCGCCGATTTTATTTTAAGCAGCTCCCCTTGCCAGGTGGTAAAGGCTCCCGGCCAGGGCGTCATGGCTCGAATGCGGCGGTCAATTTCGTCGCTGGTTTGCTGCCAATCGAGACGGCCGTCTTCTTTGCTGATCATCGGGGCATAAGTGGATTGTTCATCGTTTTGCGGCGTGGCGCTGAGTTTGCCCGCCACAATATTGTCTAGATGCACATCCAGCAAGTTAGCTCCCAGTTCTGCCAGCCGATCATGGAGGGAAGCGGCCGTTTCTGTTGGTGAGATCGGCGTGGGCATGCAGGCATACACCGGGCCGGTGTCCAATCCCACATCCATTTGCATTAGGCAAACGCCGGTTTCGGCATCCCCGGCTAGAATGGCGTGCTGAATGGGAGAGGCCCCGCGCCAGCGCGGCAGCAGCGAGGCGTGAATGTTCAGACAGCCGTGCGGGGGTAGTTCCAGCACATGCGGCCGTAAAATTTGGCCAAACGCGGCCACAACAATAATGTCTGGCTGCCAATCGCGCAGGGGCTGCGCCGCTTCTTCACTACGCAGTGATTTGGGCTGGTAGACGGGGATATTGGCCGCTTCGGCGGTGAGCTTGACGGGAGACGGCCGTAGCTGCTTGCCGCGCCCCGCAGGCCGATCTGGCTGGGTCACCACGCCGACTACCGTTTGTGATTCGATTAAGGTTTGTAGGACGGGTACGGCAAAATCAGGCGTACCCATAAACACAACATTAGCCATAACGGCATTCTAACCACGATTTTCCCGATTGCAAACTTAGGAACAGAAATTAGAAAAAGGAAGAAGCTTTTTCTGTACCCCACCAAAAACTAACCATGCCCCCCGTTGTTTTCCAGCATCATCCTTATTGACGTAATATACACTCCCCCTTACAATGCAATTTGAAAAGGAAACAGGAGCCTGGTTAACAAACAAACTTCAGCCAGCTCAAACATAATTGCATTAGGAGGCAATCCCTATGAGTGACGATATTGATGTGACAAACGATGAGATGAATCTTACCGGTCCATCGGATGATGATAAGCTGTGGGCGCTTTTGGCATATGTATTTTCCCCGCTGGTTCCCATCATCATCTTTTTGATGGAGGATAAGAAGGAACGGCCGTTTCTTAAAGCCCATAACGCGCAAGCACTTGTTTGGGGCTTAATCAATATGGTGGTAGGTACCGTATTGAGTACAATCTTATGCGGTATCCCTTCACTTGCCATGTGGATTATTGCTATTTATTGGGGCTGGCAAGCTTACCAGGGACAAGAAGTTACCATTCCTGTCGTCACAGATTTTGTGAAAGGACAGGGTTGGGCTTAAATTCAGCGGTAGATAGATAAATGTTAAGCCAGTCCCAGCCATCGTGGCGGGGGCTGGCTTTCTTTTTTTGCGATTGAAAAAACTATAAGGGAGGATTTTAAAATGGATGTTGCAAAAGCATTTACCTACTTTAGCGAGGATGATCGATGGCTGGGTAAGTTAGGCATTGGTGTCCTGATTTCGCTGGTCTCGTTTTTGATCTTGCCTGCGTTTTTGCTGTACGGATACATCGTGGGTATTACCAGAAATGTAATGAATGGGGAGAAATTGCCGCTGCCCGAATGGGAAGATTTAGGCACGCTATTTAAAGATGGACTGGTCATGTTTGTGGCTGGAATTGTGTATACGCTGCCGTTTTGGCTGTTGGCCTGCATTGCTTTTGCGGCCACCATTGGATTTGGTGGTCTAAGTGAAGCAACACAGATTAGCGAGGATGCTGCTGTGGCGGGCATTATGGCCACGTATGGCCTGGTTGGTTGTCTTGCGTTTATTTTTATGCTGGCATTTTTCTTCATTAGCCCAGCGATTGTCATTCAATATGTGCGAGAAGGTGATTTGAACGCTTGTTTTCGCTTTGGTGAGGTATTGGCCATTGTACGCGACAATTTTGCTGATATTTTGATTGCCGGATTGACGCCGTTTGCCGCCAGCTTTGTCTTGTCGATTGTTTTTGGGGTGCTTAGCATCATACCTTGCTTGGGCTGGATTGCCTCTTTTGTGCTTGGTATTGCTGTTGGGCCGTATTTAACGGCCGTTACTGGCCATCTCTACGGTCAAATTGCGGGCAAAATCGGCGGTACGCCGCCAGAAGAAAAGTTTGCTGTTTAGCTGCCAAGCTGGGCCCATTCAAGAAAGAAAAAAGACGGCGCATCCGAGGGAGGGTGCGCCGTCTTTTTAAGAGGGAAGAGGGTTTAAAACGAACTTAATCGATATCGGCTTTGTCTGGCAAGGTTTCCAGAACGGCCGTAATCTTTTCCTGATTTAAAACGGGAGCCGCCACGAGTGGGTAAGCGCGGGTGCCAAATTTGGTCAGCGCTGTTGCCCCCAATCCGAGTGCCACAATGGCCATCCAGATAAGGCTTTCCCCAATAACAAAGGGGATTGCCCCCAAGAAGCCGAGGGTAAACGTAATGACAATGGTCCCCAGCGCCGTTGTGGCTGGCTGGCTAAGGGTTTTGCGGTTCAGGCGTTCGGCTAAAAATTCACCGACGATATTACCTACGGTAAACCAGCCCAGAAAACCAGCGGCAACCATGCCCAACACCATCACAATAATGATGGGGAAGCCCAGCAGCCCCAGACCGCAAGCCAGAATAAGCACCGCTGAAACCAGCGCCAGAATGCCGACCACAAAAGGCATCGAGAAGGTGGTGAGCAGACCCACAGCGCCGCTGGCCACGGGCTTTTTACGCAGTGCCTCTTCAATTCGCATCATGGGTTGCGGCAGGAGCGAAGCAGCGGCAAAGGCCAACAAACCGAACAGCAAACTGCGGGCCACAGCCGCAGCGGTTCCCCCTGCAAAACGAGCTAAGGGAGACGGCCGTTCCACTTCTACAGTTGTGGGTGGGGTAAAATCACCAGCTTCTGCCAGCTGGCTGACAAAGTTTGATATACCATCTGGCAGCATAACATCTAGATTGGTGCAGGTGTAGCTGCTGGCACCTTCACCCTCTGTTGCGCCGTTGAACAAGACGCATTCGCCATTGAGAACGGCCGTATCAGCCAAGGTCAGATTGCCGTTAAACAGCACCAAATCCCCGGTGATGGTCCCGGCAATATCGGCTGCACCATTAAAAAGAATGACATCACCATTGACTCGGCCACCCGCTTTTAGTTCAAAATTGTCGTTGAAGAGCACAACATCATTGCGAATGACGTCTTCATCATTGACGACGGTTTGCGTTGAAGGTGCTGCTAATACGACACTGGTGGGTACGGCCAACAGTAACAGTAAAGCCAAAGCTAAAAATAATCGACGTTGCATGCTTAGTTGTT
Organism: uncultured Anaerolineae bacterium; assembly: GCA_905479495.1. Lineage (GTDB taxonomy): Bacteria > Chloroflexota > Anaerolineae > Promineifilales > Promineifilaceae > Leptofilum. The sequence continues at coordinate 34,031 of CAJQMR010000002.1, forward strand.
CCCCCGCATAGAAACGGCCGTTGGTTGGCTAACAAGCTGTTGGTAAACACCATTCCAGACAAAAACCATCCCGGCCAAAACCAACAGCCACCCTAAAATTGCTGGCTGCTGGACGATTAACTCCCCTAATCCTTTAAACAAGGCCCCGGCAATCACGCTGATTAATCGGGCACCCTGGTCTAAAACTTGCCGCGCTGTTTCTACGAAGGCTGGCTGGCTCACAACCGGCACAATCGTATTGGCAGCCCACACGACCAGTAAAATCGGCAGGATGCCACTCAGCAGCAGCAGCACATAAATAATGCTAATGGCCCACAATCGGGCGCGCCGATTGGGCAGCATCGCTACCGTTCTTTGTGTAAATCCTGCTGCCGGGCTAAGCATCGGTGCCTGCCGAAACAGCGTGTCGATGGCCAAAATAGCCTGCCACTCCCGGCGGCAGTCAGGACACGCACGCAGGTGAGATTCCAGCTCGGTTTGCTGCTCAGTTGCAAGCTCACCATCGAGCGCGTCCATCATCAACAGGTGAAATCTTTCATGTTCCATAATTAACTCCATCTACCTTGTTTCAAATTTTGAGTATGCAATGCTTTTTGCCTGCACCACCAGCTGAAACAACCCGCTGGCGTCTGATTGTTACTTTTAAGAAATGGCTGCACTTTCAGCCTCTGGATGAAGTCCAGCCGCTATGCCCACCTCGGCCAGCTGCTTGCGGGCCCGGAAAAGGCGGGATTTAATTGCGCTAACGGTGGTATCCATCATTTCTGCAATTTCGTCGTAAGATAATTCATACCAGTAACGTAACACAACAGCCTGTCTGTACTCGGGGGCCAACTCAGCCAGCAGTGTCTGTACCAACTCTTCCTGCTCACTCTGTACCATTTGCGGCTCCGGCCCTGATGATCTCTCTGACATTAAAGACGGATGTGGCGGCAACGGCTCATCTATGGAAAGCAGAATAGCCCGCCGTTTCCGGATCAGGTCAATACAATAGTTAGACGTAATCGACAATAACCAGGTGCTAAATTTATGATTCGGGTTATAGCTGTCTAACCGTGTGTAGGCGCGAATAAACGCTTCTTGGGCCGCTTCCTCGGCCTCGCCAGAATTTCTCAACATGCGGTATGCCAGGTTATAGACGGGCCGTTGATATGCTTCTATGATTTTGCCAAAGGCGGTCTTGTCGCCGCGCCGCGCCTGGTCCAACCAGACCTGTTCTTCGTTCACTTTTTTCTCCTGACGTTTGTCACTACGCAGTATAGCAGGAAAAGTTTCTTTTGATCGCGGTTGGCCAGTGGCTAATAGACTGTTGCTTTTTATGGTCATGCTTGACAATGCTGAACCCTCTTTTATAATCGAATGTACATCAATTCAAAAGGTAATACGTGGATTGGGATGAGTAGTTGCATGATCTGTGCAAGAGAGTGATGGATAGGCAATTTTTCTCAAGAATGATCAGGGAAATTGTTTGGCTGAGAACCATCATCACAAGAGCGGCAGCGAAAACCCCCCAAGAGTGATTTTCTGAACGGTCGGGCAAACTTTATTGTTTGCCTATTTAGGGGCAGACTTTTCGGTCTGCCCCCCATCATTCTCTATTAAGAAAATCCGGTAGGCTCCGTTAACGGCCGTTTTGAGGGTAATCCGTACTCAGTTATCCGTAATCGGTAATTCACCGTTTACGGTTTACCGACCACCGATTACCGAATTTGGGTGGAATCGCGACGCCATCGCCCCAAACAGGGTGATGGCGTTTTTTATTTAACTATTTGGAGGAATCATGTCACAAGAAAACGGCGTACCTTACGCCGAATCAGATTTATACAAGATCAGGCACTCAGCGGCACATGTGCTGGCTGAAGCCGTGCTGGAATTTTATCCAGATGCCAAGCTGGCCATTGGCCCGCCCATTGAAGATGGTTATTACTACGACTTTGATCTGGGCAAAGACGAAAATGGCAAGCCCAATACGTTTTCTCCCGAAGACCTGGAGAAAATCGAAGCCAAGATGAAAGAATTGCTCAAGAAAAATGCCAAATTTGAGCAGTCATCCATGACGATTGATGAAGCCAAACAATTTTTTGCCGACCAACCGTACAAATTGGAGCTGATCGAAGAGCTGGCGGCAGGCAAAGTGGATGAAAATGGTAATCCTATCAGCGAACCGGTGAGCGAAGTAGGCATTTATACACAGCGTGACTTTGTGGATTTGTGTCGAGGCCCACACGTTGCCTTCACCAAAAAGATTAAGGCCAATTCCGTGAAGTTGTTGCGCACGGGGGGCGCCTACTGGCGCGGCGACGAGAATAAACCGCAGCTTCAGCGCATTTATGGCACGGCCTGGCACAATCGGGTTGAGCTGGATGAATATTTGAAGCTGCTGGAAGAGGCCAAAGCGCGAGACCATCGACGGTTGGGCAAGCAGTTGGGATTATTCCACATTTCACAGTTGGTAGGGTCTGGCCTGCCGTTGTGGCTGCCCAAAGGAGCTGTGCTGCGGGAGACGTTAGAGAACTTTTTACGCCAGGCACAGCTGGAGCGAGGTTATCTGCCGGTAATTACACCGCATATTGGCAAGCTGGACCTGTACATTAAGAGCGGCCATTATCCCTATTATAAAGACAGCCAGTATACGCCCATCGACGTAGATGATGAAAAGTTCATGCTAAAACCGATGAACTGCCCACACCACATCGAAATTTACAAGAGCGAACCGCGCAGCTACCGCGATTTGCCCTTGCGTTTGGCTGAGTTTGGTACGGTGTACCGGTATGAGCAAAGCGGTGAGCTGAATGGCTTAACCCGGGTACGCGGTTTTACGGTGGATGATTCGCACCTGTTTGTAACGCCCGATCAGTTGGAAGAAGAGTTCATTGGCGTAGTGGATTTGATCCAATATGTGTTTAATACGATGGGCTTCGATGATTTCCGCGCCCGGCTAGGAACAAACGATCCAAACAGCGATAAATATGCCGGTGCACCGGAAATGTGGCAGCGGGGTATTGCAGCTATTAAACAGGCGGCGGACAAGGCTGGGATGCGCTACACAGTTGAAGAAGGCGAGGCTGCCTTTTATGGACCAAAGCTTGACTTTATCTTCCGCGATGTGCTAAAGCGAGAGTGGCAGTTGGGTACCGTGCAGGTGGACTTTTTGCTGCCAGAGCGGTTTGAGCTGGAATACATGGGAGAAGACGGCCAGAAGCATCGCCCGGTGATGATTCATCGCGCGCCTTTTGGCAGCATGGAACGGTTTGTGGGCATTTTGATCGAGCATTTTAACGGAGCATTTCCGCTGTGGCTGGCTCCCGTACAGGCGGTGATGGTGCCGATTACGGATCGGCATGTGCCGTATGCCAACAAAGTGGCGGCTGAATTGCGGGCTGCTGGGATGCGGGTGGAGGTAGATGCGAGCAACGGCCGTATGAATGCCAAAATCCGTAATGCCCAACTGCAAAAAGTGCCTTACATGTTGGTGGTGGGTGACAAAGAAGAAGAGGCCAATGCCGTGGCCGTGCGGACGCGTGACAACGAAGATCGTGGTGCTATTTCTGTGGCTGACTTCAAAACAAATGCAACTACCCGGATTACTACCAAAGCGATGGAGTTATGAGCGGCCGTTTCCAGTAATCAGTATTTGGTAAACGGTAATCAGTTAAGAGGCCGCTCGTGAGAGCGGTCTTTTTTATTGTAGCCGCGCTTTCTTAGCGCCAGAGAGCGAGGATTGGAATCCTCGGCTACAAAGCAGGAGAATCTCATGTCTGAACAGTATGAACAGTCCGATTTGTACAAGCTGCGGCATACGGCCGCACACGTTTTGGCTCAGGCGGTGCTGGAACTGTATCCTCAAGCCAAGCTGGGCATCGGGCCGCCGGTTGCCGATGGCTTTTATTATGATTTCGATTTGGGAGTGGATGAAAACGGCCGTTCCCAAACGTTCCATCCCGACGACTTGCCCAAGCTAGAAAAGCGAATGCGGCAAATCATTGCTGGGAATCATCCCCTGGTTTATGAAGAAGTGCCGCCAGATGAAGTGCGCCGCCGCTTGGCTGACCAGCCCTACAAACTGGAACTAATTGATGAACTGGCCGAAAAAGGCGAGAAAATCAGCCTGTATAAGCACGACAGTTTCGTTGATTTGTGCCGGGGACCGCATGTGGCCCATACGGGCAAAATCCCTGCCGTTGGGCTGAAGCTGATGAGTATTGCCGGGGCTTACTGGCGGGGCGATGAAAAACGGCCGCAGCTGCAACGCATCTACGGCACGGCCTGGCCCAATAAAAAAGAACTCAAAGCCCATTTAGCCATGCTAGAAGAAGCTAAAAAGCGGGATCATCGCCTGCTGGGGCGTGAGCTGGAAATCTTCATTTTGGATGAGGATGTTGGCCCAGGGCTGCCGCTGTGGCTGCCCAATGGCAATATTTTGCGCGAGGAGATGGAGAAATTAGCTAATGAGATGGAAGATAAGGCTAACTACCTGCGTGTCTCCACGCCCCACATCGCCAAAGATTCGCTCTATTTTCAAAGTGGGCACCTGCCCTACTATGAAGATGAAATGTACCCGGTGATGGAGCGTGATGGAAGCCGGTATTATCTCAAACCAATGAACTGCCCTTTCCATCACAAAATTTTTGCCAGCAAACCACGCAGCTACCGCGACCTGCCTTTGCGCCTGAGCGAATACGGTATGGTTTACCGTTATGAGCAGAGCGGCACGTTGATGGGCTTGCTGCGGGTGCGGGCGCTTCAGCAAAATGATGCCCACATCTACTGTGCAGAAAGCCAGATCGAAGCGGAATTTATGGGCGTTGTTGATTTGTACCGTAGCTATTTCAAGCTATTTGGCATTGAAAAATATGTCATGCGCCTGAGCAAACATAGCCCAGAAAAGCTGGGCGTAAAGTACGTAGACAACGGCCCCATGTGGCTGAAGGCGGAGCGCATCATTAAGGAGGTGATGCTGAAGCATGATGTGCCTTTTGTGGAAGCAGAGGATGAAGCTGCCTTTTACGGCCCTAAAATAGACGTCCAGATTTGGAGCGCCATTGGGCGGGAATTCTCGTTAGCCACGAATCAATTGGACTTCGGTGTGCCACCGCGCTTCAATTTGACGTTTACGAACCAGCAGGGTGAATTAGAGACGCCGTGGTGCATTCATCGTGCGCCCCTGGGTGCCCACGAGCGGTTCATTGGTTTCTTGATTGAGCATTATGCGGGCAACTTCCCGGTTTGGCTGGCCCCGGAGCAGGTGCGCATTATTCCCATTACGGACGGGCAAAATGAATATGCTGGCCAGATTGCTGCTAGACTAAAAGCCAACGGGGTGCGCGCCCAAGCGATGCTGGATAGCGACCGGATGCAGGCCAAAATCCGGCAGGCGCAGGAGATGAAAGTACCTTACATGCTCATCGTAGGCGAGCGTGAGGCTGAGGCCGGCACAGTCTCGCTGCGTAAGCGGGATGGCTCTCGCCAAACTGGACTGTCTCTGGCGGCGTTCGAAGTGTTGGTTCAAGGGAAAATTGCCTCTAGAGCCGCCGATTTGTAGCAGGTGAGTCTGATCAGTTGTCAGATTTAAGCGCTATTCAGTTTTTGGGTGTGTTTGGGTGAGGGGCAGTCTGAAGGTAAAGGTACTGCCCACATTTTCTTCACTCTGGACGTTGATTTCGCCATCGTGTGCTTCGATCATGCTCTTGACGATGGCCAGTCCTAGACCAGTGCCAATGGCCAGATGGCGGTGTCCCTTCACCCGACTATAGCGGTCAAAGATGTAGGGCAACTCGTCGGCAGGGATACCGTAACCGTTGTCTTCTACCTGGAAGATGGCAAAACGGCCGCTCATTTCCGTCCGTACCGATACGAGCCCACTTTCTGGCGTGTACTTCAAGGCGTTGGAGATGAGGTTCAAAATCACCCGGCGAATCTTGCTCATATCGGCTGTTACCATGATGGGGGAAGGGATTTGATCGTAGTTCAGGGTAATGCTTTTTTCGAGTGCCTGGGTTTCGAGGGATTCGGCCGTGTTTTTCACCAGCAGTGCCAGATCAAAGTTAGATGATTCTAGCAAGATAGGCACGCCAGATTGCAGCTTCTCCAATTCCAAAATATTGTTCACAATTTCCAGCAGCGTATCCTGGCTGTTCAAGATCACCTTGGCAATCTTTACTTGCTGCTCGCGGGTTAATTCCCGATCTTTCATGATGCTGCCATAGCCGCGAATGCTGGTAAGCGGGGTACGCATGTCGTGGGTGAGTACCGCCAGGAAGGAATCTTTCTCTTTGTGCAGCTCTTCCAGCTTGTGGTTGGCATTGGCCAGGGCCTGGGTACGCAGCGTGACCATGTCTTCTAGCTTTTCCATTTGCTGTTTAGCGTTATTCACTGTTACCCGGAAGGAATACGCTGACAGGATAATGGGCAGCACAAAAATGGCCAGACCCAGCAGGCCAAATTGAGAGACGGCCAACGTAATCATGCCACCGCCAATACTCATAACCAAAACGTTCATGGGGATGGCCCAGCGATTTTCACGCCAAACTTCTTTGGGGCGTACGCCGTTAGCCAGGTAGATGATGATGGACAGTAGCCAGAAGTTGACCTGATCTCCAATGATTGCGCCAATAACCCAGGGAATCCCTTCAATCACAAAACTATCGGTCCCTAATCTGTTGCGCAGCCAAACGAAAACAAGGCCAGCCAGAAAAATAGAGATACCATGAATACCGCTATTAACCCCGAGACGTTCTAATTCATGGCTCCAATCTCGGTTGTTCGAACGCAGGCTAAGCAGCCAGAGACCCAGTTCGGCGATAGCTGCCGCCATGCCTGCGGCTACGGGACCATATAAACCAACCACGGCAAAGCTAATAGCACCGCTTACAGAGACGCTCACATTGCCACCTACCAGGTAGGTCATGGTGCTTTGGGTGGCAATGGCAAAGAAAAGCAGCAGAAGCAGAATTGAAGGGTTTTCGTATGCGGGGAAAGAAATCAGGCCAAAAATAACAATGAGGAGTCCGGCGAATGATAAGACAGCCGAATAGAATTGGCGCGAGTTACGCAGGCGCGCGTTCCAATCCAGTACATCTTTTTCGTCTCTTTCATCAATTGCAGCGCTCATTTGGTAAATACTTTAATTCATTCTCAGTTTGATGGACATAGGAGATCATGGGGAGAGTACAGGCAATTACATAAACATGCCGTGAAGATTTGGACAGGGGATTTTGCTACTGTTTGCTGGTTTTATAGCTTTTATACGTACAATATATGCCCTGGTCCAATGGACAGGTGTCACAATTGTTGGTACAACTATAATTACTTAAACAGTTGGTTATATTTCATTAAGAAGGAGCAAAATCAATGAAAAATCTGACGACTATGATTAACGATCTATTCCCGGCGGAAGAAGCAAACGCTCACTGCGATGGTCCTTGCGGTGTTTACGATCCAGCAGATGCACGTATTAAAGCGGAAGCAGTGCTTTCGATGACAAAGAAAATTCTGGCGTTGTCCCCGCCAAGTGATGGCGATGCTACTGCTTGGGCTGCCTACTTAAACACGATGTCACGCTATATTGCGATTAAGGAAGAGCAGGCACAAAAGGCAAAACACGAACTGCTGGTTTTGTGGACAGATTTCTTCAAGCCCGTTCATCTGGAAAAATATCCTGATCTGCATGATACGTTCTGGCAGGCTGCTAAGCTTTGCTCTGCCTGCAAAGTAGAGGTGAATCTGGAACATGCAGAAGAGTTGATGGCCGCAGTTGAGAAGATCCACAAGATTTTCTGGGCTACCAAAGGCCGTGATGTCGCTTATTACACGGCCAGCTAACGCGCTTTTGTTTTGACACTAAAACGCCGACCAGATTCTGGTCGGCGTTTTTCGTATTACATGTTTGAACCACCACCTGCTGCCTTTATGTTTGTTTACCTGAAGCTACTCCTGCCGCGTTGGCAGCGCCGCCGAGTACATGGCCGTTCCATGCACCCTACCCTCCCCGATGGCACAATCGTTTTAGTGGATACGGCCGTCTACCACCATACCCTCCCCCAAATTGGCGACATTGTTTTGGCACAGCATCCCTTTCAGCCCCACAACAAAATGATCAAGCGCATTACGGCCGTAACGGAAAACGGCCGTTACTTTTTGCAAGGCGATAATCCAGACGCGACCGAGACCTCAGACAGCCGCAGTTTTGGCGCTGTGCGTCTAGACCAGATTTTAGCCAAGATTACCCATCGTTTTTAGAGAAAAACCACGATTAACCCGGTAAAATATAGCTGTAAAAGCGGCCGTTTCAGCCAACCAAGAAAAGAATTGACAAAGCAGTTTAGTATGGCTAGAATGAACCCATTGACCCACCCGTCAATTAACAACGGAAATTAACTCCACACCTGTCTAGGCTGGTAATAAGCATGCAAAAAACTAGCGTGGGCAATCGTAATCGGCATATGCTAAATTGGGGTGATTTCTACAAAAAAGCCGGTTACGCCAATCACATTACCTTCTTATTTTTGAAGCAAGGAGAGGATTTATGACCCATATTGTGACCCGTTTATGTTTACGCGATACCGCTTGCGTAGATGTATGTCCGGTAGAATGTATGATCTTAGGGAAACCAGAAGAAGAGTGGCCCTGGCTCTACATTGATCCCGATACTTGCATCGATTGCGGTGCCTGTGTTCCTGAATGCCCCTACGAAGCAATTTTCCCTGAAGAAGAAGTTCCCTTGGATTACGAAGCGCCTGCCGGTGTTTGGATTGCGAATACCAAAGAGCTGCTGCCTGATGGCGCGCCGTTTGCCGGGGAGGTTGATGGGCATGAAGTAAAATTGCTCAATGCCAAGCAGTTGTCCGGTGGTGAAATTCTGGACCTTACTGAGGATATTCCCCCGAATTACGATTTCTTCTCTGAAGGGCCCGGTTACGACGCTCTGGACTAACATTAACCATTAAGGCCTGCTGCTTTGGTAGTGGGTCTTTCTTTTAAAAAAAGCCGAATTAGCTCTGGCGCGTAATTGCAAAAGTGGCTGATTCGGTTTTTTGTCTTTACGCCAACATTGTTAATTGTGCGTAGCTGACCCACAACCCAACAGCACAATTCGCTGGAAAAAGGATAAAAGTAACAATGAGTGACTACCGTGTAGAAAAAGATTCGTTAGGTGAGGTGCGCGTACCCGCTCAGGCATATTGGGGCGCACAAACCCAACGAGCCATCCATAATTTTCCCATCACTGGTTTACGGCCGTATCCCGCCTTTGTCTGGTCGATGGCCACCATCAAGCGCGCAGCGGCCGAAGTAAATTCGGATTTAGGTCTGTTTCAGGACAAAGAAGTTGAGGGCAAGGTTGTGTCTGGGGAAGCCATGGCCCAAGCAATTATGATGGCGGCGGATGAAGTCATAGACGGCCGTTATGCCGATCAGTTTGTGGTAGACCCGATCCAGGCTGGGGCAGGCACCAGCCACAATATGAACATCAATGAAGTCATTGCCAATCTGGCCAATGAACATTTAGGCTATGGGCTGGATGTTGGCAAAAAGCCCGTCCATCCCAACGATCATGTCAACATGGCCCAATCAACCAACGATACCATCCCCACGGCCATTCGCTTGGGCTGCCTGTGGCGGCTGGACGCGCTATTGGCTTCTTTGAAGACATTGGCCGATTCCCTGAATGGCAAAGCGTCGGAATTTGATGATGTGGTGAAAAGCGGCCGTACCCACCTGCAAGATGCCGTGCCAGTGCGCTTGGGCCAGGAATTTAGCGCCTATGCCCGTGCTGTTGAGCGTGATCGGGAAAAAATTGCTCAAGCTGCTGAAGGGCTGCGTCGTCTGGGGATTGGTGGTACCGCTACCGGGACCGGCTTAAATGCCCATACAGAATACCACCGGCGCATGGTGGCCACGCTGGGCCGACTGACAGGGCTGGAACTGCACGAATCAGACAATTTGTTTGAATCGATGCAGAGCTTGGCCGACGCTGTTCACTTTAGCGGCGCATTGCGCACGCTGGCTCAAGACCTTACCCGTATCGCCAACGATTTTCGCCTGCTCTCCTCTGGCCCCAGCACGGGGTTGGACGAGATTCGTTTGCCAGCCGTACAGCCTGGCTCCTCGATTATGCCGGGCAAGGTAAACCCGGTGCTGGCCGAGATGCTCAATATGGCCATGTTCCAGGTAATGGGCAACGATCTCACCGTGATGATGAGCGGCCAGGCTGGCCAGATGGAGCTAAATGTGATGATGCCCATCATTGCTTACAATCTGTTCCAAAGCATGGATGTGATCATCAATTCAGTGAATGCCTTCACAGAAAAATGTGTGGTGGGCGTGAAGGCCAATCGAGAGAAGGCGGCTGGCTGGTTGGCCAAGAATGCCATTTTGGTTACGGCGCTTAATCCAGTGATTGGTTACCAGAAGGGCGCCGAAGTGGCCAAGGAAGCGATGGCGACCAACCGCACCGTGCGCGAGGTGGTGATCGAGAAGCAATACCTGGATGAAGAAGAAGCGGATCGCCTGTTGAATGTGCGTTCGCTGACAGACGGTGGTATCCAGAAGTAACGGCCGTTTTAGCCAACATCAATAAGGGTCGCGCAAACATTGGCGACCCTTTTCTTTTCTCGATAACTAGATGCTGACAATTAAACGGCCGTTTCTCAACCAGATGCTGAATCATTTACAGGCATGTTATCCCTTGGAAGGGTGTGGTTTGTTGGCGGGGGATGAGGCGGGAACGGTAACGGCCGTTTACCCCATCGACAACATCCTGCAAAGCCCCACAGCGTACGAAATGGACCCGCAGCAGCAAATTCAGGTAATGCTTACGTTGGAGGCAGCGGACTGGCAGATGTTAGCCATTTACCATTCCCATCCTCAAGGACCAGAGCAGCCTTCAACCACAGACATTGCCCAGGCTTATTATCCAGAAGCTTTGCATATCATTGTTTCTTTGCGGGAACAAACCGTCCCTGTGGTGCGGGCCTTTCAGATTTTAGGCCAGGAAGTTATTGAACAAAAAATAAAAATCACTTGATAAATGCAACCATCTAGCGAAAATTGTGTTTAATAGAGCGTAGTAAACTGAAACGAATTTCCCACAAGAAGCGCAGCATGTAAAAGCGGGGCAGTTATTGAAGTTAAGAAAGCCTGAGTCACCCGCTTTTACTCAAGTAATCGGCTCAATCACCTGGGTTTATCTGCAAAACTTTTTGCCGATTACATAAATAAGCAGAGGGACAACGGAGAAGAACAGAACAGATGAATTCAGCTTTTTTCTTTTTAGTAGCAGCATTGATTGGTTACTTGTGTGGTGCGATTCCTTTTGGTTACCTCTATGTCCGGCTGGTTAAAGGGGTAGACATTCGCACTGTTGGCAGCGGCCGTACCGGAGGAACCAACTCTTTGCGGGCAGCTGGCATAGGGGTCGGATTGGCCACGTCATTCAGCGATGTAGGCAAAGGGGCGTTGGGCATTGTTTTGAGCCGCTGGTTGCTGGCCAACCAGCTCAGCCCGGAACTCCTGCCCTGGGCTTTGGCTTTGGCCGGTGTCATGTCTGTGATTGGGCACAATTGGTCTGTGTTTATGGGCTGGCGCGGTGGCGCTGGCACGGGGCCTAACGTGGGCTGGGGGACAGCCCTGTGGTGGCCTATGCTGCCTATTGCCGTTGTGGTGATGTCTGGCATGTTGTTGGGCATTGGCATGGCGTCCGTTGCCTCTTTAACCATGGGTGCCCTTATTGCCATTGTGTTTTTTGTGCTGTATGTGGCTGGCGTGTCGCCTTTTGACTCTACATTGGCCTACACGGTTGGTGGGGTCGTTGCTTTTGTGATTGTAGCCTGGGCCTTACGGCCGAATATCCGGCGGCTGCTTAATGGCACGGAACGTGTCGTGGGTCCCCGTGCTCGTCGGCTGAAGCGCATGCAGGAAGCCCAGAACGGTAATTGAGTAATTGGGTAACGGGGTAATTGACTAAATTACCCCGTTACCCAATTACTGTCTACCCTCCCCCCTTTGTTAGAAACTCATAGTGTAGCAGCCCCATCGCATCAATTTGCACGTTGTTCACGTTGCTGAGCGAGATGGCGATGCGCGGCTCTTGCAGCAAATCTACCGTAGGAAAATCTTGTGCCCATCGCTGTTGAATATCGCCATAGACGGCCAGCCGGGCGGCGGGGTCCGCAGCTTCATCGGCAGCTTGCAGGAAGCTGTCCATGGCCGGGCTGTCGTAGCTGGGGCAGAAGCTGCTGCTGGTGAGAATAACATCGGTCCAGGCTCCCGGACCTAGATAATCAGCCGGGCGATCTGGGCTGGGCCAGCCCATCAGGTAAGCGGATAAATTACATTCGCTTACCTGCCCAATAAATTGTTCAAACGGTGCGCCGGTTAGCGTTACCTGAAAGACACCAGTTTCTTCTAGCTGGCTTTGCAAGGCGGTGGCGTAGGCTGCTTCTACATCACTATAACGGCCGTCATTCACATACCACAGCTCAATGTCTAGCGGCGTCGTTGGGCTATAGCCTACTTCCAGCAGCAACGAGCGCGCTAAAGTCAGATTCTGCTGAGGGAAAACAGGCAGAGACCCTGGAACCGTGTCGGGGATGGGACTAAACAGGGGAAGGCGGCTGCCGTTAAAAACGGACTCGGCCAGGGCGTTACGATCGACTGACAGGGCAAATGCCTGACGCACCTTCACATTGTCCCACGGGGCTTGCTCCTGGTTGAAGATAACGTGGCTTTTAAATGCTGCTGGTCCAGTCCACGCTTTATAATCAGGAACCCCATCGCCATTGGCATCAGCATTTCGCAGAGCAGTGAAGTCGCTGTGGGGGAGGCCGGTCCAGGCAATGTCGATAGATTGAAATTCTTCGAGGGAGCGCCGCATAACGGCCGTATCATCCTGAAAACGAATCAAAATGTTCTCAAACGTTGGCGTGGGACGCCCCGGCCACTCGGGATTGGCCCGCAGGCGCATCTGCTCGCCTGGTGTCCAGTTGACAATGGTGTAGGGGCCCAAGCCGCCACAGCTGCTTAAATCGTCCTGGGTTTCGTTGTAGCATTCGTTGCTGATGGGGAAGTAGGGCGGCGTAGCCAGCAGGCTAAAGAAGGTGGCGTCTGGTTCTTGCAGGACAAACTTAACGGTGAACTGATCAATCACCTGCACGGCATCATCATCGGCAAAACCATCTTGGTTGCTGTCTTTCAGGTAGCCATTGACCAAAAAGTTGCCCAAACTCCGCGCCCGATCAATGGACCATTTCACATCTTCAGCGGTGAATTCACTGCCATCGGGGAAGCTCAGGCTGCGCCGCAGGCTGATGGTGTACTCCAGCTTGTTTTCTGAGACGGTGGGCAGGCTGCTGGCCAGCACGGGTTCCAGCACGTTGTCTGTGTTGAAGGCGTACAGGCCGCTCATCGTGTTGATTTTAAGCTCCCAACTGGTGAAGTTAGATGCGCGGGCTGCCGGGTCCATGTCGCTGGGGTCGCCCACAATGCCGATGACGATTTCATTGGGTGAGGCCACAACGCGCGGTTCGCCAGGGGTGAGCGTATCGGAAGGCAGCAGCCAGGCGACGGTGAGCCGCTCGATGTTGCCTGCGTTTTGTACGGCCGTAATCGCCCCATTCAACTTATCCAGTAACTCGGTATTGTTTGCTGAAACGGCGATGCCGTACGCTTTTTGGTTGATCCAGGCTTCACGGCCGTTTCCCCCCACAATTTTGATCTGATCGCTGTAGGTCTGGCTGAAATAGTTGGCCACGTAGCTGTCGGTGATAACGGCCGTTAATGATTCATCAATCAGCGCTTGCAACGCCGCCACACTGTTGCTGTAGCCGTCGCGCAGATCGGCTGTATTCACGCCCACAATGGTGCGGGCCACTTGCTCCGCCTCGCTGTTTTGCACCACGCCAATGGCCATGTCCGGCTGCAAATCCTGATAGCTATTGAACCGATCTTCATCGGCCAGCACCACCAATACCTGGCCCACTTCCAGATAGGGCTGGGTGTAGGCAATGCCAGGCATCGGTTCCTCAGGGATAACTAGGCGGGACATGGCGGCATCAAAGTCGCGGCCCGGATTGGCCGCCAGATTTTCCAGCACGCCCTCGGCCGGGGTGACGACAAACTCGTAATCGAGGTCCACTTCAGCGGCAATGTTTTCCATCAGGCGGCTGTCAAAGCCGTCGAGGTCGCCAAACTGGTCAAACCGGGTGAAGGGGGGCAGCGGGGCGTCGGTGGCGATGACGATGAAATCTTCCTGACTAGACGGGAAGAGGGCTTCCTGGGTGGGGGCTGTGGTGGGTGTGGGGGGAAGCGAAGCAGGGGGGGGCGTTTCCTCCCCATCACGCGCACAGGCCACCAGCAGCAAAAAGGTAATAAGCAAAACTGAAATCCGTTTCATAACGGGGGAGTATAGCAACTGGCCGTTGCCTGACAAGCGAGGGGAGGGAATTATGAATGGTGAATAATTAATTGAGAATGGGTAATGAGCGTTTTGGGCTAGACTTTCCCTGTGGAGTTTGGTCTAAGGAAGAAAACCAGCTAACGCCTGCTTCACCTGCCGACAGGTCAGGTGCAAGCCCTGTTAGGCGGCAACTAACCCACGGTTATCTGAAGGTTCTCCCATAATTTAAATAACAATTCTAAATCAACACCTTATTATCATTTGGCAAGCCTAAATCCTGAATACTATAGGTAATGTAGGTTAGCGGGCTGTTTTTTACTAAAAAAATTCTTGATGGGACTTGTCCTTTTGTAATACCTCTTCCATCAAAGCAAAACCAATCAATACCAAAACAGGAGCTGAGAAAAGTATGAGGATGGATTTTATTATAATTATGGCTTGTTAATCTTGCGTACCAGTATCGTTGATCGTGAGAATAATAGTCTCTTGGAGCATCACCCATAGACTCCTTCTCTTTGGAAGTTGGTTCGATGATACCTAATCTTTTTGGATCAGAGACTATTCTAAACATGGATTTCCATGTGGCAGGCATAAGGTCAAATTTGCGATAGTTTAACTCCCCAACCTCAAAAATAATTCCCAACCATTCTGTATTTGCATTGGCAACTTTATCAAAAGCATCACCTATCCAGAGATTTGCCAAAATCTCTCGTAAAGATCTAGATCTCTGCTCATAATAGTCACCGATGAAAACATAGCTTCTTTCGTCTTTTCCAATCAATCCTTCCTTATGATAATCTGCCTTAGGTATAAGGCGAATAGCATACTCGACAAGTTTTTGATTTTTGAGCCTTTCTTGAATTTCTAATGGAGACATCTTGGAATGATTTTGATTAGATTGATGTAACAACCTTTTATTTAGTTCATGCATACGCGGGTGTAAATCTTCCGATTCGGAATTTAATCGTTCGTGTAATTGATACCCACCAATTTCTCTAATTGCTTCTTGCCCCTTGGGGGAATTAAGCCACTTTTTGGCTTGTGCATTTTTTGAATGAGTAAATTCGTAGTTATGAAATGATGCAATTTCCACTATCATTTTGCAAAATCTGCCTAACCCAAGATTAGGCAGATAATTTTCTTCCAAAATTCCAATGCCTAGTTTCCCTGACTCTGGATCAATATTGCAATGATAGATGGGAGACAACCAATGAATTTCCGGTGGCCTCTTTGGATAATCAGGGGGAAGAAAAAAGTGGACTTTATGCTCAAATATTGGTACTGGGTCAGAATGTTCGTCAAGTGGAGGAGCAACGCTAGAGGCTTTAAATCGGAAAATATACTCCGTTGGCGTATTTTGAGAATTTACTAGCACATGGAAATCTGGATGATCGCTAACGAATTTATCAACCTCATGTTTGGCAGCAGCTAAAGCCACAGTTCTAATATATTGCCTTCCAGATTGGGCTACCTTAAAAGGTTCAGAATCCCACGATTCATTAGGACGCAATAATCTGCAAAGGTGCATTAATTCGTCAATCTTGCCACGACGATTACAAAATTGAACAAGTTCTCTTACTTTGTCTTTACGATTTTCTCCTGATAGATCGTCATATTCAACACTCAATCTGAAACAAAGATCTCGCAGTTCACTAATATTGAACAAACGTTCGATCTTGTCTGTTAATTTCTGCAATTTCATATTGAATCCAATCTCAAATCTGCAAATGTCAATGCTATTTTGTCTGCCGTTCAGTTGCTTAAGCTGCGCGCTCGTTTCCTTGCGGCGCGTCAGCTTTAAGCTGTTGTTAGGGCGGCGTTTTTGCGTGCAGAACAACCTTAAATTACCAAGATTTTTTTGTTCGGCACAACGCAACTTTACATAAGCCGCCCTAACTATTTATTAACCCGCACGTTTGCTGGATAAACCACCAAAATTCGTTTTATCCGGCAGTTTTTTGCTTCAAATGCTGGAAAATCCTCTAATTTGGATATAATATCTGCACAAAGTGCTGGATAAGATGAAAATCAGGGTTTTATCATGCATATGTGCTGGATAAACAACTTATTCTGACAATAAACACGATCTAGCAAAGTATAAATCCTTCCGTGCCATTTAGCAATTTCAGGGAAACACCGTGACTCAAAAACGAAAATTATTAGACCGTGTGCGGGACGCTGTGCGCTTGAAAAAATACTCATACCGTACCGAAAAAGCGTACGTTAATTGGGCAAAGCGTTACATTCTCTTCCATCAAAAACGCCATCCAGAAGAGATGGGACGAGACGAAATTGAAGCGTTTCTTACCCATCTTGCAGTCGAAGGCAATGTGGCGGCATCAACTCAAAATCAGGCGTTAAGCGCATTGCTGTTTTTGTACAATGAAGTGTTGCGCAAACCATTGGGATTTGTAGATGTAACATGGGCAAAAAAGCCAGTTCGCCTACCTGTTGTCCTGACAAAAAAAGAGGTAAGTGCGGTGATCGAGCATCTTTCAGGCGTCTCTTTGCTTATTGCGCAACTTTTATATGGCAGTGGCTTGCGCTTAACCGAATGTCTGCGGCTGCGAGTACAAGATGTGGATTTTGGCCAAAAAATTCTGTTTGTGCGTGATGGCAAAGGGCAGAAAGACCGTACGACAACTTTTCCAGAAGTCATTGTTGCGCCAATGCAGTCTCACCTACACAGTGTTAAACAGCTTCATCATGAAGATTTGCAGCAAGGGTTTGGTTGCGTACCACTCCCAACTGCTTTGGCAAGAAAATATCCAAATGCCGAAACGGAATGGTTATGGCAGTTTGTTTTTCCATCTGCGAACTTGTCAAAAAATCCGCGCGGGGCAGATGAAAAGCTTTACCGTTATCATCTGCACGAAAGCACAGTGCAACGAGCGGTCAGGCAAGCCGCCAAGGTGGCAAAAATTGGCAAGCGCGTCACGCCGCATACGTTTCGGCACAGCTTCGCTACGCATCTGCTGGAAGCGGGCTACGATATTCGCACGATTCAGGAGCTGCTGGGCCACAAGGATGTAAAAACCACGATGATTTACACGCACGTGGCCAATCGCGGCGCATTGGGCGTGCGCAGCCCGCTGGATGAGCTAACTCTTTAGCATCCCCTTCGCCCGCTCACCCTTTCACCTATAAATTGGCTTCCTTGCCCAGATTGTGCGCCACGGCGTTTTGCAAAGCAATACGGCCGGAAATAGCATCCTGCACCGCTACGCCGACGGATTTGAAGAAGGTGATTTGCTCCGGGCTGGTACGGCCTGGCTTGAGTCCGGCGGCAATTTCGCCAATTTCGGCGTGAATGTGGGCTTCGCTGATCAGCCCGGCTTGCAGCGGGATTATCAGGTCGCCCGCTTCTTCCCAGGCGGCTTCGCGGGAATCGACCACAACCAGAGACTGTTTGACTGTTTCGGCATCAATTTCTTGCATGGTGGGGGTGTAGGAACCGACGCCGTTGATGTGTGCGCCGGGAGAGAGGTCTTTGCTTTTGAAGACGGGCTTGCTGCTGGTGGTGGCGGCACAAATGATGTCTGCGCCATGCACGGCCGTTTCCACATTGCTCATAATGCGAATCAGCTGGGGGATGGGACCCTGGCCGCGCATCTGGCGGGCAAAAGCGACGGCGTGCTCCTGTGTGGGGCTGTAGACGCGCACCTCGCGAATGTTGCGCACGGTGCAAACGGCTTCTAGCTGAGTACGGGCCTGCACGCCGCTGCCCAAAATGGCCACCACGCTGGCATCGGGCCTGGCCAGCAGGTCGGTGGCGGCTCCAGCGCCCGCCCCGGTACGGATAGCGGTGAGCGTGCCCCCCTCCATCAACGCCAGGGGGCGGCCTGTTTCGGCATCCAAAACGAGAACAGCCGCATAAATCGTAGGTTCATGCCGCTCGCTGTTTTTAGGGAAAACCGAGACCACTTTCACTGCCAGGTCATTACTTTGGCTCAAGTAGGCAGGCATCACTAACGTTGTGCCCTGCTGTGGAGCCACATCGACCCGCCCGCGCAGCGGCACCACGGCCTTGCCGGTCGAAAGCTGGGCAAAGGCTTGCTTCATGCCTTCAATGGCCTCGGCCATTGGCAGCGCCTGGCGAACGTCGTTGGCAGAAAGAATACGCATTTTCATAGGATCACTCCTCAGAAAAAAGGACGCTGATTTGCCTGATAACCTTGATCAGAAAAATCAGGCAAATCAGCGTCCCATAAATTTTATGGTAGTGGATTGACGGGTTTGTCGTTTACTCAAATTTCCAGATAAGCGGCGGGGGCCAGGTGTTGTTGTTGAGAACGGCCGTATCCAATTCATACACCCCATACGCCGCTGCGCCACACTCGCCTGTTGCCGTACAGTTTAACGTGCCCGTCAGCCCGTCCAGTCCGCTGGCCGCCAGATTGTTCCGCAAGGCGGAACGGCCAATCAGCAGCGAGCCATTTTGCCCAACAATCGCCGTCTTTTCTACAGCAGCAAACAGCAGGCGGGCTGCATCATAGGCATAAGCGGCCGTGGCTGAGGTAGGCGGCGTTTGGTAGTCGTTGATCCAGTCTGCCAGGAAAGCATCGTAGGCCTCGCCAGCCAGCAGCGGACCGGTGAGGGTCATGCCGTTGGCGGCTTCACCTACCCGGTTGGCAAAATTGTTTGTCAACAAACTATCCTCACCGAGCAGCACAACCCCCGCCAGCCGACTGTTTTCAGCCAGACGATTGATAAGCAAATTGGCTTCATGTTCAAACAGCGCCAGATAGACGAGATCGGGCGGGCTGGCCGAAATTTCGTCCAATGCGCCGGTTAGCTCGGTTTGGCTGACTTGCAAAATGCTCTGGTAGCTGATGCTGCCGCCCAGTTCAGTGAACGTTTCGTTGAACTGCTGGGCCAGCAGGTTGTTGTAGCTGGTTTCGTCCTGAAAAACGGCCGCTTGCCGCGCCCCCAGTTCTTCATAAGCAAAATGGGCCGCCACCACAGCCTGATGCAAATGGTTGGGCACGGTGCGAAAAAAAGCAAGTTCACGCTGGTCTATGGTGAGGCTGGGCAGGGAGCTGGCGGGGGAAATCAGGAGCCAATCATTGAGCCGCACGGCTGGCAGAACGGCCGTCGCCACATCAGAACAGGCTGGCCCAATGATGCCCACCAGCGTAGCATCGGCAGCCAGGGATTGCACGGCTTGCCGCCCGGTTTCGGCATCACAGGCGGAATCGAGAGCGACAAGCTCAATTTCGTGATCAAGCAGCTCGTTCCCCTGTGCCATAATGGACAGGGTAATCGCCTGCGAGAGTTCTTGCCCCCAAACGGCCGTATCGCCGGAAGTGGGCAGCAGCGTGGCAAACCGTAGGGGGGAATTCGGCCGTACAATGACACAGCCCAGCGGATCATCACAGTTGAGCGTGTCTGTGCGGCAAGCCACGGCTGACAGGAGCAGCCCCAGGCTAAGAAGAACCAGGCTGAGAGTGAGCCTGAATTTCAGCCGCTGATTACTCAATGCCCAGATACGCTTTTTGCACCGTGGGGTCTTTTTGCAGCACATCCGCCTTGTCTGTGAGCACAATTGCGCCGGTTTGTAACACATAGCCTCGGTTGGCTACCTGTAGGGCCATGTGGGCATTTTGCTCCACCAGCAAAATCGTCATGCCTTCCTGGTTGATCGTTTGAATTGCTTCAAAAATCACATCGACCAAAACGGGTGCCAGCCCCATTGAGGGTTCGTCCATCAGCAGCAGGCGCGGTTTAGCCATGAGCGCCCGCGTCACGGCCAACATCTGCTGCTCACCACCGGACATGGTTCCGGCTAGCTGGGTGCGCCGTTCGCCAAGGCGGGGGAACATCTCATACGATTTTTCAATGTCAGCTTTGATGCCGGCTTTGTCGTTGCGGTGAAAGGCCCCCATCTCTAGATTTTCTTCTACGGTCAGTTTAGCAAAAACGCCTCGCCCCTCTGGCACCATGGCAATGCCTTTCGCCACCCAGGCGTGCGCAGGATGCTGTGACACATCTTCACCATCGAACATGACATGGCCGCCGCGTGGCGGCATCAGGCCGCTGATGGTGCGCAGGGTGGTGGTTTTGCCTGCGCCATTTCCCCCAATGAGGGTGACGATTTCGCCATCTTCTACCGTGAGACTGACGCCTTTGAGGGCATGGATGTTACCGTAATAGGCATGAACGTCGTTTACTTCAAGTAATGGCATGATTTTTCTCGTTGTTGAGGTAACGGTCACTTTTATGAGCAAGCAATGGCTGAATCGTTTGCTTTGAAGGGACTGTTACCTTTCTCATTTAAGCCTGTGCTTTTTTGGCGGTTAATGAGGCCGTGGCCCCTTTGCCCAAATAAGCCTCGATGACCACAGGATCGCTTTGAATTTCATGGGGGAGTCCCTCGGCAATTTTACGGCCGTAATCCAGCACCGTCACTTTTTCCGAAATCCCCATCACCACCCGCATGTCGTGTTCAATCATCAGCACGGTGATATCCAGCTCGTCTCGCAGCCGCTTGATGAAGGCGGTGGTTTCGGCCGTTTCGCGAGGATTCATCCCGGCGGTTGGCTCATCCAAAAGCAGCAGCTTGGGACGTGCCCCCAGGGCGCGGGCAATTTCCAGGCGGCGTTGGTCGCCGTAAGGTAAATTTTTCGCCAGCGAATCGCCCATCCCCTTTAGGCCAACAAATTCAAGCAGCTCTTGGGCTCGTCTTTCTGTTTCTTCCTCTTCGCGGCGCACGCTGGGCAGGCCCAGCAGCGCCCCAATCCAGGTGGATTTAAGATGCGGTTCTTGCCCGACCATGATGTTTTCCAGCACGGTCATGTTGTTAAACAGGCGGATGTTTTGGAAGGTGCGCGAGATGCCCATTTGGGTCAGCTCATACGATTCACGGCCAATCACCGATTCGCCGTTGAAGTCAAGCCGGCCTTCATCAATCTGATAAAAGCCGGTCAGGCAGTTAAAAAAGGTGGTCTTGCCTGCGCCATTTGGCCCGATGATGCTGGCGATCATGCCACGTGGTAGAACATAGTCGAAGTGGTCGGTGGCCAACAGGCCGCCAAATCGTTTGACAACCTTTTCGGCTTCTAGGATGTTATCATTCATATTCATTCACCTATGTTTTGGCAGTGACGGGAACGGCCGTTTCATCTTCTCCGTCCCTGTTAATTTCGCGCCGATGGACTTCAGAAGGCCATAAACCCTCAGGTCGTACCAACATCATCACAATCAGAGCAATGCCGTATAGCAGCAGGCGGAATTCAGCAAATTCAGTCAGCAGCTGCGGAATGCCTACCAGGAAAAACGCCCCCACAATGACGCCTGGAATGCTGCCCAAGCCACCCACAATAATCAGGCTCAACACATTGATTGAAATCAGCAGCTCGAAGCTGGTAGGGAAGATGGAGCCGAGCTTAGCGGCAAAAATTGCCCCAGCCAAGCCACCAGACGCCGCGCTTAGCGTAAAGGCCAGCACCTTGGCATTGGTGGTGTTGATGCCCATGGCGGCAGCCACATCTTCATCTTCACGAATCGCCATCCAACGCCGTCCCGTGCGGGAATTGTTCAGTCGTCGGGAAATAAACAGCATGAGCAGCGAGGCCAAAATGAATAAGTAATACAGCTGTGGTGGATTGCCAAAGACAATCTCGCCGGCATCGTTTGTGGCCAAAATGCCCAGGTCAAATCGTCCCAAAAAGTTGTTGATGGGATTCAGAACGTAGCCCAGGAGTTGGGCCACAAAGCCATTGATTTGAGCGGGGGGGATTTGCAGGATGCCTTGCGCCCCGCCGATAAACGGTTTCAGGGCATCAGATCGTGCCAGCACGCGGATGATTTCACCAAAGCCCAATGTGGCGATTGCCAGATAATCGCCGCGCATTTTCAAAACGGGCAATGCCAGGAAAAAGCCGGTAAACATGGCAGCCACAATACAAACAGGTACCGCCAGCCAGAAGGAGACGGGTTCACTAAGGCCAAAGCCGCTGTTAGAGGTGAGTAGGGCCATAATGTAAGCGCCCACTGCAAAATTGGTCACGTACCCCAGGTCTAGCAGCCCAGCTAGACCAATAGCAATGTTAAGCCCCAGCCCCATCAGGATGAACCGGCCGACTTCATTGACGATTTCGCTAAGATAAACGCCCAACAACGAGGGCAAAATGAGCAAAAAGATAACGAGCAGCGAGATGCTGACCCGCCGCGAATTTTTCTGCTGCTTAGGGGTCAGATTTTGGCGCACGGAATGGTAGCGTTCTTGCCCGCCTTGCTGCCACCAGAGGAAAACGGCCGTTAACAACACAAACAACACCACAAATGGCACTGGCTGTAACCCGGTGCTGCCAAACAATTTACGCAACGTGGCCGAACTTAGGCGGGGACGCAAGATGCCAATCAAAATGTCAGACATCACGCCACTGCCAATCGTCCAGGCCAGGCTCGTGCTAATCGGCCGTCGGAAGCGACTGGGCAGCAAGGCAAATCCGCCACCCACAATGCCTAAGACGCCAAAGATCAGCACCAGCAAAAAGCCACCAACCACAATGTTTTCATTGTTCAACGTCAATAAGCTGATCAAATCTGGCTTCACATTAATAAACGAATCTCGAATGCTCTCCCAAAAAAGCGTGAGCAAAAGAAGCAAAAAAGTGGGTACACTCGATAAAAGCCCAGCCAAACCACCATGCAGTAGCTTACCGCCCAATGAACTGTCCGTAAGCTTGGACGATACCAATAAACCGGCAACCAAAGGCATACCAAATAGCAGCAGCTGTCCCAGCGTTAACAAATCAGTGATCACGAAACGCTGGTTGAATGCATCAATAATCCCAATCATGCTGAGGCTCAAGGCAATGCCCCCAACAATCAGCCCCATGTTTATGGTTTTACGCAATTGCTCATTCATTATGCTTTCTTCTCCGCTAACCGTTCCCCAATAATGCCTTGCGGACGGAAGATAAGAACCAACACTAGCATCGTGAAGGCAATAACATCTTTTAATTGGTGCGGCCCGGCTACGCCCAATCCCTCAAGGAACAGTGGGGGGCCAATCGCCTCGATGACCCCCAAGAACAACCCACCCAAGGCTGCACCAGGAATGCTGCCAATGCCACCTAACACAGCGGCCGTAAACGCTTTGATACCGGGAATAAATCCCATAATAAAATTCAGCTGCCGGAAAACAATTGAATACAGAACCCCAGCTACCCCGGCCATCGATGCCCCAACCATAAAAGTAATGGTAATGGTGCGGTTTACGTCAATGCCCATCAGCGTAGCGGCGTCCTTATTTTCTGCGACGGCCCGAATAGCGCGGCCCGTTTTCGTACGCTGTACAAACTGCTGCAAGCCAAACATGACAACCAGTGAGGTTAAAATAACGGCAATATCTGCTTTTTGGAAGTCCAGCCCCAGAAACTCCACCTTGCCCACAAACATGGAAAATTCAGGGAAAGGAATAAGCGAGGAGCCGTAAAGGCCGCGAAAATAATATTGCCAGAAAAACGAAGCACCAATGGCGGTGATCAAGGGGACCAATCGTGGGGCATTGCGCAGGGGTCGGTAAGCAATACGTTCCGTTAAAACCGCCACCAAAACCGATGTCAAAATTGCGCTAAGGAAAATTGCCAACAAACACAGCCAGGGGTACCGTTCGGTTAGGCCAGCATTCTCTAACGGCAAGGCTACTAAGATAGTAGAGGTCATTGCCCCCGACATAAAAAATTCGCCGTGAGCAAAGTTAATCATAAACAGCACACCATAAACCATAGTGTAGCCCAGGGCAATGAGGGCATACAAGCTGCCCTGCGACAAGCCGGAGACAAAGAAATCCAACCAATCAGAAATCGAATAATCATTGCCGACGCCAAGGATAAATTTGCCAATCATGCCCCAGAGCACAATGCCAATAATGCCAATCCGAATAAGCCAAAGAACGAGATCGATATAGTTAAATCGTCGCAAGATTGTGTCCCCTTCTTCCTCAAGTAACAAACAGCCTGTGAATCACTTCACAGGCTGTCTAGAACGTTACACATTACAATTTACAAATCATCACCTGACATGTTCATCATCATGTCTGTTAGTTATGACGTTGAATGAGGCCCAGCTTTTTTGTGGAAGCTGGGCCTCATTCATATAGCATTATTCGTTCTCGTAGTTCCAGACGGCAACAAAGGAGCCATCTTGAACCTGGCTCACAGCGATTTTTGGATCGGCACAGTCGCCGTTTTCGTCACAGGTGATTGTGCCGGTGATACCTTCCATCCCGCTGGTGGAACCAAGCTCGTCCAGCAGTGCCTGACGGCCGATTAATATCGAACCATCATCGCCAACTTGCGCGACAGCTTCAATCGCATTCAGCAGCATATTGGTGGCATCGTAAGCGTGGGCATGGAAGGGAGCGGTTGGCTCTGTACCATACTCAGCCTGATAGGTTTCCAGGAAGGTGGCGTAGATGTCGTTGCCGAAGCCCAGGTCTGGCCCGGAAACGTACATGCCTTCTGCTGCGTCACCAGAAGCATCGATGAAGTCTGGTGACTGCACACCGTCGGCTGCTGCCAAAACGACGCCTTCTAGACCGTCAATTTCTTTAGCGGTCTTGGTAATCAGGGAACCCAACGGAATAAACACGGGGTAATAAATCAGTTCTGGACCGGAAGCCGCAATTGTTGTCAACAATGGTTCAACATTGGTGGCATCAGCCGCTTCTGCTTCAAAGGCAACAATCTCGCCGCCCAATTCAGTGAAGGAATCACGGAAAACAGAGGCCAAACCTTCAGTGTAGGGGTCACCATCATGAATCGCGGCCGCTTTTGTCAGACCCAGTTCGTTGTAAACGTACTCAGCCATTGCCCGACCTTGAATTTTGTCGTTGTGGGCGGTGCGGAAGTAGCAGGATTGACGGGAGCCAGGATCTGTAAGACCAGGAGCTGTGTTGGAGGGGGAGATCATAGCGATGCCTTCAGCACAGACGATCTGGGACATGGGAACACCAGCACCGGAACAGCTCGTGCCGATAACGCCTACAATCGAGGGGTCAGAAGCAATCTTTTGCCCGGCAGCCTGACCGCCTTCAGCATTACAACCTTCATCTTCAGCTTGCAGTTCAATGGTGTGCCCATCAATTTCGCCACGATCGGCAATGGCAATCTCTACGCCATACTGGGAATCCAGACCGAGTGATTCATTGGGGCCTGTAATGACCAGTGCAGAAGCAACGCGGATGGGATCGTCGGGGCCGATCTCAACACAGCCAATGGCGTCGTCACAAACCAACTCGGCCATTGCTTCTTCATCCATTGCCTCTTCGGTGTCCGATGTAGTGTCGGCGGCGGTGTCACCTTCATCGGCTTCTGGTTCGGTGTCGCCACTGCCGCCACAGGCCACCAAGACCAGGGACAACAACAACATCAATAAAGTTAACCAACTCATACGTTTCATGTAATTCTCCTCCTTACGGAAAATTATGGGTTTTGTACCTGTATGTTTTCTGCTGATGTCAGGCTGTACTCTCTGGATCCTCATCCTGAGCATAGCTTTACTCGCAAACAGCTACTTGAACAACAAATATATCTAACGCATGCATGCTTGCTTGCGTTTTAAACAAAGATAGAGTTGACAGAATAGATAGAACCTGCTTCGGTTCAAATTTTGGTTGATTATTGGGCCACTATCACCTCCTCTTCCAAAAGTGTGGTGATGTGCGCGTAAACGAGTTCAGTGGTTCAAAATTCTATTGGCAATGTGAGTTGTTGTCAACTTTGCCACATCTTTTTGATTTATTGAGGTGTTTATTTGCCGCAACTATGGGTTTTTCCTGGCCGCCATTTCCATAGCTCATTGGCGTACGGGCCTAAAATAGCTACTCGATTCCGAAATGGCTACATTCATTACAGATCGCTTTTTAGTCTAACTCTGTCGGTGTCTCGACAAATTCGCCTGTGCACATAAAGATAACGCGCTCGGCAATATTGGTGGCCCGGTCACCAATTCGCTCTAAATTGTGGCCTACCCACAAGAGGTAGGTGGCCCGGCGAATGTAATCATCGTCGCGCATTTCTTCAAGCGCTTCCCGGAACAGCTTGTTGTATTGTTTGTCTATTTTGTCATCCCGCTTGATCAGTTCCAGGGCAAGTTGCGGGTCGCGCTGAATGTAAGCATCAATCCCTTGTTGGAGCATTTCACGGGCGCGCTTGGCCATTTTGGGCAGCTTGTAGAGGGTATCTATTTCAGCCTCGTTTTCCATGCGTTCGACCAGACGAGCGATCCCTGAGGCATGATCGCCAATGCGCTCTAGCTCTACCGCCAGGTGAATAGCGGCAATTACAGTCCGTAAATCTGAGGCAGTGGGTGCCTGTGTTGCCAGGATAAGCAGGGCTTTTTCTTCAATCTCGTAGCGCAGTTGATTGATAGCTTCATCGTTTGTGACGACCTGGTTTGCCTCGGCAACATTGCGGGTTTGCAAAGCGTTCATTGCTTTGTCGAGACTCTCAATGGCAGCGCTGGCCAGGCGAATGATGTTGTCTTTTAGCTGGTTGAGCTCTTGATCCAGGATGGTGCGACTGGTTAATGTCATGTTTCACCTCATTCTTGTCGAAGCGTGTTGAAGACGTGCATCAAATCGTCTGCAGTGTGGTTGGTGGAAGGGGTGCCGTGCCCACAGGCGATCACGGCAGGAGAGCGTTCTAACAAACGAATACCTGAGTGACGTGCGGCCGTTTTGTCGGCGGTGATGCGGGGTGGGGTAAGGTTGATACGGCCGTCTCGCGTGTTCAGTGCATCTCCGGCAAACAAAACGCCCGCTGTTGGGCTAAAAAACGAAAAATGATCCAGCGTATGCCCCGGCGTGGCCAACACCTGCAAACCACCCAAAAATGGCAAAGTTTCCCCATCTTTAAAAACCGCGATTTTTTCTTGAGCGACAGCGCCGTACTTTATAAACGTATCAATCACCCACTGCATGATAACCGGCATATGTTTGGGAGATTTACCACGGGCAATCAACTGGGCCGAAGCAGCCCCTGCATGTATCTGCGCATCAGACGTTTTGTGTAATGCTGCCAGGCTGCCCACATGGTCTATATCGGCATGGGTGACCAAAATATGCGTCAGGTCTGTTGGCTGGTAGCCAAGATTGCCCAGCAGTTCAAAAATGGCCTTATCTTGTTTAGGCATCCCCGTATCAACCAGCACAATGTTGGGCGGTTCTACAATGAGGTATACATTGCTGCTGCTGGTTTCTAACCAGTAGACGTTCGGGGCAATTTCCATGAGAAAAAGCGCTCCTTACACCGTTTCTACCGCGTCGTCCAGCGTTGTTTCCAGCAGATGGCTGGCTTTTTTGTCGAACGCCTCCTGAACGGCCGTAAAAACCTCATCCGGCATCGGAGTTTCCCCTTTTTGCTGCCGCAAATATCCTTTTACCTTGGTGTAATGCATGGCGGGGATGGTGGATTTTTTCAGGTCCAGGTTTTTGTTGCCTTTGTTGGTGAAAACAATAAGCGCCGCAATCGGCACTTCCTCCACAGAAGGGGCATTTTTGTTCAGATAGTTGGCGATGGCTTCCACATTGAGCATGGCTTCTCGACTAGGATTGCCTAAGCGTTCCTGACCAAAAAAGCGGCGCAGCCCCATGCCGCTCTGTTTCCATTTCTCGCCGTCAACAGAAATGACGCCCGCCTGGTATTTGGGGACAAAGACAATGATGCCGGTGGGAATGAGTAACACGTGGGCAGCGGGGAGGAGGTAATGGTAGATACGGCCGTTGCGCGCTATCTTCTTCAACACATCATCCAATACCTCGTCTGGGCGTGGGTCACGCAAATAGCGGTGCCCCAGATAAATGCCAATCTGTGACAGCATCCAGCCTATAAACAAAGCCACCAACTGATAGAAAAACAGATTTGCCGTATTGGGCAGGAAAACTAAAAATAAACCAACCAGCAGTACGCCCATTCCCACAAAACTGGTAATCTGGCTGATGCGTTTAAAGCGGGCAATTCGTTGATCGTCTCTTAAAATAACCATATTAAAATATCTTTCACAGTATCATTTGGAGGCGTTGCCATTCAACGCCTCACCATTTGTATCATATTTTCCTAGAATCAGACACGCATTTTGGCCACCTAGCCCAAACGAGTTGGACATAGCCGTTGTTAGCGGTGCAGATCGTGGCCCATTGGTAACGTAATCCAGGTCGCAGTCCGGGTCTGGCGTTTCATAATTCCAGGTAGGTGGAATGATGCCCTGGTTCAAAGCCAGGGCACAAAAGATGGCTTCAATGGCCCCTGCACCCCCCATTGCATGTCCCAACACCGATTTGCTGCTGCTGATGGGCAGCTCATAGGCACGCTCGCCAAACAAAGATTTCACGGCAAAGGTTTCCGCCGAATCATTGACGGGCGTAGAGGTGCCGTGCGCGTTGATGTAGCTGATATCATCGGGCTGCAAACAGGCGTCTTGTATCGTCCATTGCATGGCACGCACTGCCCCGGCCGCTTGGGGATCTGGTTGGGCCACATGGTAGGCATCGGACGAAATGGCATATCCTTTTAGCTCGGCATAAATATGGGCCTTGCGGGCCAACGCCTGATCCAATCGTTCGATAATCAAAATCCCGGCACCTTCGCTCAACACAAATCCATCCCGATCCTTATCAAAAGGGCGGCTGGCTTTTTCGGGCGTGTCATTGAAGCCCGTCGAAAGCGCCCGCATTGCGCCAAAGCCAGCAATAGCGGCTTCGTGAATGAGACCTTCCACCCCGCCGGTAATCATCATATCGGCTCGACCACTGCGAATATATTCCATCGCCTCGCCAATGGCTTGGGTGCCGGTGGCACAAGCAGCCGTTACCGTGCTAATTGGCCCTAACGCTTTGGCCAGCAAGCTGACGTGGTGACTGGGCATATTGGGTAAAAAGCCGGTCATGGCAAAGGGGCTGACTCGATTGAAACCCTGGCTGCGCAAGATTTTTAGATTTTCATCAGCCACTTCAAAGCCACCGACGCCTGTGCCAACCAATGTGCCAACGCGTTCGGCGTTGGGTACAGGTTCGGGCAAGCCCGCATCGGCCAGGGCCATGCGGGCCGCAGCCACCGCCAGCTGAGAGGCACGAGACATGCGGCGGGCCTCTTTGAAGTCCATAAATTTTTTGGCAACAAACTCTTTTACTTCCCCCGCCACGCGGCTGGGTAAGCCAGAAGCGTCGAAGTGGGTAATAGGGCCGATGCCGGAACGGCCGTTTAACAGACTATCCCAGCTCTCTTCGGTGGTGTGACCCAATGGACTCATTACCCCCATGCCCGTAATGACAATGCGGGGTCTTCCTTTGGCGTCCAGAAAATGGTTGTTCATTCATGACCTGCTTGGTTCTTTAAGCAGTGAAAAGTAAAAAGTGATAAGTGAAAAGTAGCAAACTGATTTACTGATTACTGACTTACCGATTACCGTTCACTGGCAATGCCGGATGTAATTGCCTCGACCACCTGGTTTTCTACCATGCGTCGTGCCTGACCAATGGCTTGTTTAATAGCGTAGGCATTGGAACGGCCGTGGGCAACAATTACAACCCCGTCTACGCCCAACAGTGGCGCACCCCCCACCTCATCCGGGTCCAAATGACCCCGCACCCGCTTAAATGCTGACCGCGTAAGCAAGCCACCCAAAATGGAGATGGGATTAGCCATCAGCTCGTCTCGAATAAGAGTAGACATGTAGCTGGCCACGGATTCGGCCGTTTTCATAATAAGATTGCCCGTAAAGCCATCTGTCACGCCCACATCGGCGGCCCCATTCATAAATTCTTTGGGTTCGATATTACCAAGGTAGTTTAAGCCGCTGGACGCCAGCAGGGGAATTGTCTCCTTAATCAGATCGTTTCCCTTGCCCTCTTCTTCGCCGTTAGAAATAAGCGCTACGCGGGGTTTTTCGATGTTGAGCACGCGCTCCACATACATGCTGCCCATCAGCCCAAATTGCAGCAAATATTCCGGGCGGCAGTCGGCGTTGGCCCCGTTGTCGATGAGCATAGGACGATATTTCGTGGGGAAGATGACCCCCAAGGCAGGTCGCTTAATGCCTGGAATGCGCCCCAGCCCTGATTGGCGCAGCATGGCTACCGCCAAAATGGCCCCGGTGTTACCTGCCGAGACAAAAGCATCGGCCTGGCCATTTTTAACCAGCGATAGCCCCACATGCATCGATGACTCTGGCTTGTTTTTCACAATCTGGGATGGCTTGTCTTCCATTGTGATGGCGTCACTCGCATGGACAATTTCTAAAGGCAGCCTGGTTGTGTTTTGGTCGGCCAACTCTGCCTCGATTTTGGCTTTGTCACCCACCAAAATGATAGTGTCGCCAAATTCGCGGGCCGCCTGCACGGCTCCAGCTACATCTGGTCCAGGATGATCATCACTTCCCATGGCATCAACAACAATTTTCATCTCTTTCTTCTCGCTTCCTTGAGGTAGATGGCGGATTCTATCGGTGGCAAATGGTTAAGTCAAACCTGGGAAACGGCCGCTTGACAAAATCAGGCCATCGTTTATAATGCCATCATATTGACGATCTTCGATATGACAAAAATGATGAGCGACCCTATTACCTTTGGCAAAGCGATTGCCGATGAAACCCGACAAAAGATTATGAACCATCTTTGCTGCACCTGGCTGTGTGTGAGCGATGTGGTTGACTTGCTGGGTGGCATCTCGCAACCGACTGTTTCGCATCATTTGTCGATTTTGCGTGAGGCTGGGTTGGTGCACACCCGGCGCGAAGGCAAACAAATTTTTTACTCCTTAAACCAGGGTGCTGTGGCCCTTTGCTGTGGCACCCTCATGCAAAAATTTGCGCCTGAAGTTAGCCTTGATTCCATTGTTATAAAGTAAGGGGCTTTTTTTTGCGAAAACATATAGACAGACATCAATGTGAGGTGAGAAATGACAACAAAAACAACTTCAAATGAGCAGATTCATCTGGCGGTGCAGGAACGGTACGGCCGTATCGCCCAAGACTTTCAGTCTGAGTTAACCGTTCTGGGGCAAAATGCCACCTGCTGCGATCCAGATAGTGGCGCAGACTGCTGCGGTAGCGACCTGTACGATGTGGACTTGAGCCAACTCCCTGCCGACGTCACCGGCCTATCGCTGGGCTGCGGCGATCCCATTGCCATTGCCAGCCTGGAGCCGGGCCAAACCGTGCTGGACTTGGGTTCCGGCGGCGGCATCGACTGCTTTTTGGCCGCAGAGCGGGTGGGGCCAACCGGTCACGTCATTGGTGTGGACATGACGCCTGCCATGCTGGAAAAAGCCAACCGCAATAAAGCAAAGCTAGGCGTGGAGCACGTAGAGTTTCGCCAGGGCCAAATCGAGGCGCTGCCGGTGGATGGCAACAGCGTGGACGTGATTATTTCTAACTGTGTGATTAACCTGAGCCCGGACAAAACGGCCGTTTTCCAGGAAGCGTTCCGTGTGCTCAAGCCTGGTGGTCGTTTAGCCGTGTCTGACATGGTGACGCGCGGCAAATTCGCCGCACAGGAACGAGCTGATATGTCTGCCTGGGCAGGGTGCATCACTGGAGCTGAGGATGTGGCGGAGATGGCAGCCTGGATGCGGGCTGCCGGGTTTAGCCAGGTTTCCATCCAAAAGAAGGATGAAGTGGATGTGGAATTAGCGGATGTGGCCCCGCATGTGGGTCCGGCACAGATTTTTAGCGCGCGGATTACGGCCGTTAAGCCACAGGCCACACAGTCATAGTTCGGGAGACTTTGTAATCATGTTAGAAGCGAAATTATCTAAGCAGCAAGTGACTGATGTGTATGCTGGCAAAGCGGCCGTTTATGATGTTTGGGGCAAGTTAACCGAATCAAAAGCCCAGCGGCGCTGCATTGAGATGGCCGCGATTCAAGATGGAGAATCTGTTTTGGAGGTTGCAGTAGGCACGGGGTTGACGTTCCAACAAATCTTGCAAAAGAATCCTTCTGGCCTCAATGAGGGGCTTGATCTGACAGAAGCGATGCTAGCCGAAGCCAAAGAGAAAGCTGCGCTAACGAAGGCCAGGAACTACCGACTGCGCGTGGGTGATGCATATAAGCTTGATTTTGCAGACACGAGCTTCGATCTCCTCATTAACAATTACATGTTTGATTTGCTCCCGGAAGAAGATTTTCCACGGGTTATTGGGGAGTTCAAACGTGTGTTAAAACCTGGTGGGCGGCTGGTCTTGGTGAATATGGCTCGGAACGGCCGTTGGTATAACAAGGTTTGGGATACCGTTTATCGCATCCAACCGGCCTGGATGGGTGGTTGTCGTGGGGTTTCCATGCTGGAATTTGTGCAAGCGGCCGGATTTCAACAAGTATCACGCGAGTTCATCAGCCAAATGAGTTTCCCCTCTGAGATTATTTATGGTGTGAAAGCCAGCTGATTAAAACGCGCTATCCAATAAAAAAACGGCCGTGTCGCTGATGTTGGACACGGCCGTTTCTAAATTATCAAGTTAAAACGGTTTGATTTTAGAACGGAATATCGTCTTCTTCTGCAGCTGGGGCGCTCTGATAGCTGCCGCCGCTATCATCGGAATAGCTGCCATCTTCTTCCCGGCTGCTGAGGAAGCGCACCGTGTCGGCCGTAATTTCAAAAGAGGCCCCAACCGTGCCATCTTGCCGGGTGTAGGTACGGGGACCGCCAGAAGCGGGGTCTGGGCGCAGACGCCCTTCCACAAGCACCTTGCTGCCTTTAGACAAATATTGATTGGCTGTTTCGGCCTGTTTGCGCCAGACTGAGACGCGGAACCAGGTTGTTTCATCACGAGGCTGGCCTGTCGCCCCATCAGTCCAGCGGCGGTTAGAGGCGAGACTAAAGTTGGTTACGGCCGTACCGTCTGGCATATACCGCATTTCTGGGTCACCGCCCAAATTCCCAACAACAATTATCTTTTGATACATGCAACACTCTCCTTAAAATTTCATTTTTGGCACGTAATTACCTAAAATAGAAACGCTTACGAACGATAAATAATATCACGTTTCAGGCATTTCAAAAACAGACAAATACAAGCCATTGCGCCCATCTAAATACACTTGGAATTGTAGCACAATTGTTCTAAATAATCAATCTTTTTTTCGCTTAAAAATGCAAAAACTGTTGACGCATAAGGAGGAGTATGCTACTCTGTTGGCGTCTAATTCAGGAAATCTTATGATGATTGACTACATGGTTGCTCAACGATTACGAAATGAACAGCGGCACTTACTTGGTAGCCGTGTTTGTTGCGTTGCTGGGGCAACCTCATGGGTCGAATGAATTAAGAAATCAGATTTCTAAACGTCAGGCCACAGGTGCTTCAGCCCTGTGGCCTTTTTTGTTACTCAGCCACAGGAAACCCTGTGGTTTTTTTGTTTCACCAACTGCACAAACCGGCTCTTTACCCTAACGATTTGTGGAGGAAAAACGTGAAACATAATAAGTTAACAACAAAAAATCATAGCCCGCCTACCAGTTGGGATGATGTGGCTGCCTGGTATGATGGCTGGATGGGACAGCAAGGTGGAGAGTATCATCGGCAAGTGGCAATTCCAGCCTTGCTGAACCTGCTAGAAGCTGAGGCAGGTGAGTCAGTGTTGGATATTGGTGCGGGACAGGGCGTCTTGGCCCCTTATTTGCAAGATGCGGGCATGGTGTATGTAGGTGTTGAAGCCAGTCCCAAGCTGGTGCAGCGGGCTAGAAAGCGGCATCGTCAGGCCCGGTTTGTGCAGGGAGATGCGCGAGCGTTGGCTGGGGTGCAAGGGATTGAGCGGGCTGGGTTTGATACGGCCGTTTTCCTGCTCAGTATTCAAGACATGGACCCACTCAACACGGTGCTGCAAAATGCAGCCTGGGCGCTTAAGCCGGGTGGCCGCCTGGTGATTCTGATGACCCATCCCTGCTTCCGTATTCCCCGGCAAAGCGGCTGGGGCTGGGACGAACAGCGCAAGCTGCGCTTCCGGCGCATCGACCGCTACTTGACGACCCTGCACGTGCCCCTGCGGCCGAACAGGCACGGCAAAAGACACAGGACCAAAAGCTTTCACCGCCCTTTGCAAGCGTACATCAACGGACTAGCCGAGTGTGGTTTGCTGGTGGAGCGTGTGCAGGAGATTCCGGTGCAGGATGTGGCCCAGTTGGCCAACGGCCGTCTGAAAGCAGACAAGCGGGCCAGTGCGGAAATACCGTTATTCCTTGGCCTTCGCGCCCGGAAAGTTGAATGAGGAGAGGCGACCCGCCGGGTCGCCCTTACCAAGATGATTGTCATGAGAATAGAGTTTGTCATTATCCAAAATTGGAACCTCTTATTGTTAGCCAGCCCGGCAGCAGCGTCGGCGCTTGCCGAATAGCAGAGTGTGCCTGAGCACTCTGCTGCTGTCGGGCAGTTTTAGGGTGACTCAGGAATTTTCACCGCAGAATGCGCGGAGAACGCTGAGGTTAAGTTTCAAAAAACTCTGCGCCCTCCGCGTTCGCTGCGGTAAATTTCTAAACTATATGGATAACAAGATGAGGCAAAAAAATGACAAAACAAACCAACAAATCAGACGGCCGTTACAATCCCCAGGCTGTTGAGAAAAAGTGGCGACCCGTCTGGGCAACGCAAAAACTGTACCAAACAGGTAATGACCCCGACAAGCCAGATGTTTACATTCTGGATTTCTTTCCCTATCCATCCGGGGCTGGGCTGTCGGTGGGGCATGCTCGCAACTACGTGCCCACCTGCATCACCAGCCGCTACAAGCGGATGCAAGGCTACAACGTGCTGCACCCGATGGGCTGGGATGCTTTTGGCCTGCCCGCCGAAAATTACGCCATTAAACACCACATTCATCCCCGCGAAAGCACCAAGCTGTTCACCGACACCTACCGGCGGCAAATGAAAGAGATGGAATGCTCCTACGATTGGTCGCGTGAGATCAAATCTACCTTTCCCGATTATTACCGCTGGACGCAGTGGTTTTTCCTGCTGCTGCACCGGCGCGGGCTGGCCTACCGGGCATTGGGCAGCCAGTGGTGGTGCCCCACCTGCCAAACGATTCTGGCTAACGAGCAGGTGGAGCAGGGCAAATGCTGGCGCTGTGACAGCGAGGTCACCAAAAAAGAGCTGGCCCAGTGGTACTTCAAGATTACCGACTACGCCGATCGGCTGCTGGCCGATCTGGACACGGTAAATTGGCCGGAAAACATCAAAACGATGCAGCGCAACTGGATCGGCCGTTCCGAGGGCGTCGAAGTTGTTTTCCAAATAAAGAATCCGCAGATTACACAGATTTCGCAGATGGATCAGCAAAAATCTGTTGATGAAGCTTTTGAAATTAAGACTTTTACGACGCGGGTGGATACGCTGTTTGGCGTGACGTTTATTGCTATTGCGCCGGAGCATCCGCTGGTGGGGCAGATTGTGACAGGAGAGCAGCAAACGGCCGTTTCTCACTACACCGAGCAAGCCAAACGTAAAACAGAAATTGACCGCACCTCTACAGACAAGGTACAAACCGGTGTCTTCACCGGGGCCTATGCCACGCACCCGCTGACGGGCCAGCCCGTGCCAATTTGGGTAGCAGATTACGTGCTGCCCGGCTATGGCAGCGGTGCGGTGATGGGCGTACCGGCCCACGACAGCCGCGACTTCGCTTTCGCTCAAACGTACGAGCTGCCCATCGTGCCGGTTATTGAACCGGAAGATGGGGCAGAAGCGGGTGGCTGCTTTACGGGCTACGGCCGTCTGATTAACTCAGGCCAATTCACTGGGCAAACTTCACAAGCGGCGATGGCGGCGATAACGGCCGTTCTGCAAACCCAATACAAAGGTCGGCCCCAGGTAACCTACAAGCTGCGTGACTGGCTGATTTCGCGCCAGCGCTACTGGGGTGCGCCCATTCCCATTGTGCACTGCCCGGATTGCGGGCCGGTGCCTGTGCCCGAAGCAGATCTGCCGGTGCTGCTGCCAGAGACCGATAATTTTGCTCCGGCGGGAGACGGCCGTTCTCCCCTGGCGCACATCGCGGAATGGGTGAACACCAGTTGCCCACAGTGTAACGGCCCGGCGCAGCGCGAAACCGACACGATGGATGGCTTTGCCTGTTCTTCCTGGTACTTCCTGCGCTTTGCCAATCCACATTATGAGGAAGGGCCGTTTGATCCGGTGGCGGTGCAGCGCTGGCTGCCGGTGGACACCTATGTTGGCGGCGCGGAACATGCCGTGCTGCATCTGCTGTACGCCCGCTTCTGGACCAAAGTGATGGCCGACGCTGGCATAATTGATTTTGTGGAACCGTTTACCGAGCTGCGTAATCAGGGCGTGCTGTCCTCGCCGCTGGACGGCCGTCGCATGTCCAAATCGCGCGGCAACGTTATTCGGCCAGATGATGTGATTGCTGAACATGGCACCGATGCCCTGCGGCTGTATGTTGTTTTCCTGGGGCCATTTGACGCCGACGTGACCTGGGACGATGTGGGTATTCGTGGCCCGGTGCGCTTTATCGAGCGGTTCTGGACGCTGGCCAAAGAGCAAATCAACGCGGAGGCGCAGAGGCGCGGAGTTGAAGCTGCGGAGATGGCGTTTGAGCGGGCGCGGCACAAGATTATCAAGCGGATCACGCAGGAGATGGAGGATTTTCGGTTTAATACGGCCGTTGCTGGCCTGATGGAATATCTGAACGGTTTGTATGAGGCGCGGGAACAGGCGATTGGGGCTGAGGCATGGCGGGAAGCCATTGGCACGATGGCCCGGCTGCTGGCTCCATTTGCGCCATTTATTGCCGAGGAAGTGTGGCAAATGGTGCTGGGCCACAGTGAATCAGTCCACGTCCAGCCCTGGCCCACCTACGATGACGCACTGACACGGGATGAAGAAATCACGGTGGTGGTGCAGGTGAATGGCAGGGTGCGTGACCGGATCACGGTGGCGGTGGATGCGTCGATAGAGATGGTGAAGGAAACGGCCGTGAATTGCCCTAACGTGCAGGCGCACATCAACGGACAACCCATCCGCAAAATTATCGCTGTGCCGCAAAAGCTGGTGAATATCGTCGTGTAAACAAAAATAGATGGGTCCAATCTCTAGAGATTGGACCCATCTATAATACGGTCTAGGGAATGCAGAGCGTTTGCCCGGTGTAAATGTAGTTGAGGTTGTAAATGTGGTTGGCTTCGGCAATGGTGTAAGGACTTAGGCCGTACCACAGACCAAGGTTGATGAGATTGTCACCATAATTCACGGTGTGGTAGTAACGACAGTATTGCTGCGGCGGTGGAACGGGCGGTGGGCTGGGCGGCGTATAAGCATAAGGAATAAAAATGACTGTGCCATAGTAAATCAGGTTGGGATTTACTATGTGAGGATTGGCTGCCAAAATATCGTAGACGGTGACGCCGTAGTTGAGGGCAATGACCGAAAGGGTCTCACCGTAGCGCACGGTGTGGTAGACACCATAACTTTCGGCGGGGGCTTCTTGGGGAGCGGCATAGGTAGTGGCGGCGGTGGCACCAAGAAGCAGTCCAAAAAGCAATAGCAGGATGGCTATCCTGCGGAACGAAGAAAACACACCTGTTCTCATGGGGAGGACCTCCTAGAAGTAGCCAGTGGCAGGCTGGGAAACGGCCGTTTCGCCCACCGTTTCACCTGCCGTTTATTAACATAAAACCCTGCTGGCACTATAGCACAATCCACTGGGAAATGGCAATATCTTTCTGATCGAAAAACAAAAAGCGCTCTGAAACCATTCTGTTCAAAGCGCTTCCCACAAACTATCTATGAAGTTTGCCCAAATTTAGCCACAAAAATCAGACGCGGGTGATGTATTCGCGGGATTCGGTGTTGACCCGAATTTTGTCGCCAATGTTGACAAACAATGGGGTTTTTACCTTTAGGCCGGTGCTGGTGATGACCTCTTTCGTTGCGCCGGTAGCTGTATCGCCAGCGACAGCATTTTCTGCTTCTACGACTTCAAAGTCCATCGTTTTTGGCAGCACGTAATCCAACACTTCTCCTTCGTACATCAGCAGTTCCAGCTCCATGTTGTCGATGAGGAACTCCTTGTCATCTTCTAAAACATGGTGATTTACCTGTTTTTGTTCGTAGGTGCTTGTATTCATGAAAACATAGAATGTGCCGTCATCATATAGATATTGAAAGACTTGTTTATCCAGCCGAATATCCTCAACCCGATCACCAGAGGTGAAGGTGATTTGGAAGTTCGAGCCAGAGCGCAAATCTCGCACGGTTACGCGGATGGTGGCTTTACCGCGCCCTGGTTTACTGTGACTGTATTCCGAAACTTTATAAAGATTGCCATCTTGGGTAAAGCTTACCCCGCGACGTAGCTGATTGACATCGATCATGGTTGGTTGCTCCTTGATTTTAATGCAGAGACACGGAGGCTCAGAAAGATGTGCTTCCGGCTGCCAGATTTTCTTTGGTTATGTGAGTCTTAAATCCTCGACTGCTGAGTTTATCATAAACAAACTTAGGTGCGTAATTATGAGACCTTAGAAATTTATACTAAGAAACAAAGGTTTGGAAGGCGCAAAGAAAAACCTTTGTTTCTTGGTTTCTTTGTGCCTTTGTATAAAGCTACCGAAAAATTCTAACCTTAAAAGAGTATATTGAAGATTGGCTTGCGTCTTTTTTTGTCTTTTGAGTACAATGCCATTGATATGGATGAATTTGCCACAGCTTCCCCCGAAACCCAAATTTTATGCCACCAATGTGCGGCCGTTCTTCCCGTAGAGCAAGGATCGCAATTTGTTACCTGTGAATTTTGCGGCGCGACCAACTTTGTTGATAAGAGTGGGGCGGTGCTGCATTATGCGGTGCGGTCCACCGTGGATGAAACGGCCGCTTCTGCCGCTGTCCGTCGCTGGATGGGGGGGAATGATACGGTAAAGGATTTGGACAAGAAGGCGGTGCTGGAACGGCCGTCTTTCCAGATGTTCCCCATGTGGCTGCTGCGTATTGACCAGAACGGCCAGGAAAAAGTCGTCCTGAAACCGGCCGCTGCCCTCTCCATTATTGATGTTACCGAACTGAGCATTCCGGCCTCTGACCTGGAACCGTATGACCACACAATGGATGGTGATGCCCTGACACCTACGGTGCCCCTGGAAACGGTGCGCAAATGGCTGGCGGAGAATCAAAAGATTGCCGCCGGGCAAATTAAAGAGAGTTCGCTGGTGCACCTGCCGTTGTATTTGTTTAAATATCAGTTTGAGGGGAGGGAGTATACGGCCGTTGTCGATGCCGCCAGCAGCCAGGTGTTTGCCAGCATTTTTCCTTCCAAGCGCGAAGTGCCCTACGTGGCCATTGGTTCTGTGGGCTGTGCGCTTTACTTTTGCGCAGCACTCATTCCGGCCATCAGCTTCTTTACCACCGATGGCACAGGGCTTGTATTTGGCATTTTAGGCTATATCGTGGTGGCTGTTTTGCTGGCAATTCCTATTTTTGGCGTGGCAGCTTATATTTCTGCCCGCGTGTAATCATTGGTAAGGGGGACCCAGCGGGTCACCCTTACGCGAACAAACTATGGCACAATCAACTAACAAAACCCAAGGACTCACCTGCCCCGAATGCAGCGGCGTCGTGCCCGTTGCTGAAGGGGATCGCATCGTCGAATGCCCATTTTGCCATACACACTCGCTGGTACAAGGAGAGCGCGGCGTGCGCCGCTGGCAGGTACCCCAGGTGGTGGAGCGGGAACGCGCTTTGCAAACGGTGGGGAACTTCTTTCGCGGCATGAAAAAAGCGCGCGACCTGGCTAAAGCCGCGCAAATTAAAGACACATTCCTGGTCTATCTGCCCTACTGGCGGGTGGAATCGTTTGTGGCGGGCTGGATGTTTGGCCGGGTAAAGTCGGGCAAGGACAGCACCCGTCCGGTTGAGGTGAAAATTAGCGAGATGATGCATTGGAACGATGCGGCTGTTGACGTAGCTGAATACGGCGTGCATCAGGTAGCCATCTCTAAAGAGCAGCTGCAACCGTACGACAGCGACCGTCTGCACGCCGAGGCGATGGTGTTTGAACCGTCGGAGTCTCATAGCGATGCGTTGGAGGAAGCTGGACGGCATTTCACCTACCGGGGTCGCAAGGCGCGCAATCTGCGCACCAAGTTTTTTGAGAAGTTCCACTTTTTGCGGCAGCGTCTGTCGATTGTTTATTATCCGCTGTGGGTGTCGCGCTATGAATACCATAAGCGAAATTATCAGGTGGTGGTAGATGGGGTGAACGGCCGTATCCTTTACGGTAAAGCCCCCGGCAACATCTTCTACCGGGCGGCGGCGCTGGTGGGGGGACTGGCCATTGGTAACTTCATTTTGGTGAATGGCACCCTTTTAGCAGGCACGCTCATTGGCAACAGCGATGACGATGGCAGCTTTTTGTTTATCCTCATGCCTATTGCCCTGGGGATTGGTCTAATTGCCGCTGGGTACCGCGCCTTCCGTTATGGTGAAGAGGTGGAAGAGATTCAAAAAGGAGCGCGCAAGGCAGCTCTGGCCGGTGAATCCGATGGCAGCGGTTTGATGTCGGCGCTGACGGGTGGCCTTATGGGAGGGGATGGTGATGTTCAGGAGATGCTGCGCTCTGGCATGAGCGTGCTGGAAGAATTATCAGAAGGGGGCAAGCGATGAAGTTGTTGGCTTTGCGCTGCCCTACTTGTGCCCAACCCCTCAAGCCGCAAAATCCGGAGGTGGTGGTGCTGCGCTGTGGAAATTGTGAAACGGCCGTTGCCATCAATGACACCGGCCTGGACACCGTTGCCCTCCAGTTTGCCGCCTCAGCTGTGGAACCGGACACAATTGACGCCTGGCTGCCGCTTTGGCTATTTAACGGCCGTGTGAACATCACCAGTCGCCAGACGCAGGGGCGTAACAAACAGGCCCAGCAAGATTCTGAACAGCTGTGGGGCTACCCGCGCCGTTTGTACGTGCCCGCCTGGGACATGCCCACTGAAGCTGCCTGCCAACTTGGCGGTGACATGGTGCAGCGCCAGCCCCAATTCCAGCGCACTACCCAGCCCCAGAACTTTCCTTTCATAGAAGCGGTTACCACCCAGGAAGACGCCCTTAAGTTATTGGAATTTGTTGTTTTTAACGTGGAAGCCGCCCGTAAGGATTGGCTCAAAAATTTACAGTTCACCATTGAAGCGACGACCCCCCAACTGTGGGCCATTCCGGCACAGCAAGCGGGCAGCGGGTGGCGGCTGCAACCAGTTACCAAGTAAAAAGTGGGCGTTCTTCTTACTTTTCACTTATCTAGCTACATATCACTTTTGGAATTGGACACTGATGAACACTGATTTACACAGATAAAAAACAAAAATCAGTGTCTATCTGTGTTAATCAGTGTCCTATTATTCTTTTCTCGCTCAAACTGAGATGTGGCTAGTTCACTTATCACTTTTCACCTCAAATCAAAGGAGTAGAAAATGAAAACAATTATTCACACGGATGACGCGCCAAAGGCGGTCGGACCCTATTCGCAAGCGGTGCGGACGGGAAATTTGCTGTTTACCGCTGGGCAGGTGGCGTTGAATCCGGCCACAGGAAAAATGGTAGAAGGGGACATTGCTGCCCAAGCAGAGCAGGTGATGAAAAATTTACACGCTGTGCTAACGGCCGCTGGTACCAGTTTTGACCACGTTGTGAAAACCACGGTCTTTTTGGT
Source organism: uncultured Anaerolineae bacterium (assembly GCA_905479495.1). Taxonomy (GTDB): domain Bacteria; phylum Chloroflexota; class Anaerolineae; order Promineifilales; family Promineifilaceae; genus Leptofilum. The sequence goes on from CAJQMR010000002.1 coordinate 76,075, forward strand.
GGATATGGCAGATTATGGTGGGCTGAATGAGGTATACGGCCGTTACATTGGCAATAATCCACCGGCCCGTTCTGCTTTTGCGGTGCGCGGCTTGCCCTTAGGCGCAAAAGTTGAAATCGAAATGGTGGCCGAAATCCCCGAGGCTAGTTGATGCCCAACGAAACGATTCTCGTCGTGGATGATGAGGCCAACATCCGCGATTTGGCCCGGCTTTATTTGGAGAAAGATGGCTACACAGTGATCCTGGCTCAGGACGGGGCACAGGCGCTGAAGTTGGTACAGGAGAATGAACTGGCCCTCATCGTGCTGGATTTGATGTTGCCAGAAGTAGATGGCTGGGAAGTATGCCGCCGCGTGCGAGCCGACAGCAACGTGCCCATTCTCATGCTCACCGCCCGCGACGACGACATTGACAAAATTGTGGGGCTGGAAATGGGCGCGGATGATTATTTGACCAAGCCATTCAATCCCCGTGAGCTGGTGGCTCGGGTGCGGGCCATTTTACGCCGGACAATCGGTTCGGCCAGCGGTAATGCTGGCGACGAAGTGCGTCAGGTCGGCGAGGTGACGATTGATCCCAAAAGCCGCGAAGTGATGATGGGGGACACGCGTATTCCTCTACGCACCAAGGAGTTTGACCTGCTGCTGACGCTGGTGGATCACCAAAACATTGTCTTGTCGCGGGACCAACTGCTGGATCTGGTGTGGGGCTATGAATTTTACGGCCAGACCCGGACGGTCGATGTCCACATTGCCCACCTGCGGGAAAAGCTGGGCGATAGTCTGGCAATTGAAACCGTGTGGGGGATGGGATATAAGTTGGTCAGTAGCCAGTAATCGGTATACTGAATTACTGTTTACCGAATCACCGATTACTGATTTTTACAGGGTGGTTACACTTTTTTAATGGCGGTTTCATAACGGCCGTTTACACTGACACAAATCACAAATTGGCAACCTCCCGCAGGCTTCAGCCAGGAAGACGGTATAGGATGGAACCTGCGGGAGGTTTTTAATTTTTTAACTATGTTACGCTCACTGCGCAGCCGTCTGCTGCTTTCCTACGCATTTCTCGTCGTGGTGACCCTGTTTGTGGTCTCCCTGGCACTGGTGGCTCTGGGGCTTCAACCTCGGCTGCGCTTTCAGCCAGCTTTGCAGCGGCTGGACATTGTTAGCCGGGCCAGTCGCAATGATGTTATTCGCCTTCAGGCTAGTGGGGCCGATCAGGAGAACTTTTTGCAGGCGCTTCTGCAAACATTGACAGATACGGCCGAAGCCAACGACGTTCGTGCGCTCATTGCCACCGCCAATAATGCCGAAATTATCTTTGACTCAGACCCTTCCCAGAGCCTGGTCGGGGTCAGGATTGAAGGCGTTGAGCTGCCGCGCGATTCTTTGCCCACAACCGATCCCAATACAATTGCTGTCCGCTTTGAAGACCCGAACGGAAATCGTTGGCTGGTTTACACGCGGGCAATTTCTAGCAGCGGCTTTGGGCGCTGGGTTGTGGTGTATGCCGTGCCGGAGCCGGGGCCAATGGCCCTGCTGCGCGAGTTGGGCTTTGGTGCGGCTTTTGTGCGGGCTGGGCTGGTGGGGGTGCTGTTTGCCGTGCTGCTGGCTTGGCTCATTGCGCGTTCTGTGGCTCGACCGTTGCAGCGTATGGCGGGAGCAGCCGAAGCGATTGCTCTGGGAGAATATGAACAGCAGCTACCTCTGGAAGGGCCAGAAGAGGTGGTGCGCGTTGCGGAGAGCTTTAACAGCATGTCGGCGCAGGTGACAGCCACGCGGCAGGCGCAGCGCGATTTTGTGGCCAACGTTTCTCACGATTTAAAGACACCGGTCACGTCGATTCAGGGGTGGAGCCAGGCGCTTTTGGACGGTACGGCCGTTTCTACCGAAGACCAGATGCACGCAGCCAACATTATCTACGGTGAGGCGGAGCGGATGGGGCGCATGGTGGCCCAACTGCTGGATTTGGCCAAGATTGAATCGGGACAGCTGGCGCTGAACCGTACTATGTTGGATTTGGCCGAAGTTTGTACGGCCGTTCGCCAAAACATGCTGCCACGCGCCCAAGCTCACCAGATTCACCTGACGTTTGAGGCAGAGCCCACGCCGCCCATCTGGGGCGATTATGATCGGCTGATTCAGGTGGTGTCTAATCTGGTGGAGAATAGTTTGAATCACACACCAGCAGGTGGTAGAGTGCATTTGATGGTACGGCCGTATGGTGACAAAGCCGTGGAGTTTACCGTGCAAGATACGGGCAAGGGGATGCCGCCGGAGCAGCTGGATCGCATTTTTGAGCGGTTTTATCAGGTAGAGAAATCGCGCGTGCGTGAAGGTGGGCGAAGCGGAACAGGGTTGGGCTTGTCGATTGTGCAGGAATTGGTGCTGCTGCATCATGGAAAGATTCAGGCCCGCAGTAAAGAAGGTGAAGGCAGCCAGTTCACCGTTCGCTTACCCATCGCCCAGGATGCAGAACCTTCTACCATCATCGGCCGCAGCAAATAAAAAAGGGTGCCCCTCAGGAGCACCCTTTCTTCAATTCAGTTGATTCGCTTTGGCTAGTTCAGTGGGCAGCCCAGTTCGTTTTGATATTCAAACAAATCTTTCGTGCCGTTGAAATCACCACTGGCAAAGGCAGCTTGCACCATGTTGATGACATCAGTTGTGGTGTAATAGTAATCTACACTGCTGGAGGCATTGAGCAAGGCAGCCACTGCATGACGGGCCAACGCATTCTCTTTTCCACCCTTGGCACCGGCTGCTTCAACCAGCGTGCCACCGTAGGAAACACCAAAGACAGCGTCAAAGGAGTCGTTGGGGCTGTAGCCAACCCAGGAGTCAAAATGATGCTCTTGCTTCCAGTAACCGGGGGTACAGCCTTCACCACCACCGGGAGGAGGCGGGGGCGGGGTTTCACCATAGTAGTGGCTTGGGTCACAATCACTTACTGTCGTGACCGATCCATCGTCACGAACGCGAACACCCTCAACACAGCCAATATTGCCGTAAAGGCCAGCTTCAGCTGTGCCATAACCGTAACAGGTTGTCGATTCACCTGGATACAAAATACTAATTGTACAGATAACGTCTACATCCTGGTCATCGGTTACGGTAATTTCGAGTTGACGACCTGGGCCATCGCCAGTATTCGTGACGATATATTCCCAAACAACCGGCGTACCAACTTCTAGAACAGGTGCCTCTTCAGGTGTATCTGCGTCAAAGCCATTGGTGTGTTTTTCGATGTCGATGCTGAAATTTGCTGCTGCGGGTGAAACGTTCAGCGTAAAAAAGGCGAAGGCGGCTAGCAGCATAAGAGCCGCAGCCAAAAAGCGAGATCGGGGCAAGGTGTGCATATTGAGCTTCCTCCTGCGGTTTTCCGCAAAAAATAGAGATAATTAAGATACTGGTACTAGAGTACGGCGTGGACCTTACAAATTTTGTTAAAAATGGGATCGAAAATAAAAATTGTATAAAAATAGCGAGTTTAAGAAGCTGTTTGACGAACACGTTCCAGGAATTCGCTGAGGAGGATGGCGGTGGCACCCCACACTTTGTGACCGTTGATATTGTAGTAGGGTACAGTGTAGGTCGCACCGCGCACGGGGATTGGGCCTATTTCGCGGGTGTGGGGATCTAGTAGTTGGGGCAGGGGGACTTCTATAATTTCGGCGACTTCCCGAATTTCGGGCACAAAGGACGGCCGTTTCCCCCCATTCACCCAACCCACAAACGGATGTACTTCAAAGTCAGACGGGGGAATGTAGATGCTGGTAAGCTCGCCCAAGATCGTGATCTTGGCTGCAGAGACGCCAATCTCTTCTTCTGTTTCGCGCAAAGCAGCCTGTACGGCCGTTTCATTGGCTTCTTGCTTGCCACCAGGGAAAGAGATTTGCCCGGCGTGGGAGTTTAGATCATCGCGCCGCCGGGTGAGGACTAAATGCATCACTTGTTCATGGCAGTAAAGTAGCAGAAGCACGCCGCCAATGCGCGGCTCTCCCGGTATTTCTGGGGGGCGTTGCCGGTTACGGTCGGTGGGCAGCATATGATAATGGGCTGATTGAACGTCAAAATCTGGCAAAGCTAAGGCCTGGCGAATAACGGCCGTTGTCAACTTCATGAATGGGTTTTAATCGTCGTCAATGTGGCGAAACGTATAGCCAACGCCCCGTTCTGAGGTGATGTAGCGCGGACGTGTTTTATCTTGTTTATCCTCAATTTTGCGGCGCAATCGGTGCATATGCACATGCAGCCGATCCTCATAGGCAGGTTCCAATGGCCAAAGTCGGCGCAAAATAAAGTCAGTGTTTACGGTGTGACCGGCGCTGCGCATGAGGATATAAAGCAGCTTGGTTTCGGTAGGCGTCAGACTGACGGACTTCCCATTGACCAATGCTTGGCGGCCAGGAAAGTCAATTCGCAGTCGTTCATCAACGCGCGTTAAGGATTGTAGTGGATAGGCAAAATCCCCCATACGTTGCAGCACGCGCTTGACGCGGGCGGTGAGCTCGCCGGGGTTGAATGGCTTAATGATGTAATCTTCGGCGTGTTCTTCTAGCCCTTCAACGACGGTCGATTCTTCGTTTACGGCCGTTAGCATAATAACCGGCAAGTCACTGAATTGGTGTACGGTACGGCAAAACTCAAAGCCGCTCATGCCTGGTGGCATGTGAATATCTACAATGGCCATGTGGGGCAGCCCGTGCTGGGTGATCATCGACAATGCTTCTTCGCCGGAACCAGCGGTCATTACCGTGTAGCCCGTCTGTTCCAAGGCATGGCTTACAATGCGCAAATTAAATGGATCGTCGTCTACGGCCAAAATTCGATGGTTAATATTGTCAGACTCAGTCATGAAAAAGCCTCAAAAATCTGGAGGAATATCAGGAAAATACACAAGGTTTGTATTATAAGAATTTTCGCCCGATTTAAAATTAACTGGTTTATAGTTTGGCTCAACCCGATGTATAAACCAGTGCACCCTTATGTTTTGTCGGGCAAAAAAGAATAACCCTTGCGTCGTTTGGAAACAACATAGCGCGTCCCACCCTTTTTTCGCTCAATTTTGCTGCGCAGACGATGGACATAAACGCGCAGCCGGTCTTCATCGGCAAAATCACTATCGGCGGGCCAAAGGCGACGCAGCATAAAGTCTGTGCTGACTACTTTGCCTTTCTGGCGCATGAGAATATAGAGCAGCTTGGCTTCGGTGGGCGTTAATCCGACCTCTTCACCTTGTACAACGGCCGTTTGCTTGGCAAAGTTTACCGAAAGATTGTCATCGACCTGCACGAATTGGGCCAGAGGGTAGGCAAAATTGCCAATAGAGCGCAGCACGCGCCGCACCCGCGCCAGCAGTTCGCCTGACTTCACTGGTTTGTTCATGTAATCTTCTGCATACCGGTCAATGGCTTCTACAATGGTGCTGGTTTCTTCAACGGCCGTTAGCATAATGATGGGCAAATCGCAAAATTGCAAAATCCTATCGCACAGTTCCAAGCCATCCATCCCCATCGGCATATTTATGTCAACTAGCGCCAGGTGAGGCAATCCTTCATTTTCCAATATTTCTAAAGCACGCTCGCCGGATTCGGCCGTCATTACCTGAAACCCATAATGGTCTAACGTGGAACGAACAATCTCCAAGATAGATTGGCTGTCATCAACAACTAAAATGCGGAAGGATTCTGCCGGAAATTCATTCATATAATTTGCTCAGCAAACTAGACGTAGTAGGGATAGCTGCAAAGGTACCGGGGTATTGTAACAAACCCACGCCATGAATTCCATAGTGACAGATGGGCTATTCAGAGAGTGACTGTATCAGCCTAGCCGATTTCTTGCCTGTTTCATCGAGAAGGGAAGGGGAACGGCCGTATCCAATCTACAAAAAAACAGTACGAACCTGGATGGATATTTCCTGATTCGTACTGTCTATGGATGTGTTTTAAGAGAGTGAGGGCTACTTCGGTAAACGGCCGTCTGCCTGGCGGGCCAACATCCATTGCGGATATTCAGGCGGTAATTGGCTCACCCCATTTAGGCGTTGCATCTGGTCATCTGTCAAGCTTACCGTTACCGCACTTAGATTGTCTTCTAACTGATCCATGCGTTTGGCCCCAATAATGACGCTGGTTACCGCAGGCTGATGCAGCAACCAAGCCAGAGCAATCTGTGGGATGGAAACGCCATGTTCTTTGGCTACTTCGCGCATGACATCTACACAGTCAAAGGCACGATCCTTATTCACTGGCGGGAAATCAAAGTTGGCCCGCCGTGTCCCCTCAGGCCCATTGCCTTCACGGTCAAACTTGCCGGTTAATAAACCACCAGCTAAGGGTGACCAAACCATAATCCCCACGTTTTGATCCTGCACCAGCGGGATAACTTCGCGCTCAAGATCACGCCCGGCAATAGTGTAGTACGCTTGCAGCGATTCAAATCGGGCCAAATGATGTTGATCGCTGTAGGCCAGGGCTTTCATAAGCTGCCAGGCGGCCAGATTGCTAGCCCCAATGTAGCGAACTTTTCCCTGATGAACGAGATCATCCAGAGCACGTAAGGTTTCATCAAGCGGCGTCACGGGATCAAAGCCGTGAATCTGGTACAAATCAATATAGTCTGTGTTCAATCGCTTCAGGCTGGCTTCAACAGAGCGCATAATTTGGTGCCGGGTCAAACCAACATTGTTGACCTCGTCGCTCATACGGCCGCGTACTTTTGTGGCAATGATGACCTCATCGCGGGGCCGGCCTGCTAATGCTTTGCCCAGCATCGTTTCGGATTCGCCAAAAGAATAAACATTGGCTGTGTCAATAAAATTAATGCCCGCGTCCAGAGATCGGGCCACAATTTCGTTGGCTAAATCTTGCCCTTGTTTGCCCACGACTTCCCAAAAGCCTTTGCCAAAGAAGGTCATCGTGCCTAGGCACAGTTCTGATACCAGCAGCCCGGTTCTACCCAATAGTCGATACTTCATGTTGCTCATTGTGTGCTTTCTCCTCTTCTGTATAGAGTCCAATTTTATAATCGATGAATCGTCGGATCTCACACATTTCCTCAATTTGCTCGTTAACCACCTGCCGATGCGCTTCCAGTAGTTCACGCCGCTCTGTGGCCGTAGCGCTTCCTTCTCGGTACAGGCTAATGAAATATTTCATGTCATCCAAAGACATATTTGTTTTACGCAGCTTCATCAGCATCATGATGCGGTTTATGTCTGTTTCAGAATAACGCCGATGCCCATTTGCCGCCCGGGCGATAGGTTCTAGCAAACCGATATCCTCGTAATAGCGCAGGGTATAGCTGGTTAAGCCTGTCTGCTCAGCTACTTGTTGAATTGTGTATATCGTTTCTTGAGTCATCATATCTCCATGTTACAACTTCGAGTTGACTCGAAGTCAAGTCAATAGGTATAAGCAGAAGGTTAGAAATTGTTTGCCGAAGGGGAAAATCGCGGCGTTTGCTGAGAATTTGTCCAGTTAAGCGAGTTCGGTAAAAATAGTGACAAAAGTGTCTGGGTATTGTAACAAAATGAAGCCTTTTGTTTCAGAGTGACGCACGTGCCGTCCAAAATGATGTAGGGGAAAACCACATATGCTGATTGTTTATCTGGGAATTGCCTGGTTTTTGGGCCTCTGGCTGGCCTCTGTTGTGGTCTTCGATTGGACTATCTGGCTGATCGTGGCTGGTGTGGGATTGGGTACGGCCGTATTTCTTCGCAAATCTCGTCCACTCAGCTGGGGCGCAGCTTGTGTGCTGTTTTTGGCCTTGGCCGCGATGCGGTACGGAACGGCCGTACCCACCATCGATGCAAATCATATCGCTTATTATAACGGCACGCGCAACGTCACCATCACCGGACTGGTGGTAGATGAGCCAGACGTGCGTGACCGCTTTGTCAATTTGCGGGTGGAGGTAGACAGCATCCAAGTGAGCGGCGGAGCCCAGTTGCCCATGCAGGGTGTGGTGCAGGTGCAAACCTATCGCTTCCCCGTCATCAACTACGGCAGCCGCCTGCGCGTGACGGGTATTTTAGAAACCCCACCCGAAGGCGAAACGTTCAGCTATCGCACTTACCTGGCACGGCAAGGCATCCATAGCCTCATGTCCCTGCCCAACGTCACCGTCCTGGCGGAAAATGAAGGCAATCCACTTTATCAAGCGATCTTTGCCTTCAAAAGCCGCGCCCAAACCACCATCGCTCAACTTATCCCCGAACCGCAGGCGGCGTTGCTCACCGGTATTTTGCTGGGCAACGACAACGGCTTACCACCCGAATTAGATGACGCATTCCGCACCACAGGCATGACACACATCATAGCAATTTCAGGGTTCAACATCGCCATCTTGGTGGCAATTTTGGTACGTTTGGCCGAGCCGTTTTTTTCTCGACGTGGTTCGGTTGTGTTTGCCCTGGTGGGCATTTCGTTTTACACGGTGCTGGTTGGAGCCGATGCCTCTGTGGTACGCGCGGCGTTGATGGGCAGCATTTACCTCATTGCCAATCGCTGGCTGGGACGGCCGAATTTTGCTTTTGCCTCACTCTTCCTGGCCGGGTTTGTGATGACGGTGATACGGCCGTTTACCCTGTGGGACGTTGGCTTTCAGCTCAGCTTTGCCGCCACGCTCAGCCTCATGCTTTACGCTGACCCGCTGACGCAGTGGGTGCGGCGTGCCCTGGAGCGCTGGCTGGAACGTGATTGGGTGGAAAAAGTGATGGGCTTGTTGTCCGAAGCCGTCATCTTGACTGTGGCTGCCCAAATTTTGACGTTACCGTTGATGATTGGTTACTTCGGCCAGCTGTCGCTGATTAGCCTGCTGGCTAATGCGCTTATTTTACCCGTGCAGCCCGCCGTCATGATTTGGGGTGGCGTGGCCACCCTGGTGGGGCTGATTTTGCCAGCGGTGGGGCAGCTTTTTGCCTGGGTCGCGTGGCTGTTCTTGGGCTATACAATTTGGATGGTGCGACTGTTTGCCGCCGTGCCGGGTGCGGCGATTCCGCTCACTGTTTCTCCTGCGGGGGTGATTGCCATCTTTGGCGTGATTGGGGTGCTGACGTGGCTAGGCAAACAGCCTGCTGAACAGCGCAGCCGACTGTTTACGGCCGTTCGCCAAAACTTCAATCAAAAGCTGGCGCTGGGGGCATCGGGGCTAACGGCCGTTCTTGTTTTTAGCTGGGGCATGACCCAGCCGGATGGTCAACTGCACATTGTGTTCATGAACGTGGGGCAGGGCGATGCCACCTTCATCCAAACGCCCAGCGGGCGGCAGATTTTGGTCGATGGCGGTCTGTATCCCAGCGTGCTTAATGATCAATTGGGGCGACAAATGCCGTTTTGGGACAAAGAGATCGACATGCTCATCGCCACCCATCCTGATGCGGATCACGTTTCTGGATTGGTAGGCGTGTTTGATCGCTACCGAGTGAACCAGCTCATTACCAACGGGCAAAGCTTCGGTGAATCACCCATCTACGACGAGGTGCTCACGGCGGCGCAAAGTCGGGAAACGGAGATTCGTCCGGTGCAGGCGGGTGAAATCATCGAAATTGAAGATGGGGTACGGCTGGAGGTGGTGCATCCTGGACCGAAACTTATTGAAGAAGAGCGCAATGAAAATTCGGTCTCGATGCGATTGGTGTATGGGGAATTCACTTTCTTGTTTACGGGGGATGCCGAGCAGATGGCGGAAGGAGAGATGTTGGCGACGAAACGGCCGTTAACGGCACTTGTCTTCAAAGCGGGTCATCATGGTTCCAACTCTTCCAGCAGCCTGCCCTTTTTACAGGCGGTACAGCCACAAATTATCATTGTTTCAGCGGGGGTGGATAACCGTTTTGGCCATCCGGCTCCAGAAATGTTAGAGCGGGCAGCAGTTGTTGGGGCTGTTGTACTGCGTACAGATGAGCTGGGCAGCATCCGCGTTACGACCGATGGCACTATGATGAGCTGGCAAGCCGATCCTGCTCGCTAAAACAAAAAGAGCCGATTGCAATAATCGGCTCCCATTTCTAAGTAAAAAGTTAGAGAGTTATTAGGCAGTTTCTAAAGAGCCATCCGGTTTACTGCCATTCCACATGCTTTCTAACAGGCCTGTAATTGCTTTTTTCTGTTTCTTTACTTCGTGCAGTTCTGACAGTGTGTGTTCCATCGCTTCCTCACACAACTTCAGTTGAGCCCGTGCAGATTGCAAACGACGCGTGTCTTCAGCCAACCGCTCGTGCAGCATCCGCTCCTGCTTTTCTAGTTCAATTCGTTTTGAAATTTCGTTACCCACGACTTTCCCTTCCTTACTACAAACTACAAAATTCTTACGCAAGTGACAAGTTGTTTGTTCGCTGAATGCTCTGTGATGGGAAATATCAACACACACAAGGATGGTGTAAAAGCGGGAAAGCTAGTGAGATAGATAAAGTGCCTCTTCCGCTTTTACTTAAGCAAATCACAATATAAGGAGTTTGTTAATTTTGCAGATCCTTTTGTGATTTGCTAAATAGTATCACAGTACTGTTGATATTATAGCCTAATCTTACGGCAGGACACGGCCGTTCGGTGTAAACTGGGTAACAATTTGAGATTTTTATCGACTCTTTTACAATTCTGCCCGCTTCTTTTGAAGCGTTTACTGTATTGGAATGACGGATTGAATAAGAATGGATGGTTTATGAACATCTTTTTTAAGCTGATTTTACGTGGCTGGTGGCTGGGGCTGCTGTTGATTTTGGTTGTAGCCTGTAGGAATGAGGAGGCGACCCCACTGGCCCCGACTGCGGCTGTCACTGATGAGATGGAAACGGCCGTTTCCACCCCATCTGCCAACGCGACAAATACACCCGTGCCCGCCGCTACCCACACGCCGGTACCGACCCCTGCCGTACCCATCATCAATGCCGCTGACCAGGTGCTCACCGATGAAGGCACCCTGCAAATTGCCAATGTGGTAACGCCGGAAGATGGCTGGGTGGTATTGTATGCTATGAATGATGGGGAATTGGGGGATGTTTTGGCCTATACGGCTGTCGCCACCGGCATCAACCAAAACCTGGAATTCACTATCGACCCGCAATTGGCCACGCCAACATTGGTGGCCATGCTGCACAGTGACGCAGGCGAAAGCGGCGAATTTGAATTCCCCGATGGCCCCGACGTGCCGCTGACCTGGGAATCGGCCCAAATCGCCACGACCTTTGCTTTGGATTTTCAGCTTTCGGAGCCAGTGGTGGAAGTGGAAGCGCAGGCGGTGCAGGAAGATGGCGTTATTCAGATAGCCAGCGTGCTGCTGCCCCAAGATGGCTGGTTGGCGATTCATGCCCAGGCAGACGGCCGTATGGGCGAACTGCTGGGCGTGGTTCCCTTAACGGCGGGACTGCATGAAGCTGTTTCCCTCACGATTCCCTGGCGACAAGGCACGCCCACGCTCTATGCCGCGCTATACGTCGATGCTGGCGAGCCACTCCATTTTGACTATCAGACTGAAGATGAGCCGCTTATGGCCGAGGGGGAACCGGTTGTGGCCGAATTTGCCGCCACTTACCCACCAGACATCTTTGTGCTGGATCAGCCACTGGTAGACGGCATGTTTGAGGTAGAACGTGTGATTTCAAATGGCCCTGGCTGGCTGGTGGCCTATTTTGATGACGATGGTGAACCGGGCCTGATCATCGGCTCAGCCCCGTTGGTAGATGGCTTGAATGAGCGGGTGAAAGTGGAAGTGTTGGAAACGGCCGTTACCAATGTGCTCCATCTGCGACTGCATGAAGATAGTGAACCGGGTGACGACTTTGACTTTCCTCGGGTGGATCAACCTGTTTTGTATCAGGATCGTTTGCCCAGCACCGTAACCTTTAGCCTGACGCCGGGCAATTACTTAATCATGGATGACCAAACATTGCCAGCAACCAGTACGGCCTCGGCCGTGCTGACGGTGGACCTGGTGGTGGTGGATGCGCCGACCTGGGTGGCCATTGAAGCCGATGATGATGGGGAACGGGGCGAGGTTTTGGGCTTTACGGCCGTTCCCCCCGGCGTCAACCACGACATCGCTATCTCCATTGACCCGACGCTGGCCACCGAAACGCTGTACGTCACCCTCTACCTCAACGCGGGCGAACCAGACGAATTTGACCCCGATGGGGCCGATGTCCCCCTCCAGCGCAACCGCAGCCCGATTTCGGTACCCTTTTTCCTCCTTGAAGAAGAACCGTAATCGGTGATCCGTGGACGGTAATCGGTAAGGCCAACACCGATTACGGATTACCGGCTACTGTTCACGGACCAACCCAATCATATCGCCCAGCACGCCAGCGGCCGTCATTTCCACGCCAGCGCCCTTGCCACCGATGAGCAGTGGTTCGTCATTATAGAAGCCGGTGCGAAAGCTAATGTACTTCATGTTGGCCAAGGGGCTGCCAGCCGGAATGGGCTTCAGGCCGACGGTACCGCGCCCTTCTGAGAGCTCAGCCACGTAGCGCAGTACTTGTCCGTTGACGCAAGCTTCATCCACACGCTCCTTCATCGCTGCATCGAGCTGGCTGGCTGCTCCCAGAAAGTCTGGCACAGACAAATTGGCTAAATCTGGTGTGTAAAGTGACTCCACTTCGATGTCGCTGGCTTCCAGTGGCCAGCCAGCCATGCGACCCAAAATCATCACCTTGCGCATGACATCTTTGCCGCCCAAATCTTCGCGGGGGTCGGGTTCCGTAAACCCCTTGGCTTTGGCCTCGGCGATCGCTTGAGAAAGCGGCATACCGGCGTCAAGCTGGGTGCAGATAAAGCCGAGTGTCCCGCTCAATTGTCCTTCAATTTGGTAAATCGGGTCGTTCACATCCAGCAGATAGCGCAGCGTGGCAATGACCGGCTGGCCACCGCCCACAGTAGATTCATGGCGCAGGCGGGGATGGTTGTAGAAGGGCACGGCCGTTTCCCAAGCCCCGGCCAACGGTTTTTTATTAGCCAAAACCACGCTGTATCCCCGGTTCAGCACCTGCATCAGCACTGGCTCCAGCCCATCGGCGGCGGTCACGTCTACAAAGATAGCTGAGTCAAGATTGGCCTCTGCCACTTTTTGCACAATTTTGGCTTCTGAGGGGCGGGCTTGGCGAGCCGGATCGACGGGCAAGCCTTGTGTTTTGGCGTCCACCGCCGCCAATAGCTGTTCATCGCTGAGGCCCGCTTTGTCCCACAGCATGGTTTTGCTGTCGGTAATGGCTACGATGTTAAACTGGATTTGGTTACGAGTGGCCAGGGGGGAACGGCCGTTTACAATCTGCCGTAACAATGCTGACCCAACGCCACCCACACCAAACAAAATTACTGGAACTTCTTTCATCCTCTCTCCTCTTCATCAAAAATTATTTCCCCGGAAACTTCCCTCTAGGAATTTGAACCGCGCAAAAGTTTCCGGGGAAATTGGGGCCTATAACAAACAAGGACCTTGTCCGAAAACAAGGCCCTTGCGTGCACCGTAGCGCTACTGATTCATCTGAGGAGGTAGCGCTACGGTGCGTTTAGATAAATTACTATCCATTAGCACCACCTCCTTTTCATAAAGATAGCTGCAAAAGCATAAGCTTTTGCTCAAATCAATAGGTTGGAAATGATGGGCGCATTATGGCATACATAATTCCCTGTGTCAATGTTGGCTTAAAATGATCAGAATTTGTTAACCTGGGATTTCCGCTAGAAAATTTGTGCTATAATTTTTCACTTTCAACAAATATTCATGGAATTTTCTTTATGACTGCCACCACTTATGTTGTTGTAGATGTTGAAACAACCGGGCTCGACCCACAAACCGACAGCATCATTGAAGTTGCTGCTATTACTTTTCGCGGCAACGATATTTTAGATGAATTTTCTTCGCTGGTGAATCCGAATCGGACCATTCCGCCCTTCATTACCCAGTTAACCGGCATTACCCAAGCGATGGTAGAAGATGCGCCGACGATGTTTACCTTGCGCTCGCGCCTGCGCCCCAAAATTGGGGATCATGTCGTGGTCGGCCACAATGTTGGCTTTGATATGGGCTTTTTGCAGGCGGAACGGCTGGGGGTAGGCAATCACCGGCTGGATACGGTGACGCTGGCTTCCATCTTGTTTCCCGACGCCGGGCGGTTCAACCTGGAATCGTTGGTGCACTATTTACAGCTGCCCAATCCTAACGGCGAGCAAACGCACCGCGCTCTGGACGATGCGGAGCAGACGGTGGAGCTGTTTTTGGCCCTGCGCGAACGAGCCATGCAGCTTGAGTTGCACCAGATTGATGAGCTGGTGGAAGCGGGACGACGGCTGGGCTGGCCAGAAACCATCTTTTTTGAGGATATTTTGGCCGAGCGGGTGCGCACGGCGTTTGAAGGTCAGGATTTGCGCCATCGTGGACGGCTGCCCCGATTGTTTAACCCTGGCAAGCTAGACGGCCGTCCCGCCGTTCCCAGCGAAACACCACAGATGCTTGATCCAGATTTGGTTGCCAGCATGATTCAGCCAGGGGGCAACTTCAGTCAACTGTTTGAATCATTTGAGTACCGACCACAGCAGGTGGAAATGCTGGATGCGGTTGTGGGAGCGTTTAACGATGGGGCACATGTGATGGTGGAAGCAGGCACTGGGACGGGTAAAAGTATCGCTTACCTGATTCCGGCCGCGTTTTGGGCCTCAGAAAACGGCCGTCGTGTGGTCATCTCCACCAATACCATCAACCTGCAAGATCAGCTCATCCACAAAGATATTCCTGAACTACAAAAAGTGCTGCCTTTTGAGCTACGTGCGGCCGTACGCAAGGGTCGGCGCAACTATGTGTGTACCCGCCTTTTCCAGCAAATGCGGCACAGTGGCCCCAGCAACGCCGATGAGATGGCCCTGTACGCTCGTATTTTGCTTTGGCTGCCCACCACGCTGTCCGGCGATGTCGCCGAGCTGAACCTGCGCACGCCGGGTGAACGGCTGGCCTGGGCCAGACTCAATGGCGAAAGCGCTTCCTGTACCCAAGACCACTGCGCCGCCGAGAATTGCCCGCTGCATGTGGCCCGCCGTCGGGCGGAGCTGGCCCAACTGGTAATTGTGAATCATTCGCTGCTGCTTTCTGACCTGGCCAATGAAAACCACATCCTGCCTCAGTTTGTCGATTTGATTGTGGATGAGGCGCATCATTTGGAATCGGCCGTGACTGATGGCCTTAGCTTCCGTGCCGATAAACGTTTCCTGGAGGCGGTTCTGGATGACGTGAACAAGCCGCGCGCCGGGCTGCTTTCTGATTTGCAAACGCGGCTGCAAGCGACGCTGCCCCCCGATTTTGCCGCCAAATTTAATGAAATGCTCGACCGGATGCGCCGAGAGGGACAAGCGGCGGTGATTCGGTTGGATGAATTTTTCACCACACTCACCTATTTCTTGTCAGAGGCGGTGAACACGCGCAGTCAATTCGCCCAGCAAATTCGGCTGACGCCCGCCGTGCGCACCCAGCCTGGCTATGATGAGGTGGAAATTAGCTGGGACAACCTGAGCCGTCATCTATTTGCCATTGCCGAGGGCTTTGGCAAGCTCGCGGCTAGTTTGGGCGAAGTGGCAGACCAGTTTGATGTGGAAGATGCTGAAGATTTGAAGTTGACGTTGATGAGCAACGGCCGTTCCCTTGAAGAAACTCGTCTCAATTTGGATGGCATTCTCATTGAGCCAGATTCTGCCATGATTTATTGGGTTGAGGTGTTCCGGGAACGTATTTCGCTTCATGCTGCGCCGCTGCATGTTGGTCCGCTGGTGCAAAGCAATATTTTTGAAGCGTTGGAAACGGTGGTGCTGACATCCGCCACGCTGCGCACGGCGGGGCCAGATGCTCGCGAAGAAGCTAATTTTGCCTACATCCGCGAGCGGCTGCACGCCTATGATGTAGATGAATTGGCCGTTGGTTCACCATTTGATTATAAAAACGCGACCCTGTTGTACCTGGTGACAGACATTCCTGAGCCGAACCAGCCCGGCTATCAACGCATGTTAGAAGATGCCATTGTGGATGTGGCGCTGGCGCTGGGGGGGCGGACGATGGTGCTGTTTACGTCTTATGGCCAGCTAAACCAGACCGCCAAAGCGATTGAAGGTCCACTGGCCGATGCGGGTATCACCACGCTGGCCCAATCGTCAGGCAGTTCGCGCCAGCAGTTGCTGGATCAGTTCAAGCAGCCAGACAGCCGTGCCGTGCTGCTGGGCACGCGCTCTTTTTGGGAGGGCGTTGATGTACCAGGAGAAGCATTACAGGCGGTCATGATTGCCAAATTGCCGTTTGATGTGCCTTCAGATCCGATTTTTGCGGCTCGTTCAGAAACATTTGACAATGCGTTTTTTGAATATTCAGTGCCCGAGGCTGTGCTGCGCTTCCGGCAGGGCTTTGGTCGGCTCAACCGTCGCCAGACGGATGAGGGTGTGGTGATCATTTTGGACAAGCGGGTCATTACCAAACGGTACGGTCAGATGTTTGTCGATGCTTTGCCAGAATGCACAGTGCTGCGCCAACGGTTGGACCGTGTCGGGGAACTCACGGTGCGCTGGTTGAATCGAGATCGCTAAGATTCCCTTGTGGCAAACCCCCTAAATCCTAAAAAATGATTGGATCGATTTCGGATCGATGCATGTATATACTGGTTTACAGTTGAGCCTAAATTTTGTCTGTATTCTTACGTCGGTCACTCATAAATAAAGGAGATTACGGCCGTTCAGATCAACAGAAAGAATTACAGTCATAATTGAGAGAATGTAGGCAAATAGACCAATTAACCTATGGTTAAATTAGTCCCCTCAATTACCATTATCTACCCAGAATCTGTTCAAAGATGCCCATTTAGGTGGTTAAGAACCCACAACTATTTTTAGGAGAGATTTTAATGAAAAACGTAAACAGACACCTGATTTTTTTGCTGATAGCTGCTTTGCTGTTTGGCACGGCGCTTACAGCCTGTGGCGGCGAAGACCCAACCCCAACGCCGCGACCTACCAGAGATGATAGCAACGACGACGATACGCCCCCGGATGAAGAACCAACTGAAGAGCCCACCGCAGAACCAACAGCAACAGCAGAACCTACTCCGGAACCAACAGAGACGCCAGACCCCGCTGCTGGTTTCATAGATTTTTCCAATGATGTTTTAGGTATTTCTCTAGCCTATCCTGGTGAGTGGTTCATTGAAGCGAATGAAGACAGTGATGAACTCAAGCTGGCTTCCAGTCAGGAAATCTTGGACGATGGGCAGAATAATATTCAGGGCGCTATTTTGAATGTATTGTTCCTGGACCGAGAGTTGTTGAGCCTGATTGGTGGTGAAGATCTGGATGCCAATGATCCAGTTGCCGTATTGGACATATTTGTCGATTTATTTACAGAAGCGGGTGCGTCTGATGAAGACATGACGCTGACCGTGACCGAAGAACCAACGGCCGTTACCATCAATGGCCAGGAAGGGGCTCAGGTTTTGGCTGACGCTACTGATGCTGAGGGAGATACAGCCACCATGAAAATCCTCCTCATCATGACAGATGATCGTGCTGCCGTTGTGCTTTCTGGCTCAGAAACATCTGAGGAAGCGCAAAATCGTCCTATTTTGGATGCTATTGAAAATTCCATCATCCTTTCCACCCCTGTCGGTGCGCCGGTAACTGATGAGACGGACGGCACCGATCTGCCTGTGACCTCTGGCTTCCTCCTGTACGGTGACGTCGTTGATGGCACCATTGATGAGTCTGGCCCATCCATTTGGGACTTTGTTGGTCTGGAAGGGGAAGTGATTGACATTATCATTGAACCAGAAGGTGACTTAGACGTTGTCTTTGATGTGCTTGATGCTGATGGCAACTCCATTTTGCCCGATGGCGAGATGGATGCTGCTTTTGGCACTGAAGAAATCCGTGAGCTAGCCATTCCCGCTTCTGGCTCTTACTACATTATGGTTCGTGGGTTTGCAGATGCAACCGGAAACTACACCCTGACGATAGCTGAAGCCGGAACGGCCGTTGCCCCGCCGGTAACAGGTGGTGAAGGTGAAGTAATTGAATATGGTGCTTTTGTGTCTGGCTCGGTAGACAGCGCCAATCCAGTAGCTTCTTACTCTTTCAGTGGGGCCGCCGATGACGTCGTCGGTATGGTCGTTACCCCGCTCGGCGAATTTGATGCAGTGGTAGATGTTGTGGATGCTTCTGGTAATTCTTTACTTTCTCGTGAACGTGACGCCTCCTTTGGCTCGGAAAACGTGATTGTGTTGTTGCCCGCTGACGGCGTCTACACGGTTAATGTTTACGGATTTGATGGGGCCGCTGGCAGCTTCGACATGCAAATGGGTTTCCCGCTCACCAATGTGGTCATTGCCGCCCCCGATACGCTTGAAGCTGAAGATGAAGGCGAAGGCCATTCCTTCCCCTTCACCGCACTGCGCGCGGGCGACATGGTGGGAATCTACGTAGAGCCTGCTGAAGATTTAGATATTGCTGTTCAGGTGCGACAGGGTGATGAACTGCTTTCCGGTTTAGGCTTTGATCCAGAACGCGGTTTTGATTCATCTGTTGACATTGAAGAATTTGTCATGATTGCTGAAGAAACCAGCACATACTCTTTCCGCGTCCTCAATTCACAAGATGAGGAGTTTGGTGGCAACACCGGTGATTATCAGGTTTTACTCTACGGTACGCCGGAAATTGTCTTTGAACTTGCTTACGGTGATTTTGTAGATGCGCGTACCAATGGGAACGGTATTGTCGATTACGTCATCAGCGGTACGGTGGGTGACGCTATGGTTGTAAATGTGGCTTCTGATGATGATTCCGTTGATATGATTATCGAAATCTTGGATCTGGATGAAAATGTTCTGGCCACGATTGATGATGGTTTTTCGGGTGAAGTCGAAGAACTCACCTACACGTTTGAAAGCGATGAGCTTGTTATCATTCGCGTACGTGACTTCTTCGGCGGCGAAGGCGACTTTGTAATGTCGGTTGAGCTTCAGTAAACGGTAATCGGTTACTGTTCACCGTTTACCGATAACGGATTACAAATAAAAGGGGTTGGCAGAAGATGCCAACCTCTTTTTTATTGGCTATGGGGGATACGGCCGTATCTTTCCCAGAAAGCGTGGGTTATAGTTGGTTGAAGAAAAGAAGATTGTGGAGGCCGTATGAATCAACAAAAACGACGGGTGGTGGTGACTGGATTAGGCACTATCAACCCGCTTGGCAATGATGTAACAACTACCTGGCAAAAAATCAGCAGCGGACAATCGGGCATAGACACCATCACCGGGTTCGACGTAAGCGAATACAAAACAACCTTTGCTGGTGAAGTAATAGGATTTGATCCCCAGGATCATTTTGACCGTAAAGAAGTGCGGCGCATGTCGCGCATGACCCAGTTTGCCTTATATGCTGCGCAACAAGCGATAGAGGATTCGGGCGTCGTCGTCACCGCCGCCAACAAAAACCGCATTGGCGTGGTGGTCGGCAGCGGCATGGGCAGTCTGGACCCCATCGTAGACAATGTGAATATCCTAAACGAGCGTGGTCCGTACCGCGTCAGCCCGTTTTTTGTGCCGATGATGCTAGCCGACACCCCGGCGGCTACTGTATCTATTCAGCATGGGTTGGGTGGCCCCAACATGTCTGTGGCTACCGCTTGTGCCACGGGCAATGACGCCATTGGTCAGGCAGCTCGTGTGGTGCAGCATGGGGCCGCCGACGTGATGATCGCTGGTGGTTCGGAGGCATGTTTGATGCCTATCGCTTTTGCCGGGTTTAGCGTGATGAAAGCGCTCTCTACCCGCAATGAAACACCACAGACGGCCTCACGGCCGTTTGACCAGACGCGTGACGGATTTGTGGTGAGTGAAGGGGCCGCGATTGTTGTGCTTGAGGAGATGGAACACGCGCTGGCACGTGGGGCGCATATCTATGGCGAATTTTTGGGCTATGGGGCCAGCGCCGATGCCTACCACATCTCCATGCCCGCCGCCGATGGCTCGGGGGCGATTGAGGCGATGCGGGCCGCCTTGCTGGATGCTGACGTGGAACCGGCCTCGGTTAATTACATCAGTGCGCACGGTACCAGCACCCCGCTGAATGACCGGTCAGAAACGGCCGCTATTAAAGTGGTCTTTGGCGAAGCGGCCTATGATGTGCCGGTCAGTTCTACCAAATCAATGCACGGTCATTTGCTGGGGGCGTCTGGCTCATTAGAAGCGATCATTTGCCTGCAAGCCATCCAGCACAATCTGCTGCCGCCAACAATCAATTATGAAACGCCCGACCCCGACTGCGATCTTGATTACGTGCCCAACACCGCACGTCCAGCTCAGGTTGATGTCACAATGTCTAATGGGTTTGGCTTGGGTGGGCACAATGCCACCATCGTGTTAGGGCGGTACGTTGCGTGATTATGTAATTGAGTAATTAGGTGAATTGGTGAATTATTTTCAGGGAAATTACCCAATTACTCAATTACCCAATATCTCAAGAGGGCAGTTCGCCTATCCGGGTTAACTTCCGCTCCAAATCATCTTCAGTGCGCCCCATGCTGTAATCCAGGTGTGGGTAGGCCAGCCAGACCAGCATAAAGCCAAAGAGGGCTCCGGTAAAGGTGCGCAGGAAGGGGGTGCTTTCACGCAGGGCAAAAATGGAGCCTAAAGCTGCTTGAAGGCCCACTGCCTCACCACCGCCCAATGGAGTGGCATAATAGCTAAATAGCTGGCTAAAGCCATCCAGGGCAATGGGTCCCATACCAATGATGAGGAAGAGGATAAAGGGTAACGGCCGTATCCGCCATCGCTGCCGCACCAGACCATAAATCAGCCCGCCAATCAGCACAAAGCCATAAATGGCAATATCTCGTTCACACAAGGCCATCTTGTAGCCCATCTGGTCGTTGCCCAAAAATCGACGTGCTGCCAGGAAAAATTCAGCCCAATTGCCATCTTCTACAGCCGCAAACTCAGGCAGTGAGCTGGTGTAGCTTTCTAATGGTGTTAGCTCCGTCCCCGCCAATTCGCGAGGATAAGCGGACTGTTCTCCAAACAGAAAAAAGCTGCGTGAGGCCATCTGGTGGCACATGGGGCTGTACATGGTGTAAATGACACGAGCAGGCCCGGTCGCCCCCGCATTCATCAGCACGGGCGCCAAAATGGGCAGCGCCACATAGATGGCAATGACGGTGTTGAGCACAGCCAGCCAATGCTTGCTGAATTTATAGATAAGCTTGTCTGCACCGATAACAAAATCGCGGGTGCGTCCAGTGGCAACGTTTTTCTTTGGTGGTGTGGTCATATTGTTATTTCATCACGAATTGGACGAATTGCCAAATGGAACGAATGAATTGGGTTGATAATCGTTCAGCTATGGCATTCTTGCTTGCTTTTTGGGGCTGTGGAATAGGCATGTTTAGTGGGTGGCGGGAAGTGTGTCAGCGAGGTAACCATCAATTTGTGATTGAACCATCGGGCCACGATGAATGGCGGTGACTTCCCCATTTCTGTTGATGAAGAAGGTTGTGGGCAGGATATTGGCCACGCCATATAACTCAGAAACGATGCCCTCATTATCAAGAACGGCCGTAAAGTTCAACCCCAATTCCTCAAAAAAGTTAGCCACATCCTCGGTGGCTTCTTGCTGGTCTAATGCCAAAATAACCAGCCCATCTTCCTGATGAGCCTGATACGCGGCTTCTAGCTCAGGCATTTCTACGCGGCAGGGCCCACACCAGGTAGCCCAAAAGTTGATGATTACGGGTTGTCCCGCGTAGTCACTGAGCTGAACCGAATTGCCCTGTACATCGTTGAGGGCAAAATCATAGGCCAGCGCGCCAATTTCTAGTGGGCCACCACCGATTGGCCCCTGACTGGCGTTGGTTTCAGCCGATTCAAAAGCAGGTACTTGCTCTAGAATGGAAGGGCCAGCCTCGGTCGTGTCGGTTGCTGATCCGCCAAAGAGGCTGCCGCCGAAAATGATAAGAGTTAGCGCCAACCCTAAAATGGTGAATCCACCGACGATGAGCAGAGGGTTACGGCCGTTTCCCCCCACGCTTTTATTCTTTTGTTCTGAACTACCCTGGGATGTCATGAAATAATTGCTGAAGATAGATTATTGCTGGAAAAGCGCAATAAACTTTTCTTCTAAAATCACAAACCATTCAGAAAACTCGTATTGGCCAAAGAGAGAGTTAATGCTGGTAAGGGTCCCGTTGAGCATCAACATGGCCAGGATGATAAACAGCGCGCCACTGATCAACTGTGTGGAGTGCAGATGAACCGTCACCTTCCGTTCCTCGGATCCTGTGTAGACCCATAGTGCTGCGCCCAAAAGTGTTACAACCAGCAAGCCAATTTGGTGACCAAGCGTTACGGTCTGGCCTGCAAAAAAGTCGAAGTTAAAGAACGCATAATCGGCCACGGCCACCAAAACACGCCAGATGGCCAACGCCCAAACCAAGGCGACCACAAAGGTGTGCGTATCTAGCTCCCACCCCTTGCCCCGCAGTGCGCGCCAAAACAAGCTCTGGCGGCTCATACGGCCGAAAAACGTGGAAACAATCAACAGTGGCAGTCCCAACCCCAATGTGTAAATGAAGAGCAGCATCATGCCGTTCCAAACTGAGGTGGTTTGTGCAGCCAATGTCAACACCGTGCCCAAAATGGGGCCAATGCAGCTGGTCCAGCCTACGGCAAAGCTGAGACCAAAAATGTAAGATCCTTTTACCGTGGTGCTTTTCGGCTGCACGCCGCCAGTACCGCTGGTATCCATGCCGCCAAATCCTTTGCCCAGCAAGCTGAGGACGCCAAAAACCATCACCACGGCACCGCCCACCAAAATGAGCAGTTGTTGGTTACGCAGTAATGTTTTGCCCACGGCAAAGCCCGCTGCGCCAAACAAAGAAAAGGTTGTGGCCAGGCCCAACATGAAGGCAATGGTGTTGGTCGCGATTTGTTTACGGCCGCTTTGGAAAGCAAACGCGAAATAAGCGGTAAGAACGGGTAACGTGCAGGGGGACACAAAACTTAGGATGCCGCCGCCAAACGCCAACAGCGCCAAGATAACAAATGGCTGTGTTTGCAGTCCAACGGCAAATTCAGGTGTGCTGCTGCTTTGCGTAAAAGAACCAATGAGGAGAAATAGAAGAACGGCCGCACCCACACCAATCAGCAATTTTTGGCCCAATGAAAGGGCGCGAATGGGTTCAGGAATGGTTAATGATTTGAGCATAGCGTAATCTCCGCTGCAAAATAAGTGGCCGCCCGCAAATAAGTTAGCGGAATTGTGCGGACGGCTTGGAGTAAGCGGCCTTACAAAAAGGGAAGTTATAGTTGGCCGCTTACTAAGTGTCGGTTTTAGGTAATCGGCAAAAAGTTTTTGCAGAATGCCCAAGATAATTTGATTGGGCCGATTACTTTGACGGGGAGCCGCAGTTGATTCTTACCCGTGGGCGAAACGGCCGTTCCCCATCCCCCCAAGTATGCCCCGAAACAATTAAGAAAAAGTAACAGAACCTACCAAGCGTGGCTAACCAGCCGTTTCCTCATCATCCTGTAATAATCTTTCCATCAGCTGAATATCTTGCCGCAGGTTTCGCTGCCGCACGGCCAGGCTCACAATATAAACCAGGCCAATCACGGCCATCACCGTGTAGCCAAGCATTAAATAATTATTGAACGTATTTGGCGTAACGCTGGATTGCCAGGCGATATTTAGGAAAAATAAATTCGCAAACATTAGGCCTTTCCTCCTTGCAAGCGAGAAGCCACGCGCATTTTTAACGAATCGACATTGTCCGCCAGGTATTGCAGGCGCAGCCGATTCAGCAGCCAGGCAATATACAAAATTGTGAATGAGATGGTATTTGCTGTGAGCGTGATGCCCATTTTCATGGATTCCAACCCAGGGGCAAAATCTTGCAGTCCTTCAGCCTCAGAAGCCGTTTGTACAGTTTCTATGGTACCGCCAAAGACCACCGGGTGAATATCCCGGAATATGCGAATGCTGATGTAGGTCATAATAATGGTTACAAAAGCAACAATCACGTAAACGGCCGCAAATCGTGCCCGCTTTTCTTCTTCTTCAATGGCCCCACGAAGCATAAAGTAGGCGGCATAGGTTAACCAGGCCACAGTAATGAGCGTCAGGCGTGGGCTCCAATCCCACCAGGTATTCCAGGCTGGCTTGCCCCAAACCGAACCAGCGGCTGTAGCAATAGTCAAGAAAACAAGGCCAATTTCTACGGAAGAGAGCGCGATGGTGTCCCAAACGCGCTCTTTACGGCGCAAATAAAGCGCCCCGCCAACCAACGCGACAAAAAAGGCAACGGCCCCTACCCAGGCGCTGCCCACATGGAAATAAAAAATACGCTGCACATTGCCCATGGTGCGTTCAGTGGGCGCATAGAAAAAATTCATGCCCAGGCTTATGATCAAGGTGATAGCAGCCAGCCAGTTTAAAGAGGGAATCCATCGATTCAATTTCGCCAGACTCATATTGATAACTCCTTCCTGTTTCTTTCTTTTCTGAAATAGTAACCTATTCTATCCGCTTAGGATAACAAACATTCGTTTTGCGTGGGCAAATTTATCACAATTTATTTAACCCAACAGGTTCACGGGTACCGATTAAGATTCAACGATGAGATGATAGGTGAAGAGACCTGTCGCCAAAATGGCCAAATCGTAAGCGGCAACCAGTGAAACCATACTGCGGATAATCGAAAACTCGGGCACAACATTCATCATTTCACCAACGGCCGTTGCTGCCGGCAAAATGAGAGGAAGCACCAAAGGCATCAGCAAAATCGGTAATAAGACCTCTTTTGCTCGGGTTTGCATAGTCATGGACGTGATGAGAACACCAGCACCAACATACCCAATTGTGCCCAAAAACAAGACCAGCAAGACCATTGGCTGCCAAAACGGTTTGTCAAAGAAGACGATGAATACAAAAACCAACACCACTTCCAGCAAAAGTGTAAAAATAGTCACGCTGATGACTTTGGCCAGGTAAATGGCGCGCCGGTCAATGGGGGCAATTAAAATGGCATCAATATTTTGATTTTCCCGTTCAATCGCCAGTGAACGATTTAACCCCAGCGTGCCTGCCAGCAAAATAGTAGCCCAGAGCAGCCCCGTGGCCACATTGCGTGCTGCATCCAACTCGGTTTCCAGAGCAAAATTAAACATCACGACGGTGACCAGCGAAAACATCACCATCAAGCTAACGGTTTGGCGCGTATGTTTTTCAATTTGCAGGTCTTTCCAGACAATGGACCAAACGGCCGCTATAAATTGATTGTTTAGTAGGGGGGCAGATTTAGATTGTGTCGCTGTCGTTAACTTACCCATGTGCTGTGTTTGCCATCCCTGCTTTGCGGCCCGTCTGTTCCGCATAGATGTCTAAAAATTCGGTGCCGCTGACTTCTCCATTGGCAATTTCCTGCACGATCTTGCCCCGGCTCAGGATTGCCACCCGATCGCACAAAGTGAGGCCGTGGACCAGGTCATGGGTGATCATGAGAATGGTACGGCCGTTTTCCGATTCGCGCCGCAACAAATCATCCAACAAAGCAGAGGCATCTTGATCTAAACCCGTATACGGTTCATCCAACAGCAGCACATCCGGTTCGTGCAGCGTGGCACGGGCCAAAGTCAAACGCTGCATCATTCCTCGCGAAAAAGTGCGCACGGCGTCCCGCTCGCGCGCCGCCAACCCCACACGCTTTAAGGCGGCCAACACCCTGTCTTCACTGTTGTCTAATTGGTAAAGCTTGGCAAAAAAAAGAAGATTTTCCGCTGCGGTCAGATCACCGTAAAGCAGCGTCTGGTGGGAGACCAGCCCGATGTGTTGTCGCACACGGTCACTATACTGAGGCATCAACCAACCGCCAATCTTCACTTCACCGGCCGTCGGCTTCAAAAGGGTTGCCACAATGCGCATGAGAGTTGATTTGCCTGCGCCATTTGGTCCTACCAGCGTGACAAATGCGCCGGGGGCCACATGCAAGTTCACCCCGCGCAGCACAGGATTAAAGCCATATTGTTTTATTAGTCCGTTAATCTGAATCATCCAGTCAATTTTAGGTTCTCTTGTGCTTTCGGCAAGTGCTGATTGTCAGGGGCATTCTCATGACACATAACATGTACTTATCGATATGATAGGTAAGTTGATGGTTAAAACACGTTGTCCACAGATGGTTTTCATT
Source organism: uncultured Anaerolineae bacterium (assembly GCA_905479495.1). GTDB lineage: Bacteria > Chloroflexota > Anaerolineae > Promineifilales > Promineifilaceae > Leptofilum. Next base: position 102,283 of record CAJQMR010000002.1, read on the forward strand.
CCCAAAAGGCCTTATCTGTGCAAATGTTCACGTGCTCTTAACTAATTAGCGCGCAAAACATTGATTTCCAGGCAAAAATCGGCTAATTTGTGCCCAATTCAGTACTAAGGTCAGGGACAACCGGGCGGCAGAATAGTGACAATTCCCCATATTTTGCTATTATGTCTACTAGATAGTTGCACGGCTGGCAAATATTCTTCTATAATAGCGCTCAACCTTTGGGAAGAGGGTTTATTAATTTGCTATTGAACTTGACTGGAACAATTACCCCCTGGATTTTGGGGACACTCATTATATTACTTCTGCTTGCTCTGGCTGTTGTATTTAAGTCTTGGCGCGAGATGAAGCGTTCGCCGTACTTTTTTATGCGGCTTCAAGCAGAAAAGCGCCTACAAACCTACTCGTTTGCGAGTTTGGGTTTATTGGCTGCTTGTGTATTGTTTTCATTCTATGCATTACGTCCCCCAGTAGATAACACCCCCCTTGTTGCTGTACTTACAAATGCAAAACCTGTTTCGGATGAGGTTGTTGCCTTAACAAAACCTGACAGTATTGGGGTGGAGTTTGTTGCCGAAACGGCCGTTTCCTCCCAAACTGTTTCTACGACTGGCAATGAACCACTCTTTTTGACCGATGCCGATTCATTGGTGCAAGCGGCTTTAACTTTGCCGGAAGAATTTAATCGTTTTGAGCCACGGGTTGAACTCAAAGAAGAAACGGAATTGGGTGCCATCAGCTTCTCTACAAAAATTGATGATGAGTATCAGGCTGTTGATCCGACCAATATTTTTGCAGTTGGGTCATATACTGTATATGCCACCTTCTCTTATGATGGCATGGCAGATGGTATGTCTTGGGCCTGGGTTTGGCGTCATGATGGGGAAGTGGTAGACGGTGGCAATGAGCATTGGGAATATGGGAATGATGGCCCTGGCTACATTTACTACAACCCAGAAGATGGCTTCCGCGCCGGAGAGTATACCTTGGAAGTTTGGGTTAATGGGGAGTTGTTTACCCGTTCCAACATGCGTATGACTGGCTCCGCTTTGTCATCCGGTAACTAAATTAAATTTGCAATCAACAAGGTGCGGCCGTTTGGCTGCATTGTTGTTTTGAAGGAAGAGAAGAGGAAGAAGGGATAAGCCCGGCCATTTGGCCGGGCTTTTGGTTTCGTTGTGTGTGGGCCATCTGCTTCCAGGATTTCCCGTACTGACAAAGTTGATACTTGTTGAAGACCTGTCTGATTTTTAGGGCTAACGATTCAGTCGGCGACGGCCGTATACCCACAATCGATTGAGTTCTTCCAAGCGCAATCCAGCACAAACCAGCAAATAGATCACACTGCCAACACCACTTACTATAATGATTTGGAGCAGAACGGCCGTTTCTGCCAGCTGAGTCTGTATCCACCACATACCACCAGCCATCAGCAGCGTGGCGACCACCATGCGCCACAAACCATTCAGCAGCGAGAATCCCTGAATGCCGCCAAGTTTGCGCCGCAGTAACCATAGCAATAGCAGCACCTCAATCACATTCGAAATGCTAAAGCCCAGGGCTAGCCCGCCCAAAGGCAGCCATCCTTGCTGCGGGAAAATTGTCTGGCTAAACCAAAGGCTCAACAGCCACATAATCACAATTTGCACGCCACCTGCCAAAACTGGCGTCAACGTGTCGCTGAGAGCATAAAATGTACGGGCCACGACCTCCAGCGCTAGCAGCGGCACTAGGCCCAAGGCGTAAAAAAGCAATGCCCAACTTACAAACGAGGTTCCCTCATCGCCTAAAATACCACGCTCAAACAAAAAGGAAACGATGGGCTGGCCCAAAACGGCAAAGAGAATTGAAAAGGGGAGCCCTAAAAACAGCAAAATTCTCAGAGAATCAGCAAATATTTGACGCATTTCTGTGCGCTCACCCCGTGCCGCCAGCGATGAAAGCGTGGGGAATGCTGCAATCCCCAGAGCCTGCCCAATAATTCCCTGGGGCAAGATGATGAGTTTAAAGGCAGTGTTTAAAGCTGGTAGGCTCCCGGTCACCATTGGGTCGGTGAGCAGAATGATGAGGAATTTATTTATCTCGCTGAATGACAGCCCTAAAACACGGGGCGACATTAATTTGAGCACTTGTTTGACGCCCGGATCGCGCAAAGAGAAGACGGCCGTATACTTCGCCTCCTTTTGCCGTAACCCAGGTAATTGCACCACAAAATGACCTAGCGCACCAACCACCGTGCCCACGGCAAACCCCAAGGCCACATCTTCTGGCCCCTTGGCAGGCCAAAGCAGCCCCCCAGCAATAATGCCCACATTGTAAACGGTTGGGGCCAGTGCGGGCAGCAAGAAATGCTGCCTCGCATTGAGCGCCCCCATGATGACGCCACTGGCCCCAAAAATAATGGGTGACAGCAGCATAATGCGCATTAACCGGACTGTCAGCGGCAGCAGTTCTGGGTTGTTGGCCACTTTTTCATTTGCCAGCCAGCGCACCAGGTCAGGAGCAAACAAAATGCTGAGGAGGGAAACGGCCGTTACCACCACCGTTACCAAATTAATGACGTTAGAAAAGAGCCGCCAACCGCCAGCGCTATCATCCTGCTCAAAATAGGCGGCAAATGTGGGAATGAAAGCGGACCCAATGGCCCCGCCGGCAATGATCAAGAAGATGGTTTCGGGAAAGCGTGCTGCAATTTCATACGCTTCAGCTGGCAGGGTCGTAATGCCAAGGTTGGCTCGAATGACAATTTCACGCACCAGCCCCACAACGCGGCTTAGTAAAACAGCTATCCCAACGAGTCCGGCCGCGCGCATTACCAACGATCGGCTGCTGGGAACGGCCGTTTCTAGATCAGGCTGGTTTTTATTTTTGTTTTCAATAGACATGGGTGAAGATTATACGCGACGCAGTGTGGAAAAAAAATGGGCTGGCAATATTGCCAGCCCGGTCATTGTTTGGAGAGTCAGGAACGCCGAAACCTGACCCTCGTTAAAAGGAGGAGAAGAAGAAGAGATTTTTACCCTTCGAAAAAGATTCTATACCAATTCCCTACGCTGGTCTGTACGTCGCACCTACGCCGAACCTACGCGAAACCTACGCAAGTAACATATTTCACAAATGGATTGTCGCACTCAAAGCGACCAAAAGGAGGAGTCGCGTTGCACCCCAAATGCCAAATCGACGAACCGCCGTTCCAACGATAAAATCCAGCCATGCGACGCATTCAACATAGCCACGCGCTTCTCTTCATGCTCTTTTGTCTGATGACAGCCGCCACCCTGCGCCTGAGCGATTTGCCCCAGGTGCCTGCTGGCGTCCACTATGATGAAGCGGCCAATGGTATTCTGGCAAGCGAGATTGGCCTTAAGGGGGAACATCCGCTTTTTATTACCAGCTACACGGGCAAGGAAGTGCTGTTTTTTTACCTGGCAGGTGGCCTGATGCGTCTGCTGGGCGATTCTGTTTTCACGCTGCGCCTGGCGGCGGCGCTGGTGGGGATTGTGACGGTTGCGGCCGTTTATTGGCTGGGGCTGGAACTGTTCCGCGATCGACGGGTGGCGCTTGTTGCGGCGGCGTTGCTGGCAATTAGCTTTTGGCACTTGTTGTTTAGCCATTTGGGCTTTCGCGCCATTACCCAACCCTTATTGCAAACGCTAACGGTGGCTGCCCTGCTGCGTGGCCTTCGCCTAGAGCAGCGCAAATGGCTGCTACTGAGCGGCATTTTTCTGGGTTTGACAGCCTACACGTACCTGGCAGCACGCCTTTTTCCTGTTTTACTGCTACTGGCCAGCTTGCCGCTGCTGTTTGGGGGGCATTGGCGCAAGCGCGGCTTGCAGCTGCTGTTGGTTGGAGGTGTGGCTTTAATTGTGTTGGCTCCATTGTTGGGCTTTTTCATGGCGAACCCAGATGCGTTTTGGGTACGCATTACCCAGGTTGCCCCAAATGAAGCGGCATTAAGTTTGGGGGAAAGCATTCTTCGTTCGCTGGAGATGTTCTTTTTGGTAGGTGATCCATACGTTCGTTTTAATTTGCCGGAACGGCCGTTATTCGACTGGTTTTGGGGCGGCTTGCTGCTGGTTGGCTGGATGATGCTTATTTGGCGTTGGCGTGCTTTACGGGCTGATTGGCAGCGGACAGGCGTGCTGCTGCTGCTGCTGGCTCCCTTCATTATGCTGCTGCCCACGGCCCTGGCTGTTAATGAGATTGTTCCGAGTAATTTGCGGGCCATTGGCCTGATCCCGTTCATCTTTTATCTGCCTGGTGTCGGGTTAATGGTGTTTGTCAATGATTTAGGCAAGCAGTTCAAGCGCATTGAACTGACGTCGGCTGTGCTCACCGTTGGTGTTTTGGCGCTGATGGTGGGGGGCTTGCTTACGGAGCGGCTTTATTTTCGGGTGTGGGGGCAGGAAACGGCCGTTTTCTACGAAACGGATGGAGATTTAACGGCCGTTGCTGATTTTCTTGACCAATTAGATACTGAAGGCAAGGCAATTTACGTTTCTGCATTGCATTATCAACATCCCACCTTGGCCTATCTGAGCGATAAATATGAACAGGTCAAGTGGCTGCCTCAGGGGAAGGCCGGTGAGGCCGTCGTTTTTCCTGCCCGTGAAGAGGCCATCTATCTTTTTCCCCACAACAGCCCACTGCCTCGTTGGGCCATCGACTATTTTGCTGAGGCGGCGTTGCTGCCGAGCACATTTGCCCCCGATGGTAGCCTGGCGTTTTTGGCCTACGAGATGCGCGGGACGCCTTCGACGATTGCCCCAACACAACCGTTGTCGGTAAATTTTGGCAACGCCATTACGTTACAGGGGGTCGATGTGGATCAGGCTACGGCTGGCGATACGCTGACGCTCTTCCTCTACTGGCAGGTGAACTTTGACCAAACGGCCGATTTCACCCCATTTATCCATTTTGAAGACGGCTGGGGGCATCGCTGGAGCCAAGAGGAAACGTTTGCCTATCCTTCGGCGCAATGGACGCGGGGGGAAACAATCGTGCAGCGCGTGGAAATTGAGGTGCCTGCTGGTACGCCGCTGGGCAGCCATTACCAATTGCGTATAGGTCTGTTTTCTGGCAGCAGTGGCGCACGTTTACCCCGGTTAGATGAAAACGGCCGTTATGCAGGCGATACCTACCTGATTGAAAACATTACCGTGCAGACTGGTACGCCACCGCGCACTTTGCCCCAGCCGCCGGTAGTCCTCAACCAGACCATTCGGCCGCAGCTGAAGCTGCTAGGCGTGTCGCCGGGGGCGCTAGAGGCTGCCACAGGCGAAAACGTCGAACTGGCGTTGTGGTGGTACGCCAGCGAATTTGTGCCGCATACCAGCATCCGACTGGAGCTGATGGGTGGCAACGATGTTGGGCGGATTTTGAACTATGCCCAGCCGGTTCATGACACGTACCCATTTATTAGTTGGCAGACGCCCCAATTTCTCATCGATTGGCAAACAGTGCGCGTGCCCAATGATATCCCGGCGGGTGAATATCGCTTGCTGGCCCGCTTTTTGGATGGCGCGGATGCCACTCTGGCCACCGCTGATCTTGGTCCATTGCGCGTGTCGGTGACGGAGCGTAACTTTACGGTGCCGGATGTGGAACGGCCGTATCCTGCCATCTTCGGCAATGAAATCGAACTGCTGGGCTACAACCTTATCCAGCTTGACGACCCAAACCAGTACCAACTCGATCTCATCTGGCAGGCACTAACTGAACCAGGCAATGATTACACTGTTTTTGTCCATTTGCTCCAGGCCGACGGCAGATGCAACCCATGCCTGTGGCAGCAAGATGTGATGCCGCAGCAAAATCAGTACCCTACCGGCCGCTGGCTACCTGATGAAGTTGTGACTGACAGCTACCAAATCATCCTGCCGCCAGAGATTCAATCGGGTAGCTACCCGCTGGAAATTGGCCTTTACATCGCGGAAACGGGTCAGCGCTTGCAGGTTGTGCAGCCCGACCAAAGTGAAAGTGATGCACTTTATCTGGACCCTATCAGGAGACCTTGATTTTATTTGCCAACCGTACACGCGGGTGTGATATCTGTTACTTTCCATTCTCTCATAACAATTGTTGTAAAAACGCATCTTGTTCTACATGCTCGCGCCATTTTGGTTGTAATTCCAGGGCGCGATGAAGCGAGGCGCGGGCTGCGGCGCGTTGGTTTTGTTTCGCTTGTACCATCGCCAAATTGTAATGAGCGGTGGCTGCGTCGGGGTTGATGCGTAGGGCATGATTGAATGCGTCAGCAGCAGCGGGTAACTCGTTCAACAACATCTGGCAGCGGCCGATTCCCACCCAGCCTTGATCATGTTCCGGCACAAATTCAACCAGTTCCTGGTAAGCGACGAGGGCTTCAGACGGCCGTCTTAAATGATACAAGGTGTCGGCCACAATCAATTTGTAGCTGGTGTACGGTGGATAAAGGGCGATCGCTTTGTTGTAGAGGGAAACGGCCGTATCGTACTCCTTCGCCTCATACGCCTTGTTGGCCTGCGCAATCAACTCATTGGCCGTCGCCTGCGCCCCGCGATAATGCTGCGTCAAAATTGCGTACAGACGATCAGGCGCATAGCCAAATGCCCAAATGCGTCCCTCATCCAACAGCAGGCGTTTGCCCTCGGCAAAAGTAATCACCAGTGTGTTAACGATGAAGGTGGAGCCGCGATACGTTCGCTTTTGCCGTTCCTGCACGATGTTGACAATTTCGTTTGCCGGCCACACTTTTTCGCGGCCAAACAGGGAACGGGTTTGGATGTTTAGGTCAGAAAAGGTAACGGCCGTTGGCGAGCCATGATCCGTCACAAAGGCTACAAACAAAATGAGGAGGAAAATAAAGCCCATAAAACCTGCACCGTGCCATGCAGTCAGATGCGGCCGTTCGCTAACCAATCGTACCGTCAGCACGCCAAAAAAGAGCAATATGGCCATGGCAGGCAGAATGCCCTGCCAATAATAGTTGGCGGGCAGGCGCAGGGCTAAGGGAAATGCCACATCTTCGGCCTGCTTCATCAGGGAAAGATGTTGGCGCAGGGTGGCATATAGCTCAGAAAATCGCTCGGTTTGATAGAGGATGATCAGCTTTTGGTTTTGATGGGTCCGCAAGCGCAAATGGGGCGCAGGCTGGTTGCGCTCTTCTAGCTGGATGATGTCAGCGTAGGCAATCTCGGTAGTGCGCCCCAATTGTTTGAGGATGATGGAGTGGGGCGTGAGGTGGAAACGGCCGTTAAACTGCCACAACAGCCACCACGCCCCCACATAAAACGGCAGGAAGAAGAGCATCATCACCCCAAACAAGGCCGGATCATCCAGTTCGCCCCGCAGTTGTGCGCGACCAAAAATGATAAGAACTGGCGTGAGCAACAAAATAAAGACACCAGCCACTATCTTGATATTCCCTGATTGACGAAAAGTCTTGCTATTCGAAGGTTTATTTGCCATCTCTACCGTTAAACCCCACCCCCAACACATACCTCAACCAGCCACGTGGATGCTCTCCTTGCAGCCAAAAGTAGCCAAAACAAATCGTTTCCCCTCGGCGGTAAACGGCGTTGATGCGCAGAAATGTACCAAAAATGCTGCGCTCTTGCGTCATTACCGTGCCATCCGGCGTGATGATGGCGTATGCATCGCTGACAACAAGGTAAAAGTGGTCGTGCAGCGCCACAGCGGATGACGCATGACCAGGCAGCGAGAACGCTTGCTTCTCACCACCCTTATTTGGCATCACAAACCCTTCGCTGCGCTCCACCGTCAGCGTCACTGTATCGGAGCGGAGGATGGTTTTGTAGCCACGGCCATTGCCGTAGTTAGTGGCCCCATTTTCCGTGTCGGGCTGGCGGGGCAAATCAGCCAGCGCGGGGTCGATGGGGATGCTCTCCAAAAAGGCATGAGCAGCGGCCGTTTTGTTGCGTTTGGCAATGAAGGGGGGATAGGTTTGGGCAGCTTGGACAGCAGCGAGAACGGCCGTTAACACCCCTTCATCAAAATATGTGAGAATGTGGGAATGGAAACGGCCGTTGACAAACTCATCATACCCACACGCCGACGCATTATCGGTATGGCCGCTGCCTGCATGACTGCCCACAATCACCTGCCAATGCGTGATGCGAATGTAGTGGGTGATACGGTCGTCTTGACGTTCCCAACTGGTTCGCAAACTCACTGTTCTACCCCTGTGTACTGTGCAATCAGCGAGAAAATCTGATCCGTTAAGGCCGGCAGCGCCGGATTTTGTTGGGCATCGGCGGCCCACATTTCTACGGTGGTGGCGGTGTGACGGCCGTTTACCACAAAGGTATATGCCGTCTCATCAGGAATGCCGGGGCGGGTAAACGTCTCCGGCAACGTGGCAAAATCAGCAGATGCAATCAACGCCCACAATTCCTGATTTTCCGCTTCCGATAGCGTGAACGGGCCATATTCATTGATCACATCCCCCAATTGGTGCGTTGGCGCGAAGGTTCCATCCACCTCCAACGTCACGTGCCATTCGCCCATGCCCTCTGGATGATAGGCACCGCCGCTCGCAAATTCAAACTGCTGCATAGTTGCGATTCCCCATTCAAAAGTTGTTGTAGTGGTATCATAGGCAAAATCAATCTCGTTGTCTTTTTCCCATTGGCCGTTGGGGGTGAATTGGGTTGTTTCGCCATCGCCAAAGGAGATTGCGCGTAATGTGCCGCAGGTGTTTCCGACATGAAGCGTGGCCTGTCCGTTTTCGTCTGTTGTGATGGACAAGTCGTTGTCGTACATGTCAACGATATCTGGCTGTGCTTTCACATGGGGCGCAAATACAACGTCAAAACCGCGCATCGGTGGTTCGTTTTCTTGCCAACGGCCGTCTCGATTCACATCCTGCCAAACCCGAAAATGGAGTGTTTCTGCGCCGGGCTGCGGGTTGAGTGGCTGGAAGCCAAACTGATTTTGGGGAGAAATTAAGCCTTTTGCCACCGATTGCACCTGCGGTGTGGTGGCCGCGTAGCCGCAGGGCGCAACCACGCCAATATCGAAGATGTGGGTATAGTCGGCGCGGATGGTGGCACGGCCGTTTTCATCCGTCAACGCAGCATGCTGAAAAAACGTGCCGTGAATATTTGCCGTCGCCACGACTAGCGAGTTGGCAAGCGGGGGTTCGTTGTTGTCCTGACGGCCGTTTCCATCCACATCCTCAAACACAAAAATATTTGCCGTTGCATCAACGCGCGTTTGCGCCCCCGGCACAACCGCACGCCGCAATCCCCTGTAAGCCACAATTGCGGCCAACACAATCGCCACCGCCACTGCCACAATTTTAAGTCGTTTATTCATTCTTTGATCAATTGTGCCGCCTCACCTGGCGCGTTACGGCCGTTCCTTTAAGAAACGACTATCAAATACCTTGAACAAATCGGAGCTTATTGTCGCCTCCTAAAGAAAATGAAAACCAGGACAAGCAAAAACCACATTCCTGAGCTGGTCAAGTATAAAAATCGAGGCGTAATTGCGGCGATTTCAAGCAATAAGACAGCGCTAAAATTGATCATGAAATGGAACAGGACAGTGCCCCAAATACTGCGATTGGTATGGTTGTAGACCCAAGAAAACAAAATTGTCATGGATACCACCCAAACGACATAAGCAGGAAATATCAGTAGAGGAGATCCTGCTTGCTGCTGGCCCGATCCTTCAACAAAAAACAGGGGAAAATGCCAAAAAGCCCAAATCAATCCCAAAAGAACGCTACCTTTAAGAAATCCCCAACGCGCCTGTACACGGTCTTGGGCAAAGCCACGCCAACCAAACTCTTCTGAAAGCGGGCCGCCAATGAAGACAGGAATGATAATCGAGAGCCATGCAGTTGGCTGATTAAGCAGCTCTGACTGCACAAATTGACCGCCTTGCAGCTTGAATATAAGCGCAACGCCGGCTTGCACCAACAATGTGATCCCAATGATCGCCAAATACCACTTGAATCCTAAATTAAATTGAGTAAAACGCTTCCATAAATCACGAAGGCCTGCGCGCCCTTCTTGGCGATAAGCCATGATAAAACCAGCGATAGAGGGGGTGAACCCACCGATCAAATACAAAATCATCGCCAAAGTAGAGGTTGATGCTTCTTGGTTCGCCGTGCTGGCAACGCTCATTTGAAAGAGTGCTAAAACACCCCAAGTTGATAACATCAAAATAAAGGTGATGGCAAAGAAACCCCAGAGGCCATCCGAATGGTTTTTCTTGGCTATTGTTTGTTTCACTTTAAACTCCTGTTGCGGATTGACTTGCCTCAATCGTGCGGCGAGATGACAAGTTTGTATGCTTGTATGATATAGAAGCAACGCCTAATAATCGTTTAAAGATGGAAACGGCCGTTTCTCCATCATCATCTCTTCCTCCAAATAATACAGCTACACACCCTCTTCAATAAAAGCATACAGCCTGTTAAAAAAAGCCTCTTTCGCCTCAATAAATGGGTAATGTCCACTTTCCGGCACAAAAAATAGCTGCGAACCTTTGATCAATTCATTGGCAAGTTCGGCCGCTTCAGGCGTGATAAAATCTTCGCGTCCTTGAATAATTAAGGTGGGGCAGGTGATATTGACAAGCTGCTCCTGAACGGTCACATTTAGTTTCATCTCTCTAGCAGGGCCGCTGATGGCAACGGTATTTTTCGCTTTTATTTCGTCGAAAACGGCCGTATCCAGATACACATCCCGCGCCGCCTTGTTATAAAAAGTTGCCCCCTCCGATATCCGCAGCGCCTCATTGTGGGCGTCCGGATCGCCCGCCAGAAAAGCATCGCTTTCATACAACGCTTGCAAATAATCCCATTTTTCAGGCGTAAACCGCGTCATTAACCGTTCATACGCTTGAATGAGCAAGGGGGTGTTAACAGGAGCCGGATCAATCAGTATCAATCGTTTAACCTGCTGGGGATATTGACTGGTGTAATACATGCCCAGCAAACCGCCCCATGAATGCCCAATGATATTTAATTGCTCTATCCCAAATGCTTGACGCAGCGCTTCCAAATCTTCCACGAGTAAAGCAGTGGTGAATGTAGTTTCATCTATGTGCGGCATTAGCGATTTCCCATTGCCACGCTGGTCATAGAAAATGGCCTGATAAGATTTGGCAAAATCTAAAAAGAAGGGAACCAGTTCATCGTGCCACATGCCTGGCCCGCCGTGCAAAAACACAAACGGTTCTCCCTCGCCAATGATGCGGTAGAAGTGGGGGATGCCATTTACCGTTTTGTAGCCTTTTTCTGTGAATAAATCTGTTGGAATTTGAAATGTGTTCATAAGTTGTCCTTGTTGGGATGACAGCCACCGCAAAAGTTGGTTGTCATCTGCTACGCGCCCACAGTCCAAGCCCAGTGAGAGCCAAACCATTGAGTACAAAAACGGGCAATGAATACCCTAAAATAGGCTGGAACCAAGCGTGTCCAGCATCCACCTGGGCGATGATGAGCGGGTCGGCCAATACCATCAGCACGCCAGTTATTACACTGCCCAGCAAGATGGTTCCCAGCCAGGCCAGCCGGACGCGCCATGATGGCAGTTGGCGCAGGCCCAGGGTGAGGCAGGCAACAAAGGCGAGGGCGAAGGGGATTTCTACGGCCGTTTTCACCACCCCCAACTGCACAGCCACATCATATTCATCTCCGCCGGTGCGAATGGGGGCGCGCAGGTAGTAGAGAACGGCCGTTAACGACGCCGTCAATGAAAACGCCAGCCCAATTTGCCGCCAGCGCACATTTTGGCTCCGCGACGTGATGAGTAAGCCAAACACTGCGCCTAGCAGCCCAGTCAGCGGCCCGGCCGCCGCCGCTGCCGCATTCGCCACATTGCCCACAATGGGAGAACTTAGCTTCAACCAACCTTGCTCTCCCTCAGAACCACGTGTCTCCACCCATTCATCCGGGTTGACTGGTGGTGTTTCCCACACTTGCACCAGTTTGGTAAACGCCCAAACCGGCTCATGCCCCATCAATTGATAAACCAGGTGATGGCCGGTCTCGTGGGTGGTCTGGCTGAGGATATTGACCAGCATGGCCAAAACAAGCAGGGGCAAAAAGCGTATCTGATCAAGTTTCATTTTCAAACCTGCTCCGGTTGTCTATTGCGGATGACGACGAATGCCAGCCCTATCGTGAATTCGATGACGGGCAAGGCGTATATCGCCCATGTCGGCGGATTGTTCCAGTTGCCCTCAAACAGCAGCCAGATAGTGTTAAAGGCGTAATGGATGGGAAAAATGAGCAAGAAAATCATGCCTGATGCGTAACGCACGCTGCCCCACAACCAGCCAGTAAACAGCTTCGTAACGATGCCGCTCACCCCTTGCCGCGCATGAAACAGGCCAAACAGCAGCGCTGTGACAACCAACGCTGCTTTCCCTGAAAATCGTTTTTCAATAAATCCATACAACAAGCCGCGAAAGTAAAGCTCTTCGGCCAACACAACAACTAAATTGGTAAGCAAACCCCATGCAATTGCTGGGGTAAATGGTTTGAGCGCTGAAATACGGATCACAAAAATGTAAAAGAGCATGTAAACGCCAAACACGGCCAACGAAATGAGCAGATGGCGCTGCACATGTCCCCTGTTGATTTCCAATCCTAAATCGGTACGTGAAAAGTTGAGCGCACTGATTAGCCCAATACAAGCGGCTAAAAAGAACAGGTTGATAACCAGATTACTGGTATTTGTCTGGCTGGTTCTAAACAGCATGGTGGTGGCAACGCCTAAGGCCAGCGCCACAATTGGAGCCAAAAATATGAGTAAAAAGTTGATCCAAAACGGCCGTTTCCTCATCATCCCTCTCCTAAAAAGGCAATCAGGCAGTAATCGTCAATGTCCGCGACTGTTCCCGAAAACCAATGGCGCAATCCAATAAGTAAGCATCATCTCACACCATAAATAGCAGCAAAATAGGGGCCAGCGTCACTGCGCCAACCAGCAAAGCAATGTTTAAGGCCCAACTTATGCCTAACCACAACCACGCTTTTTTAAGAATGAGCAGGATATGGCCACTCAGAAAGGCCAACCCACCCAGCGAGCAGAATGAAACGGCCGTCCACAACAACCACGGTACCGCTTTGGCCCCCGGTTCATTGTCCACTCGCCAGAAAAACAGGTAAAAGACAACCGACAGCAGCATACTCACCCAACCGCCTGATAATAACAACACCCCCCAAACTTCTTTTATGCGTGAAACGTTCATAATGTTTTCCTATGGTTGATTGCTGGACAAAAATAGCATACCGCAATAGGTGTAATTATCACATTGTTCGCTGTCTGTAATCGGTAATCACGGCCTGTAACATTTTGGATCATTGCTTACTGCTTATAAATTCTCCACTGTCTGGTAGAAAAACAAAACTAAACGCGTAAAAAAACGCCTAATCAAGTAATGGGGAAACGGCCGTTTAGAGACCATCAAGTGTACGAGTCGGCGTTTGATTTTGCTGCTAGAGGAACAAAATGCCAATCACATAAGGCACCAATATCAGCAGTGCCAGAATGGGATGCCCCCGTCGTTGGCTATTTTTACTGTCCCAACTAAAAAGATAGAGCGCCAGGGCAAAAGCAATAAGACCGCTAACGGATAACATGGCTACGGAAGCCCACGGATTAAAATCGGCGACTGCGCCCATCGCCAGCCCGTTGAAGGCATTCATGGCGTGGGTAGCTGGCAGTAATTGAGCCAGGGTCTGCGCCGCTTCCGGCAGCATGCTAAAGGGCATCATCAGCCCACCCAAAAGCATGGAGGGGACAAAAATAACCTGTGAGAAAAGTACAGTCAGGCGCGTGGAAGGGGATACAACACCAATCAAAATGCCCAAGCCAGAGCAGGCCAAGGCGAAGGCCAGCATCGCGATGACGAAGTTAAACCCATTAACAGGCGGGGCCGCATCAAACAAAAATGGGGCGCTGACGGTGATGATGAGCGACACGATGGCCAGGTGCAGCGCGGTGGTTAAGGCTGGAATGAGCAAGATGGACAGTGCTGGCACGCCATTGATTTTATAGCTGCGAAAAATACCGCTTTCACGAGCACTGACCAATGGATCGGGCAGACCAAGCAGCGTGGCGGCTAAAATGGCGAAGGTGACCATTGCCGGAATCATGGCCTCACCAAAGAAAGGGTTGATTTCGGGCATGATAAAGCCCATCATCAGGTAAAAGCCCAAGGGAAAGAGATAGTTCATCAGCAACAAATTTTTGTTGCGAATACCGGTTTTGAATTCAAAAGAGAAATGTGTTGTAAATGCAGACATGGGTTACCTCCAAATGGTTAATTGTTTTGGATCTTTCGGGTTTCGTACGGTTTGGCTGAAACGTGAAACGTGATGCGTGAACGTCCTGTGGTCACGCATCACGAGCTTGGATTCCCAAAGAGCCATTATCTTCACTGGTCAATTCTAAAAAGCGTTCTTCTAGCGATGGCCGTTCCACCCGTAAATCAATCAATTCGTCTGCCTGTTCCTGAACGGCAGCAATCAGTGCTGGAACAGTTTGGGCAATATCCTGGCTAAAGTAGATGGCGTAATTATCTTTCACCAAGCACTGCTGGACGGCCGGGATGGTGCAGTGGTTGTGCTGCAAGATGCTTGCTTTGGTGCGAACAGACACTTTGGTTAGGCCAGCGCCCGTTGAGGTGATTTCTAGGGGCGTGCCTGTGGTGACTAAACGGCCGTTCAACAAAATCGCCACCCGGTCCGACAACTGCTCCGCCTCGGCCATGTCGTGGGTGGCCAAAATGATCGTCGTGCCATTGGCCTGTAGTTCGTGCATAACAGCGTGCAGTTCCGTGCGAGAAGCCACGTCCAGGCCCGCCGTTGGCTCATCCAAAAACAAGACCTGCGGTTCGTGAGCGATGGCCAGCGCCAGCGACAAGCGCCGCTGCTGTCCGGTGGACAGTTCATGAAACTGCGTTTTGCGCTTAGCGGTCAAGCCAAATCGGTCTAACAAGTCAAAACGGGGGGCCACGCCATGATAAGCGCAAAAAAAGCGCATCGCTTCTTCTGGTGTCATCGCTTCGGGCATGCCAGCGGCTTGCAGCTGGACCCCCACTACGTGACGCAGCTTATGTGGCTCCTTGGCGGGGTCTGTCCCGGCCACTTGCAGCGTGCCACTATCCGGCTGGCGCAGCCCTTCCAGGCATTCCAGCGTTGTGGTTTTGCCAGCACCATTTGGGCCGAGCAGGCCAAAAATCTCGCCAGGCTGCACGGCAAAGCTGATATTGTCTACGGCCACAAAATTGCCGTATGCTTTGCGAAAATTGGTGACGTTTATAATTGGTTGGGTCATGGGTTTGCCTCACTTTTTGAATGATGCTGTGTAAAAGCCAAAAGAATCTTGAATGAGCTTGAGCACAGATTTAGCTTTTACTTGAGCAAACCACAGAGAAATCGCGTTTCGTTTTTTAAGATATTTTCTGTGATTTGCTAGGCAGTGTAACAAACGGCCGTTCGCCTGCCATCGTGCGTTGGGGAAGCGGGACACACTGTACGAAGGTACAACACCCCATCGAACAATGTTTTGGATGACCAAGACCAGCTATAATGAAGCACATGATGAAAAATCTGTTGCGCCAAACCAATGACCAGGAAGTGAAAGCCGGGCTGAAGGAAACACGGCCGTTTTTCTGGTTTTTGATTCTCGTCCTCATCTTTCTTTACGGCATCGCCCTCAACGCTGACCCTGCATTGCGGCAGATGCCCCGATTGATCCCCTTTACCGGCCTGTTTTTTATCCACATCGTTCTGCATTGGTACATGCCCCATTGGGTAGCACAAAAATGGCAGCTAACCACTTATCTGGTCATACAAATTTCCCTGGTGATTTTGCTCATTGTCATCAGCCAGCAGCCAACCATCGTCATTGGCCTGTACATGGCATTGGCGGGCGAAACGTTCGGCATTCTGGAAGATTGGCGGCGCGCTTTGGTCGCCATGATTGGCTATCTGGCCTTGATGGGCATCACATATGGGCTTGTTTGGGGTTGGGAAGGCGCATCAGGTTGGCTAGGCTCCACGCTGCTTGTCATGTTGTTTGTGTTGATCTACGTGCTGCTGTTCATGCGACAGATGAACGCTCGTGCCGAAAGCAAACAGTTATTAACTGAACTTCAAGGGGCGCACGCGCAGTTGGCTGAGTATGCCCAACGAGTGGAATCGCTCACGTTGGCTGGGGAACGGCAGCGCATGGCGCGTGAACTGCATGATACGCTGGCGCAGGGATTGACGGGGTTGGCTTTGCAATTGGAAGCGGTGGAGGCGAGCCTGGAAAGAAGTAACACGGCGCAAGCGTTGCAAATTACCGGGCAGGCGAAGGAGCGCGTGCGCACGACTTTGGCAGATGCCCGCCGGGCCATTGACGATTTACGCGCCACAGAAACGGCCGTTCGCGAGACAATCATCCGGGAAGTAGACCGATTCACAACCGCTTCTGGCATTCCCTGCACCCTGGCGGTTCCGGCCAAGCTGACTCTCTCTGAGCGTAACGGGGAGCATGTGGTGCGCTGTGTTAGCGAGGGGCTGGCCAATGTGACCCGTCATGCGCAAGCGACGGAGGCTTGGCTCACAGTTAGAGAGGAAAACGGCCGTTTACATGTCCAACTCCGCGATAACGGACAGGGGTTTGATGGCAACGGCCGTATCGAAGCTGGCCATTATGGCTTGCTGGGCCTGCGTGAACGCGCCCGCCTCGCTGGTGGTACACTCACAATTGACAGCACGCCTGGAGCGGGCACCACCCTAACGATGATTATCCCCACAGGCAGCAGCCAACCATCAACAAATACCGGAGACCAACCATGATCCGCATTCTAATTGCCGACGATCACCTCGTGGTACGCCAGGGTTTACAGCTCATTTTGAGTATGGAAGATGACATGGAAGTGGTAGGCGAGGCAAACAATGGAGAAACGGCCGTTCGTCTGGCGAGCGAGCTGCAACCAGACGTCGTGCTGATGGATTTACGAATGCCCGGCATGGGCGGTCTGGCCGCTATCGAACAGATTTTGGCGCAGTGGCCAGACCTGGCTATCGTCATTCTCACCACCTATAACGAGGATGATTTGATGCTGCGGGGCTTGCAAGCTGGGGCGCGGGGCTTTTTGCTCAAAGATACCGGCCGCCAAACGTTGTTCCACACCATCCGGGCCGCCGCCCGGGGCGAGACGCTGCTGCAACCGGAGATTTTGGCCCGGGTGCTTGCTCACACGGGGCAAGCCAAACAACCGGCACCCCCACAACCCGCAGAGCAATCAGTTTTGACGGAGAGAGAGCTGGAAGTGTTAACGGCCGTTGCCCGTGGCGACCGCAGCAAAGAAATCGCCCAACAACTAGGCGTTACCGAACGTACCATCAAAGCCCATCTGACCAATATTTACAACAAGCTGGGGGTCGATTCACGCGCCGCAGCCGTATCCGTGGGCATCCAGCTGGGGCTGTTAGGCAGCTGATCGCCTTCATCCCGTATCTTGCCCTAAAACTTGAGATTAGAAACGGCCGTTCGGCCACAGTTGGTTGTCTGTTTGAATAGTGGACGATGAGATTGGTAGAGTAGGATGCCCAGTTTGCGCGCCCTGCCAAGATGGTAGCGCAAAATAGATGCTATGAAGTTGGCATTTGGGCCATGGGGTAGGAGCCAAGCACCTGTAAAAATGAGGATTGCTTCAGGATGCCCAACATCGCTTCCTGCACGGCTTCATCATCCTCGTGTCCCTCAAAATCAACAAAAAAGCGGTAATGCCAGGGGCGATTGCGCCGGGGGCGAGATTCGATTTTGGTGAGGTTAATGCCGCGACCAGCCAGTTCACCCAATACAATGTACAGGGCCCCGGGCACATGCCGGGTAGTGAAAATGATAGATGTTTTGCACGGTTCCTGACGAGGCGGGTCGAGTTTGCCCAGCACAAAAAATCGCGTGAAATTGAAATCCATATCTTCAAAATTATGGACCAGAATTTCCAGATTGTATGTTTCGGCTGCCAAGGCGCTGGCAATGGCGGCCATGCCTGCCTGGGGATGGTTAGCCAGATCCCGGGCCGCCCCGGCCGTGTCGTAATGATCTACGGGGATGAGTCCCTGGCGTTTGATATTGTTTTCGCACTGGGCCAGCGCCTGGTGATGGGACATGACATGGGTGATTTCGTTAAGCTGCGTGCCAGCCGGGGCCATCAGGCAATGCTCTACGCGCACGATGACTTCCGCCTGCACCCGCAAATCGTGGTCCACCAGCATGTCGTAGGCGGGAATGACCATGCCGGCCAGGGAGTTTTCGACGGGCAGCATGATTTGGGTGGCACGGCCGTTATGCACGGCGGCAAACATCTCGGTGAAGGTACGGCAGGGCAGGGTGGCTGTCTCTGCCCCAAAATGCTCGCGCACAGCCTGTTCAGAATACGCGCCGGGTTCCCCCTGGAAGGCAACGATGCGTTGTGATTCAGTCATGATCATTTCCTGACCCTCACCCCAGCCGTTCCCTCCCCATTTTAGGGGGAGGGTTAGGGTGGAGGTAAATTACTCCTCAGAACCGGCCATGAGCAGGCCAACTCGTTCGCGGGTGGCTTCGGCGATGGGCAGCGTTTTCACAATACGGCCGTCAAACATCACGGCGACTCGATCTGCCAAACCCAGCACTTCATCCAGCTCAGCCGAAACCACGAGCACAGCGATGCCCCGATCCCGCTGGGCCACAATCTGGTTATGGATAAATTCAATCGAACCCACGTCAATACCGCGTGTTGGCTGGGCCGCGATTAGTAATTTAATGGGGCGGGAAAATTCGCGAGCCACAATCACTTTTTGTTTGTTGCCGCCAGAAAGCGTGCGCGCTGTTGAGTGAATGCTCGGGGTGCGAACGTCAAAGGCTTCTACCAATTCAGTGCCGTGAGCATCAATTGCTTCCTGGTGCATGATCGGGCCACTGGCGTATGGTGCCTGGTAATAGTTGTTCAAAACCATGTTGTCGGCAATGGTATAGGCCATCACCAGTCCATGTTTTTCCCGGTCTTCAGGAATATGCGCCACGCCCAGTTCGGTGATTTGGCGGGGAGAGAAGTGGGTGCAGTCTTGCCCGGCAATCGTGATTTCTCCCTCCACAATGGGGCGCAGTCCGGCGAGCGCTTCAACCAGCTCCCGCTGACCATTTCCCTGTACCCCGGCAATCCCGACAATTTCACCAGCCCGAACTTCCAGGTCTACACCAGCAACGGCCGTATGCTTGCGATCATCCAGCACATGCAAATTTTGCACGTTTAAAACCACCTCTTGGGGATGTGGTTCATCTTTTTCTACCTGCAAAATGACCTTGCGTCCCACCATCATTTCGGCCAGGGTGGCCTGGGTGGCGGTTTTGGGATCGGCCGTGCCCACCATGCGCCCGCCACGCAGCACGGCAATGTCATCAGCCACGGCCAGCACTTCCTTCAGCTTGTGGGTGATAAAAATGATGGAAACGCCGCGCTGGGTAAGCTCGCGCATAATGTGGAACAGTTCGGTGGCTTCTTGCGGGGTGAGAACGGCCGTTGGCTCATCCAAAATCAAAATGTCTGCCTGACGGTAGAGCGCCTTCACAATTTCCACGCGTTGCTGAGTACCCACAGGTAAATCTTCCACAGTGGCCGAGGGGTCAACCTTCAGTCCGTACTGCTGGGAGAGTTCCAAAACCCGTTTCTCGGCCGCCTGCATATCGAGACGGCCGTTGCGCGTCACCTCCGACCCCAGCATCACGTTTTCGGTAACCGTCATCACCGGCACCAGCTGGAAATGTTGGTGTACCATGCCCACGCCGCGATCAATCGCATCGCGCGGGTTTTTCAGGGCGACTTTTTCGCCCTTAATCCAAATTTCGCCGTCATCGGGATGGTAAAGGCCGTACAGCATATTCATCAAGGTGCTTTTGCCTGCACCGTTTTCACCAAGCAGAGCCAAAATTTTGCCGTGGCGCAGTGTTAAGTCCACGCGGTCATTGGCCAACACGCCGGGGAAACGCTTGGTGATTCCTTTTGCTTGCAACACTACCTGATCTGCCATGTCACTTACTCACTATTTTTTCACTGCAATTCTTTAAATTGGACACTGATTAACACAGATTTACACTGATTTTTTGATCGTATTTGTATCCTATTTTTATTCTGTTTCGTAGACTTGGCCCAGCGCTTGCGGATCGCGGCTGCGGCCTACAAATCCGGCCAGCACTAGAATCGTCAACACATAGGGTAGCATCCCAATAAACTGGTGCGGAATATTGATTTCGCCGCCAAACTGGAGCTGGGTTTGCAATGCTGTGGCAAACCCAAACAGCAGCGCTGCGCCCCAGGCACCCAGTGGTGTCCGCTTGCCAAAGAGCATCACCGCCAGCGCCACAAAGCCACGGCCGTTTGTCATCGCCCGTTCAAAAGAGCCTACCGCTTCTAAGGTGAGGTATGCTCCTGCCAGTCCCGCAATCGCGCCTGCGATAGTAATGTTGACATAACGCATCATGTGAACATTGATGCCTACGGTGTCGGCCGCGCTGGGATGCTCGCCAATCACCCGGGTGCGCAAGCCCCAGCGGGTGTGGAACAAAACAAAATGAACCAGCACCACCAAAATAAGGGTGGCATAGGTGATGGGCGGATTATTAAACAGAATCGGGCCGATCAACGGAATATCAGCCAATGCGCCAAAATTAATGGGTTGCAGCTTGCCTTGGGTGGTTAAACCGGCTTGGTAAAAGAAGCTGGTCAAGCCCAGCGCCAAAATATTGATCACCGTGCCGCCAATAATCTGGTCCATTTTCAGGCCGATGGACATGAGGCCCAAAAAAGCACCCAGCAAGGCACCGGCACCAACCCCGGCCAGCACAGCCAGGAACAGGTTGCCCGTATAAACATTGGCCAGAAAGCCAATGAAGGCAGCCATGAGCATTTGTCCCTCAATGCCAATGTTGACAATGCCAGAGCGTTCGCCAATGAGGCCGCATAATGCGCCCAGCACCAGCGGAGTGGATTGGCGCAAACTAGAGGTGAGAACGGCCGTTGTCACCGATGGGTTTGTAATATAGCCATAAATAACGGCAATGATAATAAGTATGGCCGCCACACCACCCACCGAACGCAGTGAGGCCAGCCAGCTTTTGCTATTGGTTGTTTGAGTCATTGTAGAGTTCATCAAGAATCTCCTCCGTGCCTGTGGGGAACAGCCAGTTAGCTGCTGCTGCCCCAACCGCTGCTGATGGTAACACCACCGCCGTCGTCAGCACGGGTGCGAATAATCCAGCGCACAATCATGTCGGCCGAAACAAAGAACAAAATAAGGGCTTGAATCACATCAATAATTTGTGATGGTACGTTGGCATCAAACTGCATTTGGCTGGAACCGGCCTGCATGGCCCCCACCAGCAGCGCCGCCGGAATCACACCCAGCGGATGGGTGCGGGCCAGCAGAGCAATGGTAATGCCGTCGAAGCCCAGCCCGGTATTAAATCCCGGTTGATAACGGCCAACCACGCCCAACGTCTCAATGGCACCGCCCATGCCTGCCAGAAAACCACTGATCGCCATCGTCAAAATAATGGTGCGGGCCACCTTGATACCGGCATAGTGGGCTGCGTTCGGGTTCAACCCCACGGTGCGAATTTCGTAACCCAGGGTGGTGTGGAAGAGCAAATACCAGGTGGCAAAGGCCATCATTGCCGCGATAAAAAAGCCTGCGGGCAGTGTACCCCACACCGGAATGGCGGCCGATTCGGCAATAGCCGGGGTGCGAGCCACAATGCCGGTATCTTTCCAGGGGCCATCAGCTAAATAATCAGTGATATTGATGGCTACAAAGTTGAGCATGATGGTGGTGATGACTTCATGGGCACCGGTGTAGGTGCGCAGTGCGCCCGCAATGCTGGCAAAAAGCGCGCCCATCAAGCTGCCAATGAGCAATGCCAGCGGCATGTGGACGATAAACGGCAGCCCGGTGAAGGCAAAGCCGATGGCCCCAGCAATAATGGCACCTATTAGCAGCTGTCCCTGCCCACCAATATTAAAAAGGCCAGCTTTAAAGGCAAAGGCGACGGCCAGCCCACCTAAAATGAGCGGCGTGGCTTTTTCCAGAGTGCGGCCAAAGGCATCGGCGCTGCCAAAGGCCCCTTTATAGAGGGCTGTGTATGCTTCCCACGGATTGGCATCTGACAGCCACAAAATGAGGGAGCCGATGATACCTGCCAGGAGAACGGCCGTTAGCGGCACACTCACCCCACGCCAAAGTTGAACCAGCCAATTGAAAATATGGTTGGTTTGCCTACGCTTGCTCGTGTCTTCTGTCATAAGACCACCTTTTGCAGTGGAAAAGAGGGTTTTTCTGTAGGGTCATCATAACAAAATGTGCGACGCACCCAAGGGCACGCCGCACATTTCTAGCTAATGATTAACACATCAGGTAGGACGTGTAATTACTCACCATAACCTGTGGAGATGGAGCCGTCTAGCAGGCCAGCATTGATTTCATCCAATGTTGTTTTGATTTCGTCAGAAACAACACCGTCAAAGTCATGGAACGGGGCCAAACCAACATCACCAATAAAGTTACCGGATGGGAAGCTACCATCTTTCGCGGCAGAAATCAGGTCGAAGACGCCGGGGGTGATGAGTTTCATGGCGCTGGAGACGAGGCAAGAGTGTGCTTCTGGAACGGTTTCCCATTGGTCGCTGTCCACACCGATGCAGAAGAGGCCATCATTCCCGGCAACTTCGATCAGAGCGCCGTTACCCGTTTTACCACCGGCACCAAAAATAACATCGGCACCCTGGCCAATGGCCTGAGCAGCCGTGCTGGCACCCCATTCGGGGTCAGTAAAGGCCACATCTAGCCCACCGGGATGGTAAGTGGAGATGCTGGTCACATCTGGATTGGTGTATAAAGCACCGTTCTCATAACCTTCTTTGAAGGCGACAACGGGGGGCACAAGGTCCGTGCCCAGCACAGCGGCAATAGTATTGGTTTCGGTCAGCATACCAGCCAAGGCACCAGCCAGGAAGCCAGCTTTGTCTTCATTGAAGATGAGGCCAGCGATGTTGGGCAAGGGCCATTCTCCGTCCCACCCTTCAGGAGGTTGTGGCTCTGTTTCGAAATTGCCATCGCCATCTTCATCAACTCCAACCCATGCGGCCGGTGGTGCCCATTGTCCCTGATCAACCCCGATAAAGTTAATCTCGGGATATGCAACGGCTGCTTCTACAGTGGCGTCGCCCAAAGCAAAGCCCACGGTTACGATAACGTCATAGCCTGCGTCGGCGAACAGGCCAATATTGGCACCATAATCTTTGGCGTCGCTGGTTTCGATGTAATCAACCTGAGCACCTAGTTCGGCTTCGGCTTGTTGTACACCTTCCCAGGCAGATTGGTTGAAGGATTTGTCATCGATCTCGCCTACATCCGTGACCACACCCACGCAGAAGAGTTCTTCGCTGGTGCAGTCAGCCTCAGCCATGTCTTCTTCGGCCATATCCTCTTCAGCCATGTCTTCTTCTGTGGTGGTTGTATCCTCGGCGGTTGTGTCAGTAGCGTCTGTCTCATCAGCAGCTGGTTCATCACCACCACCGCCGCAGGCTACCAATGCCATTGCTAGAATAAGCAACAGGCTTAACAACCAAAATTTTGATTTTTGCATTTTTGTTCTCCTTCCTTACTAAAAACGATTGGTTGACAGTCGCAAGATGCGCTGTCTATGTCCAGTAAAAGGTCAGACGATTATAGTAGTAAGCGATTAAAGCAGCAACCAGCAGGAACGGCCGTTCCTCCTATCGTTTGCGTGATCTTCTGCTCTTTTTAGGGCGAGGTTTGGATTTGCTTTGGGGTGGGGTGGCAGACGGCCGTTTCTTTGCAGTTTTTGGCTGGGGCGGTGTAGAAATAACCCCCGTGAATTCATCAATTTTTTGCAGGAGGCTGCGCAATTTGCGGTTGCTTTGCAGCAGCGGGTACCTCTGGATCATCTCGCGGTACAGGCTGAACCAGAGCTGGAAATCATCGCGACGGCCGTAGCGATCCATGGATCCCTTACGGCGAAACTGCCACGGCTTGAAGCCCGTGTAGTGGATGCCGTGCAGCACGTCCAGGTTAGGGTAGCCGTTCAGGCTGTGGAAACGCAAATCAACGTTGGTCCATTGGCCAGAGTAGCGCAATGTCAGGTACTGCATCTCTGGCCAATCGAAGGCGTCGCTGACGAGCTGCTGCACAGGGGGCGTGTGAATATCGGCCATGATGGCATTGAACTCGGCCAGGGAAGGCTCCAGCACCAGCAGCGAGCTAATCACACCCATGTTGGTCGGATCGCTGGCCACGCGGTCGGTGATTTCGGCGGGGATCGGTTGGCCATGTGGACAGTCAGCGTAAATTTGGTGCCAGTTCCAGGTGTGGTCCTGGGCTACGCTGTCGGGAATAATGAAGTTGCCGTCGTCGCCCCATTCCATCACGTGGGTTTTGCGCTCGTTGACGGTTCCGGCAGGGGTGGGCAGGGTGAACAAATGGTCGTAATGGCGCAGCGGCAGCAGATCGGCGTCCAGCAGGGTGATTTTGTCATACGCAAATTTTGCGTCGGTGTGGCCCAAATCGCCATCACTACCCAGGCGCAGGGCGTGCAGGCGGGTGAAGACATAGGGGAGATACGGCCGTTTGCCTACCCGCGCATGGGGTACAAAAATCTTCTCCACGTCAATGACAAAATCATACAACTGGGCCAACGTCTGCCGTGCCGGGCGGCTGATTTCCTCTGTGACCATGCAAATGAGATCGGCCTCCGTTTTTTGGCGACGTAAGCCGTGGGCCAGCAGCAGTACCGCCGGTAGGTAGCTGTCGTTGAGCATGAGGAAGGTGACAAAGGCGTAGCGGGAACGGCCGTTTGGCTGGCGCATGGTGTTTGGGGCGGGGAATATCATTAGGAGATTGGAGACTGGAGATTAGAGATTGACATAACTTTTCATTATGAATTTGCTTGGGGAGATTCCCCTCTAAAAATAGTTTGCAGCAGTTCGGGGGCGTATTTTTCTGCCTGGCGGCTGGTGAGGCTGCGGCTGTGGCAGATGTCCTGGTATAAACGGCCGCTTTCCCGCAGTCTCCGTTCTTGTGTCTCAGGATTTAGCTCAATCAGGCCAAAGCGCTGCGTCCAGCCGCGATCCCATTCAAAATTGTCCACCAGGCTCCAATGATAGTAGCCCATCACCGGGTAGCAAAAGCTGAGCGCTCGCCACACTTCGCGCAAATGGGTTAGGAGGAAAGACGGCCGTAACCGGTCATCTTTATCCGGCACTCCATTTTCTGTAATGTAGATTGGCTTCTTGTACGGTAGCAGCGCCTCGATCAACTGGAACAGTCCAGCAGGGTAGACCTCGCCGTAATTGCCATCGCTCACCACGGCATCCGGCTCCCACTCTTGTGAGAGCAGCTCGCCAAACGGCGGGAAGTTTACATAAAAGCGCGTGTAGTAGTTCAGACCAATAAAATCGAAGCTGCCTGCCAGATTGGGGATGGTGCGACGGCCGACGGGGAAATAGAGACGGCCGTTTTGCATCGAATCCAGCCACATCCGGTTAAACAACCAATCCAGCCGTCCGGCCCACCAGCGGCTCAGCGGCGAGCTGCCGGGGCGCGCTTGCAGAACCGCCATGTTTTTGGCTACCCCTACCTGTGCTTGCGGCAATCGCTCTTTAATCGTGTGGTACGCCGCTGCATGGCAGCGTAATAAATTGGGAATAGCTCCCAGTGCGCCCT
Source organism: uncultured Anaerolineae bacterium (assembly GCA_905479495.1). GTDB lineage: Bacteria > Chloroflexota > Anaerolineae > Promineifilales > Promineifilaceae > Leptofilum. The sequence continues at coordinate 128,024 of CAJQMR010000002.1, forward strand.
GCCAGCCGCTATGCTGGCCCAGCGGAAATGCGCCAGACAGGTAGCGCATGAACACGTAAACCATCGGCTCATTGATGGTAATCCATTTGGGAATAAGATCGCCCAATACGTCCACGACTTTGGCTGTGTAGCGTTGGAAATATTCCACCACAATCTTGCTGTTAAAGTCCCCTTTTTCCACCAGCCACAGCGGATTGCTAAAGTGGTGCAGTGTCACCATCGGCTCGATGCCCCGGTTGTGCATTCCTTGCAAAATTTCCCGGTAACGGCCTAGGGCGGCCTCGTCAAAGACGCTCGGTTCTGGCTCGATGCGGCTCCACTCCAGCGAGAGTCGGTGGGCGTTGGTGCCCATCGTGGCGGCCATATCCAAATCTTGCTCAGCGTTGGCCCACCAGTTGGCGGCCAGGCCGGACTTTTGGTTGTGCAGGATACGGCCGTCTACCTGTTCCCAAGCCCACCAATCGCTGTTTGTATTATTACCTTCTACCTGAAAAGCGGCCGTTGCCGTTCCCCACAAAAAATCCTGCGGAAACAACAGTTGTGCCTGTGCCATAACTCACTCCATTTATGAATAGTTTGCAAGTATGCCAGTTTGCAAGTTGGCGAGTTCGATTTACTGTTCACTCGCCATTATGGCACGGCCGTTATCCACTGCCAAATTCATTGACCGCAAGCAAGATCGTAACCCTGCCCTGGACAATACTCCTATTTGTAGTCTACCCAGACGATAATCTTTGTGTAAAAATTATCTGCTGTTATACTTGTCAAATGTGCAGTAATCATCTTATCAACTTAAGCTGGCTTCGGAGGCTTTTGTGAGAGACTTGGTCCCACTAAGTAATTATTATTACCCCAACAAGATGGGACGCATCATGTTAATATCACTCGAAGAAGTTATGGGCCGTAACGGCTTAAATGCCCTGCTTAACCTCATCGAGCTGCACAAATATATCCAAAATGCCCCTCCCGATAACCTGGAACGTGAATTTGATTTTGCTAATATCAGTAATATCAATCGCGGTTTGGAAGAGATTTATGGGCCACGCGGTGGCCGTGGGTTGGCGCTTCGCAGCGGCCGGGCCATCTTTTCGCGAGGGCTACGCCAATTTGGGGCGCTGGCAGGCGTCAGTGATTTGGCCTTCAAGGTGCTGCCGCTCAAAACCAAGCTCAAAATTGGCGTTCCTGCCGTGGCCCGCATTTTTACCCAGTTTAGTGACCAAACCAGCCACGTCGAGGAGATGGACGACCACTTTTTGTATACGATTGACCGTTGCTCTATGTGCTGGGGACAACATGCGGATCGGCCCATCTGCTATATTGCGGTGGGTATTTTGCAGGAAACGTTGCGGTGGGTAAGCGGTGGTCTGGAATTTCGTGTTGATGAAATTCAGTGTCACGCAGCTGGAGCCGAAGCCTGCGTGTTCAAGATTGATAAAGAGCCGATAAAGTAGTTTTTCAACAATCATAAAGCTAGCTGGAGATCATGATTGGTGCCAAGATAGGCTCTGATGAAATCTCCAGAAGTTTGCTTGAAGATAGTTGAATACCCCTTAAATCCTTATGAATGAAGTAGATAAAAACAGTCAAAAAATCTTTATTGTTGAAGATGACAACGATCTGGCCGAAATGCTTCGTGCCTATTTTCGCGTTCAAGGGTACTCGGTTTCCGTGGCTTCTCGCGGGCACGATGGTGTGACTGGCATCACGGAGGACGTGCCGGATGTGGTCGTCCTGGATATTCGTCTGCCTGACATTGATGGTTACGAAGTGTGCCGTCAACTCCGTCGTTCGCGCAAAACACAGCATGTTCCCGTTATTTTTCTTACAGAAAAGCGGGAACGGGAAGATAAGCTTGCTGGATTAGAGCTGGGCGCGGTCGATTACATTACCAAGCCGTTTGATATTCAAGAACTGCGGCTGCGGGTGCGCAATGCGCTGCGCCGGGCACAAATGAGCACGTTGCTAAACCCGGTAACTGGCCTGCCAGAAGGTACGCTGGTGCGTGAGCAACTGTCTCAACTGCTAAACCAGTCCGATTGGGGCGTGGTGATGGCCGGTATTCGTGGCCTGAATAAGTTCCGCGACAAGTTTGGCTTTGTAGCTGCTGATGATGTTTCACGGGCCGTAACGCTCATGATTGCCAATGCTGTTCAGGAAAGTGGCGCGGGTGATTCATTTGTGGGCCATGCCGATTCTGGCGATTTTATCATTTTGACAACGGCCGAACTTTGCCAAAAGCTGGCAGAGCGGTGCATGGTGCGGCTCCATCCTTCCATTCAATATTTTTATCCGGCGCTGGATCGGCAGCGGCTACATGAGCTGCCTGAGTCTGAACGGTTGACGGTGCATGTGTCGGCCGTTTCTTCGCGTCAGTTTCAGGGCAAGAGCATGGAAGACCTTTTTGCGGCGTTGGCCAATCATCGGCTGTAGGTCTGGCTTCCGTTTTTTATCCCCCTCACATTTTGATACAATCCGCAACTAACTTTTGCATGAAATATCAGGGCTTCTTACAGCCCTGATTTTGTTTGGCTTATGAAGCGATTTCGTATTGATTTGTTGTTCCTGCTAGGCTTTTTGCTGCTGCCACTGCTGCTGTTTGGCAGCGTGACGCTGGGCGGCCAGACGATGCTGCCGGTGGACAACTTGTATCAATGGGCACCTTGGTCATCCTACGCCAGCGAATTTGGCCTCACCCAGCCACATAATCCCCTCATCAGCGACCTCATTATCCAAAATTACGCCTGGAAGCAGTTTGTACGGGAAACGATTTTTGCCCGTGATATCCCCTTGTGGAACCCAAACTTGTTTGCTGGGGTGCCCTTTTTAGCGGCGGGACAGCACGGCGCGTACTATCCGTTTAGTGTGCTGTTCCTCATTTTGCCGCTGGCTAAAGCGTATGGCTGGTACACCGTCAGCCAGATTTGGTTGGCGGGGGCGTTGATGTATCTGTACGGCCGTATCCTCAACCTACGCCGCCCCAGTGCCTTCATTGCCGGGCTGGTGTTTCAGGGTGGGGCGTATCTGGTGATCAGTGCGGCCGTTTTCCCCATGATTAGCGGCGCGGTGGTGTGGCTGCCGCTGCTGCTGGCGTGTGTGGAGAAGGTGATCGGTAATCAGTATTCAGTGAACAGTAATCAGTCTAGCAGCACCACTTATTGGTGGGTTGGGCTGGGTGCCGTGGCGTTGGGTTTCCAGATTTTGGCCGGGCACATTGAATTTACCATTTACACCCTCGTCGTTATGGCCGCCTACGCCGCCTGGCGGTTGGCCGCGCAGTGGTGGCAAACTCGCTCACTGATTACCGATAACCGTTTACGGATTACTGATTACCGAATACTGAAAACTGGCAGTTCACTGGCCGCCATGGTCCTTCTCGGCCTCATGCTGGGCGCGGTGCAGCTGGTGCCGCTGTACGAGCTGGGGCAGGTCAACTTCCGGCAAGAATCGGCCACGTTTGCCGAAGTGATGGATTACGGCTTCCCGGAACGCCGCATCCTGACGCTGACGCTGCCCAACTTTTTTGGCAATCCCACCCACCACAGCTACACCGATGTGTTCAGCGGCGAGGAAGTTGCTTTGAGCCAAAATTATTATGGCGAGGCTAAAACCAACACCGAATGGGGCATTAAGAACTACGTCGAAGGGGCCATTTACTTGGGTATCTTGCCCCTCTTTTTGGCAGCGCTTGGCGTGCTGGCTGGCTGGCGACGGCGCAAAACGCATGTTGGCTTTTTTGCGGCGTTGAGCTTTTTCTCGCTGGCGTTCATTTTTGGCACGCCGCTGTACGCCATTTTGTATTACGGCCTGCCGTTTGTGAACCAGCTGCACACGCCGTTCCGCTGGGTGTTCCCACTGTCATTGGCGGTGGCGGTGCTGGCGGGGTTTGGGGTGGAAAGTTTGGAGAATTGGAGAATTGGAGATTGGAGATTGGAGATTGGCCGAATCTCTAATCTCCAATCTCTAATCTCCATTTTTGCAGCCGCTGGCGGGATTTTGCTGCTGGTGGGATTGGCGGTGTCGCGAGGGGCATACGGCCGTATCCAACCCATCATCGAGCGCCTATTTTTAGGGCTGGCTGGCGCACCCACTGCCTTTGCCGATGCAACGGCGTTTTACAGTTACACGTTTTGGCAATTGCTCACACTGGGGCTGGTGCTGCTGGGCGTGGCGGTTGTGTTTTGGTTAAGCAGGTGGGGGGGCAAACGGCCGTACTGGATTCTCGCCGCTGTGTTCCTCATTATTGCCGATATTTTCCTGGCCAATCGCGGCTTCAACGCCAACAACGACCCGGCTTTGCTCGACTTCAAGCCAGAAATGGTACAGTGGCTGGAAGCCCAGCCCGGTCACTGGCGCATCACTAGCTTTGCGCCGAATGGCGATAAACCGTTCAACGCCAATTCTGCCTGGCTGTTCGATCTGCCCGATGTGCGCGGCTATGATTCGATTATCCCCAAGCAGTACACCGAGTACATGGCGGTAATTGAACCGCAGAATGAACTGCCGTTCAACCGCGTCCAGCCCATCGTCAACTGGGAATCGCTCAACTCGCCGCTGCTGGACGTGCTGGGCGTGAAGTACGTCATCACCAGCGAGACGATTGATTTGCCCCAGTACACCGAGGTGTGGCAGGGGGAAGGCGTGCGCATCTACGAAAACGCGGCGGTCGCTCCCCGCGCCTACACGTTGCCACTCACGGCAACGGCCGTTTCCGACAATCCTCTCACCGCCATGACCACCCAATACGACCCACGCCAATTTGTGAATGTGGAACCTGAAGAGTGGACACAGGAGACCGAGCCAATCTCTGGCAGCTACCAATCTGCGGAAATCACTGGTTATTCAAACCGGGAAGTTGTGTTGGAAACGGCCGTTTCCCAACCCAGCTGGCTCATCCTCAACGATAGTTATTTTCCGGGATGGAAGTCTTGGATACGGCCGTCCGCCGCGCCCGACGCCGAAGAGGTTGAGGTGCCCGTCACCCGCGTCAATGGCAACTTCCGTGGCGTCGAGCTCCAGCCTGGCGAGTGGCAAGTGCGCTTCCGCTACAGCCCCACGAGCTTCCAGCTGGGCGCGCTGGGCAGCTTCATGGCCGGAATCATCTTGCTTTTTGGCGCGGTCGTCTGGGGTTGGCAACGTTTTTATCGGGCCGATGGTGAGCAAAGCGTCACCCGCTCACTCGCCAAAAACAGCCTGGCTCCGATTGCCCTGAATCTGTTCAACAAACTGATTGACTTTGGCTTTGCAGCCTTTTACCTGCGTCTGCTGGGTCCCGCTGGCTCTGGCAGCTTCCAAACCGCCATCGTCACCGCCGGAATTTTTGACATCATCGCCAACTTTGGCCTGGACATCCTGCTCATCCGCGACGTGGCCAGCGACCGCGACAAAGCGCCCAACTACCTGCTCAACACGACTGTCCTCCGCCTGGGCGCAGGCGCAGTGGCCGCCCTGCCCGTCATCGCCATCATCGCCACCACCAACCTGCTGGACCAGACCAACGCCCTCACTCGTCCCGAAATTTTGGCAACGGCCTTCATCATGATCGGCATGGTCTTTTCCGGCATGTCCAAAGGGGTCACCGGCCTGTTTTATGTGCATGAAGAGGCCGAGGTGCCCAACGCCATGACCACGGTGACAACCATCCTCAAGGTGGGTTTTGGCGTGACGGCGCTGCTGCTAGGCTTTGGTTTTGTGGGCTTAGCGGCCGTTTCTATCCTCACCAACGTCATCACTCTCACCTTACTGCTGGCGATTGCCCTGCGCCGCTACACGCTGCGCGGTCCCTGGCGGCTCGATTGGCAGCTTCAGCGGCACATGCTGCGCGCGGGTTTCCCGCTCATGCTCATTCACCTGCTGCAAACCGTGTTCATTTCGATTGACAGCTACCTGCTGCGGGTGCTGCTGGATAACGGCCAGGAGGTGGCGGGCTGGTACAGCAGCGCCTACAAATGGTTCAACGCGCTGCAAATCGTGCCCTCGTTTTTTACCCTGGCGCTTTTCCCCATCATCTCACGCCGCATTGGCGAATCTATCGACGCGGCGCGGCAAATGTATGCCCTATCGCTCAAGCTGATGCTGCTCCTGGCCCTGCCCGTCGCCGCCGTGACCCATTATTTGGCCGTGCCGTTGGTGCAAATCGTGGCGGGCGAGGAGTTTTTGCCTGCCGGGGCGATTGCCCTACAAATTGTCATCTGGTCGATTCCGCTGGGTTGGCTGAACAGCGTGACCAACTATGTACTCATCAGCCTGGGGCTGGAGAGCAAGCAGCCGCGTGCTTTTACCGTGGCGGTGCTGTTTAACCTGATTGCCAACTTCATTTTCATCCCGCGCTACAGCTACGTGGCGGCGGGCGTCACCACCATTTTGTCCGAATTGGTGCTGCTGGTGCTGTTTGATTTTTATCTGCGGCAGAAGATGGCGGGGATTAACTGGTTGGGGTTGTGGGGACGGCCGTTTCTCCTCACGGCAATTATGTTTGGCGGTATGTGGCTGGGTGGGCAGGTGCATCTGGTCGTGGGTCTACTCATCGGTGCAATCATTTATCCGGCTGGCCTGCTCTTGCTGGGCATCCTTGGTGCGGAAGAGAAAAAGGTGCTGGGCAACATTTTGCCCCACGCCATCGCCCACCGCCTCAAGTTGGTTTAGGAATAGAACGCAGATTTCTCTGATCTTCCTGATTTTTTGATCATTTCAATCAGGTAAATCAGGCCAATCAGCGTCCTATTAAAAATTGCTATGAAAACAGACCGAATTGAGCAAATAGAAGCATATGCGGAGCAAATGATGACCGGCCCCTTTGTGGTCGAGGCATTTCGCATCGCCCACGACTTGCCCCACGTGCGGCGGGTCTACGCCAACGCGCTGCGGCTGGCGCAGGCGGAAGGTTACCCACATCAAGATCGCGTTGCAGCGGCCGCCCTGTTGCATGACATCGGCCTGCCCGTTGTAGACAAACGGGGCGATCATCCCCGGGTTGGCGCGGAGCTGGCGGTCCAATTTTTGCAGGAAAATAAGCTTTTTGCGCCAGATGAGATCGCCGAAATTTGTGAAGCGATTGTGCATCACGGCCGTTTAGATGGCGACACCCCCCTCATCCACATTTTGCGCGATGCGGACACGTTTGAATTGCTAGGCACCGTGGGCCTCATGCGTGCGTTTACCTCCAAAGCGCATAAGCCAGTTTACCTTCCCGAATATCCGCGCGGCGAAACGTGGGGGCTGACGGCCGCTGAGTTCACCCAGCGCTTTCAGGCGGGCCTGGGTATGGGACCAACCATCCTGGACCAGCTCAATTTCCAGCTAAGCTGCTATGAGAACTTGAGTACGAAGACGGCAAAGGAATGGGGACGGCCGTTGCGCGACACCCTGCGCCAATTCATCATCCAGTTTGCCGAGGAAGCTGCCGGATGAGCCATTCACGGAACGGCCAGCCCGTCTGGATTATGACCGCGCTGCTGCTGGCTGGGGCAGCGCTGCGGCTGTTTGGGCTGAACAATCTCTCCCCGCCCGGCATCACCCACGACGAGGTGGCCAACTGGCTCATCGACCGTTCTATTTTGGCGGGCGAACACGCCATCTACTTTACCCGCGCCTACGGGCATGAGGCGGGCTTCCACTATCTGCAAACCGCCTTCGTCGCCTTGCTTGGCGACAACGTGTTGGCGCTGCGCCTGCCTGCGGCGTTTTGTGGCTTGCTTGGCGTGGCCGTCACTTTTGCCCTGGCCCGCAAGCTGTTTGGCAAAAATGTGGCCCTCATCGCAGCGGGATTGTTGGCCGTGTTGTTTTGGCCGGTGTTTTACGGCCGTCTCGCCCTGCGTGCTATTTCGTTGCCATTGGTGGCTGGCTTGTCGGCGTATTTTTGGTGGAGCGGTTGGAATTATGAAGGGGGGAACAGGAGAAAGGGTGAACGGGTGACTAATTTCACCCCTTCACCCCGCGATGTCCTCATCGCCCACCCCTTCACCTTATCAGGATTTTTCGCTGGCCTCACCCTGCACACCTACATGGCTGCCCGCGCTGTGCCGATTTTTTATGCGCTCTGGCTGGCGTACCTGGCGATTTTTCATTGGCGTGCATTCAAACAACGCTGGCGGGGAATTGTCCTGTTTCTGGTGATGTTTGCCGCCGTGGCCGCCCCGCTGGTCATCTTTTTGCAAACCACGCCCAATGCGGAGTTTCGCATTAGCGAAGTCGATCTACCGCTGCAAGCGCTGCGCTCGGGTATGTTTGGCCCAGTTTTGGATAACGGCCTTAAGCTGCTGGGCATGTTTGGCTTTGTGGGCGATCCGCTGTGGCGCGAGGGGGTGCCGTCGGCCCCGGTCTTTGAGCCGATTGTGGCCATCTTATTTTACGCAGGACTGCTGCTTTGCCTGTGGCGCTGGCGGCAGCCCCGCTATGCGTTTTTGCTGCTTTGGCTGGCCGCTTCGGTTTCCCCCAGCCTGGTCACGATCAACGCCCCCAGCCACATTCGCAGCATCTTGATTTTACCTGTACTAACCGTGCTTCCTGCCCTGGTTATGCACAGTTTAGGGCAGTTATCCACAGTTATCCACGACTTATCCACAAGAAGTTCCAAAATTTTGGTCTTGACGTTGCTGCTATTTTATGCTGCCCGAACATCTGTTTTACAATTTCAGACGTGGCCCAGCGGTGGCGATGTGCCCTTTGTGTGGCAGGCGGCGTTTACGGAGATGGCGGGCTATTTAGACGGCCGTTCCGACCTCAGCGCCGCGTCCATTGCTGGCTGGTCTCCCAGCACGATGGATAGCCCCACGATGACCCTGCTGCGCCAAAACGACGACCTGCCCCTGAGCCACTTCGACCCGCAGGAAGGCACGCTCATTTTGCCCAATTCAGAGCCGATGGTCGTGTTACGGCCGTCTGACCTGCCGCTCGATCCGTTTTGGGAAGACCGGTTACAGGGCTGGGGGGCAGAGGTGCAGGGGAACGGCCGTTTCACGATCTACATATTGCCCGTACAATCTCCTATTCAGCTAGCAAATGCGCTGGATGTTCAGTTTGGGGCGGAATTGCGTTTGTTGGGGTATGAATGGCTGGATAATGGGGACTTGTTGTTGAGTTGGCGGGTTACGGCCGTTCCCCCCGCCCCCCGCCAACAATTCATCCACAGCCTCGCCGCCGACGGCACGCAGTTGGCCGACACCTACCGCTTCGACGCGCCCGACCCGCAGGGCCTCTGGTTCTCCCACTGGCAGCCCGGCGACCTCATTTTGCAGCGCCTCAGCTTACCCGCACTGGACGAGGCCACCCAGCTCCGCCTAGGCTGGTTCGATCCCACTACCTGCATGCCCGGCCCCTGCCAAAACCTACGCACAGAAGATGGGCAAGAGTTTTTGTTGCTGCCCGTAGAGTAAAAGCCCCATCAACCACCATCATCCACTTCTGAATAGCTGCAAAATCTTTTTCGTTGCCTTACCCATCCGGCAGCAAGGCAATTTTCAATTCAATTTCTGATCGGATGATTGCACACAGTTTATCTTTCGTCTAACTCCTTACCTTATGGTACGCTCTGATTCTACTGTTTATGGAAGATGGAGAGAAAATCATGGGCGATTTGGCGAAGAAACGAATTGTTGTTCTGGGTGGTGGCGTTGGGGCGATGACGGCCGTATTTCATCTAACCAGCGTCCCCAATTGGCAAGAGAAATATGACATTACCGTTTACCAATTGGGTTGGCGGCTGGGCGGCAAAGGGGCCAGCGGGCGGGGAGAGCATAATCGAATTGAAGAACATGGCCTGCATATGTGGTATGGCTTCTATGAAAATGCCTTCAAAGCGATTCAGGCCTGTTACAAAGAAATGGGGCGGAAACCAGGTGAGCCGCTTGCCACCTGGGAAGAAGCCTTCAAGCCACAAAACTTTACAGTTTATCAGGAGAAAATTGACGGAAAGTGGAAACATTGGCCTATGACCTTGCCTACCAACGATTCAACACCCGGTGAAGGCGGCGAATTCCCCACGGAGGCCGATATGGTTTCCATGATTCTTCAAGAAATGGTCAATACCCTGGTACAGGCCCAACAGCCAGAAGGTCCATTGCCACCCGATGATGACCTGCCTCCTGGTGTCAAGTCATTCCCCTGGTGGCGGCGTCTCATCGATGGCATTGAGGACAAACTGGAGGATACCGCATACAAAGGTGGAATCTTGCTACTCTCTGTTGCTCTGAAAATAACTCAGGACCTGGAGCGTTTTGCCGCTATTTTGCCAGGCGATGGCTCCAGCACGGTTCATCATCTGTTAGAGCAATTTCATAGTTGGCTGCACAACTTGTTGAAGGAGCAGTTAGACAACGATGACAATTTGCGTCGCCTGTGGATTATGCTTGACTTGAGCGGCACCATTGTGCGCGGCTTGCTGGCTGACAAGGTGCATAAAAACGGGTTAGCCAGCATCAACAACCTGGATTTTATGGAATGGCTAAAGAAACATGGGGTAGATCCAGATTATACGCTTCCCTTTGTGCTGCATAATTTTTATGATCAGGCATTTGCTTTTGAGGACGGCCGTAACGACAAGCCAAACTTCTCTGCCGGGGTCGTGGTTTACACAGCCATGCGCACCTACTTTACCTACAAGGGGGCGATACTTTGGAAAATGCAGGCGGGCATGGGCGACACGATTTTCGGGCCGTTTTATCAGGTTCTCAAGAAGCGAGGCGTCACCTTTCATTATTTCCACAAGGTTGAAAACCTGCATGTGAGCGGGGATTCCATTAACCAAATCAGTATGCAGGTGCAAGCAACCGTGACAACCCCAGGGGGCTACCAGCCGTTCCGAGATGTAAAAGGGCTGCCCAGTTGGCCGTCGCAGCCCGATTATAGCCAATTAAAGGAAGGCAAGGAGATTCAGAAGAATGGTTACAATTTGGAATCATTCTGGACGCCGTGGCCTGGTGTAGGCCAAAAGGTTCTGGAAGCTGGGCGTGATTATGACATGGTTCTTTTGGGTATCTCTTTGGGGGCGATCCCTTATATTTGCCGGGAATTGGTTGAAGCTCGGACCGAATGGCAAAACATGGTGCAAAATGTTAAAACGATTCAAACGCAGGCGTTTCAACTGTGGCTGCGGCCAGATGATGCCGGGTTGGGCTGGCCGATGTGGCGCAAGCAGCCAGCCACGCTAACGGGCTATGATGCCGATGATGATCTTGAGCGGGCTGGGCTGGATACCTGGGGAGATTTTAGCCATCTGATCATTCGAGAAAGCTGGCCGGATGCGCAGTTTCCCAACAATATCGCTTATTTTTGCGGCGCGATGCTAAGTGCGGATGGTCTGAAGCTGCCGCCACCTACGGACAGAGGCTTTCCGCAGCAAGCAGCACAAGATGTGGAACGAAACAGTCGGTACTTTTTGGATCATTATTTGGGGCATTTATGGCCGTTGGCTACGCAATCGGATAATCCGAATGAATTAAATTGGGATTTGGTGGTGAGCCAATACTACCGGGCCAATATTGATCCTTCGGAACGGTACGTGCTTTGTGTGAAAGACAGTGTTCAATATCGTCTGAAACCGGGTGATTCGAAATTTGCCAATCTTTATTTGGCGGGGGATTGGACGGATAACGGGTTGTTGAGTCTGGGCTGTGTGGAATCGGCCGTTTTGGGTGGGATGCAAGCGGCCAATGCCATTTTGCCCCAGTTTGGCTACCCACCTGTAGAGATCATTGGCTGGGCTGAGTAAGGTTGGGATCAGCTGCTAAAGCTACCTCGGCCGTTTCTCGATCAACGGTGGCTTCAAGCTCGGAGAAAATGGCAATGGCCTGGTTTAAATGAGCCATGCGGCGGGCGTCATTGTTTGGCAGACGACGTCCGATTTCGCTATGAGCCATGCCTTCTTCGTAAGGTATGTCCAGCCGCTGGGCTTCAGATAGTGCTTTGTGCCAATGTTTGAATGCTACTGGGGAATGGCCGTTTAACCAATCAGCCTTTCCCCGCAAACGCCAGTAAGTGGGCAGGGCAAAAGGAAAGATACGCGCATACTGCTTATAGCGTTTCAGCAGCTTTTTGATCTTGCCAGGGGCATCGGGGACCGTGGTAGGTGTCTGCTCCTGAAGGTTCAACAACAAGGTGAGCAAATCGGCATAGATCGTGGTGTTGGCAAATGAGCTGTGGGGGGCGTGCCTGGCATAGGCGTAGGCAGCTTCGACGGATTTTTGGGCTTGGTCTAACTGGTTTAAGTGGAATTGCGCCAGACCTATTCGCACATGTGTGTTCCATTCTGCCAGCGAATTGCCTGCCGCTTGCGTAAGCGGCAGCCCTTTTTCAAAATAAGCCATTGCCTCAGACCATTGGCCCCAGCGCATCAACACAGCGCCGATAGCACCCAAGGCTGTTCCCCAATGGGTGACATCCTGTGCCGCTTCACCGAGGGCTTCTAACTGCTTGAACAAGGCCAAGCTCCGGCGAAAATAGCCCTGATAGTAAGTCATGTGTGCCAAACCACTGATACAAAAACCGGCCGTACGATTGTCGCCCAATTGCGTCGCTAAGGTAAGTCCTTGCTGAAAACCATCTTCTACTTCCTGCCAATCGGCCGTATTGATTTTAGGCACGCTGATAATGAAGCTCACATAAGCAAGCGCAGTCATATTGTCTAATTCGCGCACTGTGGCCCAGGCACGGGCTTCAAAACTATGCGACTTTTTAGGCATCGGCACAAGCGCTACCGCACCGCTCATGTTAGCGTAGGCCCGGGCTAATTCTGGTGTACCTTCACCAATTGTTTCCGCCAGGTTGAGGCCGCGAATCATGGCATAAAGCGTGGGCAAGGTTTGGTTTGTTAGATAATAAATCTGGCCAGTCATTTCATAGGCTCTGGCAGCTTCTCTGAGAGCGGTGCGCTGTTGTGGGGTGGTTGTTTTTGTCCGTTTGGGCAATTTGCGCCAAATTAGACTTTGGAGTGTGCTGAATATGATACGGCCGTTTGTTTTAGCTAATGGCCAGCCCAACAGCTCCAGGCATTGTTCATAATGATGCAGCCCCTCCGTCAATTGCCCCAAACCCGTATAGGCTTCACCCATTTGCAGTTCCCAATGGGCTCGCCGGTGTTGGGGCACAATTGACGTATCGTTCAGTTGGTCAGCAATTTTCTGGGCATTGGCGAAGAAGCGAATCGCTTCCTGATTCGCATAGTTGTGGATGGCCTGGTCACCCGCCTGTTCAGCATAAAAGATCGCCTTTTTTGCCTGGCCTGGATCAAGATTGGTCAGTTCCAGCGCATGGTACCAATGATAGGCTAACAGCGGGTAAATTTCTTCAAGGGAATTTGCCTGGATAGTTTCAAACCATTCCGCAACCTTAAGATGCAGATCGCGGCGCTGTGAATAAAGCAGCAGGTTATAAGATACCTGCTGGGTAATGATATGTTTGAACATGTAAGTCAGTTCAGGTTCCGGGCGCTCTAGCTGGGTAATAGCCAAACGGTTCAAGTCTTGCAGATGCTTGTTGAGAAACGGCCGTTCATTTTGAGCTGGATGAATATCATACAAGATAGTCAAAGCGAATATCCGCCCAATGACGCTGCTTACCTTCAGCACTAATTGTTGTGTGGGTGTAAGCCGGTCAATTCGGTTGGTAACAACCCCTTCAATGGTGGTGGGGAAGTCCAATTTGCTTACCTCGGCGGCATCCACATTCAGGTGGCAAATGCCATTGTCTGTCCGAATAATGTTTGCCTCACGCAGTGAATAAGCCAACTCCTCACTGAAAAAAGGATGCCCTTCGGCGCGCTCCGTAATAAAGGCAGCAATCGGTCGAGGCAAAGAATCTACGCCTAATCGTTGGCAAACCAATCTGAGTGAATCATCATTCGTTAATGGTTTTAGCGTTATTCGGGGGTTTGAGAACAGCATGGGTGAATCGGCCAACTCTGACCGCTCTTTTTTGTTTGCGGTGGGTGACAATACGGCCGTTGCATCTGTATCTAGCGGACGTGATACCAGCACTAGAAATAAAGGATTTACCTGTTGGCTAACTACTTCGGTCAAGGCCCAGGAAGCGGAGTCCAGCCAATGGGCATCTTCTAATACGATAAGCAATGGCTGCTCTGTTGCCGCTTGTTGCAAAATGGCAACCAGTAGCTCGTGGGTTTTCGTGGCGCGAGAAAGTCCGCTCATTGCCTGCGTTAGGCTATTCTCTGGTAGATCGAGGGAAATGACGGCATTGAGCAAGGGGGCGAGTTGGTGCAGGTTGTCATCTGGGGGCAACTGCTGCAAAACATGTGCCTGCCTGGTTTGGGTTTCTGGCATGGCATCAAGGTGCAAGAGGTGGTGAAAAATGGCACGCCAGGCAAAGTAGGGCGAAGCGTGTTCGATGGCATCGGCTTCACCAAGTAAAGTCATAATATTGGCGTTTTGAGCCTCCAGCAGCAGGTTTTGCACAATGCTCGATTTGCCAATCCCGGCTTCCCCTTCAAGGATGATGATGCCGCTTTTACCAGCTTGCAAGGCGGCCAACTTCTGTGCGAGCAGCGCTTGTTCTTTTTCCCGGCCGACTAAAAGTGGCTGATCTTGGCGGATGAACTGTCCATGGCCGTTGTGGGGTGGAACGGCCGTTTGCCGCTGATCAGCCAATGTATAAGCCGTGAGTGGGTGTTCACTTCCCTTCAGCGAGAGTGGCCCTAACGCCAGCAGCGCAAAATTCCCTTGGCGCACAATGGCCGCCACGACATGCTCGCTAACAACCACCTCTCCCGGTGCAGCATAGCTCATTAACCGGGCAGCCATATTTGTTTCATGCCCAAAAGCACCATAAACCCGTCGCTTTTGGCTACCATATGGCCCAACCCGCATCTGACCCCGGCTAATGCCAAACTGGAAACTTTGGATGAAACTAAACATCACTGGCATGTCACGCAGCGCCTGCGCCGCCATCAGCGCCCGATCCGCATCATCTTCATGTGAAATAGGTGCGCCAAACGAAATGTAAAGGTAGTTGCCTTTGTCCCCAGTATTTAATTGTAGTAAATGCCCCTCATAGCGCATGACAACCTGCTGAACCCAGCGGATAAAGGCATCCAGCTTTTCCCCAACGTTTTCATCATGATCGTAATCCAACCCATCAAACTTGAGGAACATGGCTACAACTGGGCGTAGCTCAGACAAAAACTGGTCCACACCCCTGCGCAGGCGGTTAAAAACCTGGGGAAGGAACCAGGGTCTTACGGTTTCTTCGTCCAATTCCCGCTCGATCTCTTGTGTTGACCAGGGAGCAGGTTCGGCTGGATGAACCAGGTCAGAAATAACAGCAAAACGCTGGTTAGTGGCTGCATTGTGGCGCCACTCTGCAATTACAAAATTGTCTGGCTCTTGCTGAACCACTTCCTGGCTGACAACAATTTCCCTGGCGTTGGCTAATTTTTCGGCCGTTGCCATGCAGTTCAATGTGCTGCCAACAATGGCATCAATTTTGCTGATACTTGGGTCCCCCAGGTCAAAGCGGCGCACCGACCCAACCGCGATGGCAACTTTTATGCTGAGGGAGACTGTTTTCTGAATCGGTGTGGCGATGGCGGTGAATGCGGCCATGCTCTGCTGCATGGCCAGGGCACATGTGGCTGCCCGCTGCCCATTATCTTCATTAAACCAGCAAGTGATCGAGTCTCCCCCAAAGTAAATAACACTGCCGCCGAATTGATGTATTTCGTTAATGAGTGCCGTGTAAACAGCATTAATTTGCCGGATAAGCTCTTCTGCGCCCTGGCGAGCACCCAGCGCATTGGCGTAAGCGGCCGTTAGCGGGGTAAAGCCAGATACATCGGCAAATAGGGCAGCGCCATGGGCTTGGCTGGGCAAAGACTTGCCTTTGTCCAAAGCAAGGCGGCGATCAATGGGCAAGTATTGGGAAATGTTGGTCATGGGGCGTGATGGATACTTTATATCGAGCTGTTTGGTATACCTTGCTAACAACACTCCAAGACGGATTGTATGTATAGAGAAAGCATACTTTGTTTGATATGATTAAAAGCAAGCGAAGGTCTTTTGAATCGCTGGGTTGGCAAATCACAAAACGGAATTTCAAATAGAAAGTGCGATTTCTTGTGATTTGCTCAAGTAAAAGCCAATTTTGAGGTCGTTTCAAATATCTTTTTGACTTTTACACACACACTGGAGCCATTGTAGTACGTTTTGCTTTTGTTTGGAAGGGGATTAACGGGAATTTTATCCGTTTGTACTATTAAAAACTGAGTAAGGGGCAGCCAACTAGCCGACACCTACCGCTTCGACGCCCTCGATCCGCAAGGCATCTGGTTCTCCCACTGGCAACCCGGCGACCTCATTTTGCAGCGCCTCACCCCACCTGCGCTTGGCGAAGCCACCCAACTCCGCCTCGGCTGGTTCGATCCCACCCCCCGGCCCCTGCCAAAACCTCCGCACGGAGAATGGCACCGAATTTGTTCTGCTGGAGGTGGAGTGATTGGGGATGGCAGCGTTGCTTATGCTCATATTGAGCAAAGTTGATTACTTTTTATTGTAAAGTTTCTCGAATTCCTCAAATGATTTGGAATTTTTACGATTCAAAACTTGCGCGAAATAATGATTCAAAACGCCATTCCCTGAAAACCTATCGTCAACTAAGGGTCTGGCTTCATTGCAAGAATCATAATATCCTTTCAAGTCTTGTTGAACATCGCACCCCAAATAGATCATTTTAAGCATAGGGTCTTTTGTTTTCTCATATGCTTTTTTGAGCATCTTGAGGCCTTTCTTTTGCCAGAGATTAAACTCACCGAAATAATATGGAAATAAGTAAATCATGTAGCCAAAACACCAGAGAAAATCGTGGTTTTCATTGAAATTGTTAAAGCCTGCCTCAGTGACCTCACCCAAGATTGCTTGGTATGTTTGAGTATTCATGTCTTCTGTAATCTGTATACACCCCCATTCAACAAGCACATACCAAGATAAAAAACCCAACCGGATTACGTTTTGCAAATCAATGGGATTAGTGCGATAGCGTTCAAGTAGAGCTTCTCGCGCTTGTTCCCATTTAGATTCATCTTCTAAAATTTCGATTTCTTCAATTGATAACATGTGGTAAACCCAAGATAAGGTACAGTTAAAGAACCTTCCAACAGCACTAAATGGAGAAGATTATAATCCTTTTTCTTTGTTGGTTGCTGGTAATGAACGTGCGGGAATTTCTAGTTTCACATCACCAATAGAGGCAAATTCTTGCGCAATCAACGTGCCAAGTCCTTTCTGCGTAGTCTGATGCATCGCACGCACCACAATATCACGGGCTTCCTCTTCCACAGAATGGCCATTTACCTTAGCCCTCCGGCTCAATTTTTGCATAGTTTCATCATCTAAATTCTGGATCGTTATTGTGGTCATAGCACACCTCACGAGAATGCTATCGTTGATTGAAGTTCAACCAACGATAGCAAACTATCTCGTGCGGGGCAATCATCCATCATCACGGCGTGAGGCGCTTTTGGTCGCGGGGGAAGAGCGTGGCCAGGCGCAGGTTGGGCAGGCCCAAAAGCTGCATCAGCAGCCGCTCCAGCCCGATGGCAAACCCGCCATGCGGCGGCATCCCATAGCGGAACGCTTCCAGATAGGTTTCAAATGGCTCTGTGGGTAGATTGGCCTGGGCTAGTGCCGCCAGGTAATCGGCGTATAGG
This sequence comes from uncultured Anaerolineae bacterium, assembly GCA_905479495.1. Taxonomy (GTDB): domain Bacteria; phylum Chloroflexota; class Anaerolineae; order Promineifilales; family Promineifilaceae; genus Leptofilum. The sequence continues at coordinate 145,671 of CAJQMR010000002.1, forward strand.
TGCAGCCGCTGCCCGCCAGTAATCAGTTCCGTGCCGCGAAACAGCAGGTCGAAGGAGTTGGAGAATGCAGGGTTTTGCGGGTCGGGATGGGTGTAGAACGGCCGTTTCCCCATCGGGTAGCCCACCACAAACAAAAAGTCGCTGCCATGCTCCTGCTGCGCCCATTCGCCCAGCCAGCGCTCATCCTGCGGCGATAAGTCTGGCTCGCCCCGCACGTCTACACTGTGCCGCTGCCAGATCAACTCCTGCGCTTCGGCAAAATGAATGTGCGGGATTTGTTCTGGTACTTCCGGCAAATTCGCCTTCAGCAGCGCCAGTTCCGTCGCGTACGCCGCCGCCAGCGTTTGGAAAATGCCTGCCAGTACCGTGCGCACCATCGCCATCACCGTAAAATGGTTCTCGATGAAGCCGAACTCCACGTCCAGGCTCACGTACTCATTCACGTGGCGCGTCGTGTCGTGCGGCTCGGCGCGGAAGACTGGCCCCACCTCAAACACGCGGGCAAACACACCCACCATGATCTGCTTATAAAACTGCGGGCTTTGTGCCAGAAATGCGTCGCCGCCGAAATACTCCAGCTTAAACACGTTCGCCCCGCTCTCCGTGGCCGAAGCCACCAGCTTGGGCGATTGTATTTCGGTGAAATGCTCGGCTTGCAGCGTAGCGCGAAATCCCGCCATCGCCCCAGACGCCAGGCGAAACACCGCCCGCCGCAGGGGATGCCGGTTGGCCACGACGGCATGATCTAGCAGCGTAGGCAGCCCCGCCTTGAGCCGCTTTTGCTGCAAGGGCACGGGCGCTGGCTCCGTCACCGGGGTGATAATCTCAATTTGCGGCTGGTGCAGCTCGACACCGCCCGGCGCTTGTGGCGTGGCCACCACCGTGCCCGTCAGTGCAATGACGCTTTCCAGGCTCAGTTCAGCGATGGGGGCCAAATCCGCCTCGCTTTCGGTGACGGCCTGTATGGTGCCCCAGCCATCACGTAGCACCACAAAACTAACGCCACCCAGGCGGCGCACATTGTGCAGCCAGCCCATCAGGCGGACCTGCTGCCCAACGTGGCTGCTCGCTTCAACTGTTCTGATTGTGTTCATAGAAACCTCCATTGGTCTCGTTGGTCAATTTTTAAAAATTGACCAACAAAATAAAAAACTCGTCCCCTGTTTGGAGGACGAGTCTGGCGAACAGCAAGCCATCGCTTGCCGATAACAAAAAACGCCCATCCCCTTTTGGAGGACGAGCGCTTGCTTGTGTACTCGTGGTGCCACCACCAATTTGCCGTTGCCAGGAAGATCTGACGCGGGCCTCTTGCGGCCTGGTGTTTGTTTGCACAAACTTCCTAAGCCTGGACGCTGTAACGGGCGTACCCGGTTTCGGTTACTTAGTTATCCGTAATCGGTAATCCATATTTGGCTCTTACCGATAACTGCTCACTGTTCACCGATCCAGCTCAAGGGTGTCATTAACGGGATTTACTGACGGCACTTACACCAACAACTGCGCCGTTCTCTGGACAGCAAAGGAGCCTGTTAACCTGTCCCTTTCATTGCTTTTAGCTATGAATTGTTTGCCGGGGCATCATAGCAAATGGGCCGGGTAACTGTCAATGCTTATTTCTTTAAACTCGGTACAATAAACAAAAACAAGCACAAGTTTGAAGGATAAACACGTATGGCAAACGGCCGTTATAAACCAACTACTGATCTCCTCTGGCGCATAGGACAAAAATTTCGTCAAACCATCGATCGTGTACAGCCTCCAGACGCTTTAATCATGGTGATTGTTGCCCTTGTTGTTGGGGTTGGAACCGGTTTGGGAGCTGTGGTATTTGTCTGGCTGCTGGGGCAAATTAACCAGTTTACCGTTCAGCTTCAAGCCTGGAGTGGTGACGTGCTGGGATTGGTCTTGGCAATGGGCGTGGGCGGGTTGTTGGTTGGCTACGTCGTCAATCGTTGGGCGAAAGAAGCCAAAGGGCATGGCGTTCCTGAGGTCATGGAAGCCTTGGCGCTGCGAGGCGGCCGTATTCGGCCCCGAGTGGCATCGATTAAAGTGCTGGCTTCATCATTAACTATTGGCACCGGCGGTTCAGCCGGACGCGAAGGCCCCATTGTGCAAGTTGGTTCAGCGTTGGGCTCTACTCTTGGTCAACTGCTCCACTTTTCGGCGGAACGGATTCGGACACTGGTGGCCTGCGGCGCGGCAGCAGGTATTGCCGCTACCTTTAACGCGCCCATTGCTGGTGCGCTTTTTGCCCTGGAGGTCATTCTGGGCAAGTTTACCGTGAGCTATTTTGGTGCCGTGGTGATTAGTTCCGTGGCAGCCAGCGTCATTGGGCGAGCCTTTTTAAGCGATCGGCCAGCATTTACCGTGCCCGCTTATCCTTTCCAGTTTCAGGAGCTGCCGCTGTATGTTGTACTGGGTGTATTGGCTGCCCTGGTTGCCGTGGTATTTATTCGGCTGCTTTATTTTATGGAAGAGCGCTTCGATGAATGGCGGCTGCATCCTGCATTTAAGGCTGGGCTAGGGATGTTACTGACGTTGGCTGTGGCCATGCTGCTGCCAGGACGGGAGGCACTTGGCCCTGGCCTGGAGTTTATCGGTGAGGCCATTGCCGAAGATTTTAGTTTATCACTTGGCTTGATGTCGATTTTGCTGGTGACGAAGTTGTTAGCTACTTGTTTCACTCTGGGCAGCGGTAACTCTGGCGGTGTTTTTGCCCCGGGGCTGTTTATGGGTGCCGTGGTGGGGGGTATGGTGGGAACTGTGGCCCATTCAATTTGGCCAGAGATCGCCGTGAATCCGGGGGCTTATGCCATTGTGGGCATGGCGGCTGTTTTTTCTGGAGCGGCACGAGCGCCGATTACGGCCGTTCTCATCGTTTTCGAAATGTCTAATGATTATAAACTTATCTTGCCGCTTATGTTGGCTACGGTACTGGCAACGCTGCTGGCGGAATACTTGTTCCCCGAATCAATTTACACGCTAAAGCTGCGGCTCAAGGGGATTAGCCTACAGCGTGGGCGTGACTTGGACGTGATGCAGAGCTTGCAGGTGAAGGAAGCGATGACTGTTGATCCGTATCTGGTTCAAGAAAATATGCCATTGCCCCAGTTAGGGGAATTGCTGCGGCGGACGCATCACCACAGCTTCCCGGTGGTGGATGAAGATCTCAATTTAGTAGGAATGGTGAGCCTCCGCGACTATGAACGGGTAGCGGCTCGGGATAACAGTGCCGATCTAAAAGTGCGGGATATTGCTACTTTGGGGCGACTGTTGACAGCTTATGAAGATGAGCCATTGAGCGAAGTTGTCCAGCGGCTAGCGGTGCGGGGCATTAACAAGTTGCCCGTCGTTGCCCGATCGGCACCGCGCCGCGTTGTCGGGGCGATTCGGCGGGGTGATATTGTGAAAGCCTACAATGTGGCTATGACCCATCGGCGAGAAGGTGAGCCAGATATTGAAAAATTGCCGGTGTTGCCCAATCCACAAATGTGCTTTTTGGATGTAGAAATCACCCCTGAAAGCAGGGTGGCCCATAAAACAGTGGCGTCTATTGCGCCACAGCTACCTTATGAATGTGTAGTGGTGTCGGTGCGGCGGCAAGGGTCACTGTTGGTGCCGCACGGGGATACGGTTTTACAGCCAGGTGACGTTTTAAATGTCTTTGTACGCCGGGCAGATGAAGCACAACTGCGGAACTGTTTGGGAGTGACTCAGGCAGAGAAGAAATAAAAAACGGCCGTTCCCCCTTGAGGAAACGGCCGTTTAAAAGGTCGGTTTGGCTTGCTGTTTAAGCAATTTTTTGAATCTTGAGCTGTATTTTCCCACCAGGCGTCTCCACGGCAACCGTCTGGTTTTTCTTGGCACCCAGTAGGGCACGGCCAATGGGAGATTCGTTGGAGATAAGGCCGTTGCTGGGAGCGGCTTCGTGGGCACCCACAATGGTGTAGGTTGCCTCATATTCCTCACCTTCGTCCATTTCCAGAACCGTTACCGTGTGGCCAACGCGCACTTTATCAGATGGCCCAACATCCTCAATGATTTTGGCGCGGCGGAGGGAATCTTCCAGGTCTTTGATACGGCCGTCAACAAACCCTTGCTCCTCTTTCGTGGCATGGTAGTCGGCATTTTCTTTTAGGTCGCCTTGCGCAATGGCTATCTGTAATTTATTGGCCAACTCCTCTCGTTTTTCGCCTTTGAGATAGGCCAGCTCATTTTTGATTTTTTGTAATCCTTCTTCAGTTAAGTAGACAACATCAGTTAAATCTTGCGTCATTGCCTTCTCTCCATGCACGAATCAGGCAGTGTTCGTGCGCAAATATACGCCGCTAATAATAAATTAAATTTTAGGTTATTGCCGTGGAAATGTGTGTCCCACCTGAATGTGAGGGTGGGTCCTGAATCAAAACACGTTTGTTATATTTCCCACAAATCAATCATGTGTCCAATGCGGCATCCCTAGTGTAGATTGAACCAAAGAACCCCGCACGTTGCGGGGCAAAACACCTGTTTTTTGCTGACGGTTACCATACGCTGAGTGGCCCATAGTATAACTTAGCCCCTTTGTTCTGTCTAGCTTTTTTGCGCTGCCTGCGTATAAATTCATCGATTTTTTAGACTAGAGGAACACACCGGGCTGGATTTAGCGCCTCAATTTTGCCGACAAAGTAGTTAAATTGGCATATTGTTTTGTTGTCTTTTCTTCCTTACACTAAAAAAGATATGGCCTACAACTGGGGGGGGTGCCAACCGTAAATAGTTGCCTCCAACTAACGTAGGTGACCCATTAATCTGGGTTATGAAAATTTCATCGATGCATTCTACGTGTGGACCTTGCTGCCAAATGGCGTACCTGTTCAGCAGTCCACTGACTTTGTTTTATGAACCAACGACAGCAACTTGATGTGCTTCTCACGCCAGAAGTGCCAGCCATATACTTACAGGATTACATCATCGCTTTGGTTTTGAATGAAGCGGGTGAAGCCCTGGTGTGGGAGAAACACAAGCCTGGGGGCGGAACTTGTTGGCAAGTATTGGAGCGGTTACTGCTGCCCGAGGAAGATCCTTTTTCGGCCGTTCAGCAAGAACTGTTAGCCCAAACCGGTCGTCAAACCGGTCAGTGGGCTTATTTAGGCAGTCATACCATCGATGCCAGCCAACGGGTGGGCGTAGGCTACTTTTTTTGTGCGCAGCAAACTCGAGAGATTGTCCAGGTGCCTGCTGACCGGTCGACTCCAGACGGAGAATTGCTTTGCCACAAGTGGGTATCGTTAACTGACTTGCGCTATGCTTTGTTAGACGGCCGTTTAGCCGTGACCCGACACGCATTAACCGTTTCCTTAGCGTTACTCACCATCCTCAAATAAGCACTGGGCCTTGTTTGCCGCCGACATGGCTTCTTTATATACTTCTGGCTTGAGCAGAATTGATCCATCCCAATAAATACCTGACAATTTGGGTAATACTCACAAGAAAATAAGGACAGTCCCCTATGCCATTTGTGCCACCTTATGATGTGCCGGCAGAGCGTCATGCTTATGTTGAGTTGGCCAGAGTTGAGAATGAAAACGGCCGTATCGGTCTTCTGATGCTGCATGGTTTTTTGGGTAGCCCGCTTAGCTCGCACCCGATGGCTCATTACCTGGCCGATCATGGTGTTTCCGTGCATTGTCCCCTGTTGCCTGGTCATGGTCATTACCCCGACAAGCTGCACAAAGTTCCTCGCCAGGCGTGGTTAGATGAAGCCCAGGAGGCGTTTGAGACAGTCCAGGGCCAATATGATGAGCTTTTCTTGATGGGCCATTCGATGGGAGCGGTGCTCGGGGCTCACCTCTGCCTGCAAAATCCAGAAGTGCGTGGACTAATCATGCTGACGCCGCTTTATGAGGCGCCCGATGACCGGCTGAACTGGATGAAATTGCTGCGTTTTGTGATGCCCTGGTTTTATCCGCACAAAATGCGCTCCATGCGCCAGTTGGTGCGTGAACGTGTGCTGGATTTTGATCCCACCATCAATTTTGATGATCCCAGCTTCCAGCAAAATGAGCTGCCCAAAGTGAGCCGGGTGCCCACGGGAGCGCTGGCGGAGATGGTGAAGATGGCTGAATACGGCCGTACCCTGTGGCCCCAACTCGTCACCCCCTCCATCATCTTTCGTGGTGGGCATGATCCGGCTGTCAAGCTGGGCACCATCGACAAACTGTTTGACGTTTTACCAGGACCGCACAAAAAGCTAAAAACCTTTCCTGAAGCGGGGCATGAACCGATGCGGCCGTTTGATCCCGCCCATAAAGAGCTTTGGCCAATGGCCTTGGAATTTATTCGCACTTACTCTTGTAAAAGCGGGGAAGTTTTGGATAATAAGGAAAAGTAGTTGTCTGCTTTTACGCAAGCAATCGGCCAAATTGTCCTAATTATTTGATAGAAGCGGTTCGCCGATTGCAAAAATTGGCTTGTCAACAATTCCCACAAATTAGTTGCTGCTTTTCCCACATTCACAGCTTGTTTTGAACCATGCGCCAGCGCCTTAAGTGAGGTAAAATTTTGGGCATGATGAAATCGATCAACCGTTTGTTGTTCGTGCGTCGGTGGCAGGGAGGTAACCTGCTGCTCCTACGCACCTTACGGCCGATTTACCGGACGCTGCAATGGCCGCTCCAAAAGTGGATAATTGACCAGGCAGTTGAAACAATCACATACGGATAATTTAGAGAACTCCCCGCCTACAAGCAGATGGGGAGTTTTTATTTTGGAGAATTGAGGAGAAAAATGGAGCAAGAAAAAGAAACGGCCGTAACCCACGCTACCTATCGCATCCGGATCAGCCCGAAAACGGCCGTCAACCAAACCAAACTCGTCCAGGCCGCCCACCAACTTGGCATTACCAGCCTTACCACCTGCCACCCCAGCCGCCTCATCTTTCTTCGGGGCAGCCTCAGTGAAGCAGATGTTTCCCGACTAGCGCACGAGCTGTTAGTCGATCCGGTTACAGAGAGATTGGAGATTAGAGATTGGAGATTAATAGAAGAAGCCAATCTCCAGTCTCCAGTCTCCAGTCTCCAATTTATTGAAACCACGCTTCTCCCCGGCGTCACCGACCCGCCTGCCGAAAACTTGCGCCACGCCGCTAACCTGCTGGGCATTGCCGGTTTAGAACGTGTGGCCACCGGTCAGCGGTATGAACTGGCTGGCGACCTGAGCGAAAATGACAAGCACCGCCTGGCCACCGAACTGATGGCCAACCCCGTCATCCAGCGCTTTGCTATTGATCAACCCATCAGCCCGCCCTTTTTTGCCTACCACGAGGGAGATGGACTTGTTGAGAAAATTGTGGTGCGCGGTGTGGATGATGACGCTTTGTTGGCCATCAGCCAGGAGCGGCGGCTGGCGCTGAACCTGGAAGAAATGCAGGCCGTTCGCACCTACTACGAGCAGGAAGAGCGCGACGCCACCGATGTGGAACTGGAAATGATCGCCCAAACGTGGAGCGAGCACTGCGTCCACAAAACGTTTAAAGCAATTATTGAGTATGACGGGCCAGCGCCGGGCAAAAATAGCGGCAGCGAGCGGCAAACGATCGACGGCCTGCTGAACACCTACATCCGCGCCGCCACGGACGAGGTGGCCAAACCGTGGGTGCGCTCCGCCTTTGTGGATAATGCTGGCATTGTCGCTTTTGATGACACATACGACCTCGCCTTCAAGGCCGAAACGCACAACCATCCCTCCGCGCTGGAGCCGTTTGGCGGAGCCAATACCGGCGTGGGTGGTGTGGTGCGTGACGTGCTGGGCGTGGGGGCGCGACCCATCGCCAACACCGATGTGCTTTGTTTTGGCCCGCCCGATTTGTCCCAGGAAGAGCTGCCCGCCGGGGTACTGCATCCCAGCCGCATTGCTGACGGCGTGATTCACGGCATTGAAGATTACGGCAACAAGATGGGTATTCCCACGGTCAACGGCTCCATTCATTACCACGTGGGTTACACGGCCAATCCGTTGGTGTATTGCGGCTGCGTGGGCATTCTGCCGCACGGCTCGCACGTCACAGAGCCGCAGCCGGGCGATTTGATCATCGCCATTGGCGGGCGCACCGGGCGGGATGGTTTGCGTGGGGCTACGTTCTCCAGCATGGAGATGGACGTGGCGACGAGTGAAATTGCGGGTACGGCCGTTCAAATTGGCAATCCCATCATGGAAAAACAGGTGCAGGAAGTGGTCCTGCAAGCCCGCGACGCCAAGCTGTACACGGCTATCACTGACTGCGGCGCGGGCGGCTTTTCCTCTGCCGTGGGGGAGATGGCCGAAAAGCTAGGGGCGACGGTGCAGCTGCAAGCCATCACCGTGAAATACCCTGGCCTGCGCCCCTGGGAACTGTGGCTGAGTGAAGCCCAGGAGCGGATGGTGCTGGCCGTGCCGCCCGCCAATCTGCCCGCGCTGCAAGCCATCTGCGATGGGCAGGATGTGGAGCTGGTAAATTTGGGCACGTTTGGTGAAGACGGCCGTCTCCATATCTATTTCGGCGACCGGCTCGTTGGCGACCTGACCATGCACTTTTTACACGACGGGTTGCCACCGCGACACATGACGGCCGTTTGGCAGCCCATCGACCCCGCCACCATCACCTTGTCACCCGGTCAGCCCGTCACCTTGTCACAACGCCTCCTTGCCCTCCTTGCTCACCCAGACATCCGCAGCAAGGAAGAAGTCATCCGCCGCTACGATCATGAGGTGCAGGGCGGAACGGCCGTCAAACCCCTCACTGGCGTCGCCAACCACGGTCCTTCCGACGCCACCGTTTTAGTGCCGCAAAATTCGTTACGGAAGGAGATTGGAGATTGGAGATTAGAGACTGAAAACCAATCTCCAAAGGGCATCGCCCTCGGCAATGGCATCTGCCCCAACTACACCGACCTCGATCCGTACGCCATGGCCTGGGCGGCCACGGACGAAGCGATGCGCAACGTTGTTGCCGTGGGGGCAGACCCGGATCAGGTCTCGATTTTGGACAATTTCTGCTGGGGCAACCCCAATTTGCCCGACCGCTTGGGATCGCTGGTGCGCTGTGCGCAGGGGTGTTATGATGCGGCCGTTTCCTTCCAAACGCCATACATTTCCGGTAAGGACAGCCTGAATAACGAATACACCGGGGCCGACGGCGAAAAACACGCCATCCCCGGCACGCTGCTCATCAGCGCGATGGGCATGGTGCCGGACGTAAGCAAAACGGTGACGATGGATTTGAAGCAGGCGGGCAACTTCATCTTTGTGGTGGGCGACACGCGGGCCGAGCTGGGCGGCAGCCACTTCAACCAGGTCGGCGGCCGAGCTGAAGGCAGCCGCACCGTGCCCCAACCGGTCAAAGACAGCCTGACGCGGATGCGCCTGTTACATCAAGCCATCCAGGCTGGATTGGTGCAAGCCTGCCATGACTGTGCCGAAGGCGGCGTGGCTGTGGCCCTGGCCGAAATGTGCCTTGCCGGGCGCATCGGCGCGGAATTGCAGCTCATCCACGTGCCGCGCGACTGGCACGCCTCCTACTCAGACGATGAGGTGGTGCTGTTTGCTGAATCGCTCAGCCGTTTTCTGGTGGAAGTTCGCCCTGAGGATGCACCGCGCTTCCGTGAACTGCTAGCCGACGTGCCGCATGAGTGTGTGGCGGTGGTTGGCGGGGAGAATTTGATTGTGAACGGCCGTACTGGCTCCCCGATTTTGAATTTGTCTGTTGAAGAAATGGAACAGGCATGGCGCGGCCATGTTGTCAGTGAACAGTATTCAGTAAACGGTATTCAGTCGCCAGTTTCTAAAACTGATTACCGACCACTGAATACTGAAAACCGACCAAAGGTCCTGATTTTGCACGCCAACGGCACCAACCGGGACCACGACGCGGCGCTGGCCTGTACATTGGCGGGCGGTGAGCCAGAAATTGTGCATATTAACCAGCTGGTGGCAGGCGAGCGACGGCTGGCGGATTACGGCATGTTGGTCATTCCGGGCGGCTTTTCGTACGGCGATGACCTGGGTGCGGGTGTGCTCTGGGCGCTGGATTTGCGGGAGCAGTTTGGGGAGGAATTGCGGGCGTTTGTCAAAGACGGCCGTCCCGTCCTCGGCATCTGCAACGGTTTCCAAACGCTAGTGAAAGCAGGCATTTTGCCCAACAATCAATCCCCCTGGGAGGTAACACTCACCTACAACCAATCCAACCAGTTTGAATGCCGCTGGGTAACGCTGCAACCCAATAAAAATTCACCCAGCCTCTTTACCCAGAATCTAGACGAACCTATCTACTGCCCCGTCGCCCACGGCGAAGGCCGCCTGATGGTGCAAGATAAAGCTGCGCTAGCCATGTTGCAGACAGAGAATCTGATTCCACTCCAGTATTCAATCTCCAATCTCCAATCTCCAATCTTTTATCCCGCCAACCCAAATGGCTCTGTCCTCGACATCGCCGCGCTGTGTAATCCGGCGGGCAACGTGCTGGGGCTGATGCCGCACCCGGAAAACCACATTTTCCCCTGGCAGCACCCTCGCGCCAGCCGGGGCGAGCGAGGAAATTTGGGGCTGCGGCTGTTTGAAAACGGAATTAAGAATGCGTAATTGAGTAATTGAGTAACTAGGTAATTGGGTAAATTGCTCAATTACTTAATTACCCAATTACCGAATTACGTCACCAAGGTGACATAATGTTGACTCATGAAGAACTTTTAGCAGCGATTCCCAACTGCCTAGACAGCACCAATTTTGCGGGCTTGGGTGAAAAATATGAGGGCAAGGTGCGGGATGTGTATGTGCAAAACGGCCGTCGCGTTCTCGTTACCACCGACCGGGTGAGCGCCTTTGACCGGGTGCTGGGGCTGATTCCGTACAAGGGGCAGGTGCTGAACCAGCTCAGCGCCTGGTGGTTTGAACAAACGGCCGATCTGGCGCGCAACCACGTCATTTCTGTGCCTGATCCCAACGTGACGATTGCCCATGAGGCGCAGCCGCTGCCGGTGGAGATTGTCGTGCGCGGCTACATCACCGGGGTGACGAAGACATCGTTGTGGTATTTGTATGAGCAGGGAGATCGCCAACCTTACGGCATCCAGCTCCCCGACGGCCTACAAAAAAACGATCCGCTGCCGCAACCAATCATCACCCCCACGACCAAGGCCGAAAAAGGAGGCCACGACGAGCGGCTGACGGAGGCTGAGATTTTAGAGCAAAAGTTGGTTGGGGCTGATTTGTGGGAAGAGATTCGGGAAACGGCCGTGTCCCTCTTCAAGCGTGGCCAAGAAATTGCCGCAAAAGCAGGGCTGATTTTGGTTGACACAAAGTATGAGATGGGATTGGTTGATGGCAAACTGACCCTCATCGACGAAATTCACACCCCCGACTCCAGCCGCTACTGGCTGGCAGACAGCCACGGCGACGAACCCGAAAATTACGACAAAGAATTCATGCGCAAATGGTACGCCGCCCAAGGCTATCGCGGCGACGGCACCCCACCCACCATGCCCCCCGGCTTCATCGCCCAAATCGCCGCCCGCTACCTGGCCACCTACGAGAAACTCACCGGCACCACCTTTGCCCCCGGCGCACAGCCCGCTGTCGAGCGTATTCGGGAGAATTTAACGCAGAGACGCGGAGGCGCAGAAGGGTAGTTGCAAGGGGAAGGTCATGGCAAATCAAAAGATGTTTATTGGCGAAAATGATATTACGCGGGAGATTATTGGGGCGGCAATTGAAGTGCATCGGACGCTAGGCGGTCCAGGGTTGTTGGAAAACGTGTATGAAGAAGCACTAAGTTGGGAAATGGCACATCGTGGTTTGCAGGTTGAAAGGCAATTGCAGGTTCCCATCAGCTACAAAGGGAATCCACTGACAAGCCCGCTGCGGCTCGATCTGCTTGTTGAGAAAAAGGTAGTGGTTGAATGCAAAGCAACCACGCAATACAACAATATTTTCGAAGCTCAGTTACTGACTTACCTCCGCTTGCTCGATTTACGCGTCGGTTTAGTCATCAACTTCGGCGAAAAAACAATCAAACGCGGCATCCACCGCGTCGTCAACAAATTTGAACGATAATTTTGCATGAACAAATCTCAGAATAACAAAATAAGCGCAGTAAAAGTTTTTCTCTGCGCCTCCGCGCCTCTGCGTTAAAGGGAAAAAACATGGGTGAACAACCATTGGTAGGCATCATCATGGGCAGTACGTCGGATTGGGAGACGATGCGGCATGCGGTGGAAACGCTGGAACAGTTTGGCGTGCCGCACGAGGCCAAGGTGGTCTCCGCACACCGCACGCCGGAGCTGATGGCCGAATATGCCCAAAGCGCTGAGGCGCGGGGTTTGCAGGTAATTATCGCCGGGGCGGGTGGGGCGGCGCATTTGCCGGGCATGGTGGCGGCGCAGACGGTGCTGCCGGTGCTGGGCGTGCCGGTGCAAAGCCGCACGCTAAACGGGCTGGATTCACTGCTCTCCATTGTGCAGATGCCCGGCGGGGTGCCCGTGGGCACGCTAGCGATTGGCAAAGCTGGAGCCAAAAATGCAGCTTTGTTGGCGATTGCCATTCTGGGCAATCAGCACCCTGAATTTCGCCAGAAGCTGCACGATTTCCGCCAATCGCAAACTGAAAAAGTTTTAGGCGATACGTTACCATCGGAATAAAAATCTACACATCACAAGATTGCTCGTTAACAACAAAAATCACCATTGGCGCGACCTGCCGTCTGCGTTAAAGTTCGAGGCGATTCAATAACTTAACCACTGAACAAGGCAGGACAAAACAGATGTTTCTCAACGTACTCATCATCATTGCCAGCATTGCGGCGCTGGCGTATGGGGCCACCTTCATTGTGGACTCCGCCGCGCGCATGGCACGACACTTTGGCGTCTCTGAACTCATCATCGGGCTGACGATTGTGGCTGTGGGCACCTCTGCCCCGGAATTTGCGGTGACGATTAAAGCGGCCGTTTCTGGCCAGGCCAATATTTCGGTCAGCAACATCGTTGGTTCTAACATTTTTAACCTGGGTTTTATTTTGGGCGGCGTTGTCGCTGTGCGAGCCATCACTACGACGCCTAAGATTGTGTACCGCGATGGCGGGATGCTGGCTGGGGCAACGCTCATTTTGCTCTTTTTCATGCGCGATTTGCATTTGCAACCGTGGGAAGGTGCCGTTTTATTGGTGCTGCTGTTTGCCTATTTGCTTTATTTGTACACGCAACGGGACGTTGATTTGGAAGAAGTACCCGATGGCGATTTCCGCTGGCGTGACGTACCGTTGTTTGCGCTAGGTATTGCGATGGTGGTGCTTGGTGGCGATTATCTGGTTGAGTCAGCCACTGAAGTGGCGCAGCTGTTGGGTCTATCGGAATGGGTCATTGGCGTAACGATTGTGGCGGCGGGCACTTCTGCGCCGGAGATGGCTACCTCGCTGGTAGGCGTGCTGCGCGGCCATGCGAACATTTCGATTGGCAATCTGATTGGCAGCGATTTGTTCAATCTGTTGGGCGTGTTGGGGCTGGCAGGTGTGATCCAATCCCAGCCAATGGTGATTGATTCGGCCGGATTGAGCAGCTTGATGGTGCTCAGCGGCATGGTGATTTTTGTGGTGGCGTTGATGCGCGTGGGCTGGAAGCTCAACCGTTGGGAAGGCTTTATGCTGATTTTAATTAATTTACTGCGCTGGATTTTGGATTTTTCATCGAAATAAGGTTTTGTTGTCATGATTTTACCGGGTTCAACGATTGGTGTTTTGGGGAGCGGCCAGCTGGGCCGCATGCTGGCGCTGGCCGCGAGGCGTTCCGGCTACAACATTCACGTCTTTTCCCCAGAAGCCAACTCGCCCACCGGGCAGGTGGCCAACCGGGAGTTTGTGGCGGCGTATGATGATTTGGACGCCGTGCGCCAATTTGCCCAAAGCGTGGATGTGGTGACCTACGAGTTTGAAAATGTGCCGCTGGCCACGGCCGAAGCGTGTGCCGCCATTGTGCCGCTGCGACCGGGGGCACAGGCGCTACGTGTGGCCCAAAACCGGCTGCGGGAGAAAACGTTCTTTGCCAACAACGGCCTGCCAACGGTTCCGTTTGCAGAGGTGCATTCCCTGGCTGATTTGCGGGCAGGCTTGATGGAGATTGGCTGCCCGGCGGTGTTGAAAACGGCCGTTTCCGGTTACGACGGTAAAGGACAAATCAAGATCAATCACCCGGATGAAGCAGCTGAGGCCTGGCAGTCGGTGGGCGAGGTGGACTGCATTTTGGAAGGTTGGATTGAATTTGAAAGAGAAGTGTCAATGGTGGCGGCGCGGGATGTGAACGGCCGTATTGCCCACTACAACCTCATCGAAAACGCGCACCACAACCACATTCTGGATGTCTCCGTTGCCCCGGCCAACGTGCCGCCGCAGGTGCTGGCCCAAGCGGAGGCGATGGTGCAAACTGTGCTGACGGCGCTGGATGTGGTCGGTGTGTTATGTGTCGAGTTTTTCCTTTGTGAGGATGGTCAACTGCTGCTGAACGAAATCGCGCCGCGCCCGCACAACTCTGGCCATCTCACCATCGAGGCGTGCGTGACCAGCCAGTTTGAGCAGCAGCTGCGCACCGTCTGCGGCCTGCCGGTGGGCGACACGACCTACCTGCGCTCGGCGGCGATGGCTAACTTGCTGGGTGATTTATGGGATTTTCAACGCAAAGGCGCAAAGGGGCAGAAGGAGCAAAGAAAAAAATCTGCACGCAATCTGCGTCAATCTGCGAAATCTGCGGATAAATCTCCTGATTGGACGGCCGTTCTCACTGACCCCCACTTGAAGCTGCACCTGTACGGCAAAAAATCCGCCCGCCCCGGCCGCAAAATGGGGCATCTCACCGCGCTGGCAGACAGCGTAACTGAAGCAGAAAAGATTGTTAGAGGAGCGAGAGGGAGATTGGTAATTGAGTAATTGAGTAATTAGGTAATTGGGCAATTACTCAATTACCTAATTACTCAATTACAGAATCATCGTTTCCCAAAGTAGAGTTAGAAATGGATAACCTTGATTTTCACGAAAATGATAAGTTTCACGACGAGTGTGGCGTCTTTGGTGTGTATGCGCCGGAGCGCGAGGTGGCGCGGCTGACCTTTTTTGGCTTATATGCCTTGCAGCATCGCGGGCAGGAAAGCGCCGGGATTTCTACCTGCGACGGCCGTTCTGCCTACAGTCACAAAGGCATGGGGTTGGTGTCGCAGGTGTTTAATGAGGACAATTTACGGCCGTTGCAGGGTCACATGGCCATCGGGCAAAATCGGTACTCCACCACAGGTGGTTCGCACTTGCGCAACGTGCAGCCCTACCTCATCGAGACAATTTATGGCCCGTTGGGTGTGGCGCACAATGGCAACCTGACCAACGCGCTGCACCTGCGTCACCAACTGCTTAAGCGGGGCGTGGGGCTGTCCTCCACCAGTGATAGTGAAGTGATCACCCAGATGCTGGCCGCCCCGGCTGACGTCTGGAATCCAGCCAATGGCAATGGCAAAGAGAATGATCGCTGGGTGGCGCGCCTGCGGGCAATGATGGGCGTGGCTGAAGGGGCCTACTCGCTGACAATTCTGACGCGTGAAGCGATTTATGCTGTGCGCGATCCGTTGGGATTACGGCCGTTGTGCCTGGGGCAGCTTGGTGATGGCGGGTACGTCGTCGCCAGCGAATCTTGCGCCCTGCACACCATCGGGGCGGATTATCTGCGCGAAATCATGCCTGGTGAGATTTTGCGCCTGGATCATGAAGGTGTCACTTCTTTTACAGGGGTCAAGTCACAGCAGCGCGGCCTATGTATTTTTGAATATGTCTACTTTGCCCGGCCCGATTCTGTATTTGAAGGCCAGGTCATCCACGAAGTACGCCAGCAGTTGGGTCGCATGCTGGCCCGCGAAGCCCCCGTCGAGGCCGACGTAGTGGTTGGTGTGCCCGATTCGGCTACGCCCGCGGCTATTGGCTATAGCTTAGAGTCTGGCTTGCCGTTTACCGAGGGTTTAACGAAAAATCGCTATATCGGCCGGACCTTCATCCAGCCTGATGATCAGCTGCGTAAAGAGGGCGTGCGCATCAAATACAATCCGCTGGAGGCCAACCTGAAGGGCAAGCGCGTCATTCTTATCGACGATTCGATTGTGCGCGGCAACACGGCCGGACCGCTGGTGCAACTCATCCGCGATGGTGGGGCCAAAGAAGTGCATGTGCGCGTTTCCTCGCCGCCGGTGCGCCATCCTTGCTTCATGGGCATTGATATGGCCACGCGCAAAGACCTCATCGCCCACAAGTTGGACATTGAGGGTATTCGCCAGCGCATCGGTGCCGACAGCCTGGCTTACCTGAGCCATGAGGGCATGGTGGAGGCCGTCACCAAAGGCATTCGCCAGCAAACGGGCCACTGTACGGCCTGCTTCTCCGGCGATTACCCGATCCAGATTCCCGAATGGCTGTTTGATGATGATCGGGATCGGGAGAAGCTGATTTTTGAGGATATGTGGGGATGATGCAGTGGTCAGTAATCAGTAATCGGTAATCAGTAAACATCTACTGATTACCGACCACTGATTACCGATTACTGGTCGGGAATAAACAATGACTAGATTGAAAGTTTTGGTAGTAGGTGGTGGGGGTCGCGAACATGCGTTAGCTTGGAAGCTGGGGCAGTCCGAAAGGGTAGGGCAGATTTTTGTGGCGCCGGGGAATGCGGGCACGGCCGTTTCTGCCCAAAATGTTGCGATTAGTGATAGCGATATCGATGAGCTGCTCAATTTTGCCCAGGAAAAACAGATTGATTTGACGGTGGTGGGGCCAGAGGTGCCGCTGGCGTTGGGGATTGTGGATAGGTTCCAGGCAGCCGGTCTGGCAATTTTTGGCCCGACCCAGGCGGCGGCACAGTTGGAAGCGTCGAAGGCATTTGCCAAGGCATTTATGCATGAGTTGGGCATTCCTACGGCCGTTTCCCAAACGTTCACCGATTATCACGCTGCGGTAGGGGCGCTTCGCGAAGCGCCCCTACAAGAGGGCATCGTGGTAAAAGCCAGCGGCCTGGCGGCGGGCAAAGGCGTGGTCGTTTGCGACGATGTGGCCCAAGCCGAAGCCGCGCTGCGCGAGATGCTGCTGGACGGTGCGTTTGGCACCGCAGGAGCCGAGGTGGTCATCGAGGAGCGGCTGAGCGGGCCGGAATTGTCGCTGCTGGTGCTGACGGATGGTAAAACGGCCGTTCCCCTCAGCCCAGCCCGCGACCACAAACGAGCTTACGATAACGATCAAGGGCCAAACACCGGCGGCATGGGGGCCTTCGCGCCGCCGCCCGACGTGGACGATGCCCTGATTGCCCAAATCATGCAAACCATCGTCCAGCCAACGATTGACGGCATGGCTGAGCGCGGCACGCCGTACGTCGGCGTGCTGTACGCCGGACTCATGCTCACCGCTGATGGTCCCAAGGTGATTGAGTTCAACTGCCGCTTTGGCGACCCGGAAACGCAGGTGGTGCTGCCGCTGCTGGCCAGCGATTTGGTGGAATTGATGCTGGCGTGCGTGAACGGCCGTCTCACCCCCGACATGGTTAAAATTCATTCCGGAGCCTGTGCCACCGTCGTCATGGCCGCGCCAGGTTACCCGGCCAGCTATCCCAAAGGATTACCCATTACTGGGCTGGACGACCTGCCAGATGATGTGATGGTGTTCCACGCAGGCACGGCTCAAAAAGATGGGCAGCTTGTTACCAGCGGCGGGCGGGTGTTGGCAGTGACGGCGCGCGGGGATGATTTGGAGACGGCCGTATCTCGTGCCTACGCAGGTGTCGCCCAAATTCATTTTGAGAAGGCACATTACAGAAGGGATATTGGTGGAGATTGGCGATTAGAGATTAGAGATTCAACTCAATCTCCAAGCTCCAATCTCCAATCTCCATCTGCCTACGCGGCAGCGGGCGTGGATTTAGATGCTGGCAACCGGGCGACACAACTGATGAAAACGGCCGTACACAGCACCTTTGGTCCTGAAGTGCTCTCTGGCGTAGGTAGCTTTGGTGGTTTGTTTGACATAAGCGCGGCCAAAGAAATGGCGCAGCCGGTGCTGGTGGCTTCCACCGATGGCGTGGGTACCAAAACAATGGTCGCCGCCGCCATGAACCGTTGGGACACGATTGGTCAGGACATCGTCAACCATTGCCTTGACGACATTTTGGTGCAGGGGGCGAAGCCGCTCTTTTTCCTCGATTATGTGGCTTCGGCCAGGTTGAATCCAGAGCAGATAGCCACGGTGGTGGGCGGGATTGCCGCTGCCTGCCGCGAAGCGGGTGTGGCCCTGCTGGGCGGGGAAACGGCCGAAATGCCCGGCGTTTATCAGCAGGGCGAACTGGATTTGGTGGGCACGGTGGTTGGCTTGGTGGATCGCGCTCAAATTATTGACGGCACGCGCATTGCCGCTGGGGATGTAATTTTGGGGCTGCCCAGCAGCGGCCTGCACACCAACGGCTTTACGCTGGCGCGGCGGGCACTGCAAAATTTGGAGTGGACGGCCGTTCATCCCCAACTCAACGACACTATTGGTAACGTGCTGTTAACACCGCACCGCAGCTACCTGGCCGATGTGCAGGCGCTGCAAACCGTTGGTGTCGATATTCACGGACTGGCCCACATTACCGGTGGTGGCCTGATCGACAATCCGCCGCGCATTTTCCCGGCGGGGCTGGGAGCGCGGTTGCGGCGCGGCAGTTGGCCGGTGCCGCCCATCTTCGATCTTATCCAGCAGCAGGGCAAAATCAGTAATGAAGAGATGGCTCATGTGTTTAACCTGGGGCTGGGGATGCTGGTGATTGTGCCTCAGGAGCAGGTAGAAAGGGCGGTTACGGCCGTTCCCCAAGCCCACCTCGTTGGTGAAATGATAGTGGGTATCGAGGGTGTTGTGTTTGAAGAGTAAGATTCCGCAGATTACACAGATTTTCGCAGATTAAAGTAAAAAATCTGCGTTCATCTGCAAAATCTGCGGATAAATATTGTAGGAGAGTTTGCGTTGGAACTTCCGCGTTTGGTGATTTTAATTTCGGGGTCAGGCAGTAATTTGCAGGCAATTTTGGATGCGATTGAGGACGGCACGATAACGGCCGTTCCTAGTCTCGTCGTCTCTAATCGCCAAAAAGCATACGGGTTGGTTCGCGCCGAACAAGCAGGTGTGCCCACAGCCTATTTCCCTTTCAAACCGTATCGGGATGCGGGTAAAGCGCGGGAACAGTATGATGCAGATTTGGCGGAATTGATACGGCCGTATCGGCCCGATCTCATCATTTTGGCAGGGTGGATGCATATCCTCAGCGCCGCCTTTCTGAAGCATTTTCCTAACAAGGTTATCAACTTGCATCCAGCGCTGCCGGGCCAGTTTGCCGGGACCCACGCCATCCAACGTGCCTATGAAGCGTACCAGCGTGGTGAAATTGACCATACTGGCTGCATGGTTCACCTTACAATTCCAGAGGTAGATGCAGGGCCGGTCATTGCCCAGGCGGAGGTGCCCATCTTGCCAGAAGATAGTTTGGCTGATCTGGAAGCGCGCATGCACCAGACGGAACATGGATTGTTGGTAACGGCCGTACGCCGTGTTTTAGCTGAGCATTAGCCGATCATTTTGCAGCTGTTCTACCCCCTGATGACTGTGTTATAATATGCCCTCAACATCCCAATTATCGGATAAATTTTTGTATAAAGTTGGAGAGTAACTATGTCTGGACATTCTAAGTGGTCCACCATCAAACATAAAAAGGCGGCTACGGATAAAAAACGCGGCAAGATTTTCACGCAGCTGACCAAAGAGTTAACCATTGCCGCGCGCGAGGGTGGTGGTGATCCCTCCTTTAATACGCGTCTGTCTTTAGCGGTAGACAAAGCCAAAGCCAATAATATGCCTAAAGACAACATCGAACGGGCCATTAAACGTGGTACTGGCGAGTTGGAAGGCAGCGAGCTGTTTGAGCTGATGTATGAGGCCTATGCGCCTAACGGCATTGGTGTTCTGGTAGAAGTTGTGACCGATAATAAAAATCGTGCTGTGGCCGATTTGCGCCATGCCTTGAGCAAAAACGGGGGCAACATGGCAGAGGCTGGTTCCGTCGCTTGGCAGTTTACCCGCAAAGGATACATTGCTGTTGGTGGCCAAGTCGATCAGGATGAGCTGTTTTTGGTCGCGGCCGATGCTGGTGCTGATGACATTGAGTTTGGCGAGGTGGCGGAAGTGTACACCGAGCTGGAAAACTTCCAGGCCGTGCGCGAAGCAATCAAAGAAGCAGGCATGGAGGTTGAAGAGGCCAGCATGGTGTATGAGCCAAACAACGCCATTGAGCTGACTGAATCGGATGCTTTGCAGGTGATGCGCGTGATTGAGGTTATTGAAGACCTGGATGACGTGCAAAACGTCTACTCCACCCTGGAAATCAGCGACGAAGCCATTGCCGCAATGGAAACAGCGTAGGTAATTGTGAATTGTGAACGGTTAATTGTGAATTGCGAACGGAAAATCATTCACAATTCACAATTCATGATTCACAATTAATTATTCCTCATGCGTATTTTGGGCTTGGACCCCGGTACCGCAACCACCGGGTACGGCATTGTGGATGTGGAGGAGGGGGAATTTACGGCCGTAATCTACGGCGTCATCACCACCCCAGCCAAAATGCCCATGCCTCAGCGTTTGCAACAAATTCACCAGGAATTACAACAACTAATCGAAGAATATCAGCCAGACAGTGTCGGCATTGAAGAAGTCTTTTTTGGCCGCAATGTGACGACGGCGATCACCGTGGGGCAGGCGCGTGGCGTGCTGCTGCTAACAGTGGCCAACGCCGGGCTGCCCATCGGTGAATATTCCCCGCCAAAAATTAAGGACGCGGTCACTGGCTACGGCAAAGCGGACAAAGCGCAGGTGCAGCTTATGGTGCGCAACCTGCTGGACCTGGAAGAAACGCCTCGTCCCGACGACGCTGCCGATGGCCTGGCGGTGGCCATCACCCATTATCATTACCAGCGGTTTGAATCTTTGTACGACTGACTCAATTAGCAATTGCGTAACTGGGTAATTGAGTAATTACCCAATTGCCTAATTACTCGATTACTTCCTATGATTGCATCTCTTAGTGGAACCATTCTGAAAATTGAAGAAAGCAGCCTGGTGATTGGCGTAGGTGGTGTGGGCGTACGCGTGTTTGTGCCGCGCACAGTACTGGAAGATGTGGGCGGCGTGGGCCGCTCGCTGCGGCTGCACACGCATCTCATTGTGCGGGAACAGGAGCTGTCGCTGTATGGCTTTGAGACGGAAGAGGATTTGCAGCTGTTTGAGGTGCTGTTAGGCGTCAATGGCGTTGGCCCCAAGGTGGCGCTGGCCATTTTGGCCACGCTTAGCCCGGAGATGTTGAAAAGTGCCATTATGCGGGAGGAAACGGCCGTTCTGCAGCGTGTCCCCGGTATTGGCAAGAAAACGGCCGAACGCATCATGTTCCAACTGCGCGATAAATTGGATTTGACTCAGGTGAGTACGGCCGTCCCGTTGGTTAGCGATGTGGATGCCGACGTGATCGACTTCCTCACCGGGCTGGGTTTCAGCATTGTGGAGGCGCAATCCGCGCTGCAAAACATTCCCCGCGATGTCAAATCCTTCGACGAGCGGGTGCAAATGGCGCTGCAACGTCTGGACCAAGGGTAATTATGAGCGATTTAGAACAAGAGATGTGGGACTTTCTGCACCGGCACATTCAGAGCATTTTTAGCAAGGATGTCGCCACTTACAAAGCAACTACCGCCGCAGATTTATCATTGTACGAATGGTTTGTCACCCCGCACCGACAGGATGGGTTGGACTTTCATCTGTTTATGATTGACCACAGCTGGGCGGGCACCAACACTGATTTTCGCTATGATTTATGGGAGCCACGGGTGCAGATTTATGGCGAGGAAGAGGGTGGGGTGATTACGGCCGTTGTTTCCTACACCTTCATGCTTTCCATTGCCACTGAAGCAGGCGTCCAACACCGCAGCCACAACGAAAGCCGCGTCCTCATCAAGGACGCCGACGGCTGGCAGGTGGTGCACGTTCACAAATCCCCCATCTGGCGCGCACCGCACGAACCGGACCAGTGATCGGTAATCAGTAGGTCGGTAATCGGTGAGCCGTTTGAAAAACTACCCACCGATTACCGATAACGGTTTACCGATTACGAAACTCGGGCTCGCTGCCAGGGCCACAACCCCACCGTCAAGTCGCGGCGTTGGAAGAAAAAGAGAGCCAGAGCAAAGCTCACTAAGCCAACGGCTAACAGAACCAACATGTCCCCCGTCGCCTGACCTTCTATAACGGCCGTTCCCGACGCATCCAAATAGTTAAACAGGAAAAACGGCTCGAAAGGCTCTAGTGCCGTGGTGGAAGCTGCCAGATTGTTGCCAAAATAGCTCACTACCAAAATCGCTGCCGCAATGATCGAAGCAAAGCGGCGGTTGGCGCAGAACGCGGCCAGGAACATACTTAACATCCCCATCGCAAAAACCAGCGGCCAGGCCATGAGAACGGCCGTAAACAAATCCATCGCCATCATGTCCGTCTCAACCTGGCTTTGGATAGCTTGAAAGACAAATACCGATACGATTGACACCACCAAAAACATAATGAGCGACGAAATCGTCAAAGCAATTGCCTTGGCGGTGACAATTTGCCAGCGCGGTTGCGGTAGGGTGACAATCATTTCCAAACGGCCGTCTTCCTCTTCCCCCGCCAGCGTACCCGTCCCATTGATGATGCCATAGATGGCTGCTACCAGCGGCATAAAAATGATCAAAATCGAGCCAACCCAATCGGGGAAGGTGCCCAGGCTCATCCCCATTGCCTTGTAAATCTCTAAATCGGCCAGCCCTGCCATTTGGTCGGCTACGGAGGGATAGATAGCAATGTACACAATTGGGAAAAAGCACAAGCCCAGGCTCCAGCCAATGATCGCATTGCGCCGAAAAACCAACTCTTGCCACAGTAACCTAAACATGATTGCCTCCATTCCCCTTGCCGTAGTAGGTCAGGAAGATGTCTTCCAGACTCACGTTCATTGTTTCAATATGCTGAATATTGTTCTCTGCCGCCACAGCTAAAACTTGCGGCAGATTGTCTTGTACTTCCAGCAACACATCGCGCTCACCGCGACTCAGTTCCGTCACGCCCGCAAACTGGAAGGCAGCGGCCGGCGGTAGCTCAGCAAAGCCCAGGCTCAGGCGCGTCACGTGTTGGGCCATCATCTCTTCCACACGCTGCGTGGTCACCAGTTGGCCATCGCGGATAATGCCCACCCGGTCAGCCACAGCTTGCACCTCTGGCAAAATGTGGGAAGAGAAGAAGATGGTACGGCCGTCTGCCTTCGCCTCGCGGACCATTTCCAGCACTGTTTGCTGCACCAATGGGTCTAACCCACCCGTTGGTTCATCCAAAATCAGCAGATCAGGTCGATTCATAAACGCGGCCACAATGCCCACTTTCTGCTTGTTGCCGCGCGAAAAGTTGCCAATTTTGCGACTGGTGTCCAGGTCGAGCCGTTTAGCCAGCTCACGCCAATACCCTTTACTGCCATTTTGCTCGCGCAAAAATTCGTACATCTTGAAGAATTGGCTGGCCTTCATATTTTTGTACAGCGCCAGTTCGCCGGGCAGATAACCGATCCGTTGGCGAATTTCCACACCCTGCGTCTGGCAGTCCAACCCAAAAATGGTGGCCTTGCCCGACGTGGGGCGGATGATGTCTAACAGCACCCGCTGGGTGGTGGTTTTACCTGCGCCGTTGGGGCCCAGAAAACCAAACACCTCACCCTGTTCGACGTTTAAATCGACGTTCAGGATACCGCGATGACGGCCGTAATAGACCGTCAAACCGCTCGTTTCAATCAGATGTTTACTCATAGCAATCTCCAAAAAAGTAGAGTTAGTGGCGAGCTGGTGGTTGCCCAATTGCCCTGCGCCGCTCGCGGAATAGACAAAGAAAAGCCAATCTCAGGTTCGGTTACCTTTTCTCTAGCTACGAAGCGAGTTTGGGGAAGGGAATCAACTTTTTTGGCGCGTTTCTAACCAGCGCTGGGTGAGTTTAGGCAGTTCGGCCTCCAAAAATGCATACAAATCGTGCATTTCCTGCAACCGTTCCCGGCGCTCAGTTTCATCTTCAGGGAGTAGTTCCAGTCCTCGGGCAGCCATCTGTTTCATTTCGGTGGTCTGGTTGTTTTTAGCTTCCCAGCCCTGTACCCAGGCATCGTCGCTAATGCGGTAAAAATCCTTGCGCTCGCCGGGAAAACTCACCTTGCTTACCAGGCCGATGTACATGAGCAGTCGGCTGGTGGTGCTGATGGAACTTTTGCTCACCTGCAAGACTTCCACTAACTCATCCATCGTCTGGTGAGGCGGGTCGCAGACAAGCAGCCAGCCCAACATGCGCCCGGCCGTACGCGCCAGCCCAAATTGCTCAAAGTACAGGCCAAAATCCTCTACGTAAAGCAACAATTGTTCATCTGGTATGCTCAAAAGTAGCCATCCTTCTTGTTAAGTGAATGGCTAAATATTAGTTTATTCTGTTTGTTCAGTCAATACCGAACAAACAGAATTTTGTCATATGTAGAGCGTGATAAAACTCATCTGCGGATGGATTTTCCCGAAAATTGTTCTAATGAGAACCCTCACTTGCAAAATTTCCGGGAAAATGAAAATCACTTGGGCCGAATGCTGAGCGCGCTAAAGCCTTTGCGTTTTTTACGTTTGTGGGGTTTGAGCAGCTTGTTTTTCTTCACCTGCTGCTCTACTTGTGAGATGAGGTGTGAGTTGGCGGCAATGAGGACGGTGCCGCCAGAAGCCAACTGCTTGGCGAGCAAATTGAGGCGAGCGGTGGCCAGCTTGGGGCCTTCGCTGTCCCGCAGGGGATGCAGAATGAGGGTGGCCGGGGTGGTTAATGACGGCAGCCCAATTTGATGGTGGCTGTGGATGCGTTCTGGCGGACAGCCGTTTTGCTCCAAGTTGTAGCTGGTGGTTTTGAGCGCTAGTAAATCCCGGTCTACCAGGGTGATTTGTTGAGGGTTCAGGGAAAGCCAGGCGGCAACGGCCGTATGCCCCTGCCCCGGATTCACCACCAACAAATGCTCAATGGGCTGGTTTGGCAAATCGTTGAGCAGATTGAAAAGGAGGCGGGTAGTGTAGCCCAGCGTATCGAATTCTGGCAGGCCAACGGCCGTTTGCACCCCAAAGTTCAGCTTCTTGTAGCTCACGTCCATCTGCTCACGCCAGAAGAGGCCGCTGGCAAAGGCTGGCTGTGGCTCATCGTTAGTGGGCGCGGTGAAATGGTAGTGGAAAACGGTGTGGTTGGCGGTGGATTCTTGGAGGGTAACGGCCGTATCCGGCATCTCCGCCAATACTTTTTCCACCAGCGGCACCAGCGGGGTGACGACGACGATGGCGACATGACCGGTTGGGCTGAGAAACGGCCGTGCTTCGCGAATGAGATGAGCAATGACAGCTTCGCCTGCCTTGCCCGGAATGTTAGAAACAATCAGGTCAAAGTCCTGTCTGGAGACGGCGTCGTAACCCAGGCTGCCATAAATTTGCACGTTCTGTAAATTATTAAACGTTGCGTTTTGTTGGGCAAAATCGACTGCCAACGCGTCCCGATCCACCAGGTGAACGGTGCGGCGTTTGTCCAGCTTGGCTAGCGTTAATCCCAGCGGGCCATAACCGCAGCCCACATCCAGCACCCGATGGGCGTTCTCCAGCGACAGCTCGCTCAGCGTGCGCAGCAAAAATCGCGTGCCAGCATCTATCTCATAGCTGCTAAACAGTTCCTGCGCCACGCGAAACTGAAGCGTCTTGTCATCATGCTTGAAGGTGAGCGTTTTTTTGAAGTAAGTATCTTGCATAAAAATATTGGTGTAGAGCAATTTGGTAAATCGCCTGAACGAATTGCCAATTCATTCTACGATTGTTGGCCGATCGTTCTGAAATCGTAACAAACCTGCTCCTTATATCAACTCATTGTAAGTTGGATAATTCCGGGGCCGATCAAACCTATCAATAAAATTAGCCCTGTGCGAATTGCTCCGTAAAACCGCACGCTGCCACCCATAGAGAGATTTAGTAGCCTGTTTCTGCCGGTTTTGCTCATGTTTATAGCCCTCTCTGGTGAAATGTAGGTGAGGATTTCAAAGACACCATCTATCAGACCAATACCTCCAGCAAGCCAAAAGGTGAGAGTAAATTCCGCAACAGGGCCATTTAAAATCTGGGATAAAAACAAGAACCCAAAGAAGATGTAAAAAATAAGCCAAATGAGTGTTACATTTGCTAAAAAACGATTGACCCATGCAACTTCAGGATACGCTTTTGCAAACTCTTCAGGAGAATATTTGTCAACGTCTTTGTACTTAATAATTAGAGGAAAGCTAGCAAAAAGAGAACCTATAACAGCTCCGAGCACAAATAAGAACATGGTCTCAACTCAATCGCTTTCTAAAAGTTTTCGCACCCGCTGCACGTCGGCCTGGATTTCGGCTTTGAGTGCATCCAGGCCGGAAAACTTCATTTCGGGACGAATATGGGCGATGAACTCTAGTTGGAGCGTACGGCCGTAAATATCTGCATCAAAATCAAGCAGATGGGCTTCCACGGTAAGCTGGTGCCCGTTTACCGTGGGCCGCACGCCGACATTGGTCGCCGCCACATGGCGCACATCATCCAGCCAGGCATAGGTGGCGTAAACGCCGTTGTCAGGCAGCAGTTGCTCGGACCAATAGTCGATGTTGGCCGTGGGAAAGCCGATGGTGCGGCCCATTTTTTGCCCTTCCACCACGGTACCACTGATGTGATACGGCCGTCCTAAACAGCCATTGACTTCAGCAATATCCCCCTCCAGCAAGCTGCGCCGGATGCGGCTGCTACTGACGCGCTCACCCTGCCATAGCACCATCGCTTCGACTTGTTTCACCGTGTATCCTTTTTCGATGCCTAACTGACGCAGAAAAGGAATGTCCCCTTCGCGCTTGTAGCCCAAAGCAAAATTGCCGCCCCACAGCTGGCGCATGTCCAAATGATGGCATAAATCGTCCACAAAAGTAGCGGCGCGCGTATGGCGCACCGATTCATTAAAGGGATGGGTGATGATGATATCAATGCCCAGGCTGGCCAGCAGCCTGACACGCTCATCCAGCGTGGTTAAATAATAGGGCTCGGTGAGCTGTTGAATGACCCGCTTGGGATGAGGAAAAAAGGTGAGAACGGCCGTACGCGCTTCTGCTTCCTGGGCTGCGGCCACCATTTTTTGTAGCATGGCCTGGTGGCCCAGATGGACACCATCAAACGAGCCGACGGCGACAAAGGTGGGTTTACGTTCAGAGACTTCAGAAAGTTGTTCGACACGGGTTGCTGTATGAATCATGGGGCGAATTGTATCAAATTGATCAGGGAACGGCAGGGAACATTTTTCGGGCCAGCCACTGCTCGTCCTCAGCGGTGATGATGCCTAAAAATTGATTGTCTGGCCCATAGGCGCGGGCCAGCTCTGCTGAAGTGGAATTGGTTATGGCAATGGGTTTACCCTGCAGAATGTCTGCAGCGACCGTTTCTGGCAAATCGATGCGGGGCAGGTGTTGTACGGCCGTATCCGGTGGCAATAAATAACTGGTAATGTTTTCCGGCGAGAGCTGATCCAGGGGAACGGCCGTTTCTACTGTGAAGTCGCCTACGGCCAACCGCCGCAGGGCGCTCAGGTGTCCGCCGCAGCCCAATGCCTCGCCCAAATCATACCCCAGCGAACGAATGTAGGTGCCAGACGAGCAGCTAACTCGCAGCGAAAGATGAGGCGGTTCCCAGTCGATCAAAGTGAGTTCGTGGATGGTAACGGGACGGTACGGCCGTTCCACATCTTCTTTGCCCTGGCGTGCCAGTTTATACAAAGGCTGGCCCCCTTGTTTGATGGCCGAGTAAAGTGGCGGTTGCTGCTGAATCTCACCGCGAAACGGCTCAAGGGTAGCCTGGATTTGGTTGAGGGTGAGGTGGCTGAACGGCCGTTCGTCCACAATATCTCCCTCTGCATCATACGTTGTGGTGGTTTGGCCCAGGCGCACGGTTGTTTCATATACTTTGTCGTGCCCCACCAAATATTCAATCAGGCGTGTGGAACGTCCCAGGCAAAGCAGCAAGACACCGGTGGCCAGCGGGTCCAGCGTGCCCGCGTGCCCTACCCGGCGCAGGCTTGCCACGCGTCGTATGCGGTTGACCACATCGTGGGAAGTGATCCCCAATGGTTTATCGACGCACAGAACGCCACCTAAATCATTCATCATTTAACCAATCAGTTGGATTAATCTTCGGAGAAACCGGATTGCTGCTGACGGATGGTTTCTTTACCCATCGCTACCACCAACGCTTCTGCTTTGTCCAGCGGACCATCTAGCGAGCAGCCAGCGGCCAACGGATGACCACCGCCCCCTAGATTGAGAGCCAGTTCAGAAACGCTGTAGGGTGGGTTGCAGCGGAAGCCCACGCGCACGGTGCCATCATCCATTTCCAGCAAAACAGCGCTGATGGCTGCCTGATTGACGTTACCCAGGAAGTTTACCAGGCCGCCCGTGCTGGTGTTGTTGTAGCCAATTGCTTCACGCTGGGTGTTGTTGATTTTGGTCCAGATGAGGCCGTCTTCCAGCCGCATATTGTTGAGGCCCAGCTGCCACAACTGAGCGGTAGAGTACGGGTGGCTGCTGAGTCCTCGCGTGGTGATGAGGGGTAAATCTGCGCCTGCATCTACCAGCTCGCTGGCAATGCGCAGCGTTTTGGCCGTAACGCCCACGGTGCGAAATCCCAGTGTATCGGTGACCACGCCGGTGAGCAGACACATGGCCAGGTCCGTGGTGATGGTCACGCCCATGGCGCGGAACAGATCGTACAAAATCTCTGTGGCGGACACGGCTTCAGGCACAACGAGCTGGATGTCGCCAAAGTAGGTGTTGGTGACGTGGTGGTCGATATTGATGATGGTGGGAACGGCCGTAGGTAGCGTGGCAAATGATTGACCCATTCGGGTTTCATCACCGCAATCGACGGCAATGAGCAGATCGTAGCTGGTCAGGCGCTTTTCGTTGGGGGGCTGCACTTGCCGGGCCATGGGCAAATAGTTGAACCGTTCGGGCAAGCCATCGTCACAAAGTAGGGTGGCTTTTTTACCCAACTGCCGCAGGGCAACGCCCATCGCCGTGATTGAACCGAGCGCATCCCCATCTGGCCCTACATGGGTGATAACCAATATGTTTTCTGCCTGTTGAACGGCCGTTAAAATTGCTTGTTCTGTTGGGTGCAATGAAAATATCCCTTTTCTTTTGTAGCCGTTACTCAGACAGATTGTCCTCGGCTGGAGGCGTATCTTCGGCCGGCGCATCTTCGGCGGGTGGAATATCCAACTTTTCCAAAATAGATTCAACTTCTTGCATGTGCGCCAGGGTTGAATCCCAGTGGAAATGCAGCTGGGGCACTTTGCGTAGGCGCACGCGCCCAGCTAACTCACGCCGCAGAAAACCTTCAGCACTGCTTAGCGCTTTCATCACATCATCCTGACGGGATTCATCACCCAGTGCACTTACGTAGATGTCAGCATGTTCTAACTCGCGGTCAATTTTTACATCCGTGACGGTGAGACCATGCAGCCGCGGATCGCTCAGCTCGCGCAAAAACAGATCGCTGAAAACCATGCGCAGTTGTTCGGCCGTTCTCTGCTGCCGGATTTTACTCATTTTCTACCCGCTCGGTCACATAAAACTCAATGATGTCGCCTGGTTTGTAATCGCTCCAACCTTCCAGGCTAACGCCAAATTCAAACCCGGTGCGTACTTCACGCACATTATCCTGATGGTGTTTCAAGCTGCTCACTTTGCCATCAAAGACGAGCGAGTTCTGGCGGACAAGGCGGGCTTTGGAGTTGCGTCGCGCTTCGCCGGTACGCATATAAGAACCGGCAATAGCCCCAACGCTGCGAATGCGGAAAACTTCTCGCACTTCGGCCCGACCGATAACCCGGTCGGCATAAACGGGTGCCAGCATCCCCTTCATTGCTTTTTCTACATCTTCAAACAGCTTGTAGATAATGCTGTAGGTGTTGATCTGCACTTGCTCGCTATTGGCGGCATTGCGGGCAATGGGGTCGGCATCCACATTAAAGCCTAAAATGACGGCATCTGAAGCCGAAGCCAGCATGACATCGAATTCGGTGATGTTGCCCGTGCTGGAGAGCAAAATATCTAGCGTTACTTCTTCGTTATTGTCGCCAATTTTCTTCAGGCTATTCACGATTGGCTCCAGGGAGCCTTGTACATCGGCCTTAACGATGAGGTTGAGCGTTTTGCTTTCACCTTCTTGCAGCCGGTTGAAGAAATCTTCCAGGCTTACTTTACGGCCAGCGGCAACTTCGCCGGTGCGGCCCTGTTCTTCTAGTTCGGCCACAAGTTTGCGGGCCTCTTTTTCAGATTTGACGACGGTGAACTGATCGCCAGCCTGGGGCATACCGTTGAGACCCGCGACGGCAACCGGGGTGGACGGTCCAGCTGATTTGACCGTTTTGCCCAGGAAATCGAACATGGCTTTGATACGGCCGTAATGCTCGCCAATCAATAACGTATCCCCGTGTTTCAGGGTGCCGTTTTGCACCAAGAGCGTCGCCATAATGCCGCGACCCCGCTCTACACGAGCCTCTAATACTGTGCCGGTGGCCGTTGTGTTTGGATTGGCGCGGGGTTTAATATCCTCCGCGACCAGCAAAATGCCTTCCAGCAAATCATCAATGCCCAACTTTTCTTTGGCCGAAACAGGCACCACCATCGTGTCGCCATCCCATTCATCTGGCACCAAGTCGATTTCGCTGAGCTGTTGGTACACCTTGTTGGGATTGGCCGAGGGGAGATCGATCTTGTTCATAGCCACGATGATCGGTACGCGAGCCGCGCGTGCATGATCCGCTGCCTCACGTGTTTGGGGCATCACGCCATCGTCGGCGGCGACAACCAAAATGGCAATATCGGTCGCCTGGGCACCACGGGCGCGCATGGCGGTAAACGCCTCGTGACCAGGAGTGTCTAAAAAGGTAATGAGCTGACCGCTTTTTTCTGCCTGGTAAGCCCCGATGTGCTGGGTAATACCGCCTGCTTCGCCTTCTTGCACTTTGGCTTCACGGATGACATCCAGCAGCGAGGTTTTGCCATGATCGACATGGCCCAGCATGGTAATAACCGGGGGGCGTGGTTGCAGATCGACTTCTTTTTCACCGGCTAACACCTGCCGCCACTTGGGCTGTTCAGCCACATCAACTTCTTCTTCGACCTCTTCTACGGTGTCGGAAACGACTTCATACCCCATCTCTTCGGCCACGATGGCGGCGGTATCGTAGTCGATCTCCTGATTGATGTTGGCCATGATGCCGTTGTTCATCAATTCTTTAATGACATTGATGGGGCTGACCTCCATCAGTTCAGACAGTTCGCGAACTGATATGAAGCTTGGTAATTGAATTGGAGTTTTTGTCGTCGTCATATTTCTTTTTTCCTCTGCAAAAACTGGTGCCTTTGCTGCCAGTTTTTAATTCTAGAAAGGCTACAAACGTTTTGTACCCTGTATGGCGTAACGGTTGCGTGTTAGTGAGACGCTGCCTCGGATTGGGCTGCTGGCCGATGCGTTGCAATGGCGGCCAAATCATCTGGCGTGACACTGGTTTTTAAAGCTTGATTTAGCAAACGGCCGTTTGCCAATACTTTATCCCAACAGGTCACTTGATCACATAGGTAAGCGCCACGGCCGTTTTGCTTACCTGTTGGATCTACCAGCACGGTGCCTTCTGGTGTACGCACCAGCCGGGTAAGCTGTCGTTTGTCACGTTTTTCCCGACAGACAAAACAGGTGCGTTGTGGCACATGTCTGGGCCGGGCCGGGTTCTTTTTTTTGCTCATTTGTCTTTTTGCTACGTGGAGAAAAGAAAGTTTTCGACAATAGAAAGTCATATTTGAGCTTTCTTTTCTCCTGAAAGTAAACCGTTTTGAGACTTGGTTTTTCCGAAATATTTTTCGGTTTACTTAAAATCACGAAGCCACGCAGGGCAGATACGGCCGTTCCTTGCGTGGCTCAGTTTCAGAAATTGTTCAGGTACAGTGTTGTTTATGGAACCACGGCTGCTTCTTTAGCCATGACTCGCAGCTTGAATTTTTACATCACTGTCTCCAGCAATCTGCAATCGACATTCAGCCTTACAGTCATCTGATTATGGGTGACTGCTGGTGTTAAAAATCATCAATGTCGTATTCTTCCCATTCGGGACGACGGCGGCTGCCCTTGCGCTTCCGTTTCACGACAACTTCGCCAGATTCTTCATCGAGTACCAACTGCTTGCCCTTGCGCCCACGCCGACGGTCTTCTTCCGATTCCACCGCAGGTGTAGAAGCTGGTCGGGCAATAACCACAGCCGGCTTTTCTTTTTCCTTTTTCTTTTCTTTTTTGGCCGGTTCTGGCTCAACAAGCGGCTGTGACAAATCGTCGATGACAGGTATAGCTTCTTCATCTTCTTCATTTTCTTCGATTGCTTCAGCCTCGGTTTCAACTTCCTCAGCCACAGCCTCTGCTTCGGCTTCCGCTTCTTCAACCACAGCTTCTGCTTCGGCTTCCGCTTCAGCCTCGACTGCCTCTTCAGCTTCAACCACAGCTTCCTCAGCTTCGGCGGTTACCTCTTCGGTGGCTTCTGCTTCGGCTTCTGCCTCTTCTGGCTCCTCTACTTCTACCCAACCGTCAAAGTTGTCTAAGTGTTCTTGCACCGTTTCCAGGGCGACATCACCCAGCCCTTTAATTTCCAAGAACGCCTCATCCCCAGTTGAGAGAAGCATCATCAGAGCGCCAACGGTTTCAATTTCAGCATCCAGGAGCAGGTTATGGATACGGCCTGGCAAATCGAGTTCTTCCAGGTCCAGTTCCCAGGCTTGCTGCGGAATGGACTTGCGAGCTTCGACGCGAGCTTTACGTTCTTCTTCAAATATAGCTGCCCGGGCCGCAATAATTTTGCCCTCAACGCCACCCACCAGCCGGTCCAGATTGTAATAATCTTCGGAGGTGATGGGGCGTCCCGCTTCTTTCTTGGCCAACACTTGTCTGGCAGAGTCAATGAGCTTCTCGTTGCCTACAACGGCCGCATCGGCTGCGGGATGGTCCAGGTTGTTCAGCGATTCAGCAGCGGCTTCGGTCAGGCTCTTGATGTCGATACGCCAGCCGGTGAGCTTGGCACCCAGGCGGGCATTTTGCCCTTCGCGGCCAATCGCCAGTGACAATTGATCATCTGGGACGATGACAACGGCCGTTTTCCCATCCGCAAAGCTTTCTTCCAAAAAGACGTGGGAGACGCGTGCCGGGCTGAGTGCCTTGGCAATAAATGTTTGCTGATTGGAATCCCACTCGATTACGTCAATCTTTTCATCGTTTAGTTCGCGCACAATGCTCTGGATACGAACACCACGCATACCCACACAGGCCCCAACGGGGTCTACGCCAGGCTGCAAAGCCAGCACAGCCACCTTGGAGCGCTGTCCCGCTTCACGGGCGATGCTTTTAATTTCCACCTGGCCATTATAAATTTCCGGCACCTCCAGCTCTAGCAGGCGGCGCAGCAAATTGCGGTGGTTTCGGCTTACAAAAATTTGTGGGCCACGATTGGTGCGGCGTACTTCCAAAACATAAACGCGAATTTTGTCATGGGCCCGGTAGCGTTCACCTGGCACCTGTTGGCTCTTGGGCAAGATTGCTTCTGTGCGACCCAGGCCGATGGTGAGATGCTGCCCGCTGACGCTTTGCACCGTACCGTTGACCAGTTCACCCTCGCGGCCAGAAAAATCTTCGTACAGCTGCTCGCGTTCAGCTTCGCGGACGCGTTGCAGCAGCACTTGCTTGGCCGTTTGGGCAGCAATACGGCCAAAGGTCGTGGTGGTACTGTCTACCATCACCAAATCGCCATATTCAGCTTCGGTGTGCCCTTCACGCTTGGCTTGTTCCAGCAGCACCTCGGTGCGATTATCGAAAATCGAATCTACCACCTCTTTTTCTGTGTAAATGGTAGGCTCGCCCGTGCGCGGGTCAATATCGACCGATACTTTTTGCTGAGCACTGATGTTGGTATCACGCCGGTAGGCAGAAACGAGCGCTGTTTTGAGCGCTTCAAAAACTTCGTCTTTAGGCAACCCGCGCTGTTCGCAGATTTCGTTAAAAGCTAAGATAAATTCGCTTTTCATAGAGCAAAAACCTTATGTTTAGTTACTGATTCCTCGGGAAATCCTCAATGTTATGGCGTAAGGAAAACCCTCTTACGTTAATCGACCAATCGAGCCAAGAAACAAAAAAAGTGGGGAGTACCCACTTTCCGCGTCGTGCTCGTCAAATGTGCCAGAAGTATAGCATGAGTTTTTCCAGTTGGCAAAATTTATTCGGAGAAAAATGAGCAAATTTTCAGGAGTAGCTGACCGAAACGACCGGACTTCGCCACGAGCGGCTGTGTTGCATACAATTGGAGGATGGACTCACATTGGTTGGAAAAACGGCCGTCTGACGTGCCACTGGTTATCTTAGACACAGAAACCACAGGATTGTATCCAGGGTTGGGACATCGTGTGGTGGAAATTGGTGCCGTGCGCCTGGAAAACTGGCGCGAGGTTGGCAAAATCAGCACGCTTGTGCAGCCGGGGCGCAAAATGGATCCCAAAGCCAGCAGTGTCAATGGCATCACCGATGCCAATTTGGTAGGGCAGCCGACGTTTAGCGAGGTGGCAGATGATTTGCTGGCCCTGCTAGATGGGGCCGTTCTGGTGGCCCATAATGCTGAATTTGATGCCGGTTTTTTAGGGCAGGAGCTGATCATTCACGGCCTGAAAACAGAAGGCAAGGCGCACACATTGGCCAATCCCTGGCTGTGTACGTTGCAGCTGGCGCGCCGTCACTTTCATTTTGGGCGCAACAATTTGGGCCATATCGCGCGCCATTTGGGTGTGCGTATGGGGCAGGCGCATCGTGCCCTGAGTGATGTGTACATGACGGCCGAAATTTTTAAGCGCATGGTGCGGTCATTACAGCAGCGCAAGCTGGAAACGGTGAATGATTTACTTCATGCCCAAGGCTTGCCGATCTATTCACCCCCGCCTACCAGCCTGGATTTGCCACCGGTTGTAGATGATGCGCTGGCAAACGGCCGTAACGTCCGCATTCTTTACCTGGGGCAAAACGGCGAATCAAACCGTGAGATCACGCCGCTGTATCCTAGCCAGCATCGCGGCGTGACCTATTTGGTGGCTTATTGCCATCAAGCCAAAGACCAACGAACCTTCCGGCTGGATCGAATTTTTAGTGCGGAGCTACTTTAGTAACGCATTCTACGTAATGTAGGCTTCAAGAGCTGTTTTTTAGACTCTTGGACTCTTCTCGGCATCTAAGGAGCTTCGGCTATGTTTCCAGCGTCACTTCCTTCTTTAACTGATTCACGAAACGGCCGTATCCTGCTGTTTGGCTTCCTTTACTTTACCCAGGGAGCCATTGCCGCCTACGTTCTCATCTTCAACAATTTGTATTTACGTGCTTTTGGTGCCGCTGCTTGGCAGCTTTCGCTGCTCAATGGCCTGTTAATCGTGCCGTTCATTCTAAAAATTGGTATCGGTATGGTGAGTGATAAGGTTCTGTTGCGGTTGCCTTTCTTTGGGGTGGGGCACCGACGGCCGTATATCAGTCTCGGACTGTTGCTTATTTCTATTGGCGGGATTGCCGCTGCTTTTGTGCCCCCGGTAGAAATGTACCCCTTGTTTGTGCTGACAGCCCTATTTATTGCCCTGGGACTGGCTTTGTACGATACGGTTGCAGATGGTTACGCCATCGATGTAACGCCAGCGGAGGAGCAAGGGCAAATTCAGGGGGTCATGGTGGTTGGTCGGGCGTTGGGGGTGGTGATTTTGGCTTCGATTTACGGCCGTATCATTGCCGCGTTTGGCTGGACGGTTATTTTTGTGGCTGTTGCCTTGCTGACGCTCACGCCGCAAGTTTTGCTGCGTTTTACCCATGAGCCTAACGAGCGCACCCAATCCCAGGCATTTAGTTGGGAAGCGCTGCGCAGCCTGTGGCGGCCCGATATTTTTCGCTTTAGCCTGTATGCCATTGTGTATTCTGTGGCCATTTATGGGGCCAATGCCATTGTTGCCCTATTTGCCAATGAAGGATTGGGGCAATCGTTGGTGTCCGTGGGGGATGTGGCTGCTTTAGGCGGCCTGGGCATGGTATTTGGTGGTGCGCTGGCCACCTACCTCATTCGTCGTCCCAATATTTCTATTTGGCAGCAGGGTATGTGGACGGCAGCGGCCGTTTTCACCGTTTTGTTGTTAATGGCTTTGGTCGCCAACGAAAATAACATCATGATGATGTTTGTGCTGTGGGGTGTTTGTTTGTCAGCCTCGGAGTTAATTTACATAACGTTAGCGATGGCCAAAGCCGACCGGCGCATGGGGGCGGGTCAGTTTGCCATCTTTATGGCCATTTCTAACATTGGCGTGGGCCTGGGGCAATCCGCTTCCACCAGCCTGATTGATACCGTTGATTTTCGCTGGATTTTTGTGGGCTTGGCTTTTGTGAGCCTGTTGTCTTTTCCCCTGTTGTCGATGATGCGCCAGGATGATAAGCGAGATCCGAATCCCTTGTTAACGGCCGTTTCTGGCAGTTAGCATAATCACTCGGTCGTAAATATTCCTTCTCTTCACTTGTAAAGCTAAAAACTTTTCCAGCTGCACTTGTCCCAGAAGAAGCTAATAATTGATGTTGCTGCATAAATAATGGCGTATACTCGACGCATGGAAAATGATAAACAAGCAAAAGTTGGGATTGTAACCGGCGCGGGCCAGGGGCTGGGTGCGCTTATTGCCCAAACCCTGGCTGCTGCTGGTGTACGGGTTGCCGTCAATGACATTAATCCAGACCGGGCGGAGCGAACGGCCGTTGCCATCCGAGAAGCAGGTGGCACAGCCATCGCCATCGCCGCTGACGTGGCCAACAAGTTCCAATGTGCCCATCTCATCGAAACCACGCGCGCTGAGTGGGGCCAGCTGGATATTTTGGTTAACAATGCGGCAATTATGCCTCGCTCGACCATCATCAAGCTGGATGAGTGGGAATGGAACCGCTGCCTGGAAGTGAATCTGAAAGGCACTTTTTTTATGAGCCAGCTGTGCGGTCGGGTGATGGCAGATGAAAATCAAGAGCGAGGCGGGGGTGTCATTATCAACATTGCTTCCACGGCGGGAGTACAAACCTCATTTGAAAATCGGGCAGCGTATTGCGCCAGCAAGGCGGGCGTGGTTGGTTTTGCCCGCGAATGTGCCCGCGAATATGCGCAATACGGCATTCGTGTTCACACCTTGCTGCCAGACGAGGAATGGCCGTCTCCCCCCCAAATTATTGCCGAAACCGTACGCACCCTTTGCCACCAGCCTGGCGACGAACTCATTCACCTGACTGCCTCCACCGATTAACCAGCAATCCCCAAGGGTTTTGCTCTGCGGTATCTAAAATATCTACGGGCTAAACTCTTGGGTGTTTTTACGGCCTGTTTTTGCACAATTTGGGGAACCTTCTATACTGTTAACAATCTGTTAACAAACAGCCCGCTGGCTGCACCGAGTTTCCCAATGAGCTTTCCCTTTATCCTGCTGTTACTTACTGCCCTCATTTTTGATTTCCTCAACGGCTTTCACGACAGTGCCAATATTGTTGCCACGCCTATCGCTTCGCGGGCGATGTCCCCGCGCAAAGTGTTGTGGATGGCAGCTGCCGCCCATTTTGTGGGGCCGTTTCTGTTTGGCGTGGCCGTCGCCGAGACAATTGGCAAAGGGTTAACAGACCCGGCCCATGTCACCATGCCAGTAGTCATTGCCGCCATGCTGTCCGCCGTCGTATGGAATGTGGTGACCTGGTATTTAGGCATCCCGGCCAGTTCATCCCATGCGCTGGTGGGCGGTGTGGTAGGCGCGGTGCTGGTGGCCGAAGGCGTGGGAGCCGTTCAAGCCAACGGGCTGACAACGGTGCTGGTCGCCCTTTTCTTGTCTCCCATTTTGGGTTTACTCATTGGGTACCTGCTCATGAAGCTGACCCTTTTTCTGGTACGAGGCTCAACACCCCGCATCAATATCTTTTTTAAGCAGTCGCAGGTCATTACGGCCGTTGGCCTGGCCCTAAGCCACGGTGCCAATGACGCCCAAAAAACAATGGGCATCATCACCCTCGGGCTGGTGGTGGAAGGGATGATTCCTGAGTTTGTGGTGCCGATTTGGGTGATTGCCCTGAGCGCTGGGGCTATTGCTTTGGGGACGGCCACAGGCGGCTGGCGGCTTATTCGTACTCTGGGCGGGCGCATCTACAAAATTCGGCCAGTGGATGGCTTTGTTTCCCAAATTTCTGGAGCATCAATCATTTTGGGAGCGGCTTTGCTGGGAGGGCCAGTCAGCACAACCCAGGTGATGAGTTCCAGTATTATGGGGGCTGGTTCAGCCCAACGCTTTACCAAAGTGCGCTGGCAGGTTGGCTATGAGATGGTTATTGCCTGGCTGCTAACGATTCCGGTATCTGGTTTGCTGGCAGCGTTATTTTACTTTCCCCTGAACGCCATCTTGTAGGTCGATTTTGCAAATTTGGCCAACTGTTTTTGGAGGTCCTGGCTATGGAATGGTTCAAACGATTCATTAAACCGAAGCAAAGCAATTTTTTGCAGCTGCTTATTCAGCAGGGCGAATATACGGTTGTCAGTGTGGAATCGTTGAAAGCGTACCTGAAAAAGCCCAACGAAAAGCGCAGCGTGCAGGCACGTCAGGTGGAAAAGGATGCCGATGAAGTCCACCGCATTTTGGTGCATGAATTGGAGGATAGTTTTGTGACGCCGCTGGACCGCGAGGATATTTTTGCCCTGTCGCGAGCGCTGGATAACTTTATTGATTATGTGTACGACACTATTGAAGAGATGGAAATTTTTGATTTGGAGCCATTTACGGCCGTTTCCCAAATAGCTGATCTGCT
Organism: uncultured Anaerolineae bacterium; assembly: GCA_905479495.1. GTDB lineage: Bacteria > Chloroflexota > Anaerolineae > Promineifilales > Promineifilaceae > Leptofilum. The sequence goes on from CAJQMR010000002.1 coordinate 184,767, forward strand.
GCTGGAAATGGCGAAAGAACTGCACCTGACGATGGAACGTTTGCTGGACCACCCCCGCGTGGCCAATGAACATGCCCGGCGAGTAAAAAAGCTGGAAAACGCTGTGGAGCACGCCTACCGCCAAAGCCTGGCCGAGCTATTTCAAGGGCCAGAAGACACCGAACACATCATGCATATGCTGAAATGCCGCGAAATTTTGCGCCACCTCTCTAACGCCGCAGACCAGGGGGACAAGGCGGCCGACATCGTGATGGATATCGGCGTGAAGTGGAGCTAGAAGAGGTGTAATTGAGTAATTGCCTGAATTACTCAATTACCCAATTACTCGTACTTCAAAGCCTTAATTGGCGACAGCGTTGCTGCCCCCAACGCCGGATACAGTCCAGAAATTAACCCCACAATCGTGGCAAAAATGAGCGCAAAAACTGGCAGCCAGGTAGGCGTAGCCACCGCCACGCTCGGCGGCGGTGCGCCAGTTTCCACAGATTGTCCGGCCAGATAGGCCAGCGCCAGCACGTTTACCACCTGGCCCAGACCCCAACCCAGCAGCACGCCGCCCAGACCGCCTAAAAAGCCAATCCCCGCCGATTCCCCCAGAAACACGGCCAGCACATGTCGGTTGGTTGCGCCCACGGCTTTCATCAGGCCGATTTCACGGGTGCGCTCCAGGATGGCCATGGCCATAGTGTTGGCAATGCCAATGGCCGCCACCAGCAGGGCAATGGCCCCTACGCCACCAAAAATGATTTGCAAAATGGTGTAGAAACCGCTGATCCCCTGCACAAATGACTGCGGCGAATATGCCTGGTAGCCTAAGGCCACAATCTGGTCGGTCACGTCGATGACGTTGTCGATGGCGGCGGCTCGAACCACTAATCCTGGATAGCCAACTTCGTCGCGGTTGATCGGTTTGCCCTGGACCCAGGTGTTGTAGCCGGCCATCTCTGGCAGGGAGATGTACATCGACCAATCTGGTTCATCGCGGGTCTCAGCAATGACACCAGCAATGCGCATGCGTACGGTTTTGCGGGTTTCGGTGCCGTCGTTGTTCCATTTCACCAGCACCAGGGAGACTTGCTTGTCGAGTAAATCTTCGGCGGCGGGTGGCTCGATGGATTCACCAGGACGCGGGCGGGGATTGTACAGATTTTGCGGCACGGCCGTTCCAATAATCATCGTGCCCCGCTCCAACTGGAGTGTGCCCGCCTGCGCCTTGACGCCCAGGTTGCTCAAGTCGTCGGTGCCAATGCCTAATAGCTGTCCGCCGCCTTCCAGCCGGTCTACGGTTATGAAACCCCAGCCCTGGAAATATTCTTGGGGAATAACGGCCGTTACCCCAGGCAGCGCGCTAATATCAGAAACAGTTTGGTCGGTGATGACCGTGATATTGCCTGGTTCACCCGTCTCAGGGTTAGGCTCGCCATAGTTGGGCCACACCTGAATTTTGGTCAGATCGCCAATACCACCCAGCTGGCTGGCCGCATTTTGCTGCAAGCCATTGCCCAACGACACCAGCAGCACCACCGCCGCCGTGCCAATGATGACGCCAACGGCCGTTAGCATCACCCGCCCCTTGCGCCGGGCCAGGTTTTCCCAAACAAGTGAAAGTAAATCAAAAATGCCCATAGTCAGCCTTCAGATAAAAAGTTTTTGACGCAAAGGCGCAAAGAAGGAAAGGGGGAAAGATTAAAAAAACCTCTTTGCGGCCTCTGCCTCTTTGCGTTCTTTGCGTTAAATTTGCGCTACGGCCCAAACACTGGCCCTTCCACTGGCACATCGACGGGTCCATCTATCGGAAAGTCGCTAGGGACGCCAAAGTCGGGCTGGGCGGGCTGCGGTACGCCGCTGCTCAGGCCCAGCAGGCCCAGAACGAAGCGCCACACTTTTTGGCCAAACGTTTCGGGTTCCTCCACGACTTCGGGGAACGGTTCTTCAGGGAAGCCATCAATGGGTTCCTCAAAAATCGGTGCGTCGATGACGTTAATCGTCAGCGTTTTGGTGAGGATTTGTGGTTGGTTGAAGTCATCGGTGTAGTTGACGCTCAGTACCAAATCCAGCGGCCCGGCCATTTCTGGGTAAATCACGGCATCCAGGGGGAAGAAGCCACCAGGGTCCAGCGTGCCCACGAAGAAGCTGTTGTTCTCGAAGGTTGCTCCCTCACCATTCACGCTGAAATTGCCAAACACGGCCGTTCCTCTACCACTGTTCACCAACTGCAACGGTAAGCTGCCTGGCTGCCCCACAAAAAAGTCAAAAACAGGCGTGTAGAAGTTCATTTCGACGGACGGCCGTTTAAAAACCAGCAGCGTAATCACCTGATCATCTTCGTAGCTGTTGTTGCGCGCGTCGGTGTAGACAAACGTCACCTTTACCGGATAGGCACCTGGCTCTGTAGCCGCGTTGACGATAAGCGCCATGCTTGTTTCCAGCGAATCATTCTGGTTCAGATCGCCCAGCGTTTGCACATTGGAAGCGCCCACGGGGGCAAATTTGCCAAAATCACCGCTGGCCCCATCCAGCCCGCCGCCGGGCACTGGGGTTCCGTCAACCGTGCCACCCGTTGTACTGCCCCCGCCCAAAATCATTGTTACCCGCACAGCGTCGGCATTGCCCTGGTTTTGCAGCGTCAGGTTGAGCGTAAAGCCCATGCCTGGTTCCAACTGTTCCTGGTCAACTTCATAGCCAGTGACCAGCAGTTGGGGGCGCAGGATGGGTCCGCTGGTGGCTGTGGCGGTAGCCGTTGCTGTGGGTGTGGCGGTTGGTGCCGCCCCGCCGGTGGCGACCCGTTTAACCGGGAAGGTGAGGGCGAAGGTTTCGCTGTAGGTTGTGCCGTTCACATCGGTGTAATCCACTTTCACTTCCAGCGTGCCGATGCTTTGTCCGGCCAGATCGCGGCTGGCGGCTAAGGGCTGCCAAAAGCGCACCGTGCCGCCTGGATCGATGATGCCCAGGGCTTGAACGCCACCCGTGTCGCGGGCAGTGAAGTTCCCGGCGACAAAGGTGACCACCACGTTGCTGGCCCGGCTCTGCCCGGCGTTGGCAATGGTCATCTCGAAGGCCAGATTTTCACCCGGCGCAATTTCGGCCGAACTGGCCCCGTAGCTGTTGACAACGAGCAACGGCCGTACAAAAGCGGTCGGCGCGGGCGTGTTGGTGGGGGCAGGCGTATTGGTCGGCCCAGCGGGCGCGGTGACTGTCAGGGCATTAGGCAGCGTGGCCGAAGCCGCGTTGGGATTAATGACCGCGATGCTGTACCCACCGGGCGTTGTACCCGCAGGCAGGTTGGCTCGCAGCAGGCTGGCGCTGACAAAGGTGGTGTTTAGCCCGCCCATGCCGGACAAAACCACCACGGCACCATCGACAAAACCGCTGCCAGTCACCACCAGTTCGGTATCAACCAGGTTGCTGACGCTGTTGGGCTGAACGGCCGTAACGGCCAATGCCGATGCTGCTGTCGTGGCCGTTGCTGTGGCGGTCGCCGTTGCTGTGGGGGTGTCTGCCTGCGCCACCGCCGGTGCAGGCGTTAAGCTGCTGGCCAGCGACCCGCCGACAAACAGAAGCAAAAAGAAGAGCAAAAATACTTTTTGTAGAAGAGACTGTTTCATTAGATTGCCTTGGTTAGTGAAGATTTGTTGCCGCCTCAAATTCGGCGTCGGAAACGATACGGCCGTCCAGCATGTGTACCGTATTCGTGGCATAAGCCGACATACGTGGATCATGGGTGACGACAAGGACGGTACGGCCGTTTTGATGCAGTTCGGCCAGCAGGTCCATGATGCTGTTGCCGCTGGCGCTGTCTAGATTGCCCGTTGGCTCATCTGCCAGGATGAGCTGCGGATTGTTGACCAAAGCTCTGGCCACAGCCACGCGCTGCTGCTGCCCACCGGATAGCTCGGTGGGTTTATGGTGCACCCGGTCGCCCAGCCCCACCCGCTGCAATAGTTCAAAGGCACGGGCGTAGCGCTGATGGCGCGGCACGCGGGCAAAGCGCATGGGAAAGGCCACGTTGTCCAGGGCGCTTAAGCTGGAAATGAGGTTGAATGATTGAAAAATGAAGCCAATCGTCTGCTGGCGGAAAATCGCCAGCCCATTCTCATCCAGCGTGCCGATGGATTTGTCGCCCACCCGAATCTCGCCGCTGCTGGGGCGATCCAGTCCGCCGAGCAGGTAAAGCAGCGTGCTTTTACCCGATCCAGACGGCCCCATGACGGCCCAAAAGGTGTTTGGCTCAATGCTCAGGCTCACATCCGCCAGAGCGTGGACCTTTTCGCGGCCCATCTGGTACGTTTTGCGCAGGTGGTTGATGGTGATGAATGTCATAGTCGGTGAGCGGTAATCGGTGATCAGTAATCGGTAAACGTTCTTACCGATTACCGTTTACGGATGACCGATTACGAGTTAAAAGAACGGCCGTATCACCGTCAAATCGCTAAACTGGGCGGAGATGAGGGCCGGGACGCCACGCAGCAAGAAGAGAACGAGAACGGTAAGCAGAACGGCCGTCCATGTTTTCACTTTGCTCAGGTTGGCCCCGGCATTCAGACCAATGCCCAGCAGCAGCCAGTGCCACAGCAGGTAAATATCGACAAAAGTGAGCAGCGCCGCCAGGTAGAGCATCATTGCGCCTTCACCAGCAGGGGCAAAGCCGGACAACCCCAGGCTGGCAAGCGTCTGTCCGTTGTTCCACATGGCCACAGTACGCACCACATCGCGCAGGGCAAAGGGCAGCAGCGACCAGGCCGTGACGTTTAGCACCTGTTGGCTGCTTAGGCGTCCGCCCAGCAAGGTTAGGCCCAGATGCAGCAGCCACCCCAGCAGCAGCCAGCCCAGATACACACCCAAAATGGCCATCACGGCGGGCAGTAAATAAGTGAAAACCGGGCCGCTGGTGGCGGTCATGGCTTGCTGGAATTGGGCCTGCTGTTCTGGCGTGTAATATTCCCAGCCCTGCGGCAAGGTGAGCTGCCCGCTGGCAGCGGCAGCCGCCTTCAGACCGCCATCTACCAGGGTGCGTACCAGCCCGGTGAGAATGAGAATGAGGATAGGTGTGTGCCAAACGGCCGTATCCAGCTCCACAATGCGGCCAAAAGCGCGACGCGGTTGAAACAGCACCGGCAGCACCCAGTTAAAGCGCCAGCGCCCACCTGGCTCATACGTTGAAATTGACAAATCGCTCATACAAATCTTTCCTCCAGGCTTTTGCCTGACCATTCATTGGAATTTCGGAATTTCCTCGGAAACTGCGCTCAAGACCCTCTCTCTGTCTATGCGTTTCCAGGGAAATGTGCCAGTCAAGGAACCGCGAAGAACCACAAACCCAATTTGTGATTCTGTCGATTGTTTAGGACTTTCCGTTTACTTGTAAGGGGATGCGATGTTTGGCCTTCTTCCACCAAACATTGCTGCGTATTTTAGCGTTTATTTTGCCCGTTAACTTGACGCTACAAGACCAAAAATCGACCGAAATCAACGATTGGTATACGCAGTGGAGGATGAACAGAGGCAAAATGATCCCCATTGCGGCAACCGACAATTTAGTGAAGTTTGTTATAATGACAGCTTGATTCATTTCAATGAATGAAACTTGCTGTGAGAGTTAATAAAAAACCTATGAAAAACAGAACCCCAGAACAAATTGAGGTGATGCTGGAACGCATCTTACCCCGTGTAGCCAAGCCGGGGCGTTACACTGGCGGCGAATACAACCAGGTGGTGAAAGATTGGGCCGAAATTGAGTACAAAGTTGCTCTGGCCTTTCCTGATATTTATGATCTTGGCATGTCCAACCTGGGCTTGATGATCATGTACGATATCATCAACAAGCATAAAAATTTGCTGGCTGAGCGCGTCTACTGCCCCTGGGACGATATGGAAGCGGTGATGCGCGAGCGGGAAATTCCGCTTTTCTCGTTGGAAACCAAGCATCCCATCCGCGAATTTGACATGCTGGCCATCAGCCTGCCGTACGAACAGCTGTACACCAATGCCCTGAACCTGATCGATCTGGCCGGACTGCCGGTACGCGCCAAGGATCGGGATGCCAGTTATCCGCTGGTGATTGCTGGCGGGCACGCCTGCTACAACCCAGAACCAATGTCGCCCTTCATTGATGTGTTTGTCATTGGCGAAGGGGAAGAGGCCATTTTGCAGATCATCGGCGTGATGCGGGCGGCGGCCCACCTGGATCGGGAGACGCAGCTGCGCTACATTGCCCAAATTGAGGGTTGCTACGTGCCCCGCTTTTATGATGTGACCTACCACGACGACGGCACCGTGAAGGCGATCACGCCCAACATGCCAGAAGCGCCACCCAAAGTGATGAAAACCATCGTGCCGGTGATGCCGCCGCCGGTGACCGATTTCATCATTCCTTTTGTGGAGCTGGTGCATAATCGCGCGCCCATCGAGATTATGCGGGGCTGCACGCGGGGCTGCCGCTTTTGCCACGCAGGCATGGTGACGCGCCCGGTGCGGGAGCGTCCGGTGGAAGAAGTGCTCACGGCGATGGAGCAAATTCTGGAAAGCACTGGCTATGAGGAAATTGCGCTGCTGTCGCTCTCGTCCAGCGATTACACGCACGTTTTGGAGCTGACGGAAAAAATTGGGCAGCGCTTTGGCCATCTGGGGCTGAACATTTCGCTGCCGTCGCTGCGCACCGAGTCGGTATCTACCCAGCTGATGGATAATTTGGGAGACGGCCGTCGCGGCGGCTTCACTTTAGCCCCGGAAGCGGCTACAGAAAAGATGCGCAACATCATCAATAAGTACGTCTCGCATGAAGAGCTGCTAGAAACAGCCCGCGAAATTTACCGGCGCGACTGGCGCAGCATCAAGCTGTACTTCATGATTGGCCATCCTATGGAAACAATCGAAGATGTACAGGCGATTGCCGATCTGGCCCGCCAGGTGTTGGCCGAGGGGCGTAAGTTCCATAACAACAAGGCCAGCGTGAACGTAGGCGTCAGCACCTTCATTCCCAAGCCGCAAACGCCGTTCCAATGGGAACCGATGGATGAGGTGGACCAGGTAAATGCCAAGATTGATCTGCTGCGCAACGAGATACGCGGGTCGGGGCTGCGGCTGCGCTGGAACGAGCCGAAAGAGTCACTGTTTGAAGGCTTTTTGAGCCGGGGTGACCGGCGCATGGCGGAGGTGGTGGAACTGGCCTGGCGCAAAGGGGCCAAGTTCGATGCCTGGCATGAGCATTATGCCGAAGATGCCTGGAATGAGGCGTTGGCCGAAGTGGGGCTTGAGCCACGCTTTTACACGCACCGCAAACGCACCATCGACGAGATTTTCCCCTGGGAGCACATCGATATTGCTGTGACGAAGAAGTTCCTGACGCAAGATTATTTGATGAGCAAAGCGCAGGAGACGCGGATTGATTGCCGCCATCACTGTTTTGCCTGCGGCATCTTGCCCAAGCTGAAGGATTTGCGCCGCGAGACGGCCGATTCTGCCTGGGAATGCCCGCCGGTGCCCACGCGCAAGCATCATGTGCCGCGCCAGGAGTCGGTGCCGGAGGTGGAAGGGATTGCGTTGACTGTGATTCAGTGAACGGTAATCGGTAATCAGTATTCGGTAACCAGTGAAAAGTGAACGGCCGTTTCCTCCCACAAACGGCCGTTTTTTATTTCCCCAATAGATTTAAGCCAAATTTAATATTGTTTAGGTCTCGGTTAACCCACGGTTGCCTCGTTTCCCCTATGCTAGAGACATATTCGTTGAACACAACATTTTATTTGGAGGTTTTATCATGAATCGTACAAAAGGTATTTTAGCAGCAGGCACGTTAACTGGTTTGGTACTGATCACCTTGTTGGCCTTGGGATTTGGTAACCTGGGAGCCACAGCCGATAATGCAACGGCCGTTTCTCAACAGCCGCAAATTGTCACAACAGACACTGCCGCCCAGGACGCGGTGCAGGCGTGGCAGGATTACAGCGCTGGACTAGAGCAAACGGTACGTACCTTGCAAGAACGTGAAAGTGCATACCAATCCCAGATTGATTCAGCCAATCAGACCATCGTGAATTTACAGGGCCAGGTTAACAGCGCTGGCAGCAACCCGGTACGCATCAGTGGCGGTGAACACGAAGGGTTTGAACATGACGACTAATTGAAAAGGCCGCTTCTAGCTTCTAATCTAATTGGAAGCGGCCTTTTCCCCCCCGAAAAAGATTTAAGCCAAATTTAACATTGTTTAGGTCTGGGTTAACCCAACCGCTTTTATTTTCGCCTATGATGTCCTCATCGTTATGAAGACATAGCTATGAGGACATAGTTATTAAACATAGCAATCATTTTTATTTATATGGAGGTTTAATATGAATCGTACAAAAGGAATTTTAGCCGCTGGCTCTTTAACCGGATTGGTCATTATCACCTTGTTGGGCTTAGGGTTTGGCAATTTGAGCGCCTTGGTGTCTGGCGGCAGCAGCGACAGCGCTACGGCCGTTCCCCAAGATGTGATTCCCCAGGAGCCACAAGTCAACACAACTGATCCGGCCGCTGAAGAAGCCGTAAAGGCATGGCAGGATTATAGTGCTGAACTGGAGCAAACGGTACGTACCATGCAGGAACGCGAGAGCGCGTATCAGTCGCAGATTGATGCAGCTAACAACACAATTGTGAATCTGCAAGACCAGATTAACAGCACGAACAGTGCTGCCAGCAACGGTGGTGCTTATTACGATGATGACGAGCACGAAGAACATGAACACGAAGAACATGAGGGCTTTGAACATGACGACTAATCGTTCCAGAAGAACCAGCCAGCAAACCGGCACGTTGAAAACGGTCCTGGTCGTGGGCAGTCTGGTGGCTACGCTGGCCGGTACACGCCTTTTGGCAGCACAGGATACGGCCGTTTCCACAACGGCCTTTTCCACCGACGCCGCCGTTACAGTAGTGATTCCGGCAGACAACAGCGCCGCAACCAGTAGCAGCAGTACCCTGCCCTTGCCGCCAACGAGCGGGGGCACACAAGTTCAACTGAAAGCCATTCCGCAGGTGGTGCAGCCGCAGATTCGTCCGGTTGCCCGCGCGCGCTCATCTCGATAAGAATCGGTAAGAACATGAACCAACAACCACACCCCGCCAGCTGGCAATCACACAGCTTTCGCGCCATGGGCAGCCAGATTGTACTTTGGCTAGACAGCCAAAATGTGGCCCAGGCTGCCAGCGCTTTTGCGCAAGCCGAAGCCTTGTTTGCCAACAACGAACAGGTTCTGAGCCGCTTTCGTTCTGATAGCGAGCTTACGCAGCTGAATGCTCGCAGCGGGCAGTGGGTAACGGTTTCTAGCCTGATGTGGCGTGAGGTTAACCGAGCCGTAGACATGGCGCGACAAACCAACGGCCGTTTCGATCCTACACTGCTCAATGCCCTGGCCCAGGCCGGGTATGATCAAAGTTTTGAGCGGATTGGCAGCGGGCGCAACGGCCGTTGGCTGGCGTCTGAAACTTTAATCGGCCGTTGGGCCGAAATTGAACTGGATGAAACGCTGCAGGCTGTGCGACTGCCTGCGGGGGTGCAGCTCGATTTGGGTGGCATTGCCAAGGGGGATACGGCCCAACAAGCGTTGTCGCTGTTGCAGCCGGTTGGCCCTTGCCTGGTGGATGCGGGTGGCGATTTGGTGGCTGGCGCAGCGCCGGTTGGCTACCCTGGCTGGCCGGTTGCTCTCAGCCGACCTGGGGCAGATGACACTGCCGAAGCAGATGCTCTGGCCACTTTTTGGCTGGCTGAGGGGGCGTTGGCTACCTCGGGGATCGATTATCGCCGTTGGGTACAGGCTGGCGTCGTTGCCCATCATCTCATCGACCCCTGTACGGGGCAACCGGCCAACACCGACGCACTTACGGCCACAGTGCTGGCCCGCGATGCGGCGACGGCTGAGGCGTGGGCCACGGCTACCTTAATTTCTGGAGCCGATGCTGGTATCGACAGCCTGCTGGATGTTGATCTGGCTGGTCTGGTGGTGGGGCGAGACGGCCGTATCCTGGCCACACTCCGCATGGATCATCTGCTTCAGGGCCAGTTGTCTCCCCTGGCCTGAGGCCATTTCCCCGGAAACTGTCTGGCCGAACCAGACCTATTCAAACGTTTCCGGGGAAATCTATATGCCAAGATTGGGCCAATTTTCTCTAGAACAGACAATCCCATTGATAAAATTGGTCCAATCTCCTGAGTACATCAATCGTTACAACATTTATTCAAACTTGACTAATTCATTGTATTGGAGAATTTCATGACAACCATCACAGACACAAATAACCGCACTGATTATTGGGACAGCTTTCTGACATTCATTTTTAGCCTGGTGCTGGGAATTACTGGTGGCCTGGTTTTGCTGGGGACGGGCTGGGTGTTGACGAACACATCTGCCGGTACCACCATTGCCAATGCCCTGGCCCTCACTGAAAAAACGCCCTGGTACTTTACCCGCTCGGCGGGCACGGTGGCTTACTTGCTGCTGGCAAGCTCTACCATTTGGGGGTTGCTGCTCAGCACGAAACTGATCAAAGAAACGGTTCCAGCCGCGCTGGCTTTGGCCATGCACAATATCTTGTCTTGGCTGGCGGTGCTGCTCACCGGGCTGCACGCCCTGGCGCTGTTGTGGGACAGCTTTTACACCTACACCCTGGCCGATTTGACGGTGCCTTTTATTGGTCCATATAAACCGGGCTGGGTTGGCTTGGGGATCATTGGCTTTTACCTGATGTTTATCACGTCGTTGAGCTTTAACTTCCGCAAGCAGATTGGACAAAAGCGCTGGCGGCAGTTGCATTACGCTACCTTTGGGGTTTACATTTTGGCCACGGTTCACGGCGCGATGGCCGGGACGGACAGTGGCAACCTGGGGATGCAGCTCCTGTACTGGGGCAGCGGATTGATTGTTCTTTTCCTGATCAATTTCCGGTTGGTGACGGGCAAAGGCAAAAAACCAGCCCGCACTTCACCACGCGATTGATAGTAACTTGAAGTGAACGGCCGTATTCGATGAGGATACGGCCGTTTCTCTTCTGGCTTCAATTCCCAACAATGAATAAAATACCTGAATGGCTAAAACATTCCAACAATCACACCGGCTCATCACCTTGTTCATCTTGGTCACCGTTTTGGTGGCTTGTGGGGGGCAAGAAACGCCCGCCCCGGTAACAACAACCGATACGACTTCCCCAACGGAGATTGCAGCGGTAGATACGGCCGTTCCTGCCACAGCCACCCTGCCCCCAACCGCAGCCCCCACCGTCACCCTGCCGCCTCCGGCCATAGTCAATAATGAGCCAACGCCAACTACCCTGCCCACACCGACGGCCACGCCAGAGCCAGTGGCGCTTTACAGCCTCGAAGATTTTGGCACTGACCGCAATCCACTGACCGGCGAGTTGATGGAAGACCCTTCTGTGCTGCAAAGACGGCCGATTGCCATCAAAATTTCCAACAATCCACCCAGCTACACCCGGCCGCAGCACGGCATTGGCCAGGCCGACCTGGTTTTTGAGCACGTTACTGAAACCAACATCACCCGCTTCACCGCTATTTTCTACGGCCAGACCCCGCCCGATGTTGGCCCGATTCGCAGTGCGCGTCTCATCGACAAAGAGCTGCCCGCCATGTACGATGCCGCCATCTTTATGTCTGGCTCCCACCCCCTGATCCTGGATGCCATTGCCCAATCAGACATCGGTGACCGCATTTACCGTGAAATGTCTACGGGTTACTATCGCAAGGAAGAGGATGACAGCATTCCGTTTGAGCATACCCTTTACGCGGATCCAGCTGGTTTATGGGAAGCCGTTGAGTGGGGCCACGACAATCGCCCGCCTCGCTTCACTGCGACGATGGCTTTTGACACCACCCCGCCACCTGATGGCGATCCGGCCAGCTATGTGGAATTACATTATTCGACCTGGTCGGAGGTGGTGTGGGAATATAATGAGGAAGACGGCCGTTACTACCGCACCGTTGATGGGGAAACCTTTGTTGATGGCAACAACGACGAGCAGGTCAGCGCCGCCAACGTCATCATCCTCTATGCGCCGCACCAGTTTGACCACTCCATTTGTGTCTACCCCCGTGAAGATGGCGGCTGCGACCTCTACACCACCGAAATCCAAATTTGGGGGCGTGGCTACGCCATGCTCATCCGCGACGGCCATAAGTATGACGTCACCTGGCTGCGCCAAAACCGCAGCGATATGTTTACCTTCATCGACGATGCGGGGAATCCGGTGCCATTGCAGATTGGCAACACCTGGTTTCAGGTGGTTCCTTTCTATTACGACGATCCCATCATTGAATAGCCACTTGCGGTGACTTTGGCAAACTCAGCACAGGTCTGGATATAGCGCAATCGTTATTTCTATGACATTTATCATCCCATTTTCAGACATTTAGTAAGTGGTAATTGCTAGGACCTCACCTTACCATCCTCCTATTGCTGTTTGTAAGCCCTTTTTGTCTTCAATCATACATACAGATACATATAGGCACTGGATCATATTAAGCTATGGGAATGCTAACTTCGAGGTCGAACCTCCATCAAAAATTAGGGTTGTTTAGATGGCTGATTCCATTAGGAATGGTTTTGCTAGTGGTTGGGTATGAGCTTGGCCCGGCTCGTTGGATTTATTATGCGCTTGGATTTAACACTCACCTTTTGTCCGAAATTATCCTTTTTGGCACGGTGGGTCCGCTGTTGGCTTTTTTATTAATTGAGCTGCTGGACCGCTGGCTGGTTGAAAAAGAAAATGCTGAGCTGCGGGCAAAATTGCTAGACCTGGCCAAGCGGAAAGAGCTTGAAGTGAGCCAACTCAGCGATGACACCATCCAGGTTCTTTTTGCCGCTGGTCTATTGATTACAAACTTCAAATCCGAGCAATATGATCCTTCGCTCATCAATACCTCTCAAATTGAAATCACAGAGCAAGCGCTGCAAGATGCCATTCAGCGGCTCAGATCCCAAATCAAGTTAACCGAAACAACCTAAACCTGTTTGGCTTCATCGGGCGGGCAGTCGAGGGGGCGTTATTCGTCTTCTTCGGCGGGGGTGGGGTTGCCTTCGCGCAGGTTTTGGAAGGTGAGCTGCCAGCCGCCGCTGAAGCCGCTGGCACATTCTTCGATACGCAGCCCGCTGACCTCAGGACTGCCATCGGGCAGATACACCGTGTAGGAAATGTCTGGCGACATCTCAAAATCGGCGTAGCCACGGCCGTTTTCCGGCTTAAATCCAGTAAAAAAGCGGTCGCTGCCATTTTGCCAGCTCACCGCAACTTCAATTCCCGGCAAATCGTTTAAAAAAGCATCCAGCACAATCACTTCAATCCGGGTGATCGCTTCAGCCTCGTCGCAGAGGCGAGTTTGTTCCGTGAGGCGGTAGTTGGGTTGGGGAGTGGCGGTGGCTGGGCGCGTGGCTGTGGGCGACACGGTTGCAGTAGGTGTCGCCACGGCCGTACCGGTTGGTGGCGGCGTGTTGGTTGGCGTGGTCACGATGGCGGGTGTGGGTGTGGGCTGTAGATCGCTTGCGGGCGGCGTGGGGGCAAACAGGGCGATTGCTGGCCCTTGGGCACCAAGCTGGCGCGCCACCACGGCCAGTTGTTCCAGCAGGGGAGCGGGACGTTGTTGGCGAACGGCCGTATCCAGCAAATTATTGACCGTTTGGGCAATCTCTGGATCGTCGAGAGCCGCCAGCCGTTGCTGCGCCAGAGGCCAGTTATCATTGACCGCATAGCTCTGGCTCACCAAAATGATGTACGTTTCCCGGTAGCGGTCGTTAAACCGGGCTGGACTGGCATCGGTGAAAATGACCGGATCGACCACCCAGGCGTAGTATAAACCGCCAGCTAAGCCAATCACCAGGCTGAGCAGCAGCCAGCCGGTAGAACTGAGACGACGCCAAAAGGGAAGGGGACGCTGCCGTCGGCGGGCTGGTGGGGTCATGGTGCGGCCTCTGGCGGGGTGGGTAGGTATGGAGCCATAGCGGGCGTGTATTGACCAATGTCGTTGGCTAATCGCGCGAGGCGGCGAATGGCGGCCTCATCATCCTGCCGCAAAATCATCTCGATGAGCACTTGCAGAACATACTGCGGCCCATCTTCCCCCAAATCGTCGATGTGCTGCTGCGCCGCTGCCAGATTGTTGTCCAGGGCGTAGCTGTCGGCAATAAGCTGCACGTAATCGCGACGGTATTGGTCTTCCAGCACAGTGGGGTTGGCATCGGTGAATTCCGTGGGCCAGAAGACCCAGCCAATGGCCAACCCCAAGCCAATGCCGATGGCCAGGCCAAGTAAAATGAAGATTGGGGTGGGTAGACGTTTCATGCGGCCGTTTCTAGTTGACATAAAAAAAGAGCTACCCGCTACCGAGCAACCCTTTGTATTTGCCCAGCCCCCTAGCGGGGCTTATAATCCAGCGACTTTGCTGGAAAAACCAACAAGTTACACTTGATGGTCAATGCCGAAGGTGGGAATCGAACCCACACTCCCGAAGGAACACGAGTTTGAGTCGTGCGCGTCTGCCAGTTCCGCCACTTCGGCCAGTTTTTTGGACGTGCGGGAGTATAGTTCATGGTTTTTTTTCTGTCAATAATGGCTAACCAGTAAAAAGTTGAATGTTTATTACTTTTTGCTTTTCATTATATTACTTGCGAATTTATGGATGAAGTTGCCCTCATAGAGCAGGCTCAAAAAGGCGATGTTCAAGCGTATAACACGCTTGTTTTGCACTACCAGCAGGTTGTGTACAACGTTGCTTATCGCATCATGGGTGATCCGCAGTCAGCTGAGGATGCTGCCCAAGAGGCGTTTATCTCTGCTTACAAATCGCTCAACAAGTTTTATGGTGGCAACTTCAAGGCGTGGCTCCTGCGCATTACCACCAACGGCTGCTATGATGAGCTGCGCCGCCGCAAGCGCCGTCCCCAATCCTCTTTAGAAAGAATTACCGATGACAATCAGGAATCCTTTGCTTTTTTGCGTGATCCGGCCATTGGGCCAGAAAAGCGGCAGCAGCAGATGGAGCTGATTCAGGCCATCGAGGATTGTTTGCAGAATTTACCAGATGACCAGCGGGTAACGGCCGTTCTCTGTGACGTTGAAGGGTACGATTACAATGCCATTGCCGACATGACCGATGTGTCGCTGGGCACGGTAAAGTCCCGCGTCAGCCGCGCGCGATCCAAATTGCGTGACTGTTTGCAAGGGTTTAAGGAACTTTTACCAGACAATTATCGTTTACAGAGTGAACCATAACGATTCAAGGTATATGATGATGAGGTGTAATTAGGTAATTACTCAATTACCTAATTAGCCAATTACTCAATTGCGATAAAAATGTTCGATTTTTTGCGGAACCTAACGAAATCAGCCGAGGAGAAGCGGCAAGAAACGGTAGCAGCCTACCTGGATGAGGCGCTGCCGGGCACGGCCAGGCAGCAGTTTGAGCAGGAAATGGCTCAAGATGAAACGCTGCGCCTGGAAGTGGAGCAGCTTCTTCTGATCAAACAGAGCCTGCGCCAGCTGCCGCAGCGAGATGTGCCGCGTAATTTTATTTTGGACCCGGCCAAATACGGCCGTCCTGCCCGGCAACCCTGGGTAAAAGCCTACCCCGTCCTACGTGCCGCCACGGCCATGACCGCTTTTTTCCTGATCTTTGCCTTTGCGGCCGGCATCTTTACTAGCCTGAGCGGGAGCGAACCCGCAATGTCGGCTCCCGCAGCCGATGTAGCCCAGATGGAATCGGTGGAGGTCACCAGCGAAGTGACAGAAGCAACAGAATCGCTGGCTTTTGAGGCTGATGCAGCGGCGAACGCGGTGGAGGAACCTGTCGCAGAGTCGGCTGCGGAAGAAGAAGCTATGGATGAGGCGGAACCGGATGCATTTGATGTAGCGGTTGAAGATACAGCCGAAGAGATGGTCGAGGAGGAGATGTCTGCCGAAGAGGCAGCGCCATCTGCCCCTGAGGCCACGGCCGTTCCCAGCACAATAGATTCTCTTCAAGGGGACGCAGCCGAAGATGGGGCAACTGTTGCCGAACCAATCGTTCAGCCAACACCCACCATCTCGCCCACGCCGACCGTTTCCACGCTGCCTCGCGTGACGCCACCCACGCCGCTGCCGGAGCGTGACATGGACCAGGTGGCTGGCGGTGAAGCTGCCGATGATGCTGTCGCTGAACTACCAGAAATGGAAGGCGATACAGAATCTGCGGAGACAACGGCCGTTCTACCCGAAGAAGAGGTAGAAGAAATGGTCGTAGATCAACCGGCTAACCCGCTGCTTTGGCTGCAAATTGGCCTGGGCGGGCTGCTAATTCTTTTGCTCGGTCTCACGTTCTACGCTCGCCGCCAACGATAGAATCGGATTTTCTTTTTCAGGCCAAGGCGCAAGGAGAAATAAAACTTTGCGCCTTTATGTGAAACCGTCTAACCAGAATGATACCTTTCTCCGCCCCAGAAAATGTGAAATTTTGTAGTCGCTGCGCCACGCCGATGGAGACGCGGCAGATTGCTGACAAGCCGCGCCGGGTTTGTCCCAGCTGTGGCTTTATCCATTTCACTGATCCCAAGGTGGGCGTGGGTGTTTTTGTGGTGAACGAGGGCAAGATTTTGCTGGTGCGTCGCACGATGCACCCGGAAATTGGCAAGTGGAGCATTCCGGCTGGCTTTTTGGACGCGGGTGAGAACCCGGCGGAAACGGCCGTACGCGAAGCCCTTGAAGAAACCAATCTAGAGGTAGCTATTGAGGAATTGATTGGCGTTTACCACAATCCGCCAGGGCAGGGCGGCGCCTCGATCTTCATCATGTACAAGGCGCGATTACTGGGCGGCACTATCCAGGCGGGTGATGACGCCGATGCCGCCGCCTTCTTCGCCCCGGACGATCTACCCGAAATCGCCTTTGCCTCCACCCGCGCCGCCATTGACCGGCTTAAAGCCAAACTAGCCACTGACTAAAAGTTCAATTAAATAATAGGACGCTGATTACCCTGATCTACCTGATAGAAATGATCAAATCAGGGCAATCAGGGAAATCTGCGTATCATTCTCTTTTTCTAAACGATGTGGGTCGCTGTGGTACAATTGCCGCTATGAAGATTCATCTTTTGTCTGACCAACTTGCCTCGCAAATTGCTGCCGGGGAAGTGGTGGAACGGCCGTCCTCAGTTGTCAAAGAACTGGTGGAAAACGCCATTGACGCGGGGGCCACCACCATCAACATCGACGTGCGCCAGGGCGGGCGGGAAAGCATCCAGATTGCCGACAATGGCCAGGGAATTGCTGCTGAGGAAGTGGAAACTGCCTTTTTGCGTCACGCTACGTCCAAGCTGCAAACCATTGACGATTTAAACGCCATCCGCACGCTGGGCTTTCGCGGTGAGGCGCTGGCCGCCATTTCGGCCGTGAGCCAGGTGACAATTGTCTCCCGGGCCGCAGGGGAAGCGGCTGGCACCCGGCTGGTGTTGGCGGGTGGCGTGGTTGAGAATCGGGAGACGGTGGGTGCGCCGCAAGGCACCGTTATCGCCGTGGAGAACCTTTTCTACAACGTGCCTGCCCGCTTGAAATTCCTCAAAACGGCCGCAACCGAAAAACGCCTCATCGACGAATTTGTCACCCGCTATGCGCTGGCCTACCCTCAGATTCGCTTCCGGCTAACGCACAACGGCCGTATCACCTTCCAAAGCAGCGGCAGCGGCCAGGTGCGGGATGTGCTGGTGGCCATTTATGGGCCGGAAATTGCCCGACAATTATTGGAGATTGGAGACTGGAGATTGGAGCTGGAAGGCGACGAGGCTAATCTCCAATCTCCAATCTCCAGTTCACGCTCCCACATCGAAGTTACCGGTTTCGTTGGCCCACCCGGCGTGCATTTTGCCAATCGGGGGCAAATTACGTTGTTTGTGAACGGCCGTTGGATCAAAGATACGCAGCTTACCTATGCCGTCATCCAGGCGTACCATACGCTGCTGCCCTCGGGGCGGTACCCGCTGGGGCTTATTTTTATGCAGCTGCCCCCAGAAGATGTGGATGTGAATGTGCATCCAACCAAAACGGAGGTGCGTTTTCGTCAGGGGAAAGCGCCGTTTGGCACGGTGCAGCGTGCTGTGCGCCAAACCTTGGTAGCGGATGCCCCTACACGGCAAATGTCGGCCTGGGCGCTGGGCAGCAATGAACCGGGCAGCACGCCTGGCTGGATGGGGGCGCTCAACCAGGAGGCGTTTGCCTCTGGTGGCGAGCAGCCTGATTTGGCTTTAAGCTGGCTGGATGCTGTTGATGCTCTGGATGAGAACGGGGAATCCGTGACGGGGCCCCAAACGGAAGCCGCCAGCGACTCTCAGCTGCCGATTATGCGGGTGGTGGGGCAGGTGGGTGCCTCTTACATCATCACCGAAGGGCCGGAGGGGCTGTTTTTGATTGACCAGGAAGCGGCGCACCAGCGGGTGCTGCACGAGCAGCTGCAAGCGGAGTGGGCTGAAGATAAGGTGACGATGCAGACACTTTCCACAGGAACGGCCGTTACCCTCTCGCCCCATCAGGCTGAATGGCTCACCCGCTTCGAGGCAGCCGTCGCCCGCGTCGGTTTGCAGGTGGAAGCGTTTGGGCCAAACACGTTTATGGTGCGGGCCGTGCCCAAAATTGCTGCCAGCTGCGATCCAGCCCGGCTGCTGGTGGCTGTTGTCACGGAGTTGGAGCAAAGCAAAGGGGTGGTGGAAGAGGCAGGATTGGTTACGGCCGTTTGCCAAACCATCTCGCTGCGGGCGGGCCAATCGTTAACGCAGGCGCAAATGCAGCAGCTCATCCACAACCTGGAAAAATGCAATGATCCGTTTACCGATCCGCAAGGCAAACCCACCTTTATTTACCTCTCGGTGGCCCAGCTGGCGCGGGAGTTCGGCCGTATTTAGCGATTTGCCACAGAGGATTTAGAGAAAAAGAGATGGTTCACACGCTTTTTTACCGCTTTGGGGTGGCCCTGTTCATTGGTGTTTTAGTGGGCCTACAGCGGGAAGCCGCCGCAGATGAAGGTGCCGACCGGTCAAGCAAGATGTTTGCCGGGGTGCGTACCTTTGCTTTGCTTAGTCTGGCGGGCTGTACGGCCGCATTTGTCGCCGAGCAGTTAGGTTTGCCCTGGGCGTTCATTGGCATCATTCTGCCGTTGGGGGCGTTGATCACAGCGGCGTATGTCATCACCGGTTTGCGTGGCGATGTGGGCCTGACCACCGAAGTGGCAGCGATTATTGTGCTGCTGGCTGGGGCACTCTGCTTTTGGGACCAGTTAGCCCTGGCTGTTGCTCTCGGAGTGGTGACCACGGCGCTGCTTTCCTTCAAGCTGGAACTGCATGGCTTTGCTGAACGCCTCACGCGTGAAGACATCGTGGCTACCCTGAAGTTTGCTATCATCACGGCCATTATCTTGCCCGTTTTGCCTAATGAATCGTTTGGGCCGCCGCCGTTTGATGTGCTGAATCCGTACAAAATCTGGCTGATGGTGGTACTCATTTCTGGCATTAGTTTTTTGGGGTATGTGCTCATTAAGCTGGTGGGGTCGCGGCAGGGGATTGGGCTGACAGGTTTGTTAGGCGGATTGGCATCGAGTACGGCCGTTACCCTCAGTTTTTCCCAACGCAGCCAAAAAGAAAGCGGATTTTCCAAGCCATTTGCCTTGGCGATTTTGATTGCCTGGACCATCATGTTTGGCCGGGTTTTGGTGGAGGTGGCGGTGACCAATTTGCCGTTGTTGGCTGTGGTTTGGCTGCCGATTACGGTGGCGGGTCTGGCTGGATTGGCTTATGGCATTTATCTTTATTTTGCGCCACGCAGCAGTGAAGCGGGTGGGGTAACCATCTCCAACCCATTTGAGCTGGGTCCGGCGATTACATTTGGCCTGCTGTACGGGCTTATTTTGCTGGTAGCGCGGGCGGCCCAATTTTATTTTGGCGATACGGGCGTTTATCTTTCTAGCGTTTTGTCGGGCCTGGCCGATGTGGATGCGATCACACTGTCGATGGCAGAGCTGAGCAGCAGCGGTAATGTGGAACTGTCCACGGCTGCCCGTGCGATTGTGCTGGCTACCATGTCCAATACGGTGGTGAAGGGGGGCATCGTCCTAAGCAGCGGATCGGCTGCTTTGCGCCGGAGCTTGCTACCCGGCTTTTTGCTGATTTTGATCACGGGCACAGTGCTGGCGTTTATTGTTTGAGGCGAACGGCCGTATCCCCCACAGCCAACGCCTTCTCACTATCTAAAACGGCCGTTTTTACATAGCCCAGCCCAATGGTGCCGTTGGGGCCAACGGCCGTAGACGTGATTGTTCCCGCATTTTTGCCATTTGCCTGAATATCACTGCCTGATTCCAGCGGTGCATCGGCCGTGAGTTGAACCAGCCTCTTGGCCAGCTTGCCTCGGCTTTCCATGCGGGCAATGATCTCCTGACCGATATAGCAACCCTTGTTAAAGGATACATCTGCCCACAAATTAGCCTCTAGCGGAATATAATCCCCAGTAAGTTCATGGTTGAAGCGAGGCAAGCCTGCTTCAATACGCAAATAGTCGAAGGCGGCGGCATCGGCGACTGCCAGATCGGTGTCTAGCAACCGCTGCCACAATGCCTCACGGTCCTTCTCTTCGCCAATGACAAAATAACCATCGCCATGAATGGGGTCGGTTCGCATCAGATAAGCCGTGATGTCGCCGAACTTGGTTTGCCGCCAATGGTGCAGCGGCAGATCCTCATCCGTGAAACCTGCCGCAATTACCTTTTGCCGCGCTTGTGGACCATATACCCCAAAAATCAGCGTGCCTTCACTGATATCTTGCATGTGGAAATCGTCCTGAAAGAAGACAAAGCGCATCAGGTAGCGGGCGATGGCATCACTGTTGTGCTCGCTGGTGAGGGTATAGAGGGTGCTACCGGTGGCGTAAAGCAGCAGTCGGTCAATGATCCGGCCGATGTCGGTGGTTAGAATGGTGGCGGTGCCTTCGCCCTTGTTCATGGGCTGTACTTTTTGGGTAGACATGCGGTTGAGCAAGTCAAAGCGCGTTTCGCCGCTGATGATGATCGTGCCCAGGTCGCTGCGGTCGGTGAGTACGGCCGTTTCCCGCGCCGCCTGGTGGATGTGTGGGTCAATTTGCGAAGCTGTCATTCGGATTATCCTTCATCTATTCCTGAGTGTTGCCCATTTTGCTTAGGTGTTAACGAAAATAGCATGTCGTCGGCAGGCGGCTGCCATTTTTGGGCTAACGCTTCTACTTGAGGCAAATAACGCAGTTCGTGTTCATAGGTGAGCTGAGCAATCAGCTCAGCCAATGAGCGATTATTAAGCCAGGCAAACTGCCCCTTTTTACTCAACTGTTTTTCTGAAAACTCTTCCAGCCATTCTTCTACCTGGACACGCACCTGGGGTAAATCATCAAAAATGCGGTCTAGATCGCGGCCTTTGTTTTCTTCGTAGCGGAGACGGCCGTATTCCTCAGCATTCTCCAACGCGGCGAGCAGGCGAACGGGCTTTTTGCCCTGCGAGACGCGCATCAGCCCCGTCACCAGCTCCGATTCCCAGGCAGTTTGCTGCACCAGAAAATCGGCCACCGACCAATTGCCAACCGTGTTGGGTGCTAGCAGTGCTTCGTCTGGTAGATTGTCCAGCGCGACGAGCAGCCTCTCTCGCGAACTGTCTAAGTGGTCTAATAATTGTTCAATCATCGAGGTCATTGGTTACTCGCTTATTTCCTGCTGTTTGATATGACGCGTACCTATCCATCCACCAAATATGGGATGAAAGCAGTCTGCATTTTAACATGGGGTAAACTGTTCGGGTACTTATTCTCATAGACAAACAAGCTAGGGTCATCATTGGAAAAAACTGAGAGAAAACGGCCGTACCCGTTACGTGTGCGTGACATCTATCACTCTATATAAGTGATATACCACTATCAAAAACGGCCGTTACATCCAGTACACTAAGTAAGCGGCCAACTATAATTTCCCTTTTTGTAAGGTCGCTTACTCCAAGCCGTCTGCACAATTCCGCTAACTTATTTGCGGACGGCCACTAAGTGAACGGCCACTAAGATACGAATGAACAACTGCGCGCTAAAAACCAACGAGATTTGTTAAAAGTTGTTACGAGCGCCACCAAATTGCTGGAATATAGCCCTTAATTCTGTGAAATAGTTAAGGGTGGTTTACAAAAACATACAATTGTCTGTCCAATCAATCCCGATATCTGTATAATGAAAAGCAACTGAACGATGATCCAACACGCAAAATAGGCATAGCTAGACAAAAATGACTGATATCAACAGTAACTCAGCAGCTTTACCGCTGCCTTCCAATGAGGATAGTGGTACATCGGGTGGTCATCAGGCAATCAAGTGGGAAGTTGTGGCCCAAATGCCTGGCATCACGCCAGCCACCATTGTGGCCGGACGATTGAAAGCTGAAGGGGTGCCGGTACGTGTTTGGCAAGAAGGCGCGGGGCAGGCATTGGGTTTAACCGTTGGTTTGTTGGGCACAGGCTACGTGACTGTGCCAGAAGAGTATGTAGACCAGGCGCTGGAGATTCTAGAATACGAAGAAGATCCGGCAGATTGGGATGAACAATTTGATGATTTTGACGAGGCTGATTCTGTAGATGAACGCTGAAGTCACCGTTGGTCAGAAGATAAAGAAACTGTTTAAAGAAAGAAAAGATTTAAATTAAGGAGCGTCACGTTATGGCAGATACAACCTGGACAACAACAGGCGAAGAAGTTCTTTTTCCAGCCAAAAATAATCGGCTCAAGTTTATCGTTGGCGGTGTCTTGTTGGTAGCCGCCATTGCTTATCTTGTTGTGAATGCAATGAGCGGTAATACACAGCTGTACAAAACAGTTAATGAATTTTACGCTGAGCAAGACCGGCTTGTTGGGCGCGATTTGCGTGTAGCTGGTTTTGTCATCGGGGATTCAATTGAGTATGTGCAAATAGACGCCACGAACTCCCGCCTGGAATTTGATATTGTTGATGACATCAACAATCCAGACCAGAAACTGCATGTAATCGCTTTGAATGAGCCCAAGCCAGATCTGTTACAGCATGAGGCGCAAGCTTTGGTAGAAGGCAGCGCTAATGCAAATGGCGAATTCATTTCTAACCCTGGTGGGCTGCTGCTGAAATGCCCCACGCGTTATGAAGAGTTGGACCCAGCTGATCATCCAGATAACGTCGATAGAAGCGCCAACAATTAAACCGCGTTTTGCTAAGTACCCAGGCGTCCAGTCAAGTACGCCTGGTTTAACGTTTGTTAGTTTCTGATTGGCCTCAGGCCAAATCAGATTGAGGAAGAGATAGATGATCCCCGATTTAGGTTATCTTGCCCTATTATTGGCGTTGGTTGCGGCCGTTTTTTCGGCGGTGGCAGCTTATTACGGCCGTCACACCAATCAGCCGCGCTGGGTAGAGAGTGCCCGCAACGCCACCATTGCCACCTTTCCCCTCATCACCATCGCCTGTTTGCTCATGATTTACTCGCTATTAACCAGCGATTTCTCTATTGAGTACGTTTGGCGCGTGAGCAGTCGCGACATGCCTACCTATCTGAAAGTGACCGCACTTTGGGGCGGACAGGCAGGCTCTTTGCTGTTTTGGAACTTCTTACTTTCTATATTTACGGCCGCTTCCATGGCCCGCAACTGGAGCAAACAGCGAGAACTGATGCCCTATGCCCTCATGGTGGCTAGCTTTACGCAAATTTTCTTCATCGCCATTTCTCTTTTTGTGGAAAACCCTTTTGCTCGTCTGGCTGCAGTGCCCATCGAGGGGAACGGATTAAATCCGCTGCTGCGTCATCCCGGCATGATTATTCACCCACCTATGCTGTACCTGGGCTTTGTAGGGTTTACGATTCCCTACGCCTTTGCTATGTCTGCCCTTATCTCTGGCAAGCTGGATGATGTTTGGATCAAAATTACGCGTCGTTGGACGCTGGTGGCCTGGCTCTTCCTGAGTTTGGGCCTGGTCTTAGGCGGCCGTTGGGCTTATGACGTGCTGGGTTGGGGTGGCTACTGGGCCTGGGATCCGGTGGAAAATGCCTCTTTCCTGCCCTGGCTGGCTGGCACCGCTTTTCTCCACTCTGTCATGATTCAGGAAAAGCGAAACATGTTCAAGATGTGGAACATGTTCCTCATTTTGTTGACGTATAGTTTGGTTATTTACGGCACCTTTATTGTACGCAGTGGGGTTATTTCCTCAGTGCACGCGTTTGCTCAATCACAAATTGGTCCGCTCTTCTTTGGCTTTATTGCCATCATGTTTGTCTTTTCGGCCTACTGGATGTTGAATCGACGTGAGGATTTGCGTTCAACCAACAGACTGAACTCACTCATCTCTCGCGAGGCGGCTTTTCTGTATAACAACTTCTTGATTTTGGCTATTTTGTTAGTCGTTTTTCTGTTTACCAATTATCCGATCTTTTCTGAGCTGGTTACAGGAGAAAAGGGATTTGTTGGACCGCCAGTGTATGAACAGGCGCTGGGGCCGCTCTTTTTGCTGTTGGTGCTGTTGATGGGCGTTGCGCCGCTAACGATGTGGTATCGCTCCAGTGCGCAACGGATTGGCATGTCTTTGCGCTGGCCGGCTTTGGGAGCTCTGGTTTTTGTGGGCATTTTATTTGCCCTTAACATACGCGGTTGGGGAGCGCTGCTTGGTTTTTGGGTAGTTTCTTTCTCGCTCATTTTGACGCTGTTGGAGTTCTGGAAAGGGACCCGGGCACGCATGAAACGGGGCGAAAAACCGTTTGCTGCGTTCTCTAATCTGATGGCCCGCAACCGTCGGCGTTATGGTGGTTACTGGATTCACCTGGGCGTGATTGTGATGGCGTTTGGCATCATTGGCGTGGAGATTTTTCAGGAGCAAACACAAATCCGCTTGGGAGTGGGCGAAACGGCCACGCTGGGACGTTACGAAATGCAGTTTCTGGGCGCGACCCGCTATCCTGGGCCAGATGATTTATTGATTACGGAAGCAACGGTGGATGTATACGACAACGGCAAATATGTCGGGCAACTCAAGCCGCGTGATGAACTGTATACGCGCACCAATCAACCCATGACTATTCCTGATGCCCGTTCTACCCTCGTGGAGGACTTTTACGTCATCATGGTGAATTGGGAACCCACCTCAGCGGATCAGGCGACCTTCCGAATTTATCTGAATCCATTGATCAATTGGGTATGGGCTGGTGGCTTGATCTTCGTGTTTGGTACGCTCATTGCTGCCTGGCCAGATCCTACAGTGGAACGATCTTTTGCCCGACGGCAACGTCCGGTGGTTATGCCCACCGATTAATGAGGATGATTGTGCTTAACTTTTTACGTTTGAAGCATCTTGGGACTGCGGCTTTGTTCTTGCTGGGCTTGCTGCTCTTGGTGACGCCGGCTCTGGCACAAGATGTGCCTGTTACTGATGATGAAGTCAATGCGGTGGCTAAAGATTTGTTCTGCCCCGTTTGTGAAAGTACGCCGCTGGATGTTTGTCCCACGCAGGCGTGTGCCGATTGGCGTGAGCTTATCCGGGAGAAGCTGTCTGAAGGCAGTACACCGCAAGAAGTGCAGGCGTATTTTGCCCGCCAGTACGGCGATGGTGTATTGGCCAATCCGCCTAAAAGCGGCTTTAATCTGATATTGTGGTTGCTGCCGGTGGTGGCCGTGGTGTTGGGCGGTGTGTTTTTCACCCGCTTTATGCGCAGCTTACGGGCCTCGGCTGCTGGTGTGGATGAGGCGATTGAGGAGGATGTGGCGGAAACGGCCGTTTCCACCACATCCAAACAGCCGCTTTCACCGGATGATTTCAAAGCCAGGTTAGAAGAAGAATTACGCAACAGGTAAAAATCATGAGTGATATTGCAAATGTGAACATGGTAGAACAGCCACAAAAATCGCGGCGCAGTCTGCTTAGCATTGTTGTGTGGATTGTGGTGCTGGGTTTGTTGGCTTTGCTGGGCTGGGGGCTTGTGCAAAGCACGGCACCTCGTCCAGAAATTGGGGAAATGGCTCCCGAATTCAACCTGGAGTTTTTTGACGGGTATGATTGGGATGGCAAAACGGCCGCTTCCCTTGATGATATGAAAGGTCAAATTGTGGTGATGAACTTTTGGGCCTCCTGGTGTGTGGAATGCCGCGTGGAAACCGATGAGTTGGAAGCCGCCTGGCAAAAATATGCCGATCAAGGTGTGGTGTTTGTTGGGGTCGCTTACGCCGACGTAGAACCTAATTCCATTGAGTACATGGAAGAGTTTGACGTGTCCTTCCCCCACGCGCCTGATTTAGGCACGCGTATTTCCAATGCGTATGAAATTACCGGTGTACCAGAAACGTTTATCATTGATCAAAATGGCGAAATTGCCCACGTGCAGATCGGCCCCATTAGCAGCAGCACGCTGGATTCCGTCATCGACCGTCTTTTGGCTAAGGAAGGATGATCCGGCAGGGATTGTGAAAAGCAGTCAAAAGTCAAAAGTGATAAGTTAAGAGAAAGCCACTTTTCACTTTTGACTTATCACTTTTCACTGCCCTTCCGTAACATTATTAAAGAAAAATTATTATGGCTATTGGCTCGATTTTACTAGGCGTTGCGCTATTCATTCTGGTGGGCTTGTTTGTGGCTCGGCCTTTTTTGCGTGCGCAAGATGATGAGGTTGCCCTGAGTGAGCGGCAGCTTTTACTAGAAGAGAAGGAATATTTGCTGGATCAAATTCAGGCACTGGACTTTGACCACGATACGGGCAAGATTCCAACAGAACTGCATGAGCTACAGCGTGCCAGGTTGATGGAACAGGCAACGGCCGTTTTGCAGGCAATTGATGGAGCCGGTGCGGCACCAATCCACACGCCAGTGGCTGAGGCCGATAGTGCCCTGGATGTGGATATTGAAATTGAGGCCGCTATCGCTCGCTTGCGCCGACAGCGTGGTCAGAAAAAACCAGAACCATCTGCCCCAGCTCCTGCGACGGTGGCACCCGCCAATGGGCATGCTCGTTTTTGCCCGCAATGCGGTACGCCGACCGACCCCGGCGACAAATTTTGTGCCAACTGCGGCCATAATCTGTCCTTGAAGACATCTACAAAAACTGCGTGAGAAAACATGATAAAGAATAAATTATTTGGTTCAGCAAAACTGCGTTTGCTGGCAGTTTTAGCTGCCTTTACCCTCGCTTTTACCGGATTGTTGCTAAACCCATTATTGCCCACGGTGGCCCAGGATATACCGTTGCCCACGACCCCGCCAGATGCCGCAGCCGGATTGGCCATTTATAACGAGCGCTGTGTGGTTTGTCATGGTGAGATGGGCGATGGGCAGGGTGCTCAGGCGCTTCAGGCTGGCCTGAACCCGACGGCTTTGTCGGACCATGATTACCGGATTACGGCCGTTCCCAGCACCATGTATAATCTTATCAGCACCGGCAATATTGAGGCCGGAATGCCTCCCTTTGGCCCGACCAGCAGCAACCCCCTCAATGATGCCGATATTTGGAATCTGATTGCCCTGGCCTACAGCTTTAGCACACGCCCAGCTGACATTGCCGCTGGAGAAGCATTGGCCACCGAGTTGGAAGCTGATACGGACAGTTGGCCAGGCCTGGATTACTGGTTCAGCCGCAGTAACGAGATTATTCTGGCTGATCTGGAACGTGAAAACACCCTGGGTATTGATCTAACCGATTTGAGTGAAGAAGAGAAGCTGTCGTTGATTGATTACGGCCGTTCCCTGCATTACACCTACACCGATCCCCTGACCGCTTTTGCCCCGGTGGAACTGGCCACGCTCACCGGCACGGTCATCAATGGGACCACCAGCGAACCTATCACCGAAGGCGAAGTGCGCCTGCGTGCTTTTACCGTGCAGCTGGATGAGATGTATTCGGAGACCACGACGATAAACGAAGACGGTAGCTTTGAATTTCAAGTAGAAAATGTCCCATCAGACTGGGTTTTCCTGGCTGATGTTGCCTATGGCGATTTGACTTTCAATAGCAATGCTGTGCAGGTGTCAAATATCCAGCCCGAAGCGCAGATGCCTTTGTTTGTTTATAACAGCACCTCGGACCCGTCTGTGGTAGCCGTTGACCGGCTGCACATGATTTTGTCATTTGCCGAGAACCGGCTATTGGTTTCTGAGCTGTATGTGTTTAGCAATGTGGATTCGGCCGTTTTTGTAGGGGAAAGTGGCGATTTTAATGAAGGAACGATTGAGGTAGGCTTACCAGCCGGGGCTGAAAATGTCGGCTTCCAGCGTGGCTTTGGTACATCGCTAGACAGCTTCATTCCCGCTACCGAATTTATCCAGACCGGTACAGGTTGGGCCGATACGGTACCTCTGCGACCTGGTTCTGGCAGCCTCAACTTACTGGTCAGCTACGATTTGCCCTACGACGATAGCCTGATGTTGGCTCATCCTTTGCCGTACCCGGTGAGCAGCGCCAGCGCGATTATGGCCGATGCCGGTGTTACGATTTCCGATGGCAGTTGGGTTTCACAAAGGGCGCAAACGACCAGCAGTGGTTCGTTTTTGAGCTATGTTAATACTGAGCTGGTTGGCGCAGATGCCTTGAGCCTGACACTGGACGGCCGTCCCAGCCAAATTACGGATGCTCAGGGGAATATCTTACCGGCGCGTAATCAAACCAATGAACTGATTGTTGGGGGCGTGGCCCTGGCCGCTATGCTGGCTGTGGGCTTTTTCCTGGTACAGCGTTGGCGCATGTCTCCCGTGGCCCAAACGGATTCAGTGGCCATTCCATCAGGTCCTGTGGCAGCATCGCCACGCCCGGTCAGCCGGCCACATAGCGATAACAGAACAGCCCTGCTGCAAGCCATTGCTGATCTGGATGATGCGTTTGAGGCTGGCGAAATAGCCGAAGATGAATACCAGCAACAGCGGCGAGAATTGAAAACTCAGTTAACGGCCGTTTGGGAATAAACAGTAAATCAATATTTCCCTGGAAACTTTTAATTCGACTGGGTTAATAGAGTTCCAGGGAAATTTGGGAAGCCAATGTACAAATTTGTTACCATTTATCGCCGGGTTGATGACGAACAGATGCTGGAACATTTCTTCAACCAGACGCATCTGCCGCTGGCGGAACAGCTGCCGGGGCTGGTAAAGCGCGAGGTGAGCCGCGTTGCCCACAAGCCCGGCGGTGAATCCCGTTTTCACCTCATGTTTGAACTCTACTTTCATTCCAAAGTGAGCTTTGAGGCCGCGATGGCTACCCCCATTGGCGTTCAGCTGATTGAGGCGCTTATGCCCTGGGTTGAGGCCAAAATCATCACCTGGTTTTTTGCCGACACGTTCATCGAGGACATGAAGCAGAGCGAAGAAGCCCCAACCTAAACTGTCATTTGGGCGAATGACAACTTCCCCTCTTTTTAGCGATCTCTTCTAAAATTTCAGTTTTCTTGGTAGCAGGAGGTGTTATGGACTGCCGCTTTCTACCGGGGCGATGGGGATGAATGTCTGGTAAGTGAGCGGACGGTATACGAAGGTTTCGGCCGTTGCTTCTGTGCCGCGCAAGCCGCCTACTGCGTAAATGTTTGTCTCGATATTGGTGATGCCCAGATGGCTCCAGCTGGGGCGCTCGTCCAGTGGCGGCGTGTTGACGACGGACCATTGATCCGCATCGGGATTGTAGGATTCGCTGTAGGGAATTGGCTCCTCGCTAAAGGCCCCACCCCCGAACAGGTACAATTTATTAAAAACCCCGGTGGCGCTGGCTCCGGCACGGGGCAGCAAGGTATTGGCGCAACTGTGCCAGCTGCCACCAACCGCAGCTGCTTCATCTCCTGTCGCAGCAGGGTCAAAGTAGGCACATTCGCTCAACGGCCGTTCTCCATCATATCCCCCCACTACATACAATTTGCCTTTCACCAGGCCGCCCGTTACAAAAGCTCGTGCGGTGGGCATATCGGGCAAGATTTGCCAGCTGTTGGCTACCGGGTCAAACCGATAGGCATTTGCCAGGTAAGATTGCCCGTCCCAGCCGCCAAACAGATAAATAAAGCTGCCGTCGGAGAGCACCAGACCACCAGAAACGGCCGTGGGCAACGGTGTGGCCACCCGCCAGCTGTCGTTGGCTGGACTGTACACTTCCACAACATTGGTCGGTTGCCCATCGGCTAGCTTGCCGCCAGGGATATAAATTTCGCCAAACAGCTCTGCGCCGGTAATGTCGGTAACGGCCGTTGGTTTGGCCATGCCCTCGCTCCAGACAAGGTCAGAGGTTTGCAAAATCGAAACGGTGTTTGTCACGCCAGTTTCTGTTTCCCCACCAATCAAATAAAGATTGAGTCCGTTGCCGACAAGCGCCATATTGGTGCGGGCTGCCGGCAAGGGACGGCTTTGCAGCCAATCATTGGTGATGGCTGTTTGCGTAAAGGGTTCCGGTGTGGGCGTGGGGAGTGGGCCGTTGCTGCGGTTGAATGCCTGGTAAGCCAAAAAGCTAACGGCGACGAGTAAGACAAGCATCAAGCTGGCGAACGCAATGCGCCGAGGAAAGAAAGACGGGCGAGCGATTGGTTCTGGTTCGATGCTGACTGATTGGGTGGGTGGGGATACGGCCGTTTCAGCAGTTATTGCAGGCTCTGGTTCTGGATTTGTCGCTTCTGTTGTGATCCCTTCGAGGGTTACCAGACCTTGCTGCAAGGCCACCGTGGAGGCTTCTGTCCGCGAGCCAACGCCTAACTTGGTGTAAATATTGCGCAAATGCACCTTAACCGTATTTTCGCTAATGATTAAGGTTGCAGCGATTTCTTTATTGCCAGCGCCATCAATGACACATTGCAGGACCTCTAATTCCCGGTCACTGAGCGGTTCACCTAATTCAGCCATGAATAAAATTATACATTGATTGTGACTACCTGGGTGACAGCCATTTTTTCCTAGAGATTACTGACAACATCAAGATGTTGACTGCTGCTTTTGGAAGCGGATTCCATTTAATTTATGGAGCCTCTGGCGTCGCCGTGGGCAGTATGAACGGTGCCCCTTCAAGCGGAGCCGTATCCGTAATGGGTACTGTGTCGGTGATTGGTTCTGACGGCGTAGGTGTTGCCAGGAGGCAGTTTTCCTGTGCTTGCGTGCGTTTTTCGCTCAATTCGGCCGTTGTCTGGTGACGGCTTGCCTCAGCATATAAATCTTGTGCCGGACACCAATCCTGGGCAAAAGCGTACTGATCCCCTAAAGAAACCAGCACTGTAAACAGCTGGTCACAGGATGATTGGAAAAACGGCGCAGCCAGACATAAATCCCGGAAATAGTAGGCTGATGCATCCCAATTCACCCCATAGAACGAAATGCCCTGCGTGTATAATTCGGCCCAGGTTTGGTAGTCGAGTGCCGATTGTGGTAAATCGCCCAACTGTTGGGCTTGTGCTAGATAATACATGCCCAACTCAACCTGTTCGCCAGTGATCAGGTCCAAGCCGTAATTCATGTAAACATCGTAAAGCAGCTGGTCTGTCTCTTCCCGCTCAAAGCTGGGGAATTGCTGCTGAAAGGCGATGAGTGCCGGTAGGGCTTCTTCCCAATATTTGGTAGCGACCAGCCGCTGAATGCGCAGCAGTTCATCGTTGGGGCTGCCAATAGAGCCTGGTGTAGCGGTTGGTAGTCTGGTAGAAGCTGGGGTGACGGTAACGGCCGTTACCGGTGTTGGTTCTGGGGTTGCGCCAATGCCAGCCAGCGCCTGATCGCGCAGCCTTTGGGCCTGGGTTGAGCCAGAATCTCGATCCAGGACCCATTCCAGGCGTGTCAGCGCCAGTTGGTAGTTACCCTGCGTAATATTTTCGTCCGCCAGGGTGATTTGCCGCTCTAGCTGAGCCACCTGTTTATCTTGCAACGCCTTTTGGCCGCTTTGCCAGCCCAAAAAAGCGATCAGCAAAAACCAACCGATTAGCACCGAAAAGATAATGAGCAGCAGCCCGGCAATGCGCACTGGCCGCCGCTTTTTTTGCGGTGGGGTTGACGATTGATTGCTTGGTTCTTTTGCCTGAGGTACAGCATCACTCATGAACGATAGTATACCTTATTTGTTGTCTCACCGTTTATAATCTGGGACCGATGTTAGGCTTTGGTTAATGCTTGGTTATTTTAGATGGCGCGGCTGAGCATCTCACGATACACGGACACCGTTTCATTGGCGATCTGGCTCTGGGTGTAATGGGCCAGGACGCGTTGACGGCCGTTTCTGCCCAACTCATCTCGCAAGGCTGGGGTTTGCATCAGGGCCAGCAGCTGTTGGTACAACGCGTGTTCATCTCCCTCAGGGAAGATGAGGCCCGCCTGGCCAACGACGTTGGGAATCTCACCACTGTTGGCCCCCACAACCGCCACTTCGCAAGCCATCGCCTCGATGAGGACACGGCCGAATTGCTCTTTCCAGTTCGGCAGCGTGCGTGAAGCCAGCACCAGGGCGTCCAGTTGCTGCAAATAGCCTGGCATCTGTGCCGAGGTGACCACCCCGTCAAACTGCACCCGGTCCCAAATGTCTAATTGACGAGCGAGGTTTTCTAGGGACGGCCGTTCCGGCCCATCCCCAGCAATGTGCAGCCGCCACACACCAGGTAATTTTGCCGCTGCTCGCAGCAGTAAATCCACACCCTTTTCCGGCACCAGCCGCCGGTTGGCCGAGCCAATGACAAAGCCCCGTCCCGGATCCCGTTGCCCTGGCGGTTGGAAAAGGGTGGCATCCACGCCAAACTGGGGGATCACTTGCATTGGACCGCGATATCCTTTTTGCCGCCACACCTCTGCTGCTGCCTGGTTGCCCATAATGGCGTAATCAATGTGGGCGAGCACCTGTTTTTCTAGCAGATTAAAAGGAAAAGGATAGGCTCGGCGCAAATTTTGCCAGGAAAAAAAGAGCGATTTGGCTCCGACACGCCGGGCTTGGCGCAGGGCCAGCCAGGTGGCCAGGTTGTAAGGTTCCTCGTCGATATGCACGACATCCGGGTGAATGGCAGCCAGCCGCTGCTTGAGCTTGGGGAAATAGTAAGTGTGGAACTGGCCGTTAAAGCGAATGGGATCAACCAGCAGACGGTAGCCTTCAGTGTGGGCTCTTTCCAGGTATACGGGACCAGCTGGATCATACCAAACAGGGGGTACGATCACGGTGAGGTCAATATCTTTGTGGTGCGCAATTGCCTCCAGCTTGGTCTGGTACGACCCCACCAGGCACGCCTTCGACAGCATCAAAACTTTCATTCAATCATCCACAGATTACACAGATTTCGCAGATAAAAATTCTGTGTAATCTGCGAAATCTGTGGATTTTTCTTGGTCATACTTGTGTGTCAATTTGCTCAAATCTACTTTGGAAAGTCTGTTTTCGCCCCCGGTGTGCTGGTTGACGCAAGGGGCTATTTTGCTATACTTGCCACGTTTTGACAAACAGACATGCTATGCAAACCACCCATAAAAATCACCGAAGCCCGTCCACATTTGGATGGGCTTTATTACTACTGGCAGTGGGAACGGCCGTCTTCCTTCGCTTCTATAATCTAGGCAACTGGCCACCCGGCCTGTATCGGGATGAAGCGTTTAACGGGTTGGATGCGCTGCGGGTACTGGATGGGGAGCCAGCTCTTTTTTTTATCGCCAACAACGGGCGTGAACCGCTCTACATTACGCTTACCGCCCTCAGCGTGGCCTTGTTTGGCCGTACGGTGTTGGCGGTTCGCCTGGCAGCGGCCGTGGTGGGCAGCCTGACTACCTGGCTGGTCTACAAATTAGGTCGGAGCTGGTTTGGTTGGCGTGTGGGGCTGTTGGCCGCGTGGTTGTGGGCTATTACGCTCTGGCCCGTGCATCTCAGCCGCCTGGGGCTGCGTACGATTTTGCTGCCTGCTGCGCTGGCGCTGGCCTTTTGGCTGGGCACAGAAGCGTACCGTCGCAACCAGCCGCGCTGGTGGCTAGTGGCTGGTTTGGCTTATGGCCTTGGTTTTTACACTTACCTGGCGATTCGCTTTACGCCGCTGCTGCTGTTGGTGTTGGGTGCGTATTTGTTCTGGCGTGGGCAGCGGGCAAGATTGCGGCAAGGGGTGGTCTGGTTTTTGTTGGGAACGGCCGTTGCCCTTCTCCCCCTCGCTCTCTTCTACCTGCAAAATCCCGATCTGCTGCTAGGGCGCACGGATCAGGTTTCCATTTTGAATCCCACCATCAACCACGGCGATTTTTGGGGCACATTGTGGCAACATGTTTGGCAGTCGCTGGGCTTGTTTTTCTGGCGTGGCGACACAATTTTGCGACACAATCCGGCGGGACGGCCGTTATTCGATTGGCTCATGGCGGGACCGTTTGTGCTGGGGTTCATCTGGTGCTTGCGTCACTGGCGCAAACCGGCTGCGGCAGCTGTGCTGCTCTGGACCGGCACGATGCTGGGCGTCACGATTTTGGCCGAAGATGCGCCCCATTTTCTGCGCGCGGTGGGTATTTTGCCAGCGGCGCTGTTTTTGCCCGCGCTGGGGCTGGCCTGGCTGTGGCGCTGGTCGTGGTTGCCCGAAGTGGCGCGGGATGGGTTGGTGGTCGGCCTTGTTGGGGGTAGTTTGTTACTTACCGCGAAGGATTATGTTAACTACAGCCGACAGCCGGATACGGCCCTGCTGTTTGAGGCAGCGGCGACAGAGCTGGCGGGACAGTTAAATGAAGAAGCGGTGGGAACGGCCGTATACCTCGATCGCTGGTTTTGGGACGAACCAAGCCAAAAAGGGTGGCCCAGCATTCCCTTTTTAGCTGACTTGGAGAATGTGATCTTCTACCGGCCAGAAAATGGCCTGCCACCTGCCGCACCGGGCCAACCCCAAAGCCTCTACGTCTGGCCTTTTGGCGATCTGGAGTTTGTGCCGCAGCTTTTGGCGGATGTAGATATGGTGGTGGTGGAAAACGGCCGTCTCGCCCGAGGTGATTTGGAGCCGGAACCTTATCCACTGTATGTGCGTTATGCCAGTGGGGCTGCACCCAACGCTGGCCCAACGATTAACTTTGATAATGCCTTTTTGCTGCAAGGCTGGACTGTCACACCGCTGGATGACCAAACGGTGCAGGTTGATCTCATCTGGCAAAAAACGGGAGATGCATTGCCCAACCAGATTGCTTTTTTGCATGTGTTGGGGGATGAAGGCTTAGTGACCCAGGCAGACGCTCCACCGGGTGGTGATTATTGGTTCCCGCATTGGTGGCGGGCTAACCAGGCGGTTCACGAACGGCGTCTTCTGATTTTGCCTGAACCATTTGATCCCACACGGCATACTATTCGCGTGGGCTTGTACGATCCGATAACGCTAGACCGGTTGCCGGTCATCGAGGATAATGGCGCTGTTCTGAGCGATGGCTGGCAGCTGGTTCCCTAAATAATCTGGGTCATTTTCTTAAATCGTTATCAGAAAGGGCTGGGTTGTACCCAGAACGTCTTATAATCGTGTAGAGAGCGTTGTTGAGGAAGAGGAAAATGGGGGTAAAACAGCGAGGGTTGTGGTTGGTTTTGCTCAGTTGCTTTTTTGGCAACGTCCTTTTGCTATGGCCTAAATTCGTGCCTGTCTTACAGGCGCAAACGCTGCCAACCGCCACACCGGATGCTGAGGGCATTATTTATGACGTTGTTCAGCCCAATGATTCGCTGTGGGGCATTGCTGCTCGCTCCGGTATCGCGCTCACCGAATTGCTTGACCTGAACAATTTAACAGAAGATGCGCTGATTCAGCCGGGTGATCGTCTAATTGTTGGCATTGTGGAGCCGCTGGTCAGTCCAACGCCGGAGGCTTCACCCACGGTGGCCGCCACGCGTGAACCACCGACGCCTACCGTTACACCGCAGCCAGGCCCGGTTACGGCCGTTTGCCTGGTCGCCTTCTCCGATGAAAACGGTAATGGTGAGCGGGAACCAACTGAACCGTTGCAGGCAGGCGTGGCCTTTACGGTGTTTACCACGGAAGCCGTAGTGGCCAATTATGTGACGGATGGTATTTCTGAACCGTACTGCCTGACGGAGCTGGCTCCAGGTGACTACCAGATTACCCGCTCCGTGGGGCGCGGCGAAACGTTGACCAACAGCGGCAACCGGACGGTGATTTTGGCCGCTGGCGATCAGGTGATGTTGGGCTTTGGTGGTTTGGTAGGGTCTACACCGGTGCCTACGGCCGTTCCACCCACACAGCCTGCCAACCTTATTGGCAGTGACGTGCCCACCACAATTGGCTCTGATGCAGTGGTTGCGGCGACCCCGTCCGCAACGGAAAATGAGACTGGACGGCCGTTTCTTATTGGCGCAGGGATTCTAATCGGCATATTATTGATTGGTACGGCCGTTTTGATCAGCCGTCATCGAACTTAATCTTAAACAACACAGTGCACCATTTTATCTTGATGAGATGGTGGCTGAGGAAGAGGTGTGTTGAATGAAAAAAAATAGCTTCAAACTCGTGTTTCTTATTTTGTTGTTGCTGGGTATGGGAGGGCAGGCACAGCGCACTGTCGCCCAAACCAATCTGCTGAAAAATCCTGGCTTTGAGCTGCCCTACAACAGCGATGGCTCCGCGAACAGTTGGGGACGCTGGTTCCGCGTCAGCAGTGCCGATAAGTTTGATGATTGCACCAAAGGGTACCACAAAGAGCCGCACTGGAGTGCAGAAACCAACAGCGCTCCCTTGATCAATTCTGGTTCTGCGTCACAACATGTGGGCAATTCCTGGGACACCTGGGCGGCGGGCGTGCTGCAAACGGTTAGCGTTACGCCGGGCAGCACCTATCGCTTTACGTTGTGGGCCAGAGGACGCGCTTCAAATGATGATTATCCAGCTCCCTCGGAAGGTGGCTTGCGCATGGATGTGCAGGTAGGCATCGACCCGAACGGCAGCGGCGTGTGGAGCGACGGTGACGTAAAATGGAGTGGTTTCATCCAACCGCATGACCAATGGCAGCAGGTTTCAGTAGAAGTAACCGCTACCGGTGATAAAGTGTCTGTATTTACGGCGGGGGATTATGGTTTGGAAGGTGCAAACCAGTGCCGCGCCCATTTGGACGTTTGGTTTGATTCGGCTGAGTTAATTGAAGTTGGTCCGCCACCGACAAACACACCGGTACCGCAGCCAACCTCGCCGCCACCGCCGCCAGCTACTAGTACGCCAATTCCAACCGAAACGCCTGTGCCCACGGAAACGGCCGTTCCTACCGAAGTCCCCACCAATACACCAGAACCCCCCACCGGAGCTACCGTTTGTGTCAACGCCTTTGCCGATGACAATGGCAATGGCCAATTTGATACGAATGAAGGCTACATGGGCAGCGTCGCTTTCCGGGTGGCCAGCGGCACGCAGGTCATTGGCCAGGCAGTTTCCAGCGGTACAAGTGAGCCAGTTTGCTTTGAAGGTCTGGACGCAGGTGTTTATCAGATCGAACAGGTTGTACCCGGTCCATTAGAAATGACCACAGCAGCCAACACAACGGTGACCGTTGAGGAAGGCCAAACCGCAGGCGTGCAGTTTGGCAGCCGCCTGAAAGTCGAGAGCGATACAGCTGAAGCGGACAGCGTGGCCGATACTGGTTCTGCTACCGTGGCACCAACTGTGGCCAGCGATGAAGCTGCTCAAACAGTTGAAACCCCAGATGAGGGGTCTAATCTGGCCTCTTACAGCGGTTTGATTGTGCTTGTCCTGGCGGTTATTCTGCTTGGTGGCATTCTGTTTGTTGTGCTGCGCCGAACCGCGTAGTTGCATAAAAACAGGAGTGGCAGTCCTTGGCTTGCTTCGCTGCAAACCCGTTAATTTAGGATTGCCACTCCTTTGTTTCGTTAATCCTGTTTCATGAGGAGGCAAAATGGACGGCCCCCTTTTTGGTAAAGAATTTCAATCGCGATTTGATCAGATTGATAAACGTATCACGTTTTGGATGGCCCGGTATGGCCTGGCCATCATGCGGATTGGTTTGGGAATTGTCTTTTTCTGGTTTGGGGCGCTCAAATTGTTTCCTGGCTTAAGTCCAGCAGAAGAATTGGTGCGTAACACGACCTATTTTGTGAACCCAAACTGGTTTATTCCCGTGCTGGCTTTGTGGGAAATGGCCATTGGCTTGGGATTGATGTTGGGTCGATTTCTGCGGCTGACGCTGCTGCTGCTTTTCTTGCAGATGCCAGGTACGGCGCTGCCGCTGGTGGTGCTACCAGAAGCGGTATGGACGCAAATTCCCTACGGCCTGACGTTGGAAGGTCAATACATCATCAAAAATTTAGTGTTGATTGGCGCAGGTCTGGT
Source organism: uncultured Anaerolineae bacterium (assembly GCA_905479495.1). Taxonomy (GTDB): domain Bacteria; phylum Chloroflexota; class Anaerolineae; order Promineifilales; family Promineifilaceae; genus Leptofilum. Next base: position 223,034 of record CAJQMR010000002.1, read on the forward strand.
TTTGGGCGGTACTGTTCGTGGTGGCAGGCTGGAGCCGGAACCATCTTAGTAATGTTTTGTGAATGATAAGGTGCACTCGCGCTGGTTTGCCAGCAATTGGGCTAGCTTGCTGGCGATTTTGCTCATCGCCCTGGTTGCCGCCTGGCCGGAACTTTCCCAGCCGGGCTTGCTGAACACGCGCGGCGGTGGGGACAGTCCATTTTTATTACAGCGATTGCATCAGTTGGAAACGGCCGTTCTCGATGGCCATTTCCCCGTGCGCTGGATGCCAGATGCCAATTACGGCTATGGTTATCCGTTCTACAACTTTTATGCCCCTCTCTCAATTTACATAACGTTTCTGTTTCGGCTGCTGGGCTTTAGCTTTGTGCGGGCGATTCATCTTTCCCATTTGTTGGGATATTTGGTGGCGGGCTGGGGTAGTTTTGCCCTGGCACAACGCTGGTTTAACAGCCGCTGGGCCGGTTTACTGGCGGCTGCCGCCTATACTGCGGCTCCATTCCATCTGGTCAACGTCTACGTGCGCGGCGATTCACTGGCCGAGTTTTGGGCAATGGCCTTCTATCCGCTGGTAATTTTGGCCGCAGACGGGCTGTTTGGCGGCGGGCGGCGGCAGATAGCCTTCTTTGCCTTGGCCTATGCCGCGCTTATTCTCAGCCACAACATTTCTGCCCTTATTTTTTCGCCTTTTTTGCTGCTGTATATGCTTATGCGGTTTTTAACGCAAAGGACGCAAAGGAAAAAAGAGAGCAAAGAAAATCTCCAATCTCCAGTCTCCAATCTCGTTTTAGGACTCTTTCTGGCGCTGGCGCTATCTGCCTGGTTCTTCGCCCCGGCACTGGCGGAGCAGTCACTGGCCCAGTTAGACACAGTGACGAGTGGCTATTTTCATTATAGCAACCATTTTTTGGGCACGGCCGAATTTCCTCTGAGCCAATCTACCTTTTTTGTCGATTACAGTGTAGTAAACCGGGAAGCCTTTCGCATGGGTTTGGTGCAAACGGCCGTTACTATTTTTGGCCTGCTGGGGTTGCTGTGGCTCTGGGTCAAGCAGCGACAACAGATGGTCATCCCAGCTCTCTTTATTTTGCTCACCGTGGTGGTGAGCAGCTTCATGCTCACGCCATTGTCGGCACTGCTGTGGGAGCATTTGCCGCTGCTTTCGTTTACTCAGTTTCCCTGGCGCTTTTTGTCGGTGCAGGCGTTTGGTGGGGCGCTGGCGGTGGGGGCGTTGGCGGCTGTCCTGCCCAAGCCAAGTTGGTGGACACCACCGCTTATCTTTTTGCTGCTTTTTAGCAGCCTGGGCCAGCTCAAAACCGATTATCTGCCGCTAACCGATGCAGACGTAACGGCCGAATCCTTGGCCCAGTATGAATGGTTTACGGGCAATATCGGCACCACCATCAGCTTTGAATATTTGCCACCGACAGTGCAGCCACGGCCGTACACCAGCGCCTGGCTCAACAGTGGGGATCGCTGGGTCGTGACGCCGCTTTCGGGCGAACTGATTTCGGCTACGTTGACGGATGAGCGCACCAGTTATCAAAATTGGCGGGTCGAAACGGCCGTTCCCAGCAGCCTCATCTTTCCAACCCTGCACTGGGCAGGTTGGCAGGCTGAAGTTGATGGGGAGTTGGTGGAGATACGGCCGTCTACCGGCAGCGGCCTCATTCAACTGGATGTGCCTGCGGGTAAACATGAAATTGCCTTGCGCTTAAGACGAACACCGATCCGACTGGGAGCAGAGGTGGCGTCACTATTGGCTGTTTTGCTCACGATTTGGTTGTTGCAGCCGAGCACCCATTGGCTTAACCGTAAAACCGGAGCCGCAGCGGTTGGCTTGCTCTTGCTGGCAATAGTTGTTCGCCTTTGGCCCGCGTCAACGCCGCCGCAAGATTTACGCACCTGGGATTTTGTGCAGATGGGCTATCTCCATCCTGACCCAGAAGGCATTGCTTTTAGCGACGGCGCGTTGCTGCAAAAGGTTGCATTGCCGTCAGAAATTCGACCTGGGGAGACGCTTCGCCTGGATTTGTTTTGGCAGCTGCCGCCTGGGGAAGAAGTGACGCTGGGCCTTTTTGCTCCGGCCATCAACTGGCCCACTGAGCCTGCCTTGCAGCCCTCGCCCATTGCCCAACAAACGATGCCTGGCAGCAGTTCGCTCACAACTTTTGAGCTGACGCTGCCAGAAAATGTGCCGTCTGGCTTGTTTGTGCCTCGGCTGATGTTGGCAGACGGCCGTCCGCTAACCCCCTCCGGCCGCAGCCGCAACGCGCTCTTTTTACAGCCAATCCGTGTTTTGCCAACAACGAACGGGATGCCTGAGGCGGAGCAGCTGACCGTGCGCGGTGTTGACGTGCAGCCAACCAGTGACGGGCAGCTTGTTGTGCAGTTGGCCTGGTTGACGCCGCAGCCACTCAGCCAAAATTACAACGTTGCCCTGCGTCTGACGGATGCACAGGGTCGTTTTGTGCGTGTGGTGGATATGCAGCCGGGCTATGGCTTTTTGCCCAGCAGCCGTTGGCCCGCTGGGCAGTGGGTAAACGATTGGCTCACACTCCCTTGGCCCCCGCCAGAAGAGCAGCACGAACGGCCGTTTGTCCTGGTCGCCCAACTGTATGATGTGATGGCGCCGAATACGGCCGTGCTCACCCGACGTTTAGGGGAAGTGGTGGAGGCTGAATCGGGCCTGGTTTTCCAGCCGACGGAGCCGCTGTTTGCACTGCCAGAGGGGATTGTGCAGGAAACGGCCGTCTTCGGGGACGCAATCCAGCTGCAAGGGTATCGGTTTAGTCAGTCCGCTGAAGCACTTGACCTAACGCTTGTTTGGCAGGCGCTGGCAAATGGCCAGACTAACTACACCCGCTTTGTTCATTTGATCGAGGCTGGCTCGGACGGCGAGCCGTTGGTGCAAGATGATAGCCCGCCGCGCTACGGCAGCTACCCCACCAGCCAGTGGACAGCTGGTGAAGTTGTAACTGACAACCTCTCGCTGCCACTAACAGACGTGCCGCCGGGCAGTTATCAGCTGGCGGTTGGTTTTTACAGCCAACCCGTGCCGGGGCAGTTTGATCAGCTGCTGGTACAAAATGCGGCGGGGGAATTAGTGGCAGACGGCCGTTTCATTTTGCCCATCATGGTGATAGTGGAGCCGTAAAAGTAATTGGGTTATTGATGAGCCAATTACCCAATTACTGAATTACTCAATTACTTTCAACAAACTTTACCGCTTTAGCCACACTATCTTTTGGGCTGATTTTGATTTGACTGTCGGCAAAACGGCCGTCTTCATCAATGACAAAGTGGCTGCGAATGATGCCCATGTAACTATTGCCGTACATCTTCTTTTCACCCCACACACCGTACATTTCGGCTACTTCATGGTCCGTATCGGCCAGCAAATTGTAGGGGAAACCCATCTTTGCCCGCCATTTAGCCAGGTCTTCTGGTGTGTCTGGGCTGATGCCCAGCACCGTCGCGCCAGCTGCTTCAATAACCGGCCAGTTGTCGCGGAAACCGCACGCCTGTGTGGTGCAGCCAGGGGTGTCTGCCTTGGGATAGAAAAAGAGCACCACCTTCTGCCCGCGCAAGTCAGACAGTTTTACCGGGGTGCCTTCATCAGAAATCAGTTCAAAATCGGGAGCCATCTCACCAACAGTCATGTTTTTCTCCTTTAGGAATAGGACGCTGATTAACGCTGATGAATGCAGATAAAAACCTGAGTCATCAGCACAATCTGCTGATTGTAATCATTTGTACAAATGTCTGAGTTGGATTTTACCGAGATTGTCGGCTTGTTCCCACCTGGTTTAAAGATTTGCTTAACTTGCCGGGAACTTTTAACGGCAGAGGAGCGTTTTAAGGGTACAGCGTCAGGAAGCCGTTAGACGGCCGTTTCCCAACCATCGAGCAATAACACCTCAGAAACAGGTACGCTGTACACAGTTAAGGTAACCGTTTGACAATCTATTTTCGGAGGTTCATGATGCCGACACTTTACATGATTAGCTGGTCTTTCATTATTGTTGCTGCTTTTTCTGCCTGGCGGCTGCAAACCTGGAATCAACGCATTTTGGTAACGGCCGTTACCTTGCTAGTGTTGTTCATGAGCCAATCCCTCTTTCTTTCCTTGGCTACCAGCGCCGGACTCAACCCTAGCGACGCCTTGCTGGCCCCCGAACAATTTTTGCAAAGCGGTCCGTTTGGTTGGCTGGCGCTGCTGGTCATGCCCTGCGGCTGGCTGGGTCCGTTTGTGGGCTTTAACTTGATTCAACGATTTCAGGGAGAAAACTACCAGTAGGTCGGTATTCAGTCATCAGTGAGTCAGTGACCAGTAAACTGAATACTGATTACGGTACACTGATGACTGTTCACTCTCCGCCGAGGAGGCGGTTGGCGAAGCGCAGCAGCCATTTAAAAATTCGTTGAGGAAATGAGAGCCGGGGGCGGACCTGTAAGCTCTCTTCCATCCGCATGATGGCGGCCAGCCAGTGGCCCCGGCGGAGTTCCATCAGGCTCAGGGCGCGCAGCACCTGGGCCTGATTTTCTTTTTCATTGCTTTGGGCAAATTGGGCGGCGGCGTCGCTGTAATGACGAGCCGCTTCGGTATACTTTTTTTGCTGGGCGTAGATGTCGCCCAGGTTGCCCAGGGTTTGGGCGTGGCGGTTATGGTCGCCAATTTGAGCGAACAGTTGGGCAGCTTGATTGAGGGTGGTTACGGCCGTATCCATCTTTCTTTGCACCCGTAAAACAACCCCCATGTTGTTGAGCATTTCTGCTTGGTTCCCTACATCCTCTTGGGCGGCAAACCCTGCTGCCGCTTGCTCAAATGCCGCCAACGCCTGTTTGTGCTTCCCTTGCTGAAACAAGCGCATGCCTTCGTCTTTTAATTCTTGGGGGGAGGGGGAATGACTCATTTTCAAGCAATTACTCAATTACAGAAAAGAAACTTGTAATTGGGTAACTGAGTAATTAAGTAATTAATAGGTGATCTCCAGCAGACTTTCTGCCACCTGCCGCAGCTGATCCACATCCATTTCGCTCAGCTTTTTGGCGGTGTCCAGATAGCTGACGTTTACGGGATTAATCAAGAAGGCTTGCATATCGGCTGGCATACGATTGAATTGCCGTTCCAACTTTTGCCTGGCTTCGTGCCGTCCTAGAGGGCCATGCAAATCATCTAGAAAATAGCTTACCGAAACGTCTAGATAACGACAGATTTGTTCCAGGTGCAAATAAGGGATGGATTCTTCGCCCATTTCGTATGATTTGAGCAGATCTTCTTCCATGTCCAGGGCTTCGGCCATGTCGGCTAGCGATTCGCGCTTGCGCAGACGCTGCTGGCTGAGCAATACGCCAATCACGCGGTGGCGCAAGGCAATGAGATTGGCAAAATCAATTTCGGCTTCCGTTTTGAGCGGTTCGCTGCCCCAAAAGTAGCCCATGGGGATGTTAAGATAGAGCGCAATGGCTTCTAGCTGCGGGAGCGAGATGGGGTATTCACCAGATTCGATGGCGCGGTAGTCGGCAGGTTTCAGGCTTAAAACGGCCGCACACTCTTTCTTGGTGCGGCCAAAATGCTCTCTGGCCTTTTGCACCAGTTCCCCCAACATTTTTGCGCGTTCTGCATTCAGTTCACTCATTGCTTTGTTCTCTCATAGATGGCATGGTAACACTGGGAAGATATTAACATAATTCAGTTTGCGGTACAACTGGTACACGGACGGCCGTCTTTCTGTTACAATGCAGGTCCAGTCCAGACAGGGTAGAAATTTGATGATGCAGTATGAACCGTGGCCCTTTTTACCTGCAAATGCCTTCACACCTGCGCAATTAGACCGTTGGTGGCAAGCATGTTTTTTACACACTGAGGCGATCCGGGATTTTACGGCCGTTTCCGGTTCCGCTATTCTGATGGGGGAAGCTGGCTCAGGAAAATCGGTGGCCTTACAAGCTCTGCTGCATGAAACGGCCGCATCCCTGCTGCATGTCCCTTACCCCGTACAAAACTGGCCCCAAGGCCAGCGTCCCTGGCTGCCCGGTCGCCGCCACGTCAGCCAGATGATGGCTGCTACGGCCAGCGAGATCGTCCGTTTGCTTAACCAAGAACCCGAGCGTATTCAAAAATGCCATGAACTGTTGCAAGAGTTCCTCGTCTGGCTGGTGCAGAAGCATTTGGGGCGGCGTACGCTGGTGCGGCTCCTCCAGCAGATCAATCGCGCCACCGCTACCGATCTGCCTATCCCTCACCGAGATGATGTCGAAGATATTTACCCCAGCGACGAACATACTGCTGACGTGCGCGGTCAGATCGATGAGTTGGCCGAGCTGGTGCAGGCGCTGGGGTTCGATGGCGTCATGCTCACCATCGACCTGAACGAGCAAGAAGCGTCCTTGAGCGGGCAAGATTTAAGCGAGCTGTTCCGGCTTGACCTGCTGGAAAATCCGGGCGTCATGCTGCGAGCGGCGCTGCCCAAAAGCGTGGTGCTGCAAGCCCAAATCGAAAATCGGGTGGGGGGGCATTTGCGCATTATCCCCATTTATTTGTCCGAAGCAGAAATCAGTGAGTTGGTGAGCCGTTATTTGCAAATGGCCACGAGCGGTGAGGTTTCAAGCTTAGAGGCGTTGGCGGGAACGGCCGTTCTCAATCGCGCCCAAAAAGAACTCAACACCCTTTACAAGGCTCCCACTGTGGCTGGCTGGCTGCACTGGACCGAAACCATCCTGACCCAATTTATGGCTCAGGCCAAACCCGCACCCCTCACCGACGCCAAAGCAGCGGCGCTGGCCTATTACCAGCGGCATGTCCCCTTGCGGCTGGTGCCGGAGCAGATGGCTGTTTGGCGCGGCCCGCAGCTGTTGTCGCTGGACCGGCAGCCATTTGAGCTGCTGCGCACCCTGTTTGAGCTGCAAGGCCAGCCTGCGCCAGATGCACTGCTGCAAATTGCCGGGACCCAGGCCAATTTGAATACGCTAATCGGCCGTATCCGCAAAATCATCGAACCCATCGCCAAAACCAACATTTATATCCACAACAGGCGGGATTTGGGATACTGGTTGGAGAATTTTGCGTAGGCAAGTCTGCAAGTTGGTAGATGTGGTTTACCATCCACTTGCCACTCTTCCTGTCAGACAGTTGTCAGATTCATGAGCCAGCGGGCTGTTAATCTAGAGGTGGGCGCGCAGTGTGGCTAGAATTTTGTTGCGCCTGGCGTAGAGAACCGCTTATGACTGTCGATTCAGACAACACTCCCACAGATTCCGCGCAGCCTGCTGCTGAGGCAGCTGGGTTTGTGTCCCGTCGTGCCCGCTATTTGTTGGGCACCTTGCGCCTGGAACATGATCCCTTTTGCGCGCCCACGGCCGAATTAGAGCTGCAAATCAACCCCGAAGATTCCCCTTTCTTTTCTTATTTTGTCGATCCCCCCTATCGGCTAACTGGAACCCGGGTGCGTCAACCCTTGCTGGATCACCTGAAGGCCCCGCAGCCAAGTTGTGTGTATGGGCAAACGGGCACGGGGAAAACGGCCGTAAAAACCATGCTAGCAGCCGAATGCCGTGCTTTACCGGAGCAAACGTTGGTGCTGTCGCTGGGATTAGGCAAAGGGGAACCGGTGCAGCTCGACGAAAGGCTGCTGTGGCAGCGCCTCACCGAGGCACTGGCCATTGATCTGTTTGTGCAGGTGATTGAGCAGTTTGACAGCTTGCAGAAAATTTTGAAACCGGCACTGGCAGCGGAGCTGGGTCGCTTTTGGCAGGCGCACATTCCCCAATTTAGCCGTACGGTGAAGCGGGAACTGCTGCGCACCGAGAGCGAGACGGCCGATATGTCCACTTGGTGGCGCGTTTGGGATCGGCCCGTTATCCGCTACACGCCGCTGACGGCGGGGCGCAAGAAATTTATAGAGGCGATCCTGGCGGCGGCAGGACAGCAGCCGGATATTGGCAACGGCCGTTCCCACTTCCAGCAAGGGTTAAAGCTCGCCCAAAAATGCCACTATGAGCGCCTTTACCTGCTTGTTGACGTGCCCGGCGGCACCCGGCCCAACGAACTGGACATTGCCGAACTGCTCCACTTTTTGTTTGACCTCACCGATTTTTCCTTACCGATTTACTACAAACTATTTTTCCCGCAATCATTTCAACCAGACGCTGAATACGTCTTTGTGGAAGAAAATATGACGCTGGAGCTGTTTACGGCCGTTCTCAACTGGAACCAGCCCGATCCATTTCAAAAACTCATTGAACAACGGTTTCGCACCGCCGAAGTTTGGATTCGTAACCTGAACACGATTATTGAAACGGCCGTTGTTGCCGAAATCAATAAACTGTTGCAGCAAGAGGTAAACCAGTCGCCCCGCTTTTTGCTGCAAACCATCAGCCGCCTCATCGACAGTCACGCCAATCACGCGCCAGATATTTTCCTCATTACCCTGGATGATTGGCAGCGGATGGTAGAACGATGGGGAATGAAACAGGAGACGTAATTGGGTAATTACGTAATTGAGCAATTGAACTTGTTGGCAAAACCACCCAATTACTCAGTTACCAAATTACTTAATTACCCATTTTGGAAGTACTCATGCAGTTAATTCGCAAGCGCAAAATTTATGATCCTGAGCAGTTTGTCGGCCGTGAGGCTGAACAGGCTTATCTGCGCGGCTGGGTGGCTGGGGAGAAACAGCTCCTCACCATCACCGGGCCACCGGGCATTGGCAAAACATGGTTTGTCAACAACAGTTTCCAGCAGCTTAGGACGGATGGCCAGATTGCCTACATGGTTGAGCTGCCCATCACCGATCCGCGCAGTGACCAAAATGCGCTGCCGCCCGAGGTGCTGCAAAATTGGGCCAGCCAACTGCTCATCGAGCTAAACCAGGATTGCCCGCAGGCGTATGGATTTGAGTTGGGGCAGGAGGTTAGCAGCCAGTTGGAACGGGTGGCCCTCGATATTTGCCACCGCTGCTGGCCAGGCCAGACCGTTTTTTTCTTCATCGATGGTGGTGATTTACTATCACAAGCGGCGTGGCGGCAGTTTGAGCGGCAGGCGATTGAGCCACTGGCCCGCCAGTCCGCCATCCGTTTCATCATCACCCTGAAAACCAGCCAGCCCATTAAATCATTTATGCTCAAGCGGCGGGAGCAGCGGCTGGAATTGGGCACGTTGCAAGGGCGCGAACAAGGCTTGCAGCAAATGCAAAAGCTGAACCCGGAACTGGACCTGGCCTACTGTGAATACATTCTGGCCGACTATACCTGGGACCATCCGGGGCTAAACATGCTGCTGGCCGAACACCTGTACGGCGACGGCGTGGTTTTACCACCTGATTTGGTGACAACGGTGCTGTCTGAACTGGAAGCGCTGCCTGAAAATGGTCCGGAAACGATCAACCTGCTGGCCTGCCTGGCCCATCACGACAGCGACACCTGGTCGGCCGATACGATTGGCCAGTTGATGAACATTTCCCTGGCGCAGGCCTGGGACTGGATCAATTTGCTTAGCCACCACTGGTTTATCACCAATGTGGGCGGGCCAAATTACAAAATTACCGACGGCCTGCGCCAATTTTTGCGGGCTGCGCTGGGCCAAAAGCTCATCGAGCCAAAATGTTAAATGATCATCCGCAGATTTGTTTTGAAGGAGATGCCGATGCGTGAAGAAGCATTGTTGGCAGCCACCAACCAACCAAGAGAATTAGTCAGCCGCAACAACGAAATGCGTCGGATTCGGGAGGCGATCTACCAGACGAGCAGCGACTGCCATATTGTGCTGATTGCTGGTCCTGGCGGCCTGGGCAAAACGCGCATGATCGAGGAGGCGCTGCGGCGCATGGGGCATGAATCAACGCGTCAGCTATACGGCCGTCCCGCCGATGATTGGCAGCAGCAGTTTGGTAATAAGGCCATCGCTTGCAATTTACTGGACTTTAGCGACATCCGCCTGCACTCACGCGACTTCTTTTTAGAAACGATTGGCAGCAGCCAGACCTGGAACGGCGCGGTGGAGTTTAGCCGCCACGAGATGGCCCGGGCCCGGCAGCGGCGGCTGATGGATGCTGGCGCGGCTTATTCGCTGGTGGAAAAAGCCACCGAAGCAGCCGAAATTGATTTCCGACGCGATTATCACAAAGCGGCTGGGCTGTACCGGCTGGTGATTCCCCTGGATACCACGGAACAGCTCTCGATTGTCAGCTCCGGCTGGCTGCTGGAGCGGGATTTGCTGGAGCCAAAGGAAATTGCCTTTAGCACGCAGCAGTGGTTGGTGGACCAGATTGAACACGGCCGTTTCCCCAACAGCACCCTGCTCATTGCCGGACGTGAAGAAGAGGGCGAACATTATTTTGCCATGCTCAGCGAGGCGGTAGAAAAGGCGCGCAAGCCGACGAAGCTGACCGTGCTCAACCTGGAACCGTTTAGTGAAAGTGAAACCCGCAGCTTTTTTGGGTCTTTGCGCGACGATTGGCGGAAACGGCCGCAAAACACCCTGGCCCAGGACGTGTCTGACACGCTCGATGTCCTCATCGACGATGAGGAGCAGCTGCGTCTGCTGCATTTGTACACCGGCGGACAGCCCATCCGGCTGTCGCTGTACACAGACATTTTAATTGAAGGCCGCACGATGCCGGAACCGCTGCAAGATTCGCTGCTGCAAGCGTATGATCGGGTTGGGGGCGGCGCTGAGTCCCAGGAAATGTTAACGGCGCGGCAGGAGATTGAGGGGGAGTTTGTCCGGCTGCTGTTTAGCCAGCCAGGGCTGCGCTCCCAGATTTTGCAGGCATTGGTGCGGGCGACGCGGGGGCTAAAGGCTGAACAGCTCCATTTTGTGCTGGACAGCAAGCCCGGTGACACGCCAGAAACGTGGCCGCCGGATCAGCTGCGGCTGGCCGAAATTGAAGCGGAGCTGGCGGCGATGCAGTCGATGTCGCTCATCAAGCAGAAATCTGGCGGACGGACCGGTTTGCAGGACGAGGTGTACCGCATCTACGCCGAACATATGAACAGTACAGAAGCCAATCGGCAGGCGGAAATGGCGGCGCGGCAGCAGCTTTACCAGCGGCTGCGCGACTGGGCTAACAGCAATCGAAAGCGGGTGCAGGCGCAGCGCACGGCGTACATTCGCCACGATTTGGGCCGCATTCGCCAGGAACGGCCGTCTACCATTCTCAATACCCACATGCCCAAACCTACTGCCGAAGAAGAACTGCGGCGCAATCAACTTTTGAGCGAGCTGCAAGATTTAGATTTGGAATACCTGCATTACAATTTGCTGCTTAACCCAGATACCCATTTCAACGACACTTATTACAGCCTGGCCAACAAGCAAAACCGGGCGCTTAACGTTGCTTCGGGGGCGGTGGTGCAGTCGGAAGTGTGGCGACTGTTGCAAGATAAGTACGCCTTTGCTTTTGTGACGATGGAGCCGCGTGCGGCGGCCAGCGAGCGGGGCGAACATCCGGCGATGGTGCTGCATCGGGCCGCCCAGCAGGATGATGCCGCCACCTGGATTTTGCGTTTTTGGATGACCAAGCAGTACCAGCGGGCGATCCAGTTTGCCGATGCGGTGGATACGGCCGTTTCTCATCTCAGCAACGAGCATGAACGGCACAGCTGGCAGCACACCTTTGCCCGTGGGCAGCGCCACTGCTGGCGTGAACTGGCCCGCATTTATCTGGGCGAAGGCATTCCCGACGCCGTAAACCACCTGCAAACCATCGTCCAGGACCTCACCCGGTTGGCCCAGGCAGACATCTACACCGAAGTGTTCCCTGGCGAGAACGGCTTTGTGGGGCATCCCGCTTACCCTCGCCTGATTTTTACCATTGCCAACTGCTACACCGTGCTGGGCAATGGGCTGACCATTTTGGGCGATTATCGGGATGCGGTTGAAGCGTATGGCGCGGCGCTCAAATATCTGCGCCAGCTGCCGCCCACCGACCAGCAGGCTTCTACGCTGAACAATCTGGCCCAAACCCTGGTGGAGATGGGCAAAAAGCGCGCTATTCGTGTCTGCAACGAGGGGTTGCAACTGCGCATTAATTCGGGTGAACTGCTGCCGATTGCCGGATCGTACAACACGCTGGGGCAAATTATGAACGAACTGCATCGCTCGCGGGAAGCGCTGCAAGCCAGCGCCACTGCTTTTGCTATTGCTGCCGAAATTGGGGATTCGCGGGCCACGGGCCTGAGCATGATGCACATCGCTGAGGGACTGCGCCGCCTGGTGCGCGAAGACCAAACGTTGTCAGACACGGACATAGATGAGATTTACCGGACGGCCGAACACGCCGTAGGCCAGGCGCAGGAAATCTTTATGGCCAGCAACGCCCGCAATGAAGCGATCCGGATGATTGAGATCAACATCGAGACGGGCTGTTTGTACCGGGATTGGCTGGCGCGTACGGTGGAAACGGCCGTACCGGATATCTGGCAGCAGCGGCTGGGGCGGGCCACTTATTTCTTAGACAGCGCCGTCAAAGGGGCGCAGCAGCTGGGGCTGATCCGGTTTGAGCTGGATGCGCTAGTCAATTTGGCCTGGACTCAGTACGTTGCCGGTGACGAGAATAGTCTGGCGCAAACACTGGAAACGGCCGATACGCTTTTCCCGCCAGACGTGCGTCTGCGGCCCGATGAGCAGCCGCCGCAAACCAACGAAACGCCGCACTTTTTCTTCCAGCAGATGAGTAAGTTGTACAGCCTACACGGCCGTATCGCCTTCGATAGCTATTTTGCCGAGGTGGATTCCACCAGCCGCGCCGCCCAACACCACCTGGACCGCGCCGCCGAGGCGTACGTGTTGGCCTTGGGGTATGCGCAGCTTTTCTCGCCAAGGTCTGTGGGGATTACGGCCGTTTACGACGCCCTTTATGATTATCTGAAGCAGTTAGACGCCACCCAGCTGACCAACTTCTACCGCTACGAGCAGCAACAGCGCACCCGCTACCACCTGGAAGCGATCAAAGCCCAGCTAGAAAACCTGGGCGACCTGCAAGATTTTCTGCTAGACTGCTTCGGAGATTATTACGCAGAGATTTGACGTAGCGTGTCTTGAGCATTTCACCATTATGTAAAACTGTCATTCTGAGCGCAGCGAAGAATCCCTATGGCGTGACAACAAAGCATATTTGGTCGATGAGCAAAGGTTTTGGCTAGCAAAGTTTAGAGGGATTCTTCATTGCGCTGCGCTCCATTCAGAATGACAATTTTAGGTAACTTTTGAAGCAGTTTATTTGAAGGTAGGCGGAGCGGCGGGACGCCGTCCGCAGCGCAACGAGGTTTTTTGTTTGCCGATGATTGCGCCACAGTAGGGAGCTACTGAAAATGAACGAGTATCCATTTGGAAACATCATTGATGTTGATGAGCCACTTTCTTACAATTGCAGGGTGTGGGGATATGTTCCAGGGCATTCCCAATTGCTTATCAGATTGTACAAAGAAGACCTTTTAGATGCATCGTTATATTTGGGGTTTGAAACAGTCATTTACTTTGAAGGTCCCATGAATTGGGTGGGAGTTGATTTTCAACTTGGTCAACCTGATGAGTGCAAGATTTTGCTAAAAAAGATTGGCATCAATGTACCTGATATAGCGATTGAGGAATTTTTGCGACTGCATCGTCTCTTCATAATAAATAGGCCTGAAGGCCAAATTCGGATATTTGCTGGGAATGTTCATTTGGTTAAAGAGATTCCCAAAATGTTTAGGAATGGCCCAAAGGGTTAAAAAATCCTTTCTGACTGTGAGATACCAGCGTAAATTATGTTAGCCACCCGGTCTATTTGAGGTGCCAACTCTCAAACCTTAATCATCCCACCATGATAAACAAGTTCATACACCTTCACACCATCGCGCGTGATCCATTCTTTGCCGGTGAAGGATTGGAGGTTGCCCTGGCTTGTGTCTGTGTAGCTGAATGTGCCAACGGTGTGGGTGAATCCGCCCAAAAAGCGCCCTTCTTCATATAATTTTGACAGGCTTTGTTTGATGATTTGTCCGGCTTCAGCGGCCGTAATTTTGTCTGGTTGAAGGATACGGCCGTAATAATTCATCGCCCAGACCGGTTCACCATTGTCATAAACCACTTCCTGGCCGATAAAGTCTGTGCCGCCAAAATAGCTGTCCAGATACGAAAAATCCCCGTTTTGGTAAGCCAAATCATGCGAGTTTTTTCGACTGGATTTTGTTTTTCGGCCGTCACCCACATAGGTGGCTGCTTTTGCCTGTACAATAAACTGATTGAGTTTGTCTAATGAAATTGTAGATGTCATCGTATCTTTCCCTTTAATTAATATAAACGGAAGTATCAACCACATTTATGACATGTTGTGTCAGATTTGAATTCCCAACATAGAGGGTTTGGTACTTTGGGGTATCCCACCCCATGAATTACAATTATCCAATTGAAGTTCGTGAGGTAAAACAATGACAGCAAACGCTTTATTCCCCAATGATGATTATGAGGTATTGTGCCAAAAGTTACGGGCTGTGCTGGGTTTGTTAACGTCAGAAGAACAAGCGATTTTGACGTTTCGCTTTGGCTTAAAAGAGGATGGGGCGCACAGCCTGGCAGAAACGATGCAGCAGTTTGGCGTGACGCGCGAGCGTATTCGTCAAATCGAAGCCAAAGCGTTACGTAAGGCACGGCCGTTGGGGTAGCTTCCCACAACTTTGTTTTCTTATCGATGTAATTTTTTTGTGGAACGGCCGTTCTCTATCTAGAAAAAATCAAATTGAGTCTGTTGACGGGGATTGTATGCAAGTTTATCTTGAACTTTTAGGCTACCTGGCTTCGGTGCTGGTGGCCATTTCGCTGATGATGAGTTCCGTGCTCAAGCTGCGGCTCATTAACCTGGTGGGGGCGATTGCCTTTTTTATTTATGGTTTGCTGATTGGCGCGTATCCGATTGCGGCCGTTAATGCCGTCATCATCATGGTCAACCTCTACTTCCTCTACCGCATTTTCAGCAGCAAAGAATATTTCAAGCTATTGGAGGTGAACAGCGGCTCCGCCTATTTGCATTACTTCCTCAATTTTTACAAAGCAGAGATTGAGAAGTTTATCCCCGACTACCGCTTTGCCCCCAGTGACAAACAGCTCATCATTTTTGTGCTGCGCGACATGGTTCCGGCGGGATTGTTCATCGGCCAGCGCAACGAACAGGGCGAGTTCCGCATCTTTTTGGATTTTGTGATCCCTGCTTACCGCGATTTTAAGATTGGTAACTATCTTTACTATCAATCTGGCTTTTTTCAGCAGCACAACATCAACAAGCTGATGAGCACGCCACATAACAATGCGCATGCCAATTATCTAAAGCGGATGGGGTTCCAGGGGGAAACGGATCGGGATGGCAATCTGGTTTTAGGCTTGGTGTTACCAACTCAAGCAGACTCGACCTGATCCAGGGCAACGACCTGGCTTTCTGGGCCACAGACTGGGCCAGTTTGGATGCGGGAAGGGTCAAAAAAGGCGGCGAACCAGGCATGCCACTGGGTAATGTTGTCTCGATCAACGGCGTAATAAATCCAACGGCCGTCCACCACATCCCGCCGCGAATCGACCAGGCCCACTTTTTCCAGCGCCTTTAGGTGATGTGACAGCAGGTTGGAGGCCAGCCCCAGGCGGTCTTTTAGCTCGCAGTTGCAGGAATCACCTGCCATCAACTCAGCAAAGATACGCAGCCGGTTGGGGTCCGAGAGCGCTTTGAATACGGCCGTTATCTCTAGTATTTCTGCTTCATTCATAAAACACCTTGACAATATCTTTGCAGCTAGGACTGGCAGTCCTTTGCATCTATTGGGTTAGTAATGCCCTCTGCCTAAGGACTGCCAGTCCTGAATACTTTAGCCAATCACCAGATTAAACAAGTAGCCCGTAAAAATAATTGCCACCGCCACAATGCCAATGAAAATGACAATCAGACGGGTTTTGATTACCCGTTTCAAAATGAGCATCTCTGGCAGGCTGAGCGCCACGACCGACATCATGAAGGCCAGAACCGTGCCCAGCGCCGCCCCTTTTTCCATGAGAGCATAAACAATGGGAATGACACCTGCCGCATTGGAGTAAAGCGGCACGCCTAAAATTACGGCCGCAGGCACTGACCACCAGGCATCGCTGCCCATAATGTTGGCCAGAAAATCTTCTGGCACGTAGCCATGAATGCCAGCGCCGATGCCAATGCCGATGATCACAAACAGCCACACTTTGCCCACAATTTCCCGCGTGCTGCGGCCTGCCTGGCGAATGCGATCATCCCAGGTTGGCTTGTAGGTTGCCAGACCCGCTTGCTGCCCCACTTGCACCTGCCAGACAAACTCTTCCACGTACTTTTCTGGGCGCAAACGGCCGATGAGTACGCCGCCCAGGATGGCAATGGTTAAGCCCGTCACCAGATACAGTCCTGCCACCTGCCAGCCAAAAAGGCCAAACAGCATCGTCAGAGCAATTTCGTTAACCACTGGCGTGGCAATGAGGAAGGAAAAGGTGACGCCCAAGGGGATGCCGCTTTCCACAAAACCAATGAACAAGGGCACGGCTGAACAGGAGCAAAATGGCGTCAGGACACCGAGTCCGGCGGCCAGCACGTTGCCCACGCCCTCGCGACGCCCACCCAGCAAGGCACGGGTGCGCTCCGGGCTGAAAAACGAGCGAATCATCGTTACCAGGAAGATCATCCCGGCTAGCAGTAATAGAATTTTGGGGACGTCGTAGAGAAAGAAGTTGATCGATTCACCCAAGCGGGTGTCTGGCTGCAAGCCAATAAGATCATAGCTGAGCCAATCGGCCAGCGGTTGCAGTTGCTGCCACACCAGCAGCCAGACGATTCCCAACAGGACGACCAGGGTGGGCAGTTGCCAGCCGGATTTCCGTGGGGGAGTAAGGGTTATTTTTTCGCTGCTCATGGCTGGCTCCTGCTTAATTTTGGGCGGCGACGAGCCAATCCACCACTTCTTGATTGCTGGGGATACGGCCGTAGGCCACCACCTGTTCATTAATTACCAATCCGGGCGTAGACATGACGCCGTAGGCCATAATTTGCCCATAATCGGTTACTTTCTCAATGGCTGCTTCCAAGCCCAGATTTTCTACCTCACGGCGAGCCATTTGTTCCAGTCGTTTGCAGTTGGCACAACCAGGGCCAAGTACTTTAATGTTTAACATGATTTAACCTCCAAATAGTTAATTCAATAGTCATTGAACTATATGCCTGTGGGGCAAACGGCCGTAGTGACATTCCTCACTCCCGGCTATGACAAATATAATATTTCAATGATGATTGTAATAATTTTGGGGCTGATTATGGGGAGGCTTTGGTGGGAAAACGGCCGTTTTCGTTTATACTGTGCCCATCCCAAATAACAGCACAGCTAGCGGCCTAGCTAAGGTAACTTAATGATAATTCTGGAAACCGAAAGATTGATTCTCAGACGCCTGGTAATGGAGGATTTGAATGCGCTTTTTGCCCTTTACAGCAATCCAGAAATCCGTCGTTATTTCCCCGAGGGCACCTTAACCTATGAGGAAACGAAAGAAGAGTTGGAATGGTTTCTGAATGGGCACCCCAGGCATCCTGAACTGGGGCTTTGGGCAACCATTTACAAGCCAACAAAGCAATTTATTGGCCGCTGCGGGCTGCTGCCCTGGACGATTGAGGGGCGTGAGGAAGTAGAAGTGGCCTATTTGATTGATAAAACGTTTTGGCGACAAGGGTTGGGTGCTGAGGCAGCCCAGGCCATTGTCCAGTATGGCTTTAACACATTGGGCCTGTCTCGCTTAATCTGCATGATAGATCCAGCAAACCAGGCGTCGCAAAATGTGGCCCGCAAGCTGGGCATGACGCTAGAAAAAGAGATGGAAGATGAAAAGGGACCATTTTTACTGTACGCTAAAAGTAGATCGTTGGCGCATGACTGATGCCGTACGGTGAAAAACCACCTTAAATATGGGCAATCTGTTAGAGCGGGAGGTATTATGAAATCGATTAGCCATACTAAATTTTTTGAAATGCCTTTGTCCGTTGCCGATTTGTTTCCGTTGTTTAGCCCCGAAGGAGAAAAATTGTGGGTACCAGGTTGGGATTACCAAAACGTGATGGGTACGACTCAACTGTCTGAGGATTACGTTTTTCTAACTGAAACCCACGATCACAACACCCAAAAAGCCATTTGGCTTGTGAAAAGATATGAACCCAGCGTGCATTTTGTGCAATTTTATAGGATCGAGCCAGAAGAGAAGGTGGGTGTGATTACTGTGGTTTGTACAGAACTTGAAGCGGCCAGAGCCAAAGTGCAGGTGACGTATAAATATATAGCCCTGTCGCCTGCCGCAGAGAAGTTTATTTCTGGCTTTAGCGAGCACGTTTACGAAGAATTCATTAATGAATGGGAAACATTGTTACTGAAGCATTTTGAATTGATAGCCTGACCAAGCTGGATTTTCAGAACAAATCAAAAAAAATAAAGCGGGCATTGGAGATTTTTCCGATGCCCGCTTTGTTTTGTAGGTGTGACGGTGTTTGTTTAGTTTGCGTTGATCGTAATGCGTTTTGGCTTAACGGCTTCTGCTTTGGGGATATTGAGGCTGAGAATGCCATTGTTATAAGTGGCTTCTACCGCGTCCCCATTAACAGCAACCGGGAAACGGATGCTGCGGCTGAAGGAGCCAAAGCGACGCTCGCGAACGTGATATTTTACATCTTCTACTTCTTCGTCGCGTAAAATTTCGCCTTTCAGGGTCAAAACATCATCTTCCAGCGTAATTTCCAAATCATCTGGATTGATGCCGGGAACGGTTGCCTTAACCAGATAGTTGTCATCATTTTCGGCTACATCTAAGGCAACGCTCCATTCGGTTGCGCTGCGAGTTTCTGGCCGTTCAAACAAGCGATCAAACTCGTTAAATAAATTTACAGGATTCATGGGGGTCCAACGAACTACTTTTGCCATCTTACACACTCCTTGATTGTTGTTGAATCAGGGAGGTGACAGCCACTCAAAAATATCATTTAGTTTAAGTACCTGTACAACGAGTGACTGTCACCTGCACCATTGTTTTTAACGTTACGGGCTTTATTTTTGTGCAAAAGTGTAAGAAAAATATATGCGTGATGTTAGAAGTTCGTCGGAGAATTATAGATTTTTTGTTAACGGCCGTTTCCAATGCCTAGGTGCGACGCACTTGAACAAACCCTATTAGCAAACAGACAGCTTGGGGCAAGTGCGTTGCACCCCAGAAAGAGAACGCATTTGCCTGCTTACTCCTCAAACTGCAAATTTACCAAATCGATGAACTCTCCCAGTGGCGTGTTGTTTCGTATGCGCAGGCGTGGCCAGGTAAATCGGTTTTCAAAGCCAAGATCGGCTCCGGCCACTGTGGTGACTGCCCCCCAGAAATCGAGACGCTGCATCATCAACAGTACACTGTCATCATATCGGCCCGATGGGTAGGCAAAGTAGCGTGGTGCATAGCCGATGTGCGCTGCCAGCGTTTCCTGCGGGCCCAGTATTTCCCAAATCAAATAATCATTCTCGCGAGCGCGTAGGTCTGGATGCGTGCGGGAGTGCGGTTCGAAGCGATGCCCCGCTGCGGCCATCTCCTCGATCATAAGCCAGTTCATATAGCCCGCCCGGTTGTTGTCGATAAATTCGGTGGGAATAAAAAAGGTACCCACAAAGCCAAACTCTTGCAGAATGGGATAAGCTGTCTCGTAATTGTCCAGATAGCCATCATCAAACGTGAGGATAACCGGTTTGGGCGGCAGCGGCTCATGGTTCGTGATGGCGCGGGAAAGCGTATAAAAGTCGATGGGCGTGTGACCATTTTCAGCCAGGTATTGCATTTGCGCCCGGAAATTGTCCGGCGTCACCGAGAGGTCCACGCGGTAGACGTCGGCGTCTTTGGGGGGCACGCTAATGTAATGGTACATGAGGATGGGGATGCGCACGGTGGTGCTGATGCCATCCTGCGGTGTCGGCAGCGGTGGTGGCGGCAAGGTTGCTGTAGGCGGCAGCGTTGCGGTGGCTGTCCACAGTGGGTTAGGCGTGATGCTGGGCGTGGGGGTTTGTGTGGCTGTGGCTGTGGCCGTTGGTGATGGTGTTTGGGTAGGCGTCGGGGAATTTGTGACCGTAGCGGTAGGGGCAATGGTGGGTGTGTTGGCCACGGTGGCCAGGACATTGGATTCAGCGGTGGGGGTATTGGCGATGGCGACGGCCGTTGCCGGGGCCTCCCCGCCACTCAGCACGGCACCCATGATAAACAGAACCACAATCAGCAGCATAAAAGAGCCAAACAGGCCACTGCTGCGGCTGGAGAGTGCATCTTGAGGGTCCAGGTTTTGTGCCATAGGAGTGGAGCTTAACGATGTGGGAAACGGCCGTCAAGCACGATTCATCAACGGTTTAACGACGGGTTTTGTTAGGCAGGCATTCGGGCATCTGTTATACTGCACCCCCGCAATATTTGAGTTGGATTGTAGAAGAGGCAACGTTGAGTTCACCCATTGACGAGAAAGCGCTGATTGAGCGCGCCAAAGAAGATAAAGAAGCGTTTGGGCAGCTTTATGAGATTTACGTTGATCGTATCTATAATTATGTCTACTATCGCACAGGGAACGCCGCTGACGCCGAAGATTTAACGGCCAAGATTTTTGTGCGGGCCATGAAGCATATCCCCCGCTACCAAGACAAAGGTGTGCCTTTTTCTGCCTGGCTTTACCGTATTGCCCATAATTTGGTCGCCAATTGGCATCGAGACAATAGCCGTCGCCAAATGATTGCTCTGGATGATATTACCCATTGGCATGTGGGGGATGAAAGTCCAGAGTTTGCCACACAGCTTATGGAAGACAAGGCGTTGCTGCTGTCAGCAATCCGTCGCTTGCCGTCTGATCGGCAGGAATTGCTGATTTTGAAATTTGTGGAACGCTTATCAAACGCGGAAATCGGAGACATTATGGGGCGCAGTGAGGGGGCGATTAAGTCGTTGTATCATCGCACCCTGCTTTCGCTGCGGGAGGATTTGTTAGAACGGAACGGCCGTTCGCCTACCGTTGCCACACCTTCCCGAAAATCCTTTTTTAGACGGCCGTTTTCCCGAAATCGTTAACGCGAGGAAGCAGCTGCGACTGTTGCTTGACAACTGGTTTGTGCTAAAATCCACAAACGAGGCAGAACAACTCAAATTCGCTTTACTTAATGCAGCATGAAATGCCAAATAGAGTCGATTTATTATATATTTATATATGGAAGTGTGCTCTCTATGAAGCATCTGACCAGAAACTCACATTTTGACGACCGGAGCCGTCTCGCAAAAATGCTGTTTGTGAGGCCTCGGTAGGAGAAGAACTCTTGAACAAACCTGAGTCTTGGAAAACATGGGTGCCTTTACTTGGCCTGTTGGTTTTGTTTGGGTTAGTAACGGCCGTATGGCCTGCATTGGCCAACGCATTTGAACTCCCTAGTTTTGGTGGTGGTCCTTCTACCAGAATCCCATATGAGCCTGAACCAATTAGTTTAGAAGCATTAAAAGCGACGCTGGTTGCTTCGCCTTTACCCGCATCTCTGGCTGAAGCCGTGCCCGACACCATCTCCCCATTTATAGCTATTGGCGTGGTGACGGTGGTGGTGGTTGCCTTAATTGTGGGTGTTGGCGCTGTTTTATCATTTCTCATTAAGCTGCTTGCGGGCATACGCGACAATACGCTGGAAAGCGAAACTTACCAACAACACCAGCAAGCGCTGGAACAAAGGCAAAAAGAGAAATTAACGGTGATACGAGACGGCCGTACCACGCACCCGCAACCTTCTCACAAAATGCCTCGCTGGTCAGTTGTTAGCAATACGCTTATCGCCTTAATGTTTGTGGGGTTTGCCACAATGGTTGTAGTCCGCAACTTTTTCCCGGAAGGGGTTACAGAGATAGACGGCCGTATTGTCAGTGTCACTGGCCCGGCTTTTGCGGTAACAGCTCTGATTACGCTACTCGTAATAGGTCTTCGTTTACGGCCGCAAAAAATTGAGGCAGTGGATGAAACCGACTCTGGCAAAATCCCCTGGGATTTTATCGCCGTTCTAATTACCGGACTTATTATGTTGGGCCTGGGCATTGGTATTATGGCCTATATTAATGCAGCACCAGCTTAAAACAGTTGTAAACACTTGCGCTAACCGAAGTGCCCATTCGCAATAATTTATGGAATGAGCGAATGGGCTTAAAGTGATCGTGCGGAATCGCTAAGTTAATTCCAAACGGTTATTTAGATTCGATTCAACCGGATATTTTTGAGTATTTGAAGGATATAAAATAGCTATGGGAAAACTCAAGCACGCAATCGCAGTCGCTGTGCTCACGCTCGTCACAACAGTGGGATTGTACTTTCTGTTTAGAGGGATGTTTGCCTTGCCCACGGCGGCAAGCAGCCAGGCCGAGCCCATCGACACCATGTTCCAAAGTCACTTTTTGATGATGGCTTTCTTGTTTGCATTCATTATGGTGATCATGATTTATTCCGTCGCTGTTTTTCGCCGCCGCCCCGATGACATGGAAGATGGTCCCCATGTGCATGGTCACACCGGCCTGGAAATTGCCTGGACCGTGATTCCTACCATTGTTGTCGTAGGTTTTGGCATTTATGGCACCATCGTGTTGGGTGATATTACCAGCGAGCAAGACAACGAAATGGTGGTATCCGTTGTAGGACAGCAATGGTCCTGGAACTTTGAATACCCCGAACAGGATGTGCAATCGGCGCGACTTGTTCTGCCTGTTGGCCAACCTGTTCTGCTAGAGTTGGAATCAAATGACGTGCTGCATTCTTTCTGGGTGCCGGAATTCCGAGTGAAACAAGACCTCGTGCCAGGGCAGGTGAAGCAGCTGCGGATTACGCCCACAGAGCTTGGCAACTACCGCCTGCGCTGCGCCGAAATTTGTGGTACCAGCCATTCGCAAATGATGGCGGATGTACAGGTTGTTTCCCAGGCAGATTTTGAGCAATTTCTCATTGATTCTGCCTTCCGCTATTCAGACTTGTCGCCTGAAGAACGGGGACAGCAATTTTACCTGGATTTAGGTTGTAACGGTTGCCATTCTCTAGATGGAACGGCCGGTGCCGGTCCGACCTGGCAAGGTGTTTACCTGCGCGAAGAAATGCTCACCGATGGCACAACCATTACCGTTGATGATGAATATATCCGTAATTCTATTCTCAACCCGAACGACCAAATTGTGCAGGGCTTTAATCCAAACGTAATGCCTCAGAACTTTGGTGAACGGATAAGCACCCTTGAAGCGCAGATTTCTGCCAGTGAAGGGGCAGACCTGGATGTCATTGCTGACATCATTGCTTTCATGCAAACGTTGGACCAGTAATAGGGCCAAGGAAGTGAACATATGACTACACTATTAAAGATTGTTCGTTCGAGATTTGCCTTTGCCGTTGTAGCGGCCGTTTTTGGCGGTGTTATTGGGGCTTTGCTGGCAGCCATTGTCCAGGCTGTCTTTACCTTGGAACCAATCGCCAACTTTATTAAGTTCCTGCTACAATTCTTGTTGATCCCAACGGCCGTAATTGATTCCATCTACCCGGTACTCATCAACGTCGTTTCTGTGCTGCTTATCGTCGGTCATCTCATTGTTGGCCTGGGCAGTGGCCTTGGCTTGTTCCAAAACACGCGGTTAGGTCGTTTCCTCTACTTTGCCTCTGAAACATCCTTTGTTTGGGGACTAACCGGACAGGTAACCGCCTTCTTTATCGGCAATGGCCTGGTTAATGGCATCCGTGCCCTGGCGGGGTTAGAAACCGGTTTGCTCAACGAGCCTGCCGTCGTCTTCGGTGCGATTCTAAGCATTATTGGCTCACTAATGGGCGCTGGCGTCCTTACCGACTGGATGCTGTGGATTGGGGGGCACGAAACACCCCTGAAGCATGGTGCGCCAGAAGGCAAGCCAGAGTGGTTCCGTTACCTAACCGTAGACGTAAACCATAAGGTCATTGGCATCCAATATGGCATTACCAGCATCCTGGTTCTGTTTGTTGGCGGTATTTTTGCCATTGTTTTTCGCTTAGAACTGGCCCAACCAGGTATGCAGTTCCTGAATTTTGACCAATACAATACGCTGTTTAGCGCCCACGGTATCGTGATGATTGCCAGTATCTTGCTGGGCGTTGGGGCCATGAGTAACTACCTGGTGCCCCTGATGATTGGTGCTTCAGACATGGCTTTCCCTCGGTTGAATGCCTTTAGTTATTGGATTGGTGTGCCTTCAATCATGCTTATTCTGGCCGGTATGGCGATTGGCGGTTGGGACACGGGCTGGGTGGGCTATGCACCGCTCTCACTCCGTGCTCCCTTGGGCGTCCAGCTGTTTTTGCTTGGCTTTTATATGAACGGTTTCTCGTCGATTGCCAGTGCTATCAATATTATCGTTTCGACCATCACCATGCGGGCCAAGGGAATGAGCCTGTTTCGCATGCCCATTTTTGTCTGGGCTGCCGTGGCAGCGGCACTCATTCAGTTTACGGCTACCCAAACTGTCGGTGTGGCCCTGAGCATGACCATTGCTGAACGAACGTTGGGCTTTACCTTCTTTAACCCGGCAAACGGCGGTGATCCCATTTTGTATCAGCATCTATTCTGGTTCTACTCACACCCAGTAGTGTACGTATTTGTTTTGCCAGGATTAGGGGTGATTAGTGAACTGCTGCCGGTATTCTCGCGCAAGCCGCTGTTTGGCTACCGTTGGATTGCCTTATCCAGCTTAGGTATTGCGCTTGTTGGCTTTTTAGTGTGGGCTCACCACATGTTTGTTTCCGGCATGAGCGATGCGCTACGCATCCCCTTCATGATTTCAACGATGTTTGTGGCTATTCCGACCGGCGTTAAATTCTTTAGCTGGGTGGCCACCATTTGGGAGGGTAAGCTTTCTTTTGAAACCCCCATGCTTTTTGTGCTTGGCTCCATCTCTGTTTTCTTAATTGGGGGAATTAGCGGCCCGATTTTAGGAACCATCCCTACCGACATGCATCTGCATGACAGCTACTGGGTGGTGGGGCATTTTCATGCCACGATGTTTGGCGGCTTTATCTTCCCCTTCTGTGCAGCCTTGTATTATTGGTATCCAAAAATCACCGGGCACATGTACAAAGAATCCTTGGGTAAGCTTCATTTTTGGCTGATGGTGCCTGGCTTCTGGGTGATGAGTTTTGGCCAGATGAGCGTGGGTATTTTAGGCATGAATCGCCGTTATGCTGATTATGAGCCTAGCTTAGGTATTGGCAATACCCAAATTCTGATTACGCTGTCGGCGTTAGTAATTGGCTGGTCGCTGTTGATTATGGTGTACAATTTTATTGCCAGCACGCGCACAGAACCGGTTGCCGACACCAACCCGTGGCGTTCTCGTTCACCCGAATGGCAGACACCAACGCCAATCCCCGAGTTTAACTATGACACGCCGTTTGAGGTGGTTGGTGATCCATACGATTATGGGCTGGCTTCATCGCAATATGTCAATATGGCACCAGCCGCTGCTGGAGATTAAGGAGAATTTAACGTGAGTGAATTGAAAGCATCTGCCCAGCGTACTGGTGTGTATGTATTTTTGGCGCTGCTGGCTCTTACAGTTGTGGAATCAATA
The DNA here is from genome assembly GCA_905479495.1 of uncultured Anaerolineae bacterium. GTDB lineage: Bacteria > Chloroflexota > Anaerolineae > Promineifilales > Promineifilaceae > Leptofilum. The sequence goes on from CAJQMR010000002.1 coordinate 248,667, forward strand.
ATCGGTGCGTTAGAGTCTCCGGTTACGGTTTTGCTGATTATCATTGCCTTGGTGAAGGCAGCTTTAATTATTTACTTTTTTATGCATGTGTATCGCTTATGGCGTGAGGAGAGTCATTGATGAGTTCAGTAGCTGCGGAAGCACATCATGATGATCATCTTGATGACCATGCCCATAGCCACGAACTGTCCTGGCCGCAACAGCTACGGGCAAATCGGCTGGGGCTTTGGCTGTTCTGTATTTCGGAAGTCTTTTTATTTTTGGCTTTACTGGCGGCCCGGTTTTACCTGTGGGGTGGTGAGCGGCCGGAATTAAGCCAGGGACTGGGTTTTATTACCACTACCGTTTTGCTTGTTAGCAGTTTCTTTGTGTTTCGTGGTGAAACGGCCATGGAGCATGGCGACCGCAAAAAGTTTTTGAACAGCTTTGTTTTAGCGGCGATTATGGGTTTTATCTTCTTCGTCGGTGTTGTGGTTCTGGAATGGAATATTTTTGGCTTGGAGCTAAACCTGTTTGGCATTGAGTGGTTTGGCCATTTAAAGCCAAGCGATGGTGTGTTTGGTGGCGTATTCTTTGCCATGACAGGGATGCACGCGCTGCATGTGCTAAGCGGCCTCTTCTTAATCTATGTGGTTTGGAATAAGGGACGTCGGGGTGAATTTTCGCCAGAAAAGCACTGGGGTGTGGAAGCTTGCGCCATTTATTGGCATTACGTGGATGTTGTGTGGGTGTTTTTCTATCCAGCGTTGTATCTGATTGGCCGCACATAGTCGTTGGTGCGTACAGGTCGATAGAAATCCACAGAAGAACATTATGTCGAGTGAAGCGGGTTGTGTAGGTAGCGTTATTTTTCTAAAAGCTAATCGGAAATAGCATTTACTTTAGTACGAATACCCATCTTCACAAGTGAGTAAACCAACATGGATCCTGTCCTAAAGGCGATTTTGCTTTCCTGGGATTGGAAGATTGAAGTAATTATCGTCCTGGCCCTGGCCGGGACGCTTTTTTCTAGGGGGTGGTGGCAACTGCGTCAGCGTTCCCGTAGAGCAGCACGGCGCTACCGGCGTACTGCGCGCTCTCGCTGGCGGTTGGCTGTATCCTGGCGGTTGGCAGCTTATTGGGGAGGCTTGCTGGCCGTAGCCCTTGCTTTGCTTTCGCCAATTGATGCCCTGGGGCAGCAGCTCTTTTTTATGCACATGGTGCAGCATTTGCTGCTGATTATGATTGCCCCGCCGCTGCTGCTGGTGGCTAATCCTATGCCCTTTATCCTGTGGGGCTTACCCACCGGCTTGCGGCACAAGATAGGTGGCCTATTTAGCCAGGCGTTACATCGCGAGTCTGGCTTCCGGCGCTGGCTGCGCTTGCTGACGCAACCTGGAATCATCTGGATGGTGTGGGTTGTTTCGCTCATCGGTTGGCATGATCCCAGCATGTATAATTTGGCACTGCGGTTTGAATGGGTGCATAATGCAGAACACCTATCTTTTTTTATTGCCAGCATGCTGTTGTGGTGGCATCTTACTGGGGCTGGGCCGCGTATACACAAGCAGTTTGGCCTGCTGGGGCGCATTGCTTTGGTGATGTCGGTGGTGCCACCCAACATGCTCACGGGAATTGTGCTGGCTTTTGCCACCCAGGGCTATTATTCATACTATGAATCGGTTCCCCGGCTGTGGGGCTTCGATGTGTTGATGGACCAGCAGCTCGGCGGGGTGATAATGTGGGTGCCGGGCAGTATGATGTATATTATTGCTGCTTTGATTTTAATCGGCCGTTTTTTGAGCCAGGAAGATCGCAAACCGCAGTTACCGGAGTCTAAATGGGCTTCAGAAAAGGCTGTGGCTGCCCCTGGCTTAAAGCATTAGGGGAGCCTACTGTTTCGCTAAACGAATATTGACGGATAGAAAGGCTGTGGCGAAACAGTTAAACTGAAGCAAACTTTCACAATTTCTATCCGTAAAAAGAAGTTTGCTTCAGTACTGGAAGGGACAGAGCCAACCATGAACTTGCTGAAAACGTTATTTAGCCGCCGTTGGCTGGGTGGTACGCTGCTGGTGTTGTTTGCCATGGGTCTGTTTGTACGCCTGGGCATCTGGCAGCTGGATCGATTGGATCAGCGACGAGCGCAAAATGATCAGCTGCGTGCTGTGCTGGATTCGCCACCGTTGGATTTAGCGCAGCCGTTGCCCGAGGGGGCAGAGGCATTGGCACTGCTGGAAAATCGCCTGGCGACGGTGACGGGACAGTACGATTTTGCTCAGGAGCGGATTTTGCTGCTGCAATCTTGGCAGGGCAGGCCGGGCGTGGCGTTGGTGACGCCGCTGCTCATTGAGGGGATGGACGAGGCGCCTGCACCGAGTGGAGGTGAAGTGGCCGTTCTCGTTAATCGTGGCTGGGTGCCGCAGGCGGAATACGAAGCCGGGCAGTTGGGCAGTTATCAAACGGAGACAGGCGTCGTGCAGGTTGATGGTTATCTGGCCTTGGGCCAGCCGAGGCGGGGCGATTCGCCCGAGGTCGCCCCACAAGAAATTTATCGCCTTGATTTGGAGGCGCTAGCAGCCGCGTTGCCTTATGATCTGCTGCCCGTGGTTTTGATTGAAGCCCCTACGCAGGAAGTTGAGTTAGAATCGCCACTGCATGCCGCTCGCGAGGTTGATTTATCGGAAGGTCCACATCTGAGCTACGCCTGGCAGTGGTTTATTTTTTGTGTGTTGACGGGCAGCCTTTACCTGGTGTTTGTGCGCCGATCGGAACAGGAACGGCCGTCTCCGCCTACAAATTAAACTTATTGTCATGATAGAAAATAAACAGATTTCACAAATTATAAAGAAGAAAGCTTATCTCTTTCTGTGGGATGTCGCATTTTCTCTGCGCACCGCTTCGTTCCTCTTTTTGCTTGCAGCTTACCTGATTTTGCCACACCCTGTCTTGGCTCACGGCGGTGGCGAACTGCAAATTAGCAACGCGCCCATTGGTGCATATCAGGTTTCTATCTGGAACAACCCGCCAATCGCGCGGGCGGGACAGGCTGTTCACGTGACGGTAGGCATTGCTCAGATTGATACTGGCGAACCGGTGCTGGATGCGGCCGTTTTTGTCACGATCCTCAATGAGCGCAATGAATCGGTAGCCACCGCTGCGGCCACGACGGAGCAGTCGATCAATCGGCTTTTTTATGAGGCGGACCTGGACGGGGTTTCCCCTGGAACTTATGAGATGCAAATCGAAGTGACGGGAAGTGAAGGGAACGGCGTGTTATCTTTTCCGCTCACGGTGGAAAGCGCCTCGTTTTGGCCCTGGTTGGCGGGGGCTGGGGCGGCGGTATTTGTTGTGTGGTTAGTGCTGCGCCAGTGGCGTAAAGGCGCAAAAGTAACGGTGGCTCGCCGAAGTACGGCCGTTCCTCGGCCCCGTTCTGTAGATTAAGCGTCGATGAAACGTCGGTTATCTCAGTGACATTTTGGTGACAACTGTTTATAATTCTCAGCGAGAAGAAGATAGGATGCACATAATTTGAAATTAAGAGTGGCGGTCCCGAAAACAGCTTATCGATAAACCCCCCCATAGTGGGAACTGCCAATTCTAAGTCCTAGAGAAAACGCCAGGGAAACTAATATGCATATTCGACCCAAATTAGAAGAAGGCTGGTCAACATTATTTTTGCTTTGGGCCATGATTATGATCTCCTCAATGGCCATTGCCCAGGCAGATCTTATTGTTGGTTTGCATGTCATTCCGCTGGTGGGAACCGTGGCTTTGATAGTTGGAACTTTGCTGGCCAAAAGTCGCTTCTCCGCCAACACAGCCCACACGTTTGCCGTTATTTACGGCATATTTGTTGTGTTTGTCATTGTGGGCACCGTGGACGCCTTTGCTGGTATGCCCTGGCGTGACCGCATCCTCCACCCCACCGACGGCATCATCAGCCGCCAGCTTATCTGGTTGCAAAAGTTGGTAACCGGCGGCACCAGCCGCGATGGGTTTATTTTTGTTTTTCAAACCTCCTTTATTTATTGGGCTTTGGGCTATACGGCAACCTGGTACACCTTCCGCAAGCCACGCGTGTGGCGGGCGGTTATTCCTAGCGGTCTGGTTTTGTTGAGTGTGGTTTATTATTATGCTGGCCCCCGCCCACTGGAATTTTACCTGGCGCTCTATTTGCTGCTGGCGCTACTGTTTGTGGCCCGTACTTATCTGGTTGAGCAAGAAAAAGGGTGGTTGGCCAGTGCAGTGCGGTATGAAAAAGGCATCTGGTTTAATTTTGTTCGGGCCGGCTTTATTGTTGCCCTGTTGGCGTTAGCCTTTACCTGGCGACTGCCGCCATTGGCAGCCAGTGCCACGATGGGTGATGCCTTGAGCGGCGCGAGAGGCCCGTGGCGTGAGTTTCAGGATAACTGGACGCGGATGTTCTCGGCGCTGCGTACGTATGGCACAAACACAACGGATCCATATCAGGATACGTTGGTATTGGGTGGTCCGAGGACGGTGGGCAATACGGCCGTTATGGACATCATCGTGCCGCGTGAATTGCCCTACGTGTATTGGCAAGCCAAGGTGTACCATACGTACAAAGATGGCGGTGGTTGGGACAGCTTAGATGAGTCATTCACGGAACATTTTCCAGATGAAGGCCCTATTAGCCATCCCTTTACGGCCGACCGCGAAGTTATCACCCAAACGGTCATTTCCTATTTGCCTAATTCCAGCCTGATTTACGGCGCACCAGACATTATTGATGTGGATCGGCCCATCAATGTGTATGCCAGTCGGGATGATAACGGTAACCAACTGGTGAGCCAGGTTCGTTCCAAATTTGTGCTTCAGCTCGGCGACCAGTATGAAGTGACGTCTCGCCTCTCATTAGCAGATGCCACCAGCCTGCGCAATGCCGACACGAATTATCCAGATTGGATTGATGAAATTTATTTACAGTTGCCTGACAGCGTTACTCCAGAAACGCTTGCCCTGGCGGAAGAGTTAACTGCCCCATACGACAATCCGTTTGATAAAGCGATTTCTGTGCGCGATTATTTACGGGAAAACATCGTTTACAACGATCAAATTCAGGCCACACCCGACGGCATTGATCCCGTGCATTACACCTTGTTTGTGAGCCAGGAAGCGTATTGTAATTATTATGCCTCGGCGATGGCCGTCATGCTGCGTTCTCAGGGCGTTCCGGCACGGGTTGTGGGCGGTTATGCTCAGGGCAGCTTTGACCCGGAAACAAATTCGTACCGGGTACAGGCCAGTAATTCACACACCTGGGTCGAGGTGTTTTTCCCCGGCTATGGTTGGATTCAGTTTGAGCCGACTGCCTCGATTCCTGCCTGGGACCGTCCAGAAACGGTTGATGAGAGCGGTAGCGGCGGCGATGCGTTTAGTGCCTTCTCGGCTCAGTCGCTGCTCAATCGCGAAGAATTGTTAGGAGAAGATCTGGAGGATTCGCAAGATCCTGATTTTGATCCGAATGAGGTAGCAAACTTGCTGGACCAAGAGGATGCGACGCTTGCCGAGCCTTCTTTTTGGGACACATTCCCTGTGTGGCAGGCGATTGGTGCAGCGCTTGTTTTGGTTGTGGCCGTGACGCTTTCATATGTAGCCAATGAGATGAATAAGCGGGTCGAGGGAGATGTGGATAAAAGCTTCTCCCGTTTGCGCAGCTGGGCCAGTTGGCTGGGTCTGTCTACGCGTGAAACACAGACGCCCTATGAGCAGGCGGAATTGTTGGTTACGGCCGTTCCCGAAGGAAAAGAACCAATCCGCACCCTAACCAAACAATTTGTCCTCAAGCAGTTCAGCGCCGCCAAAGCGTTTGAAGAGGGCTTTAACCCACGGACCCAGTGGCAAAATCTGCGCCCCATTCTCATCCGGCAAACGCTGGCTAAGAAGATGGCCGACCTGCGCGAACGGCGCAAAAACCGCCGCAAAAGATAGTTTTGAGACTGGAGATTGGAGATTAGAGATTGGTTGTAATCTCCAATCTCTAATCTCTAATCTCCTCTTCCCCCTCCACCAAAATTCCCCTACAATAGTGGCATGATCCAGTCCCAACTCAAACAAATATTTGGCTACGACAGCTTCCGTCCGTTACAGGAAGAAATTATTCAAAACGTCCTGCGCAAGCAAGACTCGCTGGTGGTGATGCCCACCGGCAGCGGCAAATCGCTCTGCTACCAGCTGCCTGCCCTGGAGTTCCCTGGCCTGACGGTCGTCGTCTCCCCGCTCATTTCACTGATGGAAGACCAGGTGATGCAGCTGCGGGCGTTGGGGGTAACGGCCGTTTTCCTCAACAGTACCCTCGACCAGGTTGGCCACGATTGGGTTGCTGATGAAATTCGCTCCGGCGCAGCCAAGCTGCTCTACGCTGCACCCGAAACGCTCGTCCAGCCGCGCACCCTGGCTTTGCTGGACCAGTGCAACGTCGATTGCCTGACCATTGACGAAGCCCACTGCATTTCCGAATGGGGCCACGACTTCCGGCCCGAATATCGCCAGCTGGTGGCCCTGCACCGCCGTTTGCCCGATGCGGTTTGCCTGGCGGTGACGGCCACCGCCACGGAACGGGTGCGGCAAGACATCAAAAACAGCCTGGAAATTGGCGACGCCCACGAATTTGTGGCCAGCTTTGACCGGGACAACTTGATGCTTTCTGTTGAACCCAAAACCGACGGTTTGGCTCAAACGATCAACTTTTTGCAGGCCCATCCCGATGAATCGGGCATTATTTACTGCGCCACGCGCAAGCAGGTAGACTTTTTGTCGGGAGAACTGGGTCGGCGCGGCTGGTCGGTACGGCCGTATCATGCCGGACTAGATGACAACACCCGTCGCCAAAATCAGCAAGCGTTCATCCGTGACGATGTGCCCATTATGGTGGCCACGATTGCCTTTGGCATGGGCATCAACAAGCCCAACGTGCGCTTTGTCTTGCACTACGATCTGCCCAAAAATTTGGAAAGCTACTACCAGCAAATCGGTCGGGCCGGGCGGGATGGTCTGCCGTCTGACTGCCTGCTGCTGTTCAGCTATTCAGACGTGCAGACGATCAACTATTTCATCAGCCAGCAGGAGCCGAGCCAGCAGCAGGGGGCGCGGGTGCGGCTGGAAGCGATGCTGGGTTTTGTGGAGACGAACGTGTGCCGCAGACGGCCGTTGCTCAACTACTTCGGCGAGTCCTATCAAAAAGAGACTTGCGAACAGTGCGACAACTGCACCACCGAAGCGGGCGATCTAGTCGATTTGACCATCCCGGCGCAAAAATTCCTCTCCTGCGTCAAGCGCACCGGTGAATTTTTTGGCGTTAATCACATCATCGACGTGCTGCGCGGCTCGCAGAGCCAAAAGGTGCTGCAGCGCGGGCACGATAAGCTGTCTACGTACAACATTGGTGGCGAGTTTAGCAAGAAGGAATGGCAGTATCTGGCGCGGCAGTTTGTGCAGCAGGGGCTGATGGTGCAGGGCATGGAGCACGGCAGCTTGAAGCTGACGCCGCAAGCGTATGCCGTCTTCAAAGGCGAACCGGTGCAGGGCACGCTGCCGGACAAGCCGCAGGCAGCGCCCTCAGCCACGGCTTACGCCAATTATGACCAGGGCCTATTCCAGCTGCTGCGCCAAAAGCGCAAGGCGTTGGCCGACGAGGCGGGCGTGCCGCCCTACGTCATCTTCTCCGACCGAACGCTGGTGGAGATGGCCACCTACTTCCCGCAGTCGCGGGCCAGCTTTGGCACCCTGTACGGCGTGGGTGCGGCCAAGCTGGCCAACTTTGCCGAGGTGTTTGTGCCGATTATCCAAAATTATTGTGCCGAAAATGGGATCGAGGAAGTGCGGAAGACGGCTCCGACCACGGTTTCTGCCAGCAGCAGCACACCGGGTGGACGGACGGTTGAGGTGCTGAATTTGTATAATAACGGCCGTTCCCTCCCCGAACTATGCCAACAGTACAACGTCAAGCGCAGCACCATTCTCAACCACCTGTGGAAAGCGGTGCAAGCGGGTGAAACGCTGCGCGCCAGCAATTTGCTAGAGCATTCAGACCTTTCGCCCGACCAGCAGCAGCAAGCCCTGGCCGCCTTCGCCCAACACGGCAGCGACTACCTGCGCCCCGTCTACGTCGCCCTCAACGAAACCGTCGATTACGAAGAACTCCACCTCCTGCGTCTCCACTTCGTCAGTCAAGCAGCAGAATAGAACGCAGATGAACGCAGATGACGCTGATTTTTCTTGTTTTCCGTGCTGTGGCTGGTCTTCTGAACGAGCCACAAAGTAGTATGGGGGATGTCCACGGCAGTCAAATGCCTCACCAAAGGGGGAAAGAGCAATTGATTAAAAAAAGCTTATTGTTTGGTATTGCATCGATAGTAACGATTTTTGTAATTTGCATTTTGAGTTTCAAATTTATGACGGATGGTTGCATCGGGATTTTTTGTGTAGAAGAAACGGATTTTTCCGTATATGAACTAGACATTCCCGACACCTATTTTCCAGTTGATTCAACTATCAATGAGTTGTTACCGCTGTCTGAGCCAATGGGTGCACAGGAAGCAGTTAATAAGACTGTTTATTGGGGTGAGTACGGTATTGCTGTATACAATATTCACAGTTTTAAGAGTACAAATAGGGCCTCCTCAATGTTCGATGCTTTGCAAAATGATGCCTCTCGGTTCAGGTCCCATAAGGATGTGAATTACAGTAGCCAAAAAGCGGACCAATATTTTTCTGGATGTGGGTTTTCAGAATTCGGGGGTTATCGCTGTGCAGCATTTATCAGGTACGAAGGTCTAGTTATTTCGCTTTCAGCAAGAACTGATAGTCAAATGACTGAGGAACAATTCAATCAAGTTGTAAAATTCGTCGATGAGTTGTTGTCACAACGATATGATTAATATCTTCTATTTGTTGAGGTCAGTCTCCTGACCGGGCCACAAGGCGGCACGGCGAGACGCCGACCGCAGCCAGGTGAGGTTTTGTGCTGGTCAAAGGCTATGGCGTAGCAAAGAACCTGCCCTTGTCATGCTGAGGTCCTCCGAAGCATCTCTGAAACCTTACACCGAGGGAAAATCTTGCCAATGAGCAGGCTCTTGCCCAGCCAAGTTTAGAGGGATTCTTCACTTCGTTCAGAATGACAAATGAGGCTCTATTGTTTGCCAACCACTGATTGCAGATAAAGCTCCAAAGCGCGGGGGTGGTGTGCCAGATACGGCCGTGTTTGATGGTCTTCAGTAACGCCATCCCACTATCGGATAGCTTAAATTATGGCACATCCGATACCGATACGACTTTTGCGCCGTCGGTTAGTTTTGTGACGAGACTGGGGGGGATACGGCCGTATTCCTGCCCAAAAGCTTCATTAATCGATTCAATCAGCTGGGGAACGGCCGTTTCCGCCACCAAAATTTGCATGAAGCCGCCAAAACCGCCTCCGGCAAAACGAGCCCCGTAGCAGCCGGGCACGGCCCAAGCGGTGGCCGCCAATAAATCCAGCTCCGGCGTGCTGTTTTCGTAGTTGTCCCGCGAGCTGATGTGGGATTGGCGCATGAGGCGGCCAAAGGCGGCCACGTCTCCCTGGCGCAGCGCTGCGGCTCCGGAGTTGGTGCGGGCGCACTCGCCCACGACGTGAGCCGTCCGCTTGCGGAGCGTTTCGGGCAGGTGGTGGCCCAGCAGCTCCAGTTCATCTAGCGACACGTCCCGCAAGGTTTTGATGTGGGGTAGGTGTTGTTGCAGAACGGCCGTTGCCTCGCGGCACTCAGCGGGACGATCATTGTAATGGCTGCTGGCCAAGCGCCGCCGCACGCCAGAATCGACCAGGACAACGGCCGTATCCGATGGCAAGGGCAGCAGTTCATGGCTAAAAGTGCGGCAGTCCAGGTAGATAAGTTGGTTGGCCTGGCTGGCGACGCAGGCAAATTGATCCATCATGCCTGAACCGACGCCAACGTAGGCATTTTCTGTCTTTTGGCCGATGTGTGCCCGGCTGAGATTGTCCAGTTCGAAGCCGCACAGGGTTTCCCAGGCCAGCAAAAAGGCCATCTCCACCGCCGCCGAGGAACTAAGTCCAGCCGCCTGCGGCAAGTCGCTGACCAGGACCACGTCCATGCCTACCAGGTCATACCCTGCTTTTTGCAGCGCCCAGGCAACGCCCATCGGGTAGTTGACCCAGTTACCGCCCACGCTGGAGGCAAACAGTTCCAGATGGGGTAGTTGGAATGCGGCCGTTTCCCCCAAATTTAGCGCCCGCACCGTCACCCGATTATCCGTCGTGGGCGCAGCGGCCAGCCAGACGGATGGCTCGATGGCCCCCGGCAGCACCCAGCCTTCGTTGTAATCCAGGTGAGCACCCAATAAATTGACCCGACCAGGCGCACGCACGGTGACGGCCGTTTCTCGCCCCACCAGCTCCCGAAAAATATGTTGTACCTGTTCAAACTTTGTTGATTGTAATGTTGACATAATGATTTTGAATTAAGAGAACGCTGATTTCCCTGATGACCCTGATCTTAAAAATCAGGGGAATCAGGGTAATCAGCGTCCCATTTTTTATTGAACCGTGCTGTCCAGCAGCAGGCCGAGTTGGGCGGCGGCTTCGCGCAGCTTTTGCCAGTTTTCCAGCCGCACGGTGGCCGCCAGTTCGCCCAAACTTTCGTCGATGAAGTCGCGGGTTTTGGCATTGCTGCGCAGCGTTTCTAAAATGCCCGCATCCCGCACGCGCAGGATTACGGCCGTTTCCAACCGCCCTTCCACCCCCCGCTCCCGCCAGCGCTCGATGCCCCGTTTGGTGGCGGCTGGTAACGGCCGTTCGCTGGCTTCCTGCAAAAAGGTCAAAATGCGGTCTGGCTCGATGCCCTCGGCGCGAGCTTGCTTGAGCGAGGCAGGCGTGATCTGGTAGGCATACGGTTTGCCCGGTTCCACCGGCTGCGCCTCGCTGATGCGGGCCACCTGGAAGCGGTGGTGCCGATTGGCGTTGTGCGCTGCCAAAATGGTGCTGTCCGGCTGCACGATGATGGGCACGGTCACTTCTTCGGCGGCGGGTGGGGAATTGGCCAGCCATTCCAATGCCCGGTCCGTTAGCCGGAAGAGATGGTATTTGCCTTGAACGGCCGTTTCTGCCAGGCCCAACCAAAACAGCGGACCCTGCACCAAAAACGCCAGCAGGCGACCCTCTACCAGCTCCCAATTTTCGATGCCGGAGAGATAGTTGTCCTGGGCCACGTCACGCACGTACCAGGTGTCGTAATTGCCGTCGGGGCGCTGGAAGTCGGGGTCGGTTTGTTTGATGTGGCTGATGAGGTCGTTGAGGCTGTACCAGTCTGGCGTTTGCGGCAGGGCGTCCAGCAGGGCAGTGCGGGCCAGGATGGGATCGTTGCGCCACTGGTCGCCCTCGCAGCGCAGGCCGGGCGTGTGGCACAAATCGTTCCAGCCGCTGCTGCTCCAGGCGTCCATCAGGGCGCGCAGTTGGGCCTCGCGGGATTTGGTCAGCCAGGAAACGGCCGTTCGGGTAGGCCGAATACCGCCTTCTACTTCGCGCAGCATTTCCATTTCGCGGGCCAGATTGATGAGCAGGGAGCGGCGGTCGGCGTTGGCATCGAGCAGCACTTGCGGCAGAAGGTCCAGCGCTTCGCTGCGCAAGGCGGTGCGCTGAGCCAGGGCCAGCAGGGTGGTGAGATCATCGACAGCGCTGCTGCTGGCCGGGGTGTAGCGGTTGGGTTCGGGCACGGGGGTGAGGTTGGTAACGGCCGTTTGCCGCACTTCTTTGGGCTTTTCCGGCCGGGGTAACTTTTCCAACAGCTCATCGGGCAGGTAATAGAACTCGATCATGCCTTCGGCCGTTTCATCAAAGCCGCGATAGACAAAGCCGCGATACCACAGCGATTCCACCGGGCTAATCGGGTCAAACCACGGCTCTTCCCGCTCCAGTGCCCCCGGCCCCATCAGGCGGACTTCGCCATGTAATCGTTCAAAGGCGGCAACCGGGGAACGGCCGTTGCTCTGCACCAGTGTTTGGATGGCGGCCGCTTCTTCCGGCCCCAGGTACAAAACTTCCTGGGCAAAATCGAGCTGGGCCAGCCGTTCTGCCAGGGCCTTGCAGCTGGCAGTCTTATCCTCGCCGGTCAGGTCTAGCTCCCACCATTCACCGATCACCCGCAGGACAATCAATTCATGTTCCTGTAACGCTTTCAACAATGTCCGCATAAAATTCTCTCAATCATATTAGTAAACAAATAACCATGTCTTTTAGATGTCATTCTGAGCAAAGCGAAGAATCCCTCTAAACTTTATCGACCAAAACCTTTCATTTCTTGATTGAACTAAACATCATTCCCAAATCTCCGCCACGGCCGACTATTTTTTGGCGTTCATCAGCATACCGCCAGCTTATATGACTCGGTGGATTTAGAAAATTTCGATAGGCAACGGCCATCTGTCGTGCCGCTTCATCATATGGTACCTGACCAGTAGCCGTACCCAAGCCAGGACAAGCTATTGACCGGATTTTTTTTGCAGCAGTCAAATTGTGCTGGTAAACAGCCAGGAGCATAGCCCACATGGCAACATAGACATTATCGGTCAAAGCAATTGTCATCGGAATTCGCATGGTTGGGGTATGGGCGATGTAAGGGTGTTTTTCATGCCCAGTTTCAATGATGAATGAGGTGCCAATAGGTTGTTCACCAAGATACGTTTCGAGAATGTGTTTTTGAACGCGTTGCTCTAAGGCTCTGCCAAAGAAACGAACAATAGCTAGATCGACACCACCGTCCATCAAACCAAATGAATTTGCTGCACTGACCATGCAGTCGAATTCAGAAAGTTTTTCAAAGTATCCGTTTACGACTTCGACGCTAGACAACCCAGCAAAATGTTCACGCCAGGCAGCACAAAGGGCGGGTTGGGGATCAACGAGAATGAGTTTTATTTCTTGCACAAGTTTGCCTCGAATATCTTTTTAATTGTCAGTGTGCTTCTTAGGTCCATAAGGTAAGGGCCGGTTACGATTTTAGGGATGCTTCACTGCGTTCAGCATGACAGTTTAGGGTTTCTCGTTGGGCATACGGCCGTTCCTCCTAAACAATCACGTCAATGGCGGCGGGCAGGCTGGTGATGGTGACTTCGCGCACGTTGTCTTGCGGGTAGGCAAACATCTCGCCGTCGGTGTGAATGGGTAGGGGGCGGTCTGATCGCACCCGAATTTGCTTGTTTTGCCGCATCGTGACGTGTTTCGATTTAATATGGGTCCCGCGCACCACGGAAAGCAGCAAACTTAGCATGGTCAGGCGGCCGACGGGGTTTACGGTGCAGGTGTCTATTAAATCATCCCCGTGCTGGGCATGGGGCGTGAGTAAAAAGCCGCCGCCACCGCGCGGGCCGACGCCAAAGGCAATAAAGGTGATCTGTTGCTCAACCCGCTCGTTGTCAAAATGGATGGTTGTTTGAGGCAGCTGTGAGTAAGACATGATGGTGCGTAGGGTGGCCAACAGGTACATCATAAAGCCGTGAACGCGGTTGATAGCTTCCGTTTCTATCACCACCACGGCATCAAAGCCAATGCCGATGTTGTTGTCCACAATGCGAAAGCGCCCCTGGTCATCCTCGATGCGGGCCAGGTCAATGGTTTGGGACGTGCCGCTAAACAGTTTTTGCACGGCCGTTTCTATCTTCGTCGGAATTTTCAAGCTCCAGGCCAGATCATTGCCCGAGCCGATGGGGATGATGCCTAGTTGAGCGACGGCTTTGCTGCCCCGCATCAGCCCGTTGACCACATCATTGATGGTGCCATCGCCACCCGCCGCGACGACCAGATCGTAGCCGTCATCTGCTGCTTGCCGGGCCAGCTCTCTTGCATGGCCAGGAGACTCAGTTTGCACCAAGTCAACGCCACCGAATGGTTGCGCTGCCTGTTGAATAACGGCCGCTTGTGCTGCGCCGCGTCCTTGATCTGCCATTGGGTTTAGAATGACTTTTACGCGCATGTGCTTCTCCAGAACAGTTGGTTTAGTGGAAGTGGGCAATTATACGATACGGCCGTCTGCACACAAAGTGCGCACACCAATGGCTTGTGGTGAACGGGCACATCTATGATTTCAGGCAAAGGCGCTAAGACGCAAAGTTTTTTTCTTAGCGCCTTTGCGTGAGCACAGCGAATCTCGCATGTAGCAGTGCGCTATGTTAGAATCACGCCTGTGACAAAGATAGATTATTTGGCAATTGGGCATATTACACGGGACGTGACCCCCGCAGGCAATCTGGTGGGCGGTACGGTTTCCTATTCTGGACGGGCGGCACAGGCGCTGGGCTGTGAGACGGCCGTTCTCACCAGCTGCCAACCGGACTATGAAGGGCTGGCTGAGCTGACAGATCTCACCGTTGAGGTCGTTCCATCGGCCCATACCAGCACATTTGAGAATATTTATGGGGAAAACGGCCGTACCCAAATGCTTTACACACCGGCCGACCCGATTCTGGCGCAGCATTTACCAGTGGATTGGGTGAATTCGGCCGTTGTCCACCTGGCTCCCGTGGCCAATGAAGTGGACCCGGCGCTTATCCAGCAGTGTAACGGCAGCCTTATTGGGCTGACGCCGCAGGGTTGGCTGCGCCGCTGGGCGGCCGACGGCCGTGTTTTCGCCCGCGATTGGCCAGAAGCAGCATACTATTTGCCGTTGGCCGACGTGGTCATCCTGAGCGAAGAAGATTTGCTGGACGAGGCCATGCTGCCCCGCTATCGGCAGGCGTCGCGGCTGCTCATCATGACGGAAAATGTGCGCGGCTGTACCGTTTTTGCTGGGGAGGATGTGCGCCAGATTCCAGCCCCCAGCGTGGCCCAGGTGGAACCCACCGGCGCGGGCGATATTTTTGCTGCGGCCTTTTTAACCCGGTATGCGCGGAACGGCCGTAATCCCTGGCAAGCTGCCGAATTTGCCAACCACATTGCGGCCCAATCCGTTACGCAAGTTGGGCTGGATGCCAAAATTAATCATATTCAAACAGTGACACAAACAATAAATCACCCAATTACTTAATTGCTCAATTACAGCATTTGTAATTGGGTAACTGGGTAATTGGGCATTTAGGTAATTCGTTCATGACAACAAAAATCTACGCCATTGCCAATCAAAAAGGGGGGGTGGGTAAAACCACCAGCGTGATCAACCTCTGTGCTTTTCTGGCCTCCAGCGGGCGGCGCGTCCTGATGATCGATATGGATCCGCAGGCCAACGCGACCTCTGGCCTGGGCTACGACAAGTATGAAATGGAACGCTCGACCTATGATTTGCTGCTGGAAACGGCCGCAATCGACGACATCCTTTTGCGGCATAAAGAGTATAAACTGGACATTCTGCCTTCCCATCCTGCCCTGGCTGGGGCCGAGGTGGAACTGGTCAACGCCATTGGTCGTGAATACCGCTTACGTAATGCCCTGGCAGCCATAGACGGCCGTTACGACTATATCCTCATCGATTGTCCGCCCAGCCTGAGTATGCTCACCGTTAATGCACTCACCGCTGCCAAAGATGGCATCATCATCCCCGTACAGTGTGAATATCTGGCGTTGGAAGGATTGACGCAGCTCACCCAAACCATCGAGCTGGTGCAAAAATACCTCAATCCCAATCTGGCCATTCGTGGCCTGATCATGACGATGTACGACAGCCGCACCAACCTTAGCCGCCAGGTGGTGGAAGAAGTACGCAAATATTTTCCGGGCAGAGTCTTCCGCACCATTGTGCCGCGCAACGTGCGTCTGAGCGAAGCCCCCAGCTTTGGTCAGCCGATTAATCTATATGCGCCCAATTCGCCCGGCGCGGTGGCCTATAAAGTGCTGGCCGCCGAGCTGGTGAAGGGGGACATGCCGGCCAAATCGACCGCAGCGGGGGTGGCCGCATGACGAAGAAACGAGGCTTAGGCCGCGGACTGGGCGCGCTCATCCCCAGCGACCACAATGCTTCTGCCGAGGAAGGTGGGGTGAAGATGGTGCCGGTTACGGCCGTATCGCCCAACCCACACCAGCCCCGCAGTGTCATGGATGAAAAAAAGCTGCAAGAACTGGCCGACTCGATTAAGGAACATGGCCTCATCCAACCACTCATCGTTACCCAGGCAGATGGCGGCTACACGCTTATTGCCGGGGAGCGCCGCTGGCGGGCCTGCCAGCTGGCTGGTCTGGAAGAAGTGCCGGTGGTTATCAAAGAGGCCACGCCGCAGGAAATGCTGGAGCTGGCGATTATCGAAAATGTGCAGCGGGCTGATCTTAATCCGCTGGAAGAAGCATACGCTTACCAGCAGTTGGCTGATGATTTTGGTTTCACTCACGAGCAGATTGCCCAGCGCATGGGCAAAGGGCGGACCACCATCACCAATTTGATTCGCCTGTTGGGTTTGCCAGAAAACATTCAGCAGGCCGTGGCAGACGGCCGTATCAGCGGCGCGCACGGTCGGGCTTTATTGCCCTTGCCCAACGAAACCATGCAAACCAACGTCATGAACGACATTATCAAGTTCAACCTCAGCGTGCGCCAGGTGGAAGCCCGGGTCACAACATTACTGTCTGCCAAAAAACCGAAAGCCAAAAAACCGCGCCCTGGCCTGCCCGTAGAGTTGGAAGCATTGCAAACGCAGTTCCAGGAGTCGCTCGGCACCAAAGTCAACATCGAAGCAACCGGTAAAAGCAAAGGGCGCGTCATCATCCACTACTACTCCGACGAAGAACTCCAAGCCGTCTACGACGCCATCATCGGCGAAGAATAGTTCTGTAGGTCAAGTTTGCAAACTTGACCTACGTCAAAACTTTCTCCCTAGGAAAAATCGATATGATAAGTATTGGTGCGGGTGTTGTCATTGTGGAAGATGGCAAGGTGTTGTTGGTCAAACGAGAAGATTTAGAGGTGTGGGCACTGCCGGGGGGCGGTGTGGATGAGGGGGAGTCGTTGGCGGAAACGGCCGTTCGTGAAGCCTACGAAGAAACGGGACTGGAAGTTGAAATTACCCATCTAATTGGTGTTTATTCTGAGATCGGTAGCTGGAGTGATTGGCATATTGCCTCCTTTGCCGCAAGGGTCGTTGGTGGCAAGCTGAACTCTCAAATAGGTGAGGTGCTGGATTTGCAGTTTTTTCCACTCGATAATTTGCCCAGAGATATGTTTTGGTGGCACCGTCAGCATATTGTAGATTTTCAAGCTGGTCTGGGGGGATCTGGGGCAAGTCGGCAAGATATAAATTCCCAGCCTGGTGCATCCAATCGAGCTGAGCTGTACGCTATGCGTGACCAATCTGGAATGTCGCGCAGCGAGTTTTATCATTGGTACTATGAATCAAAGGATTCAAATAAAGTAAAGAAATCACAGTAACCCACCCTCCACTTATTCATCCACTTAGCATTTACTAAACCCTCAATATGCTTGTTTATAATTGGTGATCGATTTCGGATCGATTGATTTGTACGCTTTCTCCCTAGACTCAGCAGTTTATTGTATGTTTAAAGGAGAAAGCTTTGCTTAAGTACAGATCAATTTCAACATCCCTCATTGGCACATTTTTCATCAGTTCTATTTTGTTATTTTCCACGTTATTTTGGCTGCAAAACGGCCGTTCCACTCAAGCCGCCCCCCTCGCCACCACCTGGTATGTGAATGCCGCCACCGGCAGCGATAGCAATTCCTGCCTGTCAGCTGGTTCTGCCTGCGCCACCATCGGCGGGGCAATTGGCAAGGCTGCACTTGATGATGTGATTGAGGTTGCTGACGGGACCTACACCGAAAATCTGGTTGAGGATTTGGCGGTGCAGAATTTAACGCTCAACGGTGCAGGTGTGGGCAGCACCATCATCGACGGCAGCACCAGCGGGCGGGTGCTGGAAACCACGGGCAACGTCACCATTACCGGTGTGACCATTCAAAACGGGTACATCGATCCCGGTGATATTTTTGGCGGGGCGGGCATTGCCAACTTTGGCACCTTGTTGGTACAAGACAGCCTAATCACCGGCAACAACACGACTGGTGGCGGCGGCGGTATTTTTAACAACAACCAGCTGACGCTGCTTAATTCTGAAGTCTCTGGCAACTCAGCAGATAGCGTCGGGGGCGGAATTGTCAACTATTCTGGCGATACGCTCACCGTTACCAACAGCCTGATTGCGAACAACAGTGCTGACCAGGGCGCAGGAATTTACTCTATAGGCACAACTATCGTGACGGAGAGCACCATTCAGGGCAATACGGCCGATTCTTTTGGCGCTGGTGCTGCCGTGTGGGCGGGTACGGCCGTTTTCGACCGAACAATTATTTATCAAAACGAAGCGATTCAGGCAGGAGCAGGCATTCATAACGGGTTCGGCACTATCACCGTCACCAACAGCACCATTAGTGACAACAGCGCCCCCAACCATGTGGGTATTTCTAATGTGGGTAGTGTAGAAGCCACCATTATTAACAGCACGATTGCCTACAATAACATCACCGCCTCTGGGCCTGGCCGCTATGGCGGCGTCAGCAACTACAACGGCGGTACCCTCACCATCCAAAACAGCATCGTGGCTCAAAACGATGACCGCCAATGCTTTTCCAATGACAGTTGGACCTCGGCTGGGAATAACCTGGCCAGCGACAATTACTGTGATTTTGATACGACGGGTGACATTGAATTGGTTGATCCGCTGCTGGCCCCGCTGGGCGATTACGGCGGACCGACGCTCACCCATCCGCTTAGCCCTGGCAGTCCGGCGATTGACGCGGGCAGCAATACTGCCTGCCCTGCCACCGACCAGCGCGGCATTAGCCGTCCGATAGATGGCGACAATGATAGTACGGCCGTTTGCGACATCGGTGCCTTTGAAGCTCAAAACCAGCTCACCATTGCCGATCTCTCCGTGCTGGAAGGCGACAGCGGCACGACGGATGCTGTTTTTACCGTCACCCTGTCACCGGCCAGCAGCCAGAGCGTGACGGTGGATTTTGTCACGTTGGCGGATACGGCCGTGGCCAACAATGATTACGACACTACCAGCGGCCAACTCACCTTTGCTCCTGGCGAGACCACCCAAACCATCACCGTTACCGTCAATGGCGACACCGACGACGAGCCGGATGAAACGTTCACCGTCACCCTGAGCAACGCCAGCAATGCCGACATTATTGACGGAACGGCCGTTGGCACCATTGTGGATGACGATGGCTTGGGCAGCCTCACCATCTCGGATCAAACGGTGGATGAAGGTGACAGCGGCATTGTCATTGCCGAATTCACCGTGACACTCTCTCCCGCTCCAACCAGCATCGTCACGGTGGATTACGCTACAGCCAACGGCAGCGCCAGCGCGGGCAGCGATTTTGGTGCCGCCAGCGACCAGCTCACTTTTGGCCCTGGCCAAACCAGCCAAACAATCCAGGTCACAGTCAATGGCGATGACACGGATGAGGGCGCGAGCGAGACCTTTGTGGTGAATCTGAGCAATGCCTCTGGGGCTAACATTACTGATAATCAAGCAACAGGCACCATTACGGATGATGATACGGCCGTTATCACCATTGCCGTTGGGCCACAGGTTGCCGAGGGAGATAGCGGGACGGGAACGGCCGTCTTCACCATCACCCTCACCAATCCCGCCAGCTACCCCATCACCGTTGATTACACCACAGAAGATGGCTTTGGCGATACCGGCGCTGACGCTGGCAGTGATTATGAGGCCAAGTCAGGCACGCTCACCTTCAATCCCGGCGAAACGTCCCAGAATATCAACATCACCGTTTATGGCGATACCGAACCTGAACCGGATGAACGTTTTGTTATGCGTATCAGCAACGGCAACCCGGCCCCCATTCAGAACAGCTCAACCTACGGCGACATCCTCAACGACGACAATATGAAGGTTTACCTGCCGTTTATTATTCGTTAGCCTTTTTCCAGGTGCGACGCACTTTCAAAGTGCGTCGCACCTCATTCCCCGTACGGCCGTTCCCCGGTATAATCCCCACACGATACCAAAACCACGCAGTTGGAGAAGCCAGCATGAATAATCAGAACCTTGTCCGGGAAAAAGTCGCTCAAGCGACCCAAATTCTCAACGAGTTTGATGTTGACCTTTGGTTAACGTTTGTACGCGAAACCACCCTGTCGCCCGATCCGGCGCTGGAACTCATCGCCGATGTGGATGTGACCTGGAAATCGGCCTTTATGCTTTGTCGAGATGGAGCACATGTGGCCATAATCGGCCGTTTTGACCGCGAAAACGTCGAGCAGCTGGGTGTCTACCCGCAAATCATCGGCTACGATCAGGGCATCGCCGAGCATCTCCGTGCCGTCCTGGCCGAAAAAGCGCCGCGCACCATCGCCATCAACAGTTCCGAAAATGACGTCGCTGCCGATGGCCTAAGCCACGGCCTGTTCTTGAGCTTGCAAAACATCCTGGCCAATACGCCGTTTGCCGACCGGCTCATTTCTGCCGAGAAAATCATTGCTGCCCTGCGCGGCCGTAAAAGTCCAGCGGAAGTCGAGCGGGTGCGCCAGGCAGTTGCCACCACCGAAGCGCTTTTTGACGAGGTGGAAGCGTTTGCCAAACCGGGCATGACCCAGCGCCAGATTGCTGAATTTGTACACGGCCGTATTGACGAGATGGGTCTGGACTACGCCTGGCCCAAGCCGTTTAACCCGATTGTGACCTGCGGCCCGAATTCGGCCGTAGGGCATGCTGCCGCCGGGGATGTGGTCCTGGAAAAAGGGCACACGCTGCACCTTGATTTGGGCGTCAAGCAAAACGATTACTGCTCCGACATCCAGCGCATGTGGTATGTGCTGGACGATGGCGAAACCGAAGCGCCGCCAGAGGTACAGCACGCTTTTGAGGTGGTCTACGGAGCCATCAAAGCCGGGGAATCGCTGCTGACGCCCGGCACCCCAGGCTGGCAAGTAGACGAAGCCGCCCGCGACTTCATCGTGGACAACGGCTACCCAGAGTACATGCACGCCTTCGGCCACCTGCTGGGCCGCGTCGCCCACGACGGGGCCACCGTCCTGGGGCCGCGCTGGGAGCGGTACGCCGGCATTTGCGAACTGCCGGTAGAGGTGGGCAACATCTTCACCCTTGAACTGCACGTCGTCGTGCCCAACCGCGGCATCATGAGCCTGGAAGAAGATGTGTTGGTCACCGACTCCGGCGTCGAATACCTCAGCAACGCCCAAACCGTTTTACGGTTTATCCGCTGACTCTCTTTTGCCACGGGCATTTTTCTGCTCTTGTGGATTATGTAGAGCTTTCATCGTGTCTGCTCGTGGTGGTGGTTCTGTTGAGGGAGTGTCATTTTCACAACCCTCAGGCTCTTGAATATCTATTGTTTCGGTTTGAGAAATGTTGGCCGGCCAGTAAGCTCGTGCTTCAATCGTGAATTCCCTACGTATGGCAAACGTTCCAGATGATCTCGGTAAGATTAATAATTGATCGGTGTAAGGCGTAGTTTCTGCCCAAACTAACCAGCTATCACATGTTACCTCGCTAAACAATTCTAATACATAATCCCCCGGTTCGGCCGTTGGCGTTGGCGTAGGTTCAAGGTCACAATTATCTGGCTTGACTATTTCAACTGTCCGGCTCTCAACCATGCCATTCGGCCAGCGCGCATTCGCGATAACGCGATACACGTCCCGCATTTCAAAATTGCCCTCGTTGGTCGGGATGAAAACAATCTCTGCACTGTCAGGCTCAGCGATGGCAAAAACTTGCCAGCTTTCACAGGTAATGACGGTTTCTACCTCAAGCGTGTAATCAATCGGCGGCGTTGCCGTGGCGGTAGCAGTTGGACTAGCCGTAGCGGTTGGGCTGGCTGTAATTGTGGCAGTTGGTGACGGCGTATGTGTTGAGGTTGGTGTGGCCGAAGCGGTTGGGCTAGCCGTGGAAGTTGGGCTGGGCGTAATTGTAGCGGTTGGTGATGGCGTTCGTGTCGGGATCGGTGTGGCCATAGCGGTTGGTCCAGGCAGGCGTGTAGGCGTTAAGATGGGTGTGGCGCTTGACCGTGGTGGATTATTGGGAACCTGAGTCGGTGAGCTGGAAGCAGTAGGTGTCGTGCTAGCAACAGGTAACTTCGGTGGAACTGGTGTATCACTGATCGGCGGCGTTTCAAGTTGCACGGGTGTGTTTGTGTTGGTTGGTGTGAAAATTTTAGTAACCGTTGGCGTTGGTATATCCACGGGCAGGGCTGTTGCGGTACCTTGGGGAGTAGCCGTACGTTTTTCCGGTAAGCTAGCAACTTGGGTGTTTGTAGGAACTATCAAGCTTGACTGTTTTGTACTATTTGTTGTGGGTGTTGAAATAGTGTCGCAATTAACGATATTGTCAACTGATGGACAATTGGATTGTGCAAACAAAAGCAGCCCAATTATGGCAACAGCTAATAAAAACGCAATTGTGAACTGCCATAAGGGAAAGCCCGTTTTAGCCACAAGATGCTTCAAAAAGCTCATTATTCAACTCCCTCATTTTGCTACTAAAAGTTCTAAGTTCCAATTATTTCTTTTATTGCCTTCATCAACTCTCTTCCAAAAAAGCCAAGGAAGCCGACAATAAATGTAAATGCGATCCATGCAAAGATAACGTGAATTTGAAGATGCTTAACGATGAGTTCCCCAATAGTTGCTACTCCGAGAGCGATCATAAATAGAGCTTGGTCTCGGTGTCGTCTAATAAGATCATCTTTTTGTTCATCTTCAAATAGATCGTTGACATTTTTATGTAAACTACTGAGTTGTAATTCAATACTCTCTAATTTCTGAGCAATATCTGATTCAGAATTACTAACTTCTATATGATTGTTATTTAGAGAAAAAAGATAGCGAATAGAAACAGGTTGAAGGAACCATTCACGATCTTCTGGAAACCCCCGGTAAACACCTGGAACAGGTCTTGTATCTAAGATCTGCTCAACCTTTACCTCACTAACCCCAATAAGCTGGCTCACTTCACTAATTTTGTAACTAATCATTTTTGCTGACTCTGTCCTATTAATTTAATAAGTCTCTTACTACAACAAATATAGAAAAAATCATTTAATAACTCTGCTCACTAATCGTAATAAAAAACGTATTTTAGTGTTGGTCAACACACAATCAGTTTGCTGGCAATTAGCTGACGATTGCCTTCTTGTGAAACTAGCGTTACAATTTTTAATACATTACCTTTTCATTGACTCTCTCGTAACACTGGGCAAGCAGTATGACCATAGAATTACCCTCAAACGGTGACAACGTGACCGGATGGCTTAAAGGCCTCGGGTTTGATTTGGGGCATCCCTTTAAACTTAGGGAAGCTTTACAGGAACGCATGCTTCTGCCTCATTTCTTTGTAGAGGTAGACGGGTACGAAACTATCCAAAACCAACAAAGCTTAATTGCGGCCGCACCGCGCGGTGCTGGGAAGACAGCTCTACGGATTATGGCTGCCCATAAGGCTGCGCCATGGGTGCCAGATACCGATACATTAGCTGTTGAACATACAGATTTTGAGGTGATGTTGAATCGCCACGAGCAGGGGGTAAATTTTTCCATTGTTGATCATCAGAAAAATCTACTTAAAGCCGGCACACATTCTCTCCTGGCGCTTTTTTGTGGCATTGGTGTCAATATTGATGATGAGACAACCCAAGAGAAACGCCTCAAGTTGGTGCGGCAGCTAGTAGAGCCAGATAAAGTACATCTGGGCAATTTGCTGCGTTTATATGACCCTATCTGGTTTAGGCCCGATCACACCCGCTTTCGAATCCAGAATCTAGCAGGCAATTTTGATAGTTACCAATGGCCCACATTTACCCAGGCAGTTGAAAGTCGGCAACTAAGGGCTTGGGTCTTAAATGAGCCTGTCTTACGCGATCGTGAAACAATTCTCTTTTTGGCAGATTTGAATGATAAATCATCAGCCTCCCTTGTGGAACCTGCTTCAATTACCCAGGCCGTTGGAGAATTTGCTCAGTTTTGCCAAAGTCTTGACTTTGTTCATTTACGCTTTTTAATTGATAGAGTTGATGAGTTCCCACAGACAGAAAATAATCCCCAGTTACAAGCACAACTGCTTCATCCATTATTAGGTAATTTGCATTTAGAGGAAATGTCTGGTGTTGCTTTTAAATTTTTTATTCCAGATGAAACCTATGAGGTCCTTAGGGCAAATGCAATGGTGCGTCTAGATCGCTTTCACAATGTAGCTGTCCAGGTTGACTGGACAGAGGAAAAGTTACGCCAGTTGTTGCAGCGACGCTTAGATGTTTTTAGTAATGGCCGCGTCACGGACTTTGCTCAAATCTGCCAAGAGCAGGATAAGCAGTTGGCTGCTCGTTTGGAGCAAAAGCTGTTAGCTGTCGCTGACAATTCACCGCGTCGTTTGATAACGGCCGTTTACTACCTAATGGAAGCACACGTTCAGAATGTGGGCCCCACTGGATTAATCGGAGAAGGCGATTGGGATAAGGCTGATGAGCAAATGAGGATTGATGGTTTTATTGAAGGAAACAGAGAAAATTTAGTTTATAGACCTATAGAACAGCCGGGAAGAGAAATTAAAGAGGTTACAGAGATTACAGATGCTATAATCCCCATACTATATATCCATCCTGAGCTGCCACAAATACTGATAGCAGCGGAGAAGATTGATCTTACGCCAACTGAACACAGCATTATGCTGGAGATTGAGCAAAACGATAATATGATGTCGCGCGACGATCTGGCGCGTATTGTGTGGCAAGCGGACAAAGATACGTCTAATCAAGCTATTGATCGCACAATCAGCAGGCTGAGAGATAAACTAAAACCAGTCAGCAATAATGACAAATACAGATATATCAAAACGGTCCGAGGCTGGGGGTATAGGCTGGAGAATTGTGAACTTGATTACCAGCATCCTTTGAATGATTGACAAATGACAGAAAATTGTCAGCAAACTGGCTGATTGCTGTCAAGTTACAGTTAAACAATCATTTTACACTTGTTGCAAATAGTGGTTTTTTTCTCACTCTTCCATAAAAAAAACGCCAACTAAACTAAAATTTCTTACTTTTAAAGGTGCCAATGTTTGTCACACTACTGTTTTGCACCGCGAATAAATGAGGAAATATGGAGAAGAGGTGCAAAAGATGTCAGCTAAACTTGACAAGTGTCATCGGATTACCCTAATTGCGTGGGCTGTAAGTAACTACATTACACCAACTACTTGGCTGTGTTAAAATAGCCAACATCAATTCCTGTGGAAGCATTCCTAACAGGAGCTTAATTGTAAATGCTTCCCTAGTTAACGCAGTTTGCAGTAAAAGGGTGCATCAAATGGCTACATTCGAGGTTGATCTGGCGACTGTACAGCGCCAGGCAATATATTCATCAGATCAGTTTGTGGGCCGCCAAACTGAATTGTCTCTCGTAAAAAATAAAGTCGAAAAATTACGGCAAGGAGAGGTTGAATTACAGCCCGTCGTCAATTTTTGGGCGGTGCAGGGGAGTGGAAAGTCGTGGCTGCTGCATCATATTGCTCATCTCTATCCGCCAAAGTCTGATTCTTCTTCCCTAAAACCAACGCTGCCCCTACTTTACGAATTTAAATCTAATAAGGCAGACAATTTATTGTCTGATATAACGCGTACATTGGCCCACGCAGCGCTTGAACAAGTGCCAAAGAATTCTGCCTTCACAGAGCTGAAAGCAGCTAATCATAGTGGTGATCCATCCCAACTGGCAAAAGCCCTGTCTAAATTGATAAAAGAAGACAAATTTATTTTGATACTTCTGCTGGATCGTGCCGAGAAAATTCCCCCCGATAAGTGGCAGGAAGTGGAGCGCCATATTTTGGAGCCTGTTTTGGTTACCAATGGCGCGTTGCTTATTGTTTCCGGGCGGCGGCAGCTACCACCCTGGCGAACGTTTGAACTACGGCGTCGCGTGACGGATACGGATAGTACCCAACTATTTCCTTTTGATGCGTCGCTTGTTCAGGCTCAATTAATCAAGTTAGTCGGTAAGGCTGCGGTTAAGACGGCCGATTTGCGCTTGTATACGGCCAATAGCCCCTTGTTGGTGCGGGCTTTGGTTGAGACGTTTCAGAAAAACCGTTCGGTAGAGGAAACGCTTTTTACCAAAGCATGGATGCAAAAGCATGAGGAGGATTTGTTACGGCCGTTTCGCCGTCAAGCATTAGAGCAACTGCTTCAAGATGTTGAACCTGACGTTGTTGACATACTCCGTGCTGTCTCCCCGCTGCGCTTTTACCGCCTCAATACTGTCCGCCATATGCTTGCCAACCAAAAAGAAGTAGAAAATCCAGACAGGTATTATTTCCGACTGTTACAAACCCTTGAACCAGAAACTGACCTAGCCTGGTGGGATAATAAGCAGCGCGCTTACGTTACCAGCCAAATTATTCGCGATCTTCTCAATGAACAAAAAAAAGAAGACGATTTGGCAACGTTTCTTGAGGCACATCAGCGGGCAATGGACATGTATCATGCGTTTGCTGCTGAATTTCCCGCAGGCAGTGAAGAACACCTGATTGAAATACTCTACCATATCGGCAGCATTTATCAGGTCAATGAAAAAGTAAAATCTCTAAAACAAACAGCACAAGATGTGCTTGATTTCGCACGGGTGAACCTCACCGAAAATGGTTTGTGGACTTTTTATAAGCAGCTTGAAAAAGACAACGATCTGTATTATGTCTTATCCACACCAGTATGGAATAAGCTTAAGAAGGGCCTGCAAACATGGCAAGAAGGCACACATTCTTGACGCTTTGTTAATGAGAGCATTAGCAAGCAGGGTAAGTTGGGAAGGGTAAGGAAAAATGAGTACAGTAAGTTCTCAGTTGGCATTAGCAAACCAGACGCAGTACATTATTGGTCGCCAAGAATACTTGGATGCCATATACGCCGCAATCACCGACAAGAAGCAACAGTCGCACGCCCTCTACTTTGTTGCCCCGGGGGGCCTGGGTAAAACACGTCTCCTACAAGAAATCGTGGCTAAACAAGGCCAATGGAACGATTTTGCTTTCCGCTGCACCCCCCTTATTGATTTGTACCATGCTGATTTTCATAGTCCAGATGATTTACGCCAGGCCATCATCAGCGGACTCGATCCCCAACAGCAGCAGTTCCCACGCTTTTTTGCGGTGGTGCAAGCGTATAAACACCAACTTCAGGCAGGCGCTTCTGACCGTGAACTGGAGCAGCAGCGGCGCAAGCTCGACACTTTATTTCTTCAGGAATACAAAAGCTTCGCTCAACAGCATCGATTGGTCATTTGCCTGGATACGCTAGAGCTTGTTCAACATGAAGATGACTTCGTCATGCGTGTTTGCCAGGTGGAGAATATTGATACGGTAATCAAAACCTGGATGGTTCACCGCTTGAGCAAGCTGCCTAATACAGTGATCTTGCTTGCTGGTCGCCCGCACTCTAATTTGCAACAAGAATTAGAGAAGCATTTCCGCGACTCAGACCACGAGTTCACCCTCTACAATCTGGGTGTTTTTAGCCTTAAAGAGACGCAAGAATTTATCGATGCCCTGGCAACAGCACCGAATCAAGATGAGTTGCGCCACATTCTTGACCAGAATCCAGGTTTATATGAGCGTATCTTCGACTTGACCCAAGGGAAGCCGATTTATCTCGCCTTGATCGTTGACTTTTTACTGCTGGGCAGCGACATCGGTGCTCTGTTTCCAGCTGATACCACACAAGCAGTCAATGTAAGTGAAGCGGAACTGGGCAAGCGGCTGGTTCGCTTTATGCTGCAGGACTTGCCTTATCCGGTCAGGCGTATCCTGTTTTGGCTGCTTTTTGCCCGTAAGGGGTTAGATCAGGCTTTGTTGCACTATCTTGAACCGGATTGGTCCAAAGAACAGGTGCAACAATATGTGCTGGAAGCTGAAAAATTGGCTGTGGTCAAAGTACGTCAGAACAGTGCAGGCAACACACAACTGTTTTTGCACGATGAACTCTATGATATTTTTGATCAATATTTTAAGGGAGATGTTTTATACGGCCGTGACTATCTTCCTGTCGCTGAATATTATCGCCAACAACTTCAAACTAAAAGATTATCCCCTGAAGAACGTAAAGAACTTCAGGTTGCATCATTGTATTACGAGCTTCAGATAAATCTCGACGAAGGTTATCATAAATATTATACGCGCTGGAGCTATGAAGCGATTAAAGATCATGAACTTAACCATGACATGCGTCTGCGCGACGAGATTTTGCGTTTTTTGAATCGCTATACATCTCACTCCTCAACGTTTTATGATGAGCGGATTGCACATCTGGCTTCCCGCGAACAGATTGATCGAGATTGCGCCGTGCGGTGGATATGGCGACATTTTGCCCACGGCGAGAGCACCAAAGCCCGTGAAGTAGCCAACAAACTCTGGCACAGCGACGAGCTCCGCTTTAACTGGGAGCAAATTGATGATCCCCTGTATAAAGCTGACCTACTAACGGCCTTAGCCACTGCCGGTGTTCAAGAAGGGCTTTCTGCTGATTCATTGTTGCGCCAGGCGATAGATTTTGCCCAAAACGCAACAGGATGGAGTGAGTGGGAACGGACACGAATTCTAGGTTTAGCTTATGATCAGTTAGGTTATCTTCATCGCACGACCGGTCATTATAGTGAAGCCCGGCAGCAGTATCTAAATGCGCTCCCGTATTTCAGAAAAGCCGATCTGACAAATGAGTATGCCATGACGCTTAATAACCTGGCTTACGTTTTGGCTTTGTTAGGACGGCCGCAGGATGCTCAAGAATATGTTGATCGGGCCCTTGAGACACGCCGCCAGGTTGGCCACCGCTACCGAATTGCCCTAAGCCTTAACACACGCGGCCGTATTTTTACACTTCAAGATCACCCCGACTGGGGCATCAAAATGTCCGAAGAAGCTCTGGAAATTTGCACAGAATTGGGCGCAGATCGGGGCATGGGGCTAGCTTACAATGCCCTGGGCTTTTCCTGGCGTAAGAATGGAAATCAGTGGAAATTAGGTGTTATGTCGCTTGAGGAAGCAGAAAACGCATTTCAAGAATCTGAAACTTATTTACAGAAGGCAGTTGATCTATTCACGACATTTCATGAGCCAATTCGTTTATGGGAAGCTTATAATGAATTGGGTAGCCTTTACAATGATTGGGCCTGGTTACACCATCAGCACGACAATTCTGAGAAGTCTCTTGCCTGTTATGAATCAGCTATTCGGTTCCAGGAGAAGGCCGGCGCTCTGGCAGAGCAACACACTCTCTCATTTCAACTGACTGACGCCTGGGATGATTTAGCAGAGACGTGCGGTGATATGAGTCGGCTACTAAAAGTAGTTGGTCGTAACGAAGAAGCGAATAAGGCTCGTAATAGGGCAGAGGATTTGCTAAATAAGATTATTAATGAGCGCGTGCCTTCAGAATTCCAACTTATGTCGGGGAAAGGTTTTCAGGAAACGGCAGAAGCTGGAGAAGCCTATTGGCTCTCAATGGGAAAAGCCAACTTGTGGTTAGGTGTCTGGCGTTTTCGTGACGTTATCGAAGGTTCAGTTCCAGAAGATGCGCAAGAAGAGGTACTTACCCAAACCGCCCGCCATCTCATTTTAGCAGTTGCGTATTTTCATCGGTATAATCCTACATCTTACGATCTCAGACGGACACTTGGTTATTTGAGTAGATTTTTCCAACAGATAAATCGCTCAGACAAGTGGGCTTTGCAGCAAGTCAAAGGAATCGAGAAAGAATTCGCTATTGATCTCGGTGTTGTTCACGACCTGATTCAGCAAACGCTCGCGTTATAGAGCTGTATCATACGTTTGTAGACGTGTGGTTTCAGATCTCTTAATTACCACTTTCTTCTAAGGCAGAATATATGTTCACACCCCCTACTCACGCTCCCTTAGCCCTGCAAAAGCCTCGAGTTTTACTAGCTGTCAATAACATTGAAGAAGATTGCAAAAGCAGCGATGAGGATCTCCAATTTATTGTCCAAACAAAAGGGCGTTTAGAAAATGAGATCATTACAAACCCAGATATAATTATCGTGCAAATTTCAACTACAAAATTTGCAGGCTTTAATCCTCTTTCGCAGTCAGGTGTCTGCTTGCTCGATACATTCCAGATCGCTTTGTTAGAGGAGTTTCGGCAATCTCGTATCGTAGATACGGCTATAGTCGATGGTGAAGCACCATCTCAAATTCAACTCAAAGAAATAAAACGTTTGCTTGAATTGGGTCTGATGCAAGTTGTTGGTGAGCAAACATTCCTCAGGAAAGGCCAATCACAAGAATTGACGGCCTGGCTGCACGTGACTAACGATTGTAATCTGGGCTGTGATTACTGTTACATCTACAAAACGCCGGACCCGATGGAATTGGAGCAAGGCCAGCAGGCGGTTGAAGCTGTTTTTCGATCTGCTCAGACACACAATTTTCCTAAAGTAAAACTTAAATATGCTGGCGGTGAAGCGACGCTGAATTATAGTTTGGTGTTGGCACTCCACGCTTATGCACAGCAGTTGGCGAAACGGTATCAATTAGAGTTAGACGGGGTTGTGTTAAGCAATGGGATAGCTATTTCCAATCGGATGATCCGAGATATGCAAACCTATGGGTTGCGCCTGATGATTTCATTGGATGGCGTAGGAGAGTACCATGACCGACAACGGCAGTTCAGAAACGGTCGTGGTTCCTTCGCCTATGTCGAGCGCACATTGGATCGACTGGCCAGGCACAACTTCACGCCATCCATCAACGTCACGATTTCTAACCGCAATCTTGATGGTTTGCCGGATGTGATTGCTTATATTTTAGATCGAAAGCTGCCCTTTTCGCTCAATTTTTACCGCGAGAATGAGTGCTCGGCGGCAATGACCGATCTGGTTTACCAAGAAGAAAAAATCATTGCGGCGATGAAAGCAGCCTTTGCCGTCATTGAGCAAAATCTGCCCCCTTACAGTTTACTGGGCACATTGGTTGATCGCGCTCGATTAGATGCCCCGCACCGGTACACCTGCGGCGTAGGCCGTTCGTACCTTGTGATTGATCACAAGGGTGGCGTGGCTAAATGTCACATGGAAATTGGGCAACCAGTAACAGACATACGTGCTGCTGATCCTTTGGAGCTCGTCATGTCTGACCAAAATGGTATCCAAAATTTACCTGTGGAAGAAAAGGAGGGCTGCCGAGATTGTGCTTGGCGCTACTGGTGTACAGGTGGCTGTCCCGCACTAACCTATCGTATGACCGGTCGTTTCGATGTGAAGTCACCTAACTGCAATATTTATAAAGCATTATTTCCCGAACTGCTGCGTCTGGAAGGGTTGCGCTTGCTCAAATATGGTGGTTAACTATCAAATTGAAATAGCTCATTATCCAGCGATGATGTAGAACACGGCCGTTTCCCACCCCACAATTTGCTCTTCCAACTGCCGTTTGTACAGGGTGCGCACTTTGTCCACCTCTTTTTCACTCAAACCAGCTTCGCGCAGGCGACGGCCGTATGTGCCCTCACCATCTCCGCCAAACCAACGTTCCAAATGTCCTTTAGTCAATCGCCGCTGCCCTTTTTCGCGGTCGAGCTGCTGGCTGGCGATGGTGAAACCGGCCGCTTCTAGCCCCGCCAGCACGGCCGTTTCGTCCCAGTTCACCAGCGGATCGCTTTCATCAGCGTAGATTGCTTCTTCAGCTTTTGTCACTTTCTTGGCCAGCGCCTTCGTCTCGCCCGACCAATCGACCAGCTGGTACAGCCGTTGGCCGTGTTTGGGGATGGTTTGCACTAGGCAGAAACGGCCGTCCTCAGCTAATTTCTCCTTAAGCGGGGCAAATAAATCGGTAATTGAGTAATTTTGTAATTTTGTAATTGGGTTGCGGGTGAGGATGCGGTCAAATTGTAGGTCGTCTTCGCCGCGCAGGGCGAGCAGGCTGTCTAGTTCTGTCAGATCGCCGATGAGGATGAACGGCCGTTCCAGTTCGGGCAATCGTTCGGCTTGTTGGCGTAAGGCTTCGCCGTCGGTGGTGGCGGCTGCCAGGGCGTAGACGCCGCCTTCGGGAGCGCGGCGCACTGCTTCCCAGGTGAGCAAGCCGCTGCCGGCATTCACGTCCAGCACCAGGTGGTGCCGCTGCACCGCCGCCAATTCAAACAGCCGCTCTCTCTGCTGTCCCAGGGTTTGCCCCGCCTGCGAAATTGTCCGCTGGAGCCACGCCTCTTTGCCCTTGTTTTTGGGGCTGGTCGTATAAATTTCCCCAATCTCCAATCTCGAATCTCCAGTCTCCAGCATCGCGGCTAATTGTGCTTCCCGTTTGCGCGCCACCTCGTCCCGAATTTGCCGCTCGTATCCCTGGTCGCTCGGCTCGTAGAACATTTTGCCTTGCAGGGCGTCGGGCAGATATTGCTGCGCCACCCAGTGGTCACGGTACGCGTGTGGATAGAGGTAGCCCTGACCATGACCAAAGCCTTCTTTGTCCCGATTGCCATCTTTAAGGTGATTGGGCACGTCGGCTTCCTGCTCTTTTTCCACGCTGCTGAGGGCGTCGAAGAAGGCAAAGGCGGAGTTGGACTTGGGCGCGGTGGCCAGGTAGAGGCAGGCCTGGGCCAGCGGGAAGCGGCCTTCGGGCATGCCGATGCGCTCAAATGCTTGCCAGCAGCTAGTTACGATGTTCATCGCTTGCGGATCAGCCAGGCCCACGTCTTCCCCGGCAAAAATGGTCATGCGGCGGAAAATGAAGCGAGGGTCCTCACCGGCGTACACCATCTTGGCCATCCAATAGAGCGCTGCGTCGGGGTCGGAGCCGCGCAAGCTTTTGATGAAGGCGGAGATGGTGTCGTAATGGACGTCCCCTTCTTTGTCGTACAAAACGGCGCGGCGCTGGATCGATTCTTCGGCGACTTCGAGGGTGATGTGGAGTCGGCCGTCTTCCTCCTTTTCCGTCGTCTCCACCGCCAATTCTAACGCATTCAGCACGCCACGGGCATCGCCGTTGGCCACATCTACCAGATGGTCCAGCGCTTCTGGCTCGATGGCTACGTTCAGGCTACCGTAGCCGCGCTCCTTGTTGGCCAGCGCCTGCCGGGCAATCTGCCGCAAATCATCTTCGGTCAGGGGGCGCAGTTGAAAAATGCGGCTTCGGCTGACCAGCGCTTTGTTTACCTCAAAATACGGATTTTCCGTCGTGGCCCCGATGAGAATGATGGTGCCGTTTTCTACGTGGGGCAGCAGGGCGTCCTGCTGGGCTTTGTTCCAGCGATGCACCTCATCCACAAACAACGTGGTGCGCTGGCCATACAAATTACGCCGCTCCTGCGCCGTGGCAATTGCTTCACGAATCTCCTTCACGCCAGACAGCACGGCGTTGATCGTAATGAAATGGCTTTCGGTGCTGTTGGCGATAACCATGGCCAAGGTGGTTTTGCCGGTGCCGGGTGGCCCGTAAAAAATGAGCGAGGAAAGCTGGTCGGCCTGGATGGCCCGGCGCAGCAGCCGTCCTGGCCCTATGATGTGTGTTTGACCCACATATTCATCCAGCGTTTGCGGGCGCATTCGGTTGGCCAGGGGAGATTCTTTTTCGATTTGGGCTTTACGGCCGTGTTCAAACAGATCCATACCCGCATTGTAGCCAGAACTCAGCTTGCAGGGCAACTTCTCCTAGCTATTTTTAACGCAAAGGCGCAAAGAGAAGAAAGTTGCCAAGATTTTCCTTTCTTTGCATCTTTTATTCCTTTGCTTCTTTGCGTCAAAATTTTCGGCCTTGAAAAACGATAACTGATTGACAAACGGCCGTAATCCTGCTATCCTGTTTCGGACCGAACGGTCTTAAAGAGGTAACCATGCGCAAAGGCGAACAAACCAAAGAATACATCCTACAAAAAGCGGCCCAGCTGTTTAACGAGCGGGGGTATTACGGCGCGTCGATGTCGGACATCATGGCCGTGACGGGCATGGAGAAGGGGGGCATCTACAATCATTTTAAGAGTAAGGATGATCTGGCGGTGCAGGCGTATGAGTATGCCGTCGATTTGATGCGCCAGAAGTTTGCCGCCGCAATCAAAGGTAAATACCATGCCGTTGACCGGTTGCAAGCAGTCGTGGTCGTTTTTCGAGAAATTACCGATGGGTCTCCTTTGACAGGCGGCTGCCCGGTGGTGAATACGGCCGTTCACACCAGCCACACCCACCCCCGGCTGCACGCTTCTGCCCAGGAAACGATGATTGAATGGCAAGATTTCATCCGACGCTTGGCGCAGTTGGGCATTGATCGCCAGCAGCTTAAACCAGACACAGATGTAGAGATGCTGACCACGTTGCTTATTTCCACGTTGGAAGGGGCTATTATGCTCACGCAGCTGCACCAGGATGACAGCTACATGGATCGGGCCATTGCCCATCTAACCGACTATCTGCAAAGCTTAGCTTTACCGGAAAGCTAAATTTTTTTTGCCACAAAAACAGACCGATTGGTCTTAAAAAGGAGCGAGTTATGCTGAATTACAGTGCATTACCTAAAGTGTTAGAAAGTACGGCCGTTGTCCGTTTTCAGGATTGTGACCCATTTGGCCATCTCAACAACGCGCGCTACGTTGATTATTTTATGAATGCGCGCACCGACCAGTTGCAGGCCCATTACGATTTCAATATTTTTGCCGTGGGGCAGGAAATTGGCAGCAATTGGGTCGTAAGCAAAACGGAGATTGTCTTTTTGCTGCCCGCCATGCTGATGGAAACGGTACGCATTCAAACGCGGCTCATTTGGGCCACGCAGCGCAAGCTGGTGGTGGAAGGCATCATGTTGGATGAGAGCGGTCAGCAAATGAAATCTGTGGCCTGGGTGGAGTTTACCTTTGTCAATTTGGCAAACGGCCGTCCTGCCAGCCACACTGCTGAATTGATGGAACTCTTCCACGCGGTACAGGTCAACGACATTTATGAAAATGCATCCTTTGACGAACGCATTGCCCAACTGCGCCAGACCCAGCGCCAAAAGCGGCGTGAACAAATCGCTGTAGCCAATGCCTATGCTTAATCACGAGGGAAAACTCATGGATTGGTTCACCATCAACCCGAAATTATTGCGTTATTTTACGGATGGCACTGACTGGGCCAACGCCAGGCAAGGCGTTTCCTCCGGGCTTTCATCGCTTATTTTCCGCCCGGTGCAAATGGCAGATGCTGACCTGATTGTGGAGATGCACCGACGGTCGTCCGAGAAAACCATCTACAGTCGATACCACAGTCCGCGCGTGCCTACCTGGCAAGAGATTGTCCAGATTTGTCAGCTTAATGGGGAAAACGGCCGTGCTATCGTAGCGGCCACTGGCGGCAAAAAACCGGCAGTGGTAGGTCTTGCCTATTACATTCTTTCTGCGCCGGATACGGCCGAAATAGCGCTTTTGGTCGAAGACAGGTACCAGGGGCAGGGTGTGGGCAAGCGGCTGCTGAAACTGCTAACGGCGCTGGCTATTGCCCAGGGCATCTGCTTTTTCGAGGCGTTTGTGTTGCCCACCAACCGGCGGATGTTTCATTTGCTGCACCAAACAGGGCAGGTGGTACAAAACAAGTTGGATTATGGCACACGGGAAATGCGGATTCAGCTAACGGCCGTTCGCCCCTGGGACTTGGCCGAGGAGAGATTATTACAAGAGGAACGAGACTATCTGCCCGTTTGATGTCAGTTTAGGTTGGTGAGGGTTGGCTGTTGTTGTCCGGGTCTAAAACAGGGCCAAGGGTATCGCGCAGCCATTGGCGGGCGCGGTGCAGCCGCACTTTGGTGGCGCTGTTAGAAATATCGAGCGTAACGGCCGTTTCCGCCGTGCTCATCCCCTCAAATTCCCGCAGCAGAAAAACCATTTGTAACGTTTCTGGCATGGCGGCAATCGCCTGGCGCAGTTCGGTTTGCACTTCTTCGCTGTCATATGTTTCTTCTGGCAGGCAGCACCAATCAAACAGCTGACGTGGAATGTAGCCGGGAGTTTCGTCGAGGGTTTCTTCTACAGAGACGGTAGGGGCACTGGGACGGCGCAGGCGCATCATCGCCGCATTGTAGGCGATGCGGTACAGCCAGGTGCTCAGGCTGGAGCGCCCTTCAAAGTTGTCGATGGCTCGGAAAGCGTTGAGGAACGTTTCTTGGAGCACATCTTCGGCATCTTGTTCGTTGCCCAGCAGGCGCAGCAGCAGCCGATTGATGGCTGGTGAGTGCAGGGCAATGCATTCGTCACAGGCGGATTTATCGCCCGCCTGGATTCTGGCGATGAGTTTAGTTTCTTCGGCCTGGTCGGTTGTCATTTCAGGATCAGTCTGTGTCATGACTGACACTCTATCCCGAGGCAGCAAAAAAGGCAACCTTACCCAGGTATGGATAGAGGTTGCCTTTAGATTTGGCTCATTTCCCAGTGGTGGTTAGTGCAAAAGAACGTTCAAATGTGAAACCTTGTGTCCCATTCTTTTGGAAAAAGTTAGGCAGACGCTAATTCAGGGGCGATATTGGCTTCTATTTCAAACGTCGGTGGATGCTCGAAATGTTTCTTCACGGCACATTGATCGGCAGCGCGGATAACGGCCGTTTTATATTTTTCTGGAAAGTCGGCTGGCAGCTGAATGTCCAACTTGATTTTGCTAACCATGCCCGTCATGCGGTTAACTTCTAAGCTTTGCACCAGGCGCACGCCTTCGGCTGAGATACCGCGCTGTTGGCAAAAGCCCAGTACGTAAATGCCCGCACAGGTGCCAAAAGAGGCCAGAAATGTGGCAAATGGCGTGGGGGCCGAGGCCTGTCCATTATAAGAAGGTTGGTCGGTGGGGACGGTAAAAGGGCCAAAATGGGCGTCTACACGTGCCCCGCCGGGGAAGTCAATAATCATTTCCATGGTGAAGTTATCTCCGTAACAAAAAGTTTAATTTAATGTGGTGGGTGGCAAACGGCCGTTTGCCACCCACACTTTTTGTTTAGATGCAAGCAACTGGAAATGGTTACATTAGGAAATCCAGGCTTCGGTCACTTCGCCTGTCCAGCCGTCGCCCATGCGCGTGAAGTTGATAGTGAAGCCGCCACCGCTGAGGTAGATCATGTCGGAATCAGCGGCGATGGCCCAGCTGCTGCCCAGGGACACGTTCACTTCGTCTGGGGAAACGGCCGTAAATCCCTGAAACCGCAGATACGGGAAGTCACCTTCAGCATCTGCTTTGGCCTGAATTTCTTCAGGCGACATCGCTACCAGGTTCACGCCGTCCAGTTCGGGCAGCAGGGCCGGATCGATATTTTCCGTGGAGAGGACAATTTCTGGCTGATCCGCCAGCAGCGCGTAGTCGGGGATTTCCTGGTCAACCAGCGCTTTTTCCAGCGTCAGGCGCAGCAGGTCAGCCACGTCTTCGTCGGGCAGGTCCAGTTCAGACACCGGTCCGTCGTTGGTGCCTGGCAGCGGTTGGGCCATATTGTCCACATCCAGGGTGAAGGTGTCGGTGACGCCGTTCACGTCTACGGTGTAGGTGCCTGCGGGTAGTCCTTGCACGTCCAGGGCCACGTTTTCTTCAAAGCCCACCAACTGTTGGGTGCATAAAGCCTCGGTGGGGCGCTGCGTGGTGATATTTACCAGGAACGTGTCGCTTTCCTGCGTGGTTTCGATGTTGCCCAACGTGGTGCAGCCATCGCCCAGGTAGCCGGTGACATTCACATGAACCTGAACCGGAAACGATTCCAGAATCATAATCTGGATAGATTCAACCGTGGCATCATCGATGGTCACGTTTTCCAAATCAACGGGTTCCTCGGCTGGTGGTGTGGCTGTAGGATCATCAGAGCTAACAGGGGCATCCATGTCTGGCGTTTCCGTGGCAGGGTTGTCTGAAACGGCTGGTTCGCCACCGGATGGTGAGCAGGCCGCCAGGGCTAGCAGTAGCAGAAATAAAAGCATCGTTTTTTGTTTCACGTTTGTATTCTCCTTTTCGTTACACATCAAAAGACCGAGGTTGCCTCGGCCTCACACATATAACGATGGAGCGATTGCTTTTGTTCCCGACGCCTACCTACTCAATCGTTACGGTGAGCGTGTAGCTGGACGGTTCCAGGGTGCCGATGGCCCGCAGCGTGTAATCTTGCGTGGCAGGCAGCTCGCCCTGCCAGGAAGTGGCCCCGGACATGTTGCCATTGGTCAGCGGAATGCCGTCGGCCCCGACGATGGTGAGCAGGACGTTACTGGTGGGCGAGGTGATGTTGACCGTCATTGCTTGGCCTGCCTGGGCGGCCAAAATGTAGTCATCTGATTCATGGGTGGCCACATCGCCTTCCACAGTAGCAGAAATTGCGCCGGAATCGAATGTGATGCGCTGGGGGATGATGATTTGGAGCGCGTAATCAGCGGCCGTTTCTTCCGCATAGACACGAATCACATAATCCCCTGTTTCTGGCAGTTCCCCCTGCCAAAAGGTAGGACTCATTTGCCCATCAAGGAAATCGCCCTGGGCATCTCTTACCGTCAGGTGAGCGTTTGGATTGGGATTGTTGAGCATGACTGACATTTGCTGTCCGGCTTGGGCGGCCAGTACGTACACAGCCACCTCCCCTGGCTGAAGTTGCCCGGTTAGCTGAGCGGCTGTTGCCCCTGGCTGGAACTGGATGCGCTGCACGGCTGGCTGTCCCGTTTGGGTAAACAGCGGTTCGTCAGGATTTAAAACAGCCGCGTGCTGTAAATCAACGGCGATTTGTGGGTCGGCGAGATTGTTGAGGTAAATGGCCCAGGCGCGGAAGTAGTAGGCGGCGGCTAACTCCGGCTGCACAGCGATGGCCGCATTGGTTTGCTGCAAGATGTAGTCGGCCAGCCATGGTTCGTTGCCCTCGGCTACCGTACCCTGCGTGACGGCTGGAGTGGGGCTGAAAAGCTGCTCGTTACTGTAATTGCGCATAATGTCTAGTGCAGCAGCATAATCGCCGTAAAAGATCTTAGTCAGCAGTGGAAAGGGAGCGTGGTTCAATTCGGCCTGGTAAGCCTGATTGTAAAGGCGAATGAGGGCTGCATCCCAGGTGAGGGTGAAGGTATCGGTGGGTTCATCGCTTTCCGCAGCCAGGCGTTCGGCTTCTTCAATCTGAGTGAGCGCTTCGGGCCATAGACCGGCGTTAGCCAGCTCGACGGCGCGATTAGTTGGTTGTCGCGTCGGATGTCCTTGTTGGCCCATCAACATAGGCTGGAGGGTAACTTCAAGCATGCGTTCGTTCACGGCATCCCAGGTGTAGACGCCGAAGTTGAGGTAGCGCACACCGCAAGCGTAGCAGAAGACGTAAAAATCGTGCAGGCGTAGAATCAGTTCGGCCGTGCCGTCGCCGTTCAAATCCTCCAGGTAGCCAATGCCGGGACTGGCACTGTTGCCTGTCACTTCTAGATGCATGGTTGTGCCATCAAAGCGCAGCAGCTGGAAGGTGCCGCCGTGGGCACCCACGCCACCGTCGATAGCCAGCCAGACGTAGGCAGGATCAATGTCTACCTGGGTGACACCTTCTTCATAAAGGTAGTCGGGGCCAAAGTTGTTTTCATCGAGGTTGTTTAGTTCCTGGTGTGCCAACTCCTGCCAGGTGTTGTTTTGCCAGGTGTAAATGGCGACAAAGTGGCTGGGCACAGGGTCGATGTCAAAGTTGCGGAAGCCCTGGCTGTGAACAACCCACAACGGCAGTTCCCCATTGGGCGCATTTAGCGGCAGCACCGCCAGGCCGTCAAAGGCGTTGGCGGGCAGGGCGTTTTGCACGGTGGTGAGCAGATCGTTGGTGTTGGGAACGGCCGTTGGCTCGGCATTGTTGGTGGGGGTGGGAACGGCCGTAGCGTCTTCTGCTAGAGGTGTTTCATTAACCGGGGCCAGGGTTGGTGTGGCTGCTGTGGTGGACTCAGTGGTGGTCGCTGATGTTGGCGTTGAGGTAGCTGTGGGCGTGCAAGCAGTGGCCAGCAGCCCGGTGAGTAAAAGAATAAATATCCATTTTAAGTTTTTCATTGTAAATCCTTTCTATTTATTTGGTTCAAAAACCACCGGCTCGGTGAGGGGGAAGGTAAATTCAAAGCAGATGGCCCCGCGCTGGTGGATGATTTGGCCGGTCCAGTTGACGATGTCGTTTTCGCCTAAGTGGAATGTGTCCTGGTAACGGCCGCTTGGCCCCACCGGATTAGCTAATGTGAGTTCAATTGCGCTGCTGTGGTTGGGGGAACGGCCGTTGAGCAAAATGATAAGCTTATCTTCCGGCAGGAGCCCTTTGGCATCCAGCAGAACGGTGCGCTCTTCTTCGGCCATGCCGATGGTAAGGCGCATGCCTTCTAGCAGCGGGGTGCAAGGGGCGGGTGTGGCGGTCGGTTCGGCCGTGCCGATTACTCTTGTCACTTCCACAAGGTGGCTGTCTGGTGTGTCGGTTGGCAGCACTTCTGTGGCCACCGGCATGACGACTGAAGGTGTGCGGCGAGCTGGCGTGCAGGCGGCCAGGGTCAATAAAATCAATAAACAGGTGGTTAGCCAGCGATTGTTTTTCATCGGGTTATGCTCCAAGGCCGTTAGGGAAACGGCCGTATCTTCACAAAGTCTCAGCCTTTATTGTGGCAGATAAATGGAGGGCGGTCTGTATGTCTGGATGATGATTAGGCTACGAAGTCGTGACGCGTGAAACGTGATGCGTGAGCTTTCTTTTTTCACGTTTCACGCATCACGTTTCTACTGGTTTGCGAAATTAGAGGTCAAGGATTTGGGCGGCCAGGGAACGGCCGTCTTTCTTGGTTTTTTGCTGGCGGGCGTCGTGCCATTTGCGGCGGGCTTCTTCGATGTCCCGGTTGAGCTGCATCCAATTGGGGCTGGCCAGCAGCAGCCCTTCGCGGCGTACGCCAAACAGCAGTCGCGGGAACCAGAGCGTGCGTTGGTTGAGTGCTTTGGGCCAGCTGTTCAAGTTGACAAAGGTGCACGTCGCGCCAATGAACGGTCTTACCAGGCTGCGTTCGCGTGCTTTAAGGGTGTCGAAGTCAAAATGCTGGCTCATTTGCGTGGAAGTGACGGTTTGGATACGGCCGTAACTAATTTTCACCTGCTTGAACGGCCCGCGCAAAAGCAGATAGCCGGGTGTGACCACCACGCCAGCCCGCCGCAGCAAAATGCTGTAGTAAATCCACAGCATAGCGACCACCCCCAGCACCAACCAGACCAGATACCAGTACGTGCCGAGGAACGGCCGTAACAAATCAACCACCGCCAGCACCAGCAGGGCAAGACCCAGCCATAGCAGCTTGCCTCGCATCCGGCGGCTCATCTGGTCGTACAACAGAAGTTTATGTTTTTTCATAACTACTGGGAGAGTTTGTAGGTATGCGAGTTTGCAAGTGGCAAGTTTATTAGTAACCCGCCACTCGCAAACTCGCCCACTTTTTACATTTGAAAAACACCCCGTTGGTAGGGCACCACTTTGTAACTAAAATCGGTAACGTACTGCTCTAGCTGGCTGTTAAGCGTCAGCCACATCTCATTATCTAGCAGGTCATCTATGGTTTGGCGGTCACGGCAAACAAAGCCAACCAGCCGGTTTGGCGCGTCACCAAAGGCGGTGTGCCACACTTCGCTCACCTGGAAGCCCATCATTTGCATGGCAGGCACATACCGCTGCATCACAAATTGCTGGTACGCCTGCAAATTGATGTCTTCTACTTCATAACTCAACAATAATTTCAATCCCGATGGCTTTTCTTCCATGTCTAACCTTCCTCACGATTGCTCACTACTATCGTTAACTTTATCTGCTCCC
The DNA here is from genome assembly GCA_905479495.1 of uncultured Anaerolineae bacterium. Taxonomy (GTDB): domain Bacteria; phylum Chloroflexota; class Anaerolineae; order Promineifilales; family Promineifilaceae; genus Leptofilum. Next base: position 290,389 of record CAJQMR010000002.1, read on the forward strand.
TCCATCTTAGCCAAAGGAATCGTAAAAGTAAATGTACTGCCTTCTCCTATTTTGCTTTCAAAGCTAATTTCGCCGTCTTGGGCTTCCACCATGCGGCGCACAATCGAAAGGCCCAGGCCCCAACCGGGCTGTTCGCGTACTGCTTTATCTTCAGCGCGGAAAAACTGGGTAAACAGTTTTTGTTGATCTTCTTCAGAGATGCCTACCCCGTTGTCCTGAATGCTGACGTGGGCGGAACGGCCGTTGGGCCAGGCCCGTACCACAATCTCACCACCCTCAGGCGTGTATTTGTTGGCGTTGCTCATCAAATTAGAAACCACCTGGGCAATGCGGGTGGAATCAGCGTAGACTGGCGGCAAAGCATCTTCAATTTCCAGGTGCAGCATCTGTTCCCGGTTGCTGATGCGCTCACGCAGACTGTCGGCCACATCGGCAACCACTTCGCGCAGGTCAAACGGTTTCAGGTCAAACTTCATACGGCCGCTTTCAATGTGGTTAATATCCGACAGGTCGCTGATCAGCGAACTCATCCGGGTGAGATTGCGGCGAATCACTTCCAGGAACTGCTTCTGCTGGTCGCTTAAGGGCCCGGCCAGCCCGGCATTCATCAAGTCGGTGTACCCTTTGATCGACGTCATGGGCACGCGCAGCTCGTGGGCCACCAGGGAGATAAAATCGCTTTTGGCTTTGTTGGCTGATTGAATGGCTTCATATAGCTTGGCATTTTTGATGGCCACCGCTGCCCGGTCTGCCAGACGCTCGACAAAGGCAATATCTTCCCGATTGATTTCTATATTATGCTGGGTTTCCAGGGTGATGAGGCCAGAAATTTCGCCATCTTGCACGATGGGCACAGCCAGCTGAACGCTAGCCGGAGTGCCATCCACGGATTCTTCTTCCGTCACGTTGCGGGTGAGCACGGAGCGGTTATCTTGCATCACCTGGTGCACAATGGGATGATCTAATTCCACGTATCGGGATTCACTGTGTGCTTCTTCACCCCGGAAGACCATCAGGCGCAAAATCCGACCAATTGGCCTGTTCAGCAGCCCGGTGTCTTCACTAAGTACATCCTCAAATAAGCCAATCGAACCACCTGCTGCGTTTGTCAGGGCAATGGCCCAATTGAGCGACAGGCTCAATACCTGGTTCAGCTCCAGCGAGCGGTTGAGCTGCTGGTCGATGCGTTGGAAGAGGGAAAGTTCCTCTACCCGGCGAGCCAGCGCTTGATCGGTTTGGGTGAAGAGGCGAGCGTTTTCTATGGCGATGGCGGCCTGGTTGGCAAAGGTTACCAGCAAGCCAAGATCATCTTTTTCAAAGACGCCGCTAAAGAGGCGGTTATCGACGTAAACGGCACCCAGCGTTTGCCCGCGCACCTGTAAGGGAGCACACATGATGGAGCGTAACTGGTAGCCTACCACGCTTTCCTGGCCAGAGAAGCGATCATCTTCCTGGGCATTGCTGGACAAGATGCCTTCCCCTGTTTGGATGGCCCGCTCCACGACCGTTTTGCTAATGTTGCTGGCGTCGGCTTCAATGGTTTCCTGGTCGAAGTTGCGGGCGGCGCGGGTTTGCAGGCGACCTTGCTCGGCATCATACAGCATCAGGAAGCCGCGTTCTGCACCGGTTAGTTGGATGATCGAATCCATGACCTGGTTTAGCACTTCGCCCAGGTCCAGCGACTTGCCCAGCTGGGAACTTACATCGTAGAGAGCCGCAAGCCGCGCTTCTTGTCTTTCAATCAGTTGATTGTTCATGGGTTTACCCCTGATTTTTATACTCTTTTGCTTACTAATTCCCCGGAAACTGCTTTCTGGATTATGCGCTCTCGTGAAAGTTTCCGGGGAAAGTTAGAAACGAATTCCACATGGCTGTCAACCGTATTCTTGATCAGATTCTATATTTAGGAAATAGAACTGTTGTAGGGCGAATGACAGTTAACCGGTTTCCATTGTAATCAATTCTGTAGAGTGCCTACGCATAAATTGCGTGAAAAAATGAGGTATGGGTGGGTGGTTTTACGGCCGTATTCTGGTTAGGAAAATCACAGGGAAACAAGTCGTGTTGTTTATTTTGCAGAATTCCCTGTGATTTACTACACTGACCGGGATGAAAACAATGTCACATAAGAACTTCCTGCAAACGCTGCCTGAGGTGATGATTCCCCATCTGCCGCAAAAGCTGCAAACCATTCAGGTGCGGCAGCCGTGGCGCTGGATTATCCAGTTTCACTTTGGCGAGACGCGCTTGCACTATGAACTGTCCCGCGTCGCCCGGCGCGAGGCGTGGGAAATTGGCTTCCATTTTGAGTCTAGCGACAAACAGCTCAACCGCTTTTTACTGATGGGGTTTCGTCGGCACCTGTTTGAGATTAAAGACACGCTGGGCGAATCATTTGAGGCCGAAATGTGGGACAAAGGCTGGACCAAAGTGTACGAAGTGGTACCCGCCGAAGCGTACACGGCCGCTCACCAGGCCCAAATTGGCCAACGCCTGGCTGAGGTGATTACTTGCCTGCATCCCATTTTTGTGGATTTGCGTCAGCAGGCAGCGCGGATTAAGCGGTGAGACAGTGAAAAGTGATAAGTGAAAAGTAAAAAGTGGGCCACTTTTTACTTTTCACTTTTTACTTCTATCTCCTCCAACTCTGCCTCGGTGAGAAAGCCAGCCGCTGCGCCGTCGCTGCCGATTTTGTAGGCGGCGAAACGGATCGCTTTTTGCAGGGCGGTGTATGGGTCTTTGCTGGTGCGGTAGAAATGGTTGAAGGCGGAGAAAAGGGCGTCCCCCGCGCCGATGGTGTTGACGACGGGGCGAATTTGCACGGCGGGCAGCCGTTCGCAAAAGTTGTCGGCCTTCACAGCCAACAGGGCACCCTGGACTCCCAGGCCAATTACCACAATTTCGGTGCCGAACTCATTTTGCAGCTTTTTGGCCCACTGCTCCGGCGGCAAGGGAAGCAGCTCATGGCTCATGAAGAGGATGGTAGCGGAGGCCATATAGTCACGGTTGTACTCGTCGTTGAGATCGGCAATGGCGTGCACGTCGGTGGCGATGGGGATGTTTGCGGCTTGGGCCTGGGCCAGAAACGGCCGTGTGTAATTCACATTGCACAAAATGGCCAAATCACTTTCTTCTAACGCTTCTTGGAACAATTCGGGGGGATACGGCCGTTTCTGCACATCCTTCAAATCCGTGTTGCACAGCCGTCGGCCTTGCTTGTCATACAAAATGACAGACTGCGCTGTTTGCGGCATCCCCGTAACGATGTAATCTGTGCCCAGATTATCTTCCTTAGCCTGCTGCCATATTTGTTTTCCGGTGACATCGTTGCCCACCAGGGTGAGAAAGTGAATCGGGCTGCCCAGCGTCGTGAGTGCTTTGGCAATGTTGTAGCCTACCCCGGCAACGGCCGTTTGAATGCCAAAAAATGGGTAGCGCATCGGCGTGTATTCGATGGGAAATTGCTCGACAGCGACCGTTGTTTCTATGTTACTGTGTCCACAAACTAAAATCTTTGCCATGAGGCCATCCTTGTGTAACGTGCTCCATCTTACGTAAATTACAGCCAAATGCCAATGCTGTATGGGGCGGATGTCACATTGACCCTGAAATTATTGGATATACACTGGGTTTTATGGATCATGTCATAGAGGATGTTATGCTGAACCCTGGCACACATAAAGAAATCGAGACTGAATACGGCCGTTTCGTACGGCACGAAAACAGCATTCTCTATTTCTATATGCATAATGATTTGCTAATTGATGTTGCCGAAGCCCAGAAAATGGTGTCGGATGCTTGCCGCCTGGATGATTCTGGGCAAGCTCGCCTGATCGTTGTTTATGGTAGGAACAGCGATCTGACTTTTGGTGCTCAGCGGTATTTTGCCACGGTCACTGGTTTTACCCATTTGGCCTTTGTCACTAGTTCGCGTTTACAGGTCGAAGTTGGCCAGTTTTTAACCACACTGCTGCGCGTCTTAAAATCTTCTTATGAATTTAGAGTTTTTTATGATGTCGCGACGGCACAAGCGTGGTTGCTTGTCGGAGGCAATGCGTAATACGGTCGGCAGACGGCCGTTCTCCTCAGAATCCCCATTTCTCATCCAACTAAAAATTATTCCTGATTGACTGAATTCATGCCTGCAGCAGATTTCCCGCTTTCAGCAGAACCACTCACCGTATTTTGTTTGAAGATGTGGCGGTAAGTTAGTGTGCCGGGCAGATATACATAGGCCTTTTGCTGTTAAACCGATTGGTTCAAGGCGGCTGCAATAGCATAGCTTAATTGCACGTGGTGAAATGGTTTGGGCAAAACATCGTAAACACCCATCGTTCGCAAGTTGTCTGATTCTTTATCCAATGGATGCCCCGTGACAAAAATGACGGGTGGAGGCGATTTTTGCTTTTGCAGCGCCTGGACAAAGGGAACCCCGCCCATTTTGGGCATAACGACGTCACAGATGATGAGATCGACGGCCGTTCCTTGTTCCAACAGCGCGAGAGCCTCCACCCCATTGGCGGCCTCGGTTACGTTGTATTGCAGCAGGGTTAAACTTTCAACCAGCGCGTTGCGCAAGTCAGGCTCATCTTCCACCACCAAAAGAAGCTCACCATGCCCGGAAACGGCCGTTTCCGGCAATTCAGGAACGTCAGCTCCTTCCTCGAACAGAGTAGCTGGAAAATATAGATCAAACGTTGTGCCTGCGCCCCGTTCACTTTGCAAAGTAATAAACCCGTCATGCTGGGCCACAATGCCATGCACCTGTGACAGACCAAGCCCCGTGCCCTTGCCTGGCTCTTTGGTTGTTACAAAAGGTTCAAAGATATGATCCAATACAGCCGGATCAATTCCTGTGCCCGTGTCCTTAACCGATAAGTGTACCCAGTTGCCCGGCGGCATCATGGGCAGCGGTGCCTGGTTATCACGATAAACGGTCAAGGGGGAGAGCTTGAACTGCAAAAGCCCACCATCTGGCATGGCGTCGCGTGCATTAAAGGCCAGATTCAAAATTGTTTGCTGAATGCGCGTAATATCTGCCTGCACAATATAAGGGCTCTCCGCGTACACCAGTTCGATCTCAATATTTTCGGAGAGGGTACGTTGCAGCAGCTTGACTTCTTCTTTGAGCAAACTGAGTAGATCCAACGGCTGTCGCTCAAATACGGACCGTCGGCTGAAGTCGAGTATTTGGTCAATCAGGCGGGCCGCACGCTTGGTCTGCTGGTTAATGGTATTCAGCTGAGCTTTTTCCTTGGCATTAAGCCGTGGTGAGCGCGCCAACATTTCTGCATACAGCAGAATAACGGCCATCAGGTTATTAAAATCATGGGCAATGCCTGCAGCTAGCTGCCCAATCGCTGCCAGCCGCTCCTGTCGATGAAGCTGCTCCTCGATCCGTTTTTGTTCAGTGACTTCCCGCAGCACCAATACCCAGCCTTGCGACACGGGCCCCGATTTAACCTGCTGCGGAATAAGCTCAAAAATATGATTCTGGAATTGTAGTTCATGCCAATTTCCGTGGGCTGGCTGCCTCAATAACGTGTTTAATGATAAATTCCCCAACGTGGTAAGTCTCTCGCCAACGGCCGTATTAGACAGGAGTGCCAGGTGTTTTTTGGCCTGGTCATTGGCAATCAATATGCGCCCATCTGGATCCAGCAAGGTGATGCCTTCTGGCACACTTCGCATAATCTGATCCATCTGTTCCGCTTGAGCTTGGACTTGTTTGAGGAGTTCCTCCCGTTCTTTTTCCGCTTCCTTCCGCTTGGTAATATCCTGTTTAATCGCAATAAAATGCGTCATGACGCCATCTTTGTTCCAAACAGGGGTGATTGCCTCTTCTTCATGATAAAGCGTTCCATCTTTACGGCGATTAATTAACTCACCTCGCCAGATATTGCCGCTTAGAACGGTGTGCCAAAGCGGTTCAAAAAAGGTGCGCGCGTGCACCCCAGAGTTCACTAATTCTCTGGGATTTTTACCTAAAGCGTCTTCTAGCGTATAGCCAGTCAGTTTTGTAAAGGCTGGATTGGCCCACTCTACCAGGCCATGAACATCTGTAATAACGATGCCATTGGCCGCTGCATTCAGAGCGCTGCTTTGCAAATGCATCTGCTTTTCCGCATTTTTTCGTTCCGTTATATCCACAGCCATGCTAATGACGCCGCGCTGCCCATCGGGCAAGCGGCCCAACGGCGTAGAGCTGAATTCCCAGATTCGCTGTGTGCCATCTTTACACGCAATCGTAAATTCACCCTCGTCAATGCGCGTATCGAGCTCATAAAGCTTATCAATACCGGCTATAATTTGTGGTTGTTCGGTTCCATAGGCCTGTTCGATCCATTTGTTTATGGTGGAGATTTCTTCAAATGCATACCCTGTCAGTTCTAGCCATGTCTGGCTTACGGCTAGCATATCCCCATTTTCAGCATGAATTGCAACGGGAAAGGGCGCATATTCAATGGCTTTACGAAAGCGTAATTCGCTTTGGCGTAGTGTTTCTTCTGCCCGTTTTTGTTCGGTCAAATCTTTGGCGACAACCAGGCGAGCGGAACGGCCGTTATAAACCAATTCATGTGAAACAATCTCGACTGGAAACACGGCCTCGTCTTTACCTTGATGTCGCCATTCGCCAGCATAGCTGAGTGGTTCGGTCGTTTGTGCCACCTTCTCTAGCAGCAAGGGCACCTCCTCAGGCGGACGAATATCTTTGAGCGTCAATTCTAAAAATTCATTGCGAGAAAATTGGTATTTCGTAACGGCCGCATTGTTCACCTCTAAAAAGGCGAGGGTTTTTACGTCATACACCCACATGGGCAAGGGATTATTGTTGAAAAGCAGTCGATACAACCGTTCGCTGTGGGCTAAAGCTTCTTGGGCTGCTTCATGCTGTTTCATCGATCGGGCAACCAGCCAATAAATGATCAGGGTGCTCAAGAACACAAAAAGCCATCCCTTGTACGTTTGCCATTGCACCAATTGTTCAATCTGGGGTTCAAGCAAGAGCAAGAGGCGATCGGTCAACAATATCCACAGCATGCCAAATATGGCATAGATGAGTGGAATCTGTGAGGTGGTGAGCTTGAAATCCTTCATGGGTTTCGTCCTCAGTAAACGACAAAATAAACGCGTCAATTTTGGTGGTACCTAAGCAAAAATAGTAACGTGGACACCTACAACTTACCATAGGATATGAGGTCTTGGCAGTGAAAAATGCCGTGCGTTTGATTATGCTCAAAACCTGCCCTTCTGCCTGTTTGAATCCTAAACCGGCCGACGCTCTATCTGTAATATGATAGTTTTGTGCCTGAGTCAAGATACATCCTTGTACTAACTCGACTGCAGAAAGGTACCAGCTTGCCTGTAGAATGTAAAAGGGCAGAAATGCTTTTTTATTGGGAACGGATTGTTACCAACCTGCACCACTCATTTCACTTCCTATTGGTTCGTTACAATTTCAGTTGGTCAAACACGAGGAGAAAAGGATGTTATACGAGCAACGTGATCATAAATGGGTTTACCTGTTTGCCGAAGGCGGCACCGAGATGAAATCGCTTTTGGGCGGGAAGGGGGCCAATGTAGCGGAGATGACTCAGGCGGGGTTGCCTGTGCCACCCGGTTTCACCATCACCACAGAGGCGTGCAATGCCTACACTCAATATGAAAACCAGTTCCCCGAAGGCATGTGGTCGCAGGCTCAGGCTGCTCTTACCCAGGTAGAAGCAGATACTGGCAAAAAGTTTGGTGACAGCCAAAATCCGCTGCTCGTTTCCGTCCGTTCCGGGGCGGCTATTTCCATGCCTGGCATGATGGACACCGTGCTTAACCTGGGTCTCAACGATGAGACTGTGGAGGGATTGGCCAACCTTACGAACAACCGTCGTTTTGCTCTGGATGCTTACCGTCGCTTTATTGCGATGTTTGGCAACATCGTGATGAAGGTTCCCAGCGAGAAATTCAGCCGCGCTTTAGAACGATTTAAGGGGCAAACTGCTTCTGGCCGTGATACGGATTTGAGCGAAGACCAGCTAGATGACCTGATTGCCGTTTATAAGCGCATCATTTTTACTGACCGGCACGGTGACGAATTTCCGCAGGACCCGTACGAGCAGCTGCGCATGGCCATTGCGGCCGTTTTTGATTCCTGGAATACACGGCGGGCTATCGACTACCGTCGCATTCACCGCATCCCAGATGATTTGGGAACGGCCGTAAATGTCCAATCAATGGTCTTTGGTAACATGGGCTGGGACAGCGGCACGGGTGTGGCCTTCACCCGCAATCCGGCCACTGGCGAAAAGAAAGTATTTGGCGAATATCTGCTTAATGCGCAAGGCGAAGATGTGGTAGCTGGTATTCGCACCCCCAAATCGATTCATGATTTAGCGGATGAATTGCCTAAATCGTATGAACAGCTCATGGCTATCACCCAGCGGCTGGAATCCCATTACCGCGACATGCAGGATATTGAATTTACCATTGAGCAGGGCAAACTGTGGATTTTGCAGACGCGCACCGGCAAGCGTACCGGGGCGGCAGCGGTGGCCATTGCCGTGGATATGGTGACTGAGAAGGTGATTGATCGGGAAACGGCCGTACTCCGCGTAGAAGCCAATCAATTAGATCAGCTGTTGCACCCCACCGTCGATCCCGACGCCGACGCCACCACCATAGCTACTGGCCTGCCCGCCAGTCCTGGCGCGGCCTCCGGCAAAGTTGTCCTCACTCCCGACGATGCCGTCAGCTACAGCGAGCAAGGCGATCCCGTCATTCTTGTCCGCCACGAGACCAGCCCCGACGATTTTCACGGTATGGCTGCCGCCAAAGCCATTCTAACGGCGCGTGGCGGCATGACTTCTCATGCGGCCGTGGTGGCACGGGGCATGGGCACCCCCTGCATCGTTGGCGCAGGCGACATTGAGATTAGCGAGGAAGAAGGCTACTTTTATGCCAATGAACACAAAGTGCGGCGCGGCGACTGGATCACCATCGACGGCTCCACCGGCACCGTTCTGCTGGGACAGGTCGAAACCAAACAGCCCGAGCTGGGCGACCGTTACCAGACCCTCATGGGCTGGGCTGATGAAATTCGCCAGCTGCGCGTGCGCGCCAACGCCGACACCGGGCATGATGCCAGCGTGGCCCGCAACTTTGGTGCAGAAGGCATCGGCCTGTGCCGCACGGAGCATATGTTTTTTGGCGATGAGCGCCTGGCCATCATGCGCGAGATGATTCTGGCGGAAGATTTGGCCGCCCGGCAGGCGGCCCTGGACAAGCTGCTGCCCATCCAGCGCCACGACTTTTTAGAAATTTTTCAGGCGATGGACGGCCTGCCCGTCACCATTCGCCTGCTGGACCCGCCGCTGCACGAATTCCTGCCCAACTTTGAAGAGCTGCAAGCCGAACTGTACGAACTTAAGCTGAAAACGCAGCAGGTAGGCACGTTTGCCCAGATGGACCAACTGCTGCATCAAATTTGGGAAAAAGAGCAGCTGCTGCACCGCGTCGAGCAGCTGCGTGAAGCCAATCCGATGCTGGGGCATCGTGGCTGCCGCCTGGGGCTGGTTTACCCCGAAGTCACCGAGATGCAGACGCGGGCCATCATGGAAGCCGCTTGTGAAGCACAAACCAGAGGCGTGTCCGTAACGCCAGAGATTATGATTCCGCTTGTTTCTGTTCAGACGGAGCTAAGCCATCAGCGGGCCGTGGTGGAGCGCATAGCCGAAGCAGTGCTGGGTGCCTATGGTATGAAAATGGAATACCAGATCGGCACGATGATCGAACTGCCCCGCGCCGCTCTGACCGCACATCACATTGCCGAACATGCCGATTTTTTCAGCTTTGGCACCAATGATCTGACACAAACGACGTTTGGTTTAAGCCGGGATGACAGCGGCCGTTTTCTCTCCCATTACGTAACGGAAAAATTATTGGCAGAGGACCCGTTTCAGGTATTGGATCAAACGGGCGTTGGTGAGCTGGTGCAGATTGGCGTTGAACGCGGCCGCCAAACCAAGCCGGATCTAAAGGTAGGTATCTGCGGTGAACACGGTGGTGAACCCCGCAGCATCGCCTTTTGTCAAAAAGTGGGGCTGAATTACGTCAGCTGTTCGCCTTACCGAGTGCCGATCGCCCGCCTGGCAGCGGCCCAGGCTGCTCTAAGGAAATAGGACGCAGATGAACACAGAGTTTCACAGATTTGTTTCTTCCTCTGTGAAACTCTGTGTCTTCTCTGTGCCGCTCTGTGTTCCGCTTTCGTGACGGTTGCCCCTGAAATAGTGTCCTAGATCTAGAAATATTTTTCACAGAACTTCAAACTTGCGGTAAACTGGATGCGGAGGCGAAATCATGTTAGACACCGATGGCAAATTTTATTTGGGCCGCGTCGTAGACGCGAAAACGAACGAAAAAACTGAGCAACCCCTGTTGTACGATCCCGATGATTTGGTGACCCATGCTGTGGTTGTGGGCATGACTGGCTCCGGCAAAACGGGCCTGTGCCTGGACTTGCTGGAAGAAGCGGCGTTGAACAACGTGCCTGCTCTGATGATCGATCCCAAAGGGGACATCACCAACGCACTGATGCACTTCCCCGACTTGGCTCCGGCTGACTTCCAGCCGTGGGTGAATGCCAATGAGGCGCGGCGTGAGGGAAAAACAGTCGAGCAGGCGGCAGAAGAAACGGCCGCTCTTTGGCGCAATGGGTTAGCCGACTGGGAAATCACGCCAGACCGTCTGCAAAAGCTCAAGGACTCCGCCCAGTTTGCCATCTACACCCCCGGCTCCGACGCGGGGCTGCCCGTCTCTATTTTGGCTTCGCTCAAAGCGCCTGACATTCCCTGGGAGAGCAACCGCGAGCTGCTGCGCGAGAAAATTTCCGGCACTGTGACCGCTTTGCTGGGGTTGGTCGGGCTAAAGGATATCGATCCAGTGCGGGCACGAGAGCACATTTTGCTGGCCAATATTTTTGAACACGCCTGGAGCCAGGGGCAGGATTTGGACCTGGCCAGCCTGATTATGCAGACGCAGGCCCCGCCGTTTACCAAGCTGGGCGTCTTCGATGTGAACACCTTCTTCCCGGAAAAAGATCGCTTTGAACTGGCGATGATGTTGAACAATATTTTGGCTTCCCCGGCTTTCCAAGCCTGGATTGAGGGCGAGCCGTTGGATGTGGCCAGTTTGTTGTATACACCAGACGGCCGTTCCCGGCACACCATCTTCTACATTGCCCACCTTTCCGAAGCGGAACGCATGTTTTTTGTGACCTTGCTCTATTCGGCCGTGGAGTCCTGGATGCGAGCGCAGAAGGGCAGCACCACGTTGCGCGCCCTGGTCTACTTCGATGAAATTTTTGGCTATTTGCCGCCTACCGCCAATCCGCCCTCCAAAGAGCCGATGCTGCGCATGTTGAAGCAGGCCCGTGCTTTTGGCGTGGGGATGGTCCTGGCCACGCAAAACCCGGTTGATGTGGATTACAAGGCGCTGTCCAATGCCGGGACGTGGTTTATTGGCAAGTTGGGCACAGAGCAGGACAAGGCGCGTTTGCTGGATGGCTTGACGACGGCGGCCAGCGGCGGCTTCGACCGGCGCGTCTACGATGATTTGATTTCGGCGTTGGGTAAGCGCGTTTTCTTGCTGCGCAACGTGCACGACAAGCAGCCGTCGTTGTTCCAAACCCGCTGGGCGATGAACTATTTGGCGGGGCCAGTAACGCGGGACCAGATTCCGGCGTTGAATAAGTTGGCGGGGATCGGTGATCAGTTATCAGTAATCAGTGATCAGTTATCGGTGAGCGGTGAGCAGTTGGCGGCGACGACGCCTGCGCTTGAAACTGCCCAATCTCCAATTTCTGGTCTCCAATCTCCAAACTTGCCCGGCGAAGGTGCCAAACCCGCCGTTCCTGGCCGAACGGAAGAGTATTTCTTGCCACAAAATTTGACCTTAAGCGAAGCGGCGAAGCGTGACGGCCGTTCCCTGCCTGCCTCTGCTCAATCTGCCGGAATCTTGTACCGGCCTGTGCTCGTGGCCCAGGCCAGCGTGAGTTTTAATAACCGTCGCTACAATTTGGATCATGAAGTGTGGCAAACGGCCGTTGTCCCCCAACCGGATCGGCGTGGCGTGGTGCGTTGGCAAGATTTTGAAGCTGCACAAATTGATGGTCGCCAGCTCGATCGTGTCCCGGTTCTGGATGCCCGCTTCCAAATGCTGGAAGCGCCATTTGATGATTCTAAAACCATCACCGTCATGAAGCGGGATTTTGAAGATTGGGTTTACCGCAGCCTGGAAGTGGAAGTGAAGGCCAATGAAGAACTCAAAATTTATGGTGGCCCCAACGTCTCCGAGCAGGAATTTGCTGAACAGTGTGCTGACGCCGCTAAAGAAGCCGCCGAAGCCGAAAGCAAGAAGGTAGCGGAGCAATACGAAAAGAAAATCGACTCTGTAGAAGATAAGCTGAAAAAGGAAGAACGCGAGCTGGCTGAAGATGAAGCTGAATATTCGCAGCGCAAGCGGGAAGAAGCGGTGACCCATGCCGAGACGCTGTTCAGTCTGTTCAGCAAGCGGCGGCGCAGCGTCTCATCCTCCATGACCAAGCGGCGCATGACGGCCAAAGCCAAAGCCGATATTGAAGAATCCAAGGATCAGATCGAAGATTACCAAAAGGAAATGGCCGAACTGGAGCAAGAAGCAGAAGATGCGCTGCAAGAAATTCAGGAAAAATGGACAGCCATTGCCCAGGACACAACGACCATTCCCGTTACGCCCACCAAAAGTGGCATCAACGTCACCCTGTTTGGCGTGGCCTGGCTGCCCCACCACATCGTTCAGGTGGATGATGATTTTGTTTTGCTGCCTGGCTATGCCTAAAAACGAAAAGCGGAACACAGAGTTACGCTGAGAAGGCACAGAGTATCACAGAGATTTTCTCTGCGAAGCTCTGCGAAATCTCTGTGATACTCTGTGTTCCTGATTTGAAATTCTAAATTTATGCAACCATTATCAAACGAAAAAGTTACAGACGTTGGCCAAGCGCGGTTGAAGCGCTGGTTTGAGCCGATTTTGGAACGCCCAGGCTGGCGCAGTCATTTGGCGGATGCGCAGGCGGAGCAGCTTCTGGCCTGGGGGCTGGCGCTGGTGGAGCAAACGGCCGTTCGCACCCAGCAACTCCCCGATGAAGATGCCGACCCTGTGCTGGAAAAAGATAGTACGGCCGTTCGCCTCATCATGGCAGGCGTCAATGACCTTGTCGGCACGATTGGCCAGCCGCCTGCATTTGATCTGGTGGATGACATCATGACGCGTGTGCTGAAAAATTTGCGCTGGCTCACCAACCAGCCGCTGCGCCCCGATAATTTGCGCCGCGTCAGCCAGTTCAACCAGGCTCGCGACGCCGAGGATCGTGACGCTGCCTTCCAATATCTACTGGCGCTTATCCAAACGGATGCCGCTTGAGTTCACCCCGATTCCCTCATGACCAAATCTTCACCAACGGTGTGCTGCCCAGAATGTGGGGGGCAATTTACAGCCGAGGAAACCTGCATTGACCATTATCACGCTTGCCTGGCACTTGAATACACGGATTCAGCTTATTTTGGGCCAGTGCATCATTTTACTGTGCTGGCCTACAAGCTCCAGCACCCTAGCCAGCTTTCCGCCGCTGGTTGGCAGGCCATGCGCCAGCTGCTTGGACGATTTCTCGACGAGGATATTTCTCCGGCCAGAATGCGGCAGTTGCTTCAACGGCAAATGCAAAACAAATCGTTCAGCATGGTAAAAGGTACACCTGCTGTACAGCCCACCTGGACCTGGCGCAAAACGGTTATGGATGTGCGGTTAGCTGATCCCATAACGTACTGCGCCGATGTGCGCGCCTGGGCCGAAGCGGTTTACCAGGACATTCAACAAAAGGAAGTTTCATGAACAAAAAAGCTGGCGGTGCGATTCTCGTGCTGATTTTAGCCGTTTTATCGGTGATTTTTGGGCAGGATTTTTTACAACAGTTTGGGCTAGACCAGGGGGAGCCGCTGCTTGAGCCGGTAACAGACCCGGCCGCACCTGCGGACTGGTACGAAATTTACTTCACCAATCCAACCTGCCCCCCTGAAGCGGACCGCGTAGGCGGGCTGGATGAGGATATTGCCAGCGACATGCTTTCGGCGGAGGTGCGCGTGGATATTGCCGCCTACGATTTGGATGTGGAGCCAATCGTGCAGGCGCTCATTGATCTGGAAGAACGCGGCGTTGAAGTGCGCGTGGTGACAGACACAGACAATGCCTCACTAAGCAGCATCAACCGGCTGCGGCGCAATGGCATCAGCGTGGTGGAGGATAAGCGATCAGCATTGATGCACGATAAGTTTGTGGTGATAGACGGCCGTATTACCTGGCTCGGTTCGATGAATTTCACTACGAACGGTGTTTACTGCAACAACAACAATATCGTGCGCATCGCCTCGCCCCGTTTGGCCGCCAACTACACCGCCGAAATGGACGAGATGTATGATGACAGCCTGTTTGGCCCCGATTCGCCGCAAAACACGCCCAACGAAGCGCTTTCCATTGGCGGCATTGAAGTAGAAAATTATATGGGTCCCGAGCGGGAGATTGCCCCCATTATTTCGCGCCGCCTGGCCAGCGCCGAGCGAGAGATTTTGTTTATGGCCTTCTCTTTTACGAACGACCAAATTGGCGAAACCGTGCTGGGCCGGGCTGATGCCGGGGTCATCGTGCGTGGTGTTTTTGAGTCTGTCGGTTCCGATACACCATTTAGTTACTACACGCCGCTGGCGCAGGCGCGGCTGGCCAATATTGCTGTGCGTACCGACGGCAATCCCCAGGTGATGCACCACAAAGTGTTCATCATCGACCGCAGCACGGTCATTTTTGGTTCGTTTAACTTCAGCGATAATGCCAACCGCAGCAACGATGAAAATCTGCTTATTGTGCATGACCCCACCTTTGCCAGCTATTTCATTGAAGAGTTTGAAACGATCTGGGCCGAAGCAGGTGAGTAGGTCAATTTTCTAAAATTGACCAACGGCCGCAGATTAGAACATGGTAATTACCTGATGGAAATGACTGGAACAACGGCCGTTTCCGCTATAATGGCCGCTGACTTTAAACCGATTCGCTGAGAGACTTATGCAAGCAACAGCCCCACAACCGATGACGAATAACGGCCGTTCCCGCCGGAATCTCGCCTTCTTTTTCGCGCCCCCTCTGGCAGCTTTTCTGCTGCTCTTTGTGGCTCTGGCTATTGTGTTGGTGAGCTACCAGAGTCGGCATAACGGCCGTATCTTCACCGGCATCAGCGTCATGGGCGTGGACCTTAGCGGCCTGGAAATGGCTGAGGCTGAAGCCGCCCTCAGCCAGAATTTCAGCTACGCCACCAGCGAACAAATCACCTTTGTCGATCCCGAAACACAGATAGCGTTCGCCAAAACGCCCAGCGAATTGGGGCTTACGTTTGACGTGAGCCAAACCGTGCAGGCCGCTTATGATTTGGGCCGCACGGGTGGTCCATTTAAGCAGGCGCGGGAGATGTTTGATAGCTGGTATTACGGCCGTTCCCTCTCCCCGGTTTTGGTTTTAGACGAAAGCCAATTGGACAACAGTCTGGCCCAACTAGCCGCCGAAATTAACAAACCCCCAGTCAGCGCCGCCTTTAATTTGAGCGGTAGTGACACCAGCTATGCGGTGGGGCAGCCGGGTCGCTTTGTCGATGTGGCCGACGTGCGCAATCGGGTTATTAGCCCGCTTACCAGCTTCCGTCCGGCGGAAGTAGAGCTGTTGGTGCATGAAATTGCCCCCGCCGTCTATGATGCCGGGGATGCCGCCGCCGAGATTCAGCAGGTGCTGGGCAGCCCCATCACCTTTTACCTGGAAGAGCCGCTGGACAATCTCGATCTGGCCCCCATCACCCTGAGCAACAGCGAACTGGCTGCCTGGGTGCGGGTAGAAGTGAACGAAGCCGCTGACGGCAGTCGTGCCCACAATGTGTTTGTTGATGAAAATGCGCTGCGCCACTGGCTGCGCCAATTTGAAGACCAGATTTACCGTGAACCGGTCAATGCCCGTTTCTACTTTGATGATGGCACGCAGGAACTGGTTCTGGTGGCGCCGCATGTAAACGGCCGTGAACTGGACATCGACGCCACCATTGACCAGTTTAAGGCGCAGGTAAACACCCCCAATCGCTCTGTGCCCTTTGTGGTAAAGGATATTGTGCCATTGGCCAACGCCAACGCTACCGCTGCCGACTTGGGCATCACTGAGCTTATTACCGAGACGACGACCTGGTTTTCTGGCTCGTCTGATGCTCGCAAGCACAACATTGCCACCGCTGCCGCCAACTTTTACGGCATTGTGGTTGCCCCCTACGAGGAATTTTCCTTCAATAAATATTTGGGCAGTATCACCGAGGCGGATGGCTACACCGAAGGCTTGATCATCGTCGGCGGCCAGACCATTCCCGGCGTGGGCGGCGGCGTGTGCCAGGTAAGCACCACGCTGTACCAAACCGCCTTCTTTGCCGGTTTCCCCATCGAGGAGCGGCTGCCGCATGGCTACATGTTGGGCTACTATCGGGATGGGGCAGGGCACGGCATGGATGCCACCGTTTTTAACGATGGCACAATCAATGTGGATATGAAATTTATCAACAATACACCGTATCATTTGCTCATCGAAAATTATTTCAGTGAGGAAAATCAAGCATTGACCTTTAAGTTCTACAGCACCAGCTTGGGTCGTACCGTGGTGAAGGAAGACCCGGTTTTTGCCAACATCACCGAGGTTCCGGGGCCAGAGCAGGATCGCTGGGAATATGTGGAAACGGTGGAACCGGGCACGGTGGAAAAGATCGACTGGGCCACCGAGGGGGCCGATGTCTCCATCCGGCGCATTGTCTACAATGCCGATGGGGTTATTATTGAAGACCGAACTTTTGTGAGTAACTACATCCCGGTGCCCAATGTGTTCCACTATGGCCCGGACGTGGAACCGTACAGCTATGATCTGGTGCCGGAAGACGACCATTAAGCGTTTTTAAAAAGAATCTTATCAGCAGATCTCGCAGAACCTGTCCTGAGCGAAGCCGAAGGATTGAATAGATTATTATCTGCGAAATCTGCGAAATCTTTGATTATTTTCTCTGTGACCAAACTTCCTCGACTTATACTGCAAATAGTTTTTTTGGTGGCTGGTGGCTTGTTGCTGGTTGCTTGCCAGCCGGATGTGATGGTGACGCCAACGGCCGTTTCCCAAACCACCCTATCCCCCACAGCAACCCCTACACTCGCGCCGACTGATGTGCCAACGGCCGTTCCAAGCGCCACGACTTCCCCAACCATAACCTCCACAACCACGCCCGTTCCGTTGCCCGCGGTCACGCTGGCGGTGCCGCGCGGTCGTGCTGAGTTCATTAACGAGCTGCGCCGGGTGCAAACCGAGGTCATTGGTCTGGTGGAGACGCAGCAGCAATTGCTGACCTTCCCCCGCCTGGATGATCCAGAATGGGCTGGGGATGTGGCCGTGCAGGCGGCGTTTATCCAGGCCAATCGACTGGCGCTGGAGAGTTTGACATTACCGACCGCTGGCCAAAATATGGTTGTGCCGCTGCAAACGGCCGTTCTCGCCTGTGAAGAGGCCGCCCTGGCCGAAGATTTAGAGGGTTTGGCGAATTGTTTGGTTGGCTTGCAGGCGGTTTCATTTGGCAATGGTGGTGGGAATGGCGGAACGGCCGTTGCCAATCCCAACGTTGTCACGCCTATCCCGCTCGTAGGCTGCAGCCAGACCAGCGTCGGTTTTGTGCCGCTCACTGATTTGGGCACAGCGCTGCACATGGGCGCGTCAGGCGGCCTCTACCCTGATGGCCAAAACACGCCCCCCGCTGATCATCTCGCTGCTGGCTTGGCCCAGGCGCAAGCCAGCCAGCCGCTTGCCGCCGATGGCTCGCCGTCTGACGATGGCAAAATCGGTTTCATCTCTGTGGGCATGTCCAATGCGGCGCTGGAGTTCAACGCCTTTTTGCGGCTGGCCAACGACGATCCGGCCAAAAACGACTCAGTTGTCATCGTGAACGGGGCGCAGGGCGGCTGGACCTCCAACAAGTTGGCGGAAGATCCTAACGCAGAATACTGGCAGGTGCTGGACCAACGGCTGACGGACAATGGCCTGACGCCGGATCAGGTGCAGGTGGTCTGGCTCAAGGAAGCGCGGGGTGGGGTGAAAAACGAACCGTTCCCCCAGGAGCCGCAAATTTTGCAGGCGCAGCTGCAAACCATCGTCCAGACGATACAGGCGCGCTACCCCAATGTGAAAATTGTCTATCTCGCCAGCCGCATCTACGGCGGCTATGCCACCGGGCCGCTTAACCCGGAACCGATTGCCTACCATTCCGGTTTTGCCGTGAAGTGGCTCATCGAGGCCCAGATCAACGATGAGCCGCAGCTAAACTACGACCCGGCGCAGGGTGAGGTTACCGCGCCCTGGCTGGCCTGGGGGCCGTACTTCTGGGCTGACGGCCTGACGCCGCGCAGCGACGGTCTCACCTGGGCCTGCGACGAGTTTGCCGACGACGGCACCCATCCCGGCGACCCCGCCCGCGACAAGGTGGCAAATATGCTCCTAGACTTTTTCAAAACGGATGAAACAGCGAGAGTGTGGTTTTTAGGGGGAGAGTAAGCGGGAGATAATATGGCTATACTGATTGAATGAGCAGTTAATTGATAACTTCAACCTCAACTGCGTTCTCGCGGAAATTTATTGGGATTTCCAGAAGACCCCATGAATGACACTCTAGGGTTAGCTCTCGATTTTCCAAAAACACGACAAAGCCACACTGAACATTCTTGCATTTGCCGATAACAAGAGGCTTATCACACACAATTCGCTTAGAAGGAACAGATGGATGGTGCACAGTTATAAAATAACCAGCGCCGGCGTTGTTTTTAAAAGAGACTAATTCTGTGGTGTCAAGTATGATTTTTAACTGGTCCAATGGGATGTGAGGTTTGACCAGAATCTCAACTACTTGACGCTCGAAATTTTTAAAAACAGTCATTCGCTTCGTTAATCTTGGTGAGCTAACTTGGTGCTGGCTAAGCGGTTGAGGCTAATACCTGCTTCGGCCGCTTCCAGAACCAAACGGCGGTGCAGGTCTGGGGGAATGCGTACCAAAAACTTGCCGCTATATTGCCTAACTGCTATCGGGTCTGGCACATCTTCTCCATTTGCTGCCATGTCAGCAACCACATCAGCGACAACCTGCCGAATGCCATGCAGCGCTTCCTCTGGCGATTCATCTAGCCAGCTCAGGCTTGGAAATTCAGCACAAAGCCCTACATATTCTTCATCTTCTTCTGACCAGGTAACGCGGTAGGTATAACGATCTTGGTTTAGCATTGCTTTATTTCCCCAATTTATCCACAGCTTTCAACACTTGTCGAACTTGATATGCTTTGGCATTTCCTTTGCTATTCTGAATATTAACGCGTGGATCGCCTCGCCAGGGTGTTTTATAAGCTCGATGGCTGCTGCCGCTTTGACGTGGCTCACCAAAATAATAATCACACACTTTGCAAAGGTCGGTGAAACGAACCCCTTGGGGATTTTGCCGCATTTTCGCCACGATACGTTCAACAGAAGCCATACCATATGGTATCATTATTGGTATCGTTGTCAAGAAGTAGAAAATCAGTTTTCAGATTTTTGAATGCTCATTTGAGTGCTTGCAAAGCAGCTAATGCATCCTCGGCACGGCCGTTTTGCACAAAAACGTGGTCATGGTAGAAGGCAGCAATGACGTTGGCGCTGATGTTGCGTTTGGTGAGTTGGGTGGCGATAACGGCCGTTAACCCCACCGCCTCTAAACTGGAATGCACCGACAGGGTAATGCACTTAAACACCGCCTCATAGGGAATGCCGTACTGCTCGGCGCGGTGTTGGGGAATGACCAGGGTTAAGCCTTCCGCCTCTACAAATGAAGCGATTGGTTCCAGTTCGGAATGATCGCCGTAATGGGCTTGGGGGAATGTGCCAAAAATATACGCTTCATCATGCAGCTTGGGCTTCAATGAGGCGAGCATCTTGTTTAAATCTGTTTCACCTGCCATAACAACCTCTTGTTTATGTTAACTTCATCTGTTTTCTACGGCTTCAATAGATGGGCGGTGCAATGATTGTGCGTTTGGCCTTCATGCACGGTGAGCTGTTGTACCTGAAAGCCCGCTGCTTCCAGCTCATTCTGCAAGCTGGCTGGCGTGGGGAGGTAGCGGTAAGGGTTGCCTTCAAACTGTGTGGTTTGTGGCACGGCCGTTTGGCTGCAAAGCGAGCTAATAAAAAAGAGACCACCTGGTTTGAGCAGGCGGTAGACATTGCCTAGAAAAGTGGTGCGATCCGGGCCAATAATGCAGTGCAGGCAGTTGCCATCCACAATTAAATCAAACGATTCTCCCGACAATAAATCGGGTTGGGTCAGATCGGCTACGAGGAAGGTGATTGTGTAATCTGTCGCGGCTGTTTTTTCTTTGGCCCAGGCAACGGCCGTTGGCGAAATGTCGATCCCGGTGACGCTGTAGCCTCTTTGGGCCAGCAGCCGGGAATAGTGCCCTTCGCCACAGCCTAACTCGAGCACTTTGCTCTGTTTGGGCACAGCCGAATAAGAAAACAATCGCTCCAGCCAAATATTTTCTTTGGCCATCCGCTCCGGGCCGCCCCAGCCGGGCCACCCCTTGGCTCGTGCTTGCTGATATTTTTCTTCATGAACTAAATAATTGGGGGTCATTGATCATTGTTCCTGAGCTGGTTATTTACGGGGCTGGCAAGAGTGTAGGCAATTACTCGTCTACCAGGCCCAGCTTTTCTGGAAGGTGGGCGGTGTCGAAGGGGCTGAAGAGGATACGGCCGTCTGCCTCAAACCGCGTCTTCAAAATACTGCCGTTGGGCATCGAAATGCCCCGCGAGAAGAATAGATACTTTTCCATCGACTGCTGAGTGGCTTCGCGAATGCCGGTGAGGGTCATCCACAAGAAGGCGCGCAAAAAGAGACCGTGGCTGAAAATAGCAATGAACTGCGCCGGCTCTTGCCGCAACTGCCTGTCCATCGCGTGCACCCGTGCCAGCAGTTCCGTAAAGGATTCACCTTCATTGCCTTCTTTTTCCAAGGGATCCATGCGTTCCCAGAACGCTTTGGCCTCTGGCCAACGGTCGTGACCCGTGGTGCCATTGTATCGCTCAGGGTGCAGGTAGCTGAATTCATGAATGGGCCATTCCGTGACGTTGACGGGGTTGAAGCGGTTGATAGTGGGAACGGCCGTTTGCCGGGCACGAATGTACGGAGAAACCACAATCAAATCCGGCTTATCAGTAAACGCCTGGGCAATATATTCTGCTTCTCGGTGCCCCTTCTCCGTTAGCTCCGATGCCGCCGGGTGCTTCGTAGGCAGATTTGCATTCGATATGCTCTCCCCATGCCGGATGAACCATACTTCTTTGCTCATAAACTTTTCCTGCTTGACAGGTGATTGAGTAATTGGGACACCTGCCTCAATTACTCAATTACCTGATTACCCAATGATGTTCAGATTAAGGATTTACGTACGATTCTACCAGATTTACCAGCTCATCATCAGGGTTGCCATACCGTTCTTCCACCAAATCTTCACCGGCTCCCGTAGAGAACATTACAAATGAGGGACATTCATCCATGAACGTTTCAATCGTTTCCGTACCCACCACTTCGCCGGTCTTGGGCGAATAAATAGTGAGTTCATAGACGGCGTCATAAATTTCTACCGTGCCATCTTTGCTGCTTTCGTCCAGCTCATACCCTTCACAAGTTTCCACCAGCGTTTGTTCCACCCGTGCCAAGCAGCCGACCAGTTCCACAACGCTGTAGTCCCCGTCAATGGCCACCGTCCATTCCTCGGGAAAATTTGTCTGTGAAGGGAACATCAAATCATAAACGGTGTCATCATATGAATTCTGATTGTACAG
This sequence comes from uncultured Anaerolineae bacterium, assembly GCA_905479495.1. Taxonomy (GTDB): domain Bacteria; phylum Chloroflexota; class Anaerolineae; order Promineifilales; family Promineifilaceae; genus Leptofilum. Next base: position 312,385 of record CAJQMR010000002.1, read on the forward strand.
CACGATGGGGTGTGGTCCGCTGCTGCCGGCCTCGTACCCGGCTGCGACATCAATGACCGTGCCGGTACACGTTTCTGCCAGGTGATAACTTTTCAGCTCCGCCGGATCGCTGGGTGGTTTGGTGCCGCTGCTGCCTTCATCACAAGCCGCCAGACCCAACCCGACAAACAAAAAGAACAACAAAAATAGAGATTTTTTCACAGTAAGCCTCCTAAAATTGAATAACGGCACGCCACACAATAAATGACGGCCGTTGTAAAAAGCAAGTTCCAATTGTCCTAAACTCAGGGGGCTAAAACTATAAAACGGTTGACAAAGTGGGGGGAGGTGCGACGCACTTGGGAAAGTGCGTCGCACCTGATATTAGTAGGTTGGCAGCTCTGGCTCAATCTCTTTGGCCCAGCGGTTGATGCCGCCGTCTAGATTCCACAGCTTTTTGAAGCCGTGCTTTTGCAGCTCGCGCACGATGTCGGCACTGCGGGCACCCGAGCGGCACTGCACCACAATTTCCTGCGCTGTATCCAGCTCGTTTAGTCGGTTCACCACCTGCCCCTTGGGAATCAAGTGTGCCCCCAAATGGCTCAGGTTAGAAATCTCCCACTCGTGTGGTTCGCGTACGTCCAGAATGTAGAGATTGTCGCCCGCGTCCAGCCGCGCTTTGAGCTGTGCCGGGGACATCTCTGGCACGCTGTCGCCGCTGGTTTCTACGGCCGAAAAATGGCTATTGTCGTGCGCGGGCATACCGCAGAACTGCTCATAATCGATCAGCTCGGTGAGCGTGGGATTCTCGCTGCAAATGGGGCAGTTAGGATTTTTGCGCAAGTTTACCTGATCGAATTCCATGTTCAGGGCATCGTATAGCAGCAAACGGCCGATCATTGGTTCACCAACACCCAAAATCAACTTCACCGCTTCTGTGGCCTGAATCGCGCCAATCGTGCCGGGTAAAATGCCCAAAACACCGCCCTCGGCGCAGCTAGGCACCAGTCCTGGCGGCGGCGGTTCGGGGAAGAGGCAGCGATAGCATGGCCCCTCCTCCGCGTAAAAGACAGATGCCTGCCCCTCGAAGCGGAAGATGCTGCCGTAGACGTTGGGTTTGCCCAGCAGCACACAGGCGTCGTTGGTCAGGTAGCGGGTGGGAAAGTTGTCCGTACCGTCAATGATGATGTCATATGGCTCAAACAGCTCCAGGGCATTGTCGGACGTCAGGGGCACCTCGTAGGTGTCTACCTGAACGTGGGGATTGATGTCCAGGATGCGGTCTTTGGCGCTGGCTAGCTTGGGCCGCCCCACGTCTTTGGTGCCATGAATAATTTGGCGCTGAAGGTTGGTGTAATCAACGATATCGTAATCAACCAGGCCAATGCGACCTACGCCAGCCGCTGCCAAATACATGGCCAACGGGGAACCGAGCCCTCCTGCGCCAATCAGCAGGACGCTGGCGGCTTTCAATTTCTTCTGTCCTTCCATGCCCACTTCTGGCATGATTAGGTGGCGGCTGTATCGCTCTACTTCTTCATGCGACAGGCTCATTTCGGCCACTGCCGCCGGATCAATCAAGGTTTTGCTGCTCATAAGGGTCTCCGTTTTAGTAATTACCCAGTGACTCAATTACTCAATTACGGTCTGTAATTAGGTAATTGGGTAATTGAGTAATTTTAGGCCAGACCAGCAATCTGCTCTGTCAGCTTTTGCGTATGGGTGAGACCATAATTGATCTCGCGCACGTCGCCTTGCTGGTCGATGAGAATGGTGGTGGGCAGGGTGAACACGCCGTACTTAACGGCCGTTTCCGGCTCCACCTCCGTATCAATTTTTTGCACCACCAGCCCTTCTTGCCATAGCGACAACAGCTGCTCCAAATAACGCGCCTGGCTGGGGCAGGCGGCACAGCTGTCGCTGGCAAAGTAGAGGATGGTAGGGGTGGGGAAAACGGCCGTTTCCAAATCGCCCAATATCCGCACATGCCGCCGCTTAAAGGTGGCATAAGCCGTGGTGCCAATGAATATGAGTAAGGTGGTGATGAGTAGTCGTTCTATCATTTTCAGTAATCAGTGTGTCAGTAATCAGTGAGTCAGTAAACTGAATACTGGCTCACTGACCACTGAATACTGTCCTACCGGATCGGGCTGACGCGGAAGCCGGGCAGGCCCAGCTTGTTGAGCTGATAGTAGACAAAGCAGCCAGCGCAGAAGCCTAGAAACAGGTTTAGCGCGGCCAGGGCGATGACCAGCCAGACCAGGCCCCAGCCCAGCACAGGTAGTCCGGCCAACAGGCTCACGACTGCCAGGGCCACGACCACGCCGCCAAAGCCTTGGGCAAAGCGGTGCGGTTCTGGATTATCAATAATGACATCTGGCTTCACCAGCCCGGCGGGGCGCAGGGCATGTTGGTAAATGCGTTTGAAGAGGGCCAGGCTAGGAACGGCCGTTCCCAGCAGCATCACCACGCCCACAAACGCCGCTAACCACACATTGTCCAAAATAAAGGCCAGCAGGCTTAAACCAATGATAAATGCCTGGTTGACCCGCAGCGCAGATTGATCAACTTTTCGTTCTTTTGAGGTACTCATCTCTTTCTCCCGAATAGGTGCGACGCACTTCCAAAGTGCGTCGCACCTGCCATCATTATCCTCCAGCGATAGAAGGAATAATCATCAAAGTGTCGTTTTCGCCAACGGCCGTTTCCGGGCCATCCAAATAACGCACGTCTTCCTGGTTCAGATAGATGTTGACAAAGCTGCGCAGTTCGTTGTTCTCAAACAAATGCTGGCGCAGGTCAGGATACTGCTGCGTCAGATCGTTCAGCGCACTGCTAACATCATTGCCGCTTACCGAAACAGAAGCGTTGTTGCCGGAATACGGCCGTAGCGGGGTTGGAATACGAATGGTAGGCATAAGTTCTTTCTCCTTGTTGTTCCGTAGTTTTGTAATTGAGTAATTGGGTAATGACGTAATTGCTCAATTACCCAATTACAGTTTTTTAGTCAGTTTCAACAACCGTTTCTTCTACAAAACCGGACCGATCTTCCGCCAGCTGCCACGACTGGCTGTAGGTCGGTTCGCCTTTTAACACCTGGGTAATGAGATAGGAATAACCCGGCCAGCTGGCCCAGGCCAAATCACGCGGCGAGGCCACCGGCACATCGTCTGGGTGGCTGTGAAAAATACCGATCACGTCCAGCCCAGCCATCATTGCTTCCAACTCCACCTGTTGCCACGCGTTTGGGTCGATGCTGAAGCGAATCGGTTTTTCTGTTTCATTCGGCCACACATTTTCCATGGGCCGAATTTCTTGCACGACATTTTGGCCGTTGTCTGCCTGCCCCAACAGCAGTCCGCACCCTTCAAACGGATACGACGCCTGACCGTGGGCTTTAATCGCTTCATGAATCTCTTTACTCAACTTCAACATCCAAATTAATCCTAATTTCTCTATCCGCAGATTGACGCAGATAACACAGATTTTTTTCGTTAGTGAATTAAAAATCTGCGCGCATCTGTGAAATCTGGGGATAAACCAAAATAAAAACACCTTCCTGGAAGATAAGGAAGGTGTCTGAATTCAGAACCATCTTCTTATCTTTCAGGCGCAGAAGCTGCTTCTGCATCTGACGGAATTAGCACCATTTCGCCAGCCGGGGCTGTCGCGGTTGCTGAGGTATCATCGGGCCGTTCCCTCAACCTCTCTGGATAAGATAGGCAAACATATGTGATTTTTTACAGCGGGTGCCATCTTAACAAAAGAGTTTGAGGCCGTCAATGTGCAGATTGGGCCAATCTTAAACTCATTATTTGACAACATTAGCCAATTAGATTGGCCCAATCTTGGTTTTGCTTACTGCCACAATGTATCACTCAAATATTTAAAGCCATTGTCTGGCAAGATGGTCACGATGACGCCTTCGTCTAACGTTTTTGCCACGTTCAAACTAGCCACTACCGCCGCCGCTGCCGAAATGCCTACGAAGAGGCCTTCGGTTTTAGCCAGAGCACGGGCCATTGCGCGTGCGTCTTCGGTGCGCACGGTCACCTGTGCATCGGCAAGCTGCTCATCATAAATGCCTGGCTTCAGCGCCGAGGGCATGTGCTTGAGCCCTTCCAGGCCGTGGAACGGGCCGTCCGGCTGCATGGCCAACGCCTGAATGTTGGGGTTGAACAGCTTTAGGCGGCGGGTCGTGCCGGTAAAAGTACCGCTGGTGCCCAATCCGGCCACAAAATGGGTGATTTTCCCCTTGGTTTGCTGCCAGATTTCCGGGGCGGTGCTTTTGCTGTGTGCCTGCCAGTTGGCTGAATTGTTGTACTGGTTGGCGTAATACAGTGTGGGATCGGCAGCGGCCAATTCTCGTGCCACCACAATGGCCCCATCGGAACCCTCCAATGGATCGGTGAGGATGAGTTCAGCCCCATATGCTTTGAGGATGGCGATGCGTTCTGGGCTAGCGTTGCTGGGCAGGGTGAGCTTTATTTTGTAACCACGAGCCGCCCCCAGCATGGCGTAGGCGATGCCCATATTCCCCGAAGTGGAATCCAGCAGGGTCATGCCTGGTTGAAGCTGCCCGTTTTCCTCGGCGGTGCGAATGATGTTAAGGGCAGCACGATCTTTGACGGAGCCGCTGGGATTAAACCATTCTGCTTTGGCATAGAGGGCAACGGTGTCGGGGATGTTGTGGGCAACGGCCGTATTCCACAAACGAATGAGCGGCGTGTTCCCAACTTGGGCTTCTAAACGATGGACAAACGCAGTGGCAGGGGAGTGGATATGTGTGTGTGTGTGTTCGATTGTTGACAACATAATTTTAGGTGTTTTCCTGAGATTGCTTTCTAAGACAGGGGCAGCGTTAACGCACTACCCAACAAAAAACGGTCGCAGCTATTTGCTGACTCTGAAACTTTTCTAAACAACCTGGCTGTAGTTCGCGATTTAGCTTGTTTAGAAGTTGGTTTCTCGTCAGCCGCTGGCGAGAACAACAAGGAGAGCAAACCTTGCTCATTGTTGCTTCGCGAGAGTAGCTACCACCGTTCTTTACCGCACTTAGAAATTTTTCTCAAGCTCTTGAACGATGGTTACCACCCTCGCTCAATACACCTGCAATATTGTCCAATCATAGTTAGCACACTTTAGTTTTGGGCAAACCGCACAACAATTGGGAATTGAGTGGGTTGGGTGCGATTTGCTTATTGTTGAATCGCTTGCGAGTATAGCAAAGTGATTTTGTGAGTCAAGTTAGAGAATGATAAACGGACTCGCGTCAGCTTTTCCCGCATGGGGGTTAGATGGGGTGAGGGCGGGGGAATCTTACTTACTTGAGTGAACAGTAAAAAGTGATAAGCAAAAAGTGGGTTTTTCTGCGTTAGAAGAGGATGGAGAGGAAACGGCCGTAAACGGCCGTGGCTGCTGAATACACAATCATCATTTGTCCAGGACCATAAGTGAGCCAGATAACATCCCCGATGAGGAAGAAAGTTGTGCCGTTGAACAGCTGGGCAGCCAGAATAAGATCGCTGGTCAAGAAAAGCGCTGCGCCAATGGTCAACCAGATGAACTGGCTTTGCTGCAGTGCCAGCCCGGTGGCCATGCCAGCGGTGCTAGCCAGCAGCAAAGCATATGGCAGCGCCGCTTGATGCAATGTGGTCGGTTGCTGCCCGCGATATACCACAAAGTACCAGGCCAATGCCCCAATGATCCACCAGACAATCAGGCTGCCCCAGCGGGTTGTGCCAGCATTTAGGCCCATTTGATTGGCATAGCGCCAGATACCAATGATGTAGGCCACGTGCCCCAGACCAAAGGTGGCCATCCCCCCCAGTACATTGCGGCCGCCCGGCAGCGCCCCAGCCATGAACAAATCGCCCAAAAAGCCAAAGCTCATACCAATGGCCAGCCACAGGACAAAGTTGTTGGCCTCACTGTTGCGGGTGGCGGCAAACCAACTCCAGCCTGCGATGACCAACATGGCCGAAGAGGCCAGTCTGGCCCATTGGGGCATGCGTTGGCTGGTGTCGCTGGGGCCAAACAGGAAGCCGCCAAACAAAAGCGCGGCCCAGAGCAGCAAGAGCAGGGTCAGGGAAATGCGGGGTAGAGGTTGGAGCGATGCAATCATGCACAGATTGTATCAGAAAATATCAGCTGTAATAGCGACTGTCATCTGGAAACAGGGTGACAATTGTCCCCTCATCAAGCGTTTGGGCCAGACGCAGCGCGGCAGCGACATTGGCCGCCCCGGATGGCCCGACAGACACCCCTTCGCAGTCGGCTAAAAGCTGGCTTATCTCTTTAGCTTCAACGGCCGTAACCGCCAGGTGTGCATCGGCCAGGGAAGGATCATACGCTTTGGGGGGAACGGCCGTTGCCATGAACTTTAGTCCCTTGATGCCCTCTTTTTCTGTTTTGGGCTGCACGGTGGCGCAGAAGATGTTTGGGTTGCGTTCTTTAAGCCACTGTGCCGCACCGGTAAACGTGCCGCCTGACCCCACGCCCGCCACAAAATGGGTAACGCGCCCGCCGCTCTGCTGCCAAATTTCGGGGGCCAATGTCTCATAATATGCTTCCCCATTGGCCGGGTTGTCATATTGGTTGGCGTAAAAATAGTTGGGGTTTTGGCTTGCCAGCGCCCGGGCCGCGGCCATTGCCCCGTCGGAGCCTTGGGCCGGGTCTGTGGGTGTCAGATCGATACCGTAGTTTTGCAGCAGGGCCAGCCGGGCCGGAGTGGCATTGGCTGGCACCATGAGCTTGACTTTGTAGCCGTGCAGTCGGCCCAAGGTAGCATAGGCCAGGGCCATATTGCCAGAACTTGAATCCAGCAGCGTCATGCCCGGCCACAGCTTGCCTTCAGCTTCAGCCACCTGAATGATGCGCTTGGCGGCCCGATCCTTGACCGAGCCGCTGGGGTTGAACCATTCCGCTTTCGCCAGCAGATGGATTGAATCTGGCAGCCCGGCAGCGGTGGCGGTTGCCTTCAAGTTAAGCAGCGGGGTCTGGCCAATGGGCCAAACGGCCGTTTCAAAATAGTTCAGGTGTTTAATCGTTGTGTAGGTATTCATCAGGCTTCCTGCTACTAGAGGTGCGACGCACTTGTACCAAGTCGCTTCAGGGAAAGTCGGTTTAGAAAGTGCGTCGCACCTGGGCTTCAAATTATTAATGATGAGCAGTATAAGCAAGTCGATGGCCCACGTAAATCAACATGCAAACTATCAATTATTTCTATATTATCTATAGACTATATCTATAATAGCGCCTTTGACGAGCAAATGACTTGGTGAAGCGTGAAACGTGATTTTTTCACGAGGCACGTTTCACGCTTCACGAAATGCTCCACCATACGAAATATGCACCCAGGTTGTGCAACTTTTTGCCCTGCTTCCGGTACACTTGGGTAGGATGACGCTGACAGACGAGCAGCAGCTGCTGCAACAGGCCCAACAAGGTGACGAGACCAGCGCCGCTGCGTATGGTGAGATCGTTCGTCGTTACCAAACGGCCGTCTTCAACGTGGCGTATCGGCTGTTGGGTCGTCGGGTAGAGGCAGAAGATGCGGCGCAGGAGGCGTTTTTGCGGGCGTACCGATCGCTGGACAGGTTTGACTTGGAACGGCCGTTTGCCCCCTGGATTAAGCGCATCACTACCAACTTGTGCCTGAACTGGCTGGAATCGGCCCAGACGCGAACGCAGCTATTGGCCGCAGAACTATCCCGCGCTGACCGGCCGGTGAGTCTGGATGATTGGGCGCAGACGGCCCCATCCCCGGAGCAAACGCTGGTGCGCGAGGAACAATCTACCCGGCTGCATGCGGCAATCTGGGAACTGCCACCGCGCTACCGCGTGGCCATCGAGCTGCGCCACTTTCAGGAGCTGAGCTATGAGGAAATGGCTGAGGTGATGGAACGGCCGCTCAGCAGCGTGAAGAGTGATTTGTTTCGGGCACGGAAGCTGCTGGCGGAGAAAATGAAGGAGATGTAATTGGGCAATTAGGTAATTGAGTAATTAATTACCCAATTACTCAGTTACTCAATTACAAAAGATTATGGACGAATTTAACGAAGACCTATTACACGAATATTTAGACGGCTCGCTGGACGATAAAATCCGACAGGCGGTTGAGGCACATCTGGACAGCTCTCCAGAAGCGCGAGCGCAGTTGGTGGCGCTCGAAGCTTTGTTTAGCAGCCTGGATACCCTGCCGGAGCTGCCGCTGACAACAGATTTAGCGGCAGCGGTGGTGGCGGAGATTGGGCAAGAAACGGCCGTTTCTACACCATTACCGCGCTGGTTGTGGGGGCTGTTGCTGGGCCAGGTGCTGATTGCCCTGCTGCTTGTGGGGAATGTTTGGGCCTCCCTGCTGGATTGGCTGGGAAACGGCCGTTTGCTGGTGGCAGAGTGGCTCACAACCATTCAACTGCCTACGCTGGCGTCTTTGAGCGATTTTTGGATGGAGGTAACGGCCGTTTGGCAGCAGCCCAATCTCCCCAATGTAAGCATCGACCTGCCCGCAGGCCAATGGGCGCTGCTCTTGGGCCTGGCGCTGCTGGTCTGGCTGGCGGGCAACCGCCTGTTGTTCACAACGGAATAATGGGACGCAGATGAACGCAGATAGACACTGATTTTTGTTTTTTATCTGTGTAAACCAGTGTTCATCAGTGTCCAATTCCAAAAGTGATATGTAGCTAGGCCACTGATTACTGACTTACTGATTACCGAATACCGTCCAACCGGAGGTTCACATGGCAGAAGGATTATCAATTATCATCATCATTTTGTTTAGCTGGGGGACGCTGGCGGCGCTATTGGTGCTGCTGCCAGCTTTGCTGCCGGGGCGTGTGGCCCGAGCGCAGCAGCTTGTCCAAAATAGGCCGGGACGGACGTTTGTCATTGGGCTGGTGAACGCTCTCTTTTTTGGCGTCTTGATCCTCATTTTTTCTCAGGGCGGGGATTTAGGCAGCCTGATTGCCCTGATGATTTTGTCGGCGCTGCTGGCGGTTACGGCCGTTGGCCTGGCGGGCATCAACCAAATTGTGCAGGGGCGGTTGTATCCCAATGATGGCGGAGTGAAGGTGGGCTTGAAAACGGCCGTGCTGCTCATCGCTGCCGGGCTGGTACCGCTGTTGGGCTGGCTGGTTCTCACCCCCATTTTGCTGCTGATTGGCTTGGGTGCAGGCATTATCACCCTGGTACGGCGTAAAAAGGCAGAGACAACGCCGTTTGATTCATGATGCGTTGCATCGTAATAGACGAAACAATAAAACCCAATTACAATACCCGGAGTTAACCAACCAGATGCCACTACTCCGGGGATTGCTATGACATTAAAAGGCTCGCAACAAGCCCAGCTACGCCAATTATTTGTTGATCTCTTCAAATTATCAGAGTTAAGAGACTTATGCTTTGACCTTGATATCGAATACGAAAATCTCGAAGGCATTACGCTTGCTGATAAAGCCCGTGAGTTGATTGCCATGATGGATCGGCTGGGACGCATTGAAGAATTGCTGAAGGCAGCCCAAGCGATGCGGCCGAATGCAGATTGGCAAGCAATTGTGCCAGCCAGTTCCCTTAACCTATTCCCTCTTCACCAGATTGCTTACCCACATAATCCAAATTTCACAGGGCGTTCTGCGATACTGGACCAGATAGAAAAGACGCTGAGCAGCGGCCAAACCACGGTTGTCACGCAGGCCATTGCCGGATTGGGTGGCGTAGGTAAAACGCAGCTGGCTTTGGCTTACTGTTACGCCCACCTGGATGATTATGACCTGATTTATTGGCTGGCGGCTGACAGTGAAACTAATCTAGGGGATAGTTTCCGGGCTCTGGGGCAAGCGCTGAAGCTGGCCACCCCAGCAGATACCGACCAACAGGCGATCATGCAGCGGGTGCTGCGCTGGCTGGGGCAGGCGGAACAACGCTGGCTGTTGGTTTACGACAATGCCGACGAGATCGAGCCGAAGCAGCTAACAACCTATTTGCCCCGCACCGGCAGCGGCCAGGTACTTATTACCAGCCGCAACCCAAACTGGCGCAGCGTGGGCAACGTCTTGGAATTGAATGTATTCAGCCAAGAAGAGTCTGTGGCCTTTTTGACAACGCGCGGTGGCAGTGAAACTCAAGAAAACGCGGATGAGAAATCACTAGCAGAAACATTAGGTTATTTCCCCCTGGCTCTGGAACACGCCGCAGCCTATATAGAATCTACCAGTAGCAGCTACGCGGCTTATCAACAACTTTTTGAAACGGTGCGCCAAGATTTATGGCGTGATATTGAAGCGCCTAATAGTTACCATGCCACCATAGCCACGACCTGGCAGCTGGCGTTTAAGCAAATAAAACAAGTCCCTGGCTCGCTTGATTTATTAAACTTATGTTGCTTATTGGCTCCAGATGAGATACCGCTCGATTTAATTACAGATTATGCAGAAACAATGCCTAATGATTTATCCTTAATACTTAAAAATCCCATTGATCATGATAAGGCGGTTGCTGGCCTGCTTCGTTATTCCTTAATTCAACGAAAAGGCAATGACCTAAATATCCATCGTTTAGTGCAGATAGTTGCCCGCGACCGTATGGATAAAGCGTTAATCTATAAATGGGTTGAAGCCGCCGTCTCGTTTTTGTCTTCCGCGTATATATATGATGAATACAAGTTGGAAACCTGGGAACCAAGCCAGCGTCTGCTTAACCACAATCAGGTATCTGCTAGATGGGCACAGAAATATTCTATTTTGCCAGAAAAATCAGTTCAGTTACTTAATGACACCACTGAATATTTTAGGCGGTATAGTGATTTTCAAGCAGGTCTTTCAACAATTAGGCAGGCCCTTGATTTTTCAGAAAGATTGTTAGGGCCTGATCACCCTAATACGGCCAGCAGTCTCAATAACCAAGGCCTCTTGCTACAAGCAATGGGTGATCTGGTGGCCGCAAGACCGCATCTTGAACGTGCCTTAGCCATTCGCGAAAACGTACTTGGCTCTGACCACCCTGACACCGCCCGCAGCCTGAACAATCTGGGCTTCTTGCTGAATGCCGTGGGTGATCTGCCCGGTGCACGACCGTATTTCGAACGCGCCCTGGCCATCAATGAAAAAACACTTGGCTCCGACCATCCCGACACTGCCACCATCCTTAACAATCTGGGTGGCCTCCTACAAGACATGGGTGACCTGGCCGCCGCATGGCCATATTATGAGAACGCCCGGGCCATCTTTGAAAATACGCTTGGTCCCGATCATCCCCACACTGCAACCAGCCTCAATAATCTGGGCTCCCTCCTGCAAGCTATGGGTGATATGACCGCCGCACGGTCATATTATGAGGACGCCTTGGCTATTCGGGAAAAAACACTTGGACCGGATAATCCCGACACCGCCCGTAGTCTGAACAATTTGGGTGGTCTTCTACAAGTCATGGGCGAACTGGTGACGGCCCGACCATATTTCGAACGCTCTCTGATCATCAATGAAAAAACACTCGGCCCTGACCATCCTGATACTGCCCGTAGTCTGAACAATTTGGGTGGTCTTCTACAGGCCATGGGCGACCTGGTGACGGCCCGACCGTATTTCGAACGCGCCCTAGCTATCCGAGAAAAGACACTTGGACTTGACCATCCCGATACCGTCATTAGCCTCAATAATTTTGGGCGACATCTTCTTTTGGAAGGAAAGTTAGTATCGGCCCGAGACTCATTTGAGCGTGCGCTGGAAATTAGTGAGCGAACAAAAGGTGGAGATCATCCTGACTTGGTTAAGATTTTGACGAGACTTGGAAGAATCCTGGTCAGTTTGGATCAAATCTATCTAGCTAGAAAGTATTTAAACCGTGCGAGGGCTATTTGTCATGAAGAAACTGAAACATATAATGATTGTCTGGAAGTCGAAGAGCTTTTGAACAGGCTTCCAGGGAAAATTGGTAAGCCCAAGAGAAAAAAGAAAAAGCGTTGGCGTTGATTATTTTGTACCTGTCAATCGTGAGTGCAGAAATATGCTTCATAAGAGCCAAGGGAGCGGCAGCTTAATTTTGTGGCCAATTTGACGGACTCTGGGTTGGCGGCATACCAGTTGGGGTGGAGGCCGCGCTGCAAGCAGGCCAGGAGTAGGTTGGTACCTAAGGCTGTGGCGATACCCTGCCGCCGGTAAGCCTCCTGCACAAAAATGCTAATCTCAATGCCCTGGCTGCATACCAGCGAAGAGTAGGCCATCCCTACCGGCTGCTCACCTGCCAGAGCCACAAAGCCCAGCCCGCGTGCGGCAAAATCCTCGGCCGAATCAAAGTCCGTCAGATCCAAATACAGTTCGGAGGATGTGCTTAATTGTTTGGCTACTGTGGCGTCAATCGCCACAACTTTCCCCTGAAATGAACCGTCGTTCAGCAGCTGATTCAAATGGTCCGCCGAGAGCGAAGCAGAGGAGAAGCTGTGGCGTGTATTGGTTTGCAGGGCAGCACCAAACTGCTGGCGGGCCAGCTTGGCCCAGCCCGGGGCGGAGGGCATAAGCAGGTTGTAGGCGGGGAAGTCGGCCATCATTGCCTGGGCCTGCGGCGTGTCGCTGCTGCCCGCAAAATAGTGAAACGGGCCAATCACCACATGGTAAATGGTGGGCTGGGCCAGATCATCCACAAACGCCTGGCCCATTTGCCCCTCGATTACACACGGCAGCGACATATCCACACGGGGCACCGTCCGGAAAGCGTCGGCGATCTTGAGCCGGTTTATTTTGGTTAATTCAAGTTCGTAGCACATTGTTGTTTTTGGTAGGTCAATTTTGCAAAATTGACCTACGGTAGGCGGCGGTAGATGCCGTTGCTGCGGGTCATGAGCTTGTGTTCTATTAACGAGCGGCGCAGGGTGGCTACATCCTCGTGGAAGTCTAGCAGGATGAAGTTGACCTCTTTTTCCGTGTACTCACGCTCTGGTTCAAACTCTTGCACGATGAGCTCCAAAATCACCTGCATCTTTTTGAGCTGGGCGGGCAGGCGGGTGAGCCGCCCGCGCTTGATGTAGGTGTTGAGTACCTTTTGCTGGTAGGCATCGGTTTCTACTTCGGCCGTCAGGCTGGACTGGGGCAGGCGAATTACTGCGCTCAACGGCTTTTTGAGCAGATCCTCGACCAGCGAAAACATTTGGTAATACTGGTCTTTGGTGGCGGTGAGCAATCCCGCGTCGGCCAGCTTGTTCAGGTGGTGCGAGACGGTGGCGGGCTTCAGGTTCAAAATCGCGGCCAGCTCTTCGCCGTGGCGCGGCTTTTGTTGGATGAGGTTCAACATGAGCAGCCGGGCTGGGTGGCCCAGTGCCTTAAATAGTTGGGCTCGTTCTTCTAGATTGAATTCGGCCGTTGTTTTACTCATCCCAGCTCCTTTTACCCGTAGCGCGCAGGTAGACCATGTCAAAAATGCCTTTGGCGTGTTGAATGCTGCTTAATTTAATTTGCTCTTTGATGAGCGTTTCTTGATCGTTCATCGCTTTAAGCAGCTCGATTTCGTTGTTGGTGTGCGTTTCGATGCTGTTGATGATCTGGTAAAACGCCTTGGCGATCTTGTCCGCTTCGGACAGATCGGAATCAAAGATATCTTCGTATTCCTTGTTCATGATGGCCTCTTTGCTTCGATCAAAATAGAATTAGTTATCCTAAGTCTGATTAGAAAAATATCTAATCAAAATATTACGAACTAATCTCTATTTTGTCAAATCGAATCTGAATGGTTTGTTGTTAGGGGAGAACGGCCGTAATCACATCCAGGTAAAAGAGCCTACCAGCAGCACAACCCAGCCCACCAGCGCCTGAATTTCCTGGCGCGAAGTCAATCCTTCTTCTCTGATAGGTTTGTTTATAAAGAACGCACAAATCGATTTTCATGGAAACGGCCGTTTCCAGTACAATATTGACATGTCTGAGCAAGTACAGATCGCTGGCTCCGTAGAGCGCATCACTTATTACAACGAGGAAAACGGTTACACTGTCCTGCGGCTCAAGCCGGATTCGCGAGGAATGCTGCCGTTTCGTTACGCCAGCGGGCGCGAGGCCCTCATCACAGTCGTGGGTAATTTGCCCGAGGTGCAACCGGGCGAATGGCTCAAGCTGACCGGCAAATGGGGCAATCACGCCAAACACGGCCGTCAATTTTTGGCCGAATTTTGCGAACAATCCTTACCGGCCACCACCGAGGGCATCAAGCGCTACCTCGGCTCTGGCCTGATTCGCGGTGTGGGCAAGGTGATGGCCGAGCGCATTGTGAACCGCTTTGGCGAAGAGACGCTGGACGTGATCGAGTACGAACCGGAACGTTTGCAAACGGTGCTGGGCATCGGCCAAAAGCGGGTGGGGCAAATCATGAAGGCGTGGGAGGAGCAGCGGGCGATCAAGGATGTGATGATCTTCCTGCAGTCCCACGGCGTTTCCACCAATTTAGCCACGAAAATCTATAAAAAGTACGGCGATGCTTCATTAGCCATCGTGCAAAATACGCCGTACAAGCTGGTGCAGGATGTGTACGGCATTGGCTTCAAAACGGCCGATAAAATTGCCCAGGCGTTGGGGCTGGCGGCCGACGATCCGGGCCGCATCGAGGCGGGCATTGCCTACACGCTCAACCGCATGGCTGAGGACGGCCACGTCTACATGCCGCAGGAGGAACTGGAGCCGGAAGCGGCCGAAATTTTGGGTCTGCCAGCGGAAAAGGTAACGGCCGTTATCGACCATCTGGAAACAAGCGATTTTATTAAGCGGGAGACTTTAAGGTACCCAGTAATCGGTAACCAGTTATCAGTAACCAGTGGTCAGTATTCAGTCATCGGTGAAGAAACGGCAGTTTATCAGGCGGGCGATTCCGCAGTGCGCGAAGAGCGTGCGGTTTACCTGACGCCATTTTACTTTTCCGAAATTGGTGTCACAAAGCGGATTCAACAGCTGCTTGAACATCCGACGAGCCGCCTCACTGTTTTGCGCAACCAATCTCCAATCTCTAATCTCCAATCTCCAAATTCCGGCGTAAAATTGGCTCCCCAACAGCTCCACGCCATTCAAACGGCCGTTTCCCACAAAGTTACTATCCTCACCGGCGGGCCGGGCACGGGCAAAACCACCACCATGCGCGCCCTGCTGGATTTGTTGGACCGGCATCGGCTGACTTATGCGCTGGCCTCTCCCACGGGACGCGCCGCCAAGCGGCTGGCTGAGGCCACCGGGCGCGAGGCCAAAACGGTCCATCGCTTGCTGGAATTTAAGCCGGGGGAAGGATTCGGCCGTTCCGAAAACAACCCGCTCAACGCCGACATGGTGATCATCGACGAAGCCTCGATGTTGGACTTAATGCTGACGTTTAACCTGCTCAAAGCAGTCTCGCCGGACAGTCATTTGCTGCTGGTGGGGGATGTGGACCAGCTGCCCAGCGTGGGCGCGGGCGACGTGCTGGGGGATTTGATCGATTCGGGGAAAACGGCCGTGGTACGCTTACAAACCATCTTCCGCCAGGCGGCTGATTCGCTCATCATCAGCAATGCCCACCATATTAATGAAGGCAAAATGCCGGAGACCAGTCCAGAGGCCAACGACTTTTTCATTTTTGTGAAAGATGACCCTGGCGAAGCGGCCGAACTGCTCGTCGATGTGGTTAAAAACCGGGTGCCGCTCAAGTTCAAGCTCGATCCGCTGGACGACATCCAGGTGCTGGCCCCGATGTACAACGGTGCAGTCGGCGTGAACAGCCTGAACCTGCTGCTGCAAGAAGCGCTCAATCCAGGGGCCAAACGCAAAGCGGAGCGCAAGCTGGGCGGGCGGCTGTTCCGCGTGGGCGACAAGGTAATGCAGACGGTGAACAACTACGACAAAAACGTCTACAACGGCGACATTGGCCGCGTGACCGACATGGATTTGTTGCAACAAAATCTCACCGTCAGCATTGACGGCGCGCCGGTGGTGTACGACTTTTTGGAGGCGGACGAACTGGTGCACGCTTACGCCATTTCGGTGCACAAGAGCCAGGGGGCGGAGTACCCGTGCGTGGTGATGCCGGTGGCCACCCAGCATTATTTGATGTTGCAGCGGAATTTGTTGTATACGGCCGTTACCCGTGCCAAAAAACTGGTCATCCTCGTCGGCACCCGCAAAGCGATCCGCATCGCCGTCAAAAACGACAAAACCACCCAGCGCCATACCGCTCTCGACTGGCGGCTGCAAAAGTAGTGTTCAACTTCAGCAGCAAGCAGTATTTCTCTCGTAGTCTCGTCGTCCAAAAGCAATAGTCCAAGCTGAGTATACTTCTCGTACTAAACGTTTTTTCAAGAGAGGTTTACTTTTAATGTCACGTCTAAAATTTTTTGCTTATTTTCTTTTGCTCTGCCTGGGGTTGGTTGGCTGCCTGCCAGAAAGCACCGACCAGATCACAGTTGAGGTGACACGCGAACAGCCATCGCCAACAGCTACAGTTACCGAGCCTGCCTCAGAGGAAGCCACAGCCCCCACTCCACTGCCTGCCCCCACGGCCGTTCCTACCGAAGCTATACCGCTACCAGCCCCACCTGTGCGCGAGGATGTGGATAACCTGACGGCCGTTTCCGCCAACGCCATCGCCTACGTGCAAAACAAACAACTCTTCATCCGCACCCTGCCGGATGGCAACATCGTGCCCGTCCACACCGAGCCATGCCCGGAAGACAGCTACTGCGGCCTGGATTACCTGAAATGGTCGCCCGATGGTCAATTATTGCTCTACAGCTATTTCGACGGTAGCCAAAACAGCCTGCGCGTAAGCGACCGGCAGGGCAATGTGCAAATCATCGAAAATCCAGCCTATGCTCGCCCGGGAGCCTGGTCACCAGACGGCCGTACCATTGCCTACATGATCCAAACCGACATCTACTCAGAAATCTCTGTAGACAGTGCCATCGGTGGGTGGGTGTTTGAAGTGTGGACGGTGTCCGTTGCTGAGGACGGCAGCCTGGGCACACCAAAGCTGGTCGGCCCCTGGAACCATCCGGGCGATGGCTGTGGTGGCGGCGGTCGTTCTGTCAGCGAAGTGCTGTACGAAATCGAAGGGGGCACCCCCTACGGGTACCACATGGGTGTGACGGAATGGACCGCCCAAAACATTCTGCTATTTAATCTCAACTGCACTAACATCGGCATGGGCCGGTTTAATATGGCCATGGGCACCGAGCTTCCCGGCTTTGATCAACCGCTGCGCAACCTGGTGCTGAACAACAGCGGCGACCGCTGGTACGCTGTCACTGGCAATGCCTGGGACCGTGACAACCCAGACAACAACCAGCTGGTCACCGGCACGCCCGATTCTACGGAAATCACCGTCATTCCCACCAGCGCCAAGGTGGAACTGGTCTTTGTCGGCCAAACCAGCGGCAGCCTGTACTACACAGAGCGCAATCCGCTGGGTCGTGAATCCGACGATAACCGGGGACTTTATTTTGCTTACTACGAATCGGCCTTGTGGCGTATCCAGCCCGACGGCAGCGGCGAGGAGCGGTTACTGTTTGGTGAGGATGTGCAGGCGTATGCGCAGGTGGCAGAAACGGCCGTTGGCGATCTCATCTTTGTACAGGTGGAAAATGAACGGCCGTTGGCCGCAGCCGCCCAGTTTGTGCAAGGCAACCCGGACACGCTGCAAGCCTACTATCCCCAACGCCACATCATGCAGCTACCCGCCAATGGTGGCGAACCCACTACAATTCTCAATAATGCTGGGCAGCCCACCCTCACGTTACCTTAATTGCCCCTAGGCTTTGATAACCTCACGCAAAACCGCAAAGGTTTTTCTTTAGGAACCTTGCGGCTTTGCGTGAAATTTTCAGCCACATCCTCGGCAAAAGTATTATGACCCCTGATTTCATCTTCCAAATCAGGGGCTTTTTGTTTACAATGAGTTTCATTCTTGAGCGAAACAGTTCCCTGTCTCTAAATTTTGGAGGAAATGCGTGCCGCAAGCTTACTCATTTTACCCTTCACCAAAACGGCGGTTTATCAGGCTAATGGTTTACGTTGTTGCTGTGGCTTTAGGTCAAACGCTAGTGAATTCTTTTGGCTATGGCTATTTTCTGGTAATTGGTAGTCTGGGCTTAATTCTCGCGTTTGTGTTTGCATACGATAATTCCGCGGCTATTAAAATCGCCCGTGGCACAGTTTCTGGTCCATCTCTTTCTGGATTCAAGCATGTGGAATTTGAATTAGTTTCTGTTGATAAACGTCGTACCAGGCAGCAATTGCTTTGGAGTAGACTGAACGGCCGTACCATCATCTACGCTAAAGACGGCCAAAAAATCCAGATTAACCACACTTCCTTTGATAAAACCAAACGCGTAGAAATTTTGAATGCGCTGAGACTAAACGAATATCCTTAAACAAACCCTATGCCAAAAGAACGCATTGACCGCCTTTATTTTGTTTCATCCTGGGATGACAAGTTCAATGATTATCAGTTTTTGTTAGGTAAATACGCTAACTTGTTTTTGTTTCGGTACAATGTCAAAGACATTGTCACCGATGACATTGATATTCTCATTCGGCGCAAAGCGGCAGAGGTGGCTACTATTTTGCCTTATATGCCGTTTTTGGTGGAGCAAACGAACCTGAACATCCGCGCCTGGCGTAATTTACCCGGAAATGTGACAGGAATGTTTATGAGCAATGTGGGGGCCGATGGCATTTGCAAGATGCTGGACCCATTCAAGGATCGGATGGCAACGGCCGTTACCAAACTAGCCTACCATGCCCCTGATGGTCGTGTGCAGGTATTCACCGGTACGCTGCCAGGAACCATCGCCTTAGAGCCACACGGCAGCCAGATTTTTGGCTGGGACGCCATTTTCATCCCCGATGGCCATGACCGCACCCTGGCAGAGATGAGCCTGGAGCAGCGCAACAGCATTTCTACACGTAAGCTGGCGGTGGCGGAATTTTATACGGCCGTTCTCCAAGAAGAACGCGCCGACATCCTGCTGCAAAACCGTATCCGCCTCAAAGAACTCATGGTGCGCTATTTCAACAAAGAAGAACTTGAAGACCTTTGCTTCGACCTGGGTATCGACAAAGATGATTTGCCCAATGCTACCAAACCAGAATTGGCCAAAGAAATTATCTTGTACTGCGAGCGGCATGGCATGTTAGAGCGACTGCTAGACATTTGCCGCCGGCAGCGCCCCCACGCCGAATGGCCCGAAGAACTATAGACCCCAAACGGGCATTGAAAAATCAATCTTGATAGAGAAAATCAACCAGTGTCTCGATTTCTGCTTCGCTCAGGTGCAAGTTTGGCATACTTGTGTCTGCTTTTAGATCGGCGGGATTTGCCAACCACAGCGCCACGTATTCTGGCGACCGTTTCAAATAAGTCAGATTCGGCCCAAACGGCAGCATGTTTGGGGCCATCGTCACCTTGTCATAGGTATGGCATTGGATGCAGCCTTTGGCCACAAACAGCGCCTCCCCCATCTCGTCTGGGTCAATGGCGGGCAGCAAAGCCGCCTCATTTTCTGCCAGGACAGATTGCGGCATTTGGATGTGCAAAGCAAAACCCGCCACGCTCACCACGCCCAGCAGCACCACGCCCGCCAAGCGCACCTGAGTGCGCTGCCGCATCCAGAAGAAGAGGCAAAGTGCGGCTCCGGCAGCCGCCAACCAGCCCAAAATAAGCTGCCAGGAAACGGCCGTTTCCCCACTAACACCATCTTTCACTACCGCAGCCACTTCATTCACCATCAGCGACGGCATTGGGTAAGCTCTGCCATAAGTTGAGATCTCCCAGCGCCACTCGCCCGCTTCTGGCAGCGTCAATGTGGCCGTGTAAAAGCCTTCCTCAGCATCATCCTCGGCGGGGACGTTTACGCGGGTGCCGCTGGTTTCATGCACGGCCGTCACCGCGGCATCCAGACCGGCCACAAGCGTTTGACCATGTCCCCGCACGGAAAACTCGACGGTGAACGGCCGTTCCGCTACCACCTCTGTCGGCAGTTCAGACAACGTTACTGTCGCCCAACCGCCTGCCCGCACTGAGCCAACGCTGGCAACCAAACCAATCATCAACAAGAACCCAGCCAGAAAAACCAATTTTTTACGCATCTTAACACAACTCCTTCTTGTAGCCGCGGAAAGAATCCGCGGCTACCGTAAAACACAGACCGCAAAGCAAAAATCAGTGTCAATCTGTGTTTATCAGTGTCCCATTTTTTATTCGTCTTTTTGCCCAATAGGCTGCAATGATTCAGCAATTCGCAGCGCATCCTCCAGCGATTCCACGCCTTCTAGGCGGTAAGTCACATCTCCGTCCCACCAGATGAGCACGCTGCCCTCCACAAATAGCCATTCCTCGGCCAATGAATTACGCAGCCGGAAATAATGCGGCCCCACCAGCCAAAACGCCTGATTGCCGTTCACCTCTGTCATTTCCAGCATTTCGCTGCCTTTGTAGGCGTACTGCGCCACGTTGATCTGGTACAGGCTTAGCGCGATTTGCTGCGGGTCTGCTTTGTCTCGCCAGAGGAAGATAACGGCCGTATCCCAAACCGGCTCCTCATGCAACAGCACATCATCTGGCGGGGGCAGTTCCGTGGGCAGCGCCAAATCTGGGAATCGTGCCACGGCTTCTGCCAGCGTGATGGGTTCCGTAAAGGCGGGCAGCTGTTCGTTCAGCAGCGGCGGAATGTCATCAACCGCCGCCTCTTCACCCACAAAAATGGTGATGCCCCCTGCGCGCAAAATCTGTACCAACGCGGCGCGCACGCTGGGCACGGCCAGCAAACTGGCCGCCAACAGCAGCAAAATCAAGGCCCAGGCCAGACGGCGGCGGGGTTGCGCTGCTTTTTTGGCGGGGTGGGCGAGCAACGGCCGTATCTTCCCGGCAATGTCTGGCGTTGGTGGATATTCAAACGCCGCTGCCCACTCTTGAATTTTTTGTTCTTGAGCAAAATTCATTTCATCCATAAGAATCTCAGCGCAACTCTGCGTCTTCTCTGCGCTGCTCTGTGTTCCCCTATTTTTCTGCCAGCTCGGCAAAATCCAGCTCAATTACAACTTTCAACTGCTGCAAAGCCCGGTGCAGCCGCGATTTCACCGTTCCGGCAGGGATGTCCAGGGCTGCGGCCGTTTCTGCCTCGGACATCTCCAAAAAGTAGCGCAGGTAGATGACCTCTTGTGCCTTGGGGCGCAGCTGCTGCACCGCCTGCCACAGTTGGGCTGACTCATCCCGACTGACTGAGGTTGCGACAACGGCCGTATCCTGTTCTTGCCACCATCGCTTGACCATGGCCCAGTAGCGGGACACACTGCGCAGCCGATTCTTGGCCAGGTTGCGGGTTGTTTGTAGGAGCCACGGTTTAAACGGCCGTTCCGCATCAAACGAATCCAGCGCCAAAAACGCCCGCACAAACGCCTCCTGCGCCACATCCTCCGCCTCGGCAGGGTCATGCAGCAGCAGATACGCCAGCCGGAACACAGCTTCCTGATGCTGGCGCGCCAGCACTTCCCAGGCGGCTGCATCATTTTGCTGGGCCTGCTGAATTAAAGTTGCCTCTGTGGTGGCGGTGTCACTCGTTCCAGAACGTGCCATCTACTTACAATACACCGTTTGCCCCAATCGGTTCCATTTTGGATTAAAAGCAAAAAGCGAAACACGAATTTATCGAATAGACGAATGACACAAATATTTCTGAAAATTTGTCTTATTCGTTTATTCGTACCATTCGTGTTTTGCTTTTGTTTACGAACGCTTGTTCTAAGTCGGTTTGCCGCGTATAATTCTGTAACAAAAGGCTGACCCCTTTTCTCAGCGCTCTCCGCGTTCTCTGCGGTAAATAAACAGGAGAAACCGATGACTGCCCAACTAATCCTCACCCGCCAAGATTTGCGCCGATTGGCCATTACCCGCCAGCACCTCACCAAAAAAGAAACGCCTGCCATGCTCGATGTCATTCGGGATTTAGGTTGCGTGCAATTGGACCCCATCCGGGCCGTGGAGCGTACCCATTTGCTGGTGCTGTGGAGCCGCCTGGGCAATTTTGATAAGGCTGAATTGAAGCAGCTGCGTTGGGCAGAAAAGGCGCTGTTTGAATATTGGGCCCATGCGGCTTCGATGGTGCTCACCGAAGAGTATCCCGTTTTTAATTGGGGGATGCGCCACCGGCAAGCAGACAAGCGCCGCGCCGCCAAATACCAAAAATGGTTCGATGAACATCCGGGCATTATTGCACTAAAAGATCACATCCTGGATCGTCTGCGCGAGGAAGGGCCATTATTTTCACGGGATATCGAAACAGAAAACGACATGCGTTATGAGTCACGTTGGTCAAGCGGCCGTTTTGTGGGTTTTATCCTCGATTATTTATGGACGAACGGGCAGATTCTCACGGTTGAGCGGGTGGGCAACCAACGCAAATGGGGCCTGGCCGAGGATTTTTGGCCAGCGTGGACGCCGCAGGAGGCGTGGACGGCCGAAGAGGTCTGTCGCTTTGCCGTTCAAAAAGCGGTTCGTGCCTTAGGGGCAGCGACGTCCAAACAAGTTAAAGTGCACTACACGCGGGGCATGTATCCGGGGGTAACGGCCGTTTTCCGCCAGCTTGTTAAAGAAGAAATCCTCATTCCCGTTACCGTGAAAGAGGTGCCCGGTGATTACTACCTGCACGCCGCCGAGTTATCCCTGCTGCGCCAGCTGCAAAATGGCGACTGGCAGCCACGCACCACGCTGCTTTCCCCCTTCGATAACCTCATTTGCGACCGGGATCGCACCGAAGCGCTGTGGGATTTTTACTTTCGCATTGAGATTTATGTGCCTAAAGCCAAGCGAGAGTACGGTTACTACGTCCTGCCCATTTTGGATGGTGACCGGTTAATCGGCCGTATTGACCCCAAAATGGATCGCAAAACCAAGACGCTGCACATCTATAACGTCTATGCCGAACCGGGGGCTCCTAATTACAAGAAGACGGTGCGGGCGATTGGCAAAGCAGTCACTTCTCTGGCTTCATTTTTAGGGGCCAGGCAAATTGAGTGGGGGAACGTACCCGATGGCTGGGCGGCGCTTAAGCAGGTGGGCTGATGAGCAAATGTGCCTTGTGCCCGGCCTGGCCAATTCTAGAAGTTGCGCGGTCTATGCCGACGGCCGTTTTCACCTTAATCGCCTCAGGAATTCCGCGAGCAGCATGAATGGTGATCTTCATATGGGCCAGCGCCTCGCGGGATAAGTCTGCCCCAGCGACCTGGTTGCGCACCAGCACGCCAATCCCTTGCTGCTCAATCAAATCAAACAACGAGACAAAGCGAATGATCGCGTTGTAGTCCGTGCGCAAAATGTCCAGCGAAAAATTATCTAGCAGCAAAATCAGCGGAGTGCTCGCTTGCCGGGGCAAGGTCTGGAGAAAGTTGGCCCACTCATTTTCCAGCAGCGGGGCGCGAACGGCCGTCGCAAAATCTAGCCGCAAAAACAAAACATCAGCCACGATCTGCTGCTGGTAAGTGAGCTGCTCCTGCTGCTCGATGGGTAAACTTTGTAGTTGGTCAAAAATTGCCCAGGCTGGGCTGTTAGGCTGCACGATGGCATCTGCTGGGGAACCAGCGCGCAAATCGACACCGCCAAAGGTATAAATGCGTGGCGGCACCAGCATCTCTTCCAACTGGGCAAAACGATGCTGGTTGGAACTGCCAATGACCAGCAGGCCATGCTGGGCCAAAACAGGCAGTGTGGGCGCATAGCCTGTCATCTCCACTTCGTCAGCAAAGATGAGTCGCATTGGTTGCAATGTCTCCCGGATGAAAGCGGCACGATCAGTGGTGACCAGACGATGCTCTTGCCGATCCCAGGTGTAAAAATGGAGCAAATCGGCCCACTTTTTTACTGAGAGCAAGCTGATCGGCCTGCCACTCAGGAACCGCTTGCTGACCGCATAGTGATAATTGCCTTTGTGTATGATGGGCTCGATGTTGTCTGGCAGGTTAAAAACGCGGCGCAGCACCACGTCCAGCACGTTGAGGAACGTGGTTTTGCCCGTGCCCGGCTTGCCGCAAATGATGATGGGGGCTGGTGGCGGCGCAGACGGCCGTTCCCCTGCCCCACTTTTTCCCGATGCCAGCAGCGGCAGCCATTTGCTCCAGCCATTTTTCGCCCCATCTGGCGAGTGGCTAACCGGCGCTGGCTGCTGTAAAAAGGTGACGATGTGGGCCAAAATTTCCTGGTGAGCCTCACTAAACTTGGTGGGATCGAGTCCGGCGGAAACGGCCGTTGCTTCAATTTCTCGCCAAATTTCTGCTAAATCAGGCACAATATTAATCCTATCCGTGTTCCAATGGGTTTACCCATTATTCATAAATGATTGGGCTTGCAGATAGGCTAACACTTTTTGTGAAAACATCTGATGCGACTCTTGTGTATATTTCACCACCGTATAAATTTGTGCCAGATTCTTCACGCCTGACTCCTCCACCATTTGGCGCAGACGTGGAAAGGTCATGTACCGTTCCCATCCCTTCACATTCCGCTCTTCGTAAATCTGGTTGATTTCATCATCGCTGTAAGCGTGGTACGTTTCTTGGTGTACCAGCCCATCCAGCGGCAGACGATCTCGTGGGGCGGGGTCTTCTGCCGGGTAGCCCAGCGAAAAACCAGCCACTGGCACCACGTTGGACGGCAGCTGTAAAATCTGGCCAATCTCGTCACAATTGGCCAGGGTGCTGCCCATATAGCAAATGCCCAGCCCACGCGCTTCTGCCGCTAAGGCCACGTTTTGCGACACCAACACGGCGTCAATTGTGGCAATCATGAAGCTCATGAAGTTGTCAAAATTGTCTGGTGCGTCATTGAGCGCTACCCAACGGCGCATCCGGTGGAAGTCGGCGCAAAAGGTGAGCAGTACCGGGGCATCTAGCACCATATTCTGAGCCATGTGTGGCTCGTATAATCGTTCGCGCAGCGCCCGGTCACGGGTGACAATGATTGAATACGTTTGCATATTGCCCGACGACGAAGCACGAATACCTGCCGCTAATATTTCGTTGAGCAAGTCAGGTGGTACAGGGTCTGGCTTGTAGGCGCGAATGGAACGATGCTGTTTGATGGTATCTAAAA
Source organism: uncultured Anaerolineae bacterium (assembly GCA_905479495.1). Taxonomy (GTDB): domain Bacteria; phylum Chloroflexota; class Anaerolineae; order Promineifilales; family Promineifilaceae; genus Leptofilum. The sequence goes on from CAJQMR010000002.1 coordinate 337,438, forward strand.
TGTCCATGATGAAAATCTCCCAAGTGATGATGCCATAATTGTGGTGCAGGCGTTAAGTATAAGCAACCAAAATTCTGAGCGGTAAATGAGAACGGCCGTTTGCAATCGTATAACGGCCGTGTTCCGTGTCACAATCAATTCAGGCATGGTGTTTAGAAGGTTGATTAAGCAAATCATGCCCTATTGGGAGTCAACTATTTAACGGGAGTTAAAGTATGAATTCACGTAAACGATTTTTGAGCATTTTACTGGCGCTGGTGGTGTTGGCCGGAACGGCCGTAGCTATTGGCGCGTTTGTTATTCCTACCGCAGAAGATTTGCTGGTGCAATCCCTGGAAACCAGCCAGACCATCACTGATGGCCACGCCATTGTGGAACTGTCGCTAGACATTCCTGACAACGCGATGAGTGGCACCGTGGAAGCGTGGGGCCGCCTGGACGCAGGCCCCAACGGTGAGCCAGCCTTCCGTGTGGAAGTGCTAACGGCTGACGAAACTGATCTCATCGGCACCATTGCCGTGAGCGACGGCACGCAGTTCTGGGTGTGGAATCCCACGGAAAACGTGGTGCTGACCGGCCAGTTTGAAGAACTGTACGCTCGCTTGGCTGACGAGATGGCCGGACAGGAATTCGACCACAATTTTGACCACGATGGTGATTTTGACGAGGCAGCAATTCCCGAAACACCGGAAGAAGCAGTGGCTAAACTGCTGGAATATTTCACGGCAGAAAAGGCTGGCTCGGACGTCATTGGCGACACCAATGTCAACACCGTCCGTCTCATCCCCATTCCTGAGCAAATGCCAGAAGAAGTGCGCGCTGCTGGTGGCCTGCTCAACGTCTGGCTGCGTGATGGCGACAGCGCCCCGGTGGGTATCGAATACGTTGGCAGCGCCCTGGGTTCTGGTGTGGCCCGCGCTACCTTCCTGGAAATCAACCAGGGTGTCGATGATGCCGTGTTTACCTTCACGATTCCTGAGGGAGCGACGGTGATTGATGCTGCTGAAATTGAGCTGCCAGACAAGGCCCAGCTAGAAGAAGCGGCCGCTGCTGAACCGGATTTTGACCTGCTCAGCCCCGCTAGCTTGCCCGATGAGGCCTCGCTGCGTGAAACGACCAATGTGCGCGGCGCGATTGTGGAGCGGTATGGTTTGCCCAACGGCCGTTCCTTCACCATTGCCCAGGGTCGTACGGCCGTTAGCCTGACCCCAGAAGAAGGCGGCGAGAGCGTCACCGTGCGTGGTGTAACTGGCATGCTGTACGAGGATACTGAAGACGGCCGTACGCTGCTCAACTGGTCCGAAAGCGACATCCAATACTGGATCGGCGGCGATCTGACCGGCGAAGAAGCGCTGGCCATCGCGGAATCCCTCCAATAAGAAAGAGAGAGATTGGTTGATTGGAGATTGGAGATTTTGGTTCAATTCAATCTCCAATCTCTAATCTCTAATCTCCAGTCTTCAATTACACAATCAACAATTCTATGTCCGATCCCATCAAACTAACCAACCTCACCCGCCAGTTCCAGCGTGGCAACATGGACGTGCAAGCACTGCGCGGCGTAGATTTATCCATCGAACCAGGTGAATTTGTAGCCCTGGTTGGCCCCTCTGGCTCCGGCAAATCGACTTTGCTGAACCTGCTGGGCGGGCTGGATCGTGCCTCGGCGGGCGAGCTGTGGCTGAACGGTACGGCGCTGCACACGGCTACTGAAGCCGACCGGACGCTGCACCGCCGTTTGCGAGTGGGCTTCATCTTTCAGAGCTTTAATTTGTTGCCTCGTCTCACCACGCTGGAAAACGTAGCGGTGCCGCTCATGCTCGCCGGCGTCAGTGTGGCTGAGCGGGAAGCACGAGCCAAAGCATTGCTGGAGAAAGTGGGTTTGGGCCACCGACTGGACCATTACCCCACTGAACTTTCCGGGGGCGAACAACAGCGAACGGCCGTTGCCCGGGCCCTCATCCACAACCCCAGCCTCATCCTGGCCGATGAACCCACCGGCAACCTCGACTCCAAAACCGGCGAAGAGGTGATGGCCCTGCTCAAGGAACTCAACCGAGAGCAAGGCATCACCCTCATTGTTGTCACCCACGACGAAGAAGTTGCCGCCTACGCCGACCGCATCGTCAAGCTCCGCGACGGTGACATTGTGGAAGAAGTTAAAAAAGAATGGGATGCTGATTACCCTGATTTTCCTGATCGGAATCAAAAAAATCAGGCAGATCAGGCAAATCAGCGTCCTATCCCAAAAGGACTCCAATTTAACGACATCGTGCGCCAGGCGCTGAGCAACCTGCGCCGTCGCCCGGTGCGTAACGTGCTTACGGCGGGTGGTGTCCTCATTGGTATTGTTACCCTGGTGGCGATGGTTTCCTTTGGCGTGGGCGTGCAGCGCGAAGTGCAGCGCAACTTCGAGAGCATTGGCCTGGAAAACCTGTTCGTCCGGCCCGTCTACGATGAGCCAGACGCCTTCGATCCCTTCGCCGAGCCATCGCCGCAAACCCCACTCACACCCGAACTGGTGGCCCAAATCGAGCAAATCCCGGACGTCATCAACGTTACGCCAGAGTTGATCTTACCTTACAGCATCGACATCGCCCTGACCTACAACGACACCTCGCTGCCCATCCGCGTGACCGATGGCAACGAGCCAGAATTTACCTTTGGCACCGATCCCGAACCGCTGGCTGGTTCTTTTCTAGACAGCCGCGCCACTGCTGGTACTGTGCTGGTGAAAGGCGTGGCTGATTCCTTGCTGGCCGAGGGTGAATCGTACGATGATTTGGTGGGGCAGGATGTTGCCTTGACGGTGCAGCTGCCGCGCGGCGAGACGCAAACGTTCACTAGCGAGATTGTGGGCGTGCGCGACGGCTTTGGCGGCAGCATTATCGAGCTGGGGCTGGCGGAGCGAGAAGCGATTTTGGCCTGGTGGTATAACGAGCCGGATATTTTGCAGACCGACGGGTATGACAGTTTGACGGTGCAGACGACGGATTTGGGGGCGATTACGGCCGTATCCAGCCAAATCGAAGAGCTCGGCCTGCAAACCCAATCGCTGGAGGCTATTCTAAATGTGGCTAACCAGGTGTTGGGGCTGATGCAGGCGCTGCTTGGCTCTGTGGGCGGGCTGGCGTTGCTGGTCGCCGCCCTTGGCGTGGCCAACACCATGATGATGGCCATCTATGAGCGCACCCGTGAGATTGGCGTGCTGAAAGCGCTGGGTGCCTCGGCGCGGGAAATTCGGGCGCTGTTTACTGTGGAAGCGGCGATGTTGGGCTTGCTTGGCGGCTTCTTTGGCCTTATTTTTGGCACGCTACTGGGGCGGCTGGTGGACTGGATTGGTCACCGCTTCCTCATCGCCGAAGGCGTAACGGGGATTGGTCAACTTTCAGTGGTGCCCCCTTGGCTGGCCATTGGCGCACTGGCCTTTGCCGCCTTCATTGGCGTTGTGGCCGGGCTTTATCCGGCTGCCCGCGCGGCGAAATTAGATCCGGTGGCGGCGCTGCGGCATGAGTAATTTGGTAATTGTGTAATTGGGATGGGTGAAACGACTATCATGAAGTGGCTTTTACCTTTATTGGTGAGTTTGTTGTAGCCGCAGTTTCTTACTGCGAAGATTTGGCGCGGAAAGAATCCGCGGCTACTAGCACATTGCTATGCTAATGAGGCAAATAGATCAATGATGTTGTCGTCGGGGTCTTTGACCTGTGCGTAGCGCTGGCCCCAGAAGGCGTCCCAGGGTGATTTGTGGCTTTGGTAGCCTGCGGCAACGACGTCTTCGTATAGTTTATCCACTTCAGCCGGGCTGTCGCACAAAAAGGCAATGCCCATGCGGTGGCCCGCCGGTTCCTCCCATTCGTCGTTGAAGCTCAGAATTACATCCAGCGAATCCCAAGCCAGGCGCAGGCCGCCGGGCAGGGTGACTTCCACATGCCCTTCGCTGTCCATCTCGGCCGGAATGTCCATACCCAGCAGCCGGTAGAACTTGAGCGACGCCGCCATATCTTTTACCACCAACCCGATTAAGTCTAATTTAGCCATTTGGGTCTCCTTTTTTTAACGCAGAGGCGCGGAGGCGCAGAGAGTTAGGTTGCTGGTAAATAGGGATTTCCGCATTATTCTTGCTCTTGCGCTCTCCTTCCTGCTGACAAGGGAACATGCGTGCTAATTTTAGCCTGGATTTTGATTTATACAAGACCAAAAGCGCGGACGGGAAACGTGCCAAACGCTTTGACTTTGACCGGGACGGCGAAGAAGCGGAAGTTATCATCGGGCAGGGCGTGGAGCGGGGCGAGGTGTTCGACGATGGGGATGTCGTGGCGCAGCAGGGTGGAATGGACGGGACGGCTGCCGTCGTCGGTGTCGTCGATGTTGTAGGAGTCGATGCCGACCAGGACTGCGCCGGATTGTTGCAGGTGCACGGCCGTTTCCCCCGTCAAAAATGTGTGCCCCTCAAAATATTGTTCGGTGTGCCAATGCTGCGACCAGCCAGTGTCAAATAAGACAGCTTTGCCCTGTAGATTTTTGTCTTGCAGCAGATCGGGGTGGAGGGAACGGCCGTAGCCCTGCGGCACCCGAATCACCACACAATCTAGATTGGCCAGCGAAGTTAAGGGCAGTTCCGATAAATCCTTGCCATCGGCGTAGCGGTGGAAGGGCGAATCCACATAGGTGCCCGTGTTGGCCACCATCTCAATTTTGCCGATGTGGAACTCTGTGCCGCCACTGTAATGCCCCCGCGACGCTTCCCGGCTGAGGTAATCGCAAATGATGGGGGCGGGCAATCCTTTGTACGTAACCAGGCCATCCGTCACTGTGTGACTGACATCGATTAGTTTTTTAGACATAGGTTCCTTCCTTTTTGTGATTTATGAGCGAGTGATTATATAGTATTGAGCAGGATTCTGGATGACGAGGCCGTGATGCGTGAAACGTAAGGCGTGACCAGAGGTAGATCACGTTTCACGCATCACGATTATTGGAGGGCTAATGAATAAAAAAGAAACGGCCGATGTGATTATTGTAGGGGCTGGCCTGGCTGGTTTGGTGGCTGCCGCAGAGCTGGGGGATGCAGGTAAGCGCGTGATCATCGTGGAGCAGGAAGGTGAGAATTCCATAGGCGGGCAGGCGTTTTGGTCATTGGGTGGGTTGTTTTTTGTGGACAGTCCAGAACAGCGGCGCATGGGCATCAAGGATAGCCCCGAATTGGCCTGGCAAGATTGGCTGGGGTCGGCCCAGTTTGATCGCCCCGAGGATGAATGGCCGCACAAGGTGGCCGAAGCCTTCATTGAGTTTGCCGCTGGGGAGATGCGCCCCTGGTTGTATGCGCAAGGGGCGCGCTGGTTTCCCATTGTGGGCTGGGCAGAGCGTGGCGGGGCGCAGGCGCACGGGCATGGCAATTCGGTGCCGCGCTTTCATATCACCTGGGGCACGGGACCAGGCATTGTGGCCCCATTTGAGCGGCGCGTGCGGGAGCATATGGACAAAGGGCTGATTGTGCTCAAGTGTCGCCATCGCGTGAGCCAGTTGGTGCGGACAAACGGCCGTATCACTGGCGTCGCTGGCGAAATTTTAGAACCCTCTTCTGTGGAGCGTGGTCAGCAGTCCAGCCGCACGGTGATAGGCGATTTTGAGCTGGCGGCTGCGGCCGTCATCGTTACGTCGGGCGGGATTGGCGGCAACCACGAGCTGGTGCGGCAGAATTGGCCCACAGACCGGCTTGGCCCCCCGCCCAAGCAGATGATTTCCGGGGTGCCGCATCATGTAGACGGCCGTATGCTGGCCATCACCCAACAAGCAGGCGGCGCCATCATCAACAGCGACCGCATGTGGCATTACACGGAGGGGATCAAAAATTGGTCACCCATCTGGCCCAGACATGGCATTCGCATCCTGCCAGGCCCTTCCTCGCTCTGGTTTGATGCGTTAGGCAACCGACTGCCTGCGCCCTTCTTGCCCGGCTTCGACACGCTGGGCACGCTCAAGCACATTTTGTCCACCGGCTACGACTACTCCTGGTTTATCCTCAGCCAAAAAATCATCGAGAAGGAGTTTGCTCTGTCTGGCTCTGAGCAAAACCCGGATTTAACAGAGGGTGGCTGGTTAACGGTCATTCGCAGCCGGTTGGCAGGCGGCGCACCCGCACCGGTGGAGGCGTTTAAACGGCACGGCGAAGATTTTATTGTGCGGGATAATTTGCCTGATTTGGTAGCAAAGATGAATGAATTAGTGGGAGAGGAGCGGTTGGATTACGGCCGTATTCATCACCAAATCACCGCCCGCGACCGCGAGATGGACAATTCGTTCAGCAAAGATGCCCAAATTCTGGCGATTCACGGGGCGCGGAACTACCTGGGTGACAAGCTGGTGCGCACAGCCAAGCCCCATAAAATCCTCGACCTGAGCAAAGGGCCACTCATTGCCGTGCGGCTCAATATTCTCACCCGCAAAACGTTGGGCGGCTTGCACACCAACCTGAATAGTCAGGTGCTGGATGCTCACGGCAAGCCGGTGCCTGGCCTGTACGCGGCAGGCGAAGTGGCAGGCTTCGGGGGTGGTGGCTATCATGGCTACAATGCGCTGGAGGGGACGTTCTTGGGTGGCTGTATTTTCTCTGGTCGCCATGCCGGACGGCATGCAGCGGCCAACATTTGATTGCTATTTGATAGTTAAAAGTTAGTAAACGGCCGTTTGAGTCACCCTATAATTGTGATACGCTATCAACTATCAGAAGTAAGTAACAAGATGGGAGACCAACAATGAACAACGCCAGAAAATTAGCAACCAACGTCATGGGCTACACCGTGGGTGAAGAGATTGCCAACAGCGTTACGCACGGCATTGGCACGGCGCTAAGCGTGGCTGGATTAACCTTACTTGTGGTGCTAGCCGCCATCTATGGCGACGTCTGGCGCGTGGTGAGCTTTAGCATTTACGGCAGCAGTCTCGTTGTGCTTTATCTTTGCTCCACGCTCTATCACAGCATCCAGCATCCCAAAGCCAAGCGCATCCTGCGCATTTTTGATCATTCGGCCATCTATTTGCTGATCGCCGGAACCTATACACCATTTACCCTGGTGAGTATGCGTGGTCCTTGGGGCTGGACCATGTTTGGCGTGGTGTGGGCGCTGGCTTTGCTAGGAATTGCCTTCAAAACGATATTCATTGGCCGGTGGGAGAAGCTGGCAACGGCCGCTTACGTGCTTATGGGTTGGCTGGTGGTATTTGCCTTCAAAGAAATGCTCGTCACCGTGCCCCCTGGCGGCGTACTCTGGCTGGTGATTGGCGGCGTGGTCTACACGCTGGGCGTCATTTTTTACGCCTGGGAAAAGCTGCCCTATAACCATGCCATCTGGCACCTGTTTGTGCTGGGTGGCTCCGCCTGCCACTTCTTCGCCATTTTGTTCCACGTCTTGCCTGTGCAGCAGTAAAGAATTACTCAATTGCCTAATTACTCAATTACAAATGTAATTAGGTAATTGAGTAACTGGGTAATTAAATTCCTTCTCTAGTTTCCCGTACGAGCTGATCTACTACTGCTTTAAGCGCTTCTTCACGATTGTCGTCGCCGCCGTGCGCTTCAAACGTGGCAATTTGCCGGTCCGCGCTGGTACCATTTTGCAAAATGGTGCGAACATATTCCACTTCTTGCCGACTCCCTAAATCATCGACCACATCATCCAGCAGTTCTAACAATTCATCCATCAAATTGGGGAAGGAGACAGATTCTTGCTGGCCAAAATCGATCAATTCGCCATTAATGCCATAGCGGACGGCGCGCCACTTGTTTTCGGTGATATGCATATGACGGTATTGCCGCCACGCCATGTTTTGGCGGCGCAGCTTGAGCAGCTTGGCGCAAATGGCCTGGAACAGGGCTGCGATGCAAATCGCTTCATCAATTTTGGTACAAATATCGGTGATGCGGAACTCTAACGTGTCGAAAACGGGGTGAGGGCGAATGTCCCACCAAATTTTGGCGCGTGTGTCGGCCTTGCCAAAGGCCCCTACCATGCCCAGTGTCCGTTCGTAGTTCAGATATTCTCCCCAGGATTCAAAGGAGTGGGGGATGCCGGTTCGTGGTAGTGACTCAAATACGACGCTGCGATACGAGCGCAGACCCGTGTTACGGCCGTGCCAAAACGGTGAACTGGTAGAAAGCGCCAGCAAGTGGGGAATAAAGTAGCGCGCCTGATTCATGATTTCAATCATCAGGTTCTTGGATTCCATATCATTGCCAAAGCCAACATGGACATGCATCCCAAAAATAAGCAACCGTTTGGCGACACCTTGCATGTCGTCTAGCAGCTCTTTGTAACGGACGCCTTCGGTGATCGATTGCTCATCCCAACGGGCAAACGGATGTGTGGAAGCGGCAGCAATTGCCAGTCCGTTCTCATCTGCCAGTTCGCAAACGGAACGGCGCAGCCGGATGACTTCTTGCCGCACCTCGCCGATGTTTTGGCACACGTTGCTACCCACTTCCACCTGTGACTGCATCAATTCTGGCATCAAGTTGAGGCTGAGTTCTCGCTGCTTATCCTGAGACAGAAATTCGGAAATGTAAGCATGAAGATTCCGACTTTTGGGATCGATAATCTGGTACTCTTCTTCAATTCCCATGGTGAGTGGCGGGGTGGGTACGGACATATGTTTCTCCTATTTTTATGGACACAGTTAAGCGTGAGCGGATTGCTGAGGAGATTATAAAGGGGGAGGGGAAAAGTTTGCAAGTGGGCGAGTCTGCGAGTTTGCGAGTAGACGTTTATCACTCGCAAACTCGCCACTCGCAGACTCGTCAACACTATGCCCAATTGCGTAAAAATTCGACGAGCAGGCGCACGCCGTAGCCGGTGCCACCGCGCGGTGTGTAGCCGTTGGCTTTTTCGCTGAGGGCCATGCCGGCAATGTCCAGATGAACCCAAGGATAATCAACAAACTGCTTGAGGAAGATGGCCGAGGTAGCCACGCCGCCAAAACGGCCGCCGCTGTTTTTGACGTCAGCGACATCCGATTTAATGGCATCTTTGTAATCGTCCCAGAGGGGCAAGGGCCAAACGCGCTCGTGTACGGCCGTTCCCGCCGCCACCAATTTGTCCCGCAAACTATCTTCCGTGCTGAACAAGCCTGCCGCCATGTTGCTGCCCAGGGCAATGACGCAGGAACCGGTCAGCGTGGCCAGGTCAATGACTGCTTTAGGATTGTAGCGCGTGGCGTAAACCAGCCCGTCGGCCAACACCATGCGCCCTTCGGCGTCGGTGGAGATGATTTCGATGGTGGTGCCATTGCTAGCGGTGATGACATCGGCAGGACGGTACGCGTTGGCGTCTGGCATGTTTTCGGTACAGGGGGTGATGCCAATGACGCGCAAGGGCAGATTCATGGCCCCCACTGCTTTCATCGCGCCCAAGACGGCCGCTGCACCGCCCATGTCTGACTTCATTGCGCCCATGTTGGCCGATGGCTTGATGGAGATGCCGCCGGTATCAAAGGTGATCCCTTTGCCCACCAGAACAATGGTGTCTAAATCTTCGCGGTCGGCGTTGTGTTCCAGCACAATGAATTTGGGCGGTTCGCCTGCGCCTTTGGCCACAGCCAGAAAGCCGCCCATCTTGTGTTCGGCAGCCCAGGCGCGGTCCCCCACGGTAATTTTTAGGTTGTATTCGTGGGCGATGGAAACGGCCGTATCTGCCATTTTCGTCGGTGTGGCCACGTTGGGTGGCATATTCACCAGGTCACGCGCCAAAGCCACACCCGCAGCAATTGCCTGGGCCTGGGCGCTGCCCGTTTCAATAGCCTCAACTTTGCTGCCGTCAAACTCTACAATCGTGAGTGAATCAATTTCGTGTGGCGGTTCTGCTTCCTGCTTTGTGGCGGCAAAGCGGTAGAGCGCCAGCAAGCTGCTTTCCACGGTGGCTTGGGCCGCAGCTTGCACATCCAAGTCACCGACACCTGCACCGTGAACAATGGTGGCCACGTTTTTGGCCTTGAGTTTGTGTGCTTGCTTAATGCCGTTGGCCGCGGCCTGGCGCACGCCTTCCAGATTAAAATCATTTCGCTTGCCCAAACCCACGACCAGGACGCGGGTGGCAGGCATTGCGCCGCGCGGGTACAAAATGCCCACTTCACCTGCCTTGCCGGTCAGGTCGCCGCTGGCAATTAGTTCACTGATGGCACCGCCCAATGCCTGATCGACTGCACCGGTGGCGCCGCTTGGCGTTGTTACATCATCAAATAAATTGACAATGATGGTGTCGGCTTTGACCGACTGGATTTCGCCCTGATTCACGATTATTTTCATTCTTTCCTCCTTGGGAAACGGGGTTTTGCTATTTTGGGTATTGTACCTGTAATTTCACAATGCACTAGACAATCATCTAATATTTGCTATGCTTAGCCCTCTGTGCAATGAACCAACAAGTGAAGGAGTTTTCATATGAAACTTTTGATGATTGGCGGAACGCGGTTTTTGGGTCGGGCTATTGTGGATGCAGCCCTGGCGGCAGAGCATGAGGTGACGCTGTTTAATCGGGGTCAGAGCAACCCAGATTTGTACAGCGGGAAAGTGGAAACGTTGATTGGCGATCGGGATGGCGGTTTGGGGGTGTTAAACGGCCGTTCCTGGGATGCCGTCATTGATACCTGTGGTTACTTTCCCCGGTTGGTGCAGGATTCCGCAACCTTATTGGCGGATGCCGTGCAGCAATATGTTTTTATCTCCAGCATCTCCGTGTATCCAGAAGCGGTCATGCAGCAAGCAGGTGTGGATGAAAATGCGGCCGTAGACACCATCGAAGATGAAACCACAGAAGAAATAACTGGCGAATCATACGGTGCGCTTAAAGCCTTGTGCGAGCAGGCTGCGGAAGCTGCCATGCCAGGACGTGTGCTTAACGTGCGTGCGGGCCTCATCGTTGGCCCATACGATCTTTCTGATCGTTTTACCTATTGGCCCTATCGGGTGGCCCAGGGTGGGGAAGTCCTGGCACCGGACAGTCCCACCTATGATGTGCAATTTATTGACGTGCGTGATCTGGCGCAATGGATTTTGCACATGGTTGAGGCGCAAAAATCAGGCACTTACAATGTAACAGGACAAGCGGGCGCGGTTACCTTGGGTGATGTATTGACAACCAGCCGCGAGATTTCTGGCAGCGATGCAACGATTACCTGGGTTAGTGATGCGTTTCTGGCGGAAAATGAGGTGGCACCATGGACTCAACTGCCGATGTACCTGGGCAGTGAGGTGCCAGGAATGAACCTGGTAAGTTGTGAAAAAGCGTTTGCCGATGGGTTGGTGATACGGCCGTTAGCCGAAACAATCCAGGATACGCTCACCTGGCAGGCAACCCGCCCATCAGATCATGAATGGCGGGCAGGCCTGAGACGCGAACGAGAAGCGGAGCTGTTGGAAAAGTGGCACGTTGTAAATGGGTAGGTGTCAGGTGGCAAGTGACAGGTGATGCATCAATTGACATAATTTTTCACTCTTGCTTGCCACTTCTTACTTTTCACTGGGCGAGGCAGGTGGAGAAACGGCCGTGTTGTTTGGCAAAGGTTTTATCCACTTGCCTTGCCCCCACTCTCCCTCTGCTGTATCATCTCGCCTCTACACTTTGCCTTTCCCACAGGCATTTTTGGAGGTCCCACTTTGTCCCGTACAGCACTGGTCGCCATCGGCGGCAACTCTTTGATCACCGATAAAAATAATCCCGACATTCCCCACCAGTGGGATGCCGTGCGAGAGACGTGCCGTCATTTGGCCGATATGGTTGAAGATGGCTGGCGTATAGTTGTTACGCATGGCAATGGCCCGCAAGTGGGTTATATTTTGCGCCGCAATGAGTTGTCGGCCCATGAGGTGCATACCACGCCTCTGGACCTGATTGTGGCCGATACGCAGGGATCGATTGGTTACATGTTGCAGCAGGCTTTGAGCAACGAATTGTTCAGCCGCAATCTGAATGTGCCGGTTGTTTCTTTGGTCACGCAGGTGTTGGTAAATGAGGATGATCCGGCTTTTGAATCGCCCAGCAAGCCAATTGGTGGCTTTATGGCTGAGGCACAGGCCCGATTGTTTGAAGACCAGGGCTGGCGCGTGGTGGAAGATGCTGGGCGTGGTTGGCGGCGGGTTGTAGCATCGCCCAGGCCGGTGCGCATCATTGAAGAAGAAGCAATCCGGCAGTTGGTTGCGGCCGGTGGTGTAGTCATTGCAGCAGGCGGTGGCGGCATCCCGGTCGTGCAAAACCGCAAGGGCGAACTGCGCGAAATACGAGGGGTAATGGCTGTCATTGATAAGGATTGGGCCAGTGGTTTGCTGGCTATGCAGCTTGGTGTGGATTTACTGCTGATTTCTACGGGCGTGCCCCAAGTGGCGATTCGCTTTAACACGCCGCAGCAGGAGAATTTGGGTGAGATTACGGCCGTTCAACTGCGTCAATATTTGCAAGAAGGCCACTTTGCTCCCGGCAGCATGCGCCCGAAGGTTGAAGCCGTGCTGGACTTCCTGGATAATGGCGGCAAGCAAGCGCTGATCACCAGTCCGGCCCTTATCAGCCAGGCGATGCGCAAGGAAACGGGCACCTGGATCACAAATTAGTTGGCGATGGACGATGACCTAAAATCGCCCATCGTAAATCCAAAAAGTTATGGGTTGTTTTCAAATTGATCTGTCAAATCGGTTGCAGCTGATTTTTTACGGTCTGTCCCTGTTGCAACTGTATCGGGCCGTGCAACTGGCGATAAGCCTGCAAAAGGATTGGTCTGGTTTTCGGCAGCCTCCGCTGACGCGCCGGAAGATGCACTTGGTAGAGCAAGCGGCTTTTTTGCTGGCCATCCCCCCTTCTGTTTTAGTTCATGAATATTTCCATGCGATTCCCATTTCGCTATTTGGGGGCCGTGTGGTGAATTGCGGCTATGGGTTTTATTGGGGGTTTGTGCAAGCTGACCGCCTTTTTCCTGCGACGGAGCAATGGGTGATTAGTTTGGGCGGAACGTTAGGGTCGCTGCTGTTTGCGGCCGTTTTGTTTGTCTTGTTGTACCGGAATCAAAGCCGAACTTTACGTTACTTTGGCCGTCAGTCGCTGCGCATGTTGCTCTATTTCTCCCTCATTTACTACCCTATTTTTACAGCGCTTTCCTTTATTGGTGATTGGCGCGTGATTTATGATTTTAGCCAGACGCCGATTTTGAGCGGGGCAACGGCCGTTGTCCACATCATCATTCTGTTGCTTTTCTGGCAGGCCAACCGGCGTGGCTGGTTTGAGATGGTGGGGCACGAGACGGTCGCTGACGCGACAGCCTTTGCTCGGCTAGAAGAGCAGCGGCAGCTCAACCCGCATGACGCCAGGCTCACGTTGCAGGTTGTCGATGCGCTGCGCAACGGTGGTGCGCCCCAAAAAGCAACGGCCTTGCTGCAGCAAGCGATCAAACAAAATCCTAACGTGGCTGGCTTTTATTTGCAGCTGGCGTTGTTACAACATGGTGGCAAGGGGAATGTGCCGGGAACGGCCGTACGCAATCTGGAAAAAGCGCTTCAGCTCGGCCTCAGCGATCCGCGCCATCAGGCGATGGCCCATCATTTGCTGGGGCAGCATGCACTGGACAAAGGCCAGGGGGCGGTGGCCCTCGATCATCTGGACAAGGCCATTCGGGCCGTCGATGCCTGGACAGAAACGCCGATCAATCCACTGTTTCGGGCGAACCTGTACCATGTGCGCAGCCTGGTGCAGCAGCGCTTGCGGCAGCCTGATCTGGCCCGCCAGGATGCGCAGCAAGCTGTTGCCCTGGCCCAGGGCACAGGCAATGAGCGTGCCCTGGCTTTTTATCAGCAGAAGTTGCAAATGATTGAGAATTGGAACGGCCGTTAACACTCTTCAGATTGGTTCAATCTCATCGATTGAACTAATCTCCAGGGGAAAATATGATCTATATCACCCTAGACCAATGCTATGACGCACTAAAGAATTAGGGCATATTTGGTTACTCTTTACACTCGACCCAACTATAAGCTGCTGATAGCATTAGGAAGTTCAGCAAATTTAACGGAAGTCAAGGAGGTGAGCCCAGACAAAAAAGACAACCGAATAATTTCTTGCTTCAAATATAAAACATTGAGGAGAGAGTAAATGATGAAAAATAAAACCCTTTGGATTTTCTTTTTAATGATGTTGGCTTTAGCCCTCACGTTGTCTGCCTGTGGTGGCGGTGATGAACCGGAAGCCGATGATACCGCCGCTGACAGTGCTGATACGGCCGATACCGCCGATGAAGAAGTGATGGAAGAGGAAACGGCCATGGATTGCGGTGGTAGCACCGGCGACGCCGAACAAGAAGGTAGCTACCAAATCCCCACGGCCATCGATGGCTGTTACAACGTTGCTTTTGTCTATGTTGGCCCCCACGATGACGGTGGTTGGTCCCAGGCTCATGACGTTGGCCGCATGTACGTGCAGGACAATGTGGATAGTGTTCACACTGCCTACGTAGAAACGGTAGCCGAAGGTGCCGATGCCGAACAGGTGATTCGCTCCCTGGCCCGCAAAGGCTTTGATGTCATCTTCACCACTTCCTTTGGCTTCATGGATGCCTCCGAAACCGTGGCTAGCGAATTTCCCGATGTAGACATCATCCATATCAGTGGCTTTAAATCCAACGGCGAAAACTTTGGCAACCTGATGGGGGCCATGGAAGATATGAAATATTTGGCTGGTATGCTGGCCGGTTCCCGCGCCAAAACAGATGGCAATCCCAGCTTAGGCTACATTGCCACCTTCCCAATTCCTGAAGAACTTCGCCTGGGCAACGCCTTTGCCCTGGGTGCTCAGCAAACTTGCCCAGAATGCACCATCGACGTGCGCTGGATCTTCACCTGGCACGATCCCATTATTGAACAAGATGCCGCATCTTCCCTTTTTGATAGTGGTGCCCAAGTTGTGATGACCGGTGCCGACACCCCCGCACCTGCCGAAGCAGCTCCCGAGGGCAAATGGGGTATCACCTATGACTATTCCGGCAACTGCGTGGTGGACGCCTGCCTGACTTCCATGTACTGGAATTGGGGTCCGGTCTATGCTCGCATCGTCGAAGAATCACGCGATGGCACCTGGGCACCCGGTTGGGAATACTTCGATGCGGATGCTGGCGCGATGGGCCTTTACGGCTTCATGGACGGCGAAACACCGCAGCCTGGTATTGCCGACCTGCCAGAAGAAGATTTGCAGCTAATCCGCGACACCCTGGCCGCTATGCTGGCTGGTGAATTCACCCGGTTCGATGTCTTCAAAGGTCCCATTACCGATAACCAGGGCAACGTTGTTCTGGCCGATGGTGTGTCCTTAGAACAAGTCGATTTGGATGGCTTTGCTCAATTTGGCAGCGAATGTACTACCTGTATGTACTGGTGGAACGAGAACATCACGGCCGAATTGCCCGAACTTGAATAACCGTAATCAGTAAACAGTAATCAGTGTGTCAGTAATCAGTGAGCGGTTTGTCACTGGTTACTGGCCACTGATCACCGCCATAAGGGACACAGCCATGAGCGACTTACCTTTTGCCGTTGAAATGCAGGAAGTGACCGTGCGCTTCCCCGGTGTGTTGGCCAATGACCGGGTCAACTTCACGCTGAAGCGAGGTGAAATCCATGCCCTGCTGGGGGAAAACGGGGCTGGTAAAAGTACGTTGATGAACGTGTTGGCAGGCTTGTACAAGCAGGCTTCAGGCAACATTTTTGTGAATGGTGAGTTAGTGAGCTTCAACTCGCCTAAGGATGCCATTATCAAAGGCATTGGCATGGTACATCAGCATTTTATGCTGGTGCCCACTCAAACTGTTACCGAAAATATTTTGCTGGGGCTGGATGAACCGAAATTTTTCATGAATCTGGCCGAGTACGATAAGAAGATTTTGGCGCTGCAAGATCAGTTTGGGCTACGCGTAGATCCCAAGGCCAAGATTTGGCAGCTTTCGGTAGGGGAACAGCAGCGGGTAGAAATTTTGAAGACGCTGTATCGTGGGGCCAATATTTTGATTATGGATGAGCCAACGGCCGTTCTCGCCCCACAAGAGATCGACGACCTGATGCAAACGATGCGCGCGATGGTGGATCAGGGCAAATCCATTATTTTCATCAGCCACAAATTGCATGAAGTAACGGCCGTTGCTGACCGCATCACCGTGTTGCGCAAAGGCAAAGTCACCGCCGAAGGGCAAGATATGGCGGGCATGACCCGCGAAAAGCTGGCCGAACTGATGGTGGGGCGCAGTGTCGTTTTTGCTGTAGAAAAAGAGCCGCAAAAGCCTGGCCCTGTTGTGCTTTCCGTTAAGGATGTCCACGCTGAGAACAACAAGGGAGTACCCGCCCTGCGTGGTGTTTCGCTGGAAGTTCGTAGCGGCGAGATTCTGGGCATTGCCGGCGTGGCTGGCAATGGACAAAGCGAACTGGCCCAGGTGATTACTGGTCTGCGGCCCTGCACTGGCACGATTCAGGTAAACGGCGAAGATTTGAGCAACCAGCCACCCATCATCGCCATTCGCAGCGGTGTTTCGCATGTGCCAGAAGATCGTACCAGAGTGGGCAGCGCGCCCAACATGTCTATCACCGAAAACACCATCATGAAGAGCTATCGTGGCGCCCCCATCAGCAGCCGCTGGCAGATTAATTTCACGCATGCTCGCGACCGTGCCCGTATTCTGAAGAAAAAGTATGATATTTTAGCGCCCAGTGTGGAAACAATGGCTCGTAAGCTGTCTGGGGGCAATCTGCAAAAGGTAATTTTGGCCCGCGAAATTTCGGCGCAGCCCACGCTGATGGTGGCCGTTCAGCCCACGCGCGGCTTGGATGTGGGGGCTATTGAAGCGATTCAAACGCTGCTGCTGGAACAACGCGAGAATGGTACGGCCGTTCTCCTTATTTCTGAAGAGTTGGAAGAGTTACTGGCTTTAAGTGATCGAATCGCGGTGATTTATGACGGCCGTATCATGGGCGTTGTTGAGGCAGACCAGGCAGATATCAATGAAATTGGCCTCATGATGACGGGCAGCATTATTGACTAAAAGATAAAGAAAGTAGTCATCATAGATGACCGGTAGCATTATTGACTGAAAGATAAAGAAAGTAGTCATCATAGATGACCGGTAGCACAATTGACTAAAAGATCAAGAAAGATGTCAGCATAGATGACTGGCAGCGTGAAAGAAGAGGCAACAGCATGAGTACGACTTCCCCTACAACCCCCAAGCGTACCTTACCCTACACCCTGCACATTGAAAAACGTGTTGAAGATATTCCGCGCTGGTTGCCTGCCGCCACCTCCTTCGGGTCTGTTATCATCGCCTTCATCATCGCGGGCATTATCCTCAAGTTGATTGGTGGCCAGCCTCTAGTGGTTTTGCGCTTCTTTTTTGATGCTACCTTCGGCAGCTGGCCTGTCTTTTCCGACACACTTGTGAAGGCGACACCCCTCATCATGGTGGGGCTGGCTTGTACCGTCGCTTTCAAAATGAAGCTGTGGAATATCGGTGCGGAAGGGCAATTTTACATTGGTGCCTTTGCCGCCAGTCTGGTGGTTTTGGTTCCCCTGGTTGGCCCAGAAACCCCACGTTTCGTTGTTATCCTGATGATGGTTATTATGGGCATGTTGGGCGGCGCAATTTGGGGATTTTTCCCCGGCTATCTGAAAGCGCGTTACCAGGTCAACGAAATTATCACCACCCTAATGCTCAACTACGTCGCCATCCTTTGGAACAACTTCTGGATTTTCGACCGTTGGTCCGATGCCGGTTTCCAGATGACACCTGTCTTCGCGAAGAACGCCTGGTTACCTCGTCTGGCCGACTACGCCCGCGAAATTAAGGCCTTCTCCGGCATTACCTTGCATTTGGGCATAGTGCTTGGCGTGATTGCGGCCGTTGCCGTCTGGTGGATTTTAGAGCGCAGCCGCTGGGGCTACGAAATCAAGCTCATCGGCGACAATCCAAACGCTGCCCGGTACGCAGGCATCAACATCACCCGCAATGTCGTCTTTGTCATGATGTTATCCGGCGGGCTGGCGGGTCTTGCTGGCATGGCTGAGGTCAGTGGTGTGGTACATCGCCTGCAAGAGCGTATCTCGCCCGGCTATGGTTTTACCGGCATCATTGTCGCCTGGCTGGCCAAACTAAATCCTTTTGCCGTCATTCTGGTTTCCATTTTGTTTGGCGCGCTCATCGTCGCGGGCCGCGAAATCCAACCGTCTGGCCTGTCCAATTTGCTGCAAGGCATCGTCTTGTTTATGGTCATCAGCAGTGATGTGCTGCTGCGCTACAAAATTCGCCTCGTTCGCCTTTAGGAGTTATTCATGGACCCGATCATCATTTTTCACGCAGGGTTAGCCACCGGAACCATTTTGCTTTTTGCCGCCATTGGCGAAATTTTTGCTGAGCGCGCCGGGATTCTGAATCTAGGTGTAGAAGGGATGATGCTTTTGGGTGCGATGGCTGGCTTTAGCACGTCGCTGAGCACCAACAGCCCGTGGTTGGGATTGTTGGTTGCAATGTTAGCCGCTGGCATCATCAGTCTGGCACATGGCCTGGTTACCATCCATTTTCAGGCGGATCAGGTGGTCAGTGGCTTGTCGCTCACTTTTTTGGGCACGGGGCTGGCGTTGGTGCTAGGGGAGGGGCTTACGGGGCAAAACCCGCCGTTGGTGCCTTCTCTTGATATTCCGCTACTGTCGCAAATACCGGTAATTGGGCCAATCTTCTTTTTTGACCACAGCTTGCTGGTTTATGTGGGGTACATCTTCGCTCCGCTGGCCTGGTATTACATCCACCGCACGCGCCCCGGTATGCATCTGCGTGCCGTCGGGGAGAAGCCGGAAGCGGCCGATACGATGGGGGTGAACGTTTATCGTTTGCGTTATTTGTACGTGTTTGTGGGCGGCTGCCTGGCTGGTTTGGCCGGGGCAACGATCAGCCTGTCTGTATCGCCGGGCTGGTATAGTACCCAAACTACTTCTGGTCAAGGCTGGATTGCCATAGGTCTGGTTATTTTTGCTCAGTGGGATCCGCTGCGGGCGGCGTTGGGGGGCTATTTGTTTGGCGCGCTGCGTCGTGGCATTCTGGATTTGCAAGGTCCGGCGACGCTGTTTGGCTTCCGTAATCCGCTGTTTATCAACTCTAATTTTGGCTTCTTTTTGCAGATGATGCCCTTCATTTTGACGATTATCGCCCTGGTGATTGGTTCTCGTGCCGTAGCGCGCAAGCGGCTGGGCGCACCGGCTGCCCTCGGCGTCCCCTATATTCGCGGCGAGCGAGGGCTTTAGGTCATTTTGGGGTCCTTAAAAATTTAATCAGGCAATCGAAACCTTACCTGTCACTCCCGCGAAGGCGGGAGTCCAGGTGTTTGGATTCCTGCCTTCGCGGGCATGACACTTATATCCCGATTGTTTTCTTAAACTACAAATAAAATTGACCTACACAAACAGTGGCACAACCTCAAACTTGTTTACATCCACCAACCCCAAATCGGAGATGCGCAGTTCGGGGATGACGACGAGGGCCATTAGACTGAGCTGCATGTAGGCGTTGTTGAGCGTGCAGCCGCATTCGGCCATGGCCTGCACCATGTGGGCTGCTTTTTCCGCCACAACTTCTGCCCGTTCATTGGACATCAAGCCGGCGATAGGCAGCTCCACTAGAGCAATTTCCTCATCATCTTTGAAAACAACCACGCCGCCGCCCACTTCGCCCAGCCGATTGGCGGCCAGGGCCATGTTGCTTTTGCTGGTGCCCACCACGATCATGTGGTGGCTGTCGTGGGCCACGGTGGTGGCGATGCCGCAGCGGGCATCAAAGCCAAAGCCGGTGACAAAGCCATTGACCACGCCGCCGGTGGCTTGATGTCGTTCTACCAGGGCAATTTGAGCCACGTCCAGGCGTGTATCCAGCTGAACCAGACCCTCTTCCACGGGCAGCACGCGCTCTTCGGCGCGGGTGGGTGCCTGGTTTTCAATCACGCCGATGGTGCGGACTTTTGCTGTGGAGATTGGAGATTGGAGATTGGGAGCTGAGATGTCAAAATCGTTTTTGGTTAGTTTTTTGCCGAGCTTGACGGTGTTTTTGGCAAAGTCGGGGTAGCTGTAGGCGGGGAGGTCGGTGGTGAGTCGTCCATCTTGGGCCAAAACTTCTCCATTGGCAATCACCACCTCAATGGGCAGCTCCACAAGATTGCTGCTAATAACAATATCTGCATAGCGGCCAGGGGTAATTGAGCCGATATCTTTTTCGACGCCAAAGTGCTGGGCGGTGTTGAGCGTGGCCATCTGAATGGCGGTGATGGGCTTGAGTCCCTGGGCGATGGCGTGGCGCACCACGCGGTTCATGTGGCCGTCGTGGACCAGCGTGCCGGAGTGGCTGTCGTCGGTGCAGAGGATAAAGTTGCGGCTGTCTAGTCCCTGCTCGGTGATCGCTTTGACCTGGCTGGCCACGTCGTACCAGGCGGAGCCGAGGCGCAGCATCGCCTTCATCCCCTGGCGCACGCGGGCCACGGCGTCTTCGGGGCGCGTGCCTTCGTGGTCGTCGGCTGGCCCACCTGCGACGTAACCGTGAAACGGCCGTCCCAAATCCAACGAGGCATAATGCCCGCCAATCACCTTGCCCGCCTTCATCGTTTCCGCCATTTCGGCGTGCATCTTGTCGTCGCTCATAAAGACGCCGGGAAAGTTCATCATTTCCCCCAGGCCGATGATGCCGGGCCACTGCATCGCTTCGGCCACTTCGGCGGGGCCGATGGAGGCGCCGGGGGTTTCCAGGCCGGGGGCGCTGGGCACGCAGCTGGGCATCTGCACATAAATGTTGATGGGCAGCGTTTGGGCTTCATCGTGCATTAGCTTGACGCCAGGCAGACCCAAAACGTTGGCAATTTCGTGGGGGTCGATAAACATGCTGGTGGTGCCGTGAGGGATGACAGCGCGGGCAAATTCGGTGACGGTGACCATGCCGCTCTCGACGTGCATGTGGGCGTCGCACAAACCGGGGATGAGGTAACGGCCGTTTGCTGCAATGATCTTCGTGTTATCCCCAATCGTGTGGCTGGCATCCGGGCCGACGTAAGCGATACGGCCGTTTTTCACCGCCACGTCTGTTTTGGGAATGATTTCGCCACTGTGCACGTTGACCCAACGGCCGTTTTGGATAACGAGATCGGCACTCTGTCGCCCCATCGCCACGTCTACGAGATTGGTTGCCACAGCGTGCCACGGTTGTCGTTTGGCTGACATGTTCTGACCTCCAGGTGCAGTTCAGTTTTTAGTGAGAATTGGAGGGTATTATAGCAGGAAAAACTGTTTCTTTTCGGCACGAGATTTTATACAAAGGCACGAAGGGTGGAAGGAACAAAGTGGTCTTCCTCATTGATTAACCAAAAATGCTTTATGGCGAATCTGGTATTTCCCAAACCAATGGCGGTTCATCATCTAGCGAAAACTGAACAAGATATTTTCCATCAGGGGAAAACCACAACCAGGTATGTACATCATTGCGAATACTGCCCAGCAGTCTCCCCTGACTGTTCCATACGGTAATTGAATTATCTCTACCTTGAATCGCGAAATTGTCGTCGGCAGAAAACAGCACTCGTTCAATCCTGTTGTCAAAAGGAGATTCTTGTAGCTTGATCTCGACTTTGGAATGAATATCCCATAAATGTATGGAATCATTCACCTCGACAGCCATTAGATTTCCAGAAGGAGAAACCCTTAGATAGCCTCCAGAGATATATTCTGGAGGGAAGTCACCACCGCCTTCAACTGGTAGCACAATTCTTTCGTCTCCAGTGACAAAGTCCCAAAGCAGGATCGCGCCATCTTCCAGATCAAAACCTTGTCTACTGATTGCCAAAACAGTTGAATCAGGCAAAAAAGTTGTGTAGCCACCAAAAAACATTTGCTCGGGGTATTCAATCCAGGTGCCATCAAACAGATCATAAACATAAATGAAGCCACCACCTTCCCCGCCATTACCGACCGCCAGATAACGGCCGTCTGATGTTAAATCGGCCGTCATGATAAAAATTGGAAACGGAAACTTGTAGACCAGTTCGCCGGTAATCACATTCCAAACGTAAACAATCTCTTCTGCCCCGGCAATTATTAACAGGGTACTATCTGGTGAAAACAGTACAATAAGCGTGCCACTTACTGCAGCAAAATCTTTTTCAAATATCCACTTGATGTCACCCGTAGCCACATCGATCACATGGGTTTCTTCTATAAACGCCGCTGCGATCAACGTATGATCTGGAGAAAGCAGTCCCCGATGTATATTTTGCAGTTCAATAATCCTGGCCCATTCGGTTTCTGTATAGGATATTGCTCTAAAGGTTGAGGTAATTGGTAATGTAGGCGTTATTGTTGGTGAAGGTGTTACAGTTGGCAGTGATGTAGGCGCGAATGTCGGGGAGGCTGTTGCAGAAGGTGTGGGGCTAACTGTTGCTGGTGTGATCGAGCTTGGCCGAACAGGCGTTGGCGTTTCTTCAATATCAGCTTCTGTTGGTAATGCTACGGCCTGGTCATCTACTGCGGAAGTTGCACAACCTGTTACAACAAATATAAAAATGCTTGAGAAAATAAGATAGCGTAAGGAAAACATGTGGCGGCTCCTGAACATCTGGTCAAAAATTTGTATCCCCCAAACCATTGAAATTGCTGTTTGGGCGGTGGTCCGCTGAGATACGGCCGTTCCACACCCCACTCGCAATACTCTTCGCCTCCAACTGGCAGCCCTGCGCCCCAATGGGAAACAAAAAATAGACTGGAACCCCCAGCGTGTAGGCCATCGCCGCTTCCATCAGCGAATTGGCCCCGATGTAGCCGTCGATGCCGTTTTTGGGGTAGTTGGCAATGAGAACGGCCGTTGACCGCCGAATATTTTCCAGATGGGCATCAATGTATGCTTTTTTGCGCTGAATGCGCTCCTGTGCACGCAAATCTTCCCAACGAAAGCCAGCCTCGGCGCGCTGCGGCGTGAAAACCGTCCAGCCGGACGCGGTCAACTCGGTGGCAATTGTTTCCATCTCGTCAATAAAGTCCATCGAACCACAAATAGAAAGCACCTGTTTGGGCATAGTATTGCTCCTGAAACAAACGTTTTGGCGGGAATTATAGCAGGGGTTGGGTACGGCCGTTTGACACCAACAATCTTTAGGAAAAGTGTTGACAAATGAGACGTATAGGTTGTATACTGGTTTGTATTACAAACTGGTATACGATAGGAGTTTACTATGACTTCTTTGTCTTCTCAATCCACTCTTTTAAACAAACAATTGCGCCGCACGGTGCGCGCCTGGTGGGCCGATGGCCTGTGGGATATGGCTGTAGCTGGTTTTTGCGGTCTCACGGCCGTCTGGCTCTTCCCGCTTGTGCGTGTTCTTGCGTTTCCTGCCTGGACCTGGCCCTGGCCTTTTGTTACAGAAGAAACTGTCAATCCAATGCGGCAAGAGATTGCGCTATGGGCGTTGGGAATGTTGGCCGTTTGGGCAGTTTTCAGCTTCGTGGCTTACTGGGTCGTTAGCTGGCTTAAGCGCCGCTTCGTCGCTACCCGGCTAGGAGATGTGCGCTTCAAGTTCATTCTTCCAATAGAAAACAGAATCCTGCCCATTTTTATTGCTTCCTATTTGCTAATTAGTTTCCTTGTTATGGGACTCTTTTGGTTAACCACAGGCGGGCCGCGAATTTCCACTGCTTTTTGTGTCGTGGCTCCCGCTGCGATGCTTTTTACGATTGGTAAAATCTACGAGTTACCCCGTTACCAATGGGTTGCCGTGTTGGGCGTGGCGCTTGCGATAGGGGCAGAATTTTTTACGACAACGGCCGTTTACCTGGAAGGCCCCACCAATTTTTTAGACGTATCAGCTACTGTGGGAAATCCTTCCCTGCCGCTGCTGGTTTGGGCGGGTGTATTCTTGCTGAGCGGGTTACTCGCTTTTTACCAAACAATGAGGCTGCCCCATGTCACCGAATGAGCCCGATTACACGCAGCTGGTCGAATTGGATCGCCTGGTGCATGAACCGTCGCGCCTGGCAATTTTGGCCACGCTGGCCGGTTGCGAAAGTGCTGATTTCCAATTTTTGTTGAACACTACGGGGCTGAACAAGGGCAATCTGTCTGCCCATGCCATCAAGCTAGAGCAGGCGGGGTACGTTGCGGTGGAAAAAGGGTATAGTGGCAAATTGCCTTACACGCTCTACAAGCTAACGCAAATGGGGCGAGATGCGCTTGACCTTTACCAAGCCCAGCTCAGACAAATGCTGGCACAATTGGATAGTTCTGGCCCGACGTTAAATGCTGAACTGGGGATGGGGTAGCAAGCCATTTTATACGAAGGGACAAAGGGTAGAAGGAACAAAGAAAGCCTTTGTTCCTTTGTAATAAAAACGGCCGTTTACAAGCGAAATAATTGTCCTTAATCGGAAGCTTGCTCAAGTGAATCAGCATCAAGCAAATCTTGCGGACGCCCTGCGGCTCGTTTAGCTTGAATGAGGTCTTCTCTGGAAATAATGGTGACTGAAACATCGTCGAATTGAACTTCAATGCGACGCTCCCACGCCTCATCAAATTGAACGCCAGGAATGCCCATCAAAACGTCCACCCGCACCGGTGGAACGCCCATTTGGTAGAAATACCCTTCTTCGGAGAAATCTTTGGGGGACATGCCTTCAAGCGGAGCGCCAAATTCTTTTAAGGCGGCAAAAACGGCTTCGGCATTATCGGGGTGAGTGCTAATCCAGAGGTCTAAATCTTTAGTAAAGCGGGGTTCGGTGTACTGAACAACAGCATACCCGCCAATGACCATATATTTAACGTTCTTGGCTTTGAAAAGATTCAACAGATCGCTGAAGTCGGTGTTGACGAACATCGTGACCTTTTACCTTGTACGCATGCACAATTAGTTCCCAGGTAGCGTCAAACCTGGCTTGGGGTGATTGGCGTTGCCAAAACAGAAAATCGAATGAACGGTCCAGGTCTTGAAGGCGGCCTCTCCGCTCCATTTTTATTTTTTGCATGGGTGAATTATACCATACTGGATGCAAAAACGGCCGCTTCCCCCAGGAAAACGGCCGTTCCAATCATCAATCTCCACTCCCCAATCTCTAAATCTTCTCACCCAAAAACGCCATCAGCTCACTCAGCGGCACATCCAGCCGGTCCTTCTCGCTGCGGCGCTTCACCTCAACCTTGCCTTCCTTCAGGCCGCGCCCGCCGACGGCGATGCGCCAGGGGATGCCAATTAGATCGGCGTCGTTGAACTTGACGCCGGCGCTGCCTTCACGATCATCGTACAGCACCTCGTAACCAGCGCGGGTGAGGTCGGTGTACAGTTTTTCGGCCGCTTCGCGCACGTCGTTCCCTTTGCCCAGGTGCATCAGATGAATCTGGTAAGGGGCTACGCTGTCGGGCCAGATGATGCCGTATTCATCGTTGTGCAGCTCCACAATGGTGGCCATCAGCCGGTCCAGACCAATGCCGTAGGAGCCCATAAAAATGAACTGGGGCTGGCCGTTTTCGTCTAGATAGGTGGCGTTGGTGGCGGCGCTGTAGCGCGTGCCCAGCTTGAAGCAATGTCCTGCCTCGATGCAGCGGCGGGCTACCAGGCGGCTGCCGTTGGGCGCTTTGTGGCCCGTGTCCGCTTGGGCGATGTCTGCCATTTTGCTGATGGCATGGTCGCGCGGGTAGTTGGCCCCGGTAAAATGATAGCCAGCGTCATTGGCACCTACCACAAAGTTGCCGCCTGCCTCGATGGACAAATCGGCCAGCACATACACACCGGGCGATTGCAAATCTGGGGCGATTTCCAGACCAATTGGCGAAGCGTAGCCGGGTGTGGCTCCAGCGGCCACAATTTCTTCATCGGTGGCCGGGCGCAGCACGCCGCCGCCCAGGGCGTTGACCATTTTGACTTCGTTCACGTCCAAATCACCGCGCGCGAGACCAAAAATGAAACGGCCGTCCTTCTCTCGATCTACCGCAGGCGACCACCAGTAAAAGACGGCCTTCAGCGTCTGGCTGGTGGGCACGCCGATAAATTCGGCTACCTGGGCGATGGTTTTGCAGTTGGGCGTTTTCACTTTGGTTAGCTCGGCCAGTTCAGCGGGCTTTTCCCCTTCGCGGATGAATTCGGCCGCTTCCACGTTGGCGGCATAGCTGCCATCCTCCGAGGTGATGTAGGTGTCTTCACCGCCTTCATGGGGCACCACAAATTCGTGGGAGGTCTTGCCACCCATCGCGCCTGTGTCGGCGTTGATGGCCACGGCAGGTGTTCCAGCCCGCTCAAAAATGTTGTAATACGCCTGGAGCATCTTGGGATAGAACTCATCCAGGGCATCTTCGCTGGTGTCCAGGCTGTAGGCATCCTTCATGATGAATTCGCGCAGACGCATCAGGCCACCACGGGCGCGGGGCTCGTCGCGGAACTTTTTGCTGATGTGGTAAACCAGCTTGGGCAGGTCACGATAGCTTTCAATCTCGCGCAGCGCCAAATCGACGACCACTTCTTCGTGGGTGGCAGAGAGAGCATATTCGCGCCCGCCGCCTGCTTTCACCTTCATGAGCACGTCCATCGTGTCCCAGCGGCCGGTGGCCTGCCAGGTGGCCGCTGGGTGAATGTTGGGCATCCACATTTCCTGCCCGCCGATGGCGTCCATCTCCTGCGCCAAAATATTCCAGATTTTGCGCAGGACACGATAGCCAAAAGGCATGTAGGTGTAGATGCCGGCCCCTAACGGCCGTACAAAATTGGCCCGGATCAGCAGCTGATGGCTGATCATTTCGGCGTCAGCCGGGGCTTCTCGTAATGTTTTTCCAAATGCTTGTGATAAACGCATAAATATTCCTGAGTAAGTGTGAGTTTTTTCTATTGCTCTTTTCTTTTAAGGCGGCAACGGTGAAGTATAGCAGTCAACAAAAGGGGCGTCAAAGCGGTGAGAATGCCTTAATTTTTCATGATTACAGGAGAAAATATACCCATTTTGGGGAGCAAACCCTTGCCAACTCGAGAATATTGATCTAACATGGTCTGCCGTTGCCTCTCGTGGCAAATTTACAGAGGCATAATTATAAAAATCTAAGCTGAACCTTTTTAGTGAGTCAGTTTGGAAATTCTATTTTGTACAAGGAAGGAAAAAATGGCATACAGTTTTACAAACTCAAAAGATCGCACCTATTTCTTACACCGCAAAGACACAACGTTGAAAAACGGCCGTACCCAAACAATCTACTTCTTCGCTAAAGAAATTAAAGACGGGTCCCTGGACGCAGTTCCGGATGGCTACGTTGTTTCCGAAAGCCGCAATGGTTTGCCCGTCCTGAAGAAAGCAGGTTAATTACTGACCTGAACCAAGCTTGCTAAACAAGCAACTTGTGCAAAATGAGCCTTGTTTGTTTAATAAGCCAATTTTGAGTCAGTAGACCGTTCTTAAACGGTTTTGCTGGTGAAAATGAGAAAGCTCCAACTTTTTGTTGGGGCTTTTTTATTGGCCGTTTAGGAAAGGTTTTCTCTGGCGACATTTCCCCAAATTTAAGGGGAAATTGTTTGCTTGTCCGCCATTGTCGTGTTATATTTCACCTTCTAGCCCGCCGCGCGGGCTATCTTTATGTGAAAGCGAAAACAAAACTTGCCTTAAGCAAAGCGCATTTGTTGAAAAAATTCGCGGAATAGAGCCGCTGGAGATGGAATTATGTCTGATTTACTGCTAAAAGCCTTTGATGAAACAAAAGAATCACTGCCAGAGCTGAATGTTGGGGATGATGTCACTGTGCATGTTCGGATTAATGTGGGTGAGCGCAACGAGCGTTCCCAAATTGTGCGTGGTACCGTCATTCGCATGCGCCGTAGTGGCAACAACAGTAACTTTACTGTACGCCGTATTGCTTCCAACGGCGTCGGTGTGGAACGTACCTTTTTGCTAAATTCCCCCCGCATTGAAAAAATAGATGTCCACCGTCATGCTTACGTTCGTCGGGCGCAGCTGTATTACTTGCGCAACCGGACGGGTAAATCGGCGCGGCTGCGGGAAAAGCGCGTTTATTAGGATTTGATATTTTCCGCGCAACGGCCGTATCACCACTATTATTTTGGTGCGTTGGCCGAGCGCGGTGTGGTGCCGCCAAACCAGATCTATTATCTGGCACCAAAAACTGGGTGAAAGCATCATAGCTTTCACCCTTTTTGTTTCCTGTTTTGTCTGCAACCGCACAACCTGGAGATGGGCATGATCGCAACAACACGCAAACCATTAATTGGCTGTACAACATACCGAAAAACAGCCGGTGAATCCTCACCAATCGACATTTTAGGGCTGATGCCTTCTTATCTGGAAGCGATTGTCGCTGCTGGGGGCATTCCCGTGATGATTCCGCTGGGATTAAGCGATGATGATTTACGCGCTACCATTCAGCAGTTGGATGGTATTTTACTGCCTGGCGGTGGTGATATTGAGCCAAGCGTTTACCAGGGGCAGGGACATCCTACGGTAGGTGGCGTTGATGAAGATCGGGATCGCGTGGAAATAACGGTGGCGCAGACGGCCGTTGCCCAGCAAAAACCGCTCCTGGCCATTTGCCGTGGTTTGCAGGTGCTAAATGTTTCCTTGGGTGGTTCACTTTGGGAAGATGTAGAGCTGCTGATGCCCCAGGCGATGCATCACGAATACGTACACAGTCATCCCCGCAACCATCTAGCCCACACAGTCACCATTGAACCAGATTCTTTATTAGCCAAACAGCTGGGGAAAACGGAAACGGCCGTTAACAGTTTGCACCATCAAGGTATCCGGCAACTGGCGACTGATTTACGGGCAACGGCCGTTGCCCCGGATGGCCTCATCGAAGGCGTGGAAGTGCTACATCATCCGTATGCAGTGGGTGTGCAGTGGCATCCAGAAAACCTCATTCATAACGTACCGCATATGCTGGGATTGTTCCGAGGTCTGGTAGAAGCTGCTGCTGCGCAGCCGGTAATCGGTTATCCGTAGGTCAGTGATCAGTCATCAGTGGGGAGCAAAAACGTGCGTAAGTTTTGTACCCCCAGGGTGATATAAACTCTGAAATCATGATGAAATACAATAGGCACTCATGGTGGATTTTATTTATCCTTTTGTTTGCCTTGGTAGTTCATTTCGTAACAGCAGGGCGGTTTCTTCCAGGTTATGGGACTTTTTTGACAACTAGTCTGTTGTTAGGTTCAGCCTTCTTGTTATGGGATAGCTACTACTTAGCCACCTTGGAAAACACAATACACAAATTTTCAAATATTCATAGCGGTGCAGTTAAGCAGTTTAAATGTAGAGAAAATAGCGACATCACCTGTTTTTCTGCAAGAGGTAATTATTACGGTCGGGCATTCTACATTGGGACAGAGCTTATAAGAAGGAATTATCAAGGGATGAATGTCCGACTCAAGATAGACACCCCTGTTTATGCATCTTTTGAGCTGAAGCGGAAGAAGTGGGGCAAAGTTGACCCTGATCCTTTAACCATAGCTGATGTTTACCACATTCGATTTACTCTCCCACGAACAGCGCCGGGCGTCCCTAGCTTGCACAATTCCGCACGGTTTAAAGAAGAATTTATCACGCTGATCGATCAGCAAAAGTTAGGTGTGAAACTTGCCAGGCTGGGTAAAAAACATCGTGACGGTCTCAACCGCTTTTATATTTATGTGGATAGCAAAAATATTGGGGTAAAGAAAGGCGTCCCGATTCGCTCGGTTGATAAGCTGGAAAATCTGATGCATTTGCTTGAGGAGTTGGCCAAGGTTATTGAAGAACTTTCCCAGAAGTACATATTTTATTAAGTTATGCACACCTTCCCGAATATTAACTCTGAGACAACGTGAATAAAAAACAACCCATCGGCGTATTTGATTCTGGCGTAGGTGGCCTTTCTGTTTTGCGCCATTTGCAGGCGCAGCTGCCTGCAGAGCAGTTCATTTACCTGGCCGACCAGGGACATGTGCCTTACGGTTCTCGCTCAGCCCAGGAAATTATTCAATTTAGCCAGGGCATCACCCAATTTTTTATACAACTCAACGTTAAGGCCATTGTGATTGCCTGCAATACCGCCTCAGCTGCGGCGCTGAGCCTGCTGCGGCAGCAGTTTACTCTGCCGTTTGTGGGGATGGAACCAGCGGTGAAGCCCGCAGCCCAGCAAACCCAAAGTGGTAAAGTTGGTATTCTGGCGACGGGCGGCACCTTTGCCAGCGCCCGTTATGCGCGCCTGACGGCCCAATATGCCCAAGGCGTGTCGGTTTGGGAAGACCCCTGCGTGGGATTGGTGCCAGAAATTGAGGCCGGGCGGCTGGATAGTCCTACCGTGCACCAAATTTTACAGCAGGCGCTTACACCGATGCTGGTCGCTGGGGTGGATACGGTGGTGTTGGGCTGTACCCATTACCCGTTTGTGCTGCCGGTGGTAGAAGGCATCTTGGGAACGGCCGTTCCCATCATCGATCCGGCCCCAGCCGTGGCCCGGCAAACCGGCGTGGTGCTGCGCCAGCACAATTTGCTGGCTGATGGCTCACAGTCCGGCGGCGTGCGCTTCATCACCACCGGCGCGGCGGAACCGTATGCCTGGCAAGTTGAGCGGTTGTTAGGGTTAAGTGGGGTTGGGGTGGAAACGGCCGTGTGGCACGGCCACCAGTTGTCAGTAGGCTGGTAATCGGTTTACGGTTTACCGATTACCGTTTTTTTTCGTATAATCTCCCCGTGAGACGACGTAATCCAGACCGCTGGCGAGCAATTGTAGGACGTTTGGGGCGCGAAATGACCATCTGGTTAGCTACCGTGCGCTTCGACGGCCGTCCCCACCTGGCTCCTGTCTGGTTTATCTGGCTCGATGAAAAAATTTACTTTGCCACCGGCAGCGACACCCAAAAATTTGTCAACATGTATCGTAACCAATCCGTCTCTCTTTCCCTGCCTGATTCGCAAAGTGTGGTTATTATCGAAGGCGAGGCTCATGTGGCCGACCGCAGTACAGTAGACGTGTTGGCCGATTATTTTTATCATAAATATGAATGGGACTTTCGCTACGATGACAGCGCCACCTGGCGGCTCATTGAAGTGACGCCCTTCAAAATTTTGGTCTGGGGAGACGGCTATGATGAGATGGAGGGCATTCGGGTCCTTTAGAAACTGTTAACAAACTGATGCCTTATTCTTACGAGAATCCAATTTTTAGCGGGTAAAGTAACGGCCGTAATCTGCCGCAGTCTATTTTGTAGATGAAATCCATAAAATCTGCGGCTTAACCAAAACAAGGAAATAAACATGCGATTTGACAGATTTACGGAACGCGCCCAGGATGCGGCCGCCAGAGCGTACGAACTCACCCAGGAATACGGCCATACCCAGGTCGATACGGAACATCTTTTTCTGGCACTCATGCGGCAAGAAGATGGCGCTGTTCCCCAACTGCTTGATCAATTAAAAGTTGACGTTGCTGCCATTCAGCAGCGTTTGGAAGAAGAACTCAAGAATAGCCCCAAAGTTTCCGTTTACGGCGGCGGTGTTGGGCAAATTTTTTATACACCCCGCATTCGTACCGTACTGGAATTAGCTCAAGGGGAAGCGAATCGTCTCAAGGATGAATTCATCTCGACCGAGCACCTGTTCCTGGCTATCCTGAGCGAGCGTAATACGCCCTCCGCCCGTATTTTGCAGGAGTTTGGTGTGACGCGCGAGCGGGTGCTGAACAGTATTCAAGAACTGCGCGGCGGCGCACGGGTCACCGACCGGCAAGCGGAAAGCCGCTACCGCACCTTGGACAAATATAGCCGTGACCTCACCCAATTGGCCCGTGAAGGCAAGCTGGACCCTGTTATTGGGCGGGATGATGAGATTATGCGCGTGGTCCAGGTGCTGAGCCGTCGTACCAAGAACAACCCGGTGCTCATTGGCGAAGCGGGTGTCGGCAAGACCGCCATTGTGGAAGGGCTAGCGCAAAAGATTAACAAAAATGACGTGCCGGAAAACCTGCTCAACAAAAAGGTTGTCTCGCTTGATTTGGGCGCGATGATTGCGGGCAGCCGCTTTCGCGGTGAGTTTGAAGAGCGGCTGAAAGCGTCGATGGAAGAAATTCAGCGAGCCCAGGGCGAAATTATTCTCTTTATTGATGAGCTGCACACCGTTGTTGGTGCCGGTTCAGCGCAGGGCGCGATGGATGCCAGCAATATGCTCAAGCCCGCTTTGGCTCGTGGTGAACTACAATGTGTGGGGGCTACCACGTTAGACGAGTACCGTCAATACATTGAAAAAGACAGTGCTTTAGAACGCCGTTTTGCGCCGGTGTTTGTTGATGAGCCGTCGGTAGATGATACGATTGAGATGCTGCGTGGCCTGCGTGGACAGTATGAGCAGCACCACAAAATCACCTATTCAGACGATGCGCTGGTGGCCGCCGTGAAGCTGTCTCAGCGGTATGTGATGGACCGTCGCTTGCCGGACAAGGCAATTGATTTGATGGATGAGGCAGCGGCCAAGCTACGCGTGGCGCTGCACACCCTGCC
Source organism: uncultured Anaerolineae bacterium (assembly GCA_905479495.1). Taxonomy (GTDB): domain Bacteria; phylum Chloroflexota; class Anaerolineae; order Promineifilales; family Promineifilaceae; genus Leptofilum. Next base: position 369,980 of record CAJQMR010000002.1, read on the forward strand.
GGCTGACCTGAAAGAACTCAAGATTGAAGTAGATAAGCTGACGGCCGAAGAAGAAGAAGCCCACACCGTGCGTGACTACGAACGTGCCGCTACTGTCCGAGCCGAACGACTGCGTCTGGAAGGCGAGTTTGCTGCTGCCCGCGAAAAATGGCAGTCAGAAAATGAACTGGACGAAGTTGTGACCGAAGAAGATATTGCCGGTGTGGTGGCTTCCTGGACGGGCATTCCGGTGACGCAGATGATGGAAACGGAAGCCGAGAAGTTACTAGAAATGGAAGAGCGACTGCATGAGCGCATTGTGGGGCAGGACAAGGCGATTGTGGCTTTGTCTGACGCGATTCGCCGCAGCCGGTCCGGTTTAAGCGACCCGCGCCGTCCGATTGGATCGTTTATCTTTTTGGGCAGCTCTGGTGTGGGCAAGACGGAGTTGGCCAAGGCATTGGCTGAGTTCCTTTTTGATGATGAAGATGCCTTGATTCGCGTAGACATGAGCGAATATCGGGAGCAGCATACGGTAAGCCGCCTGTTTGGTGCGCCTCCAGGATACGTTGGTTACGATCAGGGGGGCCAATTGACGGAACAGGTGCGGAGACGGCCGTATTCCGTCGTGCTCTTTGATGAAATTGAGAAAGCCCATCCTGATGTGTGGAACGCGCTGCTGCAATTATTGGACGACGGCCGTCTCACCGATGGTCAGGGTCGTCTTGTGAACTTCCGCAATACGGTGATTGTGATGACCAGCAACGTAGGCACCTCGTTTGTAAAAAGCTCTGGTGCCCTTGGTTTTGCCGGTATGCGCGATGCTGACGAAGCGGTGGAACACAAGCGAATTGCCGATGCGCTCAAGAAAACATTCCGGCCAGAGTTTATCAATCGGATTGATGAAATCATCATCTTTGAACCGCTGAGCGAAGCGCATGTGGTGGAAATCGTAACCATGCAAATGAAAGAGGTGCAGCAGCGCCTGTCGGAGCAGGGTGGCCTTTCTATCATCCTCACAGAAGCAGCCCAGCATTGGCTGGCCAAGCAGGGCTTTGATGAAGATTTTGGTGCCCGTCCGCTGCGGCGTGCCTTGCAGCGCTTTGTGGAAAGCCCGCTATCGGTGAAGCTGCTTAAGGGCGAGTTCAACGCTGGCGATATCGTACACATCGACGCGGTGGATGGCGAACTGGTGTTTGAGCGGGCGGAAGATGCCACGCTGGATGCGCCACAATCCGTGGAAGAATCGCTGGACGCGTAACCGCAATCAGCTAAAGATGAAGCGCCTTCTCCAAATTTTGGGGAGGGCGTTTTTTATTTTGGGGGTTAACTGGGTTTTTGTTTGAGGATGGCGGTAGCAACGGCGCGCAGGCTGATACGGCCGTTCCGCGCCTGCTGCTGTAACGTCCGGTAAGCTTCTTCTTCACTCAGTCCAGTAGCCATCAGCCGGGCTTTGGCTTTGTCCAGCAGCTTACGCGTTTCCAGAGCATCAGCCAGCTTGTCAGCTTCTTCTTTAAGCGCCTGGCTGTCGAGAAACCGTTTATAGGCAACGGTGATGGCCGCTGAAAGCTCTTCCGGCTTGACTGGTTTGATCAGGTAGCCGTGAATGGGCAGGTCGCTGGCTTTGTCGATGAGGTCTTGCTCGCTGAAGGCGGTGAGCAGCAGGATAGGCATTGGTTGGGTGCGGGCCAATGTTTTGGCCGCCTGCAAGCCATCGGTGAAGGGCATTTTGATGTCCAGAATGGCCAGATCCGGGCGGTGGCGGCGGGCCATTTCCAGGGCTTCACGGCCGTTTGTGGCCGCCAGCACTTCATGCCCCAGCTCCTGGAGAATGGATTTTAGACCCATGCGAATGATCGATTCATCGTCGGCAATTAAAATGCGCATGAGCAGGATTGTAGTTTGCAAGTGGGGAAGTTTGCAACTTTTATTGCAAAGGGGCAAAGAAACGAAGAAACAAAGGGTCAATAAATCTTGGTTTTGGCCTGCCTTTGTTGCTTTGTATAAAAATTCCTAACCAATTTCCTGCTCAAGCATTCGAGGCAGGCGGAGGCTAATTTCGGTGCCGCCTTGTGGGGGGTGGTTGAATTTGAGACGGCCGTTTAAATCTTCTTGCACCAATGTTTCTACAATTTCCAGACCCAGCCCTGGCTTTAGATCATCGGGTAGGCCGCTGCCATTGTCGCGCACGATGATGATGATTTCGTCGGGAGAGCGGCCCAGCGAGATATCGATCTGGCCGTCGGCGGAGCGCTCGGCAAAGGCGTGTTCCAGGCTGTTTTGCACCAGCTCGTTGACCACCAGGGCGATGGCTGTGGCCGGTTTGCTGGGCAGGGTGATGGTATCGCCAAAGACACGAATCGTAAGCGATTGGCCGGGATGGCTCATGGTCTCGGCCGTGGCCTGGCTGATCCGTTCCAGCACGTCCTTCACGTCCACCAGGCGAAACCCTTTTTCTGACAAAATCTCGTGTACAGCAGCGATGCTGCGGATGCGGTGAATGTTGGTTTGCAGCACTTCGCGGGGGTCCAGACGGTCAGCGTCGGCCAGCTGGAGCTGCATGAGCATGGCCACGGTTTGTAGATTGTTCTTGATGCGGTGGTGCATTTCGCGGACGACGGCCGTATTGGTCACCAGCCGCGCATTTTCAATCGCCAGGGCAGTCTGGTTGGCTAAGGTGGCAAACAGCGTTTGCTGCTCCTCGCTAAACTGGCGGGGTTCGGTAGTGTAGCAGTTAAACACGCCAATGACCCGGTCCCGCACGCTTAACGGCACGCAGAGCAGCGAGACCAATCCCTCTTGCCGGGCCAGTGCTTTGCCCTTGTACCGCCGGTCCGTTTGTACATTGGCAATGTAAAGTGGCTGGCCGGTGTGCAGCACGCTGCCGATGGCGCTGTCGGTGGTATTAGCTGGTAGGGGGGGGCGGTGCTGGTAGGGAGTTTGATCGCGTCGGGTGGAGCGGAGTTCCAGGTGGGTGCCTGTTTCATTGAGGAGGAAGATGGCGCAAACGGCCGTATCCATCATCTTGGCCGCCATTTCAGTGACTACATCCAGAATATCATCCAAATATTGCGGTGAAGTCACCACTTCGCTCACTTGTGCCAGGGCACGCATCTCCTCAATTTGGCGAGCCTGCTTGTCATAAAGTTGCGCTTTTGCCAATGTACCAGCGGCCATATCACCAATCAACGATAGCAATGCAACCTCATTGTCACTGAAGTCACGCGGTGTGCGGGTTTGCACATTTAACGCGCCAATGACATCTGCTTCAATGACCAGCGGTACGGCCAGCAGCGAGACATAAGGGGTTTCTTCTGCTTCATCAACCCATTTGAAATGAGGGTCTTGCTGGGCATCACGGGCAAAGATGGGCTGGTTGCTTTGCACCGCATACCCAGTCATGCCTTCACCCATCGCCAGCGTAGCCCGTCCCAAAGCCCGGTTGGCCAGTCCTGTGGAGGCCCGCAGCCGCAACGTGCTGCCATCCGAATCTACCAGGTAGATAGTGCAGGAATCCACATGCATCACCTCGGTGGTTTTACGCACGATAAGATCCAGGGTGGTATCTAAATTCCAGGCTGTACTGAGCGCTCGGGCAATTTCCCTCAGGGCGCTCAATGCCTGGGGGCGTGTGGAGGTCGTGTTAAACATGATGAGATTATAACAGGTGAGATGCGTGAGAGAGGTGGGCAAAGTGAAAAGTAAAAAGTGAAAAGCGGACGCTGTTGAGATAACCAACTTTTCACTTTTTACTTTATCATTTTTTACTGATTTTATTTGATGTACAACATTTCCTGGTAGGAGGGCAGCGGCCACAGGTCATCGGCTACGATGGTTTCCAGGGTGTCGGCGTATTCGCGTACCGTGTTCATGGCTGGGATCAGCTTCTTCAGGGCGTGTTCAGCCTCTTCGTGCACGGACCCACCTTCATGTGCCAGGGCGGTTTCCAGTTCAGCGGTGCTGTCTTGCAGGCAGCGCACGAGTTCCGTAACACGATCCAACGTGTTGGTATCGAAAGAATAGCCAACTGCCTTGAGATTGGCACAGGTGGTGGCCAGTTGACTTTGGTAACGAATGGCTGCCGGGAAGATCATTGTTTTGGCAATTCTAGCTGTGAGCTTTGCTTCAACAGTTACCGCCATAGCGTACTGCTCCAGCTTTACCTCGACGCGACTTTTAACTTCACGGGGGGAAAGCACATGGTATTTTTGGAACAATTCTACAGCTGCCTCACTGCCAAATTCGGGGATAGCGTCTACGGCCGTTCGCAGATTTGCTAAACCGCGTTCGGCTGCCTCTTTATGCCAGGCATCTGAGTAGCCATCACCGTTAAAGATAATACGGCCGTGTGCCACCAAAATCTCTTGTAGCACCTTCTGAATGGCAGCCTCCAGGTTATCTGACTCAGCTTCCAGCTGGCTGGCAATGTAATCAATTGATTCAGCCACGATGGTATTCAGGACCGTAAGCGGGGTGGCAATAGATTGATTAGAACCGACCGCGCGGAATTCAAACTTGTTGCCGGTGAAGGCAAATGGGCTGGTTCGGTTACGGTCGCCAGAATGCTTGGGCAAGGGGGGCAGCGTGTCTACGCCAATGTTCAGCGTCGTTTTTACTTTGGAACTCTTGGCACCGCCTGCCTTGATTTGCTCAAACACATCCGTTAGCTGGTCACCCAAGAAGATGGAGATGATAGCTGGTGGTGCTTCATTGGCCCCCAAACGGTGGTCGTTGCCTGCGTGGGCAATGACGGAGCGCAGCAGCGTGGCATATTTATCAACGGCGCGAATAACAGCAGCGCAAAAAATAAGGAAGCGTGCATTTTCATGTGGTGTATCGCCTGGATCGAGCAAGTTGCCCAGCGTGGCGCTGCCAAAGGAGAAATTTACGTGCTTACCAGAGCCATTGACGCCAGCAAACGGTTTTTCGTGGGTCACACAAACCATGCCGTACTTTTCAGCAACGCGCTTAAGCATGATCATCAGCAGCTGCTGGTGGTCAGTGGCGACGTTGGCGTTTTCAAAAACGGGGGCCACTTCGTATTGACCGGGCGCAACTTCGTTGTGACGCGTTTTGACCGGCACGCCCAGCTTATACAGTTCGCGCTCAGTTTCCATCATGCAGGCCAGCACACGTTCGGGAATAGCTCCAAAATAATGGTCATCAAACTGCTGTCCCTTGGCTGGGGCTGCACCAAACAGCGTGCGGCCAGCGGTCATCAAGTCAGGGCGGGCCAGGAAGAAGTTACGGTCGATGAGGAAATATTCTTGCTCTGGGCCAGCGGTGGACGTGATCAGGCTGCCATCGGTATCGCCAAACAGTTTCACGACACGCTGGGCCTGGGTGTTGAGGGCTTTCATGGCCCGCAGCAGGGGCGTCTTTTTGTCTAATGCTTCACCTGTCCAGGAGACAAAAGCGGTGGGGATGCACAGGGTTGTGCCGTTGGCGTTTTCCAAAATATAGGCGGAGCTGGTAACGTCCCAGGCAGTGTATCCGCGTGCTTCAAAGGTGGGGCGAATGCCACCCGTGGGGAAGCTGGAGCCATCTGGTTCGCCCTGGATGAGCTGCTCCCCGGTAAATTCAGCAATGGCAGAACCGTCACCGTTGGGCGAAAGGAAGCTGTCGTGCTTTTCTGCGGTGAGGCCGGTGAGCGGAAAAAAGACGTGGGCGTAATGGGTGGCCCCCTTTTCGATGGCCCAATCTTTCATGGCGGCAGCCACCACATCGGCTGTGGAGGTATCCAATGGTGCCCCTTTTTGGATGGTGTTCATGATAGATTTGTAAACTGGTTTTGGCAGCCGTTGTTTCATAACGGCCGTACTGAACACGTTCGAGGCAAATAATTCTTTGGTTGGTGTCTCGGCAAAGTTCAGCGGTTCTGAAATTGGTTTGTAATTGATGACGGCTGAAATAGCATCTAATCTGGCTTTGTTTCCACTCATTGTTGTCTCTCCTAAATTTCTTGGATATACAAATTAAATTAACTTGACTAAACCTCCCGCAGGTTTCAAAAAAATAGGATGTTCCGGCAAGAGCCTGCGGGAGGTTGCTATGAACAGGACTTTGCCAACAAAAAAGACGCCTGCGCTCAGAAGACCCAAAGGGGTTCTGGCGAGGCGTCTTGGCCTTTACAATATATTCTTGCTACAAGCTGGCTATTCTAACGAGGTGTGTTGGGTTCGTCAAATAGTAGTTTGTAGTAAAACGGCCGTCTTATATTTGTGCAAACTGTCCAAAGGACCTGGCCTGTTTGCTGACTATAGCCGGGCGCGCCGCTGGAAATCGGTGCGTACCCGTTGGGCCAGATCAGCAGCGCTGCGGCCTAGAAACAAACCAAAGCGTTCTTCGTCGGGGCGCGCTTCTACCGCTAACCAATGGAGGCCGTCGCGGTATTGGGGCAGTACGATCTGGTTAATTTGCAACGGCCGTTCCTCATACAAATGGGCCTGAATTTCCTGCCAATGGGTAGGAAACAGGCGATCGGGACGTAGGTCAAATTTGTTTTGTAAACGGCCGTCAGCTATCAACGCTTCGGCCACCATCTCCCACAAATCCATGACCTCCATTCCGGCCGCTTTCGGGACTTGGCGTCGCTGGTTGACAGCATAGGCGAAAATTGTTTTGCCATCGGCTGCCTGGAACACGGGTGCCCAAAAGTCAGTTTGGCCAGCCACGCGTTTTTTCAGGTAAAAAATCGGCCGTCGCAGTCCCAACGTGGCCTGGCTCACCCCACGCACATGCAGCTTATCACTCAATCCTTTTTCACCCAAAATGCCTGCCTCGTGCAGATAGTCTGTTAAATATTCACGCACTTTGGCCAACTCTACGTGCTTAAAAACTGGCCCATTCCTGGCGATAGCCATCACCTGTTCATGAATGGTATACACCGGAAAAACCGCCCGTGCCCGACGGGCAATAAAGACATAATTGGGTAAGCGTGAGGTGTTAATTAGCCCAGACAGCAGTTGCCGGAGCGGAATGATGAGCTGCTGAGGATGTTTGACCTCGATTCGGAAGCCGCAGACGTCCACCCCAAACGACTTTTGCAGCCCTTGATATTGCACAAACACAGGGATTTGATACACGGTGCCAACATTCATCATTGCCGAGACAATTTCTACACGGGCGATGTAAGGGTAGTTACGGCCGTACATATCATCGGCCGTGTTCCGTTCAACAGATATTTTCATAAATTCGTTTGCCTTATGGGCAAATGATGGCTTGTTCTCTGCTGAAAATTGTATCAACCCCAAATCTCCTAGACAAACATCTTCAATAATAGAGAATATTGGAAATAAGAAAACTCACGCAAAGGCGCAAAGGAGGAATATCTTAGCGTCTTAGCGGCTTTGCGTGACGTAAAGTTGATGATTTCGATAATGTCTAATAAAAAAGAAACCGAGTCAGCTTTGCGCCATCTCGGTTTCATCATAAACAAAGGGACAAAGATTGCCCACTAAAAAACGAACCGCAAAGGCGCAAAGAACGCTAAGCTTTAAGAGCTAGAAAAAACTCTGCGTTCTCCGCGTCTCCGCGGTTAAAATCTAGTCAGTGCTAGGGCTTGGGGCAATAGCTGGCCCAAATTCTGGGTAGTTGATTGCGCCATGTTCGGACAGATCCAGACCTTCCAGCTCTTCTTTTTCGGAGACCCGCAGAATACCGGCTACCTTAAGCGCGTAGAAAACGCCCAGCATAAGGATAAATGCCCAGGCTGCATAAACCACGGAGCCTAATAACTGCACCCCAAATGAGGCAGCGCCACCACCAAACAGTGCGGTGGCAATACCACCCCACAAGCCGCACAGACCATGCACAGGCCAGGCTCCAACCGGATCGTCGATTTTCACTTTTTCCAGCAAAATCATACCGAGAACAACCAGCACGCCAGCGATCGCGCCGATAACCAGTGCAGATACATTGGTGACCAGATCCGCATTGGCGGTAATGCCTACCAAACCGGCCAACATCCCGTTGAGGGTAATGCCTAAATCTGGCTTGCCATCGTTAACAAAGAAGGAAACAATCATGGCAGCCACACCACCGGTACAGGCGGCCAAAAATGTGTTTACAGCGACGGTGACAACGGCAATGGTGTTTGCCGTGCCGTTCATTGCTAACACTGAACCAGGGTTAAACCCGAACCAGCCGATGAGTAGAATAAAGACACCCAATGTAGCGGCCGTAATGTTGTGACCCGGCATTGGGTTGGCAGAACCGTCCTTGTTGAAACGGCCGATTCGCGGCCCCAAAACAATGGCACCAGCCAGGCCAGCAAAACCACCAACAGCGTGCACAATCAACGAACCAGCAAAGTCATGGAAACCCAGTTCAGACAGCCAGCCGCCGCCCCACTGCCAGAAACCAGCAATTGGGTAAATCAACCCTGTGATGATAGCGCTGTAAACTAGATAAGAACGGAACTGCATACGACCGGCGACGGCACCGGAAACGATGGTTGCGGCCGTAGCGGCAAAAGCCACCTGGAACAAAAAGTCTGTTTGGAAATGGGGCAAATAACCCAGGTCAATGGCTGCCTGTGCTGGGATACCCACACCAGCGAACCCAATGAAGCCATTGCTTGCCCCACTGTACATGATGCCGTAGCCAACCAAGAAATAAAGCACGGCACCAACGCACATGTCCATTGTGTTTTTAAATAAAATGTTGATGGTGTTTTTGCCACTGTTAAAACCAACCTCGACCATGGCAAAACCCGCCTGCATGAATAAAACCAACACGGCGGAGACAAACATTGTCAGGTTATCGATGGCAAAGGCCATCTCGTCCATCGCTGTAATTTCCTGAGCCAATGCTTTGTTAACAAAGACAAAGGTAATTGCCAGTGCCATTGCCGACACGCCAATACGGCCGAATCTGTTGCGAATCTTGTATTTCATAGGTCCTCTCCTTATTTCTCGTTCTGCCTCTAAAAAATGATAAATAAGACGGCCGTTTTCTGTCCTTCCTTAACAAAAAACGCCCCTCGGGCAAAAGTGGAATCACTTTCCCAAGAGGCGTCACGGCCAAAAATTTATTCGATTGCTTTCAACTCTACTTTCCAATTCCTCTCAAGTCAATCGGATTTTCACCGGAAAATTAAACGAAAGATTTTTTGCATGGTTGTGAATTCTATACAAAATGACCCAGGATAGGTGGTATAAATCGTGCCCTGCGGCCTTTTTTATTTACATAAACACATATCGTGCGCAAAATTTCACAATTCATCTAATCTTTTTTAGGGTAATCTCGTGCAAACTTAACGATCACAGCAGCCCCCTTATTTTTGTATAATTTCCACACCCACATATTATCGAAAGAACACAAGCAAGCTGATCATGAGGAAGGGAAGCCTCTACTGCTTGCTCACAGCCAAAACTGAACCAACGATTTTTGTATAAGTAAACTGCAATCATCACAATGGATGATGTTGTGCAGTTCAAATATGGTACATCAGTAAACTCCCAACAATTGCGTTGGGCGTTTGGCGTCTTTGCTTCTGGCCTTTGTGACTATTGCCGTTAGCAGAGAATGGCCCTTTTACAAATGAAAAGTAACACGCGCCGATGAGGAGAGGAAATTATGAAGAAGGTTCAGGCAACAGTGGAAACAGGCAAGGTCGATCTAACGGAGGCTGACCAGCGCCGCCATGTCGGATTCCCCCAAAAGCAAGGCATGTACGATCCCCAGTTTGAGCGGGATGCCTGTGGCATGGGTTTTGTGGTCAATGTGCAGGGACGGCCGTCTCACGACATCATCCAGCAAGCCCTCACCGTTTTATGCCGACTCACTCATCGTGGTGCCCAGGGTGCCGAAGCCAACACCGGCGACGGCGCGGGCATCATGCTGCAAATTCCCCATCAATTTTTTCAACAACAAACAGAACAACTTGGATTTTCACTCCCTGAGCTTGGCGAGTACGGCGTGGGCATGCTCTTCTTGCCGCACGACGATGCCCTGCGACAGCGGTGCCAACAAGCGCTGGCGCGCATCATCGCCGAAGAGGGACAGCAGCTGCTGGGCTGGCGCACCGTGCCGACCTGTAACAAGGATTTGGGGGAAACGGCCGTTTCCGGGGAACCATTCATTCGCCAACTATTCATTCAAAAGCAATATTTAACGCAAACCGATGCTTTAGCCTGGGAACGCAAACTATTTATCATTCGCCGCCGGGCCGAAAAAGAAATTACCCCGCTCGTTGGCGACGACACCTTCTACATCCCCAGCCTGTCTGGCCGCACCATTGTGTATAAAGGGATGCTTCTTTCTGAACAGTTAGAAGATTATTACCCCGACCTCAATGACCCGGCGCTGGAAACTGCCCTGGCGCTGGTTCATTCCCGTTTTAGCACCAACACCTTCCCCAGCTGGAAACGGGCTCATCCTTACCGCACCGTTATTCACAACGGCGAAATCAACACCATTCGCGGCAATGTCAACTGGCTCAAGGCGCGGGAAGCCCTTTTTGCCAGCCCGCTGTTCGAGGATGAGCTGGACAAAGTGCTGCCCATCGTCGATGAAGACGGCAGCGATACGGGCATGTTGGACAATGCCCTGGAATTTATGGTGCTGTCTGGTCGTTCGCTGCCCCACGCCGTGATGATGATGATTCCCGAGCCGTGGGACAAACATGCCCACATGTCGCCGGAAAAGCGCGCTTTTTACGAATACCACAGTCACCTGATGGAGCCATGGGATGGCCCAGCGGCGATTGGCTTCAGCGATGGCATGGTGGTCGGTGCGGTTTTGGACCGGAATGGGTTACGGCCGTCTCGCTACGTCGTCACCAAAGATGGCCTGGTGGTCATGGCCTCAGAAGTGGGCGTGCTGGAGATTGATCCGGCCAACGTGGCTTACAAAGGGCGGCTGGAGCCGGGCCGGATGCTGCTGGTGGATACCAGCCTGGGCCGCCTGGTGGGGGATGAAGAACTCAAGAAACAGATTGCCACGGAACGGCCGTATCAACAATGGCTCGCTGAGAATCGCATCAAGCTGATTGACATTCCTTCGGTGGCTAATTTGGAACAGTCGGAAACGGCCGTGCACCTGCACACCGAAGACGCCGTTTTGCAGCACCAAAAAGCGTTTGGCTACACCTTTGAAGATTTGCGCATGATCATTGCCCCGATGGCCCGCGACGGCAAAGAAGCGCTCGGCTCGATGGGCGACGACACGCCGCTGGCGGTGCTGTCTGACAAGCCGCAGCCGCTGTACAGTTACTTTAAGCAGCTGTTTGCCCAGGTCACCAACCCGCCGCTGGACGCCATTCGTGAAGAATTGGTCACCAGCACGGAAACGCTGCTGGGCAGCGAAGGCAACCTGCTGGACCCGCAGGCCGCCAGTTGCCGCCAAATCAGCTTGCCACACCCCATCCTCAAGGATGAGGAATTGGCTCGATTGAAGCACCTGGAACAAGATGATTTCAAACCGGCCACCCTTTCCATCACGTACGAAGTGGAACAGGGCGGCGATGGCCTTGAAGCCGCTATGGATCGCCTCTTCCGTGAAGCCGATGATGCCATCAGCCACGGTGCCAACCTGCTCATTTTGTCTGATTTGGGCTTGAGCCAGAACTGTGCCGGGATTCCGGCGCTGTTGGCCACCGCCGGACTGCACCACCACCTCATTCGCCAGGGAACGCGCACCCAGGTGAGCCTTATCGTGGAGTCGGGTGAGCCGCGCGAGGTGCATCATTTTGCCGTGCTGCTGGGCTACGGGGCCGACGCCATCAACCCCTACCTGGCTTACGCTACGCTGCGCGATCTCATCCGCAAGCAGCTGCTCACCGACGTGCCCTATCATGAAGCAGAAAAGAAGTTTATCAAGGCGGTGGTGACCGGCGTGGTGAAAATTTTGTCCAAGATGGGTATTTCCACCGTGCAGAGCTACCGTGGGGCGCAGATTTTTGAGGCGCTGGGGCTGCACAGCGAGTTGGTGGCCAAATATTTCACTGGCACGCCTTCCCGCATTCAGGGATCGGACATTCACCTGGTGGCCAAAGAGGTGCAGATGCGGCACGAGCAGGCGTTCCCGAAACGGCCGTCTGGCAGCAGCGCCCTGCCCGCCGGTGGCAAATACCAGTACCGCGAAGAAGGCGAATACCATCTGTTTAATCCGGACACCGTCCATCGCTTGCAGCACGCTGTGCGCACCAACGATTACGAAACGTACAAAAAATACGCCGCCGACGTCAACGACCGCTCGCACCAGTTTGCCACGCTGCGCGGCCTGCTCAAATTGAAAAAAGCCAATCAGCCCGTGCCGTTGGACGAAGTTGAGTCTGTGGAATCAATTTGCCGCCGCTTCAAAACCGGAGCCATGTCCTACGGCTCGATTAGCAAAGAGGCGCACGAGGCGCTGGCGATTGCCATGAACCGTATCGGCGGCAAAAGCAATACGGGCGAGGGCGGCGAAGACCCGGCCCGCTACATTCCAGACAAAAATGGCGATTCTCGCAATTCGGCAATTAAACAGGTGGCCAGCGGCCGTTTTGGCGTCACCAGCCAATACCTTACCGAAGCGCAGGAAATCCAGATTAAAATGGCGCAGGGGGCCAAGCCGGGTGAAGGCGGTCAACTGCCAGGCCCTAAAGTGTATCCCTGGATTGCCCGCGTGCGCCATTCCACCCCCGGCGTGGGGCTGATTTCCCCACCGCCGCACCACGACATCTACTCCATTGAAGATTTAGCACAGCTCATTTTTGATCTGAAAAATGCTAATCCCAAAGCACGCATTAACGTGAAGCTCGTCTCCGAAGTGGGCGTTGGCACGATTGCTGCCGGTGTGGCCAAGGGTCATGCTGATGTCATTCTCATCAGCGGGCACGATGGCGGCACCGGCGCATCACCGCAAACCAGCATCAAACACGCGGGGCTGCCCTGGGAGCTGGGCGTGGCTGAAACGCACCAGACGCTGCTGCTCAACGGCTTGCGCAATCGCGTGGTGGTGGAAACAGACGGCCAGCTCAAAACCGGCCGCGATGTGATCATGGCGGCGCTGCTGGGCGCGGAAGAGTACGGTTTTGCCACCGCGCCGCTGGTGACGCTGGGCTGCATCATGATGCGGGTGTGCCACATCAACACCTGCCCGGTGGGCATCGCCACGCAAAATCCGGAGCTGCGCAAACATTTTGCGGGCGATCCGCAGCATGTGGTGAACTTTATGCAGTTTATTGCTCAGGACATGCGCGAAATTATGGCCGAGCTGGGTTTCCGCACCATCGACGAGATGGTGGGCCGCACCGACCGACTGGAAGCAGGCGAAGCGATTGCGCATTGGAAATTGCAGGGGATTGATTTGACGCCGATGCTGTACCGTCCCAATGAAGCCGAGAACGTGGGGCATTTGCTGCCAAACGGCAGTAAACAAGCGCAACAACACGGCCTGGAAGAAACCCTTGACACTCAAACCCTGCTCGACTACTGCCGTCCGGCCATCGAAAAAGGTGAGCGGGTGACGGGCGAATTTGCCATTGGCAATGAAAACCGCACCGTGGGCACAATGCTGGGTAGTGAAATCACGCGTCGCCACGGCATGTTTGGCCTGGCTGAAGATACCATTCAGCTCAAGTTTAACGGTTCGGCGGGGCAAAGCTTTGGTGCATTTATTCCGCAAGGGCTAACGCTAACGCTGGCGGGTGACGCCAACGATTACGTGGGCAAGGGATTGTCCGGCGGCAAGCTGGTTGTCTATCCGCCAGAGGAAGCGACCTTTGTGGCCGAGCAGAACATCATCATTGGCAATGTGGCGCTGTATGGGGCCACGGGCGGCACAGCTTACATTCGCGGCATGGCGGGCGAGCGCTTCGGCGTGCGGAATTCGGGGGCAACGGCCGTTGTCGAAGGCGTGGGTGATCATGGCTGCGAATACATGACCGGTGGCCGCGTCGTCGTCTTGGGCCGCACGGGGCGCAACTTTGCCGCCGGGATGTCTGGCGGGGTGGCGTATGTGTTGGATTGGGACGGCCGTTTCCACGAACGATGTAATCGAGAAATGGTCGATCTGGAGCAGGTAAGCAGCCTGGATGATATAGACGAACTGGAAACGATGATTTTTGCCCACATGCAGGCCACGCACAGCGACCTGGCCTGGAAGATTTTGTGCATGTGGGACAACGTGGTGCGCCACTTTGTGAAGGTGATGCCGCGTGACTACAAGCTGATGCTGCAAGCGTTTAATCAAGTGCGCCACAGCAGTGACCTGACGGGTGATGCGTTGGCAATGGAAGCGTTCCAGGTGCGGCAACGGCAGCTGGTGAAGATGTAATTGGAGACTGGAGATTGGAGATTGGAGATTAGCTGCGGCAAAATCTCCAATCTCTAATCTCCGATCTCCTCCTTTCAGAGGGGGAAACATGGCCAAGCCAACAGGATTTTTAGAATTTAAACGAGAGGCGGCGGGGGAACGGCCGTTCACCGAGCGCATTCACGATTGGGAACCGATCCACCTGCATTTGCCAGAGGAGCGGCTAAACCAGCAGGCGGCGCGCTGCATGGATTGCGGCATTCCCTTTTGCCACAAGGGCAACATTCTCAACGGGATGACCTCTGGTTGTCCCATCAACAACCTCATCCCGGAGTGGAACGATTTAGTGTATCGGGGCCTGTGGCGCGAGGCGTACGAGCGGCTCAGCCGCACCAACAACTTCCCCGAGTTCACCGGGCTGGTCTGCCCCGCGCCGTGTGAAGCCGCTTGCACCTTGGGCATTCACGATCCGGCGGTGACGATTAAGCAAATCGAGTATGCCATCATCGAGCGGGCTTACGAAGAAGGCTGGGTGCGACCCAACACGCCGTCGCACCGCAGCGGCAAAACCGTGGCGGTGATTGGCTCGGGTCCGTCCGGGCTGGCCGCCGCCGATGAACTGAACAAGGCCGGGCACAGCGTCACCGTCTTTGAGCGGGCCGACCGCATTGGCGGCTTGCTGATGTACGGTATCCCCAACATGAAGCTGGACAAAAAGCTGGTGCAGCGCCGCATTGATTTGCTGGCCGAGGCGGGCATCCAGTTTGTAACCAATACTGAGGTAGGAAAAGATGTTACGGCCGTTGACCTCCAAAATCAATTCGACGCCGTGGTGCTTTGCACTGGAGCCACCCAACCCAACAACTTGCCCATCCCTGGGCGGGAGCTGAACGGCATCCACTTTGCTATGGAATTTTTGCACGGCAATACGAAGGCGCTTCTAGATGGGGAAATGGAGATTGGAGATTGGAGATTAGAGATTAGCAGCCCCAATCTCCAATCTCCAATCAACCAATCTCCTCCTATTCTTGCCACCGGCAAAGACGTCATCGTCATCGGCGGGGGCGACACGGGGACTGACTGTGTTGCCACCTCGCTGCGGCACGGCTGCGACAGCCTGGTGCAGTTTGAGATTATGGCCCAGCCGCCGCTGGAGCGCGCCGCCAATAATCCCTGGCCGCAGTGGCCGCGCATTTACAAGATGGATTATGGGCAGGAAGAGGCTGCGGCCGTTTTTGGTGAAGATCCGCGTGAATATGGCATCATGACCAAGCGGTTCATCGGCGACGAGCAGGGCAACTTGCAGGCGCTGGAAACGGTCAACGTGCGCTGGCTCCCAGCGGAAAACGGCGGTCGGCCCCAATTAGAAGAGATTCCCGGCACGGAGCAAACCTGGGCGGCGCAGCTGGTGTTGCTGGCGCTGGGCTTCCGTGGGCCTGAGCAAACGCTGGCGCAGCAGTTTGGCGTGGCAACTGGCCCTCGGACGAACATTGCAGCGGAATACGGCCGTTATGCGACAAATGTGCCTGGTGTTTTTGCAGCGGGTGATGCTAGACGGGGGCAGAGCTTAGTTGTGTGGGCGATAAATGAGGGGCGGGGTGTGGGAACGGCCGTTGATGGTTACTTGATGGCTGAATAGCTCCACTGTATAGGGTAGGCAAATTTTCGACTAGGGTCAGTGCTTTTATTGCACAATATAACACCATCTTCGAATTGCTTGATTATTTGAATTATGAGCGCTGTAAAATCAAATCGACTTCTCCTGGTTTAGGAGCAAAATCACCAAATAAAGTCGTCTGGGTTTTCTTTTCAAAAGGGCGTACAGTTTCATACATTTCCCATTCACCCATTGGAAAATGTCTTTTTAGTACCTTCCGAGTTGTATTGAGAGTAAACTCACGAGCTCCAGTACGAACATAAATTGTAGCTTGCTCTGCCATCAATTTAGCTGAATGCTCAAATACAGTGTCAAGAAGCTGCTCGTAGTGGTTCTTGGAGCTAAATCTCCCCCGATTTTCATCTTCTTTCTTTGTTGGCCTAGATTCACCACCTAACATCCAGAGGCGAAGCCACTGATCGTAATGGTAATGAGTAATATCGTAGTATGGGGGAGAAGTTAGTAATAAGGAAAAAGGTTCTTGTTCCCCTGCCGTGACTTTCTGAGCAACTATTTCTAAATGTTGCATACTATCCCCTAAAATCACATTGCAATCATTGGTTTGAGGTATTCCTTTCTTATACCTCCAGTTAATTTTTTTCTGGATAAATTCAACAGGATCATGGTTTGGCGGTGTTTTATTATGGTCTTTCCACCAACGGATTGAATAATCTGGAGCCATTGCCTTTGATTGACGCATCTGATTAGAAAGGCCACTGCCTTCTTTAGCATGAAGGTCTATTAGAATGAATGCCATTAAGGTTGCATCTACTTCATCTTCACGCCAATTTAAATCATTACGTGCCGTCAGAAGAAAAGATAAAATTCTGGGAGAGTAACAATGCTCAAAAAATTCTGGCAAAACACGGCGTGAGCGTTCACCAAACCAACGCGAACGATGGATTAGTTCCTTCAACCGACTTTCCACATCGCTTTTTGATGCGGTGTGTAATTTTGCTTGACCATATACCCAACCAACAGGATGAATTTCTAGACCCAGTCCATATCGTTCTTGAGTAGCCGCAGCATATATACTGGAATACCGTCCTGCAAACGGATCAAGAATCCAATCCCCCTTCTGAGAATGTCGTTCCACAACATCAAAAGCAAATTCGATAGGGAACATTGCATAATACGGGCCAACGGCCGACCATCTACCAGTCGCATTCTGATAAGATCGTTTGAAGTGACCATCAACTTTTATCATGGTTACATTTTCCGCATAAGTTCCCGCGCCATTTTTTCTAAAACACGTTTACCTAGATTAAGCGGTATAGAAGCTTCTGCATGAGCGGTAATAATTGGTGATAATGAATTCGGATGCTGAACAGATACAAGTTGATCGAGCAATGCCATTGCATCAGCCAACCGAGGAAACTGTGAAGACTTTGCTTGTGTTAAATCTTCGTGCGTCTCATTAAGAAAAGGCAGTGTAGCTACCAACAATGCCCCTGATTGAGTCTTGTAAAAGAATTTTCTACCAAAATATGTTTGGCGTCCATACGGCCGTTTACTTTCTGAATAAACAATATTGCGTTTGATATAGTCATCCGTCAATAAATACGCAGTTTGTACAGGTATGAAATTACGTTTTTCTTCTGGGACGAAATAATCTATCTGAATTAGATGATTAACAAAAGCCCCCCCTTTTTCAATTCCGAGAATTAATATGTCTTGTCCGTCAGTAAACGACTTTGCTTTTTCGTTCAAACGACGTAATTCTAATTTGATCGCATGACTAAGCCATGCTGGATGTCCAAAAACGGCTAGTGGCCCATCAACAATAATGGCTAAACTCCTCAAAATTGCCAGCCATTCTTTCTCTTCCAAGCTACGGAGAATGTGAATAATCCATAATCGTTCTAAAATCTGCATGATTTCAGTGAACACAGCACGATTAGTGCTATCTGGATGCATTCCTTCATGTACACGCAAAGCATCGGTTGAATATAGAGGCCGTCCATACACGCAACGACAAAAATAAGCACCTTTTTGGTTACGAAATTGCTGCTTATTATCTACACAATTATTGTCGTATAGGCCATAGTAAGGGCATCTCTGCGTATCTTCATCTATGTCAGGTTTGAGAGCCAACAAAGCTTCATATGTGTCCAGAAGCGATTCCCCATCTTCGAAAATGCGAACGCTTGCCATGAGCTCATACAAAACTTTACGAAGCGAGCTTTTCGCAGAAATTTCTGCATCAACTACAACGTTGCATCCCGGAAACGCGCTATCTATGGATTCTGGACTTTGGGTTTTGCGAAATTCAACCGGATTGACAGGTCGCTGTTCATCTAGTTTTCTTGCTTTTGCTAAGTCAATAAATACCGAAGCAACAGTCACGTATCCCATTTCTGAGCCGGGATAGCCTGTCTCTACTTCAACAGGTACTGTGCTACCATCAATTGCAATTACAACAGATGGCTCATACTTACTCGGTTCAATTGAAGCACGTTCAATCTTTGGTAAATGCGTTACCGATTGTTTGTTGTCGCGTACTTTAGAACGCCCAAGCAATGTTTTGATCCGTTCTGTGTTGGCTACGCGCCGTAGAGGTTCATATCCTGCAAACTCACCTTCATACGGCATCGGTTGAAACTCCTAGCTCAAATTTCTTGACCTGTACAGGAACAACAAACAAGTTGCTTAATGTTTTTACGCGCAAAAATCCCCTATCCTGGGCGCGTAAAATTGAATCTTCAAAATCAGCAAAGTCGTAATATTTGCGAAGCTCTCTCGTTTCATCAGTATTGTTGAGATGCCCGATAAACCAATTGGCCGTATTTTTGAGGATGTTCCGCTGAATACTACTAACTTCTTGGGTTATGTACACCATACCAATATGATACTTAGCACCTTCTTTTGCTGTCCGTACCCAAATGCCCTTAGTATCTGTTTCTGTGCCAGCAGGCAATAAATTATGCGCTTCTTCAACATAGACAAGGATGTGGGGCGGAACTTGGCCATCACGGAACAATCCTTGATTTTCACTAAAAATACGTTGCATAATACGTTTTGCAGCAGCCTCATTTACATCTGGGTTGCCACTTGATTGATCTACAATGACTAATTTTCCACTTTTTAAATCATCGTATATGTCTTGTGCAAAGTCCGAATCTGTTTTGTCCGTATGTTGGTTTCGTACTTCACCTATCACGTTTGCCCCTTTCCGGTAAGTGAACATTTCTAAGATACGAATCAAATCGCCGTCTGCCCAACTTTCACCCGAAGATGATGTTTTAATATAATTTTGATCGAATTGCTCATATTTATCTGTTCCAATGAAGTAAAATAGACCTTCCGCCGCAGTAGCAAGTGCTGCCCATGTAACTGAGCTTCTCCCTAACACTGTTGCCGCACGATGAATTTGAGACTGCTTTGTAGAATCCTTTTTCTGTAACTGTACTTTTTCCATTATTCCAAGGATTTCCTTGCTGAATAATGGAGTGCCTTGAAACCATAATGTGGGTGCTAGCGAAGTTGGGACATCAAAGCCAGCCTTGTTAAGCAATGCCCGATAGAATAAAAGCCGTCTCTGGTAGCGAATTAACGCACCTTTGTACTGTTTCTCTTCATAATCTTGCTCTCGTGGTGGTTCGAGACCTACTTGTCTAAAATTCTGAATATATTTTGCTGTGTCTCGTTCTAATAGTGTATCAATGATGTCTTTGCCAACTTGGAGCATAGCAGTGTCATAAAAATTGATAAGCATTAACCGTCTATTTGGATCATTGGGATGACGTGTGATTCCATAAGTAACAACATCTTTATCATTACCACTTGGATTGGTTTGCCATACATTCTTTATGGCTGATGGATTGCTTTCCTTATTCTCATCCTGTACGTTCTCATTGGCATATTCTCCATTCGGATCGAACACAACTTGACCAATACGTAGTGGTTCAATTGCCGCAAATCGTAAATCAAAGACTGATTCCATCATTACTTTTGTGGTATTTGATTTCCCAGTACGTGTCATGCCAAATAATGCTGTTTTCTGATCAAGTAAATCAGCGGGGCTGATATTTACACTCACATCAGCCACCCCTTGAAAAGCGCGGTTTGTGGATGCGTAACGAACTTCGCCAATTGTCACTTGGGCATCATTAAGTAAGTCAGGGCGAGATTTATCACGAAAATTCACAATCGCCTCTAATGCTTCAGCATTTGGCTTGAAAACAGTTAAACCCCGATTTGGGTAGTAGTTGGATATGTCGCTACCAAAACGCATGACAGGGATCCGCTCTTCCAGATCGTCACTGTCTGGTTTTCCTTGTAAATAAAATGTCCCAATCACTCGGCACCGCACTCCGGCAAATGAAAGGAGATGGTGCGTATTCTGATCCATCGCTTTCTCACTATCCCAATGGGAATTCACATCACCACTCACTCGTTGAGCAGTTTCTACTCGAACTCGTAAGGCTTCGAGGTCATTTGGCAATGGGGCAGCATCCATTACTCGCAAGAGAATCATTGAAGCATCTTCTTGAGTATAATCAAACTGATCGGGGTCTTGGTCTGATGAAATGCGAGTTGCAAGTAGAAAGCTGAGACTTGGAATTCCACCAACCTGTTTTCTCTGAAAATCGTGAATAACAACAAGTGCAGATTCGTAACCAAGTGAAAATACATCTCCAACATATTGCTCATGCTGGATTAAATTAAGAAATGTTTTCTTTGCAGATATTTCAGCGCGCTTGAATTTTTCTTCTTGTTCTTTGTCATTTAATCTTTCAAGCAGATCTACTGTCTTCATGAATTATTCCCTTTAATTGGCTATTTTCGATTGCAAATCATTTTAGTTAACAGCATGGTTGGCGTTTAATACGAGGGTGTTAAAAAAAAACAATATTAACTGATTAAACCATGAGCATGTTTCTTTACAAGTGGCTATTTCATCATCCGAGACTTCAAAATCTTCTGGTATTTTAGGATGTGTGATACGGTTTCTTATTGCTTGAGCTTCAAGGAAATTGCTCCATGCAACTGTACCAACTCCTAAATCAAAGCTTGTGTCCAAAAATTTCCCTAACACGCTAAATGTAAATCTAAAATTGTCTGGGAGTTTGAGATATTTTGTTTGTTCTTTAGGTTGACCATTGCTTTTGAGATTGTATGTTTTGTCTGACAATAATGCGTATTCTGCTGCAGATAATGTTCTAATTTGACCTTCTGGCACTGGTGTGTGCAATACTGTTTGTTTCAAGACCCATATCGATCCCTCAATCATCGCAAATAAGCTTCTAATATATGCTCTTCGCGTAAATTGATTGTCTTCTTTTTCCAAAGCTTCTTCTGCCCATTGTGCATCTTCAAGCATTGGCATTAGATTGTTCTTGATATCACTCAATTTCATGATTGCTTTTGATACCTAACATATTGTGTGATGTTTAGTCTATGAGAATAAAAAGAATAATGATGCATAGCCACAATTCAAATATTCAATTCTGAGAAAAGTTGGTAGTTACTGGCCGCCAAACTCACTTGCATTTGCCGCAACATCATAGCAAATCAAAACTTTCGTGGCAAGGTGCAGGCGATGCCCGGCGCGGGCAAAGTTTGGAGGTGTAGGTTGAGGCAGGGGCGACTCGTCGGGTCGCCCCTACCGGCGGATTTTGTTGGCATACGGCCGTTTATTTCCCGCCCGCCAAAAAATAATCATCATCTGTCCAGTTGGCGGGGTTGTTGTGGATGTATTGTTGTACGGCCGTTAAATGGCGCTCGTTGCGGATGATTTGTTCATAATAATTGCGCTGCCAGAGGGGTCGGTCGTCGCTGCCCGGAAAGCGCCGAAATCGTTTGGTCACCTTTGATTTGAATTGGCCTACAATGGCCCCCAATGATCCTTTTGGCAATGTCGTAGGGGCGACCCGCCGGGTCGCCCTTACATGGGTAGATGTTGATGATGCCCAGCGGGCAAAGTTTGGTTGTGTGGGCGATAAATGAGGGGAGAGGTGTGGGAACGGCCGTTTACGCGTCTGAATAATCTTCAAGAATCTGTTGAATTTGGGGTTTTACAACTGGAATGCGTTTCTTTACTGTATCCCAAACAATTTTGTGCTCTACCACATCATATCCATGAATAATTCTGTCCCTCATGCCAGCCATTTCTTTCCAGGGAACATCTGGATATTCGTTGCGCAATTCCATAGGCAAACGTTTTGTTGCTTCTCCGACAATTTCCAATGCCCGAAAAACTGCAAAATTGATCCGAAAATCAGAAACAAGGTCCTCGAATGTTACACCGTCAAGCAATATTTCTGCCTTGTCCATTGCGTCAAGGATGTCCTCAACGAAATCCAAGAACTCCCGGCTCATATTGGTTGAACCTCACTCAAAATACGTTTGCCGATTCGCTTTCTCAGGTTTTTCTTAATGGCAACATCAACTTTTCGCTCTAGCAAGTCGCTCAGATAATGCTCCAATTCAATCAGATCGAGTAGATCAATGCGTGGTGGGTCCGTCAGGGTGATTAAAATATCAATGTCACTGTCAGGTTTTTGTTCCCCACGCACATAAGAACCGAAAATGCCAATTTCGGTAACGCCATATTTTTTATACAAATACGGCTTCTGCGCTTGCAAACGGTTTTTGATTTCAACCAATGTGTATGACATGCGCTCATTATAACGGATTTAGTCAAAGAGGTGGCATTGTGAATCTCGCGTCATAATCCTCAGCGTGTCTATGCCCGGCGCGGGCAACGTTTAGTTGTGTGGGCGAATGATGAGTAGGGGCGACCCGCCAGGTCGCCCCTTTCACACAATTAGCCAATCCCGTATTGGTCGCGCACAAAGGGGAGTAAGCCGCGCTTTTCCAGCCGGTCCAGCGGCGCGCGGAAGGTGACCTGCACCACGCCGGGGTGGCGGCCAATCTCAATACCGCCAGTAATGGTTGCCCGATTCTTGACCTCAGGGATGCTCATCTCCAGGAGGGCAGCGGCACGGGCTAAGCCATTGTCCGTCGCGCTGTTCAGGTCCGGCCCGGTACCGACGACGGAAACTGGGGCAGATTCTTCTACCTGCGTGCCCCACTGTTCGGCGATGGCCTGGGCCTGGGCGCGTTCTGCCTCGGTTAACGGCCGTGCCGTGAACGGTAAATCTTCCAGCACCGGGAACAACAAAGGCCCGTCAATATTCAACCCTTTGAGCAAATGAACCTGTAAGGTGACAGTGCCAGAGACATCACAGGTGTGGCCGGCAATTTCGCCGTCGCCCTGCATGGCGTGCATGTCACCCACATAGACGCCGCCGCCACGCGTCTTGACGGGGCAGATCAGAATGGAACCCGCCCGTACGGCATCAATATCCATGTGTCCATCGGTGCGGTGTTTTTCCAGCTGTTCGGCCGTCACGGCGTATTCGTGGGGGGCACCAATGAGAAATGAACCAAAATCGCCCGCGTTATGGGAATCCGGGATGGGGTGCGATGGCGTGGTACCGATCTGGCCTAAAAACGGCCGTAACCGGGCCACCAACCCGACCAAATCATGCGGGGCAAAGGTCAGGATAGGATTTTGGATGGAGTTCTCCGGCAGGGCTGCATACTTTTTGGCCTCGTGGGCAATCGTTTCTGCCGGGTTTTGGGGCAGGGTGACCCCAACCTGGCGATTGTCGTCAAAGGCAATCGTATAGCCGTTGGTGAAATTAAACGGGGCGGCATCAGCGCCACAATTGGCGCAGCGAACGGCCGTTTGGCCAATGCCTTTCACAACGGTTTTAGGATACAGCGTGCCACACTCGGGGCATTTGCCCGCCACGTATGGGTCGCCGAGGAAACGGCCGTCCATAAAAACGTCATTGCCAGATGCTGTGGCCAACGATGTTACCGTAATATTCTTGATACGGATGGCAATAGCGTCACCGACTTCTGCGCCGGCGACAGCTACCGGTACGGTGACCTCGTGCCCCCCGCGA
The DNA here is from genome assembly GCA_905479495.1 of uncultured Anaerolineae bacterium. Lineage (GTDB taxonomy): Bacteria > Chloroflexota > Anaerolineae > Promineifilales > Promineifilaceae > Leptofilum. The sequence goes on from CAJQMR010000002.1 coordinate 393,776, forward strand.
ATTTCTGGCGTGATCATGGGGCCCCAGCAGCCGGGCGCTGTGTTGGCCACAATGTGACCGCCATCACGCACCGGTCCTAACATCGGCTTATTTGGATCCAGAACCCCATCTATAAACTGATCGACAAACACTGTTTCATGACCAGACCCGTTGCTGCTGGGCTGTTCCCTTAATTTGGCATCTTTCTGCAAATCTAATGTCATGGGTTTATTTCCTCCAAAGAAATGTTATTGGCTGTGAGGCAATCGGGGTTTGTCCCCGCTTCGATGAAGATGATTCAGATGTGGTAGATGTTTAGCCAATGGACGGGCAGTTAGCCACCAGCCATTGGTAAGAGGAAGGCCACTTCTTGACCGTCAGTTAAACTTTCTGACAAGGTGACATGGCGGCCTGCGATAATTTGTACGGTTGCTCGTAGTTTGGCTGTGGAATCAGGATATTCCTGGCATAATAAATCTAGCAGATCGCCGACTGTTGCGTTCTGGGGCAAGCTCAGCGTGAAACGGTGCTTACCGATTGTTGCGGCTAGTTCACCACTGAATCTCGTATGGATCTGCATCATTTCTCCAAGTAAGTATCCCGCAAAGAATAAGATTATCTTAGCATAAATTTTCTTGAAAAGCATTTCAATAGGCACGCGCCACAGGGCTTTTCAATAGTCGGAACCAATGGAGCGCGGATAAACGCCGATGACGCAGATAAAATAAAAAAATCAGCGTTTATCTGCGTTAATCAGCGTCCTATTTCATTTAAAAGTTGGACTACTGAAAAACCCTGCCCTAGAATGAACGCCGCTTGTCAGCCCATCTAGGCTGCGCTACACTTTGCTCATGCGTGTTTTTCGTCGATTGTGGCCCTGGTTTCTGCTATTGGTAACGGCCGTTATCATTCTGTTCTTTGTATTGCGGCGAGACACACAGGCAGCCTATGGAACGGCCGTGGCCCTTTGTCCCGGCCCTGATTTATACGGCTACACCTGCGACAGCGGCACCGCCTTCGCCTACATCGACGCCACCACCGACACCCGACTCTACAGCGACGATGGCATCACGACCCTTGAACTCCCCTTCGCCTTCACCTTTTACGGCACCACCTACACCCAAATCCAAGCCAGCAGCAATGGCAACCTGCAATTGGGCAACAGCAATGGCTACTTCGGCAATAGTTGTCTAAACGAAGGCCCCGTTGTGGGCATGGGCGATATGATCGCCCCATTTTGGGACGATCTGGACCTGACCTCGTTTGGTTTTCTGGAATATGACGTTGTGGGTGAAGCACCAGACCGCATCTTTGTGCTGGAATGGGATGATGTGCCCCGCTTTGGTGAACCAGACGACCGGGTAACGTTTGCCGTACAGCTATTTGAAGACAGCCAGGACATCCTCTTTTTGTATGAAGATGTCACCATGCTGGAAGGCAACAACGGTAGCAGTGCCACCATTGGCATCCAGAGTGAGGCGCAGGGATTGGCTTTGCAGTTTGGCTGCAACCAGCCTGTAGTAGCCGACGCCAGCCGGGTGCGCTTTACCGAACCGGAAAAGGCTAATGCGGACATTGGTTTAGAAACGGCCGTCCGACCCACCAACGTCTCCCCACCTATTTACGCCAAAGGTGATATCGCCGATTTGCTAGACCAGATGAATTTGCGAGGATCCGCTGCCCTGCCAGATATGCACGGCCGTTGGCTCAACCAATCAACACCGCGCACCGCCCGCTGGCAATGGCTCGATCTCACCGGCGACGGCCAGGACGACTTGGTGCTGCTGCGCAGTAGCACCACCCAAAATCCGTACCTCACCGACCTCACCATCATAACGGTAGACGAAGCGGGCCAGCACATCCTGCTGTATTACCAACCGCTTTCCAGCCGCAGCCAGCCCATCTCCCGCCCCGAGATCGCCGCTACGGGTGATCTCACGCAGGACAACCTGCCCGACACCGTCCTGCATGATGAGGTCAGCGGCCAAAGTTTTGTCGTTACCGCCCACGAGGGTGTTGTCAACTTGCATCCCTTACCCCACACCTGTCATGGTAGCTTGGGCATCATGGATGCCAACAAAGATGGCCTGCCAGAAATTGTGCGCGATGGGTGTGAAGGGGTAAACGGCCGTCTCCTCACCCAGTGGAATGGCACCCGCTTTACCGATCTCCCCTGACCTTTGCCCTAAAAATTACGCAAAAGACTTGCCAAGAGTGATCGAAAACGATACTATGCGCCCAATTGCAAAAGGGGTTAACTTTGTCTATAAATATTTGGCACCCTTCTCTGCAAAAAACCAATATCCAAGTAGCCGTTCAGAATTAACATAGCGTTATGGAACTGAACGGCTACTTTAAGCCCATTCGCCAATTTCATATTTTATTTGCGAATGGGCACTAAAGACACGCCACACAAGTTTGGCACTGAACCAGAATGGGAGGTTGAAGCATGTTTGAGGTGAATGGCACTTATGCCAACCGCAAAGGTGAATATACCGTTTTAGAAATCAACCCACCCAAAATGCGTGTACGCTTCACCGAAGACGGCTCAGAAGCTGAGTTGAAAATAGAACTGCAAGCACGCATTTGGGAAAACATTGCCGCAGAATATGAGGCCAAAGCGGCCAGCCGCAACGCCCGTGCCGCTCGACGGTCTGCCGTTGCTGCTGCCAATCATTACATCAAAGTCATCAGCGTCCCCGCTATAGATGAGATGAACTTTCCTGGCTGGCCAGAACGTATTGTCATGGCTCCACCCGCCGACAATGATATCAAGCTGCAATCGGGCGATCGTCTTATTTTTTATGCGCTGGAAACACAAACCTTCTTTGCTGTGGCGACTATCACCGGAGACAGCAAAACAACCAACCCCAAAGAATTCTTTTTCACCGTTCCGGTAGAAACGGCCGAATTCTTCCCTATTGACATCGACGCCGTCTCCAGCAAGCTAGACAAAGGTGCCGATATTGACTCGGTTGAGCTGGAAAGCCAGCCCCGCTTCAAGCGGCTGCGCCTGGAAGCGGAAGAGTTCTACCCCATCAACGAAGACGACTTTGAACTGCTGGCCGAAGCCTTGACTGAAGTAGCGGAAGAAGAAGAAGACGCGGAAGACGAGGAAGACGACTACGAAGAAGACGACGAATAAATATGGATAAAGAATATATTCTTGTTAGTGTGGCTTGGCCGTATGCCAATGCCGATATTCATCAGGGCAACGTGACTGGTTCTTACCTGCCAGCCGACATTTACGCCCGCTATCATCGCCTGCGCGGCAATCACGTGCTCATGGTGTCTGGCTCCGACAGCCACGGCACCCCAGTAACCGTCAAGGCCGAGGAGATGGGCAAGTCCATCGCGGAAGTGTTTGATTATTATCACGGCCGTTTTCTCACCCTGTTCCAAAAAATGGGGCTTACCTACGATCTTTTCACCCACACCGATACCGAAAATCATTTTCAGGTATCGCAAGATATGTTCAAGTCACTGTTGAAAAATGAATACATGTACACCAAAGTCACCAAGCAAATGTATTCCCCCTCAGCCAATAAATTCCTGCCAGATCGCTACGTAGAAGGCACCTGCCCCAAATGTGGCTATCATCCCGCGCGTGGTGACCAGTGCGACAACTGCAACACCCTGTTTGAGAGTGCGGCAGAACTGCTCAACCCGCGCAGCAAGCTGGACGATTCCGCCCTGGAACTGCGCGACACAGAGCATTTTTTCATCGACTTACCAGCCATCGCCGAAGATGGCTTGCAAGCCTGGATGCACAAGGATAAAGATTTTTGGCGACCCCAGGTCATCAATTTTGCCCGCAACTTTGTGGACCAGGGCCTGATCGGTCGCGCCGTGACCCGCGACATGGATTGGGGCATCCCCGTGCCGGTGGAAGGGTATGAGCACAAAGTGCTCTACGTTTGGTTTGAGGCTGTCATTGGCTATCTGTCGGCCACCATTGAGTGGGCTAAAAACAATGGCGACCCGGATGCCTGGAAGCAGTGGTGGCAAAATCCCCAAGCGCGCACCGTCTACTTCATTGGCAAGGACAATATTCCTTTCCACACGATCTTTTGGCCTGCCCAGCTATTTGGGGCCAAAGGTTTATATGATGAAGATCCCCAGGCGCAGCTCAATCTGCCCTACGACGTGCCCGCCAACGAATTTATGAACATGGAAGGGCAAAAGATCAGCGGCAGCCGCAACTGGGGTGTCTGGATGCTGGATGCCTTAGACCGACATGACCCGGACCCGCTGCGTTATTATTTAACGGCCGTTATGCCCGAAACCCGTGACAGTGATTGGAGCTGGCAGGGCTATGTAGATCGCAACAATTCCGAGCTGGTCGGTAACTGGGGCAACTTGGTTAATCGCGTCTTGAACATGACCAAACGCTATTTTAAGGGCGAAGTGCCCGATCCGGGTGAACTCACCGACAAGGATCGTAACCTGTTGGCCGCGATTGATGCCGCCTTCGACACGGTCGCTGCGCTGTACGATGGCTGCAAGTTTCGTGCTGTGGTGCAGGAAAATTTGCGCCTTTCCAGTCTGGTTAACCAATATTTGGAAGACACCAGCCCCTGGACCACGGCCAAAACCGATCTGCAAGCGACGGCGCGCTCGCTGTACACAGCCATCCAGGCGATCAGCGGCCTGAAGATGCTGTGGGCACCCATTCTACCCTTCACCAGCCAGACCCTACATGAACTGTTGGGCGAGGAAGGCAATCTTTTTGGCCAGCAAGTAGTAAACGAATACGCTGAAAGCAGCCGCAGCCACACCGCCCTCACGTATGATGGAGAAACGGCCGTTGGCCAATGGAGCCGCAGCGAAATCCCGATAGGGCGCACCCTACCCAAACCGCAGCCCCTCTTCAAAAAGCTGGATCAATCCATCGTCGAAGACGAACTGGCCCGCCTGGGCAAATAACTTGGTTAGATCAAAACTTAATACAAAGGAACGAAGGAACAAAGGAACAAAGTTTTTCTTCGTTCCTTCGTTTCTTATGTTTCTTCGTCATAAAAAAGCGCAAGCAGAACGGCCGTTGTATAATCCCCCATATCCAAACTGTAAAACAAAAGTGAGTGTGTTTAATGACCACCGACGATAAAAAAGTAATTTATTCTATGATGGGTGTAGGCAAAGTTGTGCCGCCCAATAAACAAATCCTGCGCGACATTTCCCTTTCCTACTTTTACGGGGCCAAAATTGGCGTCCTGGGGTTGAACGGCGCGGGCAAAAGCACCCTGCTGCGCATTATGGCCGGGGTGGATACAGAATTTGTAGGGGAAATCGCGATTTCTCCCGGCTACACCATCGGCTACCTGGAGCAAGAACCCCAGCTCGATGACAACAAAACCGTACGCGACATCGTTGAAGAAGGCGCGCAAGAGGTCGTCGATGCCCTGCGCGAATTTGATGAAATTAACCTGAAGTTTGGCGAACCCATGAGCGACGATGAAATGAACGACCTCATCGAAAAGCAGGGGGCACTTCAGGACAAATTGGACCACATGGACGCCTGGAACCTGGACAGCCGCCTGGAGCTGGCCATGGACGCCTTGCGCACGCCATCGGGGGATACGGCCGTTTCCGTACTGTCTGGCGGTGAGCGGCGGCGTGTGGCCCTCTGCCGCCTGCTGCTCAAGCAGCCAGACATCCTGCTGCTGGACGAACCCACCAATCATCTTGATGCGGAATCGGTGGCCTGGCTGGAAAAACATCTTAAGCAATACCCCGGCACCGTTATTGCCGTGACCCACGACCGCTACTTTTTGGACAACGTAGCTGGCTGGATTTTGGAGCTAGATCGCGGCTACGGCATCCCCTGGAAAGGCAACTACTCCTCCTGGCTGTCCCAAAAACAGGAGCGTCTGGCCCAGGAAGAAAAGGCCGAATCTGCCCGGCAAAAGACCCTCCAGCGCGAACTGGAATGGATCAACATGTCGCCCAAGGGACGGCAAACCAAGGCCAAAGCCCGCATCAATCGCTACAGCGAACTCCTCTCCAGTGAACAGGATCGCGCCAACGAAGAGCGCGAAATTTACATTCCACCGGGGCCGCGCCTGGGCGACATCGTCATAGAAGCCAAAGGCGTTAACAAAGGCTACGGCAATACACTGCTGTATGATGATCTCTCGTTTGACATTCCGCCAGGAGCCATCGTGGGCATCATCGGGCCAAACGGGGCCGGTAAAACCACCCTGTTCCGCATGATTGTGGGCCAGGAGCAGCCAGACGGCGGCACCTTCCGCGTGGGCGATACCGTGCAGTTAGCCTACGTGGACCAAAGCCGCGACGATCTCGACCCAGAGAAAACCGTCTGGCAAGAAATCTCCGAGGGCGAGGACACCCTGCAACTGGGGCCGCGCCGGGTCAATTCCCGCGCCTACGTCTCGCGTTTCAACTTTGCCGGCAGCGACCAGCAAAAGAAAGTCGGTGCCCTTTCTGGCGGCGAGCGCAACCGGGTGCATCTGGCCAAACTGCTCAAATCGGGCTGCAACCTGCTGCTGCTGGATGAGCCAACCAATGATTTGGACGTGAACACGCTGCGAGCGCTGGAGCTGGGGCTGGAAAGTTTTGCCGGATCGGCCGTCATTATTTCGCATGACCGCTGGTTTTTGGACCGGGTAGCGACGCACATTTTGGCCTTTGAGGGCGAGAGCCAGGCCCATTGGCACATCGGCAACTACAGCGAGTACGAGGAAGATCGCCGCCAGCGCCTGGGCGACAAAGCAGATCGGCCGCACCGCATCACCTATCGCAAGCTCACCCGCGATTAGAGATGAAAATCACAAGATTAGACCATTTGCAGTTGGCAATGCCGCCTGGGGGTGAAGAAAAGGCGCGGGAATTTTACGGCCGTATCCTCAACCTCCACGAAATAGAAAAGCCGACCCAACTCAAAGCCAAGGGAGGCTGCTGGTTTGCCGGGGCTGGCCTGGAACTCCATCTGGGCGTCCAGGCAGATTTTGTGCCCGCCACTAAAGCCCATCCCGGCCTGCGCGTGGCCGATTTAGACGCGGCGCGGGACCATCTGCAAGCGGCAGGCATTGCTATCACAGAAGATGATTCCGGGGTTGCTGTACGAAGATTTTATGTCAATGATCCCTTTGGCAACCGGCTGGAGTTTATGCAGGAAGGAGACACCTTTTGATGTTTAACAATTACAAAGCAAGTTTAGAACGGTATTTGGATGAACTGGTACCGGAACGGCCGTCTGAACTGCAAAAAATGGAAGCCTACGCCGACAAACACGATTTCCCCATCATCGGACCCGCTTCGGGGCAGGCTTGCTACCAAATCGCCCGGATGATTCAAGCAAAGCGCATTTTTGAGCTGGGGTCGGGCTACGGCTACTCGACTGCCTGGTTTGCCCGCGCCGTGCATGAAAACGGCGGTGGTGAGGTGCATCATGTGGTTTGGGATGAGGAACTGTCTCACATGGCCCAAGATCATTTGCAAACCCTGGGCTACAGCGACCTCGTCACCTTTCACGCCAGTGAAGCAGTCCAGGCACTGCAGCAGGCCAACGGCCCCTTTGACCTCATCTTCAATGATATTGATAAACCTGCTTACCCCGCCTCGCTGGCGGTGATTGAACAGAAGCTGCGTCCGGGTGGTGTGCTCATCATCGACAACATGTTGTGGGGCGGCCGTGTCTGGGACCAAACAGACCAAAGCGAGGCTACACAAGCTATTCGCCAGACGACCGACATGCTCACCACCAGTCCAAACTGGATCAGTTCCCTGATGCCCATCCGGGATGGCTTGCTGGTCGCCTACAAAGTTAGCTAGATCATGAATGCACCCAAACTGCCCGTTCCGTCACCGCTGCGGGGCAAAGATACGGCATTCACGCGCAAGACAATGGGCCAACGACTGCCGGGCATTGTGCAGCGCATCCTGACGGAAAACGAGCTGTCCGAAACGGCCGTTACCCAAATCACCGCCCTGCTTCATGAAATTCCTGAGGGAAAAATACGGCCGTTGCCCGATCATCTGGCCCCCGACCTCGACAACTGGCAAACAGCCATCACGCCGCACCTTGGCCAAATCTATTTGGAAGCGCCCTGGTTCTTCAACGAAACCTACATCTATCGTCGCATTGCAGCCGCCGTAGATTATTTTCGCAGCGGAATTGATCCGTTTGCCCAACAAAAGCGGCAAAGTTTAACAGCCACCCTGGAACAAACAGACGCGCTCATCACTCAGCTCAACCAGATGATTGCTGAGGGCTGGCAGGCAGTGCACTTCCGCCAGCTGCTGCTGGCTGATTTGTGGGGCAACCAGGCGGACATGAGCATGTGGGCAGCGGGAGATGCGGCCATGCCCAACCATGCCAAGTCGGCCGATCAATTGGCTCATTTGTTGGTGGATGATGAAACGGCCGTTACTCACTTTTTGCAAAATCCAGTCAATCAAATCGACTTCATCATCGACAACGCCGGGTTTGAACTGATGGGGGATTTATGTTTGGCCGATTATTTATTATCGGTTGATCAAGCAGCCACAATTCGGTTCCATCTCAAACTGCACCCCACCTTCGTCTCCGACGCTACCGTTTTGGATGTGGAAGCCACCGTCGCTTATTTACGCGAGCAGGCCAGGCCAGCCTTGCCAGACGCAGGGGAACGATTGACGACTTATTTGGTAAACGGCCGTTTATGCTTGCTCACTCATCCGTTTTGGACCTCTCCCCAACCGCTGTGGCAGCTGCCTGCAGATCTGCGCCAACAGTTAGCCAGCAGCGATCTCATCATCAGCAAAGGGGATGCCAACTATCGCCGGGCTTTGGGCGACGCACCCTGGCCGCAGACCACGCCCATCCGCGACATCGTCAGCTATTTACCTGCGCCGATCCTCTTCTTACGCACCTGCAAGTCTGAGGTGCTGGCAGGCATCAAGCAAAGTCGGTTAGAAGCGTTAGAGTTGGAGGAAGATTGGTTGGTAAACGGCCGTTGGGGAGTTATTCAGCTGGTTTAGCCAACGCGTCAGGCGAATCATGCCAAAACGAATCTGATAAACGGACACGGTAAACACCCTTAAAATCATCGGGGGACACGGGTTTCCCTTTGCGCAAAATTTGCACATGCCCAGCTTCTGCCAGCTGCTTTACTGCCAGGCGAACGCGCCCGGTCAACGCCTGCCACTCCGCCTCATACAGCGTCATGGCAATCTCTTCGGCCCGTACCGTTTCGTCCGGCCACGCAGCGGCACACAGTTGAATAATCGTCTCAAACACCGCCTCATCACTGATGCGGAACTTTCTTGGTTTTGGCATGGTAACTATCTCGATTCTTTAAATTAGGGGAAATCTTCTAAGTAACCATTCGGATTTAACTTCGCGATTCCGAACCAAACAGTTACTTTGAGCCCATTTGCTAATTCCATAACTTATTTGCGAATGGGCACTAATCATTTAAGACCAGTTGGCTGGCCTGTAGGTATGCTGGATTTTGTGCCGCCAAATTCAGCATTTTTTCTGCCTCGGAACGCTGCTGCATAGACACATAAAGCAGACCTAGCAAAAAATAGGCGGCAGGCAGCTTTAATCCACCTTTTATCGCCCGCTGGTAGCAGCCAATGGCATCATCAATGTGGCCACGCGTTTCAAAGTCCATTGCCTGGCCTAACAGTGCATCCCGTTCCAGCTTACTCAGGCCATTGACCGCTTCATTTGTTTCATCTTCATCGCGGAACAGCTCGGCTGCCAGTTCCTCTTGGGCCAATCGTTTGGCCTTCTCGATGGGATCAGAGACTTCTTCTCGTTCAGCCACAACCTGGTCATTACGTTCCGCTTCAAAAATAGCCGCCATCTGGCGTACGGTTTCCGTCAGGCTATCTGCTTCTGCCTGCTCTTCGGCCGACAAACCTGTCGCTACCTCTGGTTCTGGCGCAACCTCAGGTTCCTCAAAGGCCGACTCGCCATGACGAATAAGCGCAACGGCCGTTACCACATCATCGTTTCCAGGGTCCAGGCGCAAAGCCGCCTGGCACATTTGCAGCGCTTTATTGTTCTCGCCTCGCATCTGCAAAATTCGAGCAATAGCCAGATATTCCCGCACCGCATCCCGCGTCCGGCCCAACCGCTGAAATACCATCGCCAACCGTTTATGCGACCCCAGCAAGCTTGAATCCAGACGAATAGAGCGTTCCCAGTTGCCAATGGCCTCTTCCAACTGGCGCTGCTTCAGTAAAATCTCGCCAATCGCCAAATACGTCCGAGCCGCTTCTGCCAGCTGCCCTTGCCGCTCCTGAATATCAGCCACGCTGCGCAAGTAGCGCATATCCCCTTTGGAATACCGCGCCGCCAGCTTAAAACAATCCAGCGCGCGATCGAGCTGCTTCAGCCCCAGGCATGACTCGCCTAAACCAGCATAAGCGGCTGCATCATGCGGAAACTCGCCAATTGCTATGCGGAAAGCCGTAAATGCATCTTTCCAACGATTGGCCTTGTTATAAGCCAAACCTACTTTTATTGCCTTTTCGTATTTCGCTCGATCTTTTGCCATGGATCTCTTAATTCTTTTTGCCAAGGGTAATGTAAAAATATTCTCGTAGAGTACACTCAAAGGTAGTGACAAGCGTATACCAGTGTGATCTTATTCGCAAGCACAATCCACTACTTTAGGCTACCTCACCCAATTAAACCCAAAAAATGATGTTTAGCCTGCTAAAATAGGCCAAAAGTACCATGACCTCATATGCCAATTTCACCAGTTCTTAATTACAATCTTAAGTGTAGATTGATATTATGTCATCAGTTCTGAACAAATGTGCAGACACTCCAGGGAGCCATTGTAAACGGTCGTGCGTTACGCTATGTGACGCCAAGAAACACACAAGCGAGGTTAATTGCTGCTATGGAATCCTTCTCCTTCTACCAATGGCTAAAAACACAAACCGAACGGAAAGATGTTATTGGTGATTTTGCCCATACGATGAGCCAGTTCGAAGAGCCAAAAGCTACCCGTAAAAAAGCCAACGGGCACATGATTTGGGCCACATGGTTGGTAGATAAGAACGCATCACCTGCGGTTATCGAGGCTTTTAATACGGCTTGGCATGAATATCAACGAAAGGTTAAGCCAGCCTAATCGTCCTAGACTTATACCTTAATAGAGGCCGTAAGAATACGGTACTACTTTTTAATCACTCTTCCTATTTTACTTCTTCCCCCCTTAAACTGTGGCACCACATAATTGAAATTCATTTCAAGTGGTGCCACCCTCCTCTTTTTTCTTAAGTCACACTTGTTTAGGTCGATACTGCAATGCTTCTGCCAGATGCGCGGGCTGAATGGCTGCTTCTCCGGCTAAATCAGCAATGGTGCGGGCAACTTTCAAGATGCGATGAAAGGCGCGGGCACTCAGATTCATCTGAGCCATGGCGCTTTTCATGAGCCGATTGCCCGTTTCATCGAGCTGACACAGTTCACGCACCTCGCTTGGCCCCATGTCGGCATTGGCATACAGCATGTGCCCCCTGAACCGCTCTACCTGAGTTTGCCGGGCCCGCTCCACACGTTCCCGAATCAGGTCAGATGTTTCCCCGCGTCTTCCACTGGTAAGCTTTTCGTATTCCACCCGGGGCACTTCCACATGCAGGTCAATCCGATCCATCATCGGGCCAGAGATGCGTTTTTGGTAACGAGTGATCATTGAGTTAGAGCAGCTACAGGCATGGGTAGGATCGCCAAAGTAGCCACAAGGGCACGGATTTTGGGCCGCAACCAGCATAAAGTTGGCCGGATAGGTCACGGTACCAGACGCTCGCGAAATGGACACTTCACGGGGAATGCCTTCTAGCGGCTGGCGCAGCACTTCGATAAGATTCTGGCCAAACTCCGGCAGCTCATCCAAAAAAAGCACGCCTCTGTGCGAAAGGCTAATCTCACCGGGGCGCGGCCAGGCACCGCCACCCACCAAGCCGGCATAGCTAATGGTATGGTGCGGCGCCCGAAACGGCCGATTTCTCATCAGCGGCGTATCGGGCGGCAGCAAACCAGCCACACTGTAAATCTTGGTCACTTCCAACGCCTCATCCACCGACATACGTGGCAAAATACTGGGCATTGATTTGGCCAAAAGCGTCTTGCCTGCACCGGGTGGCCCCGACAGAAGCAAATTGTGCGACCCAGCAGCGGCAACCTCCATCGCCCTCTTAACATGTTCTTGACCCATAATGTCTGCAAAATCGGCGGCGTAGGTTGGGTCCTGGCGAAACTGCTCATCCAGATCAACGGAGTAAGGCAAAAGCGGCTTTAGCCCGGTGAGATGGCCCACTAATTCAGCCAGGTTACGCACGGCAAAAACTTCCACATCCGGCAGCAGGGCAGCTTCACCCGCATCCTCCGCAGGGACAAAAACACGGCTAAAGCCTTGCTCACGAGCCAGAGCCGTCATGGACAGAATGCCTTTGGTGTGACGGGCAGTGCCATCCAGCGAAAGCTCTCCCAAAAAGAAAGCATCCATCAGTTTCTCTGCCCAGATTTGTTGGGAAGCGGCCAAAACCCCGACGGCAATGGGCAGATCATAAGCGGGTCCTTCTTTGCGCAAATCGGCCGGAGCCAGGTTGACGGTGATTCGTTTACCGGCAGGGAAAGTGAAGCCACTATTTTTGATAGCACTGTGCACGCGATCACGACTTTCGCGAACGGCCGCATCTGGCAAACCTACTAGATTAAAAGCAGGCTGACCTCGAATTATGTCAACTTCCACTTCAACGATTTCAGCTTCTAACCCAACAATGGCACAACTAAACACTTTTGCCAGCATGGCGCATCCTTATCCTTGATGAATTTTGCAAAACGCGAGTGCCCAAATTATAGCAACAGTTAACCATGTACGCGATTCAGGCCAGACGTTTTAGCCATCTTAATGGTTTCTTGACAATAATTAAGTGCATCTTTTGACTTCCTTGACCAGATTGCTGCTAAAATAATCGTAGCCATCGTTGATGGCTTACAGATGAGAACTCAACTACCAGCTTTTGCTCATTAAGGAGCGAACAGGATGAAGAAATCAATTAATCGCAGGCGGCGCTGGCTACTGTTCCTTATTGGTGGCGCTATGCTGGTCACGCTGGCACTGGGCATTGTTTTTCAACTTTCGACGGTCTTGATCACAGTGCTCCTCCTTGTTCTGGGGCTTATTTTTGCCACCGTTTGGCTCTGGTATCAAGCAAATTTACGGGCCAGCGGGGATGAATGGTGGCAAGATGATGAGGCCTCGGGCTGGCGTGGCTATTGAGTAAAGGTTTATACTCACAAGATGGAAGAAAAAACGAAAGTCCTGATTATTGATGACGAAAATGCCATTCGGCGCTTTTTGCGCACCTCGCTTGATGCGCATGGCTACGCCGTTTCTGAAGCCAGTAATGGGGAAGATGGTCTCATTCAGGCCGTAAATGTACAGCCAGACCTGATTATTCTGGATTTAGGGCTGCCGGGCATTAATGGCGTTGAGGTGACACGCCGCCTCCGTGAATGGGCTGATACACCTATCATCATTCTCTCTGTGCAAAATCAGGACAGTGACAAAATCGAGGCGCTGGACGCGGGCGCAGATGATTATTTAACAAAACCGTTTAGCGTGGGAGAACTCACCGCCCGGCTGCGTGTGGCGATGCGCCACACACGCAAAGAAGAACCAGAGCCGATTTTTCGCGTGGGTAATTTGTGTGTCGATTTGGCCGCCCGGCTGGTGACCTGCCGGGGAGAGGAAATTCAGCTAACCCCTACGGAATACGATTTGCTGAAAGTATTTGTGCAATATGCGGGACGGGTTTTGACTCACCAACAGCTATTACGTGAGGTGCGCGGGGCGGGTTATCAAACGGAAACTCATTTACTGCGGGTGCATGTAAGCAATTTGCGCCACAAGATCGAGATCGATCCGACAAATCCCAAATATATTCTTACAGAACCAGGGGTAGGGTATCGTCTGGTCATGGATATTTAGAGCCGTTCGGAATTGTCTTAGCAATTTCGTGCCGAACGGCTACTTTAGGCCCATTTGCAATGCCATATTTTGTTGGCGAATGAGCAATTAGCGTTTATTCGGGCCGTGCGATTGGTAACGCCAAGCTGAAAGCTGCGCCCCCTCCCTGGCGATTTTCGGCCCAAATACGGCCGTTATGCGCCTCCACAATTCCCTTAGCAATGGACAAACCCAATCCCGTTCCGCTAATCCCCTCGGCATTGATGCGGAAAAAGCGGTCAAATACATGCTCTAGTTCTGCTTCTGGCAGGCCTGGTCCGCGATCCTTTACCGCAATCACGATCTCGTCACCCTCCTGATCGGCCTGAATTGTAATGGCTTCCTCTGGCGGTGCGTATTTCATAGCATTATCCAGCAAATTCACCAGCACCTGCACCATCAAGGCAAAGTCAATGTTAATGAGCGCCAGATCGGCCGGAATCTGAATTTGCAGCGTACGTCCCTTCACCCGATTAGGCAGCTGTGCCAGCGTCGCCCCCACCAAATCTTCCACATCCGACGGCTGGCAGACTACCTTAAGCGCCCCCGATTCCAGCCGAGTCATATCCAGCAAGTTGCCCACCAGCCGGTTGAGCCGCCGCGCCTCTTCCCAGGCGGTGATGACCATCTCTTGGCGAGCCGCTTCGCTAAGCAAGGCAGCATCGTCATGTAAACTGCTAAGGACGCCCGTAATGGCCGCCAACGGCGTGCGCAAATCATGGGAAATAGCGTTGAGCAAGGCCGTTTGTAATTTTTCTGTTTCAGTAAGCAGGTGCGCCTGCCTGGCTCGCTCAGCAAGCCTGGCCCGCTCCAGTGCCAGCGCCACCTGGCTGGCATAAGAGAGCAACAGCCGGTTTTGTTCGCCAGTGAGCGGGGTTTCGCTTTGGGTAAATTCCACAGCCAGCACACCAACTGCTTGCCCAGAGCTAATAAGCGGCAGGTAGGTACCATCTGTGCTGCTCAGGGTATCGGTGTGGCGACCAGCCACCTGTTTATGCCGAAAAACCCATCGAGCCACGGCCAGGCTGTCTTTTTCGAGCTGGAACTCAACCGTTTTGGCCTGGAGCATCAAGCCATCTGCCTCTTCATTGGGCAAGAAGAGCGCGGCAGGATTGCCCAAGGTTTCTTGCATGTGGTTTACGGCCGTTTGGGCAATCGCGCTTAAATCAGTCACCACGGCTAACTTTTGGCTCAGTTCGTAAAGAGCGGCCGTTTGCCGTTCGCGACGACGGGCCGCAATCTCTTGTTCCCGGGCCCGTGCCGTGAGCGTGCTAATGACCAATCCCACGGCCAGCAGTCCAGCAAACGTGAGCATATATTCCGCATCATCCACCACAAATGTGTAGTAGGGCGGTACAAAGATGATGTCGAAGGCGATGACGCTGAGCAATGAGGCCAGGATGGCCGGGGCACGGCTGAGCCAAACCGCGGCCAGGATGACGGCGACCAGGTAAGGCATCACAAGATTTGTAGGATTGATATACGGCCGTAACGGCAAACCAATCAACGTAGCGGCCACCACCAAACCAATACTGCGCCAATATGCCCGCCAGTTAATGCTGGCCGCTCGGGTTTTTGTACCCAGGCCCAACGGCCTGGTGGTCGTGGTGGTGCTGCTAATGATGTACACGTCCAAATCCTGGCTAAGACGCACAATTTGGTCAATAAGGGAGCCGCCATGCAGCAGTTCATGCCAGCGGGAATGCAGCGGCTTCCCAGCCACAAGACGAGTGACATTCCGGCTGACGGCATAATTGACCACAGTTTCAGCCACGGAACGGCCGTTGAGCCGCACCGTTTGCGCTCCCAATGTTTCCGCCAATTGCAACGTTTGTGTCACCCTGTCCCGATCCTCTCGGGACAGCTTTGCGTGGCTTGGCGATTCCACATAGGCGGCAATCCATTCCGCGTTTAGCCGCACGGCCAACCGCCGCGTGGTGCGTACCAGCCGTTCACTCAACGGACTGCTGCTGATGCATACCAGCAACCGTTCTCCTGCAGGCCAGGGCCCAGAAATAGCGTGGCTTTGCATGTAGGCCCGCATTTGGGCATCAATACGGTCGGCCGCCCGCCGCAAGGCAATTTCACGCAGCGCTGTCAGATTTCCCCGCCGGAAAAACTTCTGCATGGTCTGCCCTCTCGGTTCTGGCAGATGAACCTTGCCTGCTTCCAAACGGTCCAGCAATTCGTTAATAGGCAAATCGACCAGCTCAATTTCGTTAGATTCATCCAGCACGCTGTCAGGGATTGTTTCACGTACGGTGAGGCCCGTAATGCGGGCCACTACATCCTTCAGGCTTTCCAGATGCTGCACATTGACGGCGGTGTACACGTCCATACCGGCGCTGAGCAGTTCCTGCACGTCCTGGTGGCGGTGAGCATGGCGCGAACCAGGCATATTAGCATGAGCCAGATCATCCACCAGCACCACCTGGGGCTGCCGAGCCAAGATAGCATCTATGTCCATATCAAACTGAACTGTGTCGCGATAGGGGATGGTACGCCGAGGGATAATTTCCAGGTTGGCAAGGAGATTGTCGGTTTCAGAACGGCCGTGTGTCTCCACAAAACCCACCACCACATCAACTCCCTCTGCCTGACGCAACAGCGCCGCTTCCAGCATGGCATACGTCTTGCCCACACCGGCCGCGTAGCCCAGGAAAATTTTCAGCTTACCTTTGGCCGGTTCATTTTCAGTTGGCAAATCGTCAAGCGACGCTATTGATTCAAGGTCAAAATCCATAATCTTCATCCCAATAATCACAAATTCATAGATAGGCACTCATTGTAAGCCACAAGCGGCAACTTTGCCCTTCAAAAGATACAAAAATGCCCTTAAACCTGATCCACCAGAAAGAAATCTCCCTCTGGCAACCGCGATTGACCCATCTTTATACTTTCTTGATACGCCACAAAATCATCTTAATCCTTTCTTGACCCAAAAAAGAATATCATTAAGTGTAAATAAGACACCCGGCAAGGGTGTTTTTTCACGAAAAGAAAGTATTACAAAGGTGGATTTTATTTCGTATGGCAATTGATATTCCTGACATTAAACGCGTGCTGATTGGCGAACCATTTCCAACCAGCCACGAAATTCATGAACGGTTAGATAAGGTACGTGCCTTAGCCGTTTTTGCATCAGATCCCATTAGCAGTAACGCCTATGCAACCGAAGCAATCATGAGCGTGATCATCGTGCTGGGCAGTGGGGCCTTACGCCTGACTTTGCCCCTGGCAATGGGTGTAGCCGCGCTGGTGCTGATGGTGATCTTTAGCTACATTCAAACAATCTTGCATTATCCAGATGGCGGTGGGGCCTATACGGTAGCCAAAGACAATCTGGGCCAATTCCCTTCTTTGCTAGCAGGCGGGGCTTTGCTCACCGACTACATTCTCACAGTTTCTGTTTCGGTGGCGGCTGGGGTACGGGCATTAACTTCGGCCGTACCAGAAGCATTTGAATACCGCGTGATCATTGCGCTGGTAGCCATTGCGCTCATTACCTGGGTGAATCTGCGCGGTGTGCGGGAAAGCGGCACCATTTTTGCTTTTCCCACCTATGCTTTTGTAGGCGGTGTTTTGCTCACCATTGGCCTGGGCATGGTGCGCTATTTTGGTTTGTTTGGCATGGATCCACTGCCCACGTTTGAAAACAGCGTGCCAGCCACCAGCTCGTTGGTTGGTTTTGCCTACATCTGGCTGCTGCTGCGCGCTTTTGCGGGTGGTTGTACTGCCCTCACCGGCATTGAGGCCATCAGTAACGGGGTCAAGGCGTTTAAGCCACCGGAACCCAACAATGCGGCCAAAACCATGGTGGCGATGGGCACCATTGCCATGTCCCTGTTTGTGGGCATTACGTTTCTATCGACCAGAATGCACCTGGTCCCCACCGAGCATGGCGAAAGTATCTTGTCGCAAATGACGCGGCAGATTACTGGTGGCGGCATTATCTATTACTGGGTGCAAATCTTTACGGCGCTGATTCTGTTTTTGGCAGCGAACACAGGCTATCAAGATTTTCCGCGCCTGAGCTCTTTCCTGGCAAAGGATGGCTTTTTGCCTCGTTGGATGCAAAATCGAGGCGACCGACTGGTTTATAGTTCCGGTATTGTGGTCCTGGCTGTTATCTCATCAATTATTGTGGCTATTTTCCACGCAGACGAAATTGCGATGCTGCCACTGTACGCCCTTGGCGTTATGTTAAGTTTCACGCTCTCGCAGGCAGGGATGTCTCGCTTGATGAGCAAAGTGGGGCAGCTAAAGCCAGGCGAAACGGCTCAGACAGACAATACACACATTCATTATGAGCGTACCTGGCGCTGGAAAAAGGCGCTGAATACAGTGGGGTCGATTACGACGGGTGTTGTCTTTATTATTTTAACAGCAACCAAGTTTTTGGATGGTGCCTGGATTGTGGCGCTGACAATTCCGCTGCTCGTTATTTTATTCAAGACGATTAACAACCATTACAAGAAAGTATCTATTTCCCTGAGCACAAAGACTTTTTCTGAAGAAGATTTGATGGATGTGGCGGATGTGGCAATTGTGCCGATTGCAGATGTGCATCGCGGGACGCTGCGGGCGCTACAATATGCCAAATTGATTTCTACGGATGTGCGAGCCGTTTGCGTATCCACATCACCTGGAGTCCATGAGCGACTTGAGCGGCGCTGGGCGCGCTTCCCCAAATTGACCAAGGACATCAAATTAGTGATCATTGATTACGATTATCGGGACATTCTGGCACCGCTGGTAGATTACGTGGATAGGGTGAACCGGCTAGAGTTTGATGAACAATTGGTGACGATTGTGATTCCTGAGTTTGTGCCGGAAGAAAGCATGGCGAATGTGCTGCACAACCAGACAGCAAACATTTTGCGCCGGGAGCTGCGCAACCGGGAAGATGTGATTGTGATTGATGTACCGTACCACATTCCAGCCGTAATCGAAGAGAACGGCAATGGTGTGAAACGGCCGTCTCCCGCTCAAGAACCGACTGTTTAATCCGCACGACCCGACTAGCTTTTACGAGAACGGCCGTATTTTACAAAATACGGCCGTTCTTTTTGTTTGGCTAGAATGAAAGGCAAAACCAGCATGACGGCCGTTCCGTTTTCCACTACAATCTGCCCCATGTCTATCATCAATCATGCACTCAAAGATAAAAAAGTTTTGGTAACCGGGGCCACTGGCTTTATTGGCGGGCGGCTGGCAGAGCGGCTGGCCCGTGAAGAAGGGGCCATTGTCACTGGCACCGGGCGCAATCTAGACGCCGTGCCGCAGGTCATCGCGGCGGGCGTGACGCTGCACAAAGCCGATTTGCTGGATGAAGAAGCGATGCGCCAGGCGATGCAAGGCCAGGAAATTGTGTTCCATGTGGCCGCCTGGCTGGGGCGGCACGGCAGCGAGCAAAAAGCGTATGCGCTGAACGTCGCCGCGACAGCGCTGGCGGTACGACTGGCGGCCGAAGCGGGCGTCAAGCGTTTTGTGCAGGTCAGTTCCATTGCGACTTATGGTCATCCACCCAAGGCGCTGCATGTGGATGAAGATCAGCCGCTAGATACGGAGCAAGAGGTGATTTACGGCCGTACCAAAGCCCTGGGTGAGATTCGTGCCTTTGAGCTAGGCAAGGAGTTGGGGATTGAGGTAACGGCCGTTCGGCCTGGCCTGGTCTATGGTCCGCGTGCCCAAAGCTGGACCATCAACATGATCAAACTGGTGTGCAAAGGGATGCCGGTCATCTTTGGCGACGGTACAGGACATGCTTATCCGGTGTTTATCGACAATTTGGTGGATGGGATGCTGTTAACGGCCGTACGCCCCGAAGCGGTGGGGCAAGCGTACAACATGTGCGATCCAGTGGTGACGTTTAACGAATGGTTTGGCTACTACGGCCAGATGTGCGGCAAAAAACCACGCCGCATTCCCTTTTGGGCAGCACACATTTTGATTGTGCTGAACCAAATATTAAACCTTGGCCTGCCGCTCAACCGCCCCCGGCTGCGCATGTACGGGCTTAAGGCCGAATTCCCCGCCACCAAAGCGCAAGAGCAACTCGGATTCAAATCACGCGTGTCTATTGAAGAAGGTATGAAAATTACGGAGGCGTGGCTGCGCGAAGAGGGGTATTTACCGTAATCTGTAATCGGTGGCCGGTAATCGGTCAGCAGAAAATCAATAAAGGTATTATTTTGGAACACACGCCACAAGAGCAAACGAAAAGCAAAATAAATTTTTTTGAAGTTGCCTCACAATCATGGGCTTATTTCACCAACTATAGGCTCCTTTGGCTGCTTGGATTTTTCTCATTCCTTGGCTTTGGCAGTTTTGGGCCTGATGATTTTTCGTTCGCCCACCAATTTCTTTATGTACCACTCCTCACAGATGCACCATCAAGTCATTGGATTCAATTGTTAGGCAATAACAAATTAGCTATTAGCCTTGGGGTTGTGCTCGCTATTTTCCTATGGCTTGTCCATCTGGTTGCACAGGCGGGTTTGATTCGTTCTGCTGTTCTTTTGCATGATGGGAAGGAAATAATGCCAAAGCAAATCATCGCTGACGGCTTTAAAATCTTGGGCCGTATGCTCATTCTTAATTTGGTGTTTTTTGGAGTGTTTTACATTGTTGCAATAGCAAGTGGTTGGCTGGTACCCAAATCGAGCATTTTCAGTCAACAATACTGGAATGACCTTTTAACAACAGATACTGGCATCTTGTGGGTAAGCTCTAGACAGATTATGAGTTGTATTTTGGCTCCTCTCAATTTCTTGGTCGTTATCATCTACCCGTTTGCCCAACGGGAAATAGTTTTCCAGAACAACAGGTTAATAAGCAGTATTCGGGATAGTGTACGGGTGCTCTGGCAAAATATGGGTCGTTTAATATCGTCGCTAATTGGTGTTTTGATTATAGGAGCGATTGCCTTGGCGGGCATGTCTTTACTGTTGTCGCTCTTCATAAGTTTGTCGGGAGTTGGAGGAATTCTTCAGGACCCTTCTCAAGTATCCTTTGTTGTTAGGCTGGGAGCTGGCCTGTTAATCTCAGTTGTGCAAGCAGGACTGGGTGCCTTATTATTTACGTTTGTGTCTATAACAGTCACCTTAGTTTATCTAGATTTGGAACATCAATCCCAGTCTGATTACTATTCCTCAACCTCTTAAAAATGAACTTCTGGCTCCCGCTTCTTCTGGCAACGGCCGTTCTCGCCCTGCTCCTCTACTGGTTATTTATTACCACAGAGGGGGTTTATTTGGGGCGGCGGGTGGTGGTGTGGCTGTACGACATCACCGCCCACAAATACGATGGTATCAAAGAGTTTGATCCCGATGCAGAACAATTTTTTTTGATACGGCCGTTGCTCGTGCGCCTGCGCCGTGTCCCCAATCCCTTGGTGCTGGATGTAGCCACGGGCACCGGGCGGCTGCCCGGCTTCTTGCTGGACGCGCCCACGTTTAACGGCCGTGTGGTCGGGCTGGATGCGTCGGAGAAGATGCTGCAACTGGCGGGGGAGAAGTTACGGCCGTATGGGCATCGCGCCAGTTTGGTGCAGCAAGTGGCCGACCGACTACCCTTCCCCCACGACCAATTCGATCTGGTAACCTGCCTGGAAGCGCTAGAATTTTTCCCCTCGGATACGGCCGCTTTGCGCGAGATGGTGCGCGTGTTGAAACCGGGCGGGACGCTCCTCGTCACCCGGCGCAAAGGCAGCGAGGCCAAGCTGTTTGTGGGCCGCTACCGCAATGTGGCCCAATTTGAAGCCGTCCTCACTGAACTTGGCCTGGAAGAGGTCCACACCAACCCCTGGCAAATGGATTACGACCAGGTGTTTGGCAAGAAGCCTGGGTAAGATGATAGGTTACTACATTTGCAGAAATATAATTTCACTGCAGAGACTCAGAGAGCGCAGAAGAGCAGATAATAGAGAAAATCTTTGCGCCTCTGCGGTTCATATTCTCCGGTAGCCTTCAAAAGTGCAAAGTTATTGACAGTCATCTTCTTGCAGATTAAAAGAATAATTCAGGGTAATCTCAACAAACAGCCCCGAATTGTCATTTTGAGCCGCTTTTGGCGAGAAATCCTGAGTTGGCTGCCCTGTCAATAATCCCCTGAAGGCGAGAAAAATGAGAGCCTTGCCAATAAATTTGTCCACATGTCTGGCAGATACGGAATTCGTCGAAATACAACTTCGTTTTTGGCTCAAGCCGGTGCACAATGGCCTCTTTTCCCACAGGCTGCAGCAGTCCATTGCAGCGCAGGCAGCGTGTCCAGGGATTAATTTCGTCGTGCAGTTGGAATCGGTGCATAACGGCCGTTAACTGTTTCTCCGAGTCGCGCGTGCGCAAACAATACCCATAAATCACATTGCCCCGCTTCAACAAACCGCGATCCCGTGTGAGCAAAATGCGCTTTTCCTCATGAGCAACGTGAGCCAGATCGGCATCGTCGGCTTCGTTGTTGGCATAGAGTGTATCCAGACCCAGCAGGCGCAGGGTGCGGGCCAGCTTGCCCAGATGATTGTCCAGTATAAAACGATAGGGCGGGGTGAGAGACTGCCGTAACGGCACCAGCGGCGACACATCAAGCGTATGAAACGGGGGATAGACGCTGATCTGGTCGTCTGCCTGCACCAGATAGTTGAAATCAACGAAACGGCCGTTAACCAGAATCAGCTCCACTTCCGTATGCGGTACGCCCAGCGACTCAATGTGATGTTTAACCGATTGCGTCCCATCGTAAACTGGCTGACAAAACGGTCGCTGTCGCTGCTGTGGCAGCAGGAAATCATTCAGGTCAGCGTAAAAGCGAAATTGGACGGTGTCCATGTGCCCCATTTTATCATGGCCTGACGAGACAAGATTGGACCAATTTGTAAGTGATACCGGCCTTTCCCAGCGTAAATTGGTCCAATCTTTTAAATTGAGTCTTGACAAAGTCCAGTTTTCCTAATAGTATTAGGAAAAATTAATAGCATTAGGAATTGTATGGCAAAACGATTAACCAGAAGAGAACAAGTTCGAGAAGAAACCATTGAAAAGATACTCAGCATTGCTCGTGAGGAAATGCAGGAGAACGGGGTAGCAGCGCTCAGCCTGGGCGTTATCGCCAAGCGGCTGGGGATGCGTACCCCTTCCCTTTACACTTACTTTGACAGCAAAAACGACATCTACAATGAGTTATTCCGGCAGGGCTTTTTGGAGTTTGGCCGCTGGATGGATGAACGGCCGTATCAAGACGGCACCCTGCGCGAAAATCTAGAAAGCAGCATGAACACCTACATGGGATTTGCTCAAGAAAACCCAGACCTGTACCAGCTGATGTTTCAACGCCCCGTGCCCGGCTTTGTGCCTTCAGAAGAAAGCATGGCTGTGAGCCTGGCCCGTCTGGATATGGCCAGAAGTCAATTTACTCATATTTGGGAGAGCGCTGAAATTACGGCCGATATCGCTTTTGAGGAAGCCCGTGACCTCTTTATCGCCTTCCAACATGGTCTCACCGAACTGCATCTGGCCAACAATCCGGAACTCCCCGTAGGCCAGGGGCGATTTGGCAAATTAATTCCCCAGGCCGTGCAGATGGTTCTGGACGCCTGGCAAAAATAAAATCATTCAGTAATGGAGGTAACCCAAATGTCAATTTCAATAGGAGTAAGCACGATGAGGCAAAACGCTAGTGATATCCCCAAAGTAAGCCATGCTGAAGCGGGCAAGCTGTCTCGAACGGAATTCGAGCGTGTGCTGGCACTGCTCGCATCGCTGGAGGGTGACGATTGGCGGCAGCAAACCTATTGCACGGAGTGGACGGTACGAGAGATGGTCGCCCATCTGGCTGGCTCTATGGCCGGCAGCACCAGCCTGGCTGAGTTCGTACGGCAAAATGTGACACATCCCTACGCTAGAGAGGCAGCCAACTCAGTGGATGGCACAAATCGACTGCAAATAGAAGAACGCGCTAGCAAAACAACGGCCGAACTTATCACTGAATTTCACCAACACGGACCAGTGGCCATCAAAAACCGGCAAAAGTTGCCCTGGCTTGTACGCCAGATACCCATTCCTGCCGCCAAAAACTTTGGTTATTTGATGGACATCATTTATCCACGTGATGAATGGATGCACCGCTACGATATTTGTGCCGCCACGGGCAAAAAGATGGTCATCATGCCAGAGCACGATGGCCGACTCATCGACTTGGTTCTGCTAGATATCGCCAACAAGCTAAGGAAGCAGCTTCTAATGCGCAACATCACGTTGCAATTCACGGGACCGCTAACCGGCACATATCAATTTGGCCGCAAAGCTACACCTGACTGCACGTTGGAAATAGACGTTTTTGACTTTAACCTACGCGCCTCAGAGCGCATTTCTGTAGAGGAAGCCATGCGGCGCACGGCCGTTTCCGGTGACAAAGCCTCTGCTCACTGGTTCTTGAGCAATGCCACCGTCCTGTATTAACCCTTTCCTCACCGCAAACAATACCTACCCCCTGTACCAGTGTAAGGTAAGCAATCCCGACGTTACTATTTAATCTGCAACTCAAACAAATTTCCGTTGAAAACGGCCGTTTCAGCACTTGATACATATGCCATCTTGTCAGTTACCTGGCAAAAGCGTAAGATGACCTCGTATCAGTTGTCACAAACGGCCGTTTTCCGGTGTTTAAGTGAGCAGAAAGACGCAAGACCCTATGGCAAAAGGAACAGATGTGACCAGCCTCAGCGATAACCTGCTGCTCGAGCAGATTGGGCAGGGAGACGTGGCCTCCTTTGAGGCACTCTTCCACCAGCATTATGATCGCGTCTATGGGCTGCTGTTTCGTCTGTTAGGCAATCGGGATGAGGCGGAAGACGTCACCCAGGAAGTGTTCCTCAAGCTGCACGACCATGCCTTTAGCCGCCGTTTTCTTCAACGCAACCGAGAACACAACATTGGGGCGTGGCTGTACCGCACCGCCACCAACATGGGCTACAATGCCATTCGCGGGCGGCAGCGGCGCTGGCAGCGCAACACACTCCTGGTGCCCTCCCCCGAAGGCGTTCCTGGGGCTGATAAAGAAGTGGAGCAGCGGGAAAGGGAAACGGCCGTACGCCAAACCTTGGCCAAACTGCCAGAACGCGACACCCAGCTCTTACTCATGCGGCAAATGGGCTTTAGCTACGCCGAATGCGCCGAGGCTGTTGGCGTCGCCCCCACCTCAGTAGGCACCCTACTTGCTCGAGCCGCTGCCGCGTTTAAAGAAGCGTATGAGGAAGAGAACGGTGAACGGTAATCGGTGATTAGTTAACAACAAAACCGATTACCGATTACGGACCACCGATTACCAAAACAGGTGATGTAATGAACGAAGAAAAGCAACTACAAGAAGTCATGGAGCAGTTGTCGGTATTGGAGCCGACGGCCGCCGATGCGCCTCGTCCGGCGCGGCAGGCGTACGCCCAGCTTCAGGCGGCGCTGCAGCCGGAGCCAGCGGCAGAACGTCCCCCCTGGCTGGCCCGATTAGGCCATTGGCTGATCGGGCCACAGCGGCGGGTGGCAACGGCCGTTTCTTTCGCCCTGGTCCTGCTCATTATCACCTTTAGCTTCCCCACCGTGCGCGCCGCCGCCAGCGATTTACTCAGCCTGTTCCGCGTGCAGAAGTTTGCTGCCATCTCCATCTCGCCAGAGCAGTTGGCCCTTTTGCAAGAGGTCGCCGACCAGGGCATGATTCCCGGCGAACTGCGCATTGGGCAAGAGCCAGGCCGATTGACGCCAGTAGATTCTTTGCCTGAAGCAGCTAAGTTGACCGGGCTAACGGCCGTTCGCACCCTGCCCACCTTGGGGGAACCAACCGAAATCTTCATCTCTGAAGGGGGGAGTGCCGAATTCAAGGTAGACGAAGCCAGCGCCCGTGCTTTGTTGGAAGCGGCCAATCTCGACCCCGACTTGCTGCCTTCTGGTATTGACGGGGCGCTCATCACCATCGTCACGTTTAACGGCGTTGAGCAGCGCTGGGAAGATGGCACCACTCTGCTACAGCTCGATAGCCCCCTGGTGCGGTATCCAGAGCGGCTAGACCCGGCCGTGTTGGGCGAAGCGCTGCTGCAAATTCTGGGACTGAACCCACTGGAAGCCAACCGCCTGGCCCGTCAGATCGATTGGACCAGTACGCTGCTGCTGCCCATCCCCACCGACATGGCTTCCTTTGAAGAAATGACGGTCAATGGCACCAGCGGCATTGGACTAAGCAGCCTGGACGGTAACTTTCATGCGCTGATCTGGCAGGAAAACGGCCGTCTCTACCTGCTGGTAGCTGCCCAAACCATGCCGGAATTGGCCGAGCTGGCAAATACGTTAGAATAACCAGCATGTTCGACAATCCCTTGTTTTTGCCAGTTGTGTTGGGCGTCATTGCCCTGGGTCTGTTTTATCTCATTGTGACCAGCCGGAATACCACCGCCGATGATGATACTGTGGATGAAAAAGGGGAGCAGCGCTGGCAAGTGCAGTGCCCAAACTGCCAGCGTTGGAGAAAGATGCAGCCTATTCGCCGCGAAAAGCTGCTGGATGAGCAGGAAGCGCTGCAAAGAAGGCTGATATCTGGCTCCCGGCCCCGGTTTTTAAATGAATACAAATGTCGTTTTTGCGGCCATATCTGGCAGGAAACCTATTCCGAATAATGATGAATGAATTTGCCATTGAAGCGGTTGGGCTGCAAAAACAGTTTGGCCAGAAAACGGCCGTTGCCAACCTGACGCTCCAGGTAAAACGGGGTGAAATCTTCGGCTTTTTGGGGCCAAACGGCGCAGGCAAAACCACCTCCATCAAAATGCTGCTGGGGCTGACCACGCCCACAGCAGGCAGCGCTACCTTGTTAGACCACCCCTTGGGGGACCGGGCCACACGGGCCAAAATTGGCTTTTTGCCCGAACATTTCCGCTTCCATGAATGGCTCAAAGCCGCCGAATTTTTGGATTTACACGGCCGTTTACACCAGATGTCCACCAACCACCGAAAACAAGCCATCCCTGAACTGCTGGCCCTGGTGGGACTGCAAGATCGCGCCGAGACGCCGCTGCGCGCTTTTTCCAAGGGGATGTTGCAGCGCATTGGCCTGGCCCAGGCGCTGCTAAACGATCCAGAGCTTGTTTTTTTGGATGAGCCGACGTCCGGGCTGGACCCCTTAGGGCGGCGGCTAGTGCGGGATGTGATTAGCCAGCTGCGGCAGCGGGGTGCGGCCGTTTTCCTCAATTCCCATTTGCTTAGCGAAGTAGAACAAACCTGTGACCGAGTGACGTTTATTCGGCAAGGTGAGGTGCTGGAAACTGTGTCGCTGCACGAAGCGCCAACGGCCGTTCCCATTGTAGTACGTGTGGGGCAACCGGGGCCGGAACTATTGGCACAGTTGGCTGAGTTTGGCAATGAGGTGCAGTTTGATGCGGGGAACGGCCGTATCCATCTCAATCTGCCCAATGAAGTCGCCATCCCCCAATTGGCCAACTGGCTCATCGAACAGGGATACACCCTGTACGAACTGACGCCCCAGCCGCTCACTCTGGAGGAACGCTTTCTCCAAATTATTGGCACCGAATCAGAGGGGTGACCGGTTACAAATTGCCCAGTTCTTCACCGATTTGATATTAAAATCTGCGTTAATCTGCGGATAAAAATCCTATGCAAACTGTACTTATTTTTGCCGAACTAACTATCCGTGAAACGCAGCGCCGCAAGGTGTTGTGGCTGGCACTGCTGCTGGCGTTGGGCTTTTTGGGCATCTTTGGCCTGGGATTGCACCTCATCTTTCGTGAGATCGAGCGGATTGGGGTGGCCATCGAGGAAATCGAGCTGGGACTTGGGCTGCTTTTATCTGCCGGGCTGTACATGGTGAATTTTTTGGTGGTGGTGATGGCGCTGTTGGTTTCGGTAACGGCCGTTTCTGGCGAGATCGATTCCCACACCATCGAAGCACTCGTGACCAAACCGATACGCCGTTGGGAAATCGTTTTGGGCAAATGGTTGGGTTTTGCCATCATCGTTGCTGCCTACACGCTGCTGCTGGCGGGCGGTCTCATCACGCTTTATCGCTGGCGAACCGGTTTTGCCGTGAGCAACATCCCTGCTGGACTAAGCATCATGCTGCTGCAAGGGCTGCTGGTGCTGTCGCTCACGCTACTTGGGGGCACGCGCCTCTCTACCCTGGCCAATGGCGTGGTGGCCTTTATGCTGGTGGGCATTGCCTTCATTGGTGGCTGGGTAGAGCAAATTGGCAGCTTGTTACAAAACGAAACGGCCGTTGACGTAGGCATCGTCACCAGTTTAATTATGCCCACGGAGATATTATGGCGGCAGGTGCTGGCCCTGCTGCAACCTCGCGTCACCACTTCCCCTTTTGCCGCCGGCCCCTTTGTGGTGCTCTCTCAACCCTCAGACTTAATGATCGGGTATGCAGTGGCGTATACGGCCGTTCTTCTGCTGCTGAGCCTTGTCAGCTTTTCCCATCGCGATTTGTAATAGTTTGCGTGGGGAAACGGCCGTTGCTCCCGCAACGTCATTATAAAATACAGAATAACCCCCAAGAATAGCTACAATATTGATGTGCCCAGATGACCAAACAGCCCATTGCAGGTATCATATTGCCGGGAAGAGAATTCAAATAGCCACCAAAAATGTATTGCTTGTATCGGAAATGACAATGATGCTGACGCCTGAGCGCCCGCAAGAAAGAAGGTTTATTGTGAATCAATTTACAGATATTCATGCCCTGGAAGCGTGGTTGGGCAAGTATGAGATTAACTATGAAGAATGGGGAAACAGCAGCAGCAAAAGCTTAAACAATCTGTGGCAAGAGCTAGAAGCAGGCGAAGTTCAATTAAAAGATAATCCCCCTTTGCGGGTAGTGGATGTGGTGCAAATCATCATTCGGCGAGGAGAGTTGATCCTGGTCGAGGCAGAACAAGAATTTTTTAACGGGCAGCGTCGCTTTAGAAAACAACCCCCTTCAGAAAAAATAAAACCAGGGGAAGACCTTCAAGAGGCAGCCCGCCGATGTTTGCAAGAAGAGCTGAGCGTGCCGCCAGAAAACATCAGCCTGCACCTGGAAAGCCATCAACAACACCAGACCAATACAAACTCTTTTTCCTACCCTGGATTGCCTTCACAATATAATTTCCATTTGTTAGAAGCGGACGTTGCCGGGTTGCCAGAAGAAGATTTTTGGCGGGAAAACCTGGCGGGGGACAATCATATCGATCCGGTTAAACGGCATCGTTGGGCCTGGTACCCTGTAGACGCCATCAAGCTTATTACGAGTCAGTAACGCTTTTCTGTTCCAGCACGGTACCTACCGAAACCCCTGTTTGAACCAGTCCCCACAGCGCCAGGCCAATCATCCACACCATTTCTAAAATGTGCAGCAGCACGGCATAAGCCGTCAGGGCCACATCGTCAAAGCCCACAGCGGCCAGCGGCACCACCACTGAAGCATGGAAGATGCCTGGCTGGGTCGGCGCGGATGGGGGTGACAGCGCCAATGCTCCCAAAGAGACGGCCAAACGATCTGCTGGTGGAAATCCTTCACCCAGCGCCAGCAGCGTGGCATAAAAGAAGCCCCAGAAGAAGCCCCAGGCCAGCAGTGAGGTGCCTATCACTTGCGCCAGTTGTTTGGGTTCGGAAACGGCCGTTAAATTATCCAGCAAATCCGTCAGCGAGCGCCGTACCCCATCTTCTGTGATGTTTGGCAGACGGGCAACCTTGCGGGGCCAGTTCTCCAACACGCGCGCTCGCTGCCGCACCATCCACTGGATACCAGCAAACGCCCCCACCAGCACCGCCACGCCACCCAAAATCGAGCCCGGCGACAGGTCGATACCCGCACCAACGGCCACAGCGGCCACCAAGGCCATCAAGCGCAAGAGCTGCTCAAACAACCGCTCCACCACAAAACTAGAGGTGGCTTCAGTATAGGAGACGGCCCCGCTACGCCCCAGCACCACTATGCGCATCGCTTCCCCGGCGCGGGCGGGCACGATGATGTTGCCCGCATGGCCAATATTGCTGGCATGGAACGTTTGCAGCAGGGTGGGTTTGTTGCCCAGCAGCAAACGCCAGCGCATGGCATAAAAGAGCAAACCCAACAGGAGGCATAAGGAAGCAAGGAGGAGAAGAGGAAAATCGGCCGTTTGCAGCGCCTGGCCCACCGCCGCCAAATCGACAAACCAGACAAACAAAGCCACGATGGCCCCAATGACCACCAGCAGCCCTACAATTTGCCAGATTTGCCTACGATTCATGCGCGAGTTTGGTTTTGTCACTCCCGTAAAGGTGAGCATCCACGCTTTGCAGAAAAATGGATGCCCGTTTTCACGGGCATGACCCATAGTAAGAAAACGGACAGGTGCATTTTCCCGGAAACTGTTTGTGAAAAATAGCTTGACGAGGTTTCCGGGAAAATGAAGCCTACGGGTTCATTCGGTTGAGCGTGCGGGGGAATGGGCTGGTCTGGCGAATGTGATCGATACCACAAATCCAGGCCACAGTGCGCTCCAAACCCAAACCAAAGCCACTGTGCGGCACGCTGCCAAAGCGGCGCAGATCCACATACCACTGGTAATGCTCCAGCGGCAATTCATGCTTTTCGATGGCCGCAATGAGTAAATCGGGGTCGCTCATACGCTCACTGCCGCCGATGATTTCACCATAGCCTTCCGGGGCCAGCAAATCAACGCTTTTGCATACTTCTGGCCGATCCGGCCACGGTTCCATGTAAAACGCCTTTACCTGAGACGGGTAGCCATAAACAAACACAGGTCGATCAAACTGTTTGGTCAACTCAGTCTCGTGGGGCGAGCCAAAATCATCTCCCCATTCAATTGCCAGCAGCTCTTTCAACTCAGGGTCGTCGGTAGCTTCGCGGATGGCCTGGATACGCTCCAATGCTTCATCATAGCTGATGCGTGGGAAGGGGGCTTTCATGTTTTCCAGTGCAGACAGATCGCGCTCCAGCAATTCCAGTTCGGGACGCCGCTTGGCCAACGTGGTTTGCACGATGTACTCGATAAACCGTTCTTCAAAATCCATCAGATCATCGAGATCAAAGAAGGCCATTTCTGGCTCGACCATCCAAAATTCTGTCAGGTGGCGACGCGTTTTGGACTTCTCTGCCCGAAAAGTGGGGCCAAAGCAATATACTTTGCCAAAGGCCATAATGTTGGCCTCGTTGTACAGCTGACCAGTCTGAGCCAGATACGCTTTTTCGTCAAAGTAGCCCAGTTCAAACAGAGTACTGGTGCCTTCGGCTGCGGCTGGCGTAATGATGGGCGTGTCGATGTTGAGGAAACCTTCGTTGTCCAAAAAGTCAATGATGGCCCGTTTAATGGTGGTACGCACACGCATGACGGCCCACTGTTGGCTGGAGCGCAGCCAGAGGTGGCGATTGTCCATCAGGAATTCCACACCATGCTCTTTAGGCGTGATGGGGTAGTCGGCCACGTCTTGCAGCACTTCTACGCTCTCAACGCCAATTTCGTAGCCGCTGGGCACGCCGGGGGCGCGGTTATTTTCCTTCACGGTGCCAGTGATGATGACGGATGACTCCTGCCCCAGCCGCTTTAATTCCTCAAACAGCTCATCCCCAATTTCTGGGCGAAAAGCAACGCCCTGGGTCATGCCGCTGCCGTCGCGCAGGCGCAGAAACATGAGCTTGCCTTTGCGGGTGCTGTTGTACAGCCACCCTTTAATGGTTACTTGCTGGCCGACATAATCGGCAATATTTTCGATGGAAATATATGGTGCCATGTTTTTCTCCAATTGTGTTTGTAGGCAGCGGAAATTGTACCACAGTTGATGATTGGGGCAGGTGGCGAGGGTAATAAATGGTGTGAATTTAGCTAGAAAGTTTTATATCGTTGAGGGTGATCGCTTGGGGAACGGCCGTTTCCATCACACCGGTCAAATCATAGGTCATCGCCCCATCAATGCGTACCGGCACCAGTTCGCCTACGGGCAGTTCACCCGGCACAAACACCATGCCATCAATCTCCGGCGCGTCCCGGTAGGAACGGCCGACACTCACGCCGTCGCCGTGCCCTTCCACCAAAATGGGCAGCGTCTGGCCTACCAACTGCTGGTTTTTCGCCAGGGAAATCGGCTGTTGCAAGGCCATAAGTTCTTCCAGGCGCGCTTCTTTAACTTCTTCCGGCACCTGCCAGGAAACAGTTGCCGAAGGGGTTGAGGCTTCATACGAGTAGGTAAAGGCACCAAAGCGGTCAAACTTTAAATCCTGCACAAACTGCTTCAGCCCAGCAAACTCTTCATCCGTTTCGCCAGGATAGCCCACAATAAAGGTGGTGCGAATGGCGATGTCGGGCATGGCCGTGCGTAATTTTTCTACCGTTTGGTACACCCACTCAATGTTGGCCGGGCGGCGCATGCGCTTGAGCGTTTCGCGGTGACCATGCTGCAAAGGAATGTCCAGGTAGTTGACGATTTGCGGAGCGGTGGACATCGTTTCGATCAGCTCATCGGTGACGTAACCGGGGTAGGCGTACATGAGGCGAATCCAGGGAATGTCTGGCGCGGCGCTTGTGATTTCCTTAAGCAGGTGGGACAGTCCGTTTTTTAGGCCGAGATCATGCCCATAATCGGTGCTGTCCTGGGCGATGATAGACAGCTCTTGCAGGCCAGCCGCTTGCAAGGCCACCGCT
Organism: uncultured Anaerolineae bacterium; assembly: GCA_905479495.1. Lineage (GTDB taxonomy): Bacteria > Chloroflexota > Anaerolineae > Promineifilales > Promineifilaceae > Leptofilum. Next base: position 426,413 of record CAJQMR010000002.1, read on the forward strand.
TCGGCCACAATGGCCTCCACGGGGCGACTGACGTGGGTGCCTTTAATTTGGGGAATGGCGCAAAAAGCACAAGGGCGACGGCAGCCATCGGAAATTTTGAGATATGCGGAACGGCCGTGTACGGCCGTTCTCAAAACCCCTTTCTCATCCGTGCCCACCGTGGTAGCTTCGTCTGGCAAATGGTATAGTGGCTCGGGATGCTTTTTGCGGCGCAGTTGGCGCACAAAAGGCACAATGTCCATCCAGCGGCGCGTGCCAATGACGCCATCAATGCCCGGTACCCATTCCACCACCTCATTACCATACCGCTGCGCCATGCAGCCTGCGGCAATGAGCAGCTGATTTTTATTTTTCAGATCAGCCAGTTCCTGCAAAGCTCCAATCGATTCCTGACGTGCCCCTTCAATAAAACCACAAGTGTTCACGATGAGCACGCTGGCATCATCTGGATCACTGACACCGCTAAAGCCAGCCTTGTGCAGCAGCGCCGCCATGCTCTCAGAATCAACTGTATTTTTGCTACAGCCCAGGCTGAGCAAGTAGAACTGCTTTTTTTGCTTTTGTTTACTCATGGGTTTCGGTATTCGGTAAACCGTAATCGGTAATCGGTAAACTGTAAGCAATCCGACTTACCGATCACTGATAACCGCTTACCGTGCTAATTCGTGGTTTGCCACACTTCTTCTTTAGCTTCGCCACGTCCCCCCAGCGGACCAAGCGGCACATTATTGATAGTGACGGAGACGCCAATCGCATTACCCGTGTTAATGCGCACTTCATCATTAGCGGTCCATTCATAAGGCGGGTCTGTGGGACGAGCAATGCCTGTAAACAACACGCTCCCATCAATTGTTACTTCCATCCAGGCCCGCTCCAAAATGATGATTTCCAGGTCAATGGTTTCCATTGTCGCTGGCAGTGGGGGGCGCGTGGCGGTTGGGGTAAGCTCGCCCACGGGCACCTCATTTCGACTGGTGGGCAAGAGTACGCTTGAAGCACCGGCCTCTTCGGTAGCTGTGGCTTCTGGCGTTGGGGTTTCACGATTGGTAATATTTTGGATGGCCTCGGTAATCCCTTCAGTCAAGGCTTCGGTGCCATCACCCTGCCCCAAAATGAGCGGCAAGAAACGCTGCCCAGCTAAATAAAGCAAGCCAATTAAGGCGACAATAATGACCAGACGCAAAATCGACTCGCCACCGCTGCCACTGTTGCCGCCCTGGTAGGCAGTGTCTACTTCCATATTGACCGGATCAAAAAAGGGATGATTGTCTGGCGGCGCTTCTAAGGCGGCACCGACGGGCTGAGTGGTATCCATAATCACCGGCTGCTGACGGCGTTTGGGTCGTTGTGACTGCCCCAATTCGTACCGTTCAAGCATCGGCTCCGGGTCCAGGCCAAGAAAACGGGAGTAGTTGCGCAAAAAACCGCGCACATGGGTGGGCGTAGGCAGGCGATCAAAATCGCCCATCTCCAGCGCTTCCAAAAAGCGGCTGTTAATGCGCGTTTTATCCTGGACTTCCCGCAGCGTGTACCCTTTGGTTTCGCGGGCTTCCCGAAGAATATGGCCGAGTTCGTCTATCATAACGAAAAAAGTCACTGACTTTGACAGGAACCAGCCGGGTAAATGGCTGGCTCAAGCTGTCTGATCAGTGACTAAGCAAAAAAGCGACGTTTATTCGTCTGCTTCGTCTGTTTCTTCTTCAGATTCATCAACCATCTCTTCAACGACAACTTCTTCGTATGAGGAGAGTTCGATGGCTGGTTCCATCTCGCCGGCTTCATTTTCAATCATGACGGTCAATTCGGGCTGAAAATCACCACTGAGGCGCACAACCACTTTGTGCTCCCCTAGCTGGCGCAGCGGCTCGATACCTACTTTACGTCGGTCGATGTCTGTGCCAAGCAGTTCGTTGAGGTCATCGGCAATTTGGGTGGTGGTGATAGACCCATACAGTTTACCAGTTTCCCCGGCCCGAGCGGTGAAGGTGAGGCTAACTTCCTCAATCTTCTTCGACAAGGCTTCATATTCAGCGCGCATTTCCTCACGACGAGCTTCTGCTTTTTTGCGCCAGACAACAGCCTGTTTCATCATGCCAGGGGAAGCAACCACAGCCAAACCTTGGGGTAACAGAAAGTTACGGCCGTATCCGTCGGCAACCTTGTGTACTTCACCAGCGAGTCCAATATTTTGTATATCTTGTTTTAACAGCACTTTCATAGCTGGTCGTTCTCCATCTTTAACTATTTTAAATGTTACTTTTGCAGCAGGAGATATTAGCAGAGCGGCGGTGATTTGACAAGCGCTGCCTGCTATTTCTGGTGAATTGGGCCAGGAAGACGGCCGTTTTTCCCACCGCTGCAACCAAATCAGCAAGCCACCAAAAAATGTGACCCGAAAGCTGTAAAGCAGACTTGACAAATAGTCGTGCGCAATTTACAATGATTGTCAAGTAAGCTTTACACAATGTCAAGCAGACAAGATATAGTGAAGATAAATATAAAGGAAATAGTCATGAAAAATAATAAAAAGTTAAATGCAGGTAAAGGCATGACCCTGGGGATTGTAATTAGCGCAGCAGTGGCGCTCGTTGTGCAGCTGCTCACTGGGGATGGTTCAATCTGGAGTTGGGCAATTCCGGTGGGTCTGGCCACCGGGTTGGCTGTTAGCGCAGGTAACAGCGCAGCAGCCAATGAGGATGCGTCATGAAACGTTGGGAAAGAAAATATCTCGTTCGTTTCATCTTGGGCATGGTTGGCTATTCCATCTTGCTGCCGCTCTCCCTTATTCTGGTTGGCGACGGCCGTGTTGAGCAGCCCTGGTTAGCCGTGCTGGTCACGTTGTTGCCCATTGCTCCGTTCCTCAACGCGATGACGGCTGTTATTCATAATGTGCGCAGCCAAGATGAACTGTACAAACGAATCCACCTGGAAGCAGTCTTGGTCACCACCTTACTAACGGGGGCTGTTACTTTTAGCTACGGGCTGCTTGAAGCATCTGAGCTGGTGCCGCCCTTACCTACCGTCTTTATTGCCCCGTTTATGATCTTTGTCTGGGGGATTGCCAATATTGTCATTTCCCGCCGGTACAATTAGGAAGGCAATCATGAACAACCGTCTAAAGGTATTGCGCGCCGAACGTGACTGGTCTCAGGAAGTATTGGCCCAAAAAGTGGGGGTTTCGCGGCAAACTATCAACGCGATCGAACGCAGCAAATATGATCCCAGCTTACCGCTGGCTTTCAAAATTGCCCGTCTTTTTGTCTTATCAATTGAGGAAATTTTTGAGCCAACTGAGGAAGAATTGGCCTAGGCGTTTCACATTGTCTCGATTAACGGCCGTTTAGCCTAACGATTCGGCCGTATACACCTCATCCATCGATACCAACAACTCATTTAATTCCGTTACCTCTTCCGCAATTTCGTGCCGCAGGCGGCGGGCGCTGCCCCGGTCGATGTCTTTGGCATCTACCAGCATCGTTTGCGAGTAAATGGTGCCCAAATGGGTAAGCGAGTTCTCCAATTGAAGCCGCGCTCGCTGAATAGTGGCTTCGAGCGTTTGCAACGTTTCCAGCTGGCGTTCCAGACTGTTTAATGTTGTTTGAATTTGCTCTTTAACAGCAGGGTTTTTAACTTTGTCAAACTCTGCTTCCAGCTGAGCTACGCGTGTTTCTGCCCGTACGCGATCCCGGTGCAAAATCTTCCGCTCCTCCTGGTACCGATCGATACGCTGAGCCAAATCGTAAATGTTTTCTAACCAATCATCAATCTGGCCAGCCGTCTCTGTCAATTCGTCCTTCAACACAGAGTCCGTCCGTTCCCGAATCCCTTTTTCAATGCGGCTGCGATAATCCAGCGCTTCGTTCATTTGCTGCTGCAATTTTTTATCTTTAAGACGCTCCGGCTTGAACTCATTCTGAAGCATCTTGGCCACAACCTTCCGTCCAAATTCTGCATCCAGTACGCTGCTGTACACTAGTCCGGCCTCAGCGAGCAACCCACCCAACAACCAGCCCCAAAACGGTACAAAATCGACTAGGGGCAGCCCCAGCGCGGAAAACGTGGTTAAGATGGCGGTGAGCGCCAGCACCACACCACTTTCCCAACGGACAAATGATTCTTGCCAGATGGCTTTTTGGACGCGTTCTTCTAATGCTTCTCGGGCTTTTGACATGGGTTCAACTTTGTTTTGCTTGTTTGTTGGTTTGCCGTTCCTGATCCATTTTAGCCTGAACGGCCTGAATAAGCTGCTCAATAGATGCTTGTCGCTCACTGCTGCCAGTGCGCTGCCGGGCAGACCGCAGCACATCCAAACTGCGGTCGTAAAAACCTAATCGGGCGTAAGCCTGTCCTAATGATTCCTGGTAAGTGATGTTTTGCGGGGCTTTGGCGGCAGCATTTTGCCAATGCAATACGGCCGTTGCCCACAATCCTCGCCGCGCTAACTGCGTAGCGGCCGCATTAAAATCAGCGGCCGTTTTGGGACCTTTCGTTAAAGCAGCCACCTGCCGCACCGTCACCCGGTCAAAATCTGGGCCAGCCTTGAAGATAGCGTAAAACAAGGCCAGCACCGCACCAACCAAAATAAATATACGAATCGTTTCACCTAATCCTGAGGTGAGCGGCTGGACAAACTCCTGAATCGCCGGGTCCAACTCGGCGATGCCCAACACGGCCAAATCGGCCGGCAGCACCCAACGCAGCAATGAGACCAAGATCACACCAACCAGAAAATAAATGGCAATAAGATGGGCCCAACTTTGGCGGAAGTTCACCCCAAAAGCCAACACAACAAATACGACCATTACCATGCCGCTGCCAACAGCGGCATAAATATTATTTCGGGCCAGCAAATTATAGATAAGCTGGAGCAGAAAAAATTGTCCTACACCCAAAAGCAGCACCCATAGTGTGGTCAGGTTGGTGCTGGCATTGGGGTAACGAAAATATTTTGCCGTCAATTCTTTTTTGCAGCTGGGACAGCGATTGTCTTCTGGCGCAAGTTCGTGCGCACAGTAACCACACACCGGCACATCTTTGGTCCAGATATCATTATAACTTTCGCTGGCTTGGTAGCCGGTAGTGGGCGCTTTGTCTTGTACGGCCGTTGGGTCTCGCCATTCCCACGTTTTTACCTGGCTCTCCGGGTACAACAAGGCCGATGCTGTAGAAAGCGGGGCATACTCTCGCCGCACAATCTGGACTTTGCCTGAAGCTGGCTTTGGTGGCTTTGGTGGCTTTGCCTGAGCCAATTTGGCCAGCCCTTTTTTGGCCAGGGCGTTATCTGGATTGATGGCCAGCACGTTTTCCAGGCAGATTTGGCGCTCTTCGGTTGAATCTACCGCGCCACTCAGCCAGAGCCACGCCTGTTCGTTCCGTTCGTCAGCCTCAAGAACCTTTTCCAGCAGCCCACGGCCTTGCACGCGGTCGCCTTTTTTTACGGCCGTAATCCCCTCCCTCAACCACGCTTGCACAGACGCCTCAGATTCAGACATTTTTAAAATAGTGGGGCCAGCCACCATCTTTACTACTGGCTGGCTCCCACAGCAACATTACTCAATCGCGGCTTCTTCTTCCTCACTATCTTCCATAGTTAGCGCAGGAGCTTCCGCTAAACCAAGACGGCGCTTGCGTTCTTCGAGCTGTAAGTCTAGTTCAGTGCTGCCCAAAGCCGCATCCATCTGGTTGTCCAGGCGATCCGCATACATTTCACTATGGGCACTAGCTTTATCCAACCGGGAACGAATCGACTCGCCCAGACGAGCAATATCAGCATCACCTACGCCCATCAAATCATCCAGGCTCTTAATTGCCTTCACCGTCGTCTCTTTGGACTTGGCCAGGCGCATCAATGCTTCCAGCTCTTTCTGCTCTTGCCGGATAGTTTGCAACTTGGCTTGCAGCTTCAAGCGGGCATTTAGTAGCGATTCGTATTCGCGCTGCTGCCGCACCCATTGCTCATGGTACTGCTCTTGCAGGCGACGGGCACTGTTCAGCTCATTCTGAGCCGCTCGCGCCAAATCAGCCTTACCCTGCATCAGGAGCGCATCAATGTTACGGTCCAGCTGATCCGCCTTCTTTTTGTACTCTTTATATTTGCGCTCCATGCTTTTAACTTCACCACCCACGGTGGCCGCCGCATCTTCCAGTTCGTCCAGATTTTTCTCAGCGTCACGAATGTATTGCTTCATCACGGCAACCGAATTGGTTTCCAGCGCTTTATCAACCATCTCATGCAGGTTTGCCGAGACTAATGTTTGTACTTTTTCAAGTAATGTTGCCATCTATTTTGCTCCTTATACTTAAATGGGAGGGTTTGTAATGTCTGATGCTCGATACGTAAAAATCCCGTTTTTGTTGTCACTAACTATTTTGACGAATGGAATCTTCTTTGTGGTAGCCAGGGACAAGGTTACCCAAGCCCCAGAGACATTGTAAACAAACTCTGCTGTTTTTCAAGCAGATGTTGTCATATTGCTCAGACTGATTCGTTCCGCAAAGACTTTTGCCTTTGCTACATCTTATGGAGTCTATTCTTGGTAAACAGGCAACTGAATAGCAAAATGAAATCCTGACTGTTTTCCTCTGCTAAATAACAACTTCCCATTGTGAAGCATTGTATAGCCTTTGGCAATATAAAGGCTGGGGCCATATTCAGGAAATTGAAGCAAGTCTGGTTCATCATTGGCCAAAATTTCCATAAATTTGGCAACGGTTTCATCACTTAACTTCGCTGAAAAGGTTATCACAATTTCTACGTTGCCTGATTTCCCGTTGTAGAGGGAGAAAAGTATTTCTTCAGTTTTTGGGGACGGTTCGCTTTGCTGAACACCAATTAAAACCAACCGTTCAATCGCTTCCTGTATGGTTGTCGAATCGGCCTTAACTTTAGGCATATCGGTGAGGGTTGCCATCTCAATCTGCCAACCGCGCATTTCTTCTTGTTGTTTTAAAGTCTGGCAAGTTTCAAAAACCATGCTGCCCACGTTAGACGTCGGATAGGCCTTTAAGCTATGAGCCGTCCAGGCTTCGCCTGTTTTTAGCTCGGCTAAGGAAATAAAATCCTCAATGAGCCGGGTAAGACGGAGGCTGTTATCCTGAATACCGCGCAGGGAGTGCTTTAGATCGCTGTCGGTATTAGCATCTAACAGCGCTTTGGCCAGCTCGTCAGAATGTTCGGAGACGGAGGCAAGCGGGGTACGGAAATCTGGCGTAATCAGGTTGATGATGCTGCGCTTTAGATCATCAAAACTTTGAGCAACCAGATTTTGGTTGTGGAAATATTTGTCTAGCTGCTTCTCAACAAAGCGCAGCATATCATCGCTATCGTATGGCTTGGTGATGTATTCATCAACGCCCCGACGGAAGCCTTCGTACTCATCTTGCTTCTCGCCTTTAGCCGTTAAGAAGATAAAAGGGATGTGCACCCATTGTGGATTTTCGCGCACACGCAGCAAAAATTCATAACCACTCATTTTGGGCATCATAATGTCGGAGATGATGAGATCCGGGACTTGCTGGTCGAGCACATCCAGGGCTTCTACTCCATTCAGGGCCGTGAGAACTTTGAGTTTGTATTTACCTTCGAAGATGGTAAGCAGGTCTTCAAGCCCATTTAGCAAGTTGCGATCATCTTCAACCACCAGGACCGTAGCCGTGGCTTTGCCTTCTTCGCGAACCAGGGCATCTTGCGCTTTTAGGCGCTGATATACAGGCAAAACAACGGTAAATTTGCTACCTTTGCCTTCCTGACTTTCGGCTTCGATACGGCCGTTATGCAGCTGCACCAATCCCTTGACAATTGCCAAACCAGTCCCCGCCCCCTGCTGCTCAAAAATCCCCCGATTGTGCTGGACAAATGGTTCAAAAATCTGATTTTTCATGTGAGCAGGGAAACCCATGCCCTCATCTGCCACAACGATATAAATATTTTTGGCCTGGACAGTAACTTCAACCATAATGTGATTAATATTTCCCCGGCCGGGATCCGTGAATTTAATCGCGTTGTTTAGGAGGCGTTCAAGAATGTCAGTAAGGCTGACCGGATCGCCAAAAATCAGAGGCAGCTTGTCCGGTATGTTGCTGGCAAGTATGTACTGCCCTTCTGTGGCTATATCCTGGTGAGCCGCAATGACGTCCTTAAGCAGGCTAGATAAGTTAGGCAAGGGCTTGGCTCGTGACAAATAATTCGCTTGCGCTTCACCACTGCGCAGCTCCATCACCCGAACAAAATCATCCACCAAACGCGTTAGTCGGAAGCAGCCAGCCTGAATACCGCGTAAATATTCTCGATAGTTACGGCCGTCAGTAAACTCCGTCAGGCTGTCAGCCAACATCTCATAATACGCCGTCACATAGGTAAGTGGCGTGCGAAATTCATGGTTGAGAATTTGCAGAATATTTTTCTTTAGCGACTCTACATTGCGCTCCCGCGCCTGCTTACGTTCATAGGCCATGTCTAGCTGGGCATGGATCAACGTGAGCAGCTCAGAGATGACAAAGGGCTTTGTAATGTATAAATCGGCATCGCTCAGCCGCCCTTTGCGAATATCGGGCTCTTCCCCTTTGGCTGTAACAAAGATAAATGGGATTTGAATCCATTCTGGATTGGCGCGCACGTGGTTTAAAAATTCATAGCCGCCCATCTGGGGCATCATCACATCGGAAATGATCAAATCAGGTTCTTGCTTGGCCATGATTTCCAGCGCCATACGGCCGTCATTGGCCTGAAGCACTGTGATGTCATAACCTAAGTCGGCAATTTCCAGAAGATCGTTCATGCCATCCAGCATGGATTGATCATCTTCAACAATCAAGATTGTGGCAGTACGGCTGTTGGTTTTTTCAGCAAGTTGCATAATGTTCCTAGGCAAACAGTGGCGACTTTTCGGATTTTACTAAGAGTAGGCTTGTTACGGCCGTTGACTCAGGTAAAAGCGAAATGGATTAATCTGTTTTCTGCGTTGCTTTCGCACCCTTTCCCTAACAATCTACCAAAATTATACAGTATCCGTAAATTGCATCGCCGTGTGAATTTTGTACTGAATTTCTGACATCTCTTCTTTTCATCGAAAGTCTTGATTATTAGTCACCTAAAATACGCATTTGGTCACTTGATTATTGCAAGCAATTCTGACCGATTACATTAAAAATAAAAACAACCAGCGCCGCGTAGTCGGTGCTGGTTGTTTGGTGAACTGATTGAAATTTCTAGCGGCAGACATTTACCCATCAGCAAATGATGGACCAGCCTACTTTATGGTGCCAATAACTAACCCATTGTGCGCAAGCGGCGAGCAAAGACAAATAGGCCAACGAGTACAAACGCAGCCAACACGACACCCCAGGTATCAAGACCTGTCTGCGGCAATGCGTCACCATTGCTGCCATCGCCTGTCTCGCTTAATGCCGAAATTGGGGTCGGAGTAGCATCTTCATCGACAGCGTCACTATCTGAGCTGCCATCCGTTTCGTCAGCAGCAGCGTCCGTCCCATCGCCATTTTCTGTCACGCCATCCCCATCTTCAATTTCAATCACTGCCTCTTCATCTGTTGTGTCTTCAACAACAGGGGTGTTGGTGGGTGTTGGCGTCTCGGTAGCAGGAGCAGGCGTCCCGGTCGGCGTGCCAGTAGGCAAAGGCGAATCCGTTGGCATAGCTGCGGCCGTATCCGTGGCGGCCACAGATGTGGCAATATTAGACGCCTCTGTCTCAGCATTGCGTGTCTCAATAGCGGCAACTTCTTCAGCCCGATCTTCTGCGGCACGATTATTGATTAAGAAAAAAGCAGTGCAGGCACCCATCAGTATAAACAGTGTCACCAGCACACCTACCGCCATCAAAAATGGGCGGCGATTTGAAGAATTTTCCTCTTCCAGAAAATCTTCCTCTATATAGTCATCTTGCATAATTTCCTCCGTTCAATAAATCGTTTATCGCTTAGTACAGCTTTGCTGAAGCGTGTTCCGGATTATACAAGGCCCGCTGTACTTTAAGCAGTTTGGCACAGCGAAGTTTGATTTCGGAACGAATTTACGCCAAACTACCCTCAGGCAATGACATCAAGATTTGCTGTAGGGACAAACATTGTTTGTCCATCTGGCAGTTCCACATCAACACCGGGAACCTTCATGCCCACAGCGGTTAGCTGCAACCGATTATAGATGTGTTTTACAGTTCCTACCTGGGCTGTTTTTGTTTTGCCCAAAATTCGGACACGCTGGCCAGGTTCTAATGTTTTCTTCAGGGTAACCGCATCTACTCCCAGGGCGGCAGCCTGGGGCAAAATAATTTCAGGACGCTGCCCCGCTTCTGCATTATAGTCGCCAAACAACGAAACCGAACGGCCGTCTGCCTGCTGCAACAATTGAAAAATGGGAGCAGACATACCACCACCACCCACGCCATCGGTCACAATGAGTGGCAAAGGGGATGCCTGGCTGGCCCGACATAATTCTGCCGTGGTGCTGCCAACAATTAAACCGCGCACGCCCAAATCTTCAGCCCGGTGAAACAACTCCAAATCATTTAGCGTGCCGATAGCTAAAACCTGCCCTGTGACATCCAGATTGAGATGTTCTGGGGACAAAACCGCACTTGGGACATTGGCCACAATCTTAAGTTGTCCGACCCCTTCACGTCCAGAGCCCCAAGCAGCCTGGATCAAAGTGCCGCTTGTTTCAATTATTACGCCCCGGTTACTCACATAGCTTACAACGCGACCAGCCACCAACGCGCGCAGCTCCAGCCAGTCTGAGGTTGGTTGAATAGCAATACGGCCGTTCACGACATCAAAAAATATACCGTCTACGGGTGAGACAACCTGCCGCTCGCCCAGCAGCCGCTTGCGCGAAGCCAAGACGGTCCCAGCCTCAACAGAAGCACCCTTCTCAACGCGCAAATGTTCCCCCAGCTCGTCGGGGGAAATGCCCAACTTCTCTACGGCCGACATAATGGCAAAATCAGTCGCCATGGTGGTGCGCGCCACAACCTGAATTGGGCTAACCTCCTGCCCCACGCGCACAACCGTTTCTCCACCCTTGGGCAGCACACGAGGACGCCGGATCTTGGTATGTTCCTGGATGACAACAGATCGATAGAACTCTTTCATCATCTAGCCCCCCATGTCCCACAGCCATTTGCGCATCAGGCTGCGCCGGTCGGCTACATCACGGGGCAAGGTAAACGGCCGTCCCCGCGCATCAACGACCAAACCGCCGACCAAACCACCCGTCAACGTCATCTTCTTGCCCTGCCCAGGACCAAAACCAATATCAAATCGTCCCGTGGGCTTCACGGTGACCTTCGCACTTTTGCCTGGTGCAATGGGGAAAATTTCAATTTTGCCAAACTCGATTTCGCCTTCAAAGCTAACCCGGTCGGATTCTATCGAAATTTCCATTGCCTTCTTGCCCAACTGGCCCTTGCCCGTCGGGGCAATCACCCAGCCCAGGTCAGACAACACACCAGCCTCCAGCGTTTGAATAACGGCCAACGGCTGATGAGACGCCAACGCCCCCAAGGCCGGTAACACCCCATAACGATCCAGCGCAATGGAAAAAATACCGGTCGGCTGAAGCGCATCCAGCAGCATGAGCACAATTTGCCCCGGACGTGGCGCATTGGCCAGGGTGCTGCCTCTGGCCAGCAGCAGACCAAAGGGAGGCGGCGTACGCTGCTCGCCCACAAAAGGCCAGCGTGCATCGCTGCCTGCGGCTGCGGCGGCACAGTGAATCAACGTGCGCGCCACAGCTTGCTCCATCTGCAGCATCTTTTCATCTGTGGCTAAGGTGAAGGGATGCAATGATTTGTTGAAAATATAATCGGCCGTTTCGGCTGCCGAAACCTCTACCGGTACCCACTGCCGAATCTCATCAATCGAAACCATGTCCAACAAATTGGCTACGGGCTGTCCCGTTCCCAGCTCAGAATGAATCGACACCTGGGCATGTTCTGGATCGGCCATGACGAGCGATACGCTGTTACTGCCCAAATCCACGCCCAAAACCGACTGCTTTTGCAGCGCCGCAAAGTAGTGGGCAATGTCGCCAAAAGCGTGGGCCGTAGGCAAAATGGGATGGTTGCTCCAATCGCGCAGTTCTTGAGCGCCAGGCAGTTCATTGATCTTCAATTCTTCATACAGGTTTGTAATGAGCCGCACGGTATCATCGAGCTGTTCCGTTTCTAATGTGGGTCGCAGATTATTGGCCATCTGCACATTGGCATACGCGCTCAACATCCCCTGTACCCGTTCACGAAGTCTGATATTGCCGGCAAAAATCACTTCGGGCACCTGGCTGTCACCCATCACGCTCATGCCTAAGCCAACCGATTCTACAATTTGTAAAAGCCGATCTTCTGCCCCGCCATCCGTACCACCAGAAATAAGGATGAGTTCTGGCTGGGATTGCACCACAGCCCCCACTTGTTCATGCGGCCGTCGTTGATCGGACAGCGTCAGGCGATCTTTTTCGTGGTGGTAAATGGAGCGCAGTGCTTTACGGGCCGAGGTAATGCTGACTTCATCAAATAAACCTACCAGCAGCACATCTAATGGCTGGGCAGCGCTGGCCACGGCCGCAAAATGATCCACACCCGTACCATCAGTGCGCACAGGGCGAATAAGCCGCCCCTGCTCGTTGAGCAACCTACGCCCGGTAATCTCTGAAATACGGCCGATTGCCTGCTGCACACCCTGAGCCACGTCAAACCAGGGAGCGTGAATTGTGGTGGGAACGGCCGCTCGGGCAATCAGCCGATACGCACCAGCCACCATATCAAACAGAACCACCGTCGTGTGCGTACTGCCACAATCAGCGACCAGAAATGATTCGTACCTTTCTACCTGCGGCGCTTCAGTCGTCATTAGAATCGTTGTACCAGTTCCGTTATGAAGAAGTTGAGTCGTTCTGCCAATAAAATAAGCCCGGTGCTAATCAACGTGGCAAACAAGGCACCAAACGTAATGGTGAGGACAATGCGGCCAACGGCCGTTACCCCTCGCTGCCACATTGCTGGCTGCCACACACCGCTGCTGCGCGGGCGCAAAGCCGTAAACTGAAAAGCCAGCAGGGTGCATACAGTTAAAACAGCCACAATGGCACCTTGTAACGGGCTGGGCGCCTGCACATCGACAATTTGCGGCCACAACGTGCCAGTAAGGCTGCCCAACAAGGCAACGGCGGCCCCCACACCCACCAACAAAGCCAGCGTCGTGTTGCCCAACCAGCTCACGCTAGGCAGGCGGCGAGCCAGCAGCATCAGCACAAATAAAACCGGCACTAACCAAATCACAGAATCTGGAGCAGTTGGATTGGCCTGTACCTGCCGCCAAATGGGCAATAGCAGCTGCCGCACCACGACAACCACAGCATAAGCGGCACTCACCCCAACCAGCAGATGAACCGAAATTCGGTACAGCGGATTATCGCCAACCATGTAGCTGTAAATAAAAAGCGTAAGCGCGATACCGATGATGAGTCCTGCTAATTCAGTCATGCGTCTTTAACCCGAAGATTGCCCTACTTTTTTTGCTGCCGATTGCTCGCCAGACTACGGGTACCGTAGGTTAGCAAGCCAATTAACAATAGTAATCCAGCTAGCAGCTGACCAAAAATCTGGGCGTTCAGCTGTGTCTGCACGCCACTTTCCGGCAAATCCATCAGCTGTTGGTAAGCGACTGCATCTGGCATGCCGCCCAAAAGCCCGTCGAGCTGCCCGGTGATGGCATACCCATTGGCCAATGGCGTTAGTGCCTGCGTGATCCCGGCGACCATTGGTACATTTTCAGAGACGCTGCCTACTTGCTCAATCCAGTTGACCAGATTGTCCCGATCACCCGTGAGGACAATTACCAGGCCAATTTGGCTTAGCCCAGCCTGTAGATCGGCATCGAGCAAACGGCCGTTTAGCTGTTCACATTCATTTCGTCCGCCCAAACAATCGCCCAGCTGACGCAAGCCAATGCTTTCACCAGGCAAATAGCCAATCATGTGGGCATCAGCTGCAGCGGTGAGATTGCTCGCTACGGCCGTTCCCGCCGCATACTGGCTGGTAATAAAAACAGGGCTGCCATTGGCTGCCAGCTGCGCCAGCAATAGTTCCGCCTGTGGGGATAATTCACCCGCCATCGCTGGCGTATATTCCAAAGCCAATAACACCGGCTGACCTGCTGCGGCAGAAACGGCCGTTTCCACCGCCTGCACATTGGCTGGCACGGGATTATCCGTAGCCACCAAACTTGGGCCGCGCAGCCCAACCAGCACAGCAGCAATGAGTAACATAGCTAATACAACACGCAGCCAAACGGCCGTGTCATAAGCCGGTTTTGTAGAAAGCGTCGTGACCGTTTCCGGCATCTCCTGGGTTAGCTGCTGGAGCAGCGCCACCTGCTGCTGTTGTTCTGGCGTGGTGACATACGGCATTGGCAGCGTAGCCGCGCGTGGCTTGGCAATGGTTGGCTCGATGGACACAATGCCGTGCATGCCTTTCAACGGCCCAGAAATTTCTTCTGGCCCGTCTGGTTCACGCGGTGGTTCACCGGTTAGTTCCGGCGGCTTGAGCTGCTGCACCCATTCAGGAATATCTGCTTTGGGCAAAGATTCCGCCAGCGGCGTCAGCGGGGGTAGCTCTTCCAAGAGCGAACGCCACTCATCGCGGCTGCTGCCTGCACCCGGTTGCTCCATTGGCGCAGCAGGCGTGGCTGCGGGGCTCTCCGTCTCCTCACTGTCAGGTTGGAGCCAATCGGGGATTTCCATTGACTCTTCTTTGTCTGACGCAGCAAACAAAGGTGGCGGTGCTTGGTCCAACGGCGTATCTTGCAACCATTCCGGCAATTCTGCCCCAGCCAGCTCCTCGGGAATGCCTTCCAGCGTATCTCGCAAATCCATTTCAGGGAACACACCGGGCAGTTCGCTGCCGATGATGCCCTGGCCAGGACGCATACTGGCAATCCACTCCGGCATTTCTTCATCGGTGGATCCCACATCGGCAGGCTCGTCAGTTTTATCTGCTTTATCAAGCTGGCTCAACCAATCGGGCAAATCTGCGCCAACGGCCGTTTCGGCAAAAAAGGTATCACTGGTCCAGGTATCATCCTCGGTTTCATCAGAAACGATGGCTTCGGCACTTTCTTGCTCTTCAAGAAATTCTTCTTCAGCATGAGATGTCTCATCAGGAACAGCCCATTCATCAGATGCAGGTTCAGGCTCAACAACCAACTCGCCCGTTTCAATGGCTTCCATATCTGACAGCCAGGAAAAATCGTCATCATCGGACAGATCTTCGGACAGGTCTGGGTCATCAACAGCATCTGGTGCTTCAGCCACATCATCGGCAAAGGCGAAATCAGCAACGGCCGTTTCTTCATCAGGGGTTATTTCATCAGCTGCGTCTGGAGCTACATCCAAATCCCCCGTCTCCGACAGCCAATCCAAATCGGAATCATCAGCGGTCAGGCCATCGCGAAGCCAATCGGTGGTTTCCTCAGAAACAAAATCAGACGCCATCTCTTCGGCTGAATCATCTGGCAAATCTTCCAGAAAAGAATCGACATCTTCTACGGCCGTATCCAACCAATCCGGCAGATCATCTGTTGTGCTGCCCGTGGCCGTCTCAAACAAATTCGTAAAGGAGACATCCGCGCCCGCTTCTTCATCATCAACAATCTCATCTTCGGGGAGGTCGGTAAGCGGGCCAGTTAATTCGGCTATCTGGCTGGGATCAAGCAAATTGGTTTGCACGGGACCCAGTTCATCCATCCAACCAGGCAGTTCCCCGGCGGCTTCCTCATCCGGTTCAGCCGGTTGCAGAGGCAGCACATCCGTTTGGGCCGGACCAAGCTCTTGCAGCCAGTCAGAATCATCAGCATCTTCCTGCTGGTCATCAAGCAGTTCATCCAGGGCTGCCGCGTTTTCGGCCGTATGGTCTTCGGGTGTACCGCCCAGATCGTCGAGTTCATGCAGCCAATCGGTAAGACCGCTGTTTATATCGTCTTCAGGTTCTTCGGGAACGGCCGTATCATCCACCGCCATGCCCTCATCACGTAGATCGCTTAACCAACCTGTCAGTCCAGCGCTGGCTTGCTCATCGGCATGGGGCGCAGCGCCCGCCTGCGTATCATCCGCTTCAGACAGCCAATCAGGCAAATTAGTGGCGTCATCATCAGGATACAGATCATCTGGCTGGGGTAAATCTTCCGCTTTGTCCAGCAAATCCTGGTAAAACTCTGTGGAAATATTGGTTGGGGCATTAATGATTGGCTCGGGATCGCTGTCGTGTACCAGCCAGTCGGGCAAATCACTGGTGCCTTTCTTCTCAGGCATCTCATCGTCTGATTCGCCTGCATCGTTATCTTTGGTTGAACCAATGTCGCCCGTGCGCAGCCAATCGGGCACCGCATGAGGATGCAGCTCACCCGTATCGCCAGGTCGGCGTGCTGGCAAAGAAAATGGCTCATTGGCCGGTGGCGGCGGCGGGGCTTCCTCTGGCTCTTCGGGCTTGAGCTGGCTTGTGTCTGGGACCAGGCGCGTGCCGCACGTGTCGCAAAAGATGCGGTCACGCGTGTTGGGGGTTTCGCAGTTGGGGCAAATAATGTGGGTACTGAGGGGTAATTTTGCCCCACAGTTGTTACAAAATTTACTGCTGTGTGGATTTTCGAATCCACAAGTCTTGCACTTAATCTCGTTGCTCATTATTTATTATACGGCCGTTCCACACCCATCAACAGGCGCAAGCTTAACAACAAGGTTGCCAGCGCGATACCAATGAGCAAACCGCGAATACCAGCCGTGACAACTATACTCTGGACAAAATCAACCACCTGGTTCACTGGTTGGCGCAGCGCCGCAGGCAATAATCGGCTGGTGAGCAAAGCCTGCCCCAGTAACATCACAACGGCCGTCAGGCTAAACAAAAATGCCCAGCGAGTGCGCTGTCGCTTAAGCAACTGCACACCGGCCAACAGCAAAAAGATCGCCAACAAGGACGCCAGGGCCGCTTCCAGCGGTGCCTGCACCCAGTTGAAAATGAGATTGACATTATCGCTGCCGTTGAGTTCGTCTACGATGGCCGCCGCAAAGACAGCTAATAAACCCAATACCAAGACGCCGCTGTACAGATTGCGCTCTCTAAACAGCCGGGTCAAATGCACCAGCAGCAAGTTCAGCACACCCAAAACAAGGGCAATGGCCGCTAAAAATGAAGCCCAGCCCAAAATAACGATACTGATACCGCCCACGTCAAACAACAGGGCAATGAGCGTTACCAGCCCAAAAAATACAGCAATAAAAACGGCAATGCTTTGCTTTAGCTTCATCTTATCGCTTTATGTAAATGCGGGGAGGTGCTTTGAAATAGGTAGAACCAATTCTCCCGCTTTTACTTGAGCAAACCACAGAGAAATCGCTCTCTCGTTTTTAAATTATTTTCTGTAGTTTGCTTAACTTTATTCATAGACCTGACAAGTTTTCCACGATGTTATCTGCTTGGCCAGAAAAACCGGTCCGGCCTGTAAAAATCCTAGACCAGTTGGAAGACGGCCGTTCCCAGAATAAATAACACCACAATCCAACGCAAAATGTCCTGCAATTGCAGGCTGGCAATCTGGCTGGCGCTGCCATCTAAATAAGCACTGGTGGCAAACAACTCTTCACCAATCAGCACATCGTTGGTCGCTGCCATAGCCACCGCCAGCGCCGTCGGATCATCTGTGCCGATAACCTGCTCAATATTTTGCCGATTAGCGGCTTCAGCCATAATGGCCAACTCGGGACCAAAGCGTCCCACCATAATGTTGCTGGCCACGCGCTGCTGCTGTAGTAAAACGGCAACGCCTGCACCATAGGCAAACGGATCGGTTTCGGGGGCGACAAATTGGGTTAAAGATAAATCAAAGTCGCCGGGACGGCCTGCTTCTGCCAGCGCGTGCTGCAAGCTGCCCTGCGCCAATGGCAACAAGGTGCCTTCACCCATGGTCACCAATGGTGGCGTGCCGTTGGCACAGCCATCTTTAGCCAGACTGTCTAAAACGGCCGCTGCGCTCACGCTGGTTGGATTGGCTCTACCGACCAGGCTGGCCTGCCCCAGCGTCAGGTGCAGCTGCCGCCCCGATTCAATGGCGCGACCAATCTGCCCTTTTAAACCTTCGTAGCTGGTTAACGGCCGTAAAACAACCGTGCGTCCGGCCCGCACGCTGCGCGTCAGCAAAAAGAGCAGCAACCCCAACACCAGCAAAACCGCCAGGACAATAGTTGGGGTCATACGCTCACCTCATCTGTCGCTAAACGAGCCATCAGGCCGTTAATTGCCGCCGGATCTTCCATAAGTTGGGCAACGCGGCGTACCTGGGCTGTAGGCCACAGCAGCGCCAGCGCTGGCTGTGCCAGCCATAGCAGCTGGCTGCCAATAAAAGTAAGCGGCTGACCCACTTCCAGCAAGGTTAAGGCAGTCGTGTGAACTCCTCGTTGCTTGAGGGAAGCGGCAATTTGGTCCAGAAGTGGATCGCTATTGGGTGAATAGGCCATGGCAAAAGGTCGTGGTGCTTCCAATAAAAATAAATGGCTCCGACAGTCGAATTTCGCGAGCCAATCATCGGCCAAAAACTTGGCATAGCTGCTGATTTTTGCCCTAAAAGTTTCCAGCCAAAATCAACTTGACGTAACATAAAGTTACGGCTCGGAGTATAGCACGTTTGTTTGAGGGTGTAAAGCAATGACAGGGCATATAGGGCCTTGGTACTATGACGGCCGTTTGGCCTGATCCACACAGGTACCAGACACCGTAAATGACCATCTTCTGCTCTTATTCATGCGCTTGCCACAGGCAAGATTTTAGCCCAAATCAGGGTAGAAAATTGCTCAAGCGGTGCCGTGTCAAACAGTTTAATAAGCCAACGAGAATGCATGATTTCTCTCGTTGCCTACCGCCACATACAACAGATAACGTTTAAAACAAGCATCAAGTACCTGAAACGATAAAACGTGTGCGATAGTGTGCTCTTTTGGTGTCGTTATACAGGGCTGTCAAACGCGCTTCGGCATCGGCACGGCTGGCGGGATCGCCATTGATTTGCCACAGTGTATAGGCGATTTCGGCCAACATTTCTGGCATCGTGAAGCGTTCTCGCAGAGCGGCAACCTGGGCCACACTCGCCGCCACATTGCCATTTTTGGCCTGAATGCGGGAATCGAGCAATAGACTGAACATCTGATAGATGTCTCGACCGATTTCTGCCGCCACCTTCCCACCTTCCGCATTTGCGGCTTGTGCTTCCGGCAAACGGCCTAGCTCAAACAAACATTCAGCATACGATACCAGCACCCAACAGAGAAAGTAGTTTGCCCCGATTTGCCGCAAATGCGGAATGGCCTCTTCATAATAAGGTACTGCTTCCTTATAACGCCGCTGATATTTAAGCGTATCCCCAATATTGCCATAATGGCGGGCTACCCCACCCAAAGCCCCAGCCTTGCGGTCAAGCTCAGCGGCACGTTTGAGGTAGCTGATAGCGTCCTCATACTGGCCAAGATCCATATACACATTGCCAATATTGCCTAAATAGATTGCCTGCGTGGACTTGTCATCCATTTGTTCGGCCAACTGTACCGCCTGTTGATAATAGCGCAATGCCTCATCATAATTGCGACGTCGTTTGGCCAGTACCCCCAAGGAACCCAGGCAAAAGCTGATGAGGCGTTTGTGGTTAAGTTCTTGAACAATTGATAACGCTTGTTCGTAAAGCACCTGTGCCTGATCTAATTCATCCTGCCGCCAATAAATCACACCAAGACTATAGGTGAATCGAGCAATGAGTTCACGATGGTTAAGCCGCTCAGCAATGGCAATTGCTTGTTCAATGTGCGCCATTGCCTGGTCATAGGCACCGGTATCTTTGTAAATCATGCCAAGCATATAGTAAGTTTCGGCCGATTGCAGTTCATCTTCCAATGCAAGATTGACTGCCAGAGCTTGCTTGTGAGCAGCAATTCTCTTCTCCAACGGTCCGCGATAGCCATAAACAGAGCCAAGGATGCTCCAGATTTGGGCAGCTTCCCGTGACTGTGGCTCTGCTTGCTCCAATGCTTCTTGCAATATGCCAATGGCCAAATCGTACTCACTGCGCTGCTCATACAGACGGCCCAATGAGATCAGGGCAGGCAGTCTTGTTTCAGGAAATTCAGTGTCCACAACACGTTGCACGAGTACAACGGCACCAGCCAAATCCCCCAATCTTTGCCGAAGATCTGCCTCTGCCAACCACAAACGGTTGACCAACACAGAGGGTGGCAATGCCTTTGCTGCTGCAACAAATTGCTCACGCCCCTCGTCGTACGTGCCACGAAACTGATGAAAAGCAGCTAAACCATCAAGTGCAGCAGCTAATAAATTATCGTCCTGCTGGGCCACAGTCCATTGCCATGCCTGGCGCACATTATCTAACTCTTGCTGGATGGCAGCGACGGCTTGCTGGGGATTTTTGCCGCGTAGTTGGCTTTCCTGATCGGCAATAAAGTTGAGGTAGAAACGGCCGTAATTCCCCCGAAAAATAGTCAACTCAGCCTGAAATTGTTCTTGGGCAAATTGGCGCAGCAGTTCATGCATCTGGTAACGGCCGTTCGGCTGCCATTGCAGCAGTGAGCGATCCAGCAGCGAAGCCAGGTCCAGCATCGACAAATCAGGTACGATGCTTAGTGCCGCATTCAGGGTGAAGCTGCCGGCAAACAGCGCCAACTGCCCCAAAATGATTTGCAGCCGTTGGGTTAGCATCTGCCACGACTGATTCAGCACGGCGCGAATACTCTGGTGCCGGTCAGGCAAATCACCCAATGGTGACGCCAGAAAGTCCAAACTTTTCTGCGTCTCGCGCAAAATGGTAGGGCAGTCCATCAGCCGGGTCCAGGCAGCGGCGATCTCCAGCGCCAGCGGCAAGCCATCTACCAAACGGCACAGATTGAGAACGGCCGTTACATCTTCTTCTCCCATTTTGAACTGTGGTGCCACTCGCCGGGCGCTGCGCCGGAAGAAACGCACCGCTTCTGAGCTATCCCCTTCTCTGTAATCTAGCCCGCCCACCGGCTGCCGCCATTCGGCTTGCAGGTTGAGCGGCTGGCGAGAGGTCACTAAGATTTGCACGCCGGGTGCCTGGGCTAAAATATCCCCCAACAACCCCGCTCCTGACATGAGCTGCTCAAAATTGTCGCAGACCAACAGCAGTTCTTTGGCTTGCAGCCAGTTAAGCAGTTGCTGACGAGGTGGTGTTTGCTCGGTTAGCTGAAGGTTTAAATGCTGGGCCAACGTTGTGACCAACCGTGTCTCATCGCTCACGGCCGCCAGAGGAATGAAAAAGGCACCATCTTGATAATGGCGCGCCCCAGCCCCAATTTCTTGCCCTACTTGCACGCTCAGCCGAGTCTTGCCAGTGCCACCAGGCCCCAACAGGGTGAGCAGGCGGCAGCCATCATCGGCCAGATGGGCCAATATTTGGGCGATCTCCTGCTCGCGGCCGATGAAAAGGGTGAGCGACGGAGGAAAGTTGTGCAAAGGCGTATGGGGGGAAACGGCCGTTTCCCACGTTCCATTCTTAATCTGCTGCCACAACTGTACCGTCTCTTCCGCCGGTTCAACGCCCAATTCCTGCTCCAGCATATGGCGGCAAGTTTCGTATTGAGCCAGGGCAGCGGTGCGCTGGTCTTGGCGCATGTACAGCCGCATCAGCTGCCGGTGAGCCGATTCGCGCCAGGGAGCCAGCTGTACCTGCTGGTTGGCAAACTGCTGCGCCTGCTCGAACTCCCCGCGCTGCTCTAATGCCTGGGTAAGCTGATCCAGCAAAGCCAGCATTTGCTGCTGGTGCTGTTCGCGCTGCACCAGCAGCCATTCCTCAAACGGATAAGCATCCTTCAAGCTGAAGCCATCCAGCAAATCTCCTTGGTAGATCGCGGCCGCTTGCTGCATTCGGCCCAGGCAGGCGTCGCACTGGTGCAAATTGACGTGGGGATGCGTTTCGCAGGTTTGCAGGTGCTGTTGAAAGCGAGCGACGTCGAGGGAAACGGCCGTGCCGTTCAGCTGCACCGTTTGGCGGGTCATGGTCAGCAGCTCGCTGCCCAGTTCGGGAGACAATTTATCCAGCAGCTGACGCAGCCGGTGCAGCGTCTGGCGCAGGTTGCGGCGGGCGGCGTCATCGGGCCATTCAGACCAAAACAAGGTTGCTAAACTTTCACGGCGAAACGGCCGTCCCCCGTTCAGCGCCAGGTAAGCCAGCAGCGCCCGCATCTTGTCGGTACGAAATTGGGTGATCGATTTATTCTCCATAGAGGCGGCAAAACCACCAAACAAGGACAACTCCAGTTGGGTCATGGCCCCATTATACGAGAAACTGGTCAATTTTTAGCCTTGAATTCCTTTGGGAACGGTTTGGCTACGCAAGCTTTCTACACTGTGCCTCATGTCAAGTAATCCTACTGAGAAATCAGACCCCTTTGGCACGGCGCATTCACAGGGCACACGGGTTAAGAACTACCGCTCTTTTCTAGTACGTATCTGGCGTGAAGCTGAAGACGCTCCCTGGCGCGCCTCGATTACCGATGTGCACAGCAAAGAAAGCCTCGCCTTTGGCACGCTTCAGGCGCTGTTTCTCCATTTGCATAAGCAAATTGAAAACCAGGAGCAGGACAAATAGCCAGGAGTCGGTTTAGGTAGGATCGTATTGTTCAAATCAAATTATTCAATGGAAGGTGATCATGATTAGTAAGAAAAAGTTGACAGTTCTGTTTTTGACATTGGCGCTATTGCCGCTGGTGATGATGGGATTAGGCAAACGGCCGTTACCCACTGTTTCTGCTGAGACCACAGCAGCCAGCTGTTATAGCGTCTATTTGCCAATGGTGAGCAACGGCAGCACCGCCAATGCTGCCAAAGCAACAGAGCCGGATGGTACTATCATCACCCCGCCACCCACAGGCAATCTCTGCCCTACGGGAGATGCCTTTCCAGACTTCAACGGGGATGGCTATGCCGATCTGGCCGTTGGTGTCCCGGATGAGGACGTCACCCAAGGCTTAACCTATGTTGATGCTGGAGCCGTGCATGTGATTTATGGCAGCAACCTGGGCCTGGAAGCCCTGGCAGCCAATGCAGCCGTAGATGATCAGCTGTGGCATCGCGCTGTCAACGGCCTAGATGACATTGCGGTGTCCGATGGGGATAGCTTTGGCCAAGCGCTGGGATTAGGCGACTTTAACAACGACGGCTACGACGATTTAGCCATCGGCGTGCCTGGCTCATTGGTAGGCGCTGATGATGACGCGGGTGCCGTACAGGTAATGTACGGTTCGGCCGACGGGCTTACAACCACAGACAGCCAAACCTGGACCCAGGACACCGTCCTCGTGGAAGACTCCGCCCAGGCTGGTGATTATTACGGTGCGGCCCTCACTGCCGCCGACTTTAACGGCGATGGCTACGATGACCTGGCCGTGGGCATTCCTTATGAGACGGTTGGTGGCGATGCCGCCGCCGGTGCTATCAACATTATTTATGGTTCCAGCAATCGTTTGAGAGCTGGCGAGTTGGGTGGCAATGCCACGGATGATTTCCTGACGCAAGACGTTGGCGGTTTTGTAGCCTCACCGGCAGAAGCCAACGATCGTTTTGGCTTCGTCCTAACCAGTGGTGACTTTAACGGTGATAACATTGACGACCTGGCCGTGGGTACCCCTATGGAAGAAAACGGCGCGGGCTTGCCTGAATCTGGCGCGGTACAAATCTTTTATGGCAACAGCGATTATGGTTTGGTGGATGATGCCGATGCGGTAACTGGTGCGCAGCATATCCGGGCAGATTCACCTGGCGTGGATAACGCCATGGAAGCCAACGAGCGATTTGGCTACTCCCTGGCGGCGGCCGATTTCGACGGTGACGGTTATGACGATCTGGCTATCGGCACACCGCATGAAACGCACGGCTCCGGGGAAAGCGCCCTGTTTATGGCCGGGGTGGTGAACATTGTATTTGGTGCCGAAAATGGCCTGGACACAGCAGCAGGTGCGCCTATCTGGCACCAAGACAGCACGGGCACGCAGAGCATCGCCGGTGAACTGGAACTGTTTGGTTTTAGCTTGGCCGCTGCCGACTTCAACCAGGATGGCTATGCCGACCTGGCCGTAGGCGTGCCCTTCGACGGCGATCCGGTGGCCAGTGTGCTGCCCATTGGCTCGGTCCACATCTTTTACAGCGATGAGACTGGTCTGACAAACGTGGGCGATGAACAGCTTTTTGACTCAGACAATCCTGAAGAAGACGATGGGTTTGGTGTGGCGGTAACGGCCGTTGACAGCAACGGTGATGGCTACCCCGAGCTGGCTGTGGGTGCCTATCTAGACGACCCGGTTGACGTGGCAGATGACAATGTTGGCTCTGTGTTTGTCTTCAACAATGACGATGGCAGCTTCTCCATGGGTGACAGCCAAAATTGGTATCAGGGCAAAAACGGCGCCTCTGGCGCACCGGAACTTGGTGACCATATGGGAGCCATCCTGCCTTAATTACTTGAAACCGGATAATTATCAACCTCCCGCAGGTTTGTGCCAGAGCAACGGCCGTTTATAAAGTCTGCGGGAGGTTCACTTTGAGGAATCAATCATGAATCGTAATTTAATAATACTGCTTTTGTTTGTGACGATGGCTATTGCTAGCTGTTCTCCAGATTATGAGTCTGTGGCAGATACGGCCGTTACTGGCCCGTCCGTAGCAACAGAAACGGCACAACCGACTGAAACGGCCGTTGCAACCGCTACCAGCACACCGGAACCAACAGTCACCCCAATGCTGGACCCAACAGCAGAAATCGTGACGGCAACGGCCGTAGCTGCCCCCACCATTCCGATGGCCGTTGCCACAGACGATGGTAAAGTAACCCTGGATGGTAAGGTGCTGCTGGACATCGCCACAGAGGCACCGGGCTGCTTCACCGACATCCCCGCCGAGATTGCCTACGCCCCCACCAACGAATACTTCCTGGTGATACCAGCCTGCATCGAACAGGATAACCAGCTGTTTCTGTTTCGGGCCGATGGCACGGGCAAGCAACAGATCACGGGTCCATGGGATTATCTCAATGTGCTAAACTTCACCTGGGCCGATGATGGCTTATCGTTCACTTACGGGCGCCTCAACTCTTGCTGCCTCTCCCCAGAAGACATTCCGGCGGATGCTCCAGCAGTGGGACTGGTGCAGGTTGATGTGCTCACAGGGGAAAAAATGCTTATCGCTACGCCTACTCCACGGCCATAATCAAGGTAAAATAACGAAACAGTTAACAGTCACCTTACTCAAAATTTGAAAGAGAGAGTTATGCTAGAAAAACCGACCTTAACCAGCGAGCGCCTTATCTTGCGCCCCATTACCGAAGCAGATGCACTTGATATGTTTGCCAGCCTGTCAGATGCAGAAAGTATGCGACTGACGGGTACACAACAAAACTTTACGTTAGAGCAGGTGCAGCAGTATTGCCAGCGCGTGGCCCAAGCCGATGACCGCTTCGATTACGCTATCACCGTACCGGGCGACCCGACGTACCTGGGTGAAGTGGTGTTGAATGACATTGATCAGATCAATCGCTCAGCCAATTTTCGCATTGCTCTGGCCAGCGAAAAGCTGTTTGGCAAGGGGTATGGCACAGAAGCTACCCGACTCATCATAGATTTTGGCTTTCAATCACTTAAGCTGCACCGGATTGAGCTGGAAGTGTACGACTTCAACCCCAGAGCACAGCACGTTTATGAGAAAGTGGGCTTTGTTCGGGAAGGGATACGGCGCGATGTGCTGTTGTGGGACGGCGTTTACCACAGCGCCATTGTGATGAGCATTTTAGAAAATGAGTATAAAAAAGCGTAAACGGCCGTTTCCCACCTCTATTCCCCTCAGGCAACAACTTCCAGGCTAGCTTTTAACGGCGGCTTGTGCCAGAACCAATCCAGCCAACGGCCGTACGGGACACCCTTCTGCTTTTGATATGACCAAATGCTCACCTTAAGCCGATAACGATCCCAAAAGCGCACCGGTGCCCAGTGGATCTGGCCTGACCAAAGTATTGAGCCATCTTCAGCATAAATGCTTAAACAATCCCCGTTTTTCAGGAAGAGTGGCGTTTGGGTGTCATCAGGTTGAAAAACAAACGCTATTCGACCTTCCCAACCCTGTTCCCAGTACGCCACCAACACACCCTGTAGTAAAGCCATCGCCGCAAAACTCCATGATAGAAGTTACTTTTTTCACAAAACAAACACTTATTTAGTGTATAGGGAAAACTGTTTTGCCAAACGTATCTCGTCTTGCATAGTTCTTGGTGAAACATTGAAGCTCAAGCAATTACTGTGTCGTTCTCCTTGCTTCAAGCTTAGCCACATTTCCATAATTAATATTATTGTAGGGTAAAAATCGCCCTGCTAGCAATATCGCCACTTTGCCCTGCCCAGTTTAAGGAGAAAATATGTTTAGGCTACAGGCTAAATGGATTGCGCTAACGTTGTTCTTTTGTTTTGTTGCAGTGGTTATTTTGTTGATGAATGGATTATTCCAAACATCCAAACAAGTGGCCCAGGCAGATGCCGTTCCGGTGCGCGATTATGTTGTCATGGCCTGGAACGATTTGGGGATGCATTGTTATAATCAGGATTTCCAAGACTTGGCCGTATTACCCCCATACAACACATTGTGGGCGCAGGTTATCAAAGTGGGCGACCCGCCCCAGCTCGTCACAACCGGCATCACCGTCACCTACAAATTCCCCGATAACACGTACTCGGTAGGTAAATCAAACTTTTGGGATTATGAGTTGCAGCTATTTGGCGTTGAGCTGCCGCCCAATGTTGGTTTGGCTGGCAAAGGGTTGGCTGGCGAGCTCGATTTACATGATAATCATTTTACTGCTGAAGGTATTCCCCTCACGGAATTCCTGGATAGCGATTTGGTTAATCCCTATCCTTACCAACTGGCAGAAATCACTGTCCTCGATCAGAATACCGCTGAAATCCTGGCCCAAACAACGGCCGTTGCTCCGGTTTCTACCGAAATGCACTGCGACAACTGCCATTTTGATGGGGGTGTTGAAGATATTGCCACCGGGCGCGTAGAAACCAACATTCTCACCCTGCACGACAGGGAAAATTTGGATGAATACCCACCAGGCCTATCTGGTCCGCTGATGAACCGCCGCCCGGTACTGTGCGCCGAATGCCATGCCTCCAATGCCCTGGGCAAACCGGGCGAACCGGGCCTCCCCAGTCTGTCCAACGCTATGCACGATAAACATGAAGATGAAGTCCCCGGAACGCAAGACGGCTGTTACAACTGCCATCCTGGTCCCACCACGCTCTGCCTGCGGGATGTGATGTCCCAAGAACACAACATGGACTGTCTTGACTGCCACGGCAGCATGAACAACGTTTCCCAAAATACAGATCCCTGGCTCAACGAACCCCGCTGCGACAATGCAGCCTGTCATGGCTCGGCTTACCAACAAGACCAGGCTTTGTACCGCATGTCCAAAGGGCATGGCGATGTCTACTGCGCCGCTTGCCATGACAGCCCGCACGCCATCGCCCCCAGCCGCGAGGCAAACGACGCGATCAAGTTTATCGACCTGCAAGGCTATAACGGGACGCTAGAGGTTTGCACCGTTTGCCACTTAACTGAACCGACTGACGGCGGCATTCATGGGCTAGGCCCGATGGGGCATACATTTTTGCCTTTCGTCGAGAAAAATCCGTAAGCAAACTGGCTCAGCCTGCTATCGTTATTTATTCACATTGACGGGCGAGTAACGGGTTGGCAGGCTTTGGGTCCACCATCTGCTGAGGCATCGCAGCACGTGCTATACTGAGATTTTCAGTTAACCCAAAAAAGCAAGGAATTGCGATGCTAAAACTTGACAAACATTACGTCGAACCGCGTCTGGTTGATCTATACGACATCGAAAATCCCCGTGGCGCTGACACCGACTTCTACGTGCAGCTTGCGGCTGAGCTGGACGCCCGTCACATCCTTGACCTGGGCTGTGGCACCGGCCTGTTTACACGAGAGCTGGCAATCAATGGTCGTCAGGTGGTGGGCATCGACCCCGCCTCAGCCATGCTGGCCGTTGCCCGCCGTCAACCTGGTGCCGAACGGGTTCAATGGATTGAAGGCGACTCTAAAGCTTTAGGCACACCGGGGGCGGATTTGCTGATTATGACCAGCCATGTGGCCCAGGTGTTCCTGGATGATGCAGCGTGGGACGCGACCCTGCGTGACATTTACAATGCGCTGTGCCCTGGCGGGCGTCTTGCCTTCGAGAGCCGGAACCCAGACTATCAGGGATGGAAACAGTGGACCCGCGAAGATTCATTTGTTCGCTACCCTTCCCCGCATGGCATCATGGAGACGTGGGTGGAGGTGGTTAGTGAGGATGACGGCCGTATCCGCTTTGAGGGCCACAATGTTTTCACGGCCACTGGAGAGAAAATGATCGTGAACAGTGAACTGCGCTTTCGCAGCCAGACAGAGATAACCGATTCTTTGCACAACGCGGGATTCGCTATTGAGCAATTGTACGGCGACTGGAATCGTGCGCCATTTCTCAGTACCAGCCCAGAAATGATATTCATCGCACAGCGCGATTAGGTGGTTTCTGGCAAACGGCCGTTATCCTCCCAACTTAAAACAGTTAGGCTACTTCTTATGGTGCGGGCACAAACACCGGGCAGGTATTGGTTCCCAAAGGACAGCGCGCAATTTCTTCACCATCCCACAAGACACGAAACTCAACAGATCCCGGCCGCTCGATCCAGAATAGTTCATCACCGTTTTTTTCCGGCGTTACCTTAGAGTTGTAGCTGCGGCAAAACTGTGGCTGCAAGTAGACTCCGCCAACACCGAAGGGCTCGATGCTGTCGCAGGCAAGTCCATCCACAAAATTATAGAACTGCGTCCAGCGGTCACCGGCCATCCCATAGATCAACGGCCGTCCCGCGTCATCCAGCGCCTCAAAGCTGAGGTTTCTCACGGGAACGCGCTCAGAAGATGGATTGTAGAGGTAAAAACTGGTGGGATCGTAAGTTAGTTCTAGAGGCCTGCCATCAGGGTAAAGGACGGTTGGTTCAGCTTCGGCCGTAACTTCAACAGATAGTTCAGCGGTGGGTTCAGCTTCTACGGCTTCCTCAACCGTCGGGGCGATTGTGGGTTCTGCGGTGGGCTCATTTGTGGCGGTGGGCGGGGCTTTTGTGGCCGTTGGTGGAGCTTCTGTGGCTGGCAGAGGTTCATCCGTGGCTTCGGTTGTGGCGGGAACGGCCGTTGCGGATACCGTTTGTGTCGCCGGCACATCGGCCACGGCAGGGGCTGTTGTTGTTTCTGGTCTTAGCGAGCGGACCAGTAAATAGATACCACCGATGACCACAAGAATCCCTATCACGGCGATAGCAATCGTCTGTGGGCTTAACACCAACTGCCAGGGCTGGGATGATTTGGTTGGGGGAAGTATTGGGGCTGCTGCTACCTTTTCTTCACTTACTGCCGCCGCAGCTTCTTCCCTTTCTGCTGCGGCCGCTGCCGCTTCAATTTCATCCCACGGTACCCTTTCTAATTTTTCCTTACAGTAGGCAATCAGTTCAGGTAATCTTTTTTTTCGCTCAAAATATTCTATGAGTTCGCGAACTTTACCAGAAAAATTATCTCCAGAGAGGGATTCATACTTTATCTCAAGGTCAAAGCACAATGTCTGGAGTTCATTATCATCAAAACCGGCCTCAATCGCTTTCCGTAGTTCCCTACGCCAATTTATTGATTCATTCATGTTAAGCCCGGTCACCTTTGCAAGAAATTGAAGTTTAATGTAGCGAGTCGTGGCTGGATTATAGGACCATATCCCCTTACGTCAAGACCCTTGATTTGACCGTGGTTGGCAGGCGTACAGGGCTGTTACCAATTCATTGATAGCGATTGGCTTGCTGATATAGTCATCCATCCCGAGTGAGAGGTAACGTTCTCGATCGCCTTTTAGCGCGTACGCTGTCATAGCGATAATGGTGGGGCATTTTGTTTGGGGACATTGTTCATGAATAAGCTGAGTGGTGGCCACGCCATCAAGGTTGGGCATCTGGATGTCCATGAGCACCACGTCGTACGGCCGTTGCTTCAGTGTTTGCAGCACTTCCTGCCCATCGCCAACAATATCGGCGCGATACCCCAGCCGCTCTAACATGCGCTGCAACACAATCTGATTGTTTTCGTTATCTTCGGCAACCAAAATGTGCAAAGGATGTTTAAGCCCCATCATTTTGTCGAATTGACTTGGTTCTGTTTCAGGTAAATCAACCATTTGGCCTTCTTCACCAAAGGATTGTAAGAGCGCATCGTAGAGAGTGGCGGGATGGATGGGCTTTTTTAGGTAGGCGATGATGTGGAAGGTTTTGGGGAGAGACGGCCGTTTAAGCAAGGTAGACGTCAAAATCAGGGGAATCTGAGCAAAACTTGGTACCTGTTCCATCGTTTCAGACAAAACTGCACCGCTGATCATAGGTGCTTGCAGATCTAGAATAAGCGCATCGGCTTTATGGGTTTTTAACCATTGGTTGGCTTCTGACCCTGTGGCAAACGGGTAAGCATGGATATGCCAATAGCTCAATTGGTCTCGCAAAATATTGCGAGATGTAGCATTGTCGTCGATTACGACAACTGATTTATGATGTAATAAAGGTTGATCCGAAGAAAGATACGGTTGCTCTGGGCTTGTCTCGGCCTGTAACTGGACAGTAAAAAAGAAATTTGAGCCAATCTTTTCTTGGCTTTCAACCCACATCGTGCCCCCCATCAATTCTGCCAATCGCTTGCTAATGACCAGCCCTAAGCCGGTTCCGCCATACAAGCGTGCTGTGGAGACATCCGCCTGGGTAAATGATTCAAACAGGCTGGAGATTCGATCTTGGGGAATACCAACACCAGTGTCTCGCACGGAAAAATGGAGAAGGTGTTCACCCGGCTCATCCTTGTGGCCTGTGACAAAAATAGCCACTTCCCCAGCCAGTGTAAATTTAATGGCATTATTGACCAGGTTTACCAGAATTTGGCGCAAGCGCGACTCATCGCCGCGAAACATGGCTGGTAGTGCCGGATCAACCTGATAAAGTAGCTCAATGCTTTTTTCGGCGGCAATTGACGTAAATAATTCTAAAGCATCATGCAAACAGGTACGCAGGTAAAATGGCTGATTTTCCAAAACCAATTTACCAGCTTCAATCTTAGAAAAGTCCAGGATATCGTTGATAATGTTTAACAGACTGTTGCTGCCGCTGCGGATGGTTTCGGCGAATTCCTGCTGTTCCACAGTGAGGTCTGTGTCTAACATCAGGCTGGCCATGCCGATGACAGCATTGAGTGGCGTGCGAATCTCATGGCTCATGTTGGCCAGAAATTCGCTTTTGGCTCGATTGGCGGCTTCGGCTACCTCTTTTGCTGCTTTTAATTCGGCCGTTTGGATTTGCACTTCTTCTTCCAGCTTTGCCTGAATCATTTCTAATGCACGATTCTGCTGCGCAAGCTCTTCGCTGTAGACATGACTTATTTGGGCGGCACGCATAAAGTTAAAGCGGACGAGGCTAAAGAGCAGTGTGGTAACGGCAAAGACAAAACCTTGCGTCATTAGCCAAATGAGCGGTGCAGATTGCTGTAAAAATGGCAGGCTATTTGGCTCAGAGCTTTTTAGCCAAAGGTTGAAAAGCCCTACCAGTACACTGGCAATAACCATGACAAACCCATGACGATTGTCGAACAGCAGCATGGTCATCAGGGTGAGTAGATAATAAATGTTAAAGATGGGGGTATCGGCACTCCCTAAAATAAAAACAAGAATCGTGTTTAGAAGCCAATGAAAAATAACAAAGCTATAGCTGGCGGCACGAACCTTGTTGAAATTTAAGAGAATCAGAACGATGAGATAGATAAAACTGGAGAGAAAGGTGCTTTGCAGTGCGTAAGGAAACAGCGGGAAACGATAGAACAGCAATCCCATTGTGATGGAAATGAAAAAACCCACCCAGGTAACGACAGATAACAATGCTTTGGTGTTTTGTGGCTCCATTGAATGGAACCAGGTCTGCAATAGCTGTTTAAGCTCAGTGATCATTTGGAATCATCAAGAAGATGGGGTCTAAATAAATTCGATATGACTTTGGTAAAATTGAGTGATGGTATCCACTATGCAACGTTTATGAGTCTGGCGCAGAGTTTATGGTACGGCCGATTTGAAACAAGGCTACCAGCAAAATAAGCAGATTGACAATCTGTAAGACGTGGTACCCCCCTTCAATAATCCAGGCATTGTCACGAAATGCATCAACAAAAAGGCGTCCTGCGCTGTAAACGGCCGTTGTTAACAAGAACGGCCGTCCCACCATAAACCTGCCCGGTCGGCTGACCCGCCACCAGGTGAGCAGCGCCAGGCCGCCAACCAATAACTCGTACAGCTGTACCGGGTGCCGCCGCACGCCAAATGGGGCAATGCCCCAGGGAACGGCCGTTAAAGATCCATAGCCTGGGCCACCAACAAAATCGGCCAGGCTGACAACCATTAAACCCAGAACAAGCCCCGGAGCCAGCGCATCCAGGGTGGGCAGCAGGGACAGCCGTTTGGCCCGCGCATAAAAAAATGCGCCAGCCAGACCCAGCAGCACCCCACCCCACACGTTATAGCCTGTATTGAGCGGCCAGATGATGTTGAGCGGATTCTGGCTAAAGGCGGACCAATATTGGGCCACAAACGTCAACCGTGCGCCGATAAATCCGGTGAAGACGGCCGTTGCCGCCACCCCAAAGATAAATTCCCGGTTTTGTCCGATACGGTCGGCCGTTCGTTCAACCAACGTGAGACACAGCCAGGTGCCAATGAGAATGACCAGACCTGTCGTTGGAAAAGCCAGGCGGCCAATACTTACTGTAGGAAACATGAATAATGGTTAATTGTGAATGGTAAATGGTTAAAAATTAATGATGACGGTTTGTTGTTCGTAGCTCACCCCACTTTACGCTTATCATTTTTACTGAACATTGTTTACTGACTGTTGGTTTCAGCCAACATGCTTTCCACGCGCCGTTGCAAAACGGCTTCACTCAAGATGCCAATGACCACCTCTCGTACAATGCCGTTTTGGTCTATAAAAACGGTGGTGGGCAAGCTGTTGACCTCATAAGTGAGGTTCACCCGGTTATCTGGGTCTATCAGCAGTGGATAGGTGACGTTGTATTCATTGCCAAAATCGGTGATAGTTGCGAGATCTTCGCCCTGATTGATGCCAATGAAAGCGGCACGGCCGTTGTATTTTACGCTGGCTTGTTGCAGGTTTGGCATTTCTACCCGGCATGGGCCGCACCAGCTGGCCCAAAAGTTAAGCACGACCGGCTTGCTGTTGTTGCTAGCCTGATTCGTGATTTCAGACAAGGTGACGGTTTGGCCAACGGCCGTTTGCAAAGTGAAGTCAGGGGCTAGATGTCCCACAATCGGGGCTTCGGTAAGTGTGATAGGACCGCTGGCCTGTGTCACTGGCTCGCGTGACACCACAATCCAAGCTGTGCCCAACAGCGCTGCCAACAGCAACAAGATGCTCCATTCAAGTCGTGTCTTCAACATGGCCCCATTTTACCACGATTGCCCAGGAGCGTTTACCCGATGAAAATCCATCGCGTCCTCTCAGGCTGTCCTTTTAGTTGAGCGTTAGCAACGCTTCCGCAAATTGCATAACCTCTTTTGCCAGGCGGATGCGGTCGGCTTCGTTGTGCATCATGGTGTTCAGACAGCGCGTTTCGATGCCTAAATCATCGCAGCTGCCCGCGTCTTGCACGTCATAAACAAAGCCGTCGATAAGCTCATTATAATAGTCGGCAATCGTGCGGCTGGTGGGAGGCAGCCCCAACTCTTGCATCATTTTGGCGGCGGGTCCCTTCACCGCCTGCCCACCCACAATCGGACTCACCGCGATGATTGCCTGGGGCAAATCCATCATCAAGGCCCGAATGGGGTACACGTTGAGAATAGGATCGATGCTGACAAACGGGTTGGATGGGGCAATAAAGACGAGATCGGCCGTTTCAAACGCCCGAATCACGGCCTGGGTCGCCCGCACATCCTCTGGTAGAACAACTTCTTTAACCGGTGGCTGCCATCTTTCCTGCACGAACCAGGTCTGGAAAGGATAAACTGTATCGCCGCTTTGGATCTGGGTGGGGGCAGGTTGGTTGCTCATGGGCAGGACGGTGACGTCGATACCCAACTGGGCGCAGAGATGGTGGGTAACGGCCGTTAATGTCTCGCCTTGTTTAAGCAGATGGGTGCGCGTCAGGTGTGTTGCCAAATCTAGATCGCCCAACCGGAACCAATCTGGCCCACCTAAAGCCGTAACTTCGCTGATAGTGCGCCACGTTTCTCCCGTACGTCCCCAACCGGTTTCGTCGTTGGCCACACCTGCCAAACGGTACATCACTGTGTCCAAATCAGGGCAAATAGTCAGCCCGGCATGTTCAAAATCGTCGCCTGTGTTGACAATGATGGTAACGTCTTCTGGGGGCAAAATACGGGCAATCCCGTCGGCCAGCTTTGCCCCACCGACGCCGCCAGCCAAAACCACAACTTTCATCTTATCTCCTTGACATAGTTAATACAGAGACGCGGGGCCGCAGAGAAGAATCACAGGCGGTTGGTGCGTCATCCGCTAAATTGTTATTGACATAAGCAATTAGATTCGGCAAAAAAATAGGACTGCATTGTATCATATAGATACCGTGCAGCCCTGGTTGAAAAAGTTTTTATGCTTTGTTTTTCTGTGATTTAGCTACGGCCGTTTTTCATCACATAGCTGGCGGCGGCTTCTCCCATCACAGCGACACCATCAATCATGGCCCGTTCGTCAAAGGTGAACCGTGGGTGATGATGCGGGAAGTTAATCCCGGCTTCATCATTGCTGGCCCCAATAAAAAAGTAGCAGCCTGGTACCTCATCCAAAAAGAAGCCCATGTCTTCCGAAGCCATGGTGCGTTTATCGACGATGTTTTCAACCCCCATTACTTTGGTGGCGGCATCGTAGACAACGGCCGTTGGCTCTGGCGCATTCACTACGGCCTGGACAATGGCGACTGTTTCCATGGTGGCGGTGCAGTTTAGCGCTTCCGCCATGCTGGTAGCCATTTCCAAAATGCGGCGATAAATCATGCGGTGTAAGTCGTTGTTGTAGCTGCGCACGGTGCCTTTGAGGATCGCCTTATCGGGGATGACGTTAAAGGTGGTGCCTGCCCAAAACTGACCAATCGACACCACCACGCTGTCCTGCGGATTGACATTGCGGCTAACGATGCTTTGCATAGCCGCCACAATGTGGGCCGCAGCCAAAACCGGGTCTATGGCCAAATGGGGTGCTGCTCCGTGCCCGCCCTTGCCCTGCACCGTTAGCGTAAACACGCTGGATGAAGACATGCAAGGCCCGTTCACCACGCGAACTTTACCGTACGGTTCCGGCGTCCACAGGTGCATCGCCAGAGCGACGTCTGGTTTGGGATTGTCCAAAACGCCGTCGGCAATCATGGCGATGGCCCCGCCCAGACCTTCTTCGCCAGGCTGGAACACAAACTTGAGCGTGCCCGCTATATTTTCCTGATGCTGGGACATAATTTTAGCCAATCCCAGGCCCATGGCGGTGTGCCCATCGTGACCGCAGGCGTGCATCACCCCTTCATTTTTTGAGGCAAATGGCAAACCTGTTTCTTCCTGAATGGGGAGGGCGTCCATATCAAAGCGCAGGAGGATGGTTGGGCCAGACTGGGCCCCTTCCAGCAAACCAACAACGCCAGTTTGGCCAACGCCTGCCTGGACTTCAAATCCGTATTCATTAAGCCGCTCGGCTACAATGCCAGCGGTTCTGGTTTCTTCAAAACCAAGTTCGGGGTGCTGATGGAAATCACGCCGGGTGGCGACAAGTTCATCAAAAATTGCTTCTGCTTCTTGTTTGAAATTTGGTGGGTTCATTATCTCACTGCTATTGAGAAGGTTAATATTCATTTGGAGAACATTATAACGATAAAATCTTACCAAAAGAGTGGCGGATGCTGACTCTTTACGGGCTGTTCACAATGGTTTCACTCACCATTTACTTGGATACGGCCGTCTTCATTATATGTCAGCTTGGTACTAGGACGGCCTATTACACAAGTACTATAAATTGGTTTGCAGGTCTTAATTGGGACTTATGTTTTA
Source organism: uncultured Anaerolineae bacterium (assembly GCA_905479495.1). Lineage (GTDB taxonomy): Bacteria > Chloroflexota > Anaerolineae > Promineifilales > Promineifilaceae > Leptofilum. The sequence goes on from CAJQMR010000002.1 coordinate 462,671, forward strand.
CGGATTTAGCGAATTGAGGAGGGTGAGGATGGCAACGGCCGTTTGTGCCTGCTGCTCTTCACGACTAATCGTGGCTGAATTATCGCCAAGCTGCCTGCCATAATAGCCAAACTGGGCATGGTTGCCCCCTTCAATTTCTACCCAAACGGTTTGTTCCGGTAGAAATATCCGGTTGGCGTTCACTTCGGCCTGGCTGGCCAGACCATCTTCGGTGGCGTAAATTTTGGTCACGGGAATCTGGGCGTGGGCCAGGCTAAAAGCGGCTTCCTTGGGATGGCTGGTGCCGATGAGAATGAGTCCGGCAAACGAATCCTCATGTTCGTGAATGGTGCGGGCGGCAATGGCTGCGCCGCGTGAATGGCCGCTGAGCACCCACTGCTGGATGCTGCTTTCTTCGGCTATGATTTCCTGGGTCGTTTGCCAGAGTTGCTCTTCGTGGCTGTTCAGCGGCGCAGTGCCCCAGGGCAGCTTAACAATGATGGTCAAGGTGCCTGCTTCAGCCAGGGTGCGGGCCAGGGGCGCATAAGCAGTGGGCTCCACCATCGCGCCAGGGTAAAAGAGCAGGCCGATGGCGGATTGGTTGTGGGCTGGCTGGAAGCGTATTTGTGTGTTGGATTCTGTGATGGTTACGGCCGTATCCGAATCCATCACCCCCTCCGGCAAATTGCGCGCTTGAAACGACAACCAGAGCCAAAGCATAAAGAGCAGCCCGGCCGTAGGCCAAACAATGCGAACAATTTTACGAAAACGGGACATGCTGCCTCCTGAAAAAGAAAAGCCCCTTCACCATTTTCAGGATTGAAGGGGCGAAATCACCTGAAATACACCCTGGCTCAGAACAGATAAAATGCCAAAAAACCTGCCAACAGCAGAAGCAAAAATAATCCAGCCATGACTATCTGTCCGGTGGGTCCTAAACTTCTAAAATTGTGGAACATGCGCTTATCCTTTACTAGTGAATGACGGTGTTGATCTATACGGGGGTTGGGAACGGCCGTTGCACTTGCAGTTATCAAAAATCCATACATTCATACAAAGGAACAAAGGCAGAAAGATACAAACGGTTGGCCCTTTGTCTCTTTGTTCCTTCGTCATAAAACAATTTCAACCAGAATCCACTAAATTCACTGCCTCAAACGCAGTCGATGTGATACGATCTGGAAATCAACTATTTATAATTCCGCGTCTCCAGATTAATAAGGAGTATACCATGTCTGCGACGATGATTTTGTTGAACGGCCGTATCCACACCCTCAATCCACAGCAGCCCACAGCAACGGCCGTTGCCCTCCGTGACGGTAGAGTTTTGGCGGTGGGCAGCGATGATGAGATCAAGCCGCTGCTTGGTTCTGGTGGCGAGCTGGTGGATTTAAACGGCCGTTGCCTCACCCCAGGCCTTATCGATGCCCACGTTCACTTTCAACATTTTGCCCTCAGCCTCCAGCGCGTCGATCTGCGCGGCACCACCACCCTCAACGAAGCCCTCCAGCGCATCGCCACTAAAATCTCCAATCTCCAATCTCCAATCTCCGACTTTTGGCTCCAGGGCCGAGGCTGGCGCGTCAACGACTGGGGCCAAACCAGCTTCCCCACCGCTGCCCACCTGGACGCTATTTCCAGCGACATTCCCATCTGCCTGCGCGACCACTCTGGCCACGCCGCCTGGGTCAACAGCCGCGCCCTGCACCTGGCCAACATCGACGCCCAAACGGCCGATCCCCCCGGCGGCCAGATTCAACGCGATGAAAACGGCCGTCCCACCGGTATCCTTTTTGAAGATGCCATCGATCTGGTGGCGCGCCACATCCCCGAAACGACCACCAGCCAGATCGCCGAAGCTATGCGTGAAGCACAGGCATACTGCTGGCGCGTGGGGTTGACGGGGATTCATGATTTTGACGGCCGTGCCTGCTTCGTCGCCCTGCAAAGCCTGCGGCAAAACGGCGAACTGGGGCTGCGCGTGGTCAAAAACGTGCCCGTCTACCGTCTGGAACACGCCATTGGTGTGGGGCTGCACAGCGGTTTTGGCGACGACTGGCTGCGTATCGGCGGCGTGAAGATTTTTGCTGATGGCGCGCTGGGGCCACGCACAGCGTCTATGATTGCCCCGTATGAAGGCGAGCCAGACAATTACGGCATTGTCGTTACTGACAAAGAGGAGATGCTGGAAAAAGCCAGCGCCGCCAGTGCCCACGGCCTCAGCGTAACCGTGCACGCCATTGGCGACAAGGCCAACCATGACGTGCTGGATGTGTTTGAGGCAGTGAGAAAGCAGGAGATTGGAGATCCGAGATTGGAGATTAAAAGCGATCAATCTCTAATCTCGCAATCGCAGATTGCCAATCTCCAATCTCCGCTTCGCCACCGCATTGAGCACGTGCAAATCATCCATCCGGCCGATCAGCACCGCCTGGCACAATTAGGGGTGATTGCTTCGATGCAGCCCATTCACGCGACGTCTGATATGGAAACGGCCGACCGCAACTGGGGCAGCCGCACCAAAGACAGCTACGCCTGGCGCACCATGCTCAACAATGGTGCCATCCTGGTTTTTGGCTCCGACGCTCCCATTGAGAAGATTGATCCGCTGCCTGGCATTCATGCGGCCGTAACGCGCCAACGCGCCGACGGCCGTCCCGGGCCAGATGGCTGGCACCCTGAACAAAAATTAACGATGGCCGAAACGATCCACGCTTTCACCACTGCCGCCGCCATTACCAGCGGCCAGGAAGCACGCCAGGGCAGCATTGCCCCTGGCAAATTGGCCGATTTCACTATTTTTGGTCGGGACATCTTTACTATTCCCCCAGATGAACTGTTGGACGTAGAAATTAGCGGCACGATTGTGGGCGGTCAGTTCAAACACCGCACCTTTTCGTAGCCGCGGATTCTTTCCGCGCAAAAACGGCGGAGTAAGAAACTGCGGCTACTAGCCCTGTCATGCTGAGCAAAGCGAAGCATCCCTCTGAGCCTAACTTTTTGCAGACAATGCCCTCGGTTGGCGATCTTTAGAGGGATTCTTCCCTACGGTCAGAATGACAATTGTTGGCGATTACTGCACAACAATCGGCCCTAAAATGTAGCGGTCGCCATTCAAGTTGCCTTCGTTGTCTGAGCGATGTAGGCGACGGCCGCTGACCATTTCATAAAGACCCACTTCGATGTAGTAAGTGCCGGGGGGCAAATCTTCGGGGATGGGCAGACGGTAGGGATCGGTGTAATGTTGGCCGGGCAGCCATTTGGGAATCCACAAATGGGTCGGGGCGGAGCCACCCAGCGGCGTGTAATCCAAAAAGACGTAGGGCACGTTGTTGCCGTCGATGAGATGCACGAAGACCGTGTAACTCTCCTCCGCTTTGGCCAGGCCTTCCCATTCCAACGTTACATTGACGATGTCGCCTGGCTGGACAGTGAGCATGGCTTCAGGCTGCCAAGGAGCTTCAGCGCGTTTGCCGTTGGCCCGTGCCTCGGCACCCACCAGGCCCACGCGCTGCCGGAAGTTGGCCAGCAGATGGTCGGTGGCGGGTGGATTTACCTGGGCCGTTACACTCAACGTTCCCAGCGACAAATCGAGGGGGATTTCTTCGTTTTGGCTTAGGTTTTTTATGTTAAGTTGCAGTGGGTAGACACCGCTGTCCAAATCGTGCGGCAGAGCAAAGTCAAAGCGCTCAATGATTACCTCGCCAGCCCACCAGCGCGGGGTAATGAGATGGCTGTCCGTGGTGAACTCGTAGCGCAAGTCGCCGACGTACAGTACGGGCACGTAATAATCCTCGGTAACGATGGGGGCGCGCAGGGCCAGGGTGAGCGGCACAAAATCGCCCGCCGTGACGTGGTGTTGGGGCAAGTCGTAGGCCACGATTTCGATGGTGTCGGCAACGGCCGTAACCTCCGTCATTCTATCGGGCACTGTGGTGTCACCGGGTTCCAGCACTTGATAAAAGATGCCAGACGGCCGTAACCTAAAATCAGTCCCAGCCAATGGCCCAGGACGATAGTTGCTCAGGTAGACTGGACCCCCTGGCAAGTTCTCGATGATAGCTGTCAGCCATGGGTTTTCGGCTCCGGCAGCAACAAGTTGTGGGGTGACAATGTTGGGGTCAGGCCAGTTGTTGTTGACATAACGCTCATACCAAAGCGGCGTCATGTGCTCCCAATCGCTCAGCAGCACCGCGCCCGATTCCTGCTCATCGGCCCAATGTTCCACCGCTTCAATCACTTCCTGACCCTCATTGTAATCCCGTAAAGAAACGCGCGAGAAATTTTGCCCCACCTGCCAAATCGGCCCCACGATGAAGAAAAAAGCTAACGCAAAGGCGCGGAGGTGCAAAGGGGAAATAAATCTGTGTGCATCTGTGTTTATCTGTGTCCCAATTTTTAATAACCACTGCAGGCCCAGCCCGGCAAACAACCCTACAATCAAAAACGGCCCAATTAGGTAGGCCATGCTGTCCTGTGCCCGCAGGCTGATGACAAAGGCGTAGGTACCGAGGAAGGTGAGGGTGTAGAGGATGACAGGGTGACCGGGTGACAAGGTGATAAGGTGACTTCTCTTCACCTTGTCATAGATTGGGAAAAGCAGGCCCAAGATTGCCAACACAATAACTGGCCAGCTAAATTGTAGGCGCAGCAGGCTCCAGAAAACGACGGCGCGGTTCGGCTGGTCGGCCAGAGTGACATAGGGTAGGCTGTCGCTGAGGCCACGGGCCAGGACGTGGTCCAGGAAGCCGTTAAGCGTGTTCATCGTCGTGGGGCCAAAGCCAGGGTCCATCGGGCTGCGGATGGGGAAGTAGAGCCAGACGGACAGCCCCAGCAGGGCGAAGCCGACCATTTTGAGGGCGGTGAGCCAGTTGTGCTTGATTAAACGGCGGAGATTGGAGATTAGAGATTGGAGATTTAGGTGTGTTTTCCCAGTCTCTAATCTCCAATCTCCAATCTCTTTTTGCCACCAAATGCTCAAAATAAACAACGCATACGCCGGAAAGCCAAAGATGGTGAGCGGATGGTGCGTGATGCCCAACCCGGCAGAAACGCAGAAGGTATAGAGCCATTTGTTTGCTCTTGCGTTAGATGACCACCATTTGGTGAGAAAGTACAAGTTTGCGGCAAAGAAGGTGGCGGTGAGAATGTGGGGGTTGGCGTGGATGGCGTGTTGCCAATGGTTTACGGCCGTTCCCACCACCAGCGCCCCAAACAGACCTGTCAGGTTTGCAAAACCTGACAGGTCTCGTCCCAATATTTTAATGATGCCAAAGACAAACCACGCCCCCACCGAAGCGGAAACGGCCGCAAGCAAATGCATGCGCCAGGCCACTGTGCCAAACGGCACAATCGTTTGGAACAATTTGCCTAACAGGGTGATGAATGCGTACCCCGGCGGATGAGCAATGCCCAGCAAGTTGGCCACAAAGGTGTACTCGCTGGGATCGCCCAGCACCGGTGACTGCGCCAGGGTGAGGATGTAGAGGATGGGTATGAGGAGAAGAGAGAGATTGGAGATTAGAGATTGGAGATTAGGACGCAATTTCCAATCTCCAGTCTCCAATCTCCTATTTTTCGAGTAGTTGGTCATAAATCGCAATGGTTTCCCGCGCCGCGCGTGCCCAGCTAAATTTTTTCACTTGTTCCAGGCCAAGCTGCTGGCGGTGGCTGTATTCTTCTTTGTCGGTGAGCAGGCGGTGGAGAACGGCCGTCATCTCTTCCACATTCGTCGGGTCAAAATAAGCCGCTGCCTCGCCACCTACTTCTGGATGGCTGCTGGCATGGCTGGCAGCCACTACCTGTCCAGAGCCCATCTGCTCCAAAATGGGCAGGCCAAAGCCTTCGTACAAACTGGGCTGCACGCCCAGGGCGGCTCCGGCCAGCACCGCAGGCAAATCCTCATCGGGCACCCAACCTAACACCTGCACGGCATCTTGCAGCCCGTCGGCCTCAATTTTGGCGAAAAAATCGTCGTAGAGCCAACCCTTGCCCCCAGCCAGGACGAGGGAGAGGTTTGGGAAGAAAGAGCGGAGTGCTTTGAGGACATCGAGCAGGCGATTCAGGTTCTTTCGCGGCTCGATGGTGCTGAGGTGAACAAGGTACCGGTCGGGCAAACTGTATGTCTGTTTCACTTGGGTTACCCTGGCCGGGGACACAGGTCGAAAATGGGAAGCCGGTGCCTCGTGCACAACATGAATCTTAGCCGGGTCGATGCCGAACTGCGTGACGATGTCTTGCCGGGTTGCCTGCGAAACAGCCACGATGGCGTCGGCGCGGCGGCAGTAAAGCGGCATGGCCACATTCAGATACCAGTAGTTGAGCTTTTTGTGGTAGGCGGGAAAAAGCTGCGGAATCAGATCGTGGATGGTGAGTACCGTGGGCACACCGCGCAGGGGCAGCAGCAGATGTTCGGTGCTGTGGAACAGCTCGGCGTCAGGCACCAGCCGGTTGAAGCCGATGCGCCCCCATTGCCCCAGCAGCACGGCCATGCGCCACGGTTTGTAACCCCACTGCACCGATTTTTGCGGGATGTTGGGGGGGAGTGAAGAGGGGAAACGGCCGTCTTTCCCCCGGTTGTAAAAAAGGGCAAACCGCTCTGGCTGAGCTGCAATGAGCGCCTGGGCCAGATTTTCGCTGTAGCGTCCCAAACCAGCCCTGGCGTGAACGGCCGCCGAAATATCCACATATATCATGGGCGGGATTGTAGCAGGGGGGCGCATGTGTGTCTAAGCAGGAACGGCCGTTGGTCAAGATTGCAATCTTGACCTACTAGGGGCAATGGCAGGAATGTAATACGGTTTTTTATGAGCGATTGGGAGCAAAATTGGTGGGAGAAACGATTCGGGATTGGGACGACTTTGAAACGACAGAGTTGTTTTATGGCTGGAGAGACTTATCTGGGTTTACAAATTGGCCAGGAAGTTGAAAACGGCCGTTTCCACCTCCACCACACTCAAGCCACTTGTATCCAAATAAAAATCGCAGTTTTCGCGGGCGTGGCGCAGCTTGTGATGCTGCTCCGCCAGTCGCTGCGGGCCACCGTCGATGTGAGGGCGGCGCAGGCGAACGTTGGGGTAATCGACATCCAGATAAATCAATACATCGGGCTGGGTGAGGCGCTGCCACATGTTGGGGACGTAGGAATGTTCTTGGGCAGGGTGGCGTGCCTGGTAGCCAGCCGCTTTTAGCGCCTTTGTGAGCGTACTTTTGCCACAAGAGCAAGGGCCAACCACGGCAATACGTAATGTCTTACTGTTAACAGGGTCAGGATCAGGCATGTAAATTTACATTAGGAGATTGGAGATTAGAGACTTCTCAATCTCCAATCTCTAATCTCCTTCAAATTGGTAATGACACATCCATGCGGCGCACATCATCTTTTTGTTTGTCGGGCTGCACGGAAACGACCAGCACGCTGATGTCGTCACGGGGACGGCCGTTATCCATCTCATTGGCCTCTGCCAGCAAACTGTCTGCCAACTGTCGAGCCGCAACAATCCCTTCCTCACAAATCATGCGCTGGGTGGCGGCGACAGGATCATAGCTGCCGTTGCCGCTCAGGCTGCCCGCGTGGCGCAGGCCATCAGTGAAGACGACCAGGATGGTGCCAGGCAAGATAGGAATTTCGGTAATGACAGGCTTGGTATTGCGGTGCACCCCAACGGCGCGAGACGGCTCATCGAGCAGATAAAGGCCGTCGGTTGCAGTGTAAACAATAACAGGCGAATCGTTGTTCCGCGAGACAACAAACGTCTTGGTCTCCATGTCCACGGAGAGCATATTGAGCGTGGCGCTGACCTTGCCACCGCGATAGGTGTAGAGGTAGTCATGGGCGGCGCGGGCAGCCGCACCATCCCGCACCCCTTCGCTAAGCAGCTGGATTGCTTTGCGGGCCACCAGGTTGCTAATCGCCTTGGCCGATTTGCCGCTGCGCTGACCATCAACCAGCACAAAAGAAAGACCGCCGTGCGGCCGTTCGATCATCTCTAACGTATCACCACTCTCACTGGTGGCGTATTTACCAATTTTGGCAACGGCAAACTGTACTTCCATGATGGGGTGATTATAACCGAGATGATGGGAATGGGGGGGATTATCCGCAGATTGCGCAGATTTGCGCAGAGTGCGCACAGATTTTTAATCTGCGAAATGGTTCGGCTGCGCTCACCACAAGCCTGTGTAATCTGTGGATTTTCAGAAGCGTGGCTTATGGTTCCACAACTAGCGTAGCAATCATGCCTGCCTCACGATGACCAGGAACACTGCAATAAATGGTGTAGGTGCCGGGTTCTGGAGTGGTAAATTGGGTGGTTACCTGGTTATTGGCGGGCATCTGGATATGCAGATTGAGTTCGTCGATGTCGAAGCTGTGGGCGTAGGTATCATAGTTTTCCAGTTGTAGGGTGATTTCTTGTCCGGCCTGCACGCGCAGTTCGGTCTGGCCGAAGCGCATCGCTTTGGTGGTGTAGGTGAGGGTGTTGTGTTGGGTGGATACGGCCGTTTCCCCCCGGTTCACCAAGCCATTCAGCAGCCCCATCCGACTAATCACGGCACCAAACAGCAGCAAACAAACCAAAATGCCTAAGCCCATGCCGCCGGTGCTGAGCCAATTACTTTCTTTTCCCTGTACAGGTGTTGTTACTCGCATCACAATACGTCCTTTTTTGAATTGAGAGAAGTAGGGATTTGGTAGGTTGAAAAATCTTGACGCAAAGGTGCAAAGAGGCAAAGAAGATCAAGATTCTCTCTTTGCAACTTCTGATTCTTTGCGTTCTTTGCGTCAAATAGGTTCATTTTTTGATCGATGGAGGTTACAGAAGTTCAATCTCTAACCTCCAATCTTTCCCCCTAATTAATCACCAGTTGCCACGGACACAACGCCGTCTTCTTCAGTTTCTGTCTGAGCGCCGCGAGCCATGGCAAACACCATACCAGATACGATGCCGATAAAAGGGGCATTCAGCGCGTGAAACGCCGAGATGAAGGGCAAGCCATTGCGCCGTGCTTCCATGAGGAAGGGTTGCAGCAGAATCAGAAAGAACAAGAAAGCGGTACGGCCGATGACTGCCTTGGGCAATTTAGCCACTGCTGCGGCAATCAGCGCCAGTAAAGAGGCCAGCAGCAGGCTGAGGCCAAAGAAGACGTGGGCATCGGGCGTGTTAACAATGCCAGAATGCCAGACCCCGGCTAAAAACATCTGGACAAATACGCCCAACGCAATAAATCCTGCCAAACCTTTGTGAATACGAGCCAATGTTGTGTTCATGTTTTCCTCCATAACTTTGATAATGTTCGGCTAAATTGCCGATAGGTTTATTTTTTGAATCCTGAATTTTTTGTGTGCTGGTACGATTAAAAAATGTGACGGTGACACAAACGTGACACGGCAGATACGCTAAATTTACAAACTTTCAGGCGTGGGTTTGTTCTCGGTATCTGCCCTAGAGCCGCCTGCCTGAATTGTTTCCCCAGTTTTCTCTGCTAAAAAGGTGACCAGGTCTGCCAGGGTGGCAAAGCCAGCCCGTTCGCCACTGTTGGGATTTTCCAGCGTGGCCCGCCAGGAGCCATCTTGCTTTTCGCGCCAGAGCCGCAGCAGATAGGCCATATACTCTCGCTTTGCCATCAGATTTCCCCTAAATGGTGGTGAACTGTTTACACTGTACAAGATGACTCTTTAGGAACTCTTTATTTTGCTTTAGGTGCAATAAAGGGTGTGTTTTATGCAGCGCTGCCGGTTTGGCGCAGCAGTACCACCCCGGCGGCAATCATCCAGCCCATGCCCACGGGCAAGATGATAAAGCTGTAGGCTGCCATGCCAGGAAGGTAGAGGAAGGCCACGGAGAGGACGCCAACAACGCCTGCCAGACCCCCAAACCGTAACAGCCAGGTGGGAACCCATTCGCCGTGCCCAGCCAGAGAAAGGAACAGGGGTCCGATACCAATGATGAGGGCCGTGGCCAGATCATCGGCGCGTGCCCCAATCCAGCCCACGACGTTTGCCAGGGAAACGGCCGTTGCCGAAGAATCTCCCCCCAGCTGCACCACCAGTGCCAGCATAGCCACATAGGCTACAAGCACCAGCGGAACGGCCGTTTGAAAACAAACTTGTGCTATTCGGGCCAACGGCCGTCGCTGGGTACACAGGGCGGCCAACATCGATCCGGCCACGCCGAGGATGAGGACACCGAGAATCCAAACACTGAGATTGGCTACAAGCTGACCCTTTACTGCCTCAATAGCCACCAGATACCTCGCCATATCGCCGCTGTCCAGCGCCGCCCATAAATCTGTTCCCGAAGTGCCCCATAGGGCTGCCCCAACGAGCATGGTGACGGTGCCAGCAATGGCCGTGTAGCCACCTAGCCGGGCCGTTGACCGGCTGGCTGTTTGCTCCACACCTTGCAGCGCTTCTTTGCGTTGTACATTCCCTTCTTGAGCTATTTGAATTGACATTCTTTTACCTCCTGCGGTTTATCTGATTTGGGTACTTCTGTTATAATGATTTCGCTTGGAAATCCTGTTGTGATTAATGGCGAACAGCTTAGCAAGACACCCTTTAGAAACTCTTTATTTTTCCTTACTTGCAAAATGAATCAGCCCGAATTGACAATTTCATTGCTGGGGGGGCTGGAAATTTCTCAAAAAGGAATGGCCGTTACTGGATTTGCTTCTCGTAAAGCGGACGCCCTCTTTGTCTATCTTGCCTGTAACCCGCGCCTGCACCCCCGCGAAATCATCGCCACCCTCTTCTGGCCGGATAAGGACCAGACCCGCGCCTTGGCCAACCTCAGCGTCATTCTCTCCAGCCTGCGCAAGCAGTTGGGCGATTACCTGCTGGCCGACCGGCATACCGTGGCTTTTAACCATGAGATGAATTATCGGCTGGATGTGGTTGAATTTGAGCAAGCGATTAAGCAAGCTCAGATGCGGCAGCAGGCTGGCAAACTCACCCGGACCGTGGCGGCGCAGCTGGATACGGCCGTTTCCCATTACAAAGGCGACTTCCTGGCCGGATTCAACGTTCGTGGGGTGCCGGAGTTTGAAGCGTGGGTGCTGCTGGAGCAGGAACGCCTGCGCCAGCTTATGCTGGACGCCCTCTCTGACCTGATCACCTTCCACCAGCAGCGCAGCCAGTTTGCCGATGGCATACGCCATGCCCAGCAGCTGCTGGCCCTCGATCCGCTGCAAGAAGAAACCCATCGCCAGTTGATGATGCTTTACGCACTGGACAACCAGCGTCCCGCCGCTCTGGCCCAATACGACCAATGCGCCGCCATTCTTGATGCAGAACTTGGCGTCGAGCCGGACGAGGAGACGGTGACGCTGTATGAGCAAATAAAAGATGACAGGCTGACAAGCCCAGAGGATGTCACCTTGTCACGGGGTCACCCGGTCACCTTGTCACAAAAACACAACCTACCCGCACCAGCCACCTCCTTCATCGGCCGGGAAAATGAATTGGCGCAGATTGAAAGCTGGTTGGCAGAGCCAAACGGCCGTCTCCTCACCATCATCGGGCCAGGAGGCATGGGCAAGACACGGCTGGCGCAAGAAGCGGCCCGAAGGCAGCTGGGTGAATTTGCCGATGGCGTTTGGTTTATCTCTTTGGTTTCTCTACACGATTTGACAGGCCTGGCAACGGCCGTTGCTGAAGCAGTGGGCCTTTCCCTTGCGGGTAAAGATGACATCCCTAGCCAGCTGCTTAACCAACTCGAACCGCTAGAAATGCTGCTGCTGCTGGACAATCTGGAACATCTGCTCAATGATGATTTGCGCGACTTTCTCAGCCAGCTTAGCCAAACTGCGCCTGAATTGCGCCTCATCTGTACCAGCCGTGAGCGGCTGCGCCTGCAAGCAGAGCATTTGCTGGAGTTGAGAGGGTTGCCCTTTCCAATAATCAGTGATCAGTATTCGGTAATCAGTGACCAGAATGCCGACAATCGTTCACCGATTACGGATGACCGATTACCGTTCACCGATTACCCTGCTGTAACCCTTTTTGCTAACCGCGTCCAGCGCATCCAGCCCAATTTTGATCTGGCGCAGCAGGAAACGGCCGTTACTGAATTATGTCAACTTGTGGGCGGGCTGCCCCTGGCCTTGGAACTGGCCGCTACCTGGACGCGTGTTTTAAGCGTGGCCGAAATTGTGGCCGAAATCCAGCGCGAGCTCGCTGCGCTCACCACCACCTTACACGATGTGCCGGAACGCCATCGCAGCTTACGCGCCGTCATTGAATCTTCGTGGCAGATGTTGCCCGTTGCCGAGCAGGCACTATTTCGTCAATTGGCTGTTTTTCGGGGCGGTTTTACGCGGGCGGCGGCGCAGCAAGTTGCCAACGCCAGCCCACCGCAGCTCATGTCTCTGGTGGATCGCTCCTTCCTGCGGCTGGATGAAGACCAACGTTTTCGTCGCCATCCCCTGCTGCTGCAATTTGCTCAGGAGCAGCTCGCTGCCAAGCCCGACGAAAATAGGCAGGTGGCCGCTGCCCAGGCCCGCTTTTTTGCTGCGTTTGTGCAGCAGCGGGAGCCTGCCCTAAAAGGCACAGACGCCCCACAAACGTTAGCCGCCCTGTCGGCCGATTTAGAAAATATTCGTGTGGCCTGGCAGTGGGGTCTGGCGCAATTGGATACGGCCGTTTTGGATCAGTTGGTGGCGGGCATTGCGCGTTTCTTTGGTGACCGCAGCCGCTTTTTGGAGGGAACGGCCCTGTTCGAGCACAGCTTGAAGGTTATTACCGACCAGCCATCTACCCCGGACTTGGAACCGATCCTGGCAAAGATTCAGGTGGAATTGGGGCGCTTCTGGCATGAAAACGGCCGTTTTGCCGAAGCCGAAGCCATCCTCAGGCAGGCCAATCGCCTGACCAGTCAATATCAGTTAACCGATGCCCGCATTGATTGCTTGCGGCAGCTAGGTGTTGTGACAGACGACCAGGGCAACCGCCAGGCTGCTCACGGCTATTTAGAAGAAGCCCTTCAGCTTTGTCGAGAAGCGGGTGACCCTGACCAAATCCCACCAATCCTGAACGCCTTGGGCAACCTCTGCGTCAGCGATGGTGATTATGATCAGGCGCTGGTTTACTTCAACGAGGCGCTGACATTGGTTGAGGCGGCAGGCAACACGCTGCGCGTAGCTATTTTGCACAACAACATTGCCATTATTGCCAGCCGTCGAGAAAATTACCGGGAGGCGATTCGCCAATGGCAGCTGGCCCTGACTAATTTTGAGGAATTAGCGCATGATATTGGTCAGGCCAATGCCAATCATAACATTGCCACAGCTTTTATTGGCCTGGAACAGTATGACGAGGCCTTAACCTATATTGAGGCAGCAATGGCGGTTCACCACAGGATTGGCCACCGTCGAGGGTTGGTAGGTGGACTCTCTGTCATAGGCACGATTTACCGCAAGCTGGGGCAGCGCCAAAAAGCACGCCGCTACCTATACGATTCGCTGCTGATGGCGCGGGAAGTGGGCGTTATTTGGTCAGCCATTGCCACATTGGTTGAGATGGCTGAACTGGAAATGAGTTATGGTCATGCTGAACAGTCAGCGCGGCTGCTGGCTTTTGCTGCTGGACATGAAGCACCGGAAGCCACGACTCGGGAGAAGGCCCAAACTTTATTGGCGGAACTGCAAGCGGAGCTTCCCCCTGAATTGATGGCGGTGGTGGAAACGGCCGTTGCCGGCCTCACCCTCGATGAAATGATTGCCCAGTTGGGTACGTGAGAAACGAAAAGGCGCACAGATGACAGGTTATTCAGGCACCCCACTCGTTAAAAAATTAGGTATCAAACCTGGCTTCCTACTCTATGCCAAAAACCCGCCGGCAAACTATGAAGAATTGATTGCGCCACTGCCAGAAAAGGTGAAAATTCTTCGGCGTCTATCAAAAGAGTTGGACATCATTCACTTTTTCACCACCAGCCGGGTGAAAATAACCAACAACATTGGAACATACATGGGCCACATCAAGCAGGATGGCATGATTTGGATCTCCTGGCCGAAAAAAGCGTCTAAAGTGCCCACCGATGTGACTGAAGATGTGATTCGCGAAATTATTTTGCCGCTGGGACTGGTTGATGTAAAAGTGTGCGCGGTCGATGCGACCTGGTCTGGCCTCAAGCTGGTCATTCGTAAAGAGAACAGACGCTAGATATTTATCATGGACATTGCCTTCAACAAACCGCTGGACTACCAAACGCTGCACGCTTTTTTGCAGGAGCAACTGCCTGACAGTAAATTTTTCTTGCTGTACGAAGGGCGAAATGAGTGGGCTAACGTGCCGGCCGGGCAAGCGATTTTTCAATATTTAGTAGACAGTGAAAAGCCGGGACAGTTCAAATATGGCCTGTCTGTTTTTGCTGACCATGCGCAGCCACTGCACTTCATTGAGCGTTTGGCTCACGCTTTGGCCCAAACATTCCATTGCCGCGCCCTCTGCGACGCCTCTCGCGTGGTGTTGAAAGAGAAAAATGTTTATTATTCGCTGCTGTTTGAAGATGGGCAAGTGTATCTGGTGGATGATTTTGATTTCGAAGAAAGTGGCGAAGTGACCAAAATTGTAGTGCTCAACTACAAACTTCCCTCCAACAAACATAACTGAACTAAAAGCAAAAACGCTCTTCCCGATTCCGAGAAGAGCGTTCAAAAACCTTATGATCGACTTTGTTACTCAGCCAAAGCACCGGTTAATCGGTAAATTTGCTCCGGGGTTTGGCGGCCTTTGACCTTCATCGGCTCCAGCGGTTCGGCTTGCACCCAATCGCGCACCTGTTCGTAGGTGGCGCTGCTGATCAGAATTTCGTCGGCCTGGGCGTTTTCCTGGATGCGCTTGGACAGGTTTACCGCGTCGCCAATAGCTGAGTAATCCTTGCGCAGGCTGCTGCCCACGTTCCCTGCCACGGCTTCCCCCGTGTGAATGCCAATCCCAAAATGCAGCCGCCGGTCTTCCGACAATCCGGCCAGGTAGCGCTGCATATTTTTGCGAATCATCAGCGCAGTGCGAATGGCGCGCTCGGCGTGGTTTTCCTGGGGATTGAGCGGCGTGTTGTATAGGGCCATCACTGCGTCACCCATGAATTTGTCGGTTAGCCCCTGGTATTCGTTGATGGCGTAGACAAACTCGGTGAAGTAGCCATTCATAATCTGAATGAGGTTTTCTGGATCGAGGTGTTCGCTGAAGGTGCTGTAGCCGCGCACGTCGGCAAACAGCACGCTCATGATGCGGCGCTGCGGCCGTTGTGCGGCGTCGAGGTCACGAATCTGGTCTACCAGAGCAGGCGGCAGATAGCGGCGTACGCTTTCCAGACGCTTCTTTTCGGTCACATCGTCCAGCACCATGGCCACGCCTAATGTATCGTGGTCGTAGTCGCGCAGCGGGGTGAGGGTGAGGTTCAGGGAGGTCATGCCGGGGCGCTTGTTGACGACGACATCCACTTCGGTGTTGTGTGCCCCGCCGTTGGTCCATACGTCGTGGATGAGGGGCTCCACAGGCAGGCCAAGCGTTCCCATGGCAATTTTGTAAGTTTCGTGCATAACGGCCGTATCTGGGAAACCCAAAATGCGTTCGGCCGCCCGGTTGTACAGAGCAATCCGCTCTTCTTCATCAATGGTGATGACGCCGCTGGCGATGGAGGCAAATACGTTGTCCATCAAATCGCGCATTTCCGTGATTTCGATCAGGTTGGCCTGGGTTTGGCGGAACAGGCGGGCATTGTCGATAGCCACAGCAGCCTGGTTGGCAAAGGAAGCCAGCAAATCCCGGTCGGTGTTGCCAAACACTCCCGCAGCGATGCGGTTATCGGCGTAAATGACGCCCGTGATGTCATCTTTGATTTTGAGGGGGACGCACAAGATGGAGCGCAGGTTATAGCTGATGATGCTTTCCTGGGCGGCAAAGCGGCTGTCTGATTGGGCATTCATCGTCACTACCGGTTCGCCCGTTTCAGCGACGGTGCGCACAATGCTCCGGCTAATCTCAAAGGCCGACGATTTTTCAATCGTTTCCCGATCGACATTGCGGTAAAGGCTTACCTCTTGCTCACCGGTTTCTTCATCTTTCAGCAGCAAAATAGCCCGCTCGGCCTTGGTTAGGTCGATGATGGAATCCATCACAAAGCCCAACACTTCATTCAGGTCCAAAGATGAGTTAATCACCCGGCTAATTTCTTGTAGAGCCTGAAGTTGTTCCTGCTCTTTTTGCTGCTCTTTGAAACGGCGTTCCAAATCTTCCAGGTTGCGCCGCACATGCACCAGCAGGCGGGCAAGCTCGTCGCTGGACTGGGTGGCGGCTCTTTGAGCAATTTCGGCGCGAGTGGTGATGAGGGTTTGGTGTTGTTGATTAACGGTACTGCCAAGGTTATCAATCAGATCGCGGAGCTGCTTGATATTGGACTGAATCTGAGTAATTGATGGTTGTTCGTTCAACGCTGCATCCTCTGGCTGGTATTTGACGTAAACCGCAAAATGCTTTTGGAAAACCCTATGGAAAATCGCGGTTAACGTATATTTACTACAAAACAACAGGAGGCTATGACAAACTGCAACCCCTTTGGGCCTGACCGTTTATAACTTTGATTTTGGTAGACGATCAAGCTTCATGGATGCGTTTCCTGATGAAACGTTGTTGTGAAACGCACCCTTTATGTAAACTGCAAGGACAAGTGGTGTTTAAATCTTATTAAACAGTATAACAGCTTTTATTACAATCTAGCTGACTATCTTTTTTTATTGTGTAGGCAGGCCGCAAATTTTCCGTAAATGATCGGTGAAGGTGAATATGGTAAGCATTCTGTAAGCCTCTTTTAAGCTATGTGGCGTAGACTTGGTTAGTAATTGGTAAACGGCAGGTCAGTAAACAGTGAAAAGTGGACTGGATTCGGATTACTGAAAACTGCTCTGGAGGTCAACAGATGGGACAAAAACAGATATGGTGGGGAACGGCCGTTTTTCTTATACTGCTGCTTGTGGTGGCCTGTACCGCCCCAGCTGGCGAGGAGCCAGCCAGCAGCACAACTGCGCCGCCCACTACTATAACGACAATGGCAGAGGAAAAAGAGGAGATTGTGGTGGACTTACCCGACATGGGCGGAGCGCCCGAATTTCTGAATGACGTCTGGCTCAATAGCGATGGTCCGGTAACGCTGGCCGCCCAGCGGGGCAAGGTGGTGCTGTTGGAGTTCTGGACCTTTGGTTGAATTAATTGTCAACGGACGATTCCTTGGGTCAAGGAATGGCAAGCACAGTACGAAGGCGACGACTTTACCGTTATCAGTATTCATTATCCAGAATTTGCTTACGAACGTGAGGTGGATAATGTGCGGGATGCCCTGGCGCGATTCGAAATCACCTACCCGGTAGCCATCGACAATGACCGGCAAACCTGGCGGGCTTACAATCAGCGCTATTGGCCGACAACATATTTAATTGATAAGAACGGCCGTATCCGTTACCAGCACATTGGTGAATTTAGCCGTGGCTCCGATTTGGAAGCCGTGGCCGCCATCGAAACGCTGATGGCCGAACCCGATCCGGTTGAATAGTTGGTGAACGGGGCAGGCGGTTGCTTGCCAAACGGTTATAAATTCGCTACTTTTGTGGGCGCAGCCAAATGCTGCGCCCTTTTTATTGATAATCCGTTGTACGGGCGACCCGCCGGGTCGCCCCTCCCATAAACTTATGAACCTATTTCGCTCCAAAGCGACGCCCGATGCTGCGGGCTACTTCACCACCGTTTCTGCCGAAGCTGTGCAGGCAGACCAGATGACGGCCGTTACCATTAACGGCCACAAAATTATTCTCACCAGCTGGGATGGCCAGCTGTATGCTTTCTCCGCTGAATGCCCCCACGCCTCATCCGACTTTGCCAAAGGCTGGCTCAGCCGCTACAAAGTGACCTGTTCCGACCACGAATATTGCTGGGACATTCGCAACGGCCGTATCCTCTGGCCTGAAGACGAAACCTATCGCCTCAAAAAATACCCCGTCAAAGTGGAAGCAGGCATTGTGAAGGTGAAGCTTGAGTGAGCCTAATTTGCCACAGCGGGCACAGAGGAAAAAGAGGTTGGAGAGAGGGTTGGTGGGGCTGTGGTTTATCTTTGGGGTGACGCTGCTGCTGTTGTTGTGGGAATTGGGGCAAACGGCCGTTTCCGTGCGGGGTAAAAGCGCGCCGCTGCCATTAGAAACAGCCATCTCCACAGAACAGCAGCAGGCACAACAATTGGCCCTGGCTGATGGGCGTGTACAACAGTTGACCAATGGTCAGCGCAGCGAAGTGTTTGGCGTGCGCCATATGGGGCAGCAGTTTACGCAGGCCAGCGCTGCTTGTGCCACGGCCGTTTGCTACCAGGTAGAAATTTACAGCTTTGATGAAAACGGCACGGTAACGGCCGTTGTAGATACCGATGCCGGGGTGGTGCTTGATGTGCTGCATCAGCCAAACATGCAGCCGGGCATTAACCAGCGGCTAGCCAACCGCGCCCTCCAGTTGGCTCTGAACGACGCTGGCGTCATTGCTGAACTAGGTTTTCAGCCTGAGCAGGCCGACATGGCTCCTGTGGCTGCGGGGCTGCGCGGTTCGGCTTGCGACCAGGGGCATTTATGTGCTGGACCAACGTTTCGTGTTGGCAACCGCATCTTGTGGGCGATTGTTGATCTCACCACAGAAACCGTAGCCGGGCTGCGCTGGACCTCTGTTTCTGACGATGGCAGCTTTGTGCCGTATGAACCGGAGGGCGGTTTTTGCCCCGCGCCTGGCAGCGCCAACCGGGATGGCTGGGCCTTGAGCTATGAAACAACCGGCACTGATGGCCTGCGCGTTTACGATGTGACCTACCAGGGGCGTGCCGTCCTCACCAGCGCTTCTTTGCCCGAATGGCATGTCGATTACAATGGCGAATACTTTTACCCCGGCTTTTTTGATGTGACTGGTTGTGGGGGCAGCGGCGGGGGCTTCTCCATCCCGCCGTTTGGGGAAACCGTGGTGCAAGATTTGCTCGATGGCAGCACGGTGATTGGTTTTGAGGTTGTACAGGATTTTCGCATGGGGGCCTGGGGGCAGGCATGTAATTATCGTTATGAGCAGCATTATCAATTTTTTGCAGACGGCCGTTTCCGGGTCGTCGTGGGTGCTTTTGGCCGGGGCTGCGGGGATGATCCAGCGTTACAGCAGCCTGTCTACCGCCCTGTGGTGCGCATAGACATCGCTGTGGATGGCGATGCCAACGATAGTTTTGCCGTGTGGGATGGCCAGCAGTGGACTGTTCAAACCAACGAAACGTACCGCACGCCGTATGAATCACCGGGGTTTGGCCCGCATGATCTCACCGCAGCCAGCGTGGGTTGGTGGGTGATGGACGCCGCTGGGGCTGGCTTTTACATCGAGCCGGGGTTAGGCCAGTTTGACGATGGCGGTACAGGTGACGATCCCTTCGTTTACATAACGCTGCACAAGCCAGAGGAAGGCGATACCGATCTGCCCATTTTCAGCCCGCCGGGGCCAAGTTACTGCTGCAACGATGACCATTTGCAGGGGCCAGATATTTTTGTCAATGATGAGCCCATTGCCAGCGCAAATCTGGTGCTGTGGTATGTGCCCCAATCCATCACGGACCGGCTGCCAGAAGCTGAAGACGGCGACGGCCGTTATTGCTGGACGGTCAATGGCGAACCCACCCCAGAAACGTATCCCTGCTTTGCCGGACCGATGTTTACCCCGTTTGGCTTTGACGGGGGTGGGGTTGCGGCCAATTTTGCGGTGAGTCCGACGACGGTGAACTTTCCCGAAACGGCCGTTTTCACAAACACCACCAGTATCACGGGCAGCATCCCGGTAAACTACAGTTGGGATTTTGGCGATGGGCAAACGGCCGTTACCAGCAGCACTGATTTTGAGATGAGCTATCTCACGAACGGTGTGTTCACGCCAACCTTAACGGCCGATGCATTTGTCTGGGGGGTGGATACGGCCGTAGGGCCAGCCATCACCGTGAATGTGGAAAATACTTATTTGCCTTTGGTCAAACGGCCGTAAAATGGTCGCCGCGTTTTGGGAGCGCGGTTAGAAAACGCGGCGACAGATTTATCCAGAACAAGTGTATCCGGTGCCGTTGCCAAATACCAGGGGCAGATAGACAAAATGGTCAAGCACCGCGCCTGCTGGTCGTGCGCCGCTGCTGGATTGAATCTGGTAGATGGTGCCGCTGTGGCTGGCGACGTACAGTTCGCCATCACAGCCTTCGCCAAACGTGCTGGGGAAGTTCACACCAATGCCGCCCAGCGGCGTAATGTTCCAACCGCCGCTGTTTTGGGCCAGCCAAAAGTTCCCACTGCCAAAGTCGGCGTAAATATAGATGCCGTTAAGCGACGGGTAATTATTGCCACGATAAACATAGCCGCCGGTGATGGCATTGCCTGAATCATTGCCGCTGCCGTGCGGATACACATCAAAAGGAAATTGATAGTTGGAGATGTCGCCACAATTGGTGGGATCAAATGTTACATTTCCCTCGTAGCAGCGCCAGCCGTAATTTTCACCGCCCGCGCTGCTGGCTGGTTGGAAATTGACCTCTTCCCAGTCGAATTGGCCCACGTCAGCAATGTAATAATCAAACGTTTCCCGATCGAAGCTAGCACGCCAGGGGTTACGCAAGCCAGAGGCCCAAATTTCGTTACAAATGCCATCGCTGCCTGCGATAAAGGGATTATCGTTGGGAATGGTGTAGGGCGGCGTGGCCCCGCCGGTTATGGTGCCGCAGTCGGGTGCCAGGCCACTGTTGCCATCAACGTTAATGCGCAACACTTTGCCTAGCAGCTTGGTCATATCCTGGGCGTTGCCAATGCCGTCTGTATGGCCGGTGCCTGTGTCACCGCCGCCGCCACCGTCGCCTGTGGCGATGTAGAGGTAGCCATCTTGAGGGCCAAAGTTCAGGTCGCCGCCATTATGATTATCGTTGGGTTGGCCGATACGCAGAATTTCAACGGCGCTGTTGGGATCAGCTACATTGGGGTCGCTACTGACGGTGTAGCGGGCAATGATTGTGTCGCCATTATCTGTTGCATCTTTATAGTTCGTATAGTTCACGTAGAAATAGGGCGTGCTTGGATAATCAGGATGAAAAGCCAACCCTAACAGGCCTTGCTCTGGGTGAGCGGTATCGACGAAGGAGCTGATGTCCAGAAATGGTGTCGGCAGCATGTTGCCGTCGGGGTCGATAATACGAATAATGCCGGACTGCTCCACGATGAAAAGGCGGTCATCCCCAGCGTTGGCGATGTCTACCGGCAGGGTGAAGCCGCTTTCGATGGGAACGGCCGTAATGGCTAACCCATTTGGTGCTTCTGGGGGTGCGGGTTGGGCGGAAACGGCCGTCCCGCTCAGCCACCCTACAATCACAAATAATCCTGCTAACACAATCCAACGCTTCTTCATGCCACTACTCCTCACGGTGGTCAAGTTTACAAACTTGACCTACAAAGCTTTAATTACAAGAGCCTGGGCTAACAACAGATGTGCCGGAACCAATAACCATTGGCAGATAGCTGAATACATCTGCTGTGCCCTGGATGATGGGCGCAGGTGCGGCGCTTTGGGCGGCAGCAAAACATTGAAAATGGAAATTGAGGCCATACAATCCGGTGACTTGATGATATTGTCCCCAATCATGCGCGGTGACGCCTGCCAAATTGGGCTCAAACTCATGAGGAATGCCCAGGCTGTTAAGCTGGATGTCCAAATCGTCATTGCCCCCACCTTGTCCAGCCGCGCCGTCACCAATGCCATCGACGAGGCGAATTTGCAGCCCGTTGGCTTTAATGCTGGCGGCGTTACTGTCAGTGATGTTGGAAATCATGTCGGCGGATTCTGGGTAATCGCCAAGATAGGGAAAGGTTGGCCCAGCCGAATTAGGAATCGTTTCATAAGTAGCCCCAGCATAGGCAATGGTGGAGCAGAACTGGTCTGAGAATTTGAAGGCAAGCTTGATGGCACCCCGTGCGCCCATAGAAAAGCCTTCAAGGGCCCGGCCGCTTCGGTCGGCAACGGTGCGGAAATTGGCATCAATAAAAGGAATCACATCATTCATAATGACCGATTCTGAAAGGATCGGAAAAGTAGAGCTGGGGCCTTCGTCTGTTTTATCAGTCCAATCGTTATAAAAACTTCTTGCCCCACCATTGACAAAAACAAGGATTGCCTCATCGGCAAGACTATTGTCGATGTAGCTGGGCAAACTGCCGCTGCCGTTGTTAAAAAACGTGCTGTTGCTAAAGTAGGAAAAGTAGTTGAATTCGTTGCCGTTGATGCCGTGCAGCAAATAAATGACCGGGTACGATTGGTTGCTGCTGTTGTAGCTGGGCGGGGTGTACACGTTGAAACCTACTACGTTGTAGGGCGTTTTAAGCGTATTGCTTTCCAGTGTGCAATGTTCCAGAGTCCCCTGTCCATTGCTGGGTAAAGTAAGGGTACCCGCATTCCAGTATTTATCTTTATTGACGATAATATCTGCCCGCACAGGCTGGGCAACGATGATAAGAATGGCAGAGAGTATGCCAAAAAGAACGAACAGGCTTAAGAAGCGCTGCTTGGATAATGGTGTCATGAGGGTACTCCTTGTAATGATGACTTTATTTACGGCCGTACTTGCAAAATCTGCCCGGTACGGGCCACCACATACAGCTCCCCATTCACATCTTCGCCAAAGCTGTTAATGGGCAGGCCACTCTGGTGAACGATGGTGGATTCCCAACGGCCGTCTGGCTGTTGGAAGATGCCCCAGATAAGGCCGCTGCAAAAATCGGCCGCGAAATAGTTGCCGTACAGGCTCAAGAACTGCTGTCCCCGGTAAATATATCCCCCCGTAATGGAACAGCCCTGTGTATGATTATATTCAAAAACAGGCAAGACAAAGCTGGCTGGATTGCAGTTTGCCGTGTAGCAATGCTGGCCTTCCATGTTGTTCCAGCCCAGGTTCTGGCCGCCCGGTGTGCTCCCTGCCAGCCAATTTACTTCTTCCCAGGTGTTTTGCCCCACGTCGGCGATGAACAAATCATTGGTCAGCCGGTCGAAGCTAAAACGCCAGGGATTACGCAGGCCAATGGACCACACCTCTGGTCGTGCATTTGGATCATCCACAAACGGGTTGTCGGCCGGGATTGTGTAGCTGCCATCGGCGCTGTCTACGTCCAGCCGCAAAATGCTGCCCAGCAGGGTGCCCGGATTTTGCCCGTTGCCTTGCGGATCACCCTGGCTGCCGCCGTCGCCCATGCCAATGTACAAGTAACCATCCGGGCCAAAGGCAATCATGCCGCCGTTGTGGTTGGCAAAGGGTTGGGGAATCGTCAGCAGAATTTGCTCACTGGTGGGATCTGCCACGTTGTGATCGCTGCTGACGCGGTAGCGGGCGATGTTGGTGTTGCCGTTCACATCTGTATAGTCCAGGAAGAAATAGCCGTTTTCCTGATAATTGGGATGAAAGGCCAGTCCCAGCAGACCTTGCTCGTTGCTGTTGGAGCCAACGGGGTCCAAAATATCCAAAAATGGGGTGGACAGCAGTTCGCCATTCTGGAAGATGCGGATAGTGCCGGCTTGTTCCACAATGAACAGCCGGTCGTCAAAGGCGTGGGTGACGTACAGCGGCTGAATGAGCCCGCTGATAATTGGTTCCAGGCTGATGCTTTGTACGGGGTTTTCGGGAATGGGGGTGATGGTTGGCGTGG
This sequence comes from uncultured Anaerolineae bacterium, assembly GCA_905479495.1. GTDB lineage: Bacteria > Chloroflexota > Anaerolineae > Promineifilales > Promineifilaceae > Leptofilum. The sequence continues at coordinate 486,371 of CAJQMR010000002.1, forward strand.
GAGTTGGTGGTGGCTCGGTGGGTGGGGTGTCGGTGGGAACTGGTTCGGTGGGGGCGGCTTCTTCGGTGATGACGGGCGGCGGTGGTGGGGTGTTGGTGGAAGGAACGGCCGTATTTATCACGGGTGAGCCAAGGGTGGGGGCTGGGGAAACGGCCGTTTCTTCTGGTTCGCTACTCTGGCAGGCCGCCAAAGCGAGCAGGGCAAGAACAAAAACAAGGATAAATGATTTGCGCATATTATTTCTCATAATAAAACCCTTCGCAGGGGAAGAATGGAGCCATGAAGCGAAGGGTTCATCTGTCAATAAAGCTAAAATTTATACGCGCGTAAGTATAACACAGGACCACTTTTGCAATGGGACACTACTTAGAAACTAATAATCCAAATAAAAAGACCCACGAGCATCGGCTGTGGGTCTTTTAGAGCTAGGACTAGCAGTCCTGCTTTTTCGCTTTTGCGGACAAATTCATGAAAAGGACTGCCAGTCCTAATGAAACAAAACTATTTTTCGGTTTGCCAACGGTGACCGTACTGCTTTTCGTAATATTCTTTAAACTCGCCGGACTTAATTTTACGCCACCACCATTCATTTTCACGGTACCAAACGGCCGTTTTGGCCACCGCTTCCGCCGAGGTGTGTTTTGGTTCCCAGCCCAGCGCCTTAATCTTGTCGATGTTTAAACTATAGCGGCGGTCGTGCCCTTCCCGATCTTTTACATGTTGAATCAACGCTTTGGGACGATTGAGTGTTTCTAGCAAAATTTCCACCATCTGCACATTTTCCATTTCTTCGCCCGTGCCGATGTTGTACGCTTCACCCAGTTTTCCTTTATGCAGCACCAGATCAATCGCTTCGCAATGGTCCAGCACGTATTGATATTCGCGCATCTGACGGCCGTCCCCATACAGCGGCAGCCGCTCTTCGTCGATGGCGTTGGTGGCAAAGAGGGGTACCACTTTTTCCGGGTATTGGAATGGGCCAATATTGTTGGAACCACGCGTAATCGTTACCGGCAGACCGTAGGTGATGAAATAGGCATTCACCAGCAGATCGCCGCTGGCCTTGCTGGCCGCGTAAGGACTGCGGGGGTCCAGCTTGTCGGTTTCTACACTGGAATACCCTTCAGGGATATGGCCGTACACCTCGTCGGTGGAGATTTGGTGGTAGCGTAAGCCGTGCTTTTTCGCCGCTTCCAGCAGCACGTAGGTGCCGTAAACGCCGGTCTGGATAAAGGCATCCGGGTTCATGATGGAGCGATCGACGTGGGTTTCGGCAGCAAAGTTGACGATGGTGTCGGCCTCATACTTCAGGATCGTGGCCTCAACCGTTTCGGCGTCGCAAATGTCGCCCTGAACAAAGCTGTAGCGCGGATCGTCTTTGACATCCAGCAGGTTATCCAGGTTCCCGGCATAGGTGAGCTTGTCGTAAACGATAATGTTGTAATTGTCGTATTTTTTCAGCATGTGGAGGACAAAGTTGGCACCGATGAAGCCAGCGCCACCTGTCACGATGATATTTTTCACAAGTAGACCCCTTTTGGTTCCTTTGCAGGAGTTTTTGAATGGATTACGTTCTTTTTAATGAGATTGCCATTGTAACGAAGGCTGTTTGCCCAGCCAAGGTACGGTTGTGCTATACTTTTCCTACGCTGACGGATGAACGTGTTTTTCGATGATCATCCTGGCGCGGGCATCCGCCCAACGGCCGTATCGACACCATACGCTACTTGATAAACCATTCGTATTTCCTTACGATCAGTCCTTGGTAAGTTCAATAAATTTTGCAACCAAATATTTTGGAGGGTCTTCATGGCGCAACAGTTCAATTATCTTTTTGTCAGCGACTTCCACTTGAGCGAAGGACGCAATCCGGCCAGTGGGCTGATTCATCGCAATGAAGATTTTTTTCAGGACGTGCCATTTGCCCAATTTTTAGCCCATCACGTGAAGTTGAGCCGCCGGGAAACGGCCGTTGAATACCACAACATCCCCTGGAAACTGGTGATCAACGGTGACATCTTCGACTTTTTGCAAGTGATCTCTCTGCCTGAAGAGGGTGCCGAGTTATTTGGTGTGAAGGGCGTGCGCACGCACGCCGACCTGCGCGAAAATGACCGCAAATTTGGTCTGGGCACTTCCTCGCCCGAAATTGTGTGGAAAGTGACCCAGATTGCCAAAGGTCATCCTACCTTTTTCCAGGCGCTGGCCTGGTTTGTGGCCCAGCCGGGCAATGAGCTGGTGCTGATGAAGGGCAACCACGACATTGAACTGTATTGGCCGGAGGTGCAGATGCGGCTGCGGCATCTGCTGCAAAAAGCGTACCAGGATTGGTGGGCAACGGCCGTTCCTGGCGATGATCAAGCCCTTCTGACCCATTTTGATGACTTGCCCGAGGCACTTAGCCTGGAAACGCTGCAAAAACAGCTCCGTTTCCCGCCCTCATTTTTGTACGAGCCAGGGTTGTTCTATGCTGAACATGGTTGCCAGTTTGAGCCAGCCAATGCCTTCCGCAACTTTGAAGACCCCCGCTTGACGCCCACAAAAGAATTTACCGATGCGGCTAACTATATTGAGTTACCCTCTGGGTCCCTCTTTGTGCGTTACTTTTTCAATAACGTAGAGCATATTCATCCCTTTGCCGATAATATGAAGCCCATCTCTCGCTATGTATTTTGGCTGCTGCGCCATGCACCGGGAGAACTCACTACCTTTGTTTGGAAGCTGCTGCCGCAGTACCTGCGCGCACGGCGCGAGGTGAACAAAAAGCTGAAGCGTCGTGAGCATGAACCGCCTCAGGCCGAAGTGGCGGATCCCTTTCTGAAAGCAGTCCACGATATTCAAACCCACAGCCGGGAAGCAATTTCCACTTCTACCTGGCGAACGGTTTTGCGACTGGGCGGCAGCGTGCTGCTGGGGCTGTTAGCCGTTGTGCTGCTCTTCGTGGCAGTGCGGGTGATTGCCTTGGGCGTTTACTGGCCAGCTGTGATTGCCGTGCTGCTGGCGCTTGTGTTTGGCTATACGGCTACCGGCATGATGCAATCGTTGGATCATTTGCTGGAGGGGCATTATCTGTTTACTGGGGCGGGGCGCATCGCTCGTTTACTCAATGGGGGGACGCATCCTGGCTATGACAGCGTGCGTTACTTCGTTTTTGGTCATGATCACGCGGCTAACGCCCGTGCTTTGCCCGCGACTGATAAAGATCGCCCTAACTTCCGCCAATGGTACGTGAACACCGGTGCCTGGGTACCTGTCTTTAGCGAATCAGAGCGGTTGCTGCGGGCGGATGAACAGCTCACCTTTTTGCGCTTGGTTCCAGGTCGCGTGCAGCATAGCGATGAGACCCAAAACCAGGACATGCCGGAGCTGTTGCAATGGTCGGCTCAAGCCAACGCGCCGATGGAAGTGCGGCTGTTTGATGAATGACGATCGGTGAAAGGTGATAAGTGAAAAGTGAAAGTGTGACCCACTTTTTACTTTTCACTTTTTACTGTCTCACTGTGCCGGTAGACAAAGTCATCTACCAACCGTCGGGCAATGCTCATGCTGGAGGGCAGGTTTGGCAGTGTGCCCACGGTGAACCATTGCGCGTCCTCGATTTCTTCTTCCTCTAACACAATGTCGCCACTGGCGTATTCGGCCGTAAAGCCAACCATCAGCGAGTTGGGGAAGGGCCAGGGCTGACTGCCAAAGTAGTGCACGTTTTTTAAACGCAGCCCCACTTCTTCAAACACTTCCCGATGCACACAATCTTCCAGCGTTTCGCCTGGTTCCACAAAGCCAGCCAGCACGCTGTACCAGCCGCGTCGCCAACGGCCGTTCCGCGCCAGCAGCAAATGAGATACCCCATCAATTACCCGGTCTATGCGCACAATAATGGCCGGAGAAATGCGCGGATAGGTAATGAGGCCGCAGTTGGGGCACTTCTTGGCCCGCTCGTGGTCCAAAATATCATTGGGGGTGGCGCAGCGGCTGCAAAATTGATGGGTGCGGTCCCAATCAATAATTTGCACAGCGCGCCCAGCCAGCCACAAATGATCGGTGGGCAGCCGGTTAAACAGCTGGCGCAGCCCGGCAAACTGCATGCCATCCGGTGGTTCAGTTGCCTCGGCTACCTCGGCGGTGAAGCAGTGAATCTTTGTTTCCCCTTCAATCCAGCCCAAATAATGCTGCCGCAGCAATGGCAGGTCGTGGGTGGCTTGGGGGAGTACGGCCGTTTCCCCTTCATCCAGCACCAGCAAATCAGCCCCACGAAAGATAAACCAGAAGGCCGGGGTGTTGTTTTCAGTTGGGGGTGTGACGGCGGGGGAGAATGATAAGCTCATGATTGCTCCAGAGAATGAAATAGGTAATTGTCCACGAATCACCTGATTACTCAATTAGTCGTTACGGATAAGAGGATGGTGTGTTGGTGGCCGTTGGTGCCGGTGACGTGGGCTCAGGGTATCCGCCAGGCGTGGCTGTGACCAATGATGACGTGGTTGGTGTGGGAACGGCCGTACCACTGCCAGGCGTGCCGCTGGGCGTTGGCGTGGCGGTGCTGGTGGGCGTGCCGGGTATGCTTGTCGGTGTGCCGGGGCCGCTGGTGGGCGTGGCTAATGTGCCTGTGGCGGTGCTGGTCGGGGTGGCGGTTGGTGTGTTGGTTACGGCCGTTCCGCCCTCAAACGTCGGCGTGCTGCTGGGGGTACTCACCACCACCGTGCTCACAATAGTGACGTTGGGGATGGGTGTGCCAATAGCCGGTGGTCCCCCAGCCGTTGTTGGCGTGGCTGTGCCAGGGAACGGCGGGGGCGTGATGGAAAGAACGGAGACAGGTGTGGAAGTTCCCGCCATCAACGGGTTCGGCTGCACAATTTGCTCCACTTCCAGATACCACAGCCCAGAAGGTGGCTCCTTGCCGCAGCCTGCCGGGCCAGGATAGCGTCGCCAGATGCCTTGCAATGTCATCTGTGTGTTGGGGGCAATGATAGGCAGGACAATCGCCTCAAAGCCGCGTGCGTTAAGCTGCAACCCTTCAGCCACCAGCCCCCATTGGATGCGAGGGCCGTTGAACAGCTCACAATCCACCGGCTCCAGGCGCAAATAGTTGCCGCTAACCTGGATGCGCTTGTTGCTGTACTCGGCCGGATTGTCGTTCAGGGCATCAAAATCTACCAGCAGGGGTTGGCCGTTGATGGTAACGTTGAGGGGCGTGCTTTCTTCCTGCAGCGGTTTCAACGGCCGTGAACCGCTCAAGGCCACTACCAGCCAGATCAGCAGCAAAAGCAGCAAACCAGCCACCAGCCACCAGCGGGGGCTGGCTGTTGTTGTTTGTTCTGTTTCCAGGCTGGCTTGTTCACTCATAAAAAATATCTTTCAAAGATTTCACAGACTCAAAAGCTTGATAAGCGAGTTTTTCTTATTGAGATACTCCCACCAATTAAAATACCAATTAATAAGCCAATAATAGAACTTAAAAGGGTCCAAACTAAATCAACAAAGGATGAGTATCTTGACCAATAGTGCAAACTATCGTCTGCATAAAGAACATAACACCGTTTGTCACTAGCCAACGCATGTTCAAAGTCTACCCCAACGCTATCTTTGATTTCTCGAAAATAAAAAGGTGGCGGTCGGTGGACCCAATCATTGCACGGCAAGGATTTAAAAGGAGATATTGAGGTATCCGCTGTATTTGCATCGATTTGGATCCAATTTTGTTGCTGAAAAGAGAAGAAATTACCATCAGAATCTTTCAAGATAACATTATTGTTTGAAGGGTCATCATCAAGATCAATGGAAAAATCAACTGCTACAATTTCGCTTATAATTTGACCTGATGTGTCGAGCTTTAAATGTTGCCAGGGAGGTAGAAATTTAGATATCAGTAAAAATCCAATTACCGTCCCAACAATACCTCCTAATAAACCAAAACCGCTTGCCACCAAAAAAATATACAAACGTGGTTTTCTTACAGCCAAATTTTTATTCTGGTTCTTCAAACCTTGATCCATGGCAATAAAGAAACTACTCGATCTGTCATTCCCGCGAAAGCGGGAATCCACAGTGGTGATGAAATATGGATACCCGCCTGCGCGGGCATGACATCTGTTATGGCAAAAAATCTTTTTAATCTGCGAAATCTTTGATGAAAAATCATCTCTGCCAAAAGCGGTTGAGCGCGGCAGTAGTGGGCAGTTTAGGCCAGCGGGTGCCGCGATGGTGGACCCACCACTCGACAATCAGCACAACCACGGCGATGGCCAGCAGCCAGGGCCACAGTTCACGCTGGCCGACGTCGCCTTCATCTTCGGTTTCCACCTGAGTTTGCCCAATTTGTAAACTGTCCACCGGACGAATGGCCGACTCTGCCGGACTAAACAGGTTCACGGCAAAGCTGCCTGCCGGTCTGTCCGCCGCCGCGTCGCGCAGCAGCACCGTGTACAAACCGGGCGTGTCCGTTTCCGTGAAGAACAAATCTTCTTCACCCACCTCGGCCGTCCAGCGGCTGCCGTCTGGTTTTTGTACGAGAACGGCCGTACTGCTGGCCCCTGGCACCACCGCAACCGGATCACCCGGCTGGAGTCCTGTGGGCGCATCAAAGGCCCGGCCGGGGCTAAGCCAGCCCGTAATATTAGCCATTAAGATGGGAAATGCAATTTGCAGCGGCAAATCAGAATCGCGCAGGTCAAAAGTGAGGATGGCAATGCGGTGCCCATTTTGCTCGCCAATTTGCACCAGCGGCCCGCCTTCGGCCTGCACCAGCGTCTGGGCCCACGGGGCGGAAACTTGCTTGGCCTGGCGCACATCCACCTCATCCCAGGCCACAAATTGTAGCAGCGGTGACTCCTCCAGCCGCGTCGTCACCGTGTTGGAGAAGGTGCCCGTCACGCTGAACAAGCCGCCTTCACCGCCTGCTTGCGGATTGATGATGAGCATGTCGGCCGTTGGCGGTGGATCGGGCAGGGGGACGCCGTCAAAAATAACGAGGTCGTAGTCAAATTCGGCCGTTTCTGGATCGAGCAAGTCAGAGTCGGGCGGCACTTTAAACGCTTCCACGCCGGGCAAAACGGTAAACACCTGCTCCAAAAACAGATTGCCTTCGGTCACCAGCAGGGTGCGGTTGCTGACGCCACCCTCATGCACGGCCCAGGCCACATCGTCCAGTGGCAAAAAGTCGCCCGCATTGTCGCTTAAATGAGCCTGGATGGTGGCCGTGCCGGGCGGCAAATCCCAGGTGACATTGACGCTGCTGCCTGCGGGCACCGTCAGGCGGCGCGAATCAAACAGCGTGCCGTCCAGATCGATGCTGAGCAGCGTTTCTCGATCAATCAGCCCCTCATTTTGCACGCTGGCAAAAAGCTGAATGCCGTCTTCTGTTTCTCGCGTGGCCAGGGCGGTGATGGCTAAATTCTCGCCGCTATCGCCGATGGGCAAATAAATGTACTCTACAGGCAGCGGGGGCAAATCATCCGGCAGGCCACCATCGGAAACAATGACGATGCGGGCGTCACGGAAGCCTTGGGCCGCCCCGGTGGCCAGGGCAAAGGCGGCGTTCCAGGCAGCGGGTGCGGGGTCGGCTTGAACAGCTTCAAGGGCGCGCTGAAGCTGGGTGCGGTCGCTGCTGGCGGCAGCCACCACGGTGGGCGTCTGGCCCACTTTGATGAGCGTTAGCTGGCTGCTGCCGCTGAGGTCGTTGATGAGTTGAGAGACTTCGGCTTTGGCGGCGTCAAAGCGAGTAGGTGCCACGTCGGTGGCCTGCATGGAGGCGGAGGCATCGAGCAAAACAACGACGCTGCCGCTGATGATGGAAGGCGAAGGGAGAAACGGCCGTGCCAGAGCAAACACCAGCGCGGCCAAAATAATCAGCTGCAGGATGAGCAGCAGGTTGCGGCGTAATTTTTGCCAGGGGGCGTTGGCTTCGCGGTCGCGCAGCAGCTTTTGCCAGAGCAGGGTGCTGCTCACCATCACCTCGCGCCGCCGCAGCCGCAGCATGTAGAGGATGATAATTGGCCCGGCCAGCAGGCCCAGCAAAAGGAAGAGGGGCGTTAAAAAAGACACATAGATTCCTGACGTTCTTGCTCACTCATGTTTAGCAGTCAGAAGGATACACAAAAACGGCCGTCCTGCCTATCAGGTTTATTCAGTTCTCAAGGGTTCTTAACGGGGAAAGCAAAACGGCCGTTCCCGATGTGGTAGGGAACGGCCGTTTAAGTATCGAGGGGAATCGTTTAGCTATTCAATAACAGCTTCTTCTTCCGTTTGCTCCAGTTCGAGGGTTTCTGCTGTAAGCATGGCGTTATTGTCATCATCTTCGGCTTCAGATAGTTCGACGTTTTCTTCAATTTCTGCTTCCCGTTTGGCCTGCATCCAATCAATTTCTTCGGAGGCAGTCACGCGGCGCGTGCTCAGGCTGAGCCGTTCTTGGGCCACATCAATCTGCAGGATGCGCACTAAGATAACGTCGCCTTCTTCCAGCACTTCGCTGGGATCCGCATCGCTGGGCAAGTTCATCTCGTTTCTGTGCAGCAGTCCTTCAATGCCATCTGCCAGGCGCACAAAGGTACCAAAATCGACAACGGCCGTTACTTCCCCTTCTAGCAAATCACCAGCTGCCCACTGCTCAGCGAATGTTTCCCACGGGCTGGGCAGCAGCGCCTTGCGGTTCAGGCTAATCTTTTCTTTCTCCACATCGATCTTGTCGATTAGGACATCTATCTCATCGCCAATTTCAAATAGATTTTGGGGATGATCCACGTGTTCCCAGGCGATGCGCGAGATATGCAGCAGGCCCACAATGCCGTCACCAATATCCACAAAAGCGCCATAATGCTTCAGGTTGACAATGGTGCCAGTCAGCTGCTCACCAACGGTGAGTGTCTTGAGACGTTCTTTGCGCTGCTCTTTTTGAGCAGCTTTGGCCGACAGAACAAAGCGTTCCCGGCTGGGATCAATCTCAATAATTTTGAGCTTAATGGTTTCATCAACTTTTTTGCTTTTGTAGCTGGTGCGCTGGTCGTGATTGTAGACGTTTTGGATAGCGGGAATGTGAGAGTTCGGCACAAAGCCCTGAATACGGCCGAATTCCACCACGACGCCGCCCTTGTTGTAATTAACAATTTTTAGCTCAATGGTGGTGTCTTCTTCTTTCAGCTTGGTGGCGCGTTCCCAATCCAACTCTTGCAGGCCGCGTTCCAGCGAAACGAGCAGTTGATCGCTACCAACAGGGGTGCGCGTCACATAAACCGGCACGGTGTCGCCGGTAGATAGGGTTGCTAAAAAGGAATCATCTAGCTGTTCGACCTCCCGATAGGGGACCATAGCATCTCGTTTGGAGCCAATGTCAATAAAAACAACATCATCGTCAATGCGTAAAATTTCGCCTTGAATGATGTCGCCGCGCTTGGGCTGAGGAAAGTCGTATTCTTCGATGAGGTCAAAAAAGGGGGTCTGGCTATGGGTAGTGTCGTTTCCGTTGGCGAGATTGGTTGGTTCGGTGTTTATCATAGATAGTAAAGCGTCTTGCATGTTTCTCCATATGTCCTCAAGTGGCCTGTGGCGACTTGAGACCTAAAATTATTAAGATGTGCTGGCAGAGGCCAGCGCGTTTTCTTCCAGTAGGTTATACATTTCTTGGTTGACCTGGTCTTCATTCAGCCCCATGGTCACTGTCCATTCGGCGATGAGGCGGTCAGTCAAACGTCGCCAATGGCTTTCTTCGGTATTAGAAAGCTGACCACGACGGCTGCGTCTGGCCCAGAGATCTCGAACTGTGCGGGCCAGTTTTACCGGATTACCTTCGCGGCTTACCTGGCGAATCCGGGCAATGCGTGTCTGAAAGTGCGAGTTCATTTTTTTAGACGGCCGTTGCAAAACTTCTAGAACCTCGGCGAACTCATCTTTGGAGGCCGCTGGCCGCAGCAAGTCATCTTCGCTGTCAACCGGTGCCCAAATCATGCTGCCATTGTGGGCAGCAATCTTGTAATAGGTGGTTTCCTGTTCCCCAATTGCCTTGGTTTCAATGGCTTTCACCTGCCCGATGCCGTAATTTCGGTGGACAATCCAATCTCCGGGGCTGAACGTGTACATTGTGTTGTCTGTGTCTAATTGTGTCATCATGGTCCCTACTCTACTAAATAGCAACTCATAAAACATATACCCAGGTATAGAACCGGGGTATAAAAGGTGATTGAGATGCAGAAAATAGAGAGAAAAACGCAGGGCAACGGCTACTTTAACGGACAATCCCTTTGACGCGCAGGGTTTGCAGCACCAATTTTTCCCAGGGCAGGTCCGTAGTAAGGGGGATGTAGTGGATGTGGCGGTTGGCGCAGTAAGTGGCGATTTCGGCTTGCCATTCTTGCAATCGCTCGCGGTAGAGGTCAAGAGTCGTCGGATCCAGGGTGATTTCGGCGTCGGCTCCAGTTTCCACATCTACCAGTTTTAAATCGCCGCTGACGGGCGGCTCTACCTCGTCCAGGCTGAGCAGATGAATGAGGCCAACTTCAAAGCCGCGCGCTTGCAGGGCATTCAGGCCATCCTGGTAGCCATTGGGGGAAAGCAAATCACTGAGGACAAACAGCAAACCGGGCCGCCGCCCGCGCAGCGCATAATTCTTGAGCGACTGATTCAGATCGGTGATGCCGCTGCCGCTGCCCGTTTCTAAGAATTGCAGCAGGCGCAGCGAATTTTGCTGCCCGCGAAATGGCCCCCAGGTATGGTCGCCACTGCTGCTGAGGAGGGTAACGGCCGTTAAATCCCCCGCCGTTAGCCCAATATGCCCCAATGCACCCGCCAGTCGCAGCGCATACACCAGCTTGTTCTCCGACCGATCACCGTTTACCGATAACCGTTCACTGTCCTCTGGCCAATTCATGGAGGCGCTGGCGTCTACCAGCAAGTGAACGGCCAAATCTTCTTCTTCTTCGAGCAGCTTGATGAACGGCCGTTCCAGCCGTGCGTACACATTCCAATCCAGCCGCCGTAGGTCGTCCCCCTTGGTGTAGTTGCGATAATCAGCAAACTCAATCGAGGTGCCCCGCTTACTGCTGCGCCGGTCGCCCTTCATCACCCCCACGCGCACGCGCTCGGCGACCAGGGTGAGCTGTTCTAGTTTGCGTAGGGTGGTTTCGTCAAAAATGGGCATAGGGAGATTGGAGATTGGAGATTAGAGATTAGAGATTGGATAATTTGTTTAATCTCCAATCTCGCAACCGCAGGTTGCTAATCTCCAATCTCAAAAATTACTCTTTTGGAACCGCCGACAACAAATCCGCCACCACATCATCGGTGCGGATGCCTTCCGCCTGGCCTTCAAAGTTGAGCAGGAGCCGGTGGCGCAGGGCGGCGGGGGCCACTTTGGCCACATCCTCGAAGCTGACATTGAGACGGCCGTCTAGCAGCGCCGATATTTTTCCACCCAGCACCAGCGCCTGCGCCCCACGCGGGCTGGAGCCATAGCGCACGTATTGGTCCACCAACGCCGCCGGACTGCTGCCCGGATGCGTGGCCACCACCAGCTGGCTGATGTATTGGCTCACGTGGCTGGGAATGGGCACCTGCCGGGCCAGCGCCTGCATGGCGATAAGCTGCGCCCCGTCGGCAGCCACTTCGGGTGCGGGGATACTTTTGCCCGTGGTGCGGGCCAAAATCTCCGTCAGCTCATCGGCCGAGGGGAAAGCGACGTTGATCTTGAAGAGGAAACGGTCGAGCTGCGCTTCGGGCAGCGGGTAAGTGCCTTCCTGCTCGATGGGGTTTTGCGTGGCCAATACAAAAAAGGGTGCTGGCAGTGGGTAGGTGTGGTTGGCCACCGTCACCGTTTTTTCCTGCATGGCTTCCAGCATGGCCGACTGGGTTTTGGGCGTGGCCCGGTTAATTTCGTCGGCCAGGATCAGGTTGGCAAAAACCGGCCCCTGTTGAAAGCGAAAGGCGCGGTGCCCATCCGCCTCTTCCATGATTTCCGTGCCGGTGATGTCCGCTGGCATCAGGTCCGGCGTGAACTGGATGCGGCTGAATTCCAGGTGCAGCACCTGCCCCAGCGTGCGGATGAGCATCGTTTTGCCCAACCCCGGCACGCCTTCCAGCAGCACATGCCCCCCGCTGAGGATGCCCACGAGCACATGTCGCACGACGTCAGTTTGTCCAACGATTACTTTGCCTACTTCAGCTTCAATGGAAGCGGCCGTTTCTCGAAATTGTTCTATGGTAAGGTCGATGGTTTCAATCATAAATTTTTTCCTGGGGAGATTGGAGATTGGAGATTGGAGATTTTTTAGTTCCGTTGCTGGTTGAAGCGAGCCAATCGAGATCAGAGGGCAAAAACAATGGAGAACTAAACTCAGTTTCAACTATGTATTCTATTGAAGGCTCTTTTAATTTATAAGCGGAGTTTTTCCGTTGAGCTTTTAAGTTTTTGGTAAAAGCGTTTATTTGGCGACCAATGCGTGTTAGCTTATTTGCATAAGTTCCTAATTGATTTTCGGAAATGAGATTCCTCGCTAAACAACGATTTAACCAATACTTTGTTTCAAATAGACTACCACGTGCATAGTAGAGAAAATTAATCTTATCTCCGTAATGAAAACGGCCGTACGATTCCGCAATATTTGCGCCAATAGAATCAGCCGCTCGTGTTAACTGCTTACCCACAACGTCCTTTGCGAATTTATCCCACGGAGAAACAAGTTTCCACAAATCATCGGCAACGGTTTCTGCCATTTGTAAAACTCGTAAATCATCAAATCCAGTCGCCATTTTCAATCTCCAATCTCTAATCTCGCAACCGCAGGTTGCCAATCTCCCATCTACGGTTCCAGCGACGAGAAGTAATCGCGAATGTACCCCTTGAGGCCGAGCGGGATGTAGTCGTCGGCGAGGGCCTCGTTGGCGGCGTTACGATAGTCGCCGAAGACCTGCTCGTAGGGGACGATGCTTTGCTCATCGCCAAACTCGGTGGGGTTTTCGCTGAGCAGACCGCCACAGGAAGCCGGATCGGCCAGACATTCGGCGGGCAGCTCCACATCTTCACCCTCAAAGCCGCTCAAATCGACCAGATCGGGGGCAAACACATTTTCGGCGTGCCCCCCGCCTGGGCCGGGTCCACCTTGGCCTGTGCCCTGATTGCTACCTTGACCCTGCCCAGCGCCTTGCCCTTGGCCGCTGCCTTCGCCAGACCCTTGTCCCTGGCCTTGCCCTTGCCCGGAACCTTGTCCCTGACCCTGACCCGGGCCTTGTCCTTCGCCCTCACCTTGCCCTTGCCCTTGGCCGCTGCCTTCGGCTTGCTCGCCCTGGCCAGATTGATTGCCTTGACCTGCCTGAGCCACTTCTTGCCGCCCTTCGCCCAGCTGGTTGGCAGCGGCGCTGGCTTGCCCGGCGGCGGCGTTGCTTTGGGCGCGCTGTTGAAGGGTGCCAGCGGCTTGCTGGAGCGCCTGCTGCGCGGCGGCCACATCGCCATTTTGCAGGGCTTGGGCCGCAGCGGCGAGTTCGTTGGCCAGTTCACTATCGACATCTTGCAGGGAAGCGGCCGTTTCCGCCAAATCTTCCGCCAACTGGGCCAACTCATCCTCCGACAGCGTCGGTAGCGAGTCCGCCAACTGCGCTGCCGCTGCACCTGCTTGAGACAAATTGCCGTTTTGCAGATTTTGTCCCAGCGACTGGCTGTTCTGGTTTTCGGCCAGCGGCTGGCCAGCGTCTTGCAGCGACTGTTGCAAATTGGATTGGTCATTGTTGGCCGCCAGTTCACGCAAATCCGCTTCCGCTTCGGACAGCGTGGCGACCGCTTCTTCCTGGCTCAGATTGCCCTGCTCCAGCCCTTCCAACGCGTTTTGGATCGGTTCTGTCAGCGCTTCTTTCTGCTCGTCGGTCAGTTCGGGATTTTGGATGATTTCTTCTTCCAGCGCTTCCAGCGCTTCAACCTGCTCGTCGATGCTTTCCTGGATGGCGCGGCTTTTGAGTAGTTCAGATTCTTGGACGTTGGGCAGGAAGACGGCCGTTCCCAACAAAATCACTGCCAGCAAAATCACCAGCCAATCCTGCCGGTTTATTTTGAAAGGCAGCATTGCTTTTGTGTCTACGCGCTGTACGGCCGTTAACGCATCGTTCAGCTGCAAGTCGGCAAAGATGGATGTTGTTTCAATTTGTTGAGTTTGGATTTCAACGGCCGTACTGGCCCGCTCTTTCAGTAAAAATTGTCGGTCAGCAAACCGTGCCTGCTGCAACAAATCAAAGCGGCGTACCAGCAAAATAATTATCGCTGCGAGCAGCCCCACCAGCCCCAAACCACCAGCCACTAAGCCCACTTCTTCATTTGTGAGCAGCGGCTGGAAGCGGGCGACGGTGGCGACCACCACACCAAACAGCAGACCCATCAGCAGTCCACGCGGCAGCCACAACAAGCCGTCGCGTAATCGGCGACGGCCGTTCCACCGCCTCAACTGCTGTTTAAGTTCCTCAAATCGTTCGTTCATAAAAGAGATTGGAGACTGGAGATTAGAGATTGGAGATTAAAATGCTCCCAATCTCCAATCTCTAATCTCCGCTTTTTTACTGCGTGGCAATCTTCCGCACCCGGCGCACGCAGGCCCAGAAGAGGATAATTGCCAGCAAGCTGTACAAAATCAAAAAGAGCGGCCAGGGCGAAAAAAGCCAGATCGAGTGGCTGGTGCCAGAAGCGCCGCCTACACTGGTAGTAAAGTACCAGAGCGAGCCCTCTTCCACCAGCACCACGTCACTAACGATGAGCGTAGCGGGCAAATTGATGGATGCCAAGAACATCAGCGCATACATAAGAGCCGCTTCTACCTGCCAGCTCAAAATTGCGGCTCCGGCAAAAAACGGACTCAAAATCATGCTAAATAAACCAACAATCACGGGGATCCCCACGGTCACAAACAGCGATCCGGCAAAGGTCACGACGCTAGAAGAGAGCGTGGTGCGCATCCGGGCAGAAGAATAGAGGCCCCACAAAGCAAAAACAATGGCTCCCACCAGAATAATTACCTGAGATAAAAACAGCTCAATAAACGCCACGCCACCCATCAAAAAGGCGATGGATTGCAGCGGGATGGCGGCAAAGATCAACAGCAGCACGTAGCTCAGAGCAGAAACGAGTTTGCCTGCCACAAACGAGTTGGCCGACAGCAGCGTGGTGCGCAGCAAATCATAGGTTTGCCGCTCTTTTTCACCGCTGATGGCTCCAGCGGTAAACGATGGCCCCACAAAGATGACCAGCATCACCTGCAAACCCAGCACTGAGCTAAAAATAACTTTGCCCACATCGCGGGAATCTGGCCCATAAGGCCCGGCAGCAGACGAGGCAAAGGCGGAGTAAACCAGGGTGATAAAAGCGCTCATCACCAGCAGATGGATGGTGAGCACCACAAAAGCGCGCCGCCCGCGCATCCGGCTGCGCAGTTCTTTTACCGTTACCGGATTTTCCCGCAGCCGCTGGATGAAACGCTTCTTTTTTGCTGGTTGTTCTTGTACAAGTTCAGTCATAATGCCTCAAAATTGATTGTAATTGAGTAATTAGGTAACTGGGTAATTACTCTTCAATTACTGAATTACCCAATTACTCAAGATATGCTTAGCTTCTTGGCCTGCCGCACAATGCCCCACCAGAGGAATAGTACGGCCGTTCCATACACAATTGCTGGCGATAAAATGCTGCCGGTTAACATGCCGCTGTCATCCACACCAAGTAAGCTCCAAATGCCCAGCCAGATAGCATTGTTGCTAAAAACCTTCATCAGCACCACGATGGTATAGCTGCCTGCCAGGGCATACGTTGAAGAGCGCACCCAGGTGGACAGGTACATGCCGATAAAGGCGGCAAACAGCACCTCGACCCACGGCCGTATCAATGCCCCCAGCCCGATGAAAAAGCCAGAAACGGCCGTGCCGCTTCCGGCAAAACTCAATACGCAAAACAGCATCAATGCCTGGAAGACGCTCAAAACAGCCATAACGCGCCAAATGCGCAAGCGTGATAATCCACCAAACAGCTTGGCCAGTAAAATGGACGCGGTGGAATGGGGCGTCAGGCGCAAAATGTCCCAGGTGCCCCGGTCCTTTTCCATGCTGATGGTGGGGGCTGTTAGGGCAGGAGCCATAAACGAGCCATAAATTGTTAACATCGACAGCAGCGCGCCGGGCAGACAAAGCACGCAAATAAAAGCAAACAGTTCATCATCTTCAGATGCGCCCAGCAGCGCTGGGTTGGTACCTGCGCAAAGGCCAAATAAAATAGCGGCCATCACCACAAAGGGTGAATAGCGGCGCAGCGTCTCATAAAATGGATTCGGATTACCCCAGTCACCTTTTTCGCGGAGGTAAATTGGGTTCTCATTGAGCGAACGAACCCAGCGCCAACCTCTCCGCAGCCGTGCCAGGGCTTTCACCTCAATTCACAATCCCTTTGGTGACCTGCAAAAAGACATCTTCTAAATCGCCTGTTTCTTCCTGGAAGGCCACTACCCGGAAATTGTTAGCGATCAAGCTGGCCAGTAAGCTGCTCAAGCTCTCATCGTCGCCAGTGAAATCAAAGCGCATCGCGTCAGATGGAATATCTGCTTCTTCAGACGTAATGATGCTTTCGACTGCCTCGTGGCGCAGCAAAAATTCCTGCACCGGCGTCATTTCATCCAGTACGCGCAGCTGGATCAGGCGGTGGGTGCGCAGTTGGCGCTTCATTTCAGTCATGTCACCGTAGGCAACCAGGCTGCCTGCCTCCAAAATGGCGATGCTGGTGCAAATATCGGCCACCTCAGACAAGATGTGCGAAGAAAAGAAGATCGTTTTGCCCATCAGCTTCAGCTCGCGCAGCAGTTCGCGCATCTCGATGCGGGCGCGGGGGTCCAGGCCGCTGGCTGGCTCGTCCAGAATAAGCACTTGTGGATCGTGGGCCAGGGTACGGGCCAGGCACAGCCGCTGCTTCATCCCCCGGCTCAGACTATCGACAAACGCATCTTTTTTGTGTCCCAAATCCACCAGCGCCAGTAAATCATCAATCATGCCCAGGCGGGTGGCTGGGGGAATGTCGTAGCAGGCGGCAAAAAAGTCCAGGTATTCCCACACCTTCATGTCGTCGTAGACGCCGAAGAAGTCTGGCATGTAGCCAATGTTGCGCCGCACGGCACGCGGATTGTCGATGACCGATTCGCCAGCGACCCACGCTTTGCCGCCGCTGGGTTTAAGCAGCGTGGTGAGGATGCGCATGGTGGTGGTTTTGCCCGCGCCGTTTGGGCCAATGAAGCCAAAAACTTCGCCCTCATTAATGGTGAGCGTTAAATCATTCAAGGCCGTCAGATCGCCGTATTTTTTGGTGAGGCCCTGTATTTCGATGATTGTTGACATAATAATTCTCTTGAACCTGACAGGTTTTCAAAGAAGCTGGGAGGCAAATGTATTTTGCATGGCAAACTAGTTAAAGTTTAAGCTGTTTCATAAACCTGTCAGGTTTCTTTACTCGTTAATGTTGCCGGTCAACACCGGATAAAATTCGCCAATGCCCAGACCAAACTGGCTATTGTTGTCTTGCAGCCGCAGCCGCACCTCGTTGTTGGGTCCCAGGTAGGGCGCAAACTCGGCAATCGTGTTCAGTCCCCAAACCGGATTCCCGATGGGCTGCCACAAACCTTGTTCAAAATCCCAAATGCGTACTTCTGGCAATAGTTGGGCTGGGTCTTCAAACTGTTGGGTTAAAGAGAAACCCAGTTCGGTCACTTCCATCGCCTGGAATTCGGGCCAGGGCGTGTAGGAAAATTCCACCCAGCCTCCGTTGAGGTACAAATCCTGAATGGTGGGATTATAGACGTTGTTGTTGGCCAACGGTTCCCAGTTCAGCAGGGAAATGGGGATGGTGATGTTACGGCCGCTTACAATATTTTGCTGTAGGGGAATTTCAATCAGGTACATGGTGGTGTTGAGGCTTTCAGATTCAGCCCCCGCCAGGCTGGTGTCTAACTGCTGTTCACTGGACCAGGCGATTAGGACCACCGATTCCGGCGGCAGGGTAAAGGTGCCTGGACCACCAAAGTTATTGCTTTCTAACGATTGCAGCAGCTGCCAGCGGGGGAACAGCTCCCGGTTGTTGTAAAAATCAAAGGAGTCCAGGATGGTTTCGGCGTTGGCCGAAAGGGGTGCGCCTGAGTTAAAGCCACCAAATGGGGAGCCGGCTGTGCTGCTTGAACTGCTGCTGGCCGAACGAATGGTTTGGGAAACGGCCGTTCGCTCATTCGGCGGCAAATCACCCACAAAAACGGCCGAATGGCCCAGCAGTACAGAAACTGTTTCCAGGGTGATATCGCTGTTGTTCAGCAAATCTAACTCCAGTGCCAGATTGTTGCCCTCTAGCGTCAGCGTTGCTGTGCCCGAAACATCCACGGCTGGCTGCGTGCTTTGAGCCAGAAAAACGACGACCTCGCCAATATCGGCGCGCACATCGGAAATGGTAACTTCGTTGCCGTAAGTAATGGAGCCAATATCGTCGTTGTTATTGTTGAACGGAGCCCCAAAATTTTCACGGTAGGGTTGGGCCAACGCGCCCTGAGGCAGGTTGATGTCGTAGGTTTTGCGCTGTGGCGAATAAAGGCCGAGTAGACTGTAAACGTCCGCCTGGTCCCCATCTGACTGGCTGTAGGCCACAGAAATCTGGTTGATAATGGTGTTGTTGCCGCGCAGCTGGAAGCCGGTGAAGTAGGTGACGCCGCTAAATAGCAGCACCAGTACGGGAATGGTGACCCAGGCGCGCTCCAGCTGGTCGCGCCGCTTGAGAATCCAGTAGTTGAGCGGGCCAACCACAATCGTGTACACCAGTAAGAAGCCAATCAGCTGCAAAATGCTGGGCAGTGTGAGGGAAGGCAGGCTGGAAACGGCCGTTGTCGCAGCATAACTATTTTGTGGTCCTAAGCCCCAATTTTGGGTGTTGGGTACCCGACTGGCAATGGTGGCCCAAATGGCTTCGCTGCCATCCCAATCCAACAAAGGGGCCAGCCGTGGGTCGAGCGCCAAAAAGTAGACAGAGCCACGTCCAACCGACTGACGAGCCAGCAGCGGCAGCTCATCCTGGCGGAAAATAAGTTCGCCATTGCGCAAGGTGCTGGTGGCCACCACATAGGGCCCCGGATCGCGAAATTCAATACCGATCCGTTCCCGCAGGCCGGGAAGATCCTCTACGGTTTGGCTGCCGTCAATGGTCACAGGCAGCATATCGGACAGGGCAACGGCCGTTTTTTGCCAGTTGGCCCCGCCAGTGATGATGAGCTGGCCACCATTGTTCACCCATGATTCCAGGGCTGTGTGCTGGCTGCTGGTGAGTTGGCTGGTGTCAGTATCGTTAAGAATTAAAATATCGAGGGAATTCCAGGCAACGGCCGTTTCTGGCAAATCGTCCAAGGTGAGCAGGGCCAC
The DNA here is from genome assembly GCA_905479495.1 of uncultured Anaerolineae bacterium. GTDB lineage: Bacteria > Chloroflexota > Anaerolineae > Promineifilales > Promineifilaceae > Leptofilum. The sequence goes on from CAJQMR010000002.1 coordinate 505,757, forward strand.
GGCCGCATCGGCCTGGCTGCCGCTGATGCGTTCCAAAAAAGTAAATTCCGCGCCATCCGGGCTAACCACACCATAAAGCAAACTGTTGCGGGCCACACGGGTGATATTGTCGCTGCTGGTTTCCGCCACCAGCGTGCCATCGTTTTGGCGTAACTGTAGATCGACGTCACTCGATCCAGTGGACAACTTAATATAAAGCGTCACGCGTTTGTTCGATTGGGTCGGTAGGCTAATGGGGCTGCGAAAAGAGGCCGGGTCCTGACCGCTGTTTGTGCGCACCAGAATTTCCACGTAGCCTTCAATTGCGGGGCCATTGTTGGCAATCGTTACCTGGACAGGAACCCAATATTCATTTTTGTACAGGCTGTCATAACCGACCGTCATATCGATGGTGAGGCCGCTGTCATCGTCCTGGGCTGCCACGGGTACGGGTGCAGCCATAGCAAACAGAGACAAAAACAAGCAGAACAATAATATGAAGGGTTGTTTTGATCGGGTGTTATTGTTGGACATGGTTTGTATACGTTTTAATGCTGCCATTTGTTCCATGCGGCCGATTATACCGAACGAGACCCATGAACACATGACGGTTCCTGTGCGGGTTACCTTTTGTTAATCTGCTCTTTCAGGTCAGAATTTCAATTGCGTAATCGGCGATGGGCACATCTGGACGGTGTTTTTCCAGCCAGATGACCGCTTTTTGCAGCTGGCTGTGCAGGCGAGCGGCATCGTTGCCTACGGTGACCAGGCCGATTACGGCCGTTCCCCACACATCTTGATGATCGACTTCCGCCACGGCTACGTTGAACTTTTGCGGCAGCCGGTTTAAGATCGACTTGAGAATACGCCGCTTTTCTTTTAAGGAGAAGACTGCTTCTAATTGCAAAGTTATCATACAGCTGGCAATAATCATGAGGCGTATTGTGGAGAAAGGGTGGAAGCAAGTCAAGCACGTAGGTGTTTTTGCGTCGGTTGGAGATTCATCCAAAAGTACCAATAGCTGCAACGAATACGGCCGTTCTAACGTTTTTATTACTGACCCGCGACAGACTCTGGTAGCAAAAGCCTGCATCAATTGGGTCTAATTGGTCAAAAAGATGTTTTGGCCCAGCGGGTGACGGCAGCCTAAATATGGTGTCGAAGAAGTGTGATCTATGCAAAACTTGCCGTAACATTGCAATTTTGCCGGAGTAGAATGATATGCTAAGAAAATTAGCTTACCTTTTTTTAATTGTCTTTTTTGTGATGGGTGCGCTGGCCGCCTACACATTTGTGGCCACTGTCAATAAAGCTGGCTCCGTTGCCCAGCCGATTGGCGAGTTTATGCAACAGCTGGTCATTCCGGCCACGCCTGTGGTCATGCCTAGTTCTTCAACCATTGTGCGCCAGATTAATGATTTGGCCCGATTAGAAACCGCCTCAATGGAGCTGGAGAAAAACGTAGTGGCGGAACGAAACAATGACATGCTGTGGGGCATTATGGGAGAAACGCTGATCTTTGAAGCCCACGGCCTGGCTGTAGCTGGCGTGGATTTTTCTAACATGACGCCAGCTGATATTCAGGTGGTCGATCCCACAACAGTGATGATCCATTTGCCAGCAGCGACGCTTTTTGAAGATTTGCCCTTGTTAGATACAGAAACTTCCCGCGTGCTGGATCGGGATACGGGGTTGTTTGCTAGCGTCGATCCGCAGTTGGAAACGCTGGTGCGCCAGGAAGCTGAGGCGTCTCTGCGCGAGGAAGCGATGGGCACCGTGCTGCTAGAAACGGCCGACTACAATGCCCAAGAGTTCATGCTGACGTTTATGCAGGGTCTGGGTTTTGAAACGGTCATCTTTACCGATGATATTCCCCCAACGGTGGAACCTTTTGAACAGGAAATTCCTAAGGGGTACATGCTAGTCACGCCAACACCGCAGCCATAATTTGGTAATCGGTAATCGGTAAGTCCTCAACCGATTACCGCTTGCTGACAACGGCTTCCTGTTACTCTTTGGGGGGCGAATCGTAGTCGAGGACGTCGCGCCCGGCTTCAGTGGAAAGGATGTCCAGGGCAGCGGAAGCGCCTTCGCCAGCGGAGATGATAGCCTGGCTGCGGTTCATCTTGGTGCTGCGGCCCACCGCGTAAAGGCCAGCAACGGCCGTACGGCCGTTGCGATCTACTTCCACACTGCGCCCTTCTTTGGTCAGTCCCAAACTTTGATTCAGCTTCACACCCTTGCCCTCGGCCAAAACCACATATTTGGCGGAATGACTGGAGCCATCTTCCAGGGTGACGTTGAAGCCATCGTCGGTTTTGTTCACTTCGGTTACCAGCGCATCCTTTAAGTCAGCACCAAAGTCGGTAACCTGTTTCTTGGCGATGACTTGAAAATCGCTGCCCAAAATTTTGGGGATGCCCAGGTAGTTGTGTAGTTCTGCATAATGCATAGCGGTGTTGTCTTGTCCAAAAACAGTCGTGTCTACGCCATTTTTGGCCAAAAAGAGAGCGCAGCTTAAACCGCCAGGCCCATCGCCTACAATAATTACGTTTGTCATCTGTACCTCCAAAAAATGTGATGAATCGGTAAAATAACTCCCATTATAATACCGTAGTTTGCCGATGTTGACTGCCGTCCGCTTAGGCGCATTTAAGGATTGCTCATATGGTTTTTCCGCAAAAAATTCCGGGTTGGAAGCTGCTGGTGGGGGTTTGGCTGGGGTATACGGCCGTCTGGATCAGTCTCGAAGGTTCGTTGCTGCGGGTGATCATGATGGGCACAGCAACGGCCGTCTTGCTGCTGGGGCACGGCTGGCAGCGTTGGCTGGGTGGTAAGCAAGTGGGACGTGGGGTTGGGGTGCTGGTAACGGCCGTTTCCGGCGTACTCTTGGGCGGGGGCAGTGGGTTGCTTTCCCTGCTCTTTATGGCCGTCAAAACCGGATTGCATGCCCACGGCCCGGAATTTAGCCAGGCAGAGATTGTCTGGGTGTGGCAGATGCTGCCATTGTGGACGGCCGTTGGGCTGTTGGTGGGCTTGGGTGTGGGGTTAATTTGGGCCGGTAGTCAGCGAGTTTGACGCAAAGAACGCAAAGAAACGGAAGCGGCAAAGAGGATTTTTAGCTTCATCTTTTCTTTGCGACTTTGCGTGATCTTTTAGGCAGCGGTGGGAACGGCCGTACGCGACACGTTCACTGGCTTCTTCAAATACTCGTTTTGAGCATACCATTCAATTTCATCGGCCAGCGTTTCTGCTAAGGGGCGGAACGTGACGCCCAGTTCGCGCTGTGCTTTTTGCGAGTTGAGCCGCATCCCTTTATGCAAAGTACGAATGCCGCTGACCGTCATCACCGTTTCCGTGCCGCGCAGTTTGGCCATTGTTTCGGATGCCCAGGCGACGGCCAGTGCCAATGGGTAGGGGATGGTCCAACTTGGCACACGCACGCCAGTAAGCTGATGCACCGTCCGGCCAACATCGACCAGCGAATGAAGGGCCCCGCCGACGATGTAGCGTTCACCGTTTTTGCCTTGTTTAACAGCGTTGATCATGCCTTGGTCAACGTCCCGCGCATCCACCATCGAATTGCTGCCATCGATCATGCCGGGTAGGTCACCGTGAAGCAAATCCAGAACGACCTGACCGGCATCGGTAGGGGCGGCATCGCTTGGCCCCATCATCCAGCCTGGCAGGATGAGCACCACAGGCATCTGGTGTGTTTTTAGGAACGCCTGTACCGCTTCTTCAGCCAGGATTTTGCTCTTGAAGTACAGATTTTCCTTGGCGAGGGGATTGAATGGGGCAGATTCGTCCCCGGGATGGCTCTCGCTATTCGCAATCACCCCTGACGAACTGACATGAATCGCTTTTTTTACACCGGCGCGTTCGGCGGCTTCCAAAATTTGGGTGACACCATCCACATTAATTTTTTGCAAAATCGGCCAATGCTCCCCTCGATTATAATATTCGCGAAAATAGGCGGCGCAGTGGAACAGTACATCGCAGCCTACCATTTCGTCCGCAAATGCAGCAACATCTTGCATATCTCCGACCACAATTTCTGCGGCCGTATCGCCTAGGATGCGGTTGGCTTTCTCTGCTGAACGAGCCAGCGCCTTTACGGAATGTCCCTGCGCCAACAAGAGTCGCACTAAATTGCTGCCTAACAGGCCGGTTGCCCCGGTTACAAATGCTTTCATTGGTTATCTCTCCTTGGAATATGAATTTCTCTCAACTTGTCGGTAAATAATATGAAAAGTTTTCATGTTTGTAATTATGTGAGAAAGTTTCATATTTTTCAACTTGTTCTTGATAATTGTTCATATTTCATTCATAATGAGGGCATGGATGAACAAACATTACGGCGAACACCACAGCAGGAACGCAGCCAGCAGCGTGTGGAGAAAATCTTGCAGGTGGCCTCAGATTTAATTAGATCAGAAGGGTATGAGGGGCTTTCTACCTCAGTAATTGCTGAGCAGGCGGGGATTTCTGTGGGTTCGCTCTACCAATTTTTCGCCAACAAGGAAGCGATACTGCAAGCATTGGCCCAGCGTTATCTGGAGAAGGTAACGTTGCTCAACGAGACGGTTTTCACACCAGATGCCATCTATGTGCCGGTTGATGTGCTTTTCGGCCGTACCGTGGATGGGTTGGTGGACTTTATGGCGCGTAACCAAGGGTTTCACCAGTTGTTCAACAGCCCCTGGATTTCGCCGGAGCTTCAGGCAGTGTCAGACGCGGCAACGGCCCAGATGATTATGAAAGTTAAACAGATTTTTTTGGGCAAAGCGCCGCATTTAGCCGATGAGCAGGCCCAGGCGGCGGCGGCGGTGTTGGTTCACATGGTGAGTGGTGTATTGACGTTGGTGGAAACGGCCGTTCCCGCCCAACGCCCCCTCATCATCACCGAATTTAAACGCATGGGCGTCGCCTATCTCAACGCCGTTATCACCTCAGCCTGATGACCGCCATAGAGGACGGGACACAGAGTGGTTTGAGAATCCAGTTGGCTTCCCAGGTTTCTCTTTGCGCTTTGTGGCTTATGTATTCAATCGTTTTTCTACATTTTTGAGCGCTTCTTCCAGCTGTGCCTGGCGCAGGCTGTTGGTCACGTCGCCCCGCGTGCGCTCTAGCACGGCGCGTACCGTATCGGTGCGGCGGCGCAGCCCGCCAGTGATGCTGTCGTTGAAGTCAAAGGTGACGAGCTGACTGTAAATCTGGTCCATCACGTCCAGCAGCCGCTCGGCTTCGTCGCTGTGGCCGTGGCGAATGATGTCCAGAATGCGGCGGCGCAGCTCAGTGGCGGCTTCGGCCAGGCCGTTGAGCCAGGTGTTGCCTTCGGTGCCCAATTCATCGGGCGTCGGCAGGGGAAGATCGCGCACCAGAGCATAAGTCAAGTTGGCCTCAACAAACTCCTTGACGGCATCCTGTGTATAGCCAGCATGATACAAATTCGGATAGTCACGCACGCCTTCAATCAGGGTCGTGGTGGCTTCACGGGCTTCGGCGATGAGCGTTTCGGCCGTTGACCACTCTTCACGGTGGATGGCGCGAATGGAGCGGGCACACAGGCTAATGAGCTGCCGTGAGCGTTGGTACGCTTGGTCCCGGGCGGTATTTACCTGTTCAAATTGAGCACGAATTTGGTCGGTTGTTGTATCGAGTTGGTCCACAAAGCTCTCCTTCAAACTATTGTAACGTAGAGGTGATGAGAAAATTTAACACAAAGGAACGAAGATTGAAAGGAACAAATAAAAAGCGCTTTGTCTCTTCCTTCCTTGGTTTCTTTGTATAAAGTAAAGTCATGGGGCTTGATTTTTGTTTGAAGCAGTGGTGATGAAGCCCAGCAGCGAGGCGATGCCGGAAGTGGCCCCGTTGTTTAGGATGTGGTGGAAGGAATCGTGCCAGTTGTCGTCCGCCAGCAGGGCTTGCAAAAAATCGTGCCAGGCAGACCATGCTTCGCCTTCGGCAGCTGCTTTTAGCCAGGCAGCGGAGAGTTGTGTTGTGCGGGGCACGGCCGTTTCCACCACACGTTTGGCCAATTCAACAACCTCTGCCTCCGGCCGCGTTGCCCACAAACCCAGCAGCAGCCCCAGCAAAAAATCATCGCCTGCCGGGGTTAGTCCAGGACCAAGGCCCGCCAGTTGGATTACGGCCGTTTCCAATTCAGCACTATTTGGGTGGACGATAGTGGTACGCACAGCAGCGGTAGCCGTCTGAAATTGGCTGGCAAAGTTGGCTGGGCTGCCTGTTGTGAGGCGATCTTGCTGTTGGCTAACGGCCGTTTGCAGGTCCGGTAAAATCGTTAGCCATTGGTGTTGTTCGCGCAATAAATTCCAGGGCGGGCCTGGCTGCCACAGCTGCGCCGGGCGCAAATCTATATGCAGCGGGCCGATTTGCAGGCTGTCAGATGTTTTTGTGATGGGCGTTGCGGAATTGATGGTGGCGGGAAACGGCCGTTCTGCATTGACCACAATAGAGAATGGCCCAGCGCCAATGCTGGGCTGCACGATGGAGATGATTGTGCCGTTTGCGCCGATTAGATTGATGGCGTGATCGAATCGGTGCAGGAGGGAAACGGCCGTTGGCTCCTGAAGCCATTGCCGTATTTTTGGAGTCATACTGATTGCGGAAACCTGCCATCCTTCATTCATGGGCATCATTGTAACGCATTGCATCGGAACCAATTCGGCAAAATGCAAGTGTGCTACTAAAATCCACATCGGGATGAATGTTTACGAACAAATATTGAGCTTATTGGACAGCCACGGTGTGGCTTACGAATTACACGAGCACGAACCGGTGCGCACAGTGGCTGAGGTAGAAACCAAACTCCCTTTTTTGCTGGACAAGATGCTGAAGACGGTGGCATTTCGGGTAAAAGACGGCCGTTTCATTTTGGCGGGTTTGCGGGGCCATGATCGCATTGATTACCGCCAGCTGGCCGCTTACTGCGGCGTGAACCGGCGTGCCGTGGCCAGCATGTCGCCCGATGCCGTGGAGGCGGAGCTGGGTTTTGAGGTCGGCGGCGTGGGGCCGTTTGTTCTTCAGCCAGAGGTGATCGTGCTATTGGATGAGCAGTTGGCCGAGCTGGGCACCGTCTACTGCGGCAGCGGCAAAAATACGGTTACCCTGGCCATTGATTTCGCCGATTTGCTGCGGGTGTGCGGTGGCGAATTAATCCAATTGGCTCGAATAGGTGATTAGTTTCGGGCAAGAGAGTGTATAAAAGACAAGTAATTGAGTAATTGAGTAATTAGGTAATTGATCGAAAATTGCCCAATTACTCAATTGCCCAATTACTTTTTAGGAGTAGTGTGTGCGAAAAAGTCTAACCGTATCCATGCCTGCCTTTAACGAGGCGGAAAACATTCCGGGAATGGTGGCCGATGTGCTGCGCGTTGTGCCCCGTTTGGTGGATGAGTTTGAGATCATTGTGGTGGATGATGGCAGCCGGGACGAAACGGCCGTTGTTACCCAAACGCTCGCCGCCCAACATCCAGAACTGAAATTGGTGCAGCATGAGGCGAACAAGGGGTATGGAACGGCCGTCCTCACCGGGCTCACCCATGCCAGCAAAGACCTCGTCTTTTTCACCGACGCCGACCGCCAGTTTGATTTGTCTGAAATTGAGAAATTGCTGGCCCACATCGAAACGGCCGATTTGGTGGTAGGGTATCGCCAGCCGCGCCGTGATCCTTTTATGCGCCGCCTGAATGGCAAGGGGTGGAGCTGGCTGGTGACGCTGCTTTTTGGCTACACTGCCCGCGACATCGACTGCGCCTTCAAGCTGATGCGCCGCAGCGTCGTTGAGCAGCTGCAAGATGAGATTACCTCCGGTGGCGCCACCTTTAGCGCCGAATTTTTGGTGCGAGCCAAGAAGGCAGGCTTCCAAATTAAAGAAGTGCCGCTGAACGGGCACCGTCCGCGCGTGGCGGGCAGTCCCACCGGAGCCAATCTACACGTTATTGTCCGTGCGTTTAAGGAACTGGTGCAGTTTCGCCAGGGACTCTGGCGGGAGGCGAAATTGGCCGTTAATTCTGAGGTGAAGTCTGAGCGGGGAACGGCCGTTTAGCCAAACTACGCCTCTACCTGTTCATACTCCGCTACAATGGCCTGCACCTGGGCGACTTCCTCAGCCGACATGGGACCAAAGGCCAGCGCTCCGGCATTATCTTCCACCTGTTTTACATTTTTGAAGCCAGGAATGGGGAACATACGCGCGTCCAGACCCAAAATGTAGCAGAGTGCTCCTTGGGCCATGGTTCGTCCACCTGCGGTAAAAATCTCGCGCAGAGCTTCGACTGTCTTCAACCGGCGCACAATGCGATCTTCGGCAAAGCTAACTTGTGAACGAATATCATCTTCAGGGAAGGTAGCGGTTTGGGTATATTTGCCAGTGAGAATGCCTTTGTTCAGCGGATCTTTGTTTAAGCCCGCCAAATTGAAGTTTTGGCACAATTGACGCATTTCCACATTGTCAAAAATCGCGTTCAGGCGGAACTGGATGGAGGTGCAGTGCGCCCCATCGGCAAAAACACGGGCCCGCTCGACCGAGTCGGTACTCCAGCCATACCAGCGAATCTTGCCTTCTTTCACAAGCGCTTCCAACTCGTCGCGCAGCGCTGGGGCCAGTTCAGGATCGTAGCTGCCTTCGTGGAGTTGGTAAATGTCGATGTAGTCGGTTTGCAGGCGGCGCAGGCTGTTTGCCACGTCCTGCCGCACATTCTTCAAGATTTGTGCGCTGTCACCGTAGACGGTTTTGGCTGATTCGTTAACAATATGGCCAAATTTAGTAGCGATGACCACTTTATCCCGACGGCCCAGCAGCCCCTTCCCTAAAACAACTTCACTGTGACCAGCTCCATAGTTGGCGGCCGTATCAAACAGGGTGATGCCGAGGTCTACGGCCGTATGAATCGCCCGTATCGATTCCGCATCATCCATTTGTCCCCAACCGGCGGGGTAGGCGTCTTGCCCTGGCTGGGCCCAGGTCCACGGCCCGCCGATGGCCCAGCAGCCCATCCCCAGGGCACTTGCTTCTAAATCACTTTTGCCTAATTTTCGTTTTAACATTTGTACTCCTTTTTCTAAATGAACTTCAACTGTTTCACAAAGGCTGTCCTGACCAAGAATTAAAATAGAACGCTGATTTTCCTGATTGCCCTGATCAGGTAAATCAGGGCAATCAGCGTCCCATTTAAAAAGGAGTATACAGAATCAGGTTAGAGCAAAAGAATACCCAAAAGGGTACAAAGTGGGGTTAAATGTTTGACGAAAGGTGCGACGCACCTTCAGAAGTGCGTCGCACCTGCTGCAAGTCTAGAATTTTACGAGGAAGGCGGTGAGGTACATGATGAAGATGCCTGTGGCCAGACCGGCAAAGTTGAGCCAGGAAACGGCCGTATCTCCCCGTCGTTGCGCCTCTTTCACCAGCAATTTACCCACTTCCCACACCACCTGCAAGATGGCCCCAGCGCCCAGGCTGAGGAAAATAACAGCCAGCAGCGGATTAAAGGCAAAACCACCAATCCAGGTGCCCAGCATGGCCGGGGCACCAGCCAGCAGCGCCAGCCAGAAGAAGGTGATGAATTTCGGCCGTTCGCTGCGCATGAGCGGGGCCACAATGCCCACGCCTTCAGTGATGTTGTGCAGCGTAAAGCCAATGACCAAGAAAGAGCCTAGCGCTGCCGCGCCAGTAGCAAAAGCAGCCCCAATGGCCAACCCTTCGCCAAGGTTATGTAAACCGATGCCTAGGGCAATGAGCGTGGCAATAGTCAGCGGCGTTCCGCCACGATGGCGGCTGACGGCAATGAGGATTCCCAGGCTAAACAACGTGCCAAAAATGACCACCGGCACCCCCTGGAAAACACCTGGCACCTCGGCGGCAATTTCCAGCGCTTCCAAAACGGTATCGACAAACAAAAAGATGAGCAGGCCAACGGTTAAAGCCAGGATCGCATTGACCCATTTTTGATCAACGCGGCGCAGGAACGGATACCATAACATCCCCAGCAAAACGGGAATCACGCCAACGTAAATGCCCAGCAAGCCGTAAGCGCCAAAAGTGGCAGCACTGGTCTGGGGCGATTCAACGGCCACTTCGACTTCTGTATCAAACGTGACGCCAGTGGAAGTGATGAGGACAATGGGCAGCGGTTCGCCATCGACCCAGGGATAGTTCAGGTCAATGGTGGCTTGTTCCAGTCGATCCAGCGTGTTGTCTGATGAGATTTCATACTGCCAGTAGGCATCATCCACCAAAACCTGGGCAATGGTTACCGGGTCGGGGCCGCCGTTAATGACGTTGAGTTGGATACGGCCGTTTTCCGGAAAGGTCACCCGCTGAATGGTCAATTCCTCCAAGGGCGGAAAAGAACCCGTAAAAAATGCCAGCGGATTGGCCACAATAAACAAGGCCACCAGTCCGGCCAACAGCGCCAGCGGAATGATGCCCAGCAGCCAGTTAGGCAAACGTTGGGTCAGGGAAGGGGGTGCCTGAATCGTTTTGTCACTCATGATGTCGGCACCTCAAAAAAGCCCATCCAGCCCAGCTCGGCAAATTCGCTTTGGTGGGCATGGAACATATACAAACCAGGTTCAAAATCAGCAAAAGAGACCTCAATGATGCCGCGCTGGGCCTGGCACTGCATGATGGTGTCCACCGTTTTGAGCGTAGGCGTGAGCGTCGTGCCGTGATCGTAATAGTCAAAAAAGTTGGCATGAATATGCATGGAGTTAATCGGGTCAAACTCCGTCAGGTTCACCAGGTAAATGCGCTGTAATTGGTCCCGGTTGATGACAATCGGGCTGGCCATGCCGTAGGCAAAAGCGATGGAGTTGACGGCATACACTTCGTTGTCGCCGTCAAAGTTAGTATCAAAGCCATTCATCACCATCACCATCTCGTTGACGTTGGCATTCTCTGGATATTGGTGATTGCGTGTTTTAGCCGCTTCTTTTTCCTCGCCGCTGTACTTTTCCGGATCTGGATCGATAATGAAGGCACCGTACAAACCTTTGTGGATATGGCGCTTGAGGGGCAAAGCATGGCAGTGGTAGAGGTGGCAGCCAAACGGTTTGGCGTCAAACTCATACACAAATGTTTCCCCCGGATTGACATTGCCACGTCCTACGCCGGGGATGCCGTCCATGAAGGCGGAATGGATGCCATGAAAATGAATGGTGTGCGGATGGGCGCTGACGTTGGTGAATTCAATGCGCAAACGCTCGCCTTCAACACAGCGCAGGGTGGGGCCAGGGCATTGGCCTACAATTCTGTCCAAACGCCGCGATGCTGCCGAGGTTTCACTGCCGTAAACCCAGCCGGGGAAATAAATGCCGGGCGCAATTTCAAACTCTTTGTCCAGGGCGAAGATTTTCCAGGTGCGGACGGTACGGCCGTTTTCCTCTGTCACCTCACCATAATCAAAATCATATAAAAGCTCGTGGGGATCAAACTGGTTGGCTGCGTGGTCCACTTGGCCCACCATACCTGCATCGCCATGACCGGCATGGGGATCGTGGTCGCTTTGCGCGTGCAGCACAGCTTTCCCTGAGGCTTGCCCGCCCATCGCCGCCAAACCAGCCATGCCTAAGGCGCCCGCTCCCCCGGTAATTAAAAATTTCCGTCGAGACATATTTTTCTCGATTTTCATTTGTTTACTTCCTGTTTAGTAAATATTACAAATATAATTTTTAGACGTATCTAAAAATTCTACAGACAGATGCACTATCTGTCAAGCAAGCAATTTTAGATATGATTGATTGAAACCGATGGGCTGGAGGGACGTGTGTTAGAATACGGCCGTTGCTGGCAGATAAAGTAGGCGGCGTAGCAGGACGCCCGCCGCAACGTCATGAAGTAGGACTTGTGCAATGAATAAAAATCGTTATTGGTTTGCCATGATTGTTTCCTTGTTGGTGGCCATAGTGCCGTCTGTCTTAGCTGGTGCATTTGTTGATAATGACTGGTTGCGCAATTTGCTTATTGGTATTTGTGTGTTTCTGGGGGGAATGGTTTGGTTAAAAATAGGAAAAGCTTAATGATGAGGTAAACGGCCGTAAAAACAACACTGGATTTGAGCAAGAAACGAATGATAAGCCCTTCGCAATAAATCTTGACTAAAAATAATCGCGGCCGTCTACTACCCAAACCCTCTCGCCTGCCACGCCTGGTAAATGAGGATGGAGCCAGCAACGGCCGCATTCAGCGATTCCACGTTGCCCTTTTGTGGCAGCTTCAGGCGAATGTCGCAGCTTTCCCGCACCAGGCGGCGCATCCCCTGGCCCTCATGCCCCACCACGATGCCCAGCGGCATGTTCAAATCTACCTCGCCCAATGACTGGGCATCGTCGGCTAAATCCATGCCCACAAGCCAGACGTTGCTGGCTTGCAGCTGGCGAATGGTCTGTACCAGGTTGGTCACCTGGGCAATAAGCAAATGTTCGGCGGCTCCGGCGGAATATTGCACGACGGCAGGGGTAATCTCCGGGGCGCGGCGGTCTTGTACGATAACGCCATGCACGCCACAAATTTCGGCCGTACGCAGCAAACTGCCGATGTTTTGCGGCCCGTGCAGCAAATCTAGCAGCAGCAAAAAGGGCTTCTCGCCGCGCTGCTCTGCCAGCCCCAAAATCTCATCCACCTCGCTGTAGACGTACGGGCCTACCTCCAGCGCCATGCCCTGGTGGCTGTGGTCCTTGGCTAGACGGCCGATTTTTTGTTTATCAGCCACCTGAATGCGTACGCCCCGTTTTTGCGCAGCCTCGCGCACCGGCTGGGCCAGCTTTTTGTCCAGGCTATCTTGCAGCCACAAGGTAAACAGCTCCCGGCGGCTGCCGCGCAGGGCTTCGAGGACGGTGTTGCGGCGGATGAGGATTTCTTTCATGGGAGATTAGAGATTGGAGATTAGAGATTGGAAAAATCTCCAATCTCTAATCTCCAGTCTCTTTTATTAGCCTAATTTCCAGATGGTGCCATCCGCCCGATCTTCCAAAACCACGCCGAGATCACGTAGTTGGTCGCGGATTTTGTCGCCGGTGGCCCAATCCTTGTTGGCGCGGGCCTGGGCGCGCAGCTCGATGAGCAGGCGGATCAGCCCGGCCTCTCGTTCGGCGTCGCTGTCTTGCGTGGTTTCATCAGGGATGATGCCCAGGACATCGCCGCCTAGTTCGCGGTAGAGGCCATCCAGCGCGGCCAGAGATTCTTGTGACTGCGGGCCTTGTTCGTTGAGCAGGCTGTTCACCTGGCGGGTGTAATCTTGCAGCACGGCCAGCGCGGCAGGGGCGTTGAAGTCATCGTTCATCTTTTCAATGAAGGCGGCTTTGGTTTTGTCCACCAATTCTTGAACTGCTGAGGAAATTTCGCCGGAAACGGCCGTACGCATCTGCTCCCGCACCAAGGTTACCGCCCCCCACAGCCGCTGCCACCCTTTGGTCGCTGCTTCCACGGCATCATCAGAAAAGTCGATGGGGTTGCTGTAGTGGCTTGACATAATAAAAGCGCGAATCGCTTCGGGCCGCCAGCGGGCCAGCGCTTCTTTGATGGTGAGCGTGTTGCCCAGGCTCTTGCTCATCTTCACCCCATCCAGCGTGAGTGAGCCGGTGAGCATCCAATAGCGGGCAAATGTTTCGCCATGGGCCGCTTCGCTCTGGGCAATTTCGCACTCGTTGTGCGGGAAAATATTGTCAATACCACCGCCGTGAATGTCGAAGGTGGGGCCGAGGTATTTGTTGGCCATCGCCGAGCATTCTACGTGCCAGCCGGGAAAACCATCGCCCCAGGGGCTGGGCCAGCGCAAAATGTGCTCTGGCTCGGCCTTTTTCCACAAGGCAAAGTCGGCCGGATGGCGCTTTTCGCTGCGCACCGCTTCGCGGGCACCTTCTTCTTGCTCTTCGATTTTACGGCCGCTTAATTTGCCATACTCCGGGTAGGACGTCACGCTAAAGTAGACGGAGCCATCGACTTCGTAGGCGTGGCCTTTGTCGATGAGCTCCTGCACCATGGCGATTTGTTCAGGGATGTGGCCGCTGGCACGCGGGCTGATGTCTGGCCGCTGCACGCCGAGGGCGTCCATGTCGGCAAAGTAGCCCTTCATGTAGGTTTCTACCACCTGCATGGGCAGGGCAGACATTTGCTCGGCCTTACGCAAAATGCGGTCTTCACCGGTGGCCAGCATGTGGCCCACGTCGGTAATGTTTTGCACGTAAAGCACCTGATAACCACTGTAGCGCAGGTAACGGACAATCACGTCAAAGCCCACATACGTTTTGGCATGGCCGATGTGGGAATGATCGTACACGGTGGGGCCGCAAACGTAGATATTGACACGGCCGTCTTGCAGCGGCACAAACTGTTCTTTCTCACGAGTGAGCACATTGTAAATTTTCAGTGACATACAAACTCCGAAGTTAGCCACAGAGGACACAGAGAGTTAAGAGATTTTTTCTCTTTTCCCTCTGTGATCTCTGTGGCAAATTTTTTCACAATCGTAGCGCATTGGCGACGCGTTGCAAAGTGCGATTTTTGCCCAGGATGGCCATGATTTCGGCCAGGGGCGGTCCACCCGTTTGCCCGGTGAGTGCCGCACGGATGGGATGGAACACGGCTGGCGGGTTCCAGCCACTACTTTCTTTAAAAGTTTGGCGCAGTCCCTGTAAAATGCTCTGCGCCGTCACTTCATCCAGCAGCACCACGTGGGCCAATTCAGCCACCAGCCGGGCGAGCACAGGATGGGCAGATTCGCTGTGCAGTGCGCTTTGGGCATCGTCACTCAGTTCAAAGTTGTCGGCAAAGGCCCATTCAGCAGCATCAACGGCATCTTCCAATTTGCTGAGTTCATCGCGGAGTACGGCCGTTAATCGTACCAACCATTCATTTTGCATCGGCAGCTCATCGTAGACATCTTCGAGGAACGGCCGTATCAATTCCGCCAAATTTTCATTGCTGTGCCGCTGCATGTATTGGCGATTCACCCAGTTTAGCTTGTCCCAATCGAAGGTGGATGGACTGGGGGAAAGTCTTTCTAGACGGAACTGTTGGCGCACGGTCCATTTGTCCACAATTTCCTGGCCGTTGTCCGGCGTCCAGCCCAGCAGCAGCAGGTAGTTGAACAAGGCCGCAGGCAGGTAGCCCGCTTCCTGGAAGTCGGACATGAGGTAGCCACCTTCGGGGTCACGCTTTTTTAGCTTTTGGCCACGCCGGTTGAGGATGAGCGGCAGATGCACCCAGACTGGTTCGTCCCAGCCCATCGCTTTGTACAGCTGGATGTGGATTGGCGAAGAAGAGATCCAATCTTCGCCGCGCACCACATGGCTGATGCCCATGTCGTGGTCATCCGTAACCGTGGCCAAATGGTAAAGCGGGGTGCCATTGCTGCGCACGATGACCGGGTCTTGGAGACGGCCGTTGTCAAAACGAATCCCCCCGCGAATGGCATCATGCAAAATGGTTTGGCCCGTTTGGGGCATGCGAAGGCGCAGTGGATTTCCGCTAGCATTGGCCGGCTGGTCGGGATTGTCGCCGTAGTAAGCGTGGCCTTCATCTACCAATTGTTCGATGACGCGTTGGTGAAACGGCCGTCTTTGTGACTGCACATATGGCTCAAATTCGCCGCCCAGGTCTGGCCCTTCGTCCCAATCTAGCCCCAGCCAGGAGAGCGCCTCAAACATGAGCTGGGTGGCTTCTGGGGTGTTGCGTTCGGCGTCTGTGTCATCAAGGCGAATGATGAAATCGCCCTTGAGCGCACGGGACAAGGCCCAACAGAAAACGGCCGTGTGCACATTACCAACGTGCACCGGCCCGGTGGGGCTGGGGGCAAAACGAAGTCGGGCAACCATTATGGTTTGGCAAAAATCATGCGGCCTGCCGAGGTTTGCAGCACTTTGGTAACGGTGACGTTGAGTGTTTTGTTGATGAGATTACGGCCGTCTTCCACCACCACCATCGTGCCATCCTGCAAAAAGCCTACGCCCTGGTCTGATTCGCGACCTTCCTGAATGATCTTGACCTTAAGTTCTTCACCTGGCAGGGAAGTGATCTTCACAGCATTGGCCAGATCGTTGATATTGAGCACGGTGACGCCTTGCAGTTCGGCGACGCGATTGAGGTTGTAATCGTTGGTCATGATGGGGCAGTGCAGGTGGCGGCCCAGGGCCACCAGCTTGCTGTCTGCGTCGCGTACTTCGCTCACGTCCATGTCGGTGATTTGGGTGAGCACAGGGGAGTCGTTTTGCAGCTGGGTGAGCACTTCCAATCCCAAGCGGCCTCGTCCCCGGCGCAGGGGATCGGCGCTGTCGGCGATATGTTGCAGCTCAAACAAGATGAAGTTGGGGATGAGCAGCGTGGCGCGAATGAACCCGGTTTTGCTGATGTCGGCGATACGGCCGTCGATAATCACACTGGTATCCAGCAAAATATACTGCTCGCTATCACCGTTGCCGGTTCGCTCTGCACTGGCCGATGGCGACATGCGGAGGCCGCTAAAAAATGATTGAAGATCGTTCTGACGAGACACCAAAATCACCACGCTGAGGTAGCAAAGCACGGCCGCAGCCACCAGGGGCAAAATCTGGCGGAAGGGCGGCCCCAACAAGGCCAACGGGAGGGAGAGCAGCGCGGCGGCTACCAGCCCAATAAACAACCCCAGGACGATGGCGATGAGCCGTTCGGCGGGCATTTTGGCTAGCCGACGGCTAACGTGGCGTAACGGCCGTATCGTAATGTATGGCGTCAAGATAAGACCAATCAAGACCCCCAGCAGAGCAAAAACGATCACGTACCCTTCTGGTGTAACGCCCAAAAATCGGGCTGTCCAATTTCCAAGAAAACCACCACCCACACTACCAGCAATGGCCCCAATAATACGAAAAATGAATTCAGTGCTCATAAAAAATAATTCCTTCGCTATGCCGCAGTTTCGTGGTTGGGGCAAACGAATTTTGCCCCCGTGGCTCAAGCTCGGTTAAGAAATAAAAAAGATGAATGCACCTGATTAATAATTGGAACATTCACCTTACGGAAATTTGTTTGATGCTTATCCGGCAAACGCTTCTAGATGAAACTAATAATTGTTGCCCGGAAGAATTATTTAACTGTGGCCTATAAAAAGGATCTGCAAAAACTTTGATTGTCAAAAATAGCTAATCGATTGAAGGTGAGTAGCTTTCTGCTTTTGCCTAAAGTGAGGACCATCATCAATGGTGGGTTAGGTAAAACTATAAATGGATTTTCATAGCTTTGGTCGTTTTGATGATTAATCGAGAGATGATTCCTTAAATGATAGCCCACAATATGTCTGGCATGTAGGATGTATCGGTGCGCAAGAGACAAAAGTCGCGATGAAAATCATTATCTTAGACACATCATATAAATTGGAACAACATTGAGAATGAAAAAATGTGCCCAGATGTCGAATAAATCGATACGTTTTTGCTGTTTTTAAGCCTGGCAAAGATCAAATAAATTTGGAATACAGTTGCCGATCAATATCATCTTTACCACTTGCATCAACAAAAATAATAAGGGAATAAAACCGTAATATTTTCACGATTGATGGTATCACAGGCTATATGAAGCGGCAATATGAACCGGCTCGTTTTTCTCCTTATTAAACTGGCTATTATCAAGCAAAACACCAAAATACTGTTATAGCTTGAAATTAACGTGGCGATTGATGGCAGATCGCCACTTAGAACCAATTTGCCAGAGGTCGTAATTCAGCGAACAGATATTAACGACGCAGCCGTGGGGATGTTCTTCCCGGCGCTCGCATTTCTGTGCGTCTTGGTGATTGTCGTGGGCGGGTGGGCGTTTGGCTGTTGGTACGGCCGTTTCCCTGCGCTGAGTCCGCTCGCATGGGGGCTGTGGTAGGCTGGAACGGCCGTCCCCCAGCAGGCTTGCGTCGAATGGGTTGGTTAGAGGCTGCCTGTTTTGTCGCCAAATGGGTGCGCTTGACGGTGCGTTGTAACAAAGAGCCCGCGAACATGTACTCACCCGCCACCGAGATAGCCCCAATAAACAGGATGCGTGTCAGCCAGACCAGCGTGGCCACAAAAAAGGGTACCCAGCGCAGCAACTGCTCCCGGCTCAGTACCTCGTTGCCAAAATCATGCGTTAGCAAGGTGAGGGAGATGGCCCACCATGTCATGATAGCGTTCATTGTTGCGCCCAGTAGCCAGGCACCCATTAGATACCAAACGGCCGTTGGTTCATTTTTGCCCCGTTCCGGCGTGAATAAGCGAGCCAGCCCAGCAAAATCGATGGCGCAAAAAGCAATGGCCAAAATCGTGGCCCAACCAATCCCGGCAAAACGAACATCTCCTAATAAATTACTCAACGCGTAGCGTGTTGTATCAAAGTTAAACAATTCAAAAGCAAGCAGTGCCACCACAAGAATGACGCCCATAATGCTTTTTTGCGGTAAATTCAGGCCCAGCAGCGCGTTGTTGCTGGACTTCTGCGGGCGTGGCTGGCCACTGCCGTGTTGTGCGCCCTGCGTTTCCATGGCTATTCTCCTGCATCCTTTCTGCTGTTAACGAAACAGAAAATCCCGAACCACTGGTTCGCTTGTTATTGCCTCTGTTCTCTTTCTCATTTGATTTGGTGCCCCCCATCTTGTTGAGTTGTTTAGCAAAGAGGAGGGTGGGGCTAGCAAGGGTCGCACTTGCCAGCCCCACTATTTGGGGGGAAGAGGGTATGTGTTGAGAAGAGGGAAGAGGGTTCCGTATGTCTGCCAAGGATATTAGCACGTATGTTCTAATTTGTCAAATGGAATTTAGAACAAATTTGGGAACGCCGTATCCTTCAGAGCCACGTATTTTTAGCCATTCGCTACCAGTTCAAAATTATGCCATAATGCTTCAAAATTCATTTACTGGAGGAATAAAATGGATACAAGAGCAGCAATCGTCTCTCAATATTTAGCCACATTGGAAATGATGAAGCAAGTTGTCACCAAATGCCCTGACGACGTTTGGCGCAATGCCAGACCCTCCAATCAGTTCTGGCATATCGCCTACCATGCCCTCTTTTACACTCACCTTTATCTACAACCACAAGGAGCAGACTTTGTTCCGTGGTCTAAACATCGTCCCAACCTCAACGCTTTTGGTCCACCACCTTGGGCACCCGAGGAAGAGGTTGAACCGGGGGAGCCTTTTACTCAGGCGGAGCTGCTTGACTACCTGACTTTGTGTCAACAGGAAGCCTCTAACCAAACCCAAACCCTCCAACTGGATGCCCCGTCTGGCTTTGACTGGATCCCACTCAATAAGCTGGAATTGCAATTTTATAACATCCGCCACCTGCAACATCACATCGGCGAACTAAGCCAGCGTCTGTGGGCTGAAGCAGGCATCGAGATTAATTGGGTAGGCCGATCTCCTGAAGATTGAGGTTAATTTCCTAAACCTAATAAAACATAGTCCTCATTAAACCTTGTTGACGTATTACAACAATTGGTACTTGACATAGTCCTAGTTTTGTTGTATTATTGCAACATATAGAATTGTTGTAGTATCCCGCACTTGTGAGGATGCTTCTTCAGTAACCCATGAGAAGCAATGAGTAAAGAC
>CAJQMR010000003.1 GCA_905479495.1 uncultured Anaerolineae bacterium
AACATGGTGGGTCGGTGAGAAAGATTTTGGCACAGGTCCCTTTCGGTGGTTAGTTGTGGAAGAAAACGAAATCGTTGGAACAAGCGATCCATTTAATTTACCCGCTTTACCTTTTGAAACATTAACTATCATGATTTCACAAAATACATCCATAGCTCAGTGAACGTTGTGTACTGCCAACAACTTCAAGAAGGGTTTGCCTAAATGGGCGTAATAGGAATAGTCAGTGTTTGATGGGGACGGCAAAGAGGAGCAGCGACCAATGTGTTGGGTCGGTGCGGCAGAAAACAAATATCTCGGGTACACAGTGGGCAATCGTCAGGCGATTTAAGCTTGAGGGAACGCGGGCCACGTCGTCGGCAAAATAATCCTGTAGCCAACGGCGAATGCGACGGCCATGTTTGGTCCAGATGAAAATGAAAAGGGAAACGACAAGGAAAACGAGGATTTCGAGGAATGTTGGATTGAACTTCATAAACTGATTGGGTAAGATTTTACCCAATCAACTCGATTACTTCATTGAATTTGCCCCAATACGCGTAGACGCGAATTATCCATCATTTCGCAGAGTACCACCAGTTTTCTCAAGTAGAATGTTGTGATCCTAATAAATGCATACTACGGGCCGTTTGCGCTGCATGATAACCGCACATGCCATGTACACCACCACCTGGCGGCGTAGCCGAGGAGCACAAAAAAACATTTTGGAGAGGTGTCGTGTATGGATTCCAACGGGGGACGGGGCGGGTAAATAGCTGCCGCCAATTTTGCACCCCACCGTTGATGTCGCCGCCGATGTAGTTCGGGTTGTACCGCTGGAAATCTAGCGCGGTCATGGTGTGGCGGGCCAAAATCGTGTCGCGGAAGCCAGGGGCAAAGCGCTCAATTTGGGCCTCGATGGCGGCCGTCACATCCACGGTGCTGCCGTTGGGCACGTGGCAGTAGGCCCAGCCGGTGTGCTGACCGTTTGGAGCGCGGGTGTCATCAAACAAACTTTGTTGGGTAACGAGGGTATACGGCCGTTCCGCCACCTCCCCCCGCCAAATTAACCGTTCACTCAGGGCCATCTCTGCCAGCGTTGACCCCAAATGCACCGTCCCCGCCCGACGACACACCTCAGCCCGCCAGGGAATTGGCTCACTCAGCGCCCAATCCACCTTGAATACACCCGGTCCCTGCTGGTACTTTTCCAATTGCTGCCGGTAACCTACTGGCAGGGCATCCCCCGCAATGGCCAGCAGCTGGCGCGGCGTTACGTCCAGCAAGACGGCACGGGCGGGCGGCAGGTCGGCCAGCGATTGCACTTCGTGATTAGTCACAATCTCGCCGCCAAGGCCAGTGAAGTAATCTGCCAGTGCGTTGGCGATGGATTGGCTGCCACCGCGAGGCAGAGGCCAGCCAACTTTATGCCCCAGCACGCCCAGCATCAGGCCAAAAGCGGCCGTTAGCGGCCACTCCAATGGCATGATCGAATGGGCGGCCAGACCGGCAAACAGGGCGCGCGTTTTCTCATTGCGGAAGAGGGTTTTAGCCACGGTGGTGGTCGGCCAGACGGCACGCAGTCCAAATTTGGCCATCGCCAGCGGATGGCGCGGCAGGCTAAGCGGCCCCAAAAATTCGCGGGCGATTTTGTCCCAATCAGCCACCAGCGGAGCAAAAAGACGGCGATAGGTGTCACCATCTTCGCCAAATTGGGCGGCCGTTTCGGCCAGCGACTGGTGTAGGGCAACGGCCGTTCCATCGTCAAACGGATGGGCCAACGGCAGCTCCGGTTGAACCCATTCCAGGCCAAATTCAGCCAAATCCAGCGATTGAAAGAAAGGCGACCCCATCCCCAGGGGATGAATGGCGGAGCAAATGTCGTGGTGGAAACCGGGCAGGGTTAATTCGGCCGTGCGCATGCCACCGCCGATGGTGGCTTTGGCTTCCAACAGCAGCACGCGCCAGCCCTGGCGTGCCAGAGTAATCCCGGCGGACAAACCGTTCGGCCCCGATCCCACCACTACTGCATCAAATTCAGGCATAGATAATTATGTCAACTTTTATTTATCAGCCGTTTCAGCAGATAAACAGGCATGTAAACGGCCGTTCTTATCGCAGCATTTTGCCAAACATTCTTGGCTTCAGCCCATTGTACCCGCTTGTCTACCAGCACGTTAGTTTGAGACACCGTGCCTGTTTGGCCGAAATGCGCCCCCAAATTGCGCAGCGTTTGGTGCCAGAAGGCATCCTCTGCTTTATGGCCGAAGCCGAGGCGGAAGCTGATCTCGTACACCGGGTCATTGGCGCGAATCAGCGCCTGAATTTGGGCCAAGGTCTGCCCGTTTTCCACAAACGAACTAAAGGTAATCATGCCAGCAAACATATGCCCTTCCGGGGTCATGAAAGAGAATGACTCCTCGTCGGCATACATGACACGGATACCGGTGGAGAGCTTCATACCGCCAGGCCCAGCTACGTTCAGCACGGCTACATCACCGGGAGCCACACCACCTACCGCACCAAAAAAGCGGTTGCCCTTAGGCCAAAATTCGGGGAAGTGGGCTTTCCACTGCGCAATGAGCGTCTCCGGGGGCACGGCGTCACCATCCAAACGAATGCGATACGTTTTTTGCCACAGCTGGCCAAAGCCTTGGAGCGGACTCATGGGGCGTCGGCCGGTGACGTTCAGATTGATGGCATCGGTAGGCAGATCGCCTGCGGTCATGCGATCCACGGGGGTAGCCCAACTGGCGGCATTTCGGGGCGTTTTGGGAGTTGAAGATTGGTCGTTCATGGTTACCTCTTTTGGGCAGGGGATTAGAGATTGGAGATTGAAAATGCTCTGATCTCCAGCTACAAATCATTATTCAGCTACAAAGCAGTATGAAAATCAGGCAGGGGTGGCAACGGCCGTTACCGCGGCCGTCTCATCGTTGTAAATGGCAATCGCTTCATTCAGGCGGGTCAGTTCAAAAATTTGCTGGTAATGATCGCTCAGGCCAAAGGCCAGCAGGCGCTGCTTGTTTCGCTGCACCCGAATCAGCATCGTCACCAACAGGCCGATGCCAGAACTGTTCATGTAATCCAGTCCCTCAAAATTGAGGATGATTGTTTTGGTGTTTCCCTGGCTGGCTTCATTGTAGGCGGCCATCAAAGCGTCTTCAGCCTGGGCGGTGATGTCGCCTTGAATATCAATGACACTGGCGCTGGCAGACAATTTACGGACGGTGGCATTTAGTTGATTGGACATTTGTTTTCTCCTGTTAGTTGTTTTCGTCGTAGATTGGTCCAATCTTTCGAGATTGGACCAATCTTGTGTTCACTGAATCTCCATAAAGTCGGACAGCCGCGTGATGGTGAAGATTTCACGGTAATGATCACTGAGCCCGGTGGCGGCGATGGGCCGATGTGCTGCCCGCGCTCTAGCCAGCAGCCCCACAATCAGGGCGATGCCGGTGCTGTTGATGTAATCCACACCGGCAAAGTTGAGCACAATTTTGGGCGGATTGCCCTGTTCCGCTGCGCTGTAGGCGGCGTCCAGGGCAGCGTCGGCCAGGCTGTTGATCTCGCCATGCAGATCGAGTACGGCCGTTTCGCCCTCCCATCTCGTTTCAGCTTTAAAAGCTGCGGTTTTTTCTGCCATCTTCATTCTCCCTCTGGATCAGTCAAGTTCATGACCAGTTCAATCGTGTGGTGCTGCACATCCTGGCGCACGTTCAGCTCATCGACCATGTTTTGGATGAGGAACAGCCCCCAGCCGCGCGGCGATTGGTCGCCCGCCAGCTTCGCTTCCAGGTCGGGGTTGGTGGCTGTTTTTAGCGGCGGGCCGCCCCCCTCGTCGGTGATAGTGACGCGAATCGATGTTTCCTCTACAAATACCTTCAGTCGCGCCGGTTTGTCAGGATCATATTTGTTGCCGTGTTCCATGGCGTTCATGGTGGCTTCGGCAACGGCCGTTTTCAACTTCTGCAAACGGCCGTCCGGCAGCAATCCAGCCACAACTTCCGCCACTCGCTCCATCGCCACCCGCTCATTGCCTGGAGCGGACGCAATCTCAAATTCAATGGGGGAATTGGAGATTGGAGACTGGAGATTGCCTGAAATATCTAATCTCTGATCTCCAATCTCCAATCTCTCCTCTCTTTGCAGCGTCACCAACGTCACATCATCCTCCTGCTCCCAGCCAGGGCCGGTAAAGGTGGCTAGCTGATCCAGCAGAAAATCTTTGAGGGTATCGCCGTTGGCGTGCGTGGCCATCAGCTCCTGTAAGCGCGGGAAGCCAAACATTTCACGTTTGGGATTGTGCGCCTCTACCAGACCATCACTGTAAAGCAGGACGTATTCGCCAGGTGCCAGCGTAGCCTCTTTTTCGTCATAATCCATGCCGGGCATGAGGCCCAGCGGCATACCGGTGGCCCGCAGCTCCACCACGCCATCGGCGGTGTAGCGGTAGGGCACATCGTGGCCGGCGTTGGCGTAGCGCAGGTGGCCAGTGGCCGGATTGAGCACAGCGTAGAAGCAGGTGACAAACATTTTGGGCGGGATTTCCTGCACCAGCACATCGTTGGTGCGGGCCAGCACCGCGCCGGGCGCTTCCAACCGTTCGGCGGCGGCACGCAACAGGGTGCGGGTGGTGGCCATCACCAGAGCGGCGGGCACGCCTTTGTCGGTCACATCAGCGACGACGAAACCGATACGGCCGTCTGGAAAATAAATAAAGTCGTAAAAATCACCACCGACGGCGCGGGCGGGTTGGTAGTAGGCCGACACGCCCCAGCCATCCAGGGTGGGCAGCGACTGCGGCAGCAAGGTTTGTTGGATGAGGCGCGCCACTTTTAATTCTTGCTCGATGCGTTCCCGTTCGGCCGCTTCTTGTTTCTGCTGCTTGACCAGTTGCGCCACCCGCAGCGCGGGCGCGGCCTGCGTGGCCAGGTCCGCCAGCAGCTTGTGGTCGTCGCTAGAGTATTCCTGCTCGCTGAGGCGGGACCCCAGATTGATGAGGCCAATCAATTCGCCCTGGCTAACCAGGGGCACAACCAGTTTGATGCCCGCCTGGCGCATGACCGTCAAGGCCGGGGAATCGAGTTTGAGCTGCTCCACATCGAGCACGCCAGAATGCTGCTGCACGTAAACCAGCAACGGATCGTGTGGGGCAATGTCCAAATCGAGACTGTTGATCTGGGTAGTAGGGGTGGGGTCGGTTACGGCCGTTTCCACCACCGCTGCCTCTTTTTGCCCGATAAAATTTCGCCAAAATCCTCGAATCGTTGTCATCATGTCCTCATCATAGCAGGGTATCGTCTGCCAAACGTTACGAAAATCGCGTTACGGGTTTTATCCAGACGGAAATTTGCTCTGGCTGCATCGTTTCCTGTACCACTTGCGTCAATTCCGCTTGGAGCACGTCTAGCGCCACTTCGTCGCGGGCAGTTTTGGCGAATTGGGCCAGAATTTGCTGGGCGTCATATTTTTGGCGGTAGAAGCGACGGTCAACGGCCGTTTGCACCCGCCGCCGCAGGGGCGTAAACAGAGCGGCGACAAGCAGGGTGGAGAGGACGATGGCGATGGGGGATTGAGTGCCGGTAACGGCCGTTACCCCACCCTGAATCACCGTAATGCTGCCAAAATAAACGGCCGCCAGCACCGCCGACACAATCGAGTATTGCACCGTGCGGCGAATGATCACGTCAATATCAAACAGACGATGGCGCAAAATGGAAATGCCGATGCCGAGTGGAATCACCAAAAAGGCAAAGGTGGAAACAACGTTGAAGAGGAGATTGTTTACAGCATTTTCGGGCTCCCGCGCCGTAAAATCCAAAAAAAGTGGGTTAATTAACAATAAGGCAACAAACACCGCAATGGTCACCAGAAAGGCAAAAACAACCCATTTTGTTTGTTGTCGTTCGTTGACCGTGGAAAGATAGCGATACCGATAAAATTGAATGGCAATACTGCCCAGCACCATCGTCAGCCAGAGATACCCGGCAATTGCATCATAAATTGTGGTGAAGCCTGGCACGACTTCAGCAGCCGTCCCCAGGCTGACAAAGAGCGCGCTAATGATTAACCAGGCCCATTTGGTCCAACGAGGGGCGAAACGGCCGTTGGGGAAAATGCAAAAGAAGAGCGGCAGCAAAATGACGCCGCCCAGCCAAATCAGCATAAGGCCGATCGGCTCCAGCCACGGATACGCCGCACCCGTCGCACGTACTTCCTCTTCAAACAGGGTGAGGCCAAAAGTAACCAGCCAGAGCGAGCTAGAAAAACCCATCAATTCATGCGAGCGCTGCCAAAAAATGAGTGCACCCATGACCACACAAACCACCGCAAAGAGGACCGTTGGCAAGAGTTGGAGGGCAGCGTACTCGGTCAGCGTCAGCCCCATTTCAGCCAGACCGGGCAGCGCTTCGGGGGCAAGCTGGTTGCGCAAGCAGTCGGAGCCAGTGCAGGTCGCAGACATCTGGTGAAAAAGAAGCGGCACGCCAATGGCAAACATGACCATACCCACGCCTGTAATCAGCAGCCAGGCGGCACGCGCGATGGTCAACCAGTGACCTTCTATAGTCGGTGATGCGTCTTGAGGGGACAAATTTGGATGAGAGCGTTGTTTTTTCATAAGCTGTAGATAGTAGATTACGAAACGGCCGTCTCCTAAACGTTACGAGCTCTGTCAACGGCTCTATGAATTTCGCAGCCAGACGGAAATTTGTGCTGGCTGCATCGTTTCTTGCACGACCTGCACCAGTTCGGCTTGCAGCACATCCATCTCTACCTCGTCGCGGGCTGTTTGGGCGAAGCGAGACAGCACCTGCTGGGCATCGTACTTTTTGCGGAAAAAGCGGCGGTCTATGAACGCCTGTACCCGCTGCCGCAGCGGCGCAAACAGGGCGGCAATGACTAACGTGGAAATGACGATGGCAACGGGTGACTGTTGCCCGCTCGCTGAATTAAACACGCTTTGCAGCAGCACGATCATGCCAAAATAAACCAGCGACAGCAGCACAGTCAGCATGGCATAGATCAGCGTTTTGCGAATAATGACATCAATGCCCCACAACCGGTAGCGCAAAATGGCGATGGTGATGGCGATGGGCAGGAAGGGCAGGGCGAAAAAGTCCTGGTAAATGCCGCTGATCAGAATAGCGATGAGGCGTGGTTGACCGTCTGGAATGGGCAGCGCCCGGCCGAAAACGAGCACCCAGGCGATGATCGCCGTGACAAAGATGACGACGCCGAAGATGATCCATTTGGTTTGCTGCCGTTCGATGGTGTTGGCTTCGCGCAGGTACCGATAGACTTGCAGGCTGCCGCCGAACAGCACCAATGCCACCGTGATGACGCTGACGAGCGGTTCGTCCAATGGCCCAAATAACAATAAAAGAAATGTGGCTAGCAGAGGGATATAGGCCCAGCGGGGGGAGAAACGGCCGTTTGGCACCAGATACAAAAACAAGAGCATGATCCCATTGCCCACAATGTAGGCCACAATCGCCGGCCAACCGAGGGCTGGGTGTATCGCCCCAAAATTACGTGACCCAGCAAACATGGCAAACGGGATGACGATTAACGCCAGCGAAACCGTCAGGCCCAGCCAGCTCTGCCGCTGCTGCCACAACAGCAGCCCGGCCAGCGCGGTGTATACCAGAAAGGTAAACACCGCGCCGCTCAGCATGACGATGCCATAGGTCTCCAGGCTCAATCCCCGGGAAGCCCAAACGGATGCCTCAGCCGGAGTCAATGCAGCAAAATTGCAGTCGTTAAAAACGCCCGGCACGCTCTCCGTACAGGGCACGATGATCTCTAAATAATCGGTAACCAGATCAACACAGAAGAGACTGACGCACAACAGGGCAATAACCATCCAACTCGCCAGCGCCAACCGGTACAAAACTGGATTGCGCTGAGATAAATTGGGAGCAGTTAACACATCATTCATACACGTTTTCCTACCAGTTAAGTAGATGGCAAGCAGCGGAACAGCATTATCTGTGCGGAATGCCGATTTATACCATCAATTTCACAAAGCGGGCTGTTCCGCTGCAAAAGGTGCCTTTATTCCGGCATCGCCCCAAGCTGCTGCATCATAGCCATCATATCCGACAAGCCCCAATGTTCCACGAGCTTCCCATCCGCCACGCGAAAGATGTCGATCACGCCAATGGACATCGACTTACCGCTGGGCGCCATGCCCATCCACTCGCCATGCTGTGTGCCGTTCCAGGTCATGTAAACGACGACTTTATCATCTTCAGCGATCAAGTCATTGATGGTCGCCTTGAAGTCGGGGAAGGCGTTGTGCAGCATGGTGAATAATATTTTTGTGCCTTCAATGCCAGCGGGTATACCAGGGGGCATTTCTTCGTGTTCAATGATGTCGGCCGCCATGATCTCTTCGCCCAGACTCATATTATTCTGATTGATTACTTCCTCGATGAGTTGGCGAACGATTGCTTTGTTTTGTTCAGTTGACATGGGTGATTCTCCTTGTTGTCACTAAATTTTGTCTTGATGTCCTTATGATAGCTGGCTATCGTCTGCTAATCGTTACGAAAGTCGTGTTCCCAGTTTTATGCAGACGGAAATTTGATCCGGCTGCATCGTTTTTTGCACGACCTGCAACAGATCCGCTTGCAGCGCATCCCTCGCCACCTCTTATTCACAGAGCCGCCGCGCTTTCCACGTGGTAAGCGGCGTCAGAGCGGCTTCGTAGCCAACCCGAGCGATCACTTCGTATTGATCGTATGCGGTTGTTTTGAACTGCTGTACGTCGGGGCAAATCATGACATCCAACAGTGCCTCTTCATCTTTAGCGCGACGCACGCTGTTGATTTCCACGGCACGCATGATGGTGCCTAGCAGCGAAGGGGAACGCAGCGATTTGGCAAAAGGGTTCAAGCGGCTGAAGAAGACGCGCCAACCGGAAATATTGGTTTCAAAGTCGTAGTAACGTTTCTTTTCCCGATAGGGGCTGACGTTGACGCCAATAATGCGGCCACTTTCGCACAGGTCGGCCATGGTGGTCACGGGAAAGTTGTCCATCACGGCACCATCTACAATCACATCGCCGTCTGCAATCACCGGAGTAAAGACACCAGGAATGGCCAGTGAGGCGCGCACGGCGTGCCAGATGGGGCCGCGCTGGTAAATAACCGGTTTGGCCGTTGTCAGGTTGCTGGCTATGCAATAGAAGGGGATCCACTGGTCTTCGATGTGATGATTGCCAAAATGCTGTTTGGTGAAATGGGTTACTTTGCGGGAGGACATGAGCGAGGTCAGCGGCAAGGTGTGGTCAAACAATTTCCTAGGATCGGCAAGGTTCACCGCCTGGGACATCATTATGGCGTTGGTTTCGTAGAGGATGATGGTGGCCCCAATAACCGCGCCCATGCTGGTGCCGCCAATATAATCAATAGGGATGTTTAACTCTTCGAAAGCGCGCTGCACGCCCAGATGGGCAAAGCCGCGTGCCGCTCCGCCGCTGAGCACCAGACCGACGGCGTGGCCTGTGAGGCGTCGCACCAGGCGAGCCATATGGGCGGCGTCTCCCTGGCGCACGTGGTGGTGGGTATGGATTTGACGCTGATCCAGCCAAACTGCCGTTCCCTGCGGGCGTTCCGTTTGGGGAGCGTGCCACAAAACGGTGAAATCGTTCGGGGGTGATTTTGACCAGATTGGTTTCACGTACGGCAAAAACAGTTGCCGAGCGTCGTTCATCGGTAATCAGGGCAAACTGTTGATTTTTTGCTTCGTAGTGCGCTGCGGCGCATGGCGTTTCCTCTGCTTTAGCCGGGTTCTGTCTAATTGTTACGATAACGGCTCTCCCCCCAAAAAACTACTTATTCCTCCACAGGCACCGGCTCGACAGTTTGTAAATAGGCCCACAGCGCCTGTAAATCCTCATCCGAATAACGACTGAATGTTTCCCAAGGCATCTCTTTCGGGTCAAGCAGCGAGCCGTCCGGCCGCACGCCTTCCGTCACCGCCCGCAAAAAATCCGCCTCCGTCCATGTGCCAATGGCCGCTGGTGTAATATTGGGCGAGCCAAACATGGCGGTGTCGCCCGCAAAATCCGCCATGTGGCAGTGGGCGCAAATGGCGGACAGATATTCGCCATAGGCCAGCGTTTCTTCTGGCGAGATGGGATCGAGTGGCGGCTGGCTGGCATCTACCCTTTCGGCCGGGATCAAGGGGAACTGATTGGTCGCGTGCATCACGCGCAGCATCGGGCCATAACTGGAGGGCGGATAGTCGGTATCAACAGGAGGCACACTGCGTAAATAGGCGATCAATTTTTCCATATCGCTGATATGGATAGCTTGGTGAAATTCGGGAGGCATGCCTACCGTGGGAGAACCATCCGGCTTCACGCCATACCAGATCACCCTGGCAATCTCTTCGTCACTGTAGGCAGCACCGATGCCATTTTCTCCCGCCGTCAAGTTGGCGCTGTAGACTACGCCAAAAGTAGGATCATCCACGAACATTTGGCCGGCCAGATTTTCGCCATGACACTCGCCACACAGGTAGGTTGCAGCCAGTTTTTCGCCAGCAGCAACGCTTTCGGGATCATTAGGGACATTGAGGGTGAAATTGGCTGTGACCTCATACGTCCGGTTTAACCGGCTGGCGCTGACGGTATAAGCACCCGCTCCCAGCAGAATGATCAATCCTAATAAACCACCCACCACAATACCAATCCATTTCAAAACACGTTTCATTACAATTTTCTCCTTAAGCGTTTGTGTGCAGCCGATACCCGGCCGCCAGTCCATACAGTAAGTGGGCCAACCCAAATTCCCAGGTGGGAATTTGCTCCAGCGGTGAGGCCACGGCCGTCGCCAGCCCCCACAGCAGCAGCCCGTACCCCACACCCCACAGCCAGGTCGCCTTTGCCAGCGACGGCCGTATCCGCCCCACGCCCCGCAGCAGCAGCGCCAGCACCAATCCGTAAATAGCCGAAACGGCCAGATGAGCCAGCAATCCGGATAGCCAGTTGCCAGTCTGCGCCGGATCGAAGAGAGCCACGGTTACCTGCGGTGGCGCGCCCCTCGCCCAACCGACCAGCGCCAGGAAAAGCGTCATCAGCACCCCACCTATTAGACCAGCCAGCAGGCCGTCAACGGCCGTATCCCCCCACGTTCGCTCTCGCTGCACCAGATTTATTTTTGTCATGGCTACGCTCCTATTCTCAGTAATCAGTGTGCAGTATTCAGTAATCAGTGGCTTAGCAGTCGTCCTTACTGATTACTGACCACTGAATACTGCTCACTGTAACAAACGGCCGTCTGCTAAACGTTACGAAACAAATCCTCTGTCGCCCATCGGAACGCTTTTCGTTAAAATAACGGTATGAATTCACTTCGCCTGCTGCTGCTTGGCCCACCACGCATTGAGCGCAATAGCCAGATTTTGGAGGTAGACACCCGGAAAGCCACCGCCCTGCTGGCGTATCTGGCGCTGTCTGGCGAACGGCCGTCTCGCGACTGGTTGGCGGCCTTTCTCTGGCCCGACTCCGACGACCGCCGCGCCAAAGCCGCCCTGCGCCGCACCCTCTCCGCGCTGAAATCGGCCGTGGGGGCGGCAGCAATTTTTGCCAACCGGGAAGTGATTGGCCTGGAAACAGACGCCATCTGGTGTGACGTGACGGCATTTCAACACGCTTTGCAGCAGGGAGAGTTGGAGACGGCCGTTGACCTTTATCGCGATGATTTCCTATCCGGCTTTAGCCTGCGTGACAGCATCCCCTTTGACGATTGGCAGTTACAGGAGCAAGAGAATTTGCGGCGCGACCTGACCCGGGCGCTGGCCCAACTGGCCCAAACGGCAAGGGATGAAACGGCCGTTACCTACGCCCGCCGCTGGTGTCAAATGGACCCGCTGCGCGAAGAAGCCCATTGTGTCCTCATGCGGCTGCTGGCTGAAAACGGTCATGCCAACGCCGCCTTACTACAATACCGCGAGTGCGTCCGCATTTTGGAAGAAGAGCTGGGCGTTGCCCCCCTGCCCGAAACCACAGAACTCTACCACGCCATTCAAAACGACCGTCTGACCCAGAATGAAAAGGTGACAGGGGAATCCTCCGTCACTTTGTCACCCCCTCACCTTGTCACCCTGTCATCCCCCCTCATTGGTCGCGATGATGACCTGCACCAAATGCAGCAGCTATATCAACAAGTCGGGCCAGACGGCCGTTTGCTTATCATCGAAGGTGAGCCAGGCATCGGTAAAACGCGGCTGGCCGAAACATTGACAACCTGGGCCGCTGCCAATGGCGCGGTAACGCTCAACGCCCGCTGCTACCAAGGGGAAACCAATCTGGCCTATGCCCCGCTTATTCAGGCACTTCAGGCCGGATTAACGCCGGAAGCCGCCCACCGCCTAAAATCGCTACACGATAATCATCTGGCCGAAGCGGCCCGCCTGCTGCCAGCCATCACCGGGGGACGTACCTTGCCTGCACTGGCAGCATTGAGCGGCCCTGGCGAGCAGGTCCGTTTTTATGAAGGCGTGATCCACGCTCTCATGGCCCTGCTGCATGGCCCGGCCCCCGGCATTCTCTGGCTGGACGACGCGCATTGGCTCGATTCAGCTTCACAAGAACTACTGCTTTATTTGCTGCACCGTTGGCAGAAACGGCCGTTTCTCCTCATCTTCTGCTGGCGCACCGAGGACCTACCGCTCGCCACCCCGTTGTCCCCCCTTATTGCCAGCCTGCGCCGTGCAGGGGTCTGCGAAATCATTCAGCCAACTCGCTTCACGGAATCGCAGTTAGAAGATTTGTTGACCGCTTCGGGACGGCCGTTTTCGCCCGAATTTTTGCAGCGGCTGTTTGCTGAAACCGAGGGGCTACCCATGTTTGTGGTCGAATACCTGGACGCTCTACCGCCAGGCGATAATGAACTGGCGCTGTCAACCTCGCTGCCTGTGCCGGCGTCGGTGCGCGATTTGCTGCACAATCGGCTGGCACAAGTGGGCGAAACCGAACGCCAGATTTTGCAAACGGCTGCCGCCATCGGCCACAGCTTCGACCTGCAGCTGGTTCAGGCCAGCAGCGGCCGCAGCGATGAGGAAACGGTGACGGCCCTGGAAATGCTCATGGCGCGCGGTTTACTGGTGGAACATACGGCCGTATTCGATTTCAGTCACGACAAACTCCGCACAATGGTTTATGAAGAAATGGGGTTGGCGCGGCGGCGCTTGCTGCATCGCCGCCTGGCAGATGTATTGGCAGCCCAGCGGGGAACAGCAACGAGCCTTTCTGCGCAAATTGCCACCCATTACCAGCTTGCTGGCCTGGACGCACTGGCCGCCACCTACTTTGTCCAGGCTGGCGACCAGGCTCGCACATTCTTTGCCCATCAGGATGCCCTGCACTACTACCGCTCTGCCCTGGCGCTGGGCGCAGATGATGCCTGGCGCTTACACACCGCCTGCGGTGAATTATGGATGCACCTGGGGGCCTACCCGGATGCGCTGTCTAGCTACGAAACAGCCGCTGCGCTGGCACCCATGAATGAATTAGGCAAACTGGAACATCGGTTGGCCCAGGTCTACCAGCGCCAGGGGCAATGGGCCTTGGCGGCTCATAAGCTGGCACAGGCGCGGCAGCGTTTGGGCGAGGCTGCCGATCCCATCTCTCTGGCTCATCTGACGCTGGATCAAAGTCTGGTGGCGCACCGTCAAAAGCAGCCAAACCAGGCGCTGGCATTGGCAGAGGAGGCCTATGCCCTGGCCAAACAGGCTGCTGATGCCCCAATGCTGGCCCTGGCAGAAAATATATTAGGGATGTTGGCGCGCAGTCGGGGAGAGCTGGAAACGGCCGTAACCTTTCTGGAACAAAGCCGCCGCCTGGCCGATGAATGTGAGCGGCTAGACATTCAGATCGCCGCCCGCAACAACCTGGCCCTCACCCTGGGTGCTGGCAGCCAGACAGAAATCGCCATCACCAACCTGGAGGAAGCCATCCAGCTTTGCCAGCGGTACGGCGACCGCCACTATGAGGCAGCCCTGCGCAGCAATCTAGCCGATATGCTCCATCAGGCAGGCCAGGAAACGGCCGCTCAAGAGCAAATCCGGCAATCGGTGACGCTTATGGCCGAGATTGGCCGGGAGCATGAGAAGTGGCGAGCAGAAATTTGGCAGTTAATGGAGTGGTGAGTCCAAGTGAACTCATAGAAAATGATGGATAAATAAAAACGAGGCAAGAGGAGCGTTAGCTTGGACTTCATAAACTGATTGGGTAAGATTAGGGTGTAAAGTTCACGGTTCTATCCAAACGGCTAGATAAGCTCACTGAATTCGATCAAAACGAAAAGAGTTGAATTGCCCACCATTCCATCATATTGCAGAGCCCTACCCTAAATTGTTTTAACAGTGAGACAACGATGGCGACCTTCCCAATTGCACCACCACTCCTAAAGACCAAACTCCATATTCCCCCACAACGCCCGGATGCCGTCCCCAGATCACGACTCATTGAACAACTGAACGAACGCATCCAACGCAAACTCACGTTGATAACGGCACCGGCCGGGTATGGGAAAACAAGCCTGGCCACCGAATGGATACACACGCTGCAAGCTGAAGCCACCTTTAAGAATCGAATCACCTGGCTCTACCTTGAAGAAGCGGACAGTGAACCTATCCGTTTCCTTTCTTATGTAATCGCCGCGCTGCAGCAGGTTGCGCCGGAAATCGGGGGCAGCGCCCTTGGCTTATTTGAGATGGCCCAGACGCCGCCCATAACGGCCGTTCTCAACGAACTGCTCAACGACCTGTCCGGCCTGGACGCTCCCATCCTGTTGGTGCTGGATGATTATCATGTGATCAGCCACCCGGAAATACACGAGGCCCTGCGCTATCTGGTAGACCATCAGCCGCACCACATGCACCTGGTCATTACCTCGCGGGAAGACCCACCGCTGCCTTTGTCTCGCCTACGAGCACGGGGGGAGATGGTTGAAATTCGCATGCACGATTTGCGCTTTTCGCTGGTCGAAGCGACGCAGTTTTACGCACAGGCAATGAAACTAGACCTGGAATCCGAGGAGATCAGCGTGTTGGAGGCGCGGACGGAAGGGTGGATTGCCGGATTACAGTTGGCCGGATTTGTGTTGAAAAACTTGCCCGATCATCAGGCGTTTATGGACACGTTCAGCGGCAGCCACCGCTATGTGCTGGATTACCTCACCGATGAAGTCCTGCACAGTCAGGATGAAGATGTGCGGCAGTTTTTGGTGCAAACGGCCGTTCTCAAACAATTCAATACCGATCTCTGCCAGGCAGTCACCGGCAACCCCCACAGCCAACGCATCCTGGAGCAGCTGGAGCAAACCAACCTGTTCATCGTGCCTCTGGATCATGAGCGGGTCTGGTACCGTTATCACCACTTGTTTGCCGATTCGCTCCTGACCGAGTTGAGCAAGGCAGAAGCAGCTGAGCTATGCAAAAAGGCCGCCGCCTGGCACGCCGCCAACAACATGCTCTTTGAGGCCGTCACCTACGCCCTGGACAGCGGCGATCCTGACTATATGGCCGACATGATTGACGTCGCCCTGCAGCATGAGACGATCTGGTCGAGCGGCAATCTGGTGCTCTATTCAGCCTGGCTGGAAAAACTCCCCGACCCGGTTTTTGCCAACCGGCCCCGGTTGAGTTTGAGTGCGGCGTTTGTGTTGTACTTAAACGGCCGTTTCGATGAAGCCTTACAACGCATTACCCTGGCCGAGACCAATTTGGCGGCCCAACCAGCCTCAGCGGACGTCGAGAACCTGCTCGCTTTAGCCGCCTTGTATCGCGGCTCAATCGCCGCTGTTCATGGGGATGTGGCGCAGGCCATTGAGCTGGTCACCTTTGCCCAGTCACGTTTGCCGCGCACCGACCACATGGCGCATGCCCGCGCCCATTTCAGCCTGGGTCTGGCCCATGAGCTTGCCGGACAGGCTGACGAGGCAGCCAAGCACTTTCTGCTGGCCAGTGATAAAGCGCAAGCAGCGGGTGTGCTGCACCTCGCCGTTCACGGCCGTTGTTCGGCGGCCCAGGTTTTAATCGACCAGGGAAAACTACACCTGGCCGAGCAAGCCTGCCGCACGGCGATTGATCTGGCAGAAGGTCAGCGGTTCCCACCATTGGGGATCGCCTTCTCAATTCTGGGCGGTATTGCCCTGGAGAGAAACGATCTGGCCGCTGCCGAAGAATTGCTTAATGAAGGGATGGCACTGTCACGGAAGGGGATACTGTTGGATCACGTGATGGCCGGTATGGCGTTTTTTGTCCATTTGACCGCCTGCCAGGGCAACATGACTGCATTCCAAAACGCCTTTGCTGAAGTGAACGGTATCATCGAGGGGTATGGCGTGGAGCGCGTCTATGCGGTCGTGGCCGCTTACCAGGCACGGATGCAGCTCTTTTTGGCGGATAGACAGGCTGTGGCGCAATGGGCCAAAACCTATCAAGCCAGTCGGGCTGATGCCTCGTTTGAATATGCCGAATTGACGCTGGTGCGTTATCTGCTCATGAGCGGGGATGTCGAAACTGTGCCATCCATCTTGCAACCGTTGCTGGGAACCGCCCAACGCGAAAGACGACTCCGCGCCAGCCTGGAAATCAAACTCCTCTTCGCTCGCTGTTATCAAGATACGGGCGACATCCCCACGGCGCTAAAATGGTTGTCCGAAGCTTTGGAAATTGCTGCGCCGGAGGGATTCATACGCATCTTTCTCGATGAGCCCCCGGTGCTGGAACTGCTGCCCCAGGTGCAAAAGACCGCCCCCGATCTTATTGCGGCCATTTTAGGCCAACAGCAATCAGCGGCTGACGTTCAAGGGTCTGTCCTAAGCGAAGTCGAAAAGCCTGCTCAGTCCCAACTGCCCGAACCACTAACTGAGCAAGAGTTAAACATCCTGGCCCTCATTGTAGACGGCAAAACCAACAAACAAATCGCGGATGAACTGGTTATTACTTTGGGGACAGCCAAGTGGCATGTCCACAACATCTTGCAAAAACTCGGCGTCAACAACCGCACCCAAGCAACCATTCGCGCACAAGAACTCGGGTTGATCTAACCATACTGGATGAGTTAATATTTGTTTATCTCCATATTGGTGTCAGGCAAGAAATAAACAAGCAGTCGCAAGCCAGTTATGAAAATAAAATTTGTTGAAATAAAAAACTTCAGAAAACTGAAATCATGCCATATTGCATTCTCAGACAAGGAAACAGTCTTCGTTGGTGCCAATAATAGCGGGAAAACTTCAGCTATGGATGCACTGATTTTATTCCTTAAAAAAAGTCGCCGAAAAGAAATATCTACAACTGATTTTACTCTTTCTAATTGGAAGGCTATCAACAAGATCGGGGCTGATTGGATATCATGCGATGATCCAGAACAACTCAACCTCAAAATTGATCAATGGCTACCTGTACTCCCTACAATAGATATTTGGCTTAGTGTTGATAATTCTGAAGTTCACTATGTTAGCCATTTAATACCCACACTTTCATGGAACGGTGGACAACTTGGGGTACGCTTGAGTTTTGAGCCTAAGAATAATGAGGAGCTTTTTAAAGAATTTAAAAAAGAGTTTGATTCAGCGGCAGCAATTTCTGTAAAAAATCAAAACGATAGTACTCCTTTAACATTATGGCCCCGATCAATGCACAATTTCTTAGAAAGACGATTACATCATCATTTTACAATAAATGCTTATCTGCTTGACCCATCCAAACTTACAGAGCCTACTGATGGAGTAGCACAGCTACAACATTTACCAAGTAATTCCATTCCGCTTGATGAAGAACCTTTCAAAGGTCTTTTCAAGATAGATATTATTAATGCACAACGAGGGTTTTCTGATCCGACAACATCAAATAGCTCTGGGGTAGGAAGTACTTCTGGTAGATTAACTAGCCAGCTCAGAAGCTATTTTGACAAGCATCTTAACCCTTCTGATCAACCAACAGAAAATGATCTAGACGCATTAATTGCAATTGAAAATGCAAAGAATGAATTCGATAAAAAGCTAAAAACAAGCTTTAGTTCTGCTATTTCTGAGCTAGAAGCATTAGGATATCCGGGATTTAGCGATCCTCAAATTACATTAACCAGTAAAATAAATCCTGTTGACGGGCTAGATCATGACAGTGCAATCCAATTCAATGTAGTAAATACTGACGAGACTACCACCGAAATGCCGCTTAGTCTTCCTGAAAAATATAATGGGCTAGGTTATCAAAACTTAATTTCCATGGTCTTTATGCTGATTCGTTTTAGGGATGAATGGATGCGAAAAGGAAAGGCAAACAAAAGCCTTGATAATGCTGACAGTATAATCGAACCATTGCATATCGTTCTAATTGAAGAGCCTGAAGCGCACCTTCATGCACAAGTTCAACAAGTTTTTATAAAAAAGGCCTATGGAGTGTTGCGTAATCATAAAGACTTAAAAGAGTCGGTAAGGCACTCAACCCAAATGGTTGTCAGCACTCATTCGAGCCACGTTGCACATGAAATCGATTTTGGTTGTTTACGCTATTTCCGAAAGAAACCCATTGAAAATAAAAATGAGGTTCCCTGCGCCACAGTTGTCAACTTATCAAAAACGTTTGGTCAGACAAACAAAACTTCTGGAGAGCAGGAAGTTGAAACTGCTAAGTTTGCTGAACGCTATTTAAAGACAACACATTGCGACCTATTTTTTGCAGATGCTGCAATTCTAGTAGAAGGGCCGGCAGAACGAATGCTTATCCCTCATTTCATACGTTATAAATATCCCAGGCTAGATGTTCGATATATAACAATTTTAGAAATCGGCGGTAGTCACGCCCACCGTCTGCGACCATTGATTGAAAACTTGGGCCTAGTGACTCTAGTGGTAACTGATATTGATTCAATTCAAGAAACTAGCTCTGGAAAAATCCAACCTGAGCGAAACAAATCTTATAGAACAGGAAATGACACCCTTAAGACGTGGTTGCCTGTACAAACGAATTTGGACACATTACTTGATTTAGCAGATAGTGCGAAAATGTCAAGAAATGGTCTGGTCAGAGTTGCTTACCAATATCCATTTAAAATTTCTTTTAGTGATACGACAGAAGAGGAAGAAGCTATACCATATACTTTTGAGGATGCCCTAGTTCTTTCTAATGTTGAACTTTTCAAGGCGTTGAGTAATTCAACAGGTCTTATAAAAAAGATGTCTACCGCAACATCAAAACCTAATTTAGTCGAAGCGACAGCCGAAATGTTCAAGGCTCTTGAAAATGGCAACAAAGCAGAGATGGCATTAGAACTTCTTTATTTTGAAGACCCAAGCAACCTTGAACCACCAAGGTACATTGCAGAAGGTTTGAAATGGTTGGAAGAAGAATTAAAACGAAAAGATAATGATCATTTAAATTTAGAAAACAACACAAATGGAGATGAAAAATGCCTAACACCAGTGACCCCTCCATTAGTGTAGATGATGAAATTTTCTCTTGCTTGAATTTAAAAAGACCCAAGAGTTTTTTCCTTTTTGCTGGAGCGGGCTCGGGGAAAACACGGTCGCTTGTGGAAGTCTTAAAGAGATTCAAAGAAGAGAATATTCAAGACTTAAGGCTGAATGGTCAGAAGGTGGCCATTATTACCTATACAAGGGCAGCCAGTGGTGAAATTCAAAGGCGTCTTGAATTTGATTCCAATTTTGTTGTATCAACAATCCACAGTTTTGTATGGAATTTAATCCGCTCATTTCAGAAAGATATTAGAGAATGGGTACGAGAAGATACAAATAGAGAAATAGAGGAGCTTGAAGAAAGCCAGCGTAAAGGGCGAGCCGGCACCAAAGCTGAAAGCGATAGAGCAGCTAAAATCGAGTCTAAAAAAAACAGGTTAGCGCGTTTAGACAAAATCAAAGTTTTTACATATAACCCGAATGGTACAAATAGTGGACGAGATTCGTTAAATCATGCAGAAGTTATCAAAATAGCTTCAGATTTCCTCTTGCATAAACCACTAATGCAGCAGATTCTTGTCAAGAAATATCCAATATTACTTATTGATGAGAGTCAGGACACCAAGAAAGAACTGATTGATGCTTTCTTTTCAATTCAATCAACTCACCATAATGAATTTACGCTTGGCTTGTTCGGGGATACCATGCAACGAATTTATACGGATGGGAAGATTGATTTAGGCACCAACATTCCTGATACTTGGGCAAAGCCCGCAAAAAAGATCAACCACAGATGTCCAAAACGAGTGATTAGACTGATCAACAAAATACGTTTAGATGTTGATGGTCAGGAGCAAGAACCATCAGACAAAAATGAAGAGGGTATCGTTCGCCTATTTATTGTTGAGTCAAATCCAAATTTGGACAAGCAAATTGTTGAGGAAAATATCGCTAAACACATGGCAGATGTCACTACTGATCCAGCTTGGGAGAAGCTGAATTCCGATGTGAAAGTTCTTACCCTTGAACATCACATGGCAGCAAAAAGAAGCGGATTTTTAGATTTTTTTGCTCCACTCTATGCGTCTCGCACAGATTCCACAGGCCTACTTGATGGTACTATGTCAGGTATTCCCTTTCTTATTCATCAAATTTTGCCATTAGTTAGGACCATGCAGTCAAACGATGGATTTGCAGTTGCTCAGATTATAAGGAAACATTCTCCTTTGCTAGACAAGAAGTTGCTAGAAGATTGTGACGATTCAATTGAGCAGATTAAAAAAGCAAATATGGCTGTAAAAGAATTACTAGCCTTGTGGGATAATGGAAATGATCCAACTCTTTTAGCTATCCTTATAAAAGTAGAAGAACTAAATATATTTTCACTTCCTGAACACCTATCCATAATTGCAAAACGCTCGGATACAGATTTTGAAGAAAGTACTCAAGATGACGTTAGTGGTGCGGTTGAGCCATGGGAAGAGGCTCTGCAAAGTTCATTCAGTCAATTGGAGAAATATGTGGATTATATTTCCGATGATTCTTCCTTTGGGACCCATCAAGGTATCAAAGGATTAGAGTTTCCTCGTGTGATGCTAATACTGGATGATGAAGAAGCCCGAGGGTTCCTATTTAGCTATGAAAAGCTCTTTGGAGCAAAGGCTCAAACTCCAACAGATAAAAAGAATAAAGCTGAAGGAAAAGAAACTAGTATTGATAGAACTCGCAGACTATTCTATGTAACTTGCAGTCGGGCTGAAAAAAGTTTGGCTATTGTGGCTTATACTAAAGACCCAAATGCAGTAAAAGAATTTGTGACATTACAAAATTGGTTTACAGAAGATGAACTAGTTCTTGAGATAAATGCGACCAAATGAAATCTATTATAAATTCCTGTATTTTAGATAGTGGCAGAAGGCTCATAGGAGTGTAATATAACGTTTCTCCCCCACAACCCACTTCTAGCAAAAAAGAACTGATTGCTCAGTTCTTTTTTTATTTCCCTACCCCCATCCCTATCCATCCCACCCCCTAAACCTATCTTTCTATAGGCGATTCACTCCCCGATAAATCATACACTGCTGCTGTTGGACCTTCCCACCAAATTTAGCGGATATGTGGCGCGTTTGGCGCCACATCCACAGGAGAGAAACTATGAATTTATCAGTTGAAAGAACCCAAGTACGCAATCATCAGGACGAAACCCTTTCCCTGGCCAAAGCTGCTTTTTTACATCTTTTTCCCGGTGCCATTATCATGATGGTCTTCATCGTGGTTGCTTATTTCGCCCGAGGCTCTGAACTGCCGCCCGTGTTTTGGTTCGCCGTGGCTGTCCCCTTCAGCCTTGTTCCCGCTGAATTGGGGGTTCTGTTATATCTGGGGCGTAAGCGGAACGGCCGTTTCTCGCTTGAGGGCATCGTGGTCAATCGTCGGCCGCTAAAGTGGCAGCAGTATCTCTGGATGATCCCGGCAACATTCATCGGCGTGGTTGTGCTGGCCACCCTCACCGGCGGCGCTGACCCGGTTATCTACAAGCAGCTTTTCGGCTGGTGGCCCGCCTGGTTAAACGTCTCAGTTGTCGATGAAAATTGGATCAAGCCGGTTGTCATCATCCCCTACTTGCTGTTTGTCGGCATTGTCGGCCCTCTGATAGAAGAACTGTATTTTCGCGGTTATTTATTACCACGATTAGCGCGGTTTGGACGTTGGGGCATATTACTGAATGCTGCGTTATTTGCCCTGTACCATTTCTGGTCCCCCTGGCACCTCATCAGTCGTGTCTTCAGCACGTTGCCCTTTGCCCTATCGGCCAAACAAGGCAGCCTCAACGTGGCAATCGTCACCCACATGCTGGCCAATACCATTGGGTTTATCCTGACCATACTGCCTCTTGTTATCTAGCCGATTTGTCCCTGGTAGGCCGCCAAACGCTGGTCCCAGGCAAAGGTTGCCTACCGGGCTGTGTCCATTGAAATAGGGCATCCCTACCCACAATCCCTATCCCTGAACCTATCCTTCGATAGGCGACGATTGCTCCGACAAATCATACACTGCTGATGATGGTTCTTCTCAGCAACATTCGTTAAAGAAAGGACAGACTTATGATTATTGAACGTATGCTAAAGAAAGATTTTTTGCGCAAGAAGCTGATAACGATTGTCGTGTTTGCCTTCATTTTCCTGTCGGCCTTGCTGGTTGCCAGCGGCGCAAACTTGATGATTGAATTGGGCAATTCCCTGGATGTGCTGTTTAGCAAAGCGCATACGCCCCACTTCGTGCAGATGCACACCGGGCCGCTGGATCAGGCTGAAATCGACAGTTGGGCAGCCGCCAATGCGTTGGTCGCAGAGCAGCAGACGGTCGAAATGATCACCGTGGCTGGTGCCAATCTTACTCTGGGAGCCAGCCAGGAATCGGAAGCAACCAGCATCATGGATATCAGCTTTGTCACCCAGAATGAAGCCTTTGATTTTTTGCTGGACCTGGACAACAACATCATCCACCTCGCACCGGGCGAAATCGCAGTGCCTGTCTACTATAGTCAGGAACGGAACTTGGCCGTTGGCGATCAGGTGCGGGTCAACACGGGTGCCGGGGAGATGCTCTTCACCATTGCCACCTTCAGCCGCGACTCGCAGATGAATCCCGCTATTGCCAGCTCCAAACGCTTCCTGGTTCACGAGCAAGAGTTCGCCAGCCTGAGAGAACAGATCGCTGAAACCGAATATCTGGTGGAATTCCGGCTAGTTGATGACAGCCAGATGAGCACCTTCGCCTCCGCCTACCAGACCTCGGATTTACCCAAGACCGGTCCGGCCATCGATCAGGGCTTGTTCAAAATCATGAATTCATTGTCCGACGGCCTTGTCGCCGGTGTGGTCATCCTGATGAGCCTGCTGCTGATTGTGATTGCCATCCTCAGCTTGCGTTTTACGCTGCTGGCCACGATTGAAGAAGATACGAAAGAGATCGGGGTCATGAAGGCCATCGGCATCGCCCGCGCGGACATCAAGCGTGTTTATCTAGCCAAGTATGTGGTCATGGGTGTGACGGCGGCGTTCCTGGGATACCTGGCCTCGCTACTGCTGAATCAAGTCCTGTCCGCCAATGTGCTGCTCTATATCGGCAGTGCGTCCAAGACTATGTGGCAAACGGCCGTTCCCCTCATCGCCGCTTCCAGTATCACCCTGATTGTGACCCTCTCCTGTGCACTCATCCTTAGACGGTTTAATCGCATCTCTGCGGTGGCAGCCCTGCGCTCTGGCAGTGGCACTGGTGGTGCTGGCGAATCGATGAAAAGCATGCCCATGCTCAATCTAAAACGGGGCAAACGGTTCAATCTCAACACCTATCTTGGCATTCGTGATGTCTTGCAGCGCTCCCGGCTGTATGGCTTGCTGGCCTTTGTTTTCTTCTTCTGCGCCATCATTATCATCATTCCCATCCATTTC
This sequence comes from uncultured Anaerolineae bacterium, assembly GCA_905479495.1. Taxonomy (GTDB): domain Bacteria; phylum Chloroflexota; class Anaerolineae; order Promineifilales; family Promineifilaceae; genus Leptofilum. The sequence goes on from CAJQMR010000003.1 coordinate 23,873, forward strand.
CTGACGACGATTCAATCACCGACATTCATCTCCTACATGGGTGCCGGACAAAGCGACATGCGCATCGATTTCCGTCAGTCAGATGATGTAGCTGCTAGATTTGAAACGGCCGTTGCCACCCTCACAGCCGATCCCGATGTCGCCAAACTGTCGCCCCTCGTCACCTCACAGTTCAAAGTGAGGCAAAGTGACGGCACCCTGGAAACCCTCAATATTGAAAGTGGTGACTTCTCATTGTTCCCGCTGGACTATGTGCAAGGCACCGCGCCCCAACAAGGGAATGAGATCGCCCTCTCTTATCTCAACGCCAGCGAAATGGAAAAGCAGCTTGGCGATACCGTCACCCTCATCATCGACGGACAAGAACGCGAGATGGTCGTCAGCGGTATCTATCAGGACATCACCAATGGCGGCCGCACCGCCAAAGCAACCCTGCCCTACAATCCGCAGACAGCCATCTGGTACACCATCAACATAAACCTGACCACAAACGCCAATATCGACGAGAAAGTCAGCGAATACGCGCAGTTGTTTGACGCAGCCCGCATCACCGATACGGCCGACTTTATCTCCCAGACAGTAGGGAACACCGTGCAGCAGCTAAAAACAGTCACCCTAGTCACGGTGGTTGTAGGTCTGGCCCTATCCGTCCTGATTACATCGCTGTTCATGATGATGCTCATTACCAAAGACAGCAATCAGATTGCCATCATGCGCAGCCTCGGTTTCTCACTCAACCACATCCGCACCCAATATCTCACCAGAGCCTTGTTCCTGCTGGTCGTGGGCATCGCGCTGGGAACCCTTTTCTCAAACACGTTAGGGCAGCAGTTGGTGAGTGCCGCCTTCTCGATGCAGGGCGCGTCGCGCATCAAGTTTGTGATTGACCCGCTCCAGGCTTATGTGATGTATCCCTTGCTCCTGATGGTTACGGTGGCAGCCACAACCTTCCTGAGCACCAGAACAGGCATCAAAGAAACCAACATCGCCGCAATGATTATGGAATAACCTCGACTCGACGTTCATAAACCTGACAGGTTTACGAACGTAATTTGAACAAAATGATGGTTTGCAATGCAACATCAACCTTAATTCATGAAAGTTTTGGAAACCTGTCAGGTTTCATAAGGAGACCTAAAAAATGACCGCACTACTCGAATCACAACAACTATGCAAAAGCTTTGCACTTGGCAATGACAATGAAGTCACCGTTCTGTCTGATGTAGACCTGGCGATAGAACCCGGCGAGTTTGTAACCGTGATGGGGCCGTCAGGCTCCGGCAAATCGACACTGCTGTACAACGTCAGTGGCATGGATCGGGCCAAGTCAGGGCAAGTTCTATTCAATGGTCAGGACATCACCGCCCTGTCTGAAGAAGCATTGGCCAAAGTCCGCCTGACGGGCATGGGCTTTGTTTTCCAGCATATTCATCTGCTGAAGAATCTGTCCATCTTTGACAATGTCGTCATTCCTGCCTATCTGGCCCGTGCGGAAAGCCACGCTCAGATTAACCAACGAGCCGAGGCGCTCATGGAACAGGTCGGGGTGGCGCATCTGGCTGGTAACGACATCACCCAGGCTTCTGGGGGTCAATTGCAGCGGGTAGGCATCTGCCGCGCCCTGATCAACAAGCCGGACATCCTGTTTGGTGATGAACCCACCGGTGCGCTCAATTCAAAAGCGGCCGGCGAGATCATGGATTTGCTAACAGAGATCAACAACTCCGGCACAACCATCATGCTGGTAACCCATGATGTCAAAGTAGCCGCCAGGACGGAACGCGTGCTCTTTATGCTCGATGGAAAAATCGTCGCTGAGAAGCACTTAGGCAAACCCTGCGCGAATGGGACAGAGACAAAAGAAAGAGAAGAGCGCTTATCAAGTTGGCTCACCGAATTGGGTTTTTAAGTACATTCAAGATTGGACCAATCTAAAATAAGGAAGGTTTTTATCATGGCTACACAATTTTCTGTTAACGACAATATATCCTGGAAAACGCGCTTCTTTACTATCTGGGGAGGACAGGCGCTCTCCATTATTGGCAGCCAACTGGTGCAGTTTGCGCTGATTTGGTACCTGACGATTCAAACAGGTTCGGCAACGGTGTTGGCAACCGCTTCGCTGGTTGGGTTACTGCCCAATGTGATACTCGGCCCCTTCATCGGCACACTGGTTGACCGCTGGGATCGCCGCCGCATTATGCTGGTTTCTGACACCGTTATCGCCTTGGCGACCATTGGGCTGGCGGTTTTGTTTGCCCTGGATCTGGTTGCAGTCTGGCATATCTATGTCGCGTTGTTCGTTCGAGCCTTATTTGAATCGTTCCACAGCAATGCGATGACGGCTTCAACGTCGCTGATGGTGCCGGTTGAGCATCTGACCCGTGTTCAAGGCATCAACCAGATGCTCAATGGCGGTCTCAATGTCATTTCGGCGCCGTTGGGGGCGCTGCTGCTCAGCGTGCTGTCGATGCAGGGCATTCTGGCAATTGATGTCGTCTCCGCCCTGTTCGCCATCGTGCCGCTGTTATTTGTTTCCATTCCCCAACCAGAACGACACAGCGCCAGCCCTGAGGCTGAGGGACAGGAAACCGTCTGGCAGGGTGTTAAAGCTGGACTGCGTTATGTGCTTGGCTGGCCAGGTCTGCTGATTGTCGGCCTGATGACCATCGGCATTAACTTCACGATCATCCCCGCTTTTTCATTGATGCCGCTGCTGGTGAAGGAATATTTCGGTGGCAGCGCCATCCATCTCGGTTGGGTGGAGTCCGCGATGGGCATCGGTATGTTTGTGGGCGGTGGCGTATTGGGGGCGTGGGGCGGTTTTAAGCGCAATATCGTGACATCCATGCTGGGCTTGATGGGCCTGGGCGTTGGTACGCTGGTTTTGGCAATGGCACCTGCGACCGCGCTCTGGTTGGCAATCTTTGGCGCCCTGCTGGTGGGCATCATGATGACAATGACGATGGGGCCATTCTACGCCATGATTCAGACAATTGTAGAACCTGATAAGCAGGCGCGGATATTGTCGCTGTTGAGTAGTGTGGGGACGGCGATGGTACCCATCGGGCTGCTGGTCGCCGGGCCGGTAGCTGACCAGTTTTCTATTCAGGTTTGGTTTTTGTTTGCCGGGCTGCTCTGCATTGTCATGGCTGTGAGCGGGTTGTTTATCCCGGCGGTGATGCAAATCGAATCACAAGGCAGGATCATATCGGGTGATGTTGCAGAAGGTTTGGCATCATGAGTACAAATGCTTGTTATCATGTTGTGGTAAACGGCCGTCTCGATGAACGCTGGTTAGGTTGGTTTGAAGGTCACACGGTTGATTATCACGCCAATGGAACCACATTGATCATGCTGACAGATGTCGATCAGCCTGCCTTGTTCGGTGTACTCAACCGGATACGCGATCTGGGCTTAGAACTGATTACGGTTCAGAAAGATGATTTACGATTCACTTTTGGAAATGGACACTGATGAACACTGGTTTACACAGATAAAAAAGAAAAATCAGTGTCTATCTGTGTTAATCTGTGTCCTATTTTTCTTTTCTCGCTCAAACTGATATGTGGCTAGACGATGAATTACCGAATAAATAAACGCAAAATCGGTAATCCAACCATCAAAACAAGCAAAAAAATGATAAAGAGCGTATACAATCGTTTATGCTTCATAATGTCAAAACTCCCGTTTCCTTACTTAAATTTCTAGAATGGCAAAAGAAAATAGGGCACATCATGCAGGCTGAAACTTTTACCAGGCAGGCGGATCGCTGGAAGGGAACGATTCAAGCCCTGCTTCGTCTACAACATCGCTAACATCAATGGTTTCTTCAGGCAGAGGAAGCACCACAGCCGGTTTGGCTGGTGTCTCCTCCACATGAGGATTGGGCAGCATGAGGGCGCTCAGCGTGCCCAGGGCCACAAAGAAGGTGGCGACCCAGCCCACGTTTTTAACGGCCGTTGCATTGGCGCTCTTAAAAATAGTGGTAATTTCCTGACCCAGTGCCGCCTGATCGACCGAACCGTTCTGACCGTTAGTGCCGCCTGGCGCACCGCTAGATGGCATGAGCGACTGCAAAGAATCTTGGCCAAACGCGCTGGATGAAGTGTCAAGTTTTTGAATGATTTGCTGGCGAACGGCCGTATAAGCCGGATTCGAAGCCAAAAGCTGGCTGTTTTCCAGGCCTGCTGTAGCCGACTGAAGCAGCGTGGTAGCCAAAACGGTGCCCACAATGGCAATGCCCAGGGACGACCCAACACGGCGAACGGTGCTGCTGCCCGCCGAAGCCACACCGGACTTCGCTACCGGCACGTCGGCCAGCACGATATTGTTAATCTGCGACGTGGCCAACCCAATGCCCACACCATAAAGCAGCAGCGGCAGCCGCAGCCCAGCCGCCGTCAAATCGACGCTGATACTGCTGCTGAGCCAGAACAGAGCGGCCGTTTCCAACACCATCCCCGACAGCACAACCGGTTTGGCACCTATACGGTCAACCAGTCGCCCCCCAATAGGCGCGGTAAAAAAGGCCCCCAGCGCCAACGGCAAAATGGCCAGACCGGTTTGCCAGGCGGTGAGCCCTTGAATGCTTTGCAAAAAGAGGGAGAGGGCAAAAATGAGGCTGAACTCGCCCAGGGTAATGATGGCCAGCGTGACCAAACCAAAGCGGTAGCTACGGTATTGGAACAGGGTGAACTCAAACAGCGGCTCCTGCCCCTGCTGTTCCAGGTGGCGTTCATACCAAATGAACAGGATTAGCAGCAAACCGCCACCAATCAGGGAGAAGGGGATGACGGAGAAGTTGGCAAAGGGCCAGGCCAGGCCAAACAGAGAAAACGTCTCTTTAGTTTGCCACCAACCGTACGTTTGGCCATCAATCAGGCCAAAGATAATGCCGCCCAGACCCAAACCGCCCAGCAGCGCGCCAGGCACGTCCAGATGACCAGAAGCGCCTTCTTTGCGCGATTCAGAGACAACCAGCAGCGCCCCAACAACAGCCAGAATGATGATGGGAATATTGATGTAAAAACCCCAGCGCCAGGTAGCATTGGTCACGACCCAGCCACCCAGCAGCGGCCCCAGGGCAGCAGCGATACCCGCCGTCATGCCCCAGATGCCAAAGGCAATACCGCGCTCTTTACCGATAAAGGTGCTATTGACGATGGCCAGCGCGGTGGGGAAAAGCATGGCGGCACCCACGGCTTGTAGCACCCGCATCCCAATAAGCATCTGGATAGAAACGGCCGTTCCCGACAACATCGACCCCGCGCCAAACACCAGCAATCCGGCCACAAAGAGACGGCGACGGCCGTAAATATCCCCCAGCTTGCCCCACAAAATAAGCGTCATGGCAAAAATGAGGGAGTAGATGGAGTTGACCCACTCCACATCAGCCAGCGTAGCGTTTAAATCCGTTTGGATGCTGGGGATGGCTACATTCACAATCGTGCCATCCATAATGACCAGCAGCAGACTGAGCGCTAGCACAATGAGCGCCCACCAGCGCCGCTCGTCTCGTTTTTCTACGTGTGTTGTCGTTGCGGTTGCCAAATGCATAAGGGATTCCTTCTTTCAGGTAGGGATTATTGAACGGCCGTTCCCGCTTGTTCTGCTGCCAAACCCAAAGGATTGCGTGCCAGGTAATCTTCGACCCACAACAGGTTATCGCCCGCGCGGCGCGTAATGTTGAGCAAGGTCTTCATCGTCGAAACTTCTTCAAGCTGTTCTGTCACAAACCAGCGCAGAAAATCTTGGGCAATGTGATCTTTTTCCTCAATGGCTAAATCCATGAGGGCGTTGATCTGCCCGGTGACGCGGATTTCATTTTGCAGGGCCAGGTGTACGGCCGTTTCCGCCGAGTCAAACGTAAATTCAGGCTTCTTCACGGCCGGAATCTCCACCGTGCCGCTGGCATCTACCAGGTAATGCAGGAACTTCATGGCGTGCATATCTTCATCCTGCGCTTGCTGGTAAAAGAAAGTGGATAATTGCGGCAAATCACCCTCATCAAAGTAGGCGGCGATATTGAGATATTGCAGTTTGGCCTGAAACTCGCTGCCAATTTGCTGGTTAATCGCATTTTCCAGTTCCTTGCTCACCAGGGATACGTTTTCATTATCGTTTATTGTTGACATGGATACCTCCATATAAATTTATTTCTTCTTCTACTGTATGCGGTTTACACGTTGAACAAATCGGTGAAATGGCCTGTTTGGCCCTAAACAAAAAGACCGCTTCTGGGCGGTCTTTTTACGTCATATGTCTTAGTTTTAGAGTGGACCATTTTTATTTCGCCACCGTTTGGTTCGAGAACCAGGCAAAACGGCCCCACTCTTGAAAGGCGCTTCGATTGTGTTAATCGCCAACTGAGGCTTGCGGTGCGGGTGTGAGGGATGAAACGGCCGTTTGCACCGGCTTTTTCTCTATCTGAATTGTCTTCAAATAGCCCCAGAACATGATCGAAACCCCGATGCTCATGGCAATGTACAGGTACTGCTGATGCCCAAACCGGGTCAGGCTGCCCCCGGCGGCCACCGCCAATGCGCCTCCGGCAATTAACAGCAGACCAATCATGCGGGAACGCATCATACGCTTACGCCAGAACACCCAGGCAGACCACAAGGCACCACCCACCAGCACCAGCGTGCCCACGCTGTTCACCGCAATGGTGATCACCGTCAGTGCCGCTGGTTTTTCCAGCGCATGCCAACCATCTGCGGCAAGTATGGACATATCTACAGACGACTGACTCACGATGCCGATGGCCACGCCAGAAACCAGCAGCATGAGCCACAGCCCCACATTTTGCAGCCGTGGCGACCGGACCACCACCAGCCAGGTGCCCAAACCAAGCCAGCCCACCACCAATGACGCACCAAACACATAATAAAGTTTTGCCAGGAAAGGTGACCAGCCAACCATATCGCCCCACACCTGGCTGCCCGCCGCGACGGCAAACATGGCAAAAGCCAGCGTCCAGGCAGCTTCCTGCGGCCGTATTTTTTGTCGCATCCGGTTCAACATCAGCAAAGCCATCGCCCCGCTAATGAGCGCCGAGCTTAACGGCAGCAGATTTAGCCAGCCAGGGGAACTGTTTGTGGCGGCAACAGGTTCAGCCACAGCGGCTGCGGTAGCCTCTATCGAAGGAACCAACGGCGGCAGCGCGGCAACTGTCGGGTCTACGCGAAAATAGTAATATTCGCGTCCAGCAAACATGCCGCCAGTCGGAATATCCAGCATGTATTCTCCGGCGGCTAGCGGTTCCGTAGACGACAGCTCCATCTGACGCTGGAATTCTGTTTCACGCGCTTGAAGGGAAATTGGCTCAATGAGGTCATCATCCACCAGCCGGTATAAGAAATAGCGCTTAGGTTGATCCAGCCCTTTTTGGCTGATGGTCACATTTTGCAATTGCGCTGGATTGATTATCGGAGATTCAGCGGGAAAATCATCGACTGGGAAGCTCCAGGGGAACAGCTTCAAGACACCTGATTCTGTGCCGTCGCTGAGGGCCAAATAGGCACCATTGGCGCGGTCAGGCAGGTCTTCCATCAGCTTGTGTTCCGGCAGGCCTGTAGGAATGCCGCTCAGCAGCGGGGCCAGGGGAATGCTAAACAGTGCCAGCAGCATAATGCCAACACCAACGGCCGTTCCCTTGGGAATACGCATTTTTGGTTTGGCATCAACCGGTTTGGCGCGTGGATAGCGACGGTGCAGGTGGACAGCCAGCGCCGTGCAGCTGAGCAGCGCGGAGACCGGCAGCCAGACCAGCAGCACGGGCCAGCCCCATTGGGACAGCACCGTGTCGGTAAATGGGGAGAATAGCATGGGCAGCAGCGCCCAAGACACAGCTGGACCAGCCAGCAGCAGGGCCACCGCTGGCAGCGCCTGCCCGGCGTAGAGCCAACCAATACCTGGCCAACCAAACAAGCCACCCACAAATTCCATCCCCAGCACGCCAATGCGGGGCATACGCTTCAGCCGTTCCGGCATCGGGCCAGAGAAGCGGGTAGGCATCTGATGCATTTCGCTGGATAGTTCGGCCCGATAGGCGGTGGTGACACGGTAAACGGCCGTGCCAAACGCCGCAAAACCAATGAACAAGGGAACGGCCGTTGCCAACAGCAGCGTTGGTGCCACCCAACCTAACTTAGCCGCCGCTTCCACACTGCCCAGCCCCTGATTCATCCAATAAAACCGAATCAAACCAGTGGTAAGTGTGACGACATAGTAAGCCGCAATGCCGCTGGCAATGCCTAGCAAACTGCGCCGCCGCAGCCGTTGGTCGGCCGCTTGCCCCACCAGCTTCGGCAGCAAAAAGTAAACCACACCGATCAAAGCCAGCAGCACCCCACCAATCATGTTGAGTTGGGCATGAATATTCGGCACTTCCTCCGGCGTGGTCAGGATGTGTGCTGTAGCCGGGATAACTTGCAGCATTCCCTGAAAAGTTCCCACAACCAGCGCCAGGCTGGAGACCAACCAGAAACTGGCTGGTGTGGCTTCTCTAATTTGCTGCACCAATGTGCGCAGATTCAACTGCCGCCACAGCGTAATGAAATACACCCAGAACCCGGCCAGCATTAATGAACCAGCCACCGCCAATATCAGGCGCAAGTTTGCCCCAAAAAAGCGCGACAAAGCGGGCGACTGAATGCCACCGTACCCATTCACCTGGCCACCTAACACCAATCCCAACAGTAAAAAGGCCAGATAAAAAACCAGCGATCCCGGCACCATCGTCCAGAAAAGACGGTTTGCCATTTTCTCATTGGTTTGGCGGTTAGCCATCCGAGGGCCAAAGTAGATCAGAAAACCTGCCAGGGAAACCATCATACCGGTAACCAGGTTCACATGGGCATGGCTAATTGGATCAACATATTGGCCAAATTTACCGGCATAGTGAATCCAATCTGCGTTGGCGGGCAAAACTTGCATCACACCCTGAACCGTGCCCACAAACAGCGCACCAGCAGAGACGACAGCAAATTTTGTCAGGTAGCCATAGGGCTTCTGCTTTACATAACGACCCGCCCAGGCGGTTAAAAAGACGTTGAGCACGTAGGTCCAGTAACCTACACCCATGATGCTGGAGGTGATGCGCGTAGGCACCCGATGCCAGGCACCTACCGCTTCTTTGGCTGCCATGTAGTCGATACCGTGCCGTACCATATTGCCTTCTACCAACCCCAGCACCAGCCAGGACAGGTAAAAGCCAAAAACGCCAATGAGCGTAAACCAAAAGGAGGCACTGGCCAGCGCCGTACTGTACAGCGGCCGATTTACAAACCGAGGCAGCACATACCAGGTGATACCCGTCAGCAACACCGTACCGCCACCTACAATAATAATGTGCGAATTGCTGAGATCGCGGAACAGGTGACCACCATAGCCAGCCTGCCACAGCCACTGCCAGAAGCCGGGAATACTTTTGACGATGATGTGCAGGCTGCCAATGAGCAGCGCCAGGGCCGCCGCCAAGAAGTAGCGAGGAATCTGGTTGTCATAGGCGGTAATTTCGGCCGTACTGTATTCTTGTTTGCGCGGCACTTGCGCAGCAGGCACCAGCCATAAGACTGTGCCAATAATGGCTGCTGCGCCAACCAGCATGAGCAACAAGTCGTTTGCCGTCCATTCCAATAAAAACATGGGCTTTCTCCTAATGTTAATCGGTACTCACGCCGCTCAGCGTATACCAGGTTCTAAAAAGTAAACGATGCCCATCCAGACAAGATAGGTAGCAATCATGAGGATGAGGACAAGCCAATCGCGCACTTGGGCAGATTTGCTCCATCGGTCATCATCTCGTTCCAGGTGTGTGTCTGGGTGCTCTTCCGACCAGATTTCTCTTGGGGACGGTGTCTCATTTGTTTCATCAGTTGGTGTTGTCATCAGGTGCTCCTTTGCCAACAATCAGGCAATTTCTTCGTACAGATCAACCGTTAAGGACCGGGGTGGCGGCTCAATGGCTCGTAAAATCGAGTCCACCGTCACGCCTTGTTTCAGCCATAAGGCCAACTGTTCCGGGTAATCCCAGTTGGTCACCGCAATCAATTTGACATGGTTATCCTCTTTATCGCGTGCCCAGAAGTCAAAGCGCTGCCAACCAGGTAAAGATTGCAGGTGGGATTTCAGCGAAAGCAGGGAAAAGTATGTTTCATCCCAGGACTCGCGAGGCACCTCGGCCGTAACGACTTGTGAATAGGCAACAACAGAACTCATAACGTACGCTCCTTAGTAGATTTGACCGTGCAGCAGGTCCATAACCGTGAGAATAACCAGCCAGATAAACATGCCGATGAAGAAGATGGTCAAAAAAGTACCAATGGGGCCATTGCTTTCTTCAATGTAGCCGTTGTATGACTCAACCGGGTATGGTTCTTTGTTTTCACGCGTGCCGCGCTGCCAGCGTGTGTAGGCATAGAAGAAAGCAGCCAGGGCAAATATCCAGAGAGCAACCCAGAGCAATGTATCCCAGTGAATGTAATATTTTTGGGTAATCTGGTTGAGATAATGGTTATACAGATAGTTGTAATAGTCGCGAATAATTTCGCCGGTATGACCGGTTGGCACATCAGGATTCATGTGTCACCTCCTTCGCGCGCCCAGTCGGGCGTGTAGTAATCTTCTTCCTGAATTTCCAGGATTTGATATTTGGCATCCTCCAAATTGCTGAGCAAACCAGCTTTGAGGAGGAAGATGAAGGCCATAAAGGCCACGCCAGCAAAGATAGCGAAGGATAAAAACATCCAGTCGGCCATGATCCACTCGCTGCCTTTTGGTGCTTCGTGTAAGAGGGGGGCAGCAAAGGTGGTGTGTGGTGTAACGGCCGTTACCCACAACAGCACCAATCCCCACCAAATCTTGCGTACAAAACGTTTCATGATCAGTCTCCTTTAACGGTTGCCCGAATCTGGCGCGGCCAACGGATTTGTCTGATCCCACACCTGCGTCAGCAAATTAGGCGGCAGCGTGTCGCTGTGCTGCATACCGGCGGGAACAAACTGGGTCTGATCGGTGCCTTGGAGGGCATACCCATCGGTACGGCCGTTGGCCTCTTGCAAAATGTCTGGCAGCGTCGTCTGTTCAAATCCGGCTGTGCCACAGGGGCGAGCATTGTTATTAATCTCCCACAGCGTGACGGCGTAAACCGGATTCATCTCACCTTCGCCCACAATACCAGGCACATCACCGACGTTGGCCGGGGCGCTGGCATACAGGTCGCCAATCTGCGGCTGCATACTTTCTGGGTAGAAGCAGTTGGCCCAGTCGTACAGGCCCGGATACCCTTCCCAGCGAATGTACATATCTGGCGTGGGCACTTCGGCCGTCAGCCCGCCGTTGGGAATCGTTTTCAGGAAAAGAACCACTTTCCAGATGTCATCCACCGAAAGGCGCGTGCCGAAATTTTCCATCGCCGAGCCGGGCACGCCGCGCAAAATGCGCCAGTAATAAGCGCCAGGCGAGGTATCAGACCCATGCTGCTGGTCATCGGCCGTGTCAAAACCGGGCGGCGAAGGGTTCATATAAAAACCTGCCGGGCCGTTGCCATCTCCCTGGCTGCCGTGGCAGCCCACACATCGCTCCTGGAACACTTCGCGGCCACGCACCAGATTTTCTTGGGTCACTGGCAGCGGATTGTCGGCAAACCAGTAGCCACGCTCAATCAGCATCATGTTTTTGACGGCGCTGGCGGCCGGAAAGCCGTCACTGCGATCTCCATTTTCACCAGAAGCAGCCACATCCCCAGAGGCGATCTCAATCATTTTCATGGTTGCCTGGTGGGCATCGCGCAGGTCAGCCAGTTTGCCGCCACGCGATTGGGTGAAGGCGATGAGTGCGGTAATTTCATCTGGTGTCAGGAAGGAAAACGACGGCATGATGGAAAACGGCGTGGTGTAGCGTGCATTGGTGTAGTGGGCGTAATGCCAGTCGTCGGGATGGTAACCGCCGGACTGCGACAAATCGGGACCGGTACGAATGGTGCCGAATAGATTGGGCGTTTCACCATCTCCTTCATAATCGCCGGGTTCAGAAACACGGCCGTATACGTAATATTGGCTGGCGTACGCATCCTGCGGACGGGTAAACCCGCTGTGGCAGTAGATGCAGCCATTGGCCAGGAAAACGTTGCGCCCTTCCATCTCCAGGTCGGTAAGCTGCCGCCAGTTGTCCGACGGTGCCGGCTCGAAGGTAGTGGTTGGCAAAATCACAACCATAAACACGACGGTGAGGAAAGCCATCATCGCCCCCACGGTGGCCATCAGCGGCGTCATCAGCATCTTCTTGCGTGGATGGGGCCGCCAATTTTTGGGATGAACAGGTTCGCTTGGAATATCAGGAATCGTGCGGCTCATGCGGCGACCTCCATTTCAATGTCGGGTAAGGCATCAATCATTTCCATACGGACTGTATGGAGCGTATCGGTTGTGACCGTTTTGTAGATGTTGAAAGCTTGAATTAGGCCAGAAATAACAATCAGGGCACCAGAGATGGCACGGGCCATGAAATACGGCTGTAGCATCGGAATCACATTCACTTCAGGCACGCCGCGCAGCCAAGATTGCCCCTGAACAAAACCGGCAATCGTCAGCGCCCAGAAGAAGCCGAGGAAGCCAATGACTATCAGCCAATATTGCCAATGGGCCAGCTTGTCGCTGTACAGTGGCTTCTTCAGGATTTGGGGGATGATGTAATCGATCAGCCCCATGCCCAGGAAGGTAAACGCACCCAACAAGGCCAGATGCGCATGGGCCACCACAAAATTGGTGAAGTGGGTCAGCCGGTTAAAGCTTTGAATCGCCTCAAAGCTGCCCTGCACATTCACCAGGAAGTAGAAAACAAATCCAGTCAAGCCAAAACGGAGCGGTAAATTGGTAAAGAATTTTTCCCAATTGCCGCGCATCGTCATCAAAATGTTGACGGTGAAGGCAAAAACAGGAATAAGCAGGCTGACGCTGGAGAGAATGGCGATGGTTTTGAGCCAGCCCGGTGTGGGCGTTTGCAGCAGATGATGATGGCCCACGCCGGTGTAAAAGAAGGCCATGCCCCAAAAAGAAACCAGGCTGAGGGTGTGGCTGTAGAGCGGTGTTTTGGTGATGCGGGGCACCATGTAATACAAACCAGCCAGCAGCATCGGCGTCAGCCAGAGACCGAAGAGATTATGCGCATACCACCAGTTGAGGATGCCATCGGCCATGCTGGTTTGCAGGGCACCGCTGACGCCGTTGCCCCAAATAGCGCCGGGCCGCCAGATGACATTGCCGATGATGTAGTCGGCGCCCAGCCAGAGGGGAGAGGCCATCGCCCACCAGGTGGTGACGTACAACGGCTTCACGCGCCGGTTAAAGACGGTCATCAAGATGTTGACGATGTTGCTGGTCCACAGCAGGATAAGCATGATGTCCAGGGGCCAGATGAATTCGGCATATTCACGCCCCTGGGTCAGGCCCATGAGGATGGTGAGGATGCCGAGCAGGAACCAGAGGTTCCAGCCCCAGGCGGTCCAGATGGCCAGTTTTTCGCTCCACATGGTGCGCAGGCCGGTGAGGCGGGGAATCATGTAGAAGAGGGCACCCCAGTACATCATGGAGAGCCAGGCGAAGATGACGCCGTTGACGTGCAACGGCCGTATCCGGCTAAACAGCAGCCACGGAATGCCCGCAAACAAATTGGGGCTAATGAGTTCCAGGGCCAAAATTAGGCCAAACAAATCAACAATTGTTAGCCAGACAATGGAGCTATAAAGCCATATCTTAGCTGCCTCATCAGTATGTTCTTGCACAGCCAGCCCCACCGTGCTGGCTCGATCTCGCGCCGAGCCAAAACGGTTGAGCATCTGATCCCAGGTTTTTCCGGCTGAAGTCATAAGCATTTTCCTCCAAGATGTGTGTGGGCCGGAAACGGCCGTTGTTGAAACGAATAGATTGTTTGATTGTGAGTTGAAGTGTCAGGTATGCTGAAATCGGGTCGGTTTTCAATATGCCTGTTTAAAGAATAGGGGAACAGCTCAAAAATCTCATTGGGAAAATGTCGGGAATGGCGTGTGTCATATTGCCGACTTGTTTATCTGATTTCTACGTCATTTGTCATAGACGCTTATCAAGAAACTCAATAGGTTGCCTTCAAGATGGGTTGCCGCTAATCGAGGTTACGGCCGTTTCCTTCTGTAAATATAAAGCCAGCGGAACCCCAAACAGAATTGGCAGCCAAAATGAGATGAAACGGTAAGCCAGAATCACCACAAGTGACACCTCGGAGCTGACGCCAAAACCCGTGTAAACGGCCGTCATCGTTGCTTCGACTACCCCCACACCACCGGGCAGGAAACTAATCTTGCCCAACAGCAGCGGCAAGCCATAGCCAACCAGCAAAACACCAATGCCAACGGGATGTTGGGCAGCAACAAAGAGGACGTAGAGCGTCAACACATCAAACCCACTTTTGATGGCAACCCCTAAAAGCGGTCTGTGCCAGCCGCCAGCGCGTAAGACATCTACAACGTCAACCAGTTGATGAACCAGCTGATCCGCCGTCTGGCGATCGGCCGTTTTACCACCCAACTTGGACCAAAAAGCAAAGAGCTTGTTGAGCTGGTTCTTCAGAACGGTCGGATGGGCAACGCCCCACAACACGCCACCAGCCAGAAACAGCAGCCCCAGGAGGACAACCGTCAAAAGCACAATTTGTGTCCAGGTTAAATCATGGGCCAATAACAAATAGATGAGGCTTACCACCGATAAAAGGAAGAGCAGCACATTGGTAAATACGGATTTGAGAACGGCCGTTAAACCCGCGCCTTGTTTGTCAATACCCGTCGGCAAAATCCAATTGTATACAGCAATCATGCTGCCAACCGCTCCAACCGCAACCAAACCAATACTGGTTGAAGCCAGCCCAATACTAATACCGCGCCCCAACTTCAGTTTTCCCCCCACCAACTGCACCAGACTTTGCAGCAGAAGACCGCCGCCCACATAACGGCCGATCTGGCACAAGACAGCCAACCCCAGCAGCCCCGCCGACATCTGACGCAGCACCTCCCAAGACTTCCTCATATCGGCAATCTTAGGCAGTAAAACGTGGACCGCTAACCCCAGCAAAATTAATGGAACAAGATACCGCAGCCATCGGATTTCTAATTGGCGCAGCGACAGCCAATGTGCACTTTGTGACCGTGAATGAATCATCCTGACCTGCCTACCGTGGACGCGGGAACCATAATTTTGACGGCCTGAGGCATGATCGAAATAGCAGCGGGCGCAGTTTCAATGCCCTCGCCATCAATGGCCAGTGGCTGAGCGGGCGACGTATGAATTTCGACGGCTTTAACCTGCCTGTGGTACATTGGCGTTGCGTTGCCCAAAACCGGGCTGCTGGCAACCTCGCCGATGGCAATCATATCCTTGCGCGTCAACAAAAAAACGTCTAACAGCCCATCATCCGGCGAAATGCCAGGGGCAATTGGCTGGTGGCCCCAAACAATTGAGGCCATGTTAACTACGGTTACCAACACGGCCTCAATTTCCAGCTCTTGATCATCCAGCTTTAATTGATAGGAAACCGGCTTTAGCTGGTGTATATGTTGCAAGGTAGAAAAAGCATATGCCCATTTACCAAAACGATCTTTCATTAATCGAGGCGTTTCCACATCCACCGTCGCCAAAAAACCAATGTCGGCCCGCAACAAGAACGGGTGATCGTTGATGCACCCTAAATCCACCGACCGCACTACAGAATCGCCACCCAGCAATGCAGCAGACTGGCGTAAATCAACGGGAATCTCTAACATGCGGGCGACACCATTGCCGGTGCCCCCCGGCAAAATCAGCAATAGAATATCCCGATTGGCCAACACCTGTGCCACTTCGGTGATGGTGCCGTCACCGCCGTAGACAGCCACAACATCTGCCTGACGCGCTACCGCTTCTTCGGCAAAGCGCCGCGCATCGCCGCTGGTGCGGGTGATGTGCACTTCCCAGTCCACATCAGCAGTGAAAACATCATTTAGCGTGTTGAGAATCGGTTCATCATTCCCCGCTGCCGGATTGATGATTATTGGCAGAAATGTCATTCTGTCTCCTCTTGAAAATGTCGTAAAAAAGTGTCACAACCGTTAACCACGCTGTGCCCAAAGCAAAAGAGGCCAGGACGTCAGTAGGATGGTGTACCCCTAAATAAACTCGGCTAAAGCCAACAAGCGCCGCCCACACAAAAAGAACCAGTGACCAACCACGACGGCCGTTTTGCCACAGCCAAATACCGAACAAACCAAACAAAATCGTGGAACCTAGCGCATGCCCGCTGGGAAAACTGGCATCAATTGGCAATGCTTGCAGCGCTTCAAAAGCAAGAGGTCTCGGTCTGTCTACCAGCCACTTAAAAAACCAGGTAAACAGTTGGCCAACGGAAACAGCACCCAACAGGGTCCATATCTCCAGCCAGCGGCCACGCCACAACAGCCAAACAGCCACAAGCACCAAAGGCACAGCGCGCCCCACACCACCGGTATCGGTAATAAGCAGCATCAAGCGAGTGAAAAACGGCGTACTCCAGGTATGAATGGATTGCATCACCGCAATATCCCACGCTTGAGTTGTTTGCCCTATCACAAACGCCAACAAGAGGAGGAAAATGGCCAATGGCACCATAATTAAAAGTCCGTACCGCCAGCGATGATGGCGTTTCTCAGGAAGGATTGTATGCGTCATCACTAATCACCAGTCTCCAGAGTTGCGTTTGTGCACTATCAGCTATGGGAATGCGCGTCAGGAATTTTCTAACCCCATACCGGGCGTTACATTGGCTGTATCACCGCCGGTAATGAGCCACTGGTTATTTATTTTTTGCAGGGAAACATCTTGGGTAACAACGGCCGTATACGTCTCGGTTCCGTTCTCCCACATAGAAACTTCGGCATAATACGTCACAACCGCTTCCACGCGTTTGTCATCCAACTGCACATTTTGGATTTCAAATTTGTCCATCTGGAACGTAACGCCAGAAGCAGCGTCAGCCATCAACTGATGGGCCGCATCGAGGGTTTCTGAAGCGCCAAATTGATCGCTAGGTGGCGCAAACAACGCATCAAACTGAGTAAGATCTCGATTGTTAAAGCCTGTCTCAAACGCGTCAGCCGCCACCTGCACAGCATCGCTGGCGGCATTATTTTCAGACTCATCATCATTGCCGCCGCCACAAGCGACCAATGTGGCAATAAGCAGCCATGAAATAAGAATTAACGAGATTGTTGCTTTTTTCATAGGGAACTTCCTTAAACAAAACAGGCCACGAACGGTTAAGCTCGTTCGTGGCCTGCGGGTTTCGCTAGGCTACATGTTGGATATGCCGATGGAGGGGAAAAGTCGGCAGTTCAGCAATGCGAGGCTTGTCTAATTTCAGATAAATGTCGTTCTCTGAAATATCGTCAATGGCATCTACCGGAATCATGACATCTTTTTGCCCCCAAAGATGCCCCTCGCGTAGAACCAGATGGGTGAGATGATAAGTTGATTTGTCTACCACCAGCTCATCCACCTGCCCGACACGGCCGTCTTTGGCATGAACATGTACGCCACGCCGTATGTTTCGCTCATAGGGTGGGATATGGCGGTGTACCACCTCAACAAAACGCGCCTCTGATTGGACGGTCACATAAGGCCAGGCATAGGCACTCCCTGGGGAAGCCAATATGGCGTAATGGGGTACGTTGGTCGGCAAAAATTCCACATCCTGAAAGGTTTCCATGCCAGCCAGCTGCTTACTTGAGCAATCCAGACGAATCATGTCCGTGTCGCTCTCCTCAATATGCTTCACGGCTACCAGGTATTCTGTGTGAGGGGTACCCTCGTCACGCACCACCACATGCGTTACTGCTTGCGAAATTGGGTTGATGATAATGCGCGTTGACTGTCCGATACGGCCGTCATGACCATAAACATCTACATTTAAGGGAATGTCCATTTTCTTGTCTCCTATAGCCAAGTTCAGTTCACCCAGGCATGGATGGCCTATACCACCATCGCCACGTTTGCTTCTGCTACTTCCGTCTCGTCCAAAATATGACGTGCCAGTTCGATTTCCTCTGGAGTGCCGTGGGCCACCAGCAAATACTGGCCAGCTTTTAACGTCTCTTCGTATTTCACGATCTGCTGTTTAGAGACACCCATACCAAAAAGCGCACCGAGCAAGCCACCACCAGCGGCCCCGGCTACAGCCCCCTCAACACCACCCAGCAGCGCAGCCGCCAGCGGACCGGCAATAAACAATGGACCAAAACCAGGTACCCAAATAAAGGCAGCGCCCACCAAAATGCCAAATAATCCCCCAACCCAGGCACCGGTTCCGGCACCAGCCATGGCCACGTCGCCAGTTGTAATAAACCCATGAACTTCTTTTTCGCTGGCCATGTCTTGCGCCATAATGGAAACTTGCTTAATGGGGAAGTGCCCTTCATTGAGTTTGCGTACGGCCGTTTCCGCCGCGCTCATGCTGTCGTAAACTTGAATCACATTGTTGGTACTCATTTCAATTACCTCCGTAATCTATCTTTTTGTTGGGAAAACCGTTGTCATTTAACAGCGGAAATTCTGTACTTAGCTTACCGAGAACCTTGGTGAGAAACATCGGCGCGAAGGCGTAAGTGCGCTTTTACATATGGCCCGTTTGGGAACGGCCGTTCCCCGGCAAACGTTTAGACACGCTATGACAAATGACGTACAAACGAGTAAGCTTTACTAAGTTTTTGACGATGTGTGGGATTAGATAAACCGCAGAAACTATTCGGAAATTCTGAAGCAGGCAAACTGCGGTTGCCTTGAGGAATCGGTAACGCTTCAAGCAATCTTAATTGTGAAAAAATGTTGCCGATTACCTAAAAGTTGGGGGTAGTGGTCAGGTAGTAAGTGATAAATTGTATTCGTAGATGTACCCAGTTTACCCATCACTTACTTTTCGACCACTACCATTGATTTTTTTGGCCCCTGGGTATTTGACAACGAGAAATTTCTAATTCTTAATCTGGCCTTGGGTGGTGTTTATCCCTTCAAAACAAACGGTATTCGGTCACCTTATTACGGTATTCCTGAAGAAACAGTGACTAAGATCATAAACAATCAGGTGAAAATGATGGTAGATTGGGTTCGTGTATCCGGTATATAAGTTTGCTTCTCAAACTGTGCCGGGCGATCCCCTTTACTATTTTGAAGCGTATTTTTGCGTAGGTAAGTTGTAAAAGTAATTCAAAAAATGGTTTAAGATTTTCTGAACTGCTCTTGCATACCATTGAAAAAACAAGGAGGGTTCCCTTATTGCCAAACATGAAAGCGATTAATCCCTAACAATATCACATCGTAACGGGAAGGATTATGGGTCTGTACTGGAACGACAGCAGGCCAATCCGTGGCATAGGAGAATAACGTGTCTTAAGCATTCAGCTTATCTCCTATTAAGGAAGACGACTCATGGAAAACAAAACTCGATTATTTTTAATCATGGCCTTCATTGGCACTTTTATCGTCGGCTTTATGGTTCCCTCAGCCAGCCGAGCGCGTATTGCCTTGGCAGCCGCTCCCGACGCGATTATTGATGATTTTGAAGATGGCGACGCCTCTGACTGGTTCTTTTTTGGCGGCAACCTGGCCGGGGGCGGCGGTGGCGTCCTGGCAGATCGTCCTCAGGAAGGCAACTTTTACCTGAGCACGGGCTGGGGTGGCGAAGGCTCCACCAGCGTCTTCTATGGTGGCTTTGTCCGGAATTTCGACAATCTGGCTCAGGTTGCGCCACCAACTGATCCGTGGTTCAACGTGTGGGTACTCAACCAGAGTGATGCCACTGTGGATGGATACACCCTGGAAATCACCCTCCGCGAAGACCTGAATGGTGATGGTTGGACAGATGGAGCGGAAGATTCAATTCGGCTAGACACCCCATTTACCAATGCCGCCTTTGACGATCAGTGGACGTTGATTAGCGCCCCGCTCAGCAGCTTCACAAACTTAAGCACGGGCGGCGATGGCGTCTTCAACGGCAATCTCGATGAAGTTGTTATTGTTATTTCTGGCGTTACAGGTGGATCAGGCTCTGTGGTGGAAGTTGACTTCGATCAGCTTTCATTTACCTCCGGGGGGCCATTGGTCAACTCGGTCACGGTCTTTGATGACATGGAGCATGGCGATCCGTTTGGCAATGGCTGGTTTGCCTTTGGTGGCTCAGTTGGTGGGGGCGGTATCAACGCCAACACAACTGATTTGCCGCCAAGTGATGGTGGCGCTTTCTCACTGGAAACTGGTTGGGGATCGGGGGGCGTGCCCGGGTTCTTTGGTGGATTCGGCCGTACCAACCTCACGGATCTATCGGGAACTGATACCTTCAACTTCTGGATCAATCCCAACGCGGACCAGGATTACACACTGGAAATTAACTTGCAAGAAGATGATAACGGCGATGATGCTGCTATTGACGCGGACGATGATGAGTTCCAGTATAATTGTGTCGTCTCTCCGACCGGCCCTTGTGCCATTAGCGGGGGCGGTTGGCAGCAAGTCTCCATTCCGCTAGCAGATTTCTTTGACGACAACTCGTTCTTCTTTGGTGGCAATGGCGTTCTGGATGCCGTATCCACAGCGAATGGTGGCAATGGGCAACTCGTCAATGTGGTGGTTGCTGTTATTGGCAACAGCGGTTCGGATGTCAACTTCCGCACGGATTATTGGGCTTTTTCCACTGGCCCATTGGCCACGCCAACCCAAATTGTAGATGATTTTGAAAACGGCTTACCTAGTGGCACGGATGGGGATGGTGTTCCGATTGGCTTTTTGACGTTTAGCGATGGTAGCCCAATCTCTATTGCCACCACGAGTGCGCCGCCAGCGCCTGTACCTGGCTCTACGCCTGGCAACAATGTAATGGCGCTTACGGGCGATGTGACGGCGTTTGCTGGCTTTATTCATGCGTTTGAGAATACGGCCGTTACCACCTGGACCCCCCAAGATTGGAGCAGCTTTGAGGGCTTGAGCTTCTGGCTATACGGACATAACAATGGCACAACCGTCTTTGTGGATGTCATTGACAACCGCAACCCTGGTTCTACCGTCGATGACGCCGAGCGGTTTACGGTCAGCCTGGTCGATGACTTTTCTGGTTGGCAACTCTTTGAATTCCCCTTCTCCAGCTTTGTCCGCAAAGAAATTGGCAATGGCGCACCAAACGATGGCTTTACGCTAACACAGGTGCACGGCTGGGCTGTTGGCACGCTCAACACGCCAGGTGAGGTGACCTACTACATCGATGATGCCACACTTTATGGCGTTGCCGACATTCCTGAATTAGCCGTGACCTTCTCTGCGGCAAATTACGATATTGAAGAAGGCACAACGGGCAATATCGCCGTGAAGCTAAATCGGCCGTTGAACAGTGATGACCCGGCCCAAGTGTCAGTGGATTACTTTACTGAGTCGGCATCAGCAACGCCCGACCGTGAATACGACCCTACTTCAGGCACGCTTACCTTTGTGAATGGCGGTGCCTCCGAGCTCAGCTTCCCGCTGGAAACCTTCGATGACACCAAATGGGAAGGAGACGAACGCATCATTTTACGTCTCACCAATCCAGTGGATGTGGCCACTGGCTTTGCTACGCAATCCGCGGCCACCATCATCGACAATGATCCGTATGATCCCAATCTCATCGAAGATTTTGCCTACGGCGCTTACAAATGGGACAGTCCAGATGGCCTGCTCCTCACCCCAACTGAACTCTTGGCAGCGGACGCCTCAGCTATTCCAGGCCAGGATGCCTACGAAACGGTGCTTCAGGTGACCCCCGCTGCAGGGCCAAGCCCAGCAACCATCAAAGCGCAAGTCATTACAGCATTAGATGATTTGCTGCCCACGGGGAACAAACAAGATGATCGTCATATTGCCAGAGCAATTCTGCGGGTTGAACAGAGTCTGACCCAAAGCTATTGGCTGAGCAACTATTATCTGGTGGCACCCGATGGCAAACAGGTGTTTGATCGGGATGAGCAGGCGATTCAAGAACTCATGAAAGTGGTAGAGGCTGGCAATGCAAGCGCGGCTGCGGCACAAGCCGCTATAGACCAATTGCTTGCCGCCGAAGGCACGCTGGTTGATCTGGCACTGAATCTAGCTGTTGCCAATAATGGCGATGCCGACAAGATCAATGAAGCGTTGATTGAGCAAGCGAATGCCGAGGCCGCAATTGCCAATGGTGATTTCGCGGAAGCTGTTGCCAACTATCGCGAAGCCTGGAAAAATGCTGGCAAAGCAATCCAAGGAATGACCCTGGACCCCGTTGCGTTTGGCCAGGATTTTGCTTTGGGCCAGGATTGGTCGAATGGTGAAGCGCTGCATTTCTGGTTCTACGGCACAGGCAGCGGTGACGAGATTGGCGTAACGCTCAAAGACAATCGCGCGCCAGACCCTGGCCCCTCTGGCTGGAGCATGGTGTGGAGCGAGGAATTCAATGAAGCGGCGGGAACGCCACCCAATCCGGAATATTGGAGCTACGAAATTGGTGATGGTACCGTCAATGGCATCCCAGGCTGGGGCAATGATGAATTCCAGTACTACACGGATGATCCTGCCAATGCAGCCACTGATGGTTTAGGCAACATGGTGCTGACCGTGCGCGAGGCGGACGGGTCGCTGGCATGTTATTACGGCCCCTGTGATTACACCTCGGCAAGGCTCATTTCCTGGCGCAAAGCAGAATTTGCTTACGGCCGTATTGAATCCCGCATTCTGGTGCCAGAGGGTGAAGATGGCCTATGGCCCGCCTTCTGGAGCCTGGGGACAGATATTGACGTCGTCGATTGGCCACAAACAGGTGAGATTGACTTCATGGAATATGTCAGCCGACTGCCAAATGAAATCTTTGGTACTGTGCATGGTCCTGGCTACTCTGGTGGACAGAGCGTTGGCAATGTCTATGATTTCGGCGAACCCGTGGCCAACAATTACCATACCTTCACTATTGAATGGCAGCCCGATATAATCGAATGGTATGTGGATGGCATTCTCTATCACACCGCCACGCCCGCTGATGTAAGCGGCGAATGGGTCTTTAACGACCCCGTCTTCCTGTTGCTAAACGTGGCCATTGGCGGCAACTTTGGTGGGGCAATCGATCCCAACCTTCAGCTGCCCCAATCGATGGCCGTTGATTACATCCGCGTTTACCAGGGGCCCGATACGGCCGAACGCTTTGAGACAACCTTTGTCGATGACTTTACCGGTTGGCAAGAAGTTGTGGTTCCGTTTACCGCCTTTAACCGAGCGGCCGACCAACCAGTTGGCGCACCAAACGATGGTCTGAATCTCAATGAGGTATGGGGAATTGGTTTCTCGTTGCCCGATGGTGGGCAGAAAACAAGCGGACTGTTGTTAGACCAGGTTCGGGTGCAGCCCGTTCCACCACCAACGGCCGTTACCGTAACGACACTAGCTGACAGCGGGCCAGGCTCTCTGCGTGAAGCAGTAAACATCATCGCGCCAGACGGTCTGATCACGTTCGACCGAACGCTCGCAGGTGGGACGATCGCGCTGACATCCGGGCAGCTAATGGTTGAGCGCAACATGACCATAGACGGCAGCGGGGCCGCCGGCTTAACCGTGAGCGGCAACAACACCTCACGCGTCTTGCAGATTGCAGCCGGAACCACGGTATCTCTAAATAATCTAACCATCTCAGATGGTGTAGGCGCTCCGCAGGGTGGTGGCATCCTCAACTATGGCGTGCTGAACCTCGATTTTGTGACAGTGACCAACAACACCGAATCTAGTACAGGTGCTGCCAGCTTTGAGCTGGGTGGCGGTGGTATCTACAATGGTGATGGGGCCACGCTCAATCTGACAAACAGCTCTGTAAGCAACAACAGCACCCTTGGGCAGCCGGGCGGCGGTATCTACGGCTTCTTCAACAGCAGCATTAACCTGACCAACAGCACGGTGAGCGGCAATGTGGCTGGCGATGTGGCTGGCGGACTGCGCACGTTGGGCAATGTCACGATCGTCAACAGCACGATCAGCGGCAATGTCTCCACGGCGTGGCATGGTGGGGCGATGTTCAGCACAGATGGCACCATCACTGTTTTGAACAGCACCATCACGGGCAACACAGCGCCGGATGGCACCGCTGGCGGGCTCATGGTGGCCACCTTTGGCGCACCCGTCGCGTTCTCGCTGCAAAACAGCATCGTGGCGAACAATGGCACTTACAATTGCCAGGTAGAAGGTAGCCCATCTGTTGCCGTACTCACCTCGCTGGGCAATAATGTCTTTACCGATGGATCGTGCGCGCCGATTGGTAGCGATCAGACGGTAGCTGATGCCGGCGTTGCGGCCCTGGCTGATAATGGTGGCCCCACGTTGACACAGGCGCTGCTGGCTGGCAGCGTGGCGATTGATGCGGCGAACACGGCCGTTTGCCCCGCAACCGATCAACGTGGTATCTTGCGCGATGCCACCTGTGACATAGGTGCATTCGAGTTCGTTCCCTAATTAACAAGTAATCGAAAATGCAATGGGCGTGGTGACCTGGCAAAGTCACCACGCCCCATTCACCCTGACAACAAGGAATCCATCCGGATGACTCACACAAAAAATGACATCCTGATCGGCAATAAACCGATCGACACGACCCACAAACAACCTTCTGGAAGCTACATCCAGATGCTAGGTGAAGCCTACTACCAGATTGACCATTATGACCAGATGCCTCCCTTCTTTATGAGCCTGGTTAGCAGCGCAAATCACTGGTTGTTTGTTGCCAGCACTGGGGGGCTGACTGCTGGGCGAAGCAATGCCAACTCAGCCCTTTTCCCCTACGAAACAGAAGACAAGATTACGGCACACAGTGAAGAAACCGGCAGCAAAACCATTGTACGTGTGGCGCGAAACGGCCGTATCCAGCTCTGGGAACCATTCTCCACGCGGTACGTGGGTGTCTACCAGATAGATCGCCACCTGTACAAAAACATCCCTGGCAACAAACTCATCTTTGAGGAAGTAAACCATGACCTGGGCTTGACGCTGCGCACGGCGTGGCGCACCAGTGACCAGTTTGGCTTCATCCGCAGCTGTTGGTTGCAAAACGATGGCAACGATGAGTGCCATATCGATCTCCTTGATGGGCTACAAAATTTACTACCCTATGGCGCAACCTCGGTGCTGCAAACCACCATGAGCAACCTGCTTCACGCCTACAAGCGGAGTGAACTTGAACCGGGAACGGGGCTGGGTATATTCGCCCTTAGCGCCACGCTAACGGATCGCGCCGAACCCAGCGAATCGTTAATGGCCACGCTGGCCTGGCAAACAGGGCTGGAAGCAACAGGCTATTTGCTTTGCACAGAGCAGGTGGATGCGTTCCGTTACGGCTTTTCTCTCACGCCTGAACACGATATTTGTGGCAGGGCAGGCGCGTATCTTGTTACGACTTCCTTTAGTCTTGCTCCAGGGCAAGACAAACGGTGGCACATCGCCGCTGACGTGAACCAGGACAGTACGGCCGTTACCCAACGCATCCAGTTTCTACGGCAGGACCCGACCCTGATTGAGCAGCAGCTTGAAGCCGACATAGATCAGGGAACGGCCGATCTCACACGCTACGTAGCCGCAGCGGATGGCTTGCAGCTGTCTGCCCAGAAAACTACCTCAGCCCATCATTTTGCCAACGTCCTGTTCAACATCATGCGGGGTGGCATTTTTGCCAATGGCTACCAAGTTTCCCGGGACGATCTGCTCGACTTTGTGCAGGTGCGTAACCAGGCCAGCCGACAAAATCACGCCGATTGGTTTGCTGCCTTGCCACCGCACCTGACAATCCAAAACTTGTATGCCCTGGCCGCTGAATCTGGCGCACCCGATCTGATTCGGCTTTGTTATGAATATCTGCCGCTTACCTTCAGCCGTCGGCACGGCGATCCCAGCCGCCCCTGGAACCAGTTTTCAATCAACTTAAAACACGCCGACGGCTCACAATGGTTAGATTACCAGGGCAACTGGCGCGACATCTTCCAGAATTGGGAGCCGCTGGCGCTTGCTTTTCCAGCTTATCTGCCGGGCATGATTGCCAAATTCCTGAACGCCACCACGGCTGATGGGTACAATCCATACCGCCTTACTCGCAACGGCATTGAATGGGAAATCCCGGAACCAGAAAATCCTTGGGCCAACATTGGCTACTGGAGCGATCATCAGATTATCTATTTGCAAAAACTGCTAGAAGTTGCGGAACAAATGCAGCCGGGCATGTTGCCAGCTTTATGGCATCAGCCAATCTTCGCCTATGCCAATGTGCCCTATCGCCTACGCCCCTACCCCCAAATGCTGGCGGATGGGTACAACACCATTGTGTTTGATTGGGCTTGCGAAAATGAAGTGGAAAAAGCAGTGGCAAGCCTGGGAACAGACGGCCGTTTACTGCTAGACAGCGATGGCCATGTGATTCATGTGACGATGGCTGAAAAGCTGTTGGTGCTGCTGCTGGCCAAGCTCACCAATCTGGTGCCAGAAGGCGGCATCTGGATGAACACGCAGCGCCCTGAATGGAACGATGCCAACAACGCGCTGGTGGGCAAAGGTCTTTCTGTGGTAACGGTGGCTTACCTGCGCCGCTTTATCGCCTTTTGGCAAGAGCAGTTAAACGCACATCAGGCAGCGTCGTTTGCCGTAAATTCGGCCGTTGCGACGCTTTTCCGCGCTGTGCAAACTACTTTTGCCACATACCAACCCTACCTGGAAACTGGCTTCACCGACCAGACACGCCGAGAAGTAATGGATGCCCTGGGAACGGCCGTCACCAGTTACCGGAAAGCTATTTATCAAAACGGCATACCTGAAACCCAGCAGAAAATTACCAGCCACGATCTGCAAAACTTCCTCGGTCTGGCGCAAAGCTTCATCGAGCATACCCTGCGGGTCAACCGCCGTCCCGATGGGTTAGCCCATACCTACAACATTTTGCAATTGACAGCCGATACCGCTGCCGTTGAAAACCTGTACCTGATGCTGGAAGGGCAAGTGGCGCTGCTCTCATCCGGCTTGCTATCACCAGCGGAGTCAGTAACCGTCCTGCAAAATCTGAGGCACAGCAACCTATACCGCGCGGATCAGCATTCTTACCTGTTGTACCCCAACCGCATTCTGCCGAGCTTCCGCCAAAAAAATAATGTTGCGGCGGAGCAGGTGGCTCATTTGGGCCTGGTGAAAGCCCTGGTGGCAGAAGGCAATCAACAACTGTTAACTAAGGATGCAGCAGGGACATTTCATTTTAACGGCCGTTTCCGCAACGCCGATGATGTAAACCGAGTCTTAGACCACTTAGCCCAAAATCCAACCTTTGCCGACCTGGTAAAGTCGGAGCGTCAAAATATCCTGGCCCTGTTTGAAGCCACTTTCAACCACCGCGCCTTTACGGGCAGGTCTGGTACTTTTTTTGGGTATGAGGGGTTGGGCAGCATTTACTGGCATATGGTGTCTAAGCTGCTGCTGGCGGCGCAAGAATGCTATCAACAAGCGGTAGATGATGGGGCAGAGACGGCCGTTACTAACGCACTCGCCACAGCCTATGACGACATCCGTGCTGGCTTGAGCTTCAATAAAACCCCCAGCGATTACGGTGCCTTCCCCACCGACCCATACTCACACACCCCAATGGGCAGCGGGGCTCGCCAGCCAGGTATGACCGGCCTGGTAAAAGAAGAAATTTTATCGCGTTGGGGAGAATTAGGTGTCAAGTTACAGCATGGCGGGCTTTGCTTTGCCCCGACCCTGCTGCACCCTGATGAGTTTTCACAGGCGGAAAGCGTTTTTAATTATGTCAACTTTTCAGGCGACGTCCAAATGATTCCCCTATCGTCTGATTCTTTAGCATTTACGTTTTGCCAGGTGCCTGTCATTTATCAACGTGGTGCTGAGGCGCAGATTGAGGCTGTTTACGAAAACGGCCGTTCCGTTACGGTTCCGGGCGATTGCTTAGATAGTGCAACAACCCACCACATTTTGAATCGTGATGGGCAAATAAAACAACTGCATGTCACCATACCCAGGTAATATTTATCGTGCTATGCGAAAAACTTAGCCAAGATCTAGCTACATATCACTTTTGGAATTGGACACTGATGAACACTGGTTTACACAGATAATAAACAAAAATCAGTGTCCATCTGTGTTAATCTGTGTCCTATTATTCTTTTCTCGCTCAAACTAATATATGGCTAGAGCCAAGATAACTTTTCACGAACAATTAGCCACGCGCCTTCCTTTGTCAAACTTTTGATGAAATCCTGGTTTCGTCTATTTGAACCAGGATTTTCTTAGTAATTGCCTCTAAGTAAGCGTATCCGTAGACTTTTCTGGAAACTACGCTACCCTATTATGAGGGTTAAGCAACATGGCGGTTACGGCCGTTCTTGTTAACATCCACCATCCGTCAAAAAAGATCGCTGAAACGGCCGTTCTGGATACCACTTGGTCTAGAGACGGCCGTTTTTTTATCCGGTGAAACAAATCATATGCCAACGTCAGCCAACTATTACGCGCTCCTATCCCGCTTGTTCCAGCAAATGGCCCTGGCACCAGATGCGCCTCCACGCATCCAGCCCGAGCAATGGCCCGATGGTTCTCAGGAACAACGGCTACTGAAAGATTTAGACACGGCTCTGACTGCACTAAAGGCTCACAATGAAGAGCGTCAATTACACATGGCAGCCCGTAAACGCGAACAAGCCACCCTGCTGGCAATTTCCCAAACATTGGCTTCCGCTTTGGAACTCAAACCAGGCTTAATTCTTGATCAACTGGGCGAAATTATCGACTACACGCATGCAGCCCTTTTTGCTCTGGAAGATCAAACCCTAATCACTTTAGCTGTACGAGGCCCACAGCAGCTGCAGGCAGCCGTTCCATTTCGCATTCAGCTGGACGATCCCGCGAGTCAGGCTGTGCTGCTAACGATAAAACAGCCACAGCGAATTGCTGATGTATGGAGTGACGAATCATCGGCAAAGTTTCTCCGATCTCTCCTGAATGACCACGCAGCAGTGATGTTGGCAGGCGTGCAGGCCTGGCTGTGGATTCCTCTGGCCGTTAAAGGTAAGGTCATTGGGGGCATCGGCGTAGCGCACGCCGAACCAGACAGCTTCACAGCCCACCACGCCGACCTCGCCCTCATTGTAGCCAATCAGGCGGCTATCACGATGGTCAATGCACAGCTGTATGAACAAGCGCAAACCCTGGCCGCCCTGCAAGAACGCCAACGCCTGGCCCAAAATCTGCATGATGCCGTCAATCAATCCCTCTTTTCTGCCAGTATCATTGCGGAAGTGCTGCCTCGCCTCTGGGAACGCAACCCAGAGGAAGGAAGACAGTCGCTTGAAGATCTGCGGCGATTAACACGCGGAGCCATTGCTGAGATGCGTGGGTTACTTGTGGAGCTTCAGCCTACCGTCATAACTGACAGTGATTTGGGCGATTTGTTGCGCCAGTTAAGCGACGCATTCACCGGACGGACAAATATCCCCGTCGCTTTGACCATAACGGGAAAAGGCACCCTACCAACCGACGTGCAGGTCGCGCTCTATCGGCTATGTCAGGAAGGCTTGAATAACATCATCAAGCACGCTAAAGCCAGCCAGGTAACGATGAAGCTGCGTTATGAAGCTAGCTCAGCAGAGTTAACTATCCATGATGATGGCCGAGGCTTCGATACAGCTCAGATACCGCCTGGCCACTATGGCCTGAACATCATGCATGAGCGAGCCACAGCCATTGGCGCGCGGCTGTCAGTTACCAGCCAGGTCAGTCACGGTACCGAAATCAATATTTGCTGGAAAACCATCCCGCAACCGGAGGCAAGATGATCCCCTCTCAGCCGATACGCGTCATGCTCGTTGATGATCACACGATGGTACGCCGTGGCCTGGCAACTTTTTTGCAAGTTTCTGATAATCTGGAGCTGGTTGGCGAGGCAGACAACGGGGAGGAGGCTATCGACCTGTGTGCACGCATTTTACCGGATGTGATACTCATGGATATGGTGATGCCTGATATGGATGGCGTAACAGCCACGCGACTTATCCGCGAGCAGTTTCCCACGGTACAGGTGATTGCCCTGACTAGTTTTAAGGAGACAGGGCTGGTGCAAAGCGCGTTGCAGGCGGGAGCTATCGGCTATTTACTGAAGGATGTGTCGGCTAAAGAACTGGCTCGGGCCATTCGATCTGCCCATGAGGGGCAGGGGACACTGGCTTCGGAAGTGACGCAAGGGCTCATCCAGGCGGCCACGCGGCCAGCTGCGCCAGGTGCAGACCTGACGGAACGGGAACGGGCTGTGCTCACATTGCTGGTGGAGGGGTTGAATAATACCGAGATCGCCGAGAAGCTTGTGGTGAGTCCCTCTACCATTAAATCGCATGTTAGTAATATTCTGGCGAAGCTGGGTGTTACCAGCCGTACAGAAGCGGCAGCCCTGGCCGTGCGTCATCATCTGGTTGATTAAACGGCCGTTTCCCCTCTAAATCCCTAAATCCACCCCCTATTTAACCATTTCTCCCCCAAATGGCGGAGCTAAATATCCGCTGACTGGCCGATGTTGCTGAGACGCATAGGCTATATCGTTAGTCTAAGGCGAATTCTGCGAAATAATCAGTGGTAAATTAGGCGATTATGCAGAAGATGATGGCATTGTCCGTAATCAGTTCAAATTCAACTGGTACTCAAAATGATTTCCAAAATCAGTTGGCTAATTAAAACTAAATCGAGTCACCGCCGCTCACGTTTTTTGGCGTGGACGTTGGTAATGATACTGGTGCTGCTCATAGCAACTTTTATTTTTGTTATTATTACTATTGATAATAACAAGCTATATGTTGCCATAGTTTTTGGTTTGATTGCTATTATCACGTTCGCCTATTATTTAAATCGCGCTGGTTATTATTATTGGTCTGCCGGATTGACTGTAATTACATCGCTTGCTGGACCTTGGGGGTCTCTCTTGCTAGATCCCAATGTTCGCCAGGGGGATTTTGTGCCTTTGGTTTATGGTGCACTTGTTGTGTACTTATCTGGATTTTTACTTCCTCCCTTAGTTACAATTTCAATAGTCGTTCTTCAAGGGATAGGATTATTTTTTGTGGTAAACAGTAATCTTTTTACCGCTTCGTTTAATTGGCCCAGTTTCTTGATTTTTATATTTTTCTCATCTGCTTTAAGCATATTTTCCAGCATACTCATTCAACGCGATATAAAAGAACTGGAAGTAAACATCTCCGAGCGCAAGCAGGTGGAGGAGACCTTGCGGGAGAGTGAATTGCATTTTCGGGGCATTTTCAACGGGGTCAATGATGCGATTATGGTTGAAGCGCTCTCTGGTCAGATAATGAATGTCAATGAACGCGCCTGCGAGATGTTTGGCTGGACACACGCCGAGTTTCTCACTAAAACTGTCTGGGATTTAGTGCCTCCCGAAGCCCGACTTTTGATCCCAGATGTACAAGCTGAGGATGACATTTCGAAGAAGACCTTCGAGAGGGTGCAAATTCGCGCCAATGGCGAGCGTTTCCCGGTGGCAATTAACGGGCGGATAGAAACCATTGGGACCCAAAAACGATTACTGGTCGTGATGCGCGATATTACTGAACAAAAGGAAAATGAAAATGCGCTAGTCGCTGCGAAAGAAGCAGCCGAAACTGCCACCCGGGCCAAGGCAGCATTTCTGGCCAATATGAGTCATGAAATCCGCACACCACTTAATGGTGTCATTGGCCTGACCGGTTTGTTGCTGGACACGACCCTTACTACTGAGCAGCGTGAATTGGCCGGCACGATTCGCAATAGCGGTGACGGACTCCTCACGATCATCAATGATATCCTTGATTTTTCCAAAATTGAGGCAGGCAAGCTAGACCTGGAGGAACGGCCGTTTGACTTGCGCACTTGTATTGAGGAGGCGCTAGATTTATTGGCCCCCAAAGCATTTGAGAAGGAACTGGAATTGGCTTATCGCGTTGATAACCGGGTTCCAGGAATTGTGATTGGCGATGTAACTCGGCTGGGCCAGATTTTAGTGAATTTGATTGGCAACAGCATTAAATTCACGAACGAAGGGGAGGTGGTTGTCTCTATGACAAGCCAGGCGTTGGAGAACGCTCACTACCAACTTCATTTTGCGATTAAAGATAGCGGTATTGGCATCCCCCAAAATCGCCTGGACAGCCTTTTTCAATCTTTTAGCCAGGTGGACGCATCTATGACGCGCCGATTTGGCGGTACAGGGTTAGGGCTGGTTATCAGTAAACGACTGGCCGAAATAATGGGTGGAGCCATGTGGGTTGATAGCGTAGTGGGTGAAGGTTCCACCTTCCACTTTTCTATTGTGGTAACGGCCGTTCCCGACCAACCTCAACCGGAGTGGAATCAACCACAGTCGTATCTAGCAGGTAAACGGATACTCATCGTGGTGAACAATGAAACAAATCGCCTAATCCTCGCTTCCCAGGCAGAGTCGTGGGGCTTAATACCACACCCTGCTGCTTCCGGTCAAGAAGCGCTGGATTGGGTCAGTCAGGGAAAGCGCTTTGACATTGCGCTCTTGGATAAGCAACTGTCAGAAATGGATGGTTTGATGTTGGCGGCCGAAATTCGCAAACAAAGAAGCGATACAGAACTCCCTTTAATCCTGTTGACTGGCCTGCGGTGGCGTGAAGGAGACGCTCACGCCGGCCTCCTGGCCGCCCATCTGAGCAAACCGGTCAAACCATCTCATCTCTATAACGTGCTTACTGAGATATTTGACAGACAAAATGAGAATCGCCAGAACACGCACAAAATAACGGCCGTGCAATCTCAGTTTGATTCCCACATGGCTGAGCGGCACCCGCTGCGCATCCTGTTGGCCGAAGACAATCTAATCAACCAAAAAGTTACCTTAGGCATGTTAAAGCGGTTGGGATACCGGGCCGACGTGACCGCCAATGGCTTGGAAGCAGTGGAAGCGTTAAGACGACAGCCCTATGACGTTGTGTTGATGGATATCCAGATGCCAGAAATGGATGGCGTGACAGCCACTCAGCGCATACGCGAAAGCTGGGCGCCTGAACAACAGCCACGAATCATTGCTGTAACTGCCCACGCCTTAAAAGATGATCGGAGGCATTATTTATCCCAGGGGATGGATGACTACATCAGTAAACCGATTGGCATGAAAGAATTAATTCAAGCGCTAAATAAATGCAGCATCCTTTAGGTTCTTAACGGCCGTATCTGACCCAAAGTAATCACCCAAAGGAGTGATAGTTGGTTTGGAACGGCCGTTCTCCAAACCCACCTAATCTTCATCCCCCTATCCCCCAACTGGCGGGGATAAATACTCCCTGACTGGCCGATGAAGCAGGGACGCATAAGCTATATCATTAATTCACACACGAGGTATTATAATAATAAGTAGTCGCTCGCCAGGAGAAAGACTTAAAGGGTTCGTTCACAAATAAAATTTGAAATGGAAACGAACCCCAAGGTTTGCCCGTTCACCAAAATCCAAAGTTAAAAACGGGCAAACCCTAAGTAAAGAAGCTAACCTATGAATGACACTTCCCAAACCAATCTTCTTTTAGTAGATGATGTACCCGAAGATTTAATGACTCTGGAAGCCGTCCTGGAAAACCCGGCATACAATTTAGTGCGCGCCTACTCGGGAGAGGAAGCCCTAAAAAAGCTGTTGAAGCAGGATTTTGCTGTCATCCTGATGAAGGTGAGCATGCCCGGTATGGATGGCTTTGAAATCGCCCAATTGATCCGAAATAGTAAAAAAACTCACGAAATCCCCATTATCTTTATCACTGGAGCACGCAAAGGATTAGAACATGTCTCCCGTGGCTATGCCCTCAACGGCATCGATTACATCATCAAACCTTTCGACCCGGCGATTCTGAGAAACAAAGTGGCCGTGCTGGTCGATTTACGATACAAGACCGATGCCAATGTGCGACTAAAACTGGAAATCGCTGAACGAATTCGAGCCGAGATAGCACTGGTGCAAACGGGTGAAAAACTGGCTCGCTTAAACGACAAACTGGAACTGAGTAACCGCGACTTGCAGGAGTTTGCCTACATTGCTTCGCATGACTTACAGGAGCCGCTGCGCAAGGTGCAGGCCTTTGGCGACCGGTTAGCCCAAAAATATGGCGATCTGCTCGACGAAACCGGAAAGGATTACCTGAACCGTATGCAGGCTGCCAGCCACCGCATGCAGATTTTGATCAACGATCTATTAAGCCTCTCACGCGTCTCCACACATGCTCAACCCTTTACAGAAGTGGACCTGAACACGATTGCCCATGCCGTGCATTCTGACCTGGAAAACCAGATCGAACGTACCAGCGCCCAGGTAGAAATTGGCGAACTGCTCACCATCCAGGCCGATGCGACCCAAATAACGCAGTTATTGAAAAACCTGATCAGTAATGCCCTTAAATTCCACCACGACAAGCGTCCCCCGAGGATCATGGTGTCGGCAACCATTCAGGGAGAGTCCTGTCAGATCTCAATCGAAGACAATGGCATCGGCTTCGACATCCAGTATCTCGACCGCATCTTCAAGCCATTCCAGCGCCTGCACGGCCTCGCAGAATACGAAGGCAGCGGCATGGGACTGGCTCTCTGCCGCCAGATCGTTGAACGTCACGGGGGGAATATTACTGCTACCAGCACGCTCGGCGAAGGAACTACTTTCCTGGTGCGCTTACCCCTGCACCAGATCGAGGAGATCAATGACTGAACATATTAAAACAGAACCAATTACCATTCTGATGGCTGACGATGACGAGGATGACCGATTATTGGCCAAAGATGCTTTTCAAGAAAGCCAAATAGCCAACGACTTGCATTTTGTGGAAGATGGCGTTGAACTGCTGGAATACCTGCGAAGAGAGGGTAAATATGCAGACTCGGATCTCTTCCCTAAGCCCGATCTGATCCTGCTAGACCTGAACATGCCGCGCAAAGATGGCCGCGAAGCCCTGCAAGAGATCAAAGCCGATCCACTCTTACGGCATATCCCGATAGTGATCCTGACCACGTCCCAAGCCGAAGAAGATATCTTGGAAAGTTACAATATCGGCGCGGCCGGTTTCATTAGCAAACCCGTAACCTTCGAGGGTCTGGTGGCAGTCATCAAAAAGTTGGGTGAGTATTGGGTTCAGATCGTCAAATTGCCTTCAAAGAGGGCTAGAGGGCGATGAGGTGATGCACAAAACAAAGCCAATGCCTGACCTGCCAGCAGGAGGTAACCAAAATGAGTCCTGAACCTATCCGCATCCTATACATTGAAGATGACCTGGATGATGTCTTATTATTGAAAGAAGCCCTGGCAGACTCTACCGCACAACGCTTCCAGATTACCCATGTTGGCCGTCTGGAGACGGGGGTGGATTGCATCGCGGCAGAAGTGTTTGATGTGATCCTGCTCGATCTTAACTTGCCGGATAGCCGGGGGTTGGATACGCTGAAAACCCTGCTTCAGTACACCTCCCTTATGCCCATTGTGGTGATGAGCGGGCTTGCCGACGAGACGCTTGCGTTGCAGGCTATCCAGCAGGGCGCAGAGAATTATTTGGTCAAGGGAAGTTTGGATGGTCCAGTGATCGCCCGCATGTTGCGCTATACCATTGAGCGTCACAGCTTGCATCGGGATTTGCAAATCAGCGAAGCCCGGACGCGTACCATCATCGAAAGCAATATCGATGGTATTGTCATTGTGGATGGCAGCGGTCTGGTGCTTTTCGCGAACGTTGTGGCTGAGGCTCTCCTTGGTCACTCGGCAAAGAAATTAGTCGGGGAAGCATTTAGTTTTTCTGTAACAATGGACAAAACGAGTGAGTTCGAGGTTGTTCGACTGGATGGCAGCGCATGTCTGGTCGAAATGCGGGCGACGGATATTAACTGGGATGGTCAACCTGCCTACCTGATCTCCCTACGCGATATAACAAAACAAAGAGAAACTGAGGAAGTGCTGCACCAAAGCGAATTGTTAAAAAGAGCCATCCTTGAATCGTCGCTGGATAGCATTGTTACGATCAACCATGAGGCTGAGATTATCGAGTTTAACCCGTCGGCGGAAAAAATATTTAGCTACACACGAGATGAAGCTATTGGTAAACAGGCTACCGATCTCATTATTTCAATCATGGATGGCGAGGTTTATGGTCCGGGAATTGTACGGCATTTTCTAAGTAACGGCGGAGCGGCTATGAACAAGCTTTATGAGGGTGTTGGCCAACGAGCCGATGGCTCTGAATTCCCGATCGAATTAAGTGTTACTCGTTTACATCTAAAACGTCCCGTCTTTACGGCCTATGTACGTGATATTACCGAACGCAAGCAGGTGGAGAAAGCAGAGCAAGAGCTGGCTCAAATGAAGGATGAGTTCATTGCTAACGTGTCTCATCAATTACGGACGCCGATCTTTTCCATCAGAGGGTTCCTGGAACTATTACTAAAAGGGAAAGTCAAAGAAGAAGCCGTTCAGCAAGAATTTTTAAGCAAGGCGTATGAGGAGTCCAACCGGTTGATGCTCCTGGTGGACAATTTGCTGGATATGTCGCAGTTGGAAGGTGGCCTTTTGCATTTAGAAATGAAAGAGATGGTGTTGAATTCTCTTATCGACAACGTGTTAAAGTCCTTGCAACAGTTGGCGGATGACAAGGAGATTTCGCTAACGCATACGCCGCCAGAGGGTCAAGTAATAATCAACGGAGATCCACGTTGGTTGTCGGAGGCGCTGGTTAATCTGGTCGGTAATGCTATCAAATTCTCGCCGCCCGGCCGTCCAATACGGGTCGTTGAGCAGGTGCGAGACGGCCGTGTTCTGGTGAAAGTGGTTGATCAAGGTCCCGGTATTCCTGATGAAGCGCTCCCTAAATTATTCGGCAAATTTTACCAGGTAAGCGGTCAGGCGGAACGGACCGGCAGCAGTTCGGGCATGGGTTTATACATCGCAAAAGGAATTATAGAAGAGCACGGTGGGCGTATCAGCGTAAAAAGCAAGCTAGGGCAGGGATCTGTTTTTTATTTCACATTACCTGTGCTGGGGTAAACGGCCGTTTTAGGTAAATGGTCAAGGGATTACTGGAATGAGCGCAAAAATATTGGTTGTCGATGATGAACCTAATTTGTTGCGATTGATGGGCTATGCGCTGCAAGCGGAGGGGTATGATGTTCTCCTTGCAAAAAACGGGGAGGAAGCGCTGGATAAAATTCAGGTTAAAGAAGTAGACCTGGTTATTT
Organism: uncultured Anaerolineae bacterium; assembly: GCA_905479495.1. Taxonomy (GTDB): domain Bacteria; phylum Chloroflexota; class Anaerolineae; order Promineifilales; family Promineifilaceae; genus Leptofilum. The sequence goes on from CAJQMR010000003.1 coordinate 61,177, forward strand.
TGGATGTCATGATGCCCGATATGAGTGGCATTGATGTTTGTAAACGGCTGCGGAGTAGTTCCAAAGCGGCCGCGCTGCCTATTATCATGCTCAGCGCCCGGGCGCAGGTCATCGACAAAATTAAGGGTCTTGAGGCAGGCGCGGATGAATATCTGACCAAACCTATTGACACGGAGGAAATGGTAGCACGGGTAGCGGCCCTGCTGGAACGAACGAAGCGCTTGCGAGAGACACAACCGCTAAAGCAAGGAAAAGTGTTGGGTTTTATGGGTGCCAAGGGTGGCGTGGGCACAACGACGGTCGCTTTGAATGTGGCTGTTGCTCTGGCTAAACGCAAACAGTCAGTTATTGCTGTCGAACTGAGACCCGACTTTGGCACGTTTTCAGTCCAGTTAGGCCGGCTTGCGGTGGAAGACCTGGGCAATTTGCTGAAATTAGAGCCCAAGGGCATTGACCTACGTGAATTACGATTGCGATTGGTTACGCACGTGACGGGGCTACAGGTATTATTCGGAACCAATCAAGTGGAGATGTTTAGAACTATCGAACCGGATCAAGCTGAGGTTATCATTAAAGGGGTTGCCAGCCTGGCGGACAAGGTTGTGCTTGATTTGCCCAACCAGGCGTCTTTAGCAAATTGGACGGCTACAAGACTGTGTGATTTTGTGACCCTTGTTGTCGGACAGGAACCGGACGCATTAATAGCGGCGCATATTCAGTTGGAGATGCTGAAGTCATGGGGGGTGCATGGCAGCATGGTCGGGATTGTGATTGTTAACCGCGCTCCAGCGGCCGCAAATATCACATTGGGTGAGATTCGCTCCCAATTTGATTGTGAGATTATAGGTGTTGTGCCGCCAGCGATAGATGCCTGTATGCTGGCCCAAAGGCAGGGCGTTCCGCTTGTTGTTGCGCAGCCGAATGGGGTAACGGCCGGGAGTCTGACGGACCTAGCCCAGAAATTCGAGACCATTGTCGGGTAAATTCTGAGGGTTGGACATATGTTAACGTCGGCTTCGTTTTTTTGCGGTGAGGTTACGTTTTACGTAGCGGAGGATATGAAAAACGTAACCGCCAAATCCTGTGTCAGCCACATTCTGGACAAGTTGAGTGTTGCTGGTCGCACAGAAGCTGTAGCGTTGGCTGTGCGACATGCGACATCGACTTGTTGCGTAAACGGCCGTTTCCCCCTCTAAACCCCTAAATTCTCCCCCTCACCAACCACTTCTCCCCCAACTGGCGGAGATTAAACTCCGCTGGTCAGCCGATGTGCGCCAAGCGGATTCACGGTACTATTTATAGATAGTCCCCAAATACGCCGCCCACATAAAAGTTATTAATCTATATGATCCGGGAGGATCACCCTATGAACCAAGATGTCTTTGAAGGTAAATGGAAAGAAATGAGAGGCCAGGTCAAAGAGTGGTGGGGCAAACTCACCGATGACGATCTGGAACAGGTCAGCGGTAAAGCTGACCAAATGATTGGCTTGCTGCAGCAGAAGTATGGTTACACCAAAGAGCATGCTGAAGAAGAGTTCAACCGGCGACTAGAGGCCGCAAAGATTGAGTGAAATCCAGTTTCCCGCCCTGATATTTACAGGGAATGACGGGTTAAATCCTCTGGTTGGGTAGCTGCTGCTTCTCCAATTGGGAAGCGGTGTAATTAATATGGGTTGGAAGCACGTTATCCGTGTTCCCAACCCAAACTTGAAGGAGAAAAAAGATGAATTTTATTATTTGGCTTATTGTTGGGGGCGTCATTGGCTGGGTAGCCAGTATCTTAATGGGAACAAATAAGCAACAGGGCATATTACTCAACGTCATAGTCGGTATTGTTGGGGCGTTTGTGGGTGGTTTGGTATTAACACCTTTTTTTGGCATTGCTACCATTAACCAAAACAACTTTAGCATGCCGGGCCTGCTGGTATCGTTGGTAGGGGCCATCATTCTATTAGCCCTTGTCAGCCTCCTCCGTGGCGGTGGGTTGCGCCGACGCTAACTGTATTGTTATAAAATTTTAGCGGCGCAACAGTCCCACCTACAGCTCTCCCGGAGGTTTCAATCGCCGGGAGAGCGAATGTTTTAAGAGAGGTCCCATAAATGTCACAAAAACGAACATCCGAAGTCAGAACATCACAGCGCGAATCAGGCCAGGAACAACGCCTCTTCTCGTTCAAAGCGACGCAATGGATTTGGCTCGGTCTTGGTATTCTCGAAGTCCTCATTGGGCTGCGCGTTGTACTGAAGCTCATTGCCGCCAACCCGGACAGCCCGTTTGCTGCCTTCATTTACACTATCAGCGCCATTTTCCTTTTCCCCTTTGCAGGGTTGGTTGGCACTCCTGCGTCTGGTGGGATGGTATTGGAAATCTCTTCCATCATCGCCATGTTGGTGTATGCGTTGCTGGCCTGGGGTATTGAACGAATCGTCTGGGTGAGTTTCTATCGGCCGCGCGGCGCATTGGTGGGCGTTACCCAAACGACGACAACCCGCGAACAGGACATGGAGTAAGAATAGGAGACGACATGATGAACAATAAAAAGCACGAAAATAAACAGGATGTCAATCAAATAAGCGGTTTTTTAGCCGGATTTTTGTTTTTAGGCGGGCTGCTGCTGGGCAGTGTAGCCGGTGCGGGGGTGATGCTGCTGACGGCACCCCAATCCGGCAAAAAGACCCGCAAACAGCTTCAGCGGAAAGGCCAGAAAGTGCGTAAGCAAACGGCCAAAACGGTAAAACAGACGGTTGAGCAGGTTCAGGATAAAGCGAGCCAGGTCTCGACGAGCATCCACGAGCAAGTTGATGACCAAAAAGAGCGTTGGGAACCGGTGATTGAAGCTGGAAAAACGGCCGTTCAAGGCGCTTAGTGGCCGTCCGCAAATAAGTTAGCGGAATTGTGCGAACGGCTTGGAGTAAGCGGCCTTCCAATCAGATAAGTTATTGTTGGCCGCTTACTTAGACCCAATTAGGTTCTCCTGCGAATGCCAATAACCAGCCAGGGGAGCTAACGAAGAAGGAAAACCCTGGAATTTTTGTGCGTTGCGCCTCTGGTCGTTGTATAGTTATCAGAACGATACGCGGTTTACCAGCATTGACACAGGGAGGGAACATGACCCGTAAAAAAGATGTCACCGTGCCGCCCAAAACTATCATCCCCACACAAAAGCAGCCATCAGCGCCAATTGAAAATGCCGAGACAGAATCGCACCCAGGCAGCCAGGTGGCCGCCTCTTTTCCTATCGTCGGCATCGGCGCATCGGCCGGGGGGTTGGCGGTATTTGAACAGTTTTTTGCCGCCATGCCAGCCGATGTTGACCCCGGCATGGCCTTTATCCTGGTGCAACATTTGTCGCCCGACCACAAGAGCCTTCTGGCAGAGCTGGTCCGGCGCTATACCCGCATGCAAGTTTACGAAGTGGAAGATGGGATGACGGTGCGGCCCAACTGTGCCTACATTATCCCGCCGAATCACGACATGGCCTTTTTGCATGGCAAGCTGCATCTGCTGGAGCCGGGGGAGCGGCGCGGGCTGCGCCTGCCCATTGATTTCTTTTTCCGCTCTCTGGCCCAAGACCAGCGGGAGCGGGCTATCTGCATTGTACTCTCTGGAACCGGCAGCGATGGTGCGCTGGGCGTGCGGGCCATTAAAGAAGCCGGGGGCATGGCCATGGCCCAAACGCCCGACTCGACAGAGTTTGACGGAATGCCGCGCAGCGCCATTGCCACCGGGTTGGTGGATTATGTGCTGCTCCCGGCTGAGATGCCGGCCCAACTCATCGCCTACGCCACTCATGCCTACGGCCACAAGCCGCGCCCAACGCTGCCGCTGCACCCCAAAGAAGACAGGTTGAACAAAATATTCATCCTGCTGCGCGCCGAAACCGGCCACGACTTTTCGCAGTACAAACAAAACACCATTACCCGGCGCATCGAGCGGCGCATGGCCGTGCAGCAGATCGAGCATGTTGATGAGTACATCCGTTATTTGCAGCAAAACGATACCGAAGTAAGAGCACTTTTTCACGATTTGCTCATTGGCGTCACCCAGTTCTTCCGTGATCCGGAAGCTTTCGCCGCCCTGCAAACGCAAGCCATCCCCAAGCTCCTGGCCGCCAAGGCCAGCGGCGACCTGGTGCGGGTCTGGGTTCCTGGCTGCTCTACCGGCGAGGAAGCCTATTCCATTGCTATCTTGATTCAGGAGCAAATGGAAGCTTTGAAGCAGCGTTTTAAGGTGCAGATTTTTGCCACCGACATTGACAGCCGGGCCATTGCCACGGCCCGCGCCGGGGTTTATCCGGCCAGCATCGCCGCAGACGTCTCCCTGGAGCGGCTGGATCGCTTTTTCACCCATGATGCGGCGAACAGCGTTTACCAGATTCAAAAAGATGTGCGCGACATGCTCATTTTCTCGGAACATGATCTGATCCAGGCCCCGCCTTTTTCCCGGCTGGACCTGATTAGCTGCCGCAATCTGCTGATTTATATGAGCGGGGCTTTGCAGAAGAAGCTGATGCCCCTGTTTCACTATGCCTTGAACCCGGGCGGGCTGCTCTTTTTGGGCAGTTCGGAGAGCGTGGGGGAGTTTGGCCAACTCTTTGCCCCGCTGGATCGTAAATGGAAGTTGTACCAGCGTCAGGCAGAGCCATCTGGTAGGCGTTATTCGGATTTAGGCCAGATTATCCCGGCAGCAACGGCCGTTCGCATTAAGCAACGACCGTTACCACCCACCACCAGTGAGACACAATCATCGCTGCGCCAGCTGACCGAACAATCGCTGCTTGAAGCGCATGTCCCGGCAGCGGTTCTGGTCAACGCGCGGGGCGACATCTTGTATATTCACGGCCGTACCGGGCGCTACCTAGAACCGGTGTCTGGCGAAGTGGGCGTTAGCAACATTCTGGCGATGGCCCGCAAGGGGCTGCGACGGCCGTTAACCACCATTTTGCATCAAGCCGTAGCCAACCATGCCCCAGTATCCCGCCCTGGCCTGCGTGTGAAAACGAATGGCGGTTTTACCACTGTTGATGTGACGCTGCGGCCAGTGGCCTCAGCCGGCGGCAGCGAACCGAAGCTGTATCTGGTCATCCTGAAAGAGGCAGAAGAACCGGGCGAGGAAACGGCCGTTGCCCCCAACCCCGACGAAACCCACCCCACCAGCGACAGCGACATCCGCATTTCAGCCCTGGAGCAAGAACTCCAGGCAAAAGAGGAATACCTGCAAACGGCCGTTGAAGAAATGGAAACGGCCAACGAAGAGCTAAAATCAACCAACGAAGAGCTGCAATCGGTCAACGAAGAACTCCAATCGACCAACGAGGAGCTAGAAACCTCCAAAGAAGAGCTGCAATCGGTCAACGAAGAACTCTCCACCGTCAACGCCGAACTGCAACAGCGGGTGGCTGAACTATCGCAGGCCAACAACGACATGAACAACCTGCTCGCCGGCACCGGTGTAGGCACTATTTTTGTAGATCATCAGCTGCGCATCCAACGCTTCACCCCGACCGTGACGCAGCTCATTCACCTCATCCCCACCGACATCGGCCGACCGGTGGGCCACATCACCGCCAATCTGGCAGGGTACGATCGTCTGGTCGCCGACGTGAAGGCTGTACTAGACACCCTCATACCCAAAGAGATCGAAGTGCAAACCCCGGCGGGTGATTGGTATATGCTGGGCATCCGCCCCTATCGTACCCTGGAAAATGTGATTGAGGGGGCCGTGATAACCTTTGTAGACATCACCCGCATCAAAAAGGCGGAAGCGCTGCAACGACTGGCGGCGGTGGTGCGCGACGCCAGCGATGCCATCACGCTGCAAGATTTGCAGGGCCACATTTTAGCCTGGAACCCGGCCGCCGAGCGTTTATACGGTTGGTCTGAATCGGAGGCACTGGCGCTGAACAACCGTAACCGGATTCCGCCAGAGCAGCACGCGCAAGAAATGGAGACACTCCGGCTGTTGAGCCAGGCGGCCGTTCTGGAGCCATATCACGCCCGCCGGTTGTGTAAAGACGGTCGGATCGTGGACATCTGCTTAACGGCCACGGCGCTGATCGACGAAACCGGCGAGGTCTACGCCATTGCCACCACCGAGCGGCAAATAGGCCAGCCCCCAGAAGAGGAACCGTAGATGGGAGGAGAGCGACATGAACGAAACAGAAATGAATTCTGCCGAGCTTTTGCGCCAGCGCGCCGAGGAGATAGTTGCCCAGATACCAGAAGATCTGGCTGATCTTTCGCCAGAAGCTGGGCAGCAGTTGCTCCATGAGCTGCGCGTCCACCAGATAGAGTTGGAGATGCAGAATGAGGAGCTGCGCCGGACGCAGCTGGAATTGGAAGCGGCACGGTCACGCTATTTTGACCTCTATGATCTGGCCCCGGTCGGTTATATTACCCTCAGCAAGCAGGGAATCATTCTGGAAGCGAACCTGACGCTGGTTGATCTGCTGGGGGTGACGCGAAAACAGGTCGTGAAACGGCCGTTAACGCGCTTCATCTTGCCCCCAGACCAGGACATCTTTTACCATCACCATCGCCAGCTTTTTGCCACCGGCGCGCCCCAAATTTGCGAACTGCGCTTGTTACGTGCCTCCGGCGACTCCTTTTGGGCCCAGTTGGAAGCGGCAATCGAGCCGCAAAATGATGGCCACGCGCCAACCGCCGGCATCATCATCAGCGACATTGGCACGCGCAAACAAGCAGCGTTGGCACTGCACAAAAGCCACGAACGCCTGGAAGAAGCCATTGACGAATTGCGTGAGGCACAGGCACAGCTTGTGCAGCAAGAGCGGCTGGCGGCCATCGGACAGCTGGCGGCAGGCATTGCCCACGATTTCAATAACATCCTGGCGGTCATCACCCTCTTTGTTGATTTGAGTCTCTGCATGCCTGATCTTCCTCCCAAACTGCATGAGCGCCTGGAGACGATCGGCCAGCAGGCCAGGCGTGCCGCCGACCTAGTGCAGCAAATCCTCGATTTCGGCCGGCGTGCCGTGCTGCAAACCAGGTCGTTAAACCTGGCAACCTTTCTCCAAGAGCAGGTTGACTTGTGGCAGCACACCATTCCGGAGTCTATCCAGATTCATTTTGCCGCCGAGACGGCCAATTATCTGGTCAAGGCCGACCCTACGCGCCTGCAGCAGCTGTTCACCAATCTAGTTCTCAATGCCCGCGACGCCATGCCCGACGGCGGTGATCTGCATCTGGGTGTAGCGCAGCTTCATTTGGATCACCGCGACACAGCGCCGCTGTCCGACATGGCCGCCGGAGATTGGGCGCGGATAACTATTAGCGACAGCGGCACAGGTATTCCGGCCACGACGCTACCGCACATTTATGAGCCGTTTTTTACTACCAAAGGGCCGGGGCGGGGCAGCGGGCTGGGGCTGGCCCAGGTATACGGCATTGTCAAACAGCACAACGGGCATATTGACGTGCAGAGCGCAGAAGACCAGGGGACAACCTTTACCATTTATCTACCGGCGCTGGACGCCACGCCGCTGGTAAAAACGGCCGTTGCCCCATCAGCCGTGCAGCACGGGCAAGGCGAAACCATCCTGGTTGTGGAAGACAGCGATGTCTTGCGCGAGGCATTGGCCAGCACCCTGGTTCTGCTGAACTATCAGGTCGTGACCGCCGCAGACGCCCGTGAAGCGTTGGCCATTCTGGAACAAGATGGTGAAAGCGAGATGCCAGGGCAAAACATCGCCCTGGTCCTGAGCGATCTGGTCATGCCGAACATGGGGGGCAAGGCGCTGCTGCAGGCGCTGCGGAAACGTGGTCTGACTGTGCCGTTTATGATCCTGAGTGGTCATCCTCTGGAAGCTGATTTACTACAAACACTGCAAACTCAGGGGGTGGCCGGTTGGCTGCTCAAACCAATAAATATAGAAGAATTGGCCGCAGCAGTGGCGCGTGCCTTGTAAATAAGTAATCGGTCTTTTAGCTCCCCCAACTGGCGGAGTAAAAAACCCCCTGTTCAGCTGATGCTGCCGGAGCGCATTGAAGGTACGATTAACTGGTATGGTGTCACGGCGAACAGATTTACAAGAAATTGTGACAAATTGTACACAAGTGGAAGATAAGGAGAAGAAAATGTCCGCTAAAAAGCATTTCACAACCGAGCAGGTCCGCGAAGTCGGTGACAAACTCGGTGTTGACTGGGGTCGCATCGACCTGGATCAGTTCCGTATGGGTTTAGAGGTTGAGTTAGAACATGGGCTGCACGACCCAGCAACAGACGTGACAGGTAACGACCTCGTCCTCACCGGTAAAATCGCGCTCGCTCATCTCAATGAGTTTGCCGATTATTACACCCGCCTCGAAAAGATGGAACGGGAGGCCAAAGAGGAACTCGGCCAAAGCTAATCCAGGTATGAAAGGGAACATGGCACTCCATTCACCTTCGCAATCATATAACTGGACATTCTGGCAGGTCGTGTGGGCGACGCTCGTCCTTGCTGCGGTTGGCCTGAGCTTTTGGCTGCTTTATCGCTTCTATCAGGTCATCTTCATCTTGTTTGTGGCAGTGGTGATTGGCACCATTCTGAGACCCATCGTGCTCTGGCTGCAGCGGCGCGGGCTGCCTCAAAAAACAGGAGTCCTCCTGGTCTATCTACTGCTGCTGGCCCTACTTATTGGCTTCGTGCTGTTGTTATTCCCCTTGATTGTCGAGCAAAGCAGTACAATTACGGCCGCCATCCCCGGTTATTACCAAAACGTGTACGGCTGGACGCTTGAAAATCCGAATCAATTAACTGAGAGTCTGCGCGCGATTCTGCCCGATGCCTTATCGTTCCTGGAGCCGGTTCAGCAGACAGGGCAGGAGATGTTGGATTCAGCCGGGCAGGTGTTGGGCTACGTGGCCTCGGTGGCGAATGGGTTTATTACGGCCGTTGTCATTTTACTCCTGTCCGCCTATTGGACCCTGGATGGACCGCGCACCATCCGCACCTTGCTGCTGCTGGTGCCAAAAAGCCAGCGCGAGAGTATTGGGGAGCTTATTTCAGCAATGGAAATAAAGGTGGGTGCCTATATTGCCGGACAGGGGATCCTGATGTTGGTCGTAGGCAGCCTGGCTCTGGTTGCCTACTGGCTCATCGGCTTGCCTTATGTTTTGGTGCTGGCGTTTGTGGCCGGTGTGATGGAGGCGGTTCCGCTGATTGGACCGCTGCTAGGGGCTGTTCCGGCAGCACTGGTAGCTCTGTCTCTGGGACCGGACAAATTAATATGGGTTATTGCCGCCACGGCTATTATTCAGCAGCTAGAAAACAGCCTGCTGGTACCGCGTGTCATGCATAAGGCCGTAGGCGTCAACCCATTTGTCACCTTGCTGGCGCTTTTTGCGTTTGGCTCTTTACTGGGTATTGCTGGAGCGCTCATGGCCATTCCGCTAGCTGCCATGATTCAAATCTTGCTCAATCGTTTTGTCTTTCGTCCAGAAGCGCTGGAGTCGGAGAGCTCGGCTGGCCGCGATTATGCCAGCCGACTGCGTTATGAAGCGCAAGGCCTGGCGCAAGATTTGCGTAAGCAGGCGCGGCTCTCACAGGCAGGCTCAGTTCAAGCCATCCAGCAGACGGATCAGGTAATGGATGAGATTGAAGCAATTGCCACCGATCTGGATGTGCTGTTGGCTCAGGCTGGCCTAGCGGGGGCAGAATGACGAAACAGCTAGCGCGGGCGGGAACGGCCGTCATGGTCACGCTTTTGGCGCTGGCCTTATTGTGGCAATTACGTCTCGTCGTCGGTTACGTTCTCATCTCCTTGGCGCTAGCATCGGCCGTTCGTCCTCTCATTAAGCGCCCGGCCGGACAAGGCTTGGCCCTGCGTCTGACCCTAATACTTCTTTACCTGGTTGGCCTAAGCGGTTTTGGCTTCTTATTGGTTCTAACTATTGGCGCCTCAATCCGTGACGTTCAGGAGTTGGCCCAACAGGTGTCTGTACAGGATGCCTGGCGACAGCCCGTCTGGTTGGAGGGCAGTGCGTTCCAACAGCTACTAGACACGCGACTGCCGTCACCAAGCGAGGTCTTTTCTGCCCTTATCGGCGAAAACGGGCAACTTATACTGCCTGCGATCTTGGGCTTTACGCAAGGTATTTTCACTGCCCTGAGCAGCGGGCTTGTTGTTCTGTTCTTAAGCCTTTATTGGAGTATGGATCAAAGCCATTTTGAACGACTGTGGCTCTCACTGCTGCCACCCGTGCAGCGGAGTAGGGTACGCGATATCTGGCAAACGATCGAGTCTGACCTGGGCGCTTACATCCGCAGCGAGATCGCGCAAAGCCTCCTGGCTGGCGTACTGTTGGGGCTGGGGTATTGGCTACTTGGCTCCCCATACTCAACTCTGCTTGCCTTGGTCGGTGCCCTGGTGTTGTTGATACCTGTAGCTGGCGCAACCCTGGCAGTGATTCCTCCGCTTTTGTTGGGCTTACTGACCGGCGTGCCACTCAGCTTGATGACGGCCGTTTATACGATAGTTGTCATGGGAGCGCTGAAATGGTGGGTTGAACCCCGTCTTTTCCAGCGTATACAGGTCAATCCAATGTTGACCCTCCTCTTTCTTATTGCTCTGGCAGACGCTTATGGGCTGCTCGGCATTGTGGTTGCCCCACCTTTATCAGCCGCTTGCCAAATTTTATGGAGCCGACTGGTGAGCCACCGGGCCACTTCCAGGGCTTCGGCTCAAGTTTCAGATCTTAAAGAACGCCAGGCAAAACTGTGGGCCATTATAGAGGCAGCGGAGGAAGCGCCACCGTTAGTTACCACCAGTATGGCACGGCTGGCAATTTTAATTGAGAATGCAGAGCCAATCCTGCAATTGGCGAACGAGCAAAGTAGTTTATTTACATTGACCGAAGTTTCCCCATCATCTACCTAAAACCGAAACAACCAGAATTGTAAGATTTGCCGTTATCTCCCCCAACTGGCGGAGATAAATCTCCGCTGGTTAGCCGATGTGGCTAAAACATATACGTAATATGATTAACGTACGCCTTAATATCGCTTACCAACAGCGACAAAGTCATGGTCCGCTGTGTAGCAAAGTAGGTTTGGTTCCAAATGAATGAGGAGAAGATGGCCACAACAGAGCTTACATTCCACAACCAAATAAAATTGCGGGTGCAGGCTCAAATATTTTTAGGTCGCACCCTCATCAGCACCTGCTTAGCCAACCCTGGTGAAGTCTGTGTCTTACCGGCGGAGTCCTCACAATATGACATCTTTTTCAAAAACGGGGCCACCGGTCGAGAAATTGCTCGCAAGCTCAACAATAAGGCCAATCGTTTGACATTAAGCCTGCAAAACGGCCGTTACATCCTCACCTAACACACAAGGACACAAGATGATATTAACCTTCGAAGATTGGCTCATAAACCAACAATACCGCAAAGATTCCGTTGGTGAACTGGCTCGTGTGCCAGACCTGCAAAATCCTGAGATTAAACCCTCCCGACGCAAGAGCGACGAACATAAAAGCTGGGCCACTATCGTCGTAAACATTGCCAGCCCAGGAATCATTGAAGTCTTCAATGAAGCCTGGCAGGAATTCCTGCTGGCAAAACAAGCAGCCAAAAATTCCTTGGAATAATCATACTGTCTGGAGCGTTCTTGAATGATTCGTGTATTCCTAGCCGATAGCCAACCTGAAATCCGTTCCGCGCTGCGCCTGTTACTGCAAGATCTAAACATGGAGGTAGTGGGTGATGCCGCCGATTGGCCTACGACCTTGTCGGACACTTTCGGCACACAACCTGATATGGTGGTCGTGGATTGGGACTTGATCCCGCAGCATACTTCCCTTGTGGAGCTGCGCGCAACCTGCCCAGCAGCGGTTGTTATTGTCCTCATTAGCCATTTAGATGCGCGAAAGCAAGCCGCCCTTTCTGCTGGAGCCGACACTTTTATTAGCAAAGGCGACACGCCTGATCGGGTGGCAGAGCGCCTGCAGGCTGCGGCCGCAAACATTATTCAGCTATGAACTTTTCCGTACCACATAAGCTGTTCCCCAAATAGGGCATTGATGCCCCCAATATGACCGAGTATTGCAGAGCAAAAAATGATTTCCACTGCGATTCTCAAAGGAGAAATATGATGCAAACCAAGCTAGCCAATATTCGACAAAGATGGGATAAAGCCAAACAGACAAAATCAACGACCTTCTGGATTGCCATCGGGGCGATCGTGATCACTTTGTATTTTGGGTTTTCGCGAGGCGGGTGGATGCTGGGAACCAGTGCCGAGACATTGGCTGACAGAGCGGCAGAAGACGCAGTTGTGGAGCGCCTGACACCGATTTGTGTCGCCCAGTTTAATCAAGACCCCCTCAGTGCCGAGAAGCTCACCGAGCTGCAACTGTTATCCAGTGCGACCCAACGTTCTATCTATGTCAAAGATCAGGGCTGGGCCACCATGCCTGGTGAGGAAGCGCCTGATAACCGGGTAGCCACTGAATGTGCCCAACAGCTCACGTTGATAGATCAGTAGGTTCTGCAAACAACCTGAAGTCAAAAAGTTTGCCTCTTGGCGTGTAAAACGGCCGTTATCGTTAACCTGCCTTCTGGGGAAAAATGATGATACGGCCGTTCCTGAGACGCTGACAGCTTATTTACCGAAACCTTATGGTGGCGCGGCAAAAACCTCCGCCACAACTAAAGAAACAAAATGGAGAAAAAATAATGAGTAAGGGCAAGAACAAAAAAAAGGGTGGCAATAATAAACCATCAAAAACTGTAAAGGAAAAAAAGCAGGCCAAAAAAGATAAAAAAGAGAAGAAAGAAAATCCTGGATTTGGCGATTTGTAGTAGACGGAAGCGCCAACCCTTGAGTGATCGACTAATTATCGCAGCCTCACTAGGTGACAACGCCAAAATCGTCACCTCAGTCTGGGGCTGCTGGTGCTGGATACGGCCGTTTTGTGGCGAAGTGGGCAAGATTCTCATCCCCGCGCAAATGATTAAAACGGCCAGAGGGTTGACCTGGCTTCAAAATCAGTCTGCATGATTTTCAATTTCTTCTAAGCGGATTTTATACTCGTTATCCGGCATACGGCCGTAAATTTTACGGTACAACGTTGCGGCCTCGGCGGCATGATTTGCCCCCGCACCCATTCGCCACAGTTCATAATGAAATGATGCGGCCAACTCCTCTTTTTTGGGGGAACCTCACCATATTGTATTTGAGACTTTTGTAGTCTAGTATGGATGATTAGAGGCTGGCGAGGGACAGGGCTTCTTCAAGGGTTGGCTGGGCTGTCGTGCCTCCTGCGGCCTGGGTAGAGAGGGAACCACAGGCCAGCGCCAACTGCAAGCTTTGTTTGAGCGACCATTGCTGAATAAAGCCATATAAAAACCCGGCATTAAAGGAGTCACCCGCACCGACGGTATCTATGACTTGTACGGGATACGGCCGTAACCGAACCATCTCATCTCCCTGCTGCACCAATCCCCCCTTACCACCCAACTTCACGGCAAGAGTGGGTACCGTGCCTGCCAGCTTAGTCACAGCAGAATCCAGGTCTTGGCTGCCAGATAGCTCGACTGCTTCAGCTTGGTTGGGCAGCAACACATCACAATAGGGCAGAATTGAACTGATTTCCCAATGCTCCTTCGGATCCCAATTGGTATCCAGTGAGGTTGTTGCGCCATGCTCACGGGCGGTTTCAAATAGAGACGGCAGTCCATCGCGTAACCCATCGAGTAAAAAGTAACTACCGACATGAATGTGCTTTATCTGGGTCAGCAAGCCTTGGCTCACTTGTTGGGAACGTAAAGCAGCAATTGTGCCTTGATAAGTGAGCATGGCACGGTCACCATCTGGTTTTGCCAAAATAATCGTGAAGCCAGTTTGTAAATGTTTGTCAACGATGCAGTGAGTGGTGTCGATACCCCGTTCTTGCATGGCGTTGAGCAGGTAACGGCCGTATACATCATCGCCCACCACCCCCACAAAGGCCACCTTCAGCCCCAGGCGCGCCGCGCCACAAGCCGTAATCACAGAAGATGACCCAATTGTTAGCGCCGCCTGGTCCACTAACTTTTCAACCTGACCAAACGTTGGCACAACGTTGGCCCCGTGCAAGATAATGTCAGGATTGATTTCGCCAACAACGAGTAAATCAAATTGTGAACTCATCGCTTTATTTTTGCAGGAAGTCGGGCAAGAAGTCCCGCTGCACCTCGGCCATTTCATCAAACATGGCCCGGATTTCCTCCAGGGAACAGACGGCAGCCGTTAAGGGATCAACCATCAGCGCCTGCACGGCCGCTTCCCGATTATGTTCTAAAACGGCCGTTGCCACCAAATCATGAAACGCCATATGCTGGGCATCGAGTGCGGCTAAATGCGTCGGCAGTTTGCCAAAATGCGTCGGCTGCACCCCCTTTTTATCTACCAGGCAGGCCACCTCCACCACACCATCGTGCGGCAAATTCTCAATCAGGCCCGTGTTCAGCACATTGCCATAAATAACAGAGGGTTTACCCGTTTCCATCCCTTCAATAATGTAAGACGCAAATTCGGGACCCCTCTCCAATTCAAATGCTTCTTTACCAGAGAGCGCGTCGCGCAGCTCCTGCGCTGCTTCCTCCAGCCAGGTTGGCCAGTTATTAGCATAAAAGCCACTTTCGCCACGATATTCTGAGCGCATATATTTTTTGATCAGGTCCGGCCGCTTGCGGAAGTAGCCAGTATATTCTGAGGTATGCCCGCTCGATTCCGTAACAAAGGCACCGAGATGTTTCATCATCTCAAAGCGGACCGGATCTTGCTCATAAATCTCGGGATGGTCAACGATGCGCTGCCGCAATTGTGGGTATAAATCTTCGCCATTACGTTCCAGCTTTACAAACCAGGCAAGATGATTAATGCCTGCCGCCCGCCAATCGATCTCTTCCCAGGGAACATCCAAATATTCAGCCAACTGGTAGCTGGTGTGCTGGATCGAGTGGCATAAACCAACAATGGGTAGTTTGCTGGCGCGCACGCCGGTCAAAACGGTTAGCGACATCGGGTTGGTGTAGTTCATTACCAGCGCATGGGGGGCCAACCGCTCTACGTCTGCCAAAATGTCCAGCCAGGCTGGCAAGGTACGCAGCGCCTTGAACAAGCCACCGGGGCCGATGGTGTCGCCAATACATTGATCAACGCCATATTTCAAGGGAATATCATAATCGTGGCGCACATTTTCACGCCCAGCCACTTCAATGGTGTTGATGACATAGTCGCTGCCCGGCAAAACTTTTGTACGATCCGTGCTGGCTTCCACCGTCCAATTACGGCCGCTTTTGGCAACTAAAAATTCGGCCATTTGCTGGGCCAGTTCCAACCGTCCAGCATGGATATCTACCAGGGCAAAAGTGCCCGTGTCCAGGCCAGGTGTACACAAAATATCGCTCATCACTTCAGCGGCAAAGACAGCACTGCCTGCGCCGATAATTGTTACTTTTGGCATTTCAAGCTCCTTGTTGAGTCGCCTATCCGTCAATAGTTGTTAAACAATGGTTCATCACCCTTTCATACCCGTCAGGGAGATACCACGAATAATCCAGCGCTGCGCCAATAAAAAGATGAGTAAAATGGGCAGCACAACCAACACCGACGCCGCCATCGAGAGGTGAATCTGGTTAGAATGCTGTGTGGTGTACCAGGTGAGAATAATGGGCAAGGTCCGCTTGCTTTGCTCCGTCAACACAATCAGCGGCCACAGGTATGCATTCCAGTTGGACATGAAGGTGAGCATACCCAAGGTTGCCAGCGCTGGTCCTAACTGCGGCAAGGCAATGGAACGGAAAATGCGCCATTCACCAGCCCCATCCACCCGTGCGGCATCCAGCATTTCGTTGGGAATCGACCGGGCAAATTGGGTCATCAGAAAGATGCCAAAGGCATCAATCGCCGCCGGAATAATCAGGCCCGACAGCTTGTTGAGCAGATTCAGCTTAACCAAAATGAGGTAGCCCGGAATCATCGTTACCTGGAAGGGGATCATCATGGTAGCGAGGATGTACCAGAAAAACGGCCGTTTCCCCCAAAAATCATGCTTGGCAAAAATATAGCCAAAAAGGGAGCTAGAAAGCAGGACCAACACGGTGTTGCTCAGGGCAATAATAAGCGAGTTGCGGTAAAACAGTGCCAGCGGCAAGCTCTCATCAGCAAAAATCGCCTTGTAATTATCCAGCGTGAATTCTCGCGGAAAAAACGTGGGCGGTATTTGCCGCACCTCAGCCCCAGTTTTAAAGGTTGCTAAAATCATCCAGATAAAGGGCAGCAAAGCGATCAAACTACCACCAATGAGCACAAGGTAGACAACGGCCCGGCCTGGATTAAATGTGGTCTGGCGCTTAGAGGCAAGCATTTCTAATATTCCCACTCACTTCTCAACAGCCGACTTTGCACCAGTGAAATGATCAACACGAGCAAAAACAAAATGATAGAAACGGCCGCTGACCAACCCATCCGCTGAAAACGAAAGGCATTGTCGTAAATGTCAATGACCATCACCCGCGTTTGATCATTCGGGCCACCATTGGTCATCACCTGGATGATGTCAAAGACCTGAAAAGCCGAAATCATTGTCAGGATAGCGGCCAGCAGAATCGTTGGTTTAAGCAAGGGAAGGGTGATGTTGAAGAATTGTTGACGGCCGTTTGCCCCATCGACAATTGCCGCATCCTTAACGCTTTCTGGAATTGCCTGTAACGCAGCAATGAAAATGATCAGGTTATAACCCAAATCCTGCCACAGGTAGGCGACAATAACAGCGATTAAGGCCACCGGAATACCACCAAAAACCAGCGCCTGATCGCCAGTCCAATTAATGACCGTGAGTTTGCCCAGAACGGCCGTTAACACCCCATTAAGCAACCCCCGCTGCGGATGAAAAATGTAGCCCCACATGATAGCCACCCCCACCGCAGAAGTAACAATAGGCAAAAAGAAAATCGTACGAAACGTTAACCGCAGCCAGCTTCCAACCGATTCAATCATGGCAGCCAACGGCAGCGTGAGCGCCAGGTTCAGGGGCACTACCAAAAAGGCAAACATCAACGTAGTCTTAACACCAATGTGAAATTGGCGAACTTCTAATGGCGCATCGGAACTAAAATCAAACATGGCGCGAAAATGCTGCAACCCCACAAAAGGATTGTCACCCCCCAAGCCCAGGATGACACCCCCTTCACGGCGGGCACTGTATTCAAAAAAGGCCAACGCCACCGCCCACAAAATGGGCAGTATGCTAAAAAAAGCCATGTACAGCGCCATTGGTAACACAGCCGATAGGACAAAGCGCCGTTTAGACCCTTCACGGCTGTTACCGAGCTGCCAAAAGCGGCGCTTTTTCGTTTTTGTTGCTGTCGCTGAAAGGTTCATGGGGTGTTTGGTAATCGGTAATCAGCCTAAAACTGATTACCGATTACTGATTATTATTCTTTACTCAAACGTCTCGTTCACTTCGCGATCAATCGCTTCCAGCGTCTCATCAATGGTGCCATTGCCTTGCAAGAAGTTCAAGATGTTGGGATAGGTGATTTCGTACCACACCAAATCACGATCCGGGAACGCGCCTTCATATTGAGCATACGGTAACACGTCCAGGAACGGGGCAAAGTGGGGGAACTGGGCCACTAACTCGTCGGCGTTGGCTCCTTCAGCATTCGCTTTCAAGGCGGGCAACGTGCCGGAAGCCAGATTCCACTGTACGGCGTTATCTGCATTGAGCGCCACAAATTTCACAAAGTCCCAGGCTACGTCTTGCGCCGCACTGTTTTCCGATACCGTTAATCCCCAACCAGAGGCAGCCACCAACGCATTTTCCCCAGCAGTTGGCAGCGGGACATATTGTGTGACCTCCACCATTTCAGGATAATCTGTGCCGTATTCGGGAACTACCCAAGGACCTACCAGACCAATGGCACTGCTGCCATCAAAGTAAGAATCACCCACCCAATTAGATTCATCATTAAACAGAACCGGATCAACCAACCCTTCATCGACAAATCGCTTCATCAATTCCAATGCGGCCCGCCCTTCCGGGGTGTTCACGGAAAAGCCATCGTCTGTTAAATATTGGCCGCCGTTTTGCAAAATGAGGGAGTAGAAGGTAGCCGACATGCCATCGGAACCGGTAAAGTTGTAACCGGCACGGGTAATGATGCCATCTTGCACCTCGGCCATTGCCTGGGCATCGGCAATAAAGGCATCCCAACTATCCCAACCAGCTGTGATGTCTGTTAAACCAACTTCATCGGCCAATTGGGTGTTAACCAAGACTGCCCCATACTCGATGTTGAACTCTTGCGGCACACCATAAAGCTGATTATCGCAGATATATCCACCAATCTGGGCCGGGAAAATCGCTTCTTGCGCATCGGCTAATGAAATCACATTTTCGGGAACGGCCGCCAGGTTGCCGCCTTCGGCATAGCTGCACACCCAGGAGCCAAACATCTGCAATACATCGGCCTCTGTACCGGCTGGCAAGGCGGTTTGCAATGTTTGGATATAGGTGTCGTAGTCAAAGGTTTCCAGTTCAACCGTGACGTCTGGATTTGCTGCCATATACGCGTCGGCTAATGCTTGATAACCATTGTTGAAGGCATCGTTTTGGTGTGTCCACAACCGAATGGTGACAGGTCCGCTGCCCTCAGTTGCCACATCGCTGCTGGCAGTATCGGCGCTGCTGGTGTCAGCCTGGTCATCTGTTTCTGCGTCGCCACCACAGGCAGCCAACAGCAAAACGATTAATGTCAATAACCACATCTTCTTCATTATTTGTCCTCCTTGCCAAGACAACAATTTAGCTATCACCAAACTTGTTGCTGAGCAAAATATTAAAAGGCGGCTGTGTCCAGGGTGACAACGGCCGTTAAATTACGTGGGTTATCAGGATCAAGCCCTTTGCTGAGGGCGCGATAGTAGCCAAGCAGTTGCAGCGGAGGCAGGTACAGCACGGGGTAAGCCCACACAGGCAAGTTTGTTGGCAGCGCGATGTCGCCCCCTTCAGGGGAAAGGGTAAGCGTTGTCGCGCCGTTGGCAGCCATTTCGGCCAACACCTGTTTTTCATGGTCAGCGGCTGTGGGCGACAGCAATCCAATGATGGCGGCTTCGGCGTTCGCCATCGACATGGGACCGTGTCGATATTCCAGAAAGTGGAAAGCATTCGCGACCGTTAACGACATTTCAGTCATTTTTAGCATGGCCTCATGGGCAATCCCATTTTGCGGCCCAGAGCCGAGAAAAGTGAAGCGCACCAGGTCTTGTCGTTCGGCAAGCTGCTGCATGATGGGGGCGGTTTGGTTTATGAGGGTACGGCCGTATGCCACCAAATCGTGCAGCTGCTCCCACGCCTGACCACTGAGGTAGGCTGCAAGCGCTTGCGCCATGATCAACATGCTGGCAAATGAGCGGGTTTGGGCAACGCTTTCCTCTTGGGCGGCAACCGTGGGCAAAACGATATCAGCCATTTGGGCCAATGGACTATCGGGATAACAGGTGATCGTCCAGACGGCAGCCCCACCTTGTTGTTGGAATCGGGAAACGGCCGTTAATGTTTCAGTTGTTGTGCCAGAACGAGAAATAGCAACGAGTAACGTCTTTGCCGGATCGACAACAAGCGTTTCACTGAACAGCAGCAGTTCAGACGCTGCACAGGCACGCGACGCAATGCCGGTTGCCTGTTGCAATAAAGCAGCCGCCGTGAGCGACAAATAATAAGTTGAGCCACAGCCAATAAAGATCACCTGGTTTGGCTTGAGGGTTTGCCAGCTTGAGGCAAGAGCCTCGGCGACTTCCGCAAAAGCGGCCAACGCATCTTCCCAGGCAGCTGGTTGTGTCATGATTTCTTGATAGGTATGTTGTCCATTCATTATTTTTTTCTTTTAAAGATTGAATAACCGCTTTGCATTTGCGGCATAAATATTTTCCAAAACAGCGTCAGGGAGATGCAGTCCATAGATGCGCCAGCGGCCTTGCGGCGGTGGGTCGCTAGGGCTGTAGTTAAAATATTCGTCGTCTGTTTCTAAAAAGCGGTAATAGAGATGATAATGATCCAGCGATGGGCCTGCATCGGTGCCAAAAAGAATCCGGTCTGCATACTTTATAAAAAACCGGCGAGCAGCATAAGGTTGTCGGCCCAATTCACCCAAACGCGCGCTGATGTCTATAAAATAGTTGGGGCATTCATCCAGAAGCGCACCCACCCACGCCAGGTTTTCTGCATAGCAACCAACATGTGCGCCAATAAAGGTAGCCTGCGGGTGCCGACGAATAACAGTGGCAAACTGGTTCATAATGGTGAGAAACGGTGGAAAGGGGGGGCTAGGAAAATGCCAATCTGGGTGATTGTGGAGTTCTTCCCACCGTTCATTTTGCGGTGTGATTGGGTCAAAAAAGGCTACAGGATCGGCAACATGCACCAGGATAGGCCAGTTAAGGGAAACGGCCGTTTCCCAAATAGGCATCAATCGCTCATCATCCACCGCAACCAGTTCACCTTTTTCATCGCGTACATCCAGCCCCAGCGGCTTCCAGATTTTTAAGCCTTGTGCTCCCCATTTGGCTTGTTCACGCAAACGAGCCGCCGCCCACTCACCAAATTGGGACCCTTTCTCCGGCCATTGCGTCCAATCAACGCCGCCAAATACCATAAATCGTTCGGGGGCAGGCTGCTTGAAATGATCGAGATGACTTTGCAAGAGGGTTTCTCCCCAACCACCATCCAGATCAACATAGGTCTCAACGTGGGCTTCATCCAGACGGTCTAGGAGTTCGGCTAACGGCCGTTTATCCCAGCCGCCGCCAAATGGTTCTGCCAAATGGTTATGGGCGTCAATAACGGGGAAACGGGGGCGTGGTACGGCCGTTTCTTTTGTCTCTAGCTTGGGTTGAGGGCGAAAGGCGCTTAGTTCCACGACGTTTATCCTTTCATACGTCCTAGGCCAGCATTAAATCGAGACCCTTCTCACGCAATTCAGATGCAATTTCTGGTTGGAGTTGCGTGTCAGAGATGATGGTGTGAACGGCCGTTATCGGTGCCAGAAAAACCGTACTCACCCGGCCAAACTTGGTGTGGTCAGCCATCACCACACAATGCGGCGCAATTTGCAAAATGGCCCGGTCCGTCATCGCTTCAGGCATAAAATCGCTGGTAAAACCATGCTCAGCATCAATCGCCCGCATCCCCATAAAAACCAGGTCCGCGCGAAACTCCCGCACAGCCATTTCAGCAATATGGCCCACCATCGACATCTCACTCTGGCGCAACATGCCACCAATAACGATCAGTTCGATGTTCTCCTGCCCGGCAAGCTCATTGATGACAGGGATTGAATTTGTAATAACGGTTAAATCGGCAACGCGCCGTAAATGGGGCGCCAACGCAGCCACGGTGCTGCCGCTACCCAAAAAAATAGTTTGCCGATCAGAGACCATCGTGGCTGCCAACTGTCCAATACGCAACTTCTCATCCGCCTGGGCAACCTGGCGCTGTAGGATAGGCGGCTCTTTTTCAGCACGCTCCACGCGAACTGCACCACCATGTGTACGCCGAATCCAGCCCATTTGAGACAGTTCTTCCAAATCACGACGAATCGTTGCCTCGCTAACATTCAGCAAATGGTTCAGCTCATTTACTGTAATTTGGCCCGTTTCGTTAACAATGTCGCGAATTTGCGTATGGCGAATGGATTTCATTTGGTTTACTCGATTTTTGATGAATAATGCGCATTATAGGAAGGATACGCGCAAAAGTCAACAAAAACAGTCGAGATCAATCGTATTTTTGATTGATAATGATTGATATTCTTGTTTTTGACGATACACGTGCGTTTTTTGAAGGCTTATCAATAAGGAGAACAAATAGAGAAAATAAAAAAGGGGAGTGCCCCCTTCAGCGCTTCGTCATACCAATCACGGGAAGCAGCCGAGAACTAACAAGGCAGCACCTAAAAAATCCACATTCCCCGGAAGCTACTTTCAAGCACCGCTGTCTAACAGTTTCCGGGAAAATGCTTCTTACTTTATGCTACGGTTAGCCATTGGCTGCCACTATTCCTTTGCATGGCTAAGTGCAGCAATAGCGTCATCAAGAGGGGCCTCCGGCGAGGAGCTTTGCGCCATGATCCAATCAATAACCGGCTGACGCCAGTTAATGGCGGTGTTGTAACCATCCGGATCGTAAACGGGCAGCAACGCATAATCATCCCCCCCAGCGTACATGAAATCGTTCACCAGCACCGTGTACACTCCGTCTTGGTCCAGTTCCTCCCCGGTGGCCTTTAAATACCAGCGAAAATTGTCGCGGTACACACCGCCAATTGCGGCCGAAGGTTGCCCCAACATGACGTCCACCTGCTCTCCCGTTAGCTGCAACTCTACAATCACATTATCAAACGGCATCACCCCGACCACATCTGCCAAGGTAATATCGCCGGGTGGCAAATCAGCCCGCATCCCGCCCAAATTGGTAATGGCTACATCGGCCGTGGGATAAGCCCACAGCCAAGCCTCGGTAATAAGCGACTGCATCTCCTGGCTGCGTTGCGCCACCCCCTGATCGCTGTAGCCAATGGTACGATTTAACTCAGCATCGGCTTCCTCCTGCCAGCGCATCACAATCGATTCCACAGCAGGGTTAGCCGGGCCACCGCTGTTATCCTCTACACCATACGTCACAGCAATCACTGTATCACTGGCAGTATCAAACTGAAAAGTGGCATACGCGTAGTTGGCCAGGGCAGTACCCCCTTCCAGCACAACCATGTCATTTATCTCCGTGGCAAACAGTTCATTACAATGACCGCCGCCTAACAGATGGATGCCTAGATCGGCCACATCCTGGGCCAAACTTTCCAACTCTGTTTGACAAATGTGAGCCGGTACGACAATCATCTCGGCTCCGGCGGCTTTCACCTGTGGCACCATCTCGCGCAGCGCTGTTTCATAGTCGATGAAGTCAAATTCAGACACGTTGACCGGATTGGTCGTTGTCGGTGTGCTGGTGGTAGTAAGGCCAATTATGCCTACTTGAATGTCGTTAACGGTGATGATGGTATACGGCCGTATCCCCAAATCTTCCGGCGTTGTGCCATCGCTTTTCATACGAATGTTAGCGCTCAAAAAAGGAAAGTCAGATTCAGCAGCGCGCGTTTGCAACGCCGCCAAGCCAAAATCAAACTCGTGGTTGCCGATGGCCGCAGCATCGTAGCCCATAGCATTCATTACCTCGGCCATGCTTTGCCCCTGAAACCAGGTGGAGATAGCCGGTCCAGTCCACATATCGCCACCACTGAGGAGCAGAAAATTTCCGCCTTCCGGCTGATATTCGTCGGCGGTTTCCCAAAGCCCCATCAAGTTAGCAGCACCAGCGCCTTCTTGCGCACCAGCCATCCAACCATGCTCATCGTTGGTATACAAGATGGTAATTTCACGAACGGTGTCTGTGGCGGGAACGGCCGTTTTGTCAACGATAGGTGGGGTTTCAACTGGAACTGTCGGCTGGGATGTGGCAGTTGAGGTAGGAACGGCCGTTTGGCGACAGCTCATAAGAAATACCCCGAGCAACAACGACCCGATCAACCACATCCATTTCCAATAAATTGCTGATATTCGCCTCATATACGTTTTCTCCATTCAATATTGGCTTGGCGTTGCCTTCTGTAGCCAGAGCAAGATAAAAATCTTGACAACTTTAGACAAAAACACCCAAATTCGTCAACAAAGCCAATTAAAGCACACTCTTGCCTCAAACCAGTTAATTTGTACTATAAGCGCAACTTCTTATGTTTTTTTTATAGACATCCATCTAATAATCAATATTATATTGCAAGGTCTGGCTAGGTTAAGAGGAACTCCTCCCCCCAAACTGGCACGAGAGAAACGCGACTGGAACAACCCTAGTTCAGGCTCAGATGAATATCTTCCTCTTCCTCGACCTGGATATTTATCGTAGCTTGATGAACCACCCTCCTGGTGAATTAAGCGGACCGCCCCCTGGGCGGTTTTTTTTTTGCCACTTTCCGGGAACCTAAATTCATGTTTTTTCGTTAATATTGTATGCTGTGTCTAATGTCAACGGCCGTAACGTGGTTTTGATGGTGGGTACCAGTAGTTGTCGATTCAAGTACATTTGGGAAAGATATTGTGAAGAGATTTGAACATTCGCAAATTTGGCTTAGTTTGCTTTTGGTTTTGCTAATTTTTTTAGCAGCGTGTGGTGGCAGCACCGATGAAGCAGTAGAAGATACAAGCGAGACCGACACGGGTGCCGTTGACGACACCACCGACAGTGAGGCGATTGAAGGTGGCGATATCAACGCAACGGGCAGCGAAGAAGACAGCGGTGAACTACCGCCAACACCGGTCACAGGCAGTAAGACAGATGCCCCGCGCGCCACACCAAACGTAATCGCCAGTAATGATACGGCCGTTGCTACCCCAAACCCACCCGCTAATCGTAGCGAGTCAGACCAACCTCCCGACCCGCGCCAACTAGATTTTGTTCTTTTACTAGACGCCACCGGCAGTATGGCAGATGAGTTAAATACCCTCCAAGCAGGACTGGATGAGGTTGCTGCCGAACTGGTTTCTCTTCCAAATGAGATCTCGCTGCGTTATGGTTTTGTTATCTACCGTGACCAGACAGTCCAATTGTTTGATTTAACCAATGAATGGACGTTGTTTGCAGAAAATTTAATGGCTGTAACGGCCGTTGGTGGCGGCGACTATCCTGAAAACTTGAACGGTGGGCTGTTCCAGGCTGTCAACAATCTAACTTGGGACCCTGAAGCAGAACATTTATTAATCTTACTTGGCGATGCACCTCCTCATCCAGACACAAGCGAAACGACGTCACTTGAAGAGATAGTATCAGCGGCAACAGAGCATAACATCACAATCTTTACAGTGGGTAGTGATGGACTAAATGAAACAGGGGTTGAAATTTACCAACAGATTGCCGATATGGGAAACGGCCGTTTTATCTTCATTAGCCACAGTCTTGAAAACAGTCAGATAGATGCATCCACTATTCATCCCATGACGAACCTGACTAATGTTCTTGTTGAGATTACATTAGAGGTGCTAAATAATGAAGAAGCGCCCTAAACGCCAACATCAACAGAGAAAGATTAGAGCTCGCCTTCAATGGCTGGGGGTGGCGCTGGTGTTCATGCTTACCTTACTAGCAGCCTGTACCCCCAAGACGGAAACCGTCACGGTGGAAGTTACCCGCGTTGTTACCGAAACAGTTGTTGAAGAAGGTCAAACTGTAGAAGTAACACGGGTTGTTACCGAAACCGTTGTCGTGGAGCCGGAAGCGGAAGCTATTGAAGAACCGCCATCTGCTACCGGTAGTGAAGGTGACGCCGGGCCGCTGCCACCACCGCCGGATGATGGGCCTAAAGTTGCAGAAAGGCGTGGCTCTACCCCGGCGGCTGATTTTGCTTTAGAAACGGCCGTTACCCTCCGAGGCAATCAAACAAACAGCACTTCTGCATCTCAGGAAGTTTCTCCCACAACCACTGAGCTTATTAACGCAACAGAGTTGCAAAAATGGTGTCAACTAGCCACCGTACTGTACAAAAAACGGTGCGTGTGATTATTCTAAACAGACAAAAAGAGAGGCCAGACTTTCGCCTGGCCTCTCGCTATGGAAGTAAACACCTACTGTGAAGTAAACGAGGCAGGGCACCTAGTTTACAACAACCCGATTCAACAACTCGCTGTAAGAGTACCCCTGGCGGGATACTGGCTCACCCAAAAAAACTACTATCTTGAAGAGGCAGTTTATATTAAGCCGTCGTTAAAATTACACGCTGTGGAGTGCAATCATAACCACAACATTTAGGAAGCTGGTGTTGTTACAAATCTGTAATCAACATACCAAGACAATCCAGATTACACATTATGTTTTGACTCTGCCGTTTCATCTTAATCGGCGGCTTGGGTATATAATAGCAGTTTTAGCTTACTCACAAAGTGCCATATGTCATGCGCAAATTATGACATTCTTCAAGTATCAAATTCTTAGGAAAAAGGCCCCCTACACAGTAACAAGTTCATACAGCTCCACCAAAACGCCATTAGCGGATTTGGGGTGAATAAAGGCAAATTTTCGTCCATCTGAACCAGTGACGGGTGTTTCATTAATGAGCTGAACATCGGCTTTTGTTAGTCTAGCCAAGGCTGCTTCAAGATCATCTACCTCGAAACAAATATGGTGCATACCTGGTCCTCTTTTTTCTAAGTATCGAGCAACACCACTTTCGCTATCTGTAGGCTGTAACAATTCTATTTTGCTATCCCCCACCGGTAAAAAAGCCACGTCAACCGCCTGGCTAGCAACGTGTTCTTTATGAGATAATTCTAGCCCCAACGCATCAACCCAAAAACGCATCGAAGCATCTAAATCTGCTACAAACACCGCGATGTGGTTCACCTTCTTTATCATTTTTCTCAGCCTCTATTTTTGCATACGGGAGTTGCTTCTTAACCAAGTGTAAACAACTTTACATTTTCCATGTATCTAGTTCACTAACCCAATGACCTAAAGTGGTTTAGACTATAAAGTGTAATTGAGTTGTATTAAGTTTCAATTTCGTATTGGTAACTGTAACAAAAATTGTATATTTATTTATCCTCCAAATTCCTCTTTTCTCCTTCTTCTCCTCTTCCCGCAAGAAGCCTCGCTAAGCGAGGCTTTTTGTGTTTTATGCTCTGGTTATCAATACATTAAGCCAGGCAACTTCAGCTTTTTGTAGCCCTGTTTGATTATCTTCACCAAGTGCTGCTAATCCATGAACGGCCGTTTCCCGTGCATCTTCTATGTTTCCTGCCAACAACTGTATAGCAGCCTTGGCTCGCCAATATAAGCTGTTTGCCTGACGCCGATTTAACTTAATCCGAGCAAATGACTCACGCGCCATTTGTAAATCTTGCAGGTAAGCTGCGGCTAAAAATGCCTTTTCTAACACCAGCCGAACGCGCATACCTGTCTCCCAGGCAACTGGCAAATTGAGGGCCTCTTCCAGATAAAGCAGCGCCTTTTGTGGTTCATTTTTATCAAGCCAATAATGGTAGTTCATCACAACGCCAGTAAGATAATCCAGACTATTATCAGGCAGCATTACCGCACGCTGTAACAACGTTTCATCCCAGTGAGACGGCCGTTCCCCTGCCATATCGGCTACATTCAGCCTCACCAACGCTTGCCAGCGCTCAGCCTGAGGCGATTCAGCAGCTACCATTAAAATGCGGCCACCATCGGCTACCATTCCATTGTGATACGTACCTGGTCGCAGGGAAGTAAGCAAGAAGAAATAGGAGACAACGGCCGTCAACAAACTGCATTCCCACAGCCACAAATAATCCAGCATATGCCTTAAATCACTGCCCAAAAATAACACAACACCCAAGGCAACAAGCGTTAGCAACAAACTGGCCAATGGCCCACCTAAAGCAAAATAAAGCAGGCGGCGCGCCAGATTATCCATCTCGTTTGGGAGACTGGCAGCCAAGCCGTTAAAAAGCGATCCGCCTCGCTGGCGCTGCCAACGCAAACGGCCGTTTCCCCCCGAAATACGCACTGGCCCTACCACCAATACTTGAAAACGAAAACGAACCAGATACCCGGCCAAAAGGTGCCCCAATTCATGAACTGTCGCCGTCAATAGAAGCAACAGAGTCATCGCAATTAGAAACAGCCAACCGTTTTGAAAAATGGAATTATCGGCAGCGAGGCGCAAGCGCAGCAAAAGATTTGGCCAGTTTAGCACCAGCGTGAGGAAAACGGCCGTAAGCGACAAGTTAAACAGCCACTGCCAAACCGTGAGCCACTTTGAGCCAGAAGTCCTTGTGTACCCAGACCTATTTTGGTAAGCCAAACCAATCACCGCTCCAAAAAACAACATCCGACGCACCTAAAGCACGTCGGATGTTGAATGCCATACGAAAAGCAAAAACTTACTTCAACAAGTCAGTAACAACCGCTTTCTCATCCTTCAATTCTTGCTCAGTAACAGAAACCTTCTCACGAGCAAAATCGCTCCAGGCAAGCCCTTGAACAATTGAATACCCACCGGCACCATCACTGGTGACAGGGAAAGAAAAGATCAAACCTTCTTCAATCCCATAGCTACCATCAGAAGGAACGGCCGCCGAGAACCAATGACCTGCGGGGGTCTTCGCCTCAAAGCTCTTAACATGATCAAGCGCAGCGTTTGCCGCCGAAGCAGCCGAAGATTTACCTCTCGCAGCAATGATGGCCGCACCACGCTTCTGTACCGTCGTAATGAAATCGCCGCGCAGCCAATCATGATCCGAAATAACGTCCATAACCGATTTGCCGTTGATCTTGGCATTTTCGGCATCGGGATACTGTGTCGCGCTGTGATTGCCCCAAATGGTAACATTGCTTACAGCGCTTACCGGCACGCCCGCTTTCTGCGCAAGCTGAGCATAAGCACGATTTTGATCGAGCCGTGTCAAAGCACCAAACCGATTATCTGGCAAGTCTGAATTATTCATGGCAATCAGGCAATTGGTATTGGCCGGATTTCCTACCACTAATACACGAGCATCGTCGGCAGCCTTGTTCAGGGCACGGCCTTGGCCAACAAAAATGGGCCCATTTTCGCGAATCAGGTCACCACGCTCCATGCCCGCACCACGCGGTTTTGACCCCACCAACAACGCCCAACTTACACCATCAAAGGCGGTCTCGGAGTTGTCAGTTACAACAACATTTTCTAGCAAGGGAAAAGCGCAATCATTCAGCTCCATCACAACCCCTTCCAGCATAGGCAAGGCAGGAGTGATTTCTAATAAATGAAGCGATATTTTTGTATCCGCGCCAAAAACTTCACCTGAAGCCAGGCGGAATAAGAGCGAATACCCAATTTGACCTGCCGCACCTGTGACGGCAACCTTAATACTTTTTCTTGACATGAAACTCTCCTTCGAGTGGAAATGTAATGAAAACTGCAATTCAGTGAACGAACCTACGCAATTATCGCTAAGGTCATGAAACTCGCAACTGAAATGCACATACAAGTAGCATTTATATCAGTTTATTATTTTTGAGGTAGCTGGTAAACAGTATTTTATTGAGAGGAGTAGAGGAATAGGGCCAGATTTAAATCTGGTTAAGCATTTCTGTGATCGAAATCCAGTTATGTAACCAATCACTTGTTTCTGGCATTCTAGCATCTATCCCAGCCTGTTTGATCGCATGAATATCCACAGGAATACGACGAAGATCGATGCTAACTGTGTTGCCTTCTGAGGTGATGATTGCGTATTCTGCCCAGGGCATTACGCGAGGGCCACGTTCACCAAAAGGCATTTGCTCAAAAGGCATGCCAACACTACCAGCATTGACAATTAACGCACCCATGTGTTGGCGCATCATTTGTACATGGGTATGCCCGCCAGCCATAATGGTCGCGCGTCTTCCAGCTAACATGTCGTTTAGTTCTCGGGGAGGTGTTGTAGCTAAAATGTTATCAGTATGGCGACGAGGCGAACCATGAAAACAAATCAGGGTATTCTCACCTTCTAGCTTTACTTTAAGCATTGGCTGGAAGGAACGCATAAATTGGTAATCTTCAGGAGAAAGACGCGCCCGACACCAGGAGAGAATGTCATTAAACCATTGTGTTCCGCGCATATAGGCTTGACCCAATGATGGTTTAAACAGATAAGTTTCGTGATTACCAATGACGCAAGGGCAACCAAGTTCTTTGACACGCTGAAGGACCTCATGGGGCTGGGGGCCAAGTGTTGCTGCATCACCAAGAAAGATGATTTCATTGACGTTTTGCCGCTCAATGTCCGCCAGTACAGCTTCTAAGGATACAAGGTTCCCATGAATGTCTGAAATTAAAGCAATTCGCATGAGTTATATACTCAAGTCTAACAAAAATGTGAAGCGATTAAGTGTCCATTCGAAATAAGCTACGTTCATTCCAAATGGCTCTAAGTTTCCGCTGTTTTACGCTGACGGACAGCTTCAAAAACGACAACGGCCGTTGCCACAGACAAATTCAAGCTATCAACCATGCCAAACATCGGAATCTTTAAACGAATGTCTGCCGCAGCCAGCCATTCTGGGTCTACGCCAAACGCTTCGCTACCCATCACTAATGCCAACGGACCTTGCAGATTGACTTTGGTATACGGCCGTTCGCCATCAGGCGTTAGGGCAGCAATTTGAATCTGCTTACGGCGCAGCCACGACAGCAAACTATCCTGCGCCACTTCAACAACGGGGAGCGAGAATAAAGCCCCCAAACTCGCCCGGACAACATTAGGATTATGAATATCGGTGCCACCGTTAGCCCGGCTGGTTACCAGCACGGCATCAACCCCTGCTGCGTCCGCTGTACGCAAAATGGCACCTAAATTCCCTGGCTTCTCTCCACCGTCAATGACAAGAAGTAAAGGGGTATTGCTAAACGACAAACTGGATAGGGTGTAATCCAGATAAGGTATAACGAGCAGAATACCGCCACTTTGACCACGATACGCTGCTTTGGCAAAGAGTTCGACTGTAATGGTAAAGAGGTCTAACTGCCCAGTTTCTGCCAGGTTTTGCAGCTGCTGCCAAACGGCCGTTGCTTCATCTGTTGTAATGAGTTCCGGACAAACATACGCTTCTTGAGGAACAATGCCACACTTGAGGGCACGTTCTATTTCACGTATCCCTTCTACAATCGTCTTTTTTTGTGCATCCCGCTGTCGGCGATTGTTAAGTTTGAGGATATTTTTAATGCGTGCATTGTGCAAGCTTGTCAATAAAGTAGCCATTGTTGCTTAAGGTTCATATTAATTGCCGAACAAGCTGTATTCTACTTGACTCAGCACACAGCTTGCTAAAGATAACGATCATTATGGGTGAGTAAAGCGTAAATTGTGTCCGATTCCCAAACGGCCGTTGTGTGAAATCAGGCAAGTCTTTTGCAGTAGATGAGCCAACTCCCCTGCCTTTACTTGAGTAAATCACCAGACAACACCTTTTTATTGTAGGAATATTTTGTAATTTTCTTAGATTGGCACAGAAACGCAATAGACACTTACAATTTATAAAAGCGTAATAAAGCCGTAATCCCTTTCCTTGCTGGTAATTGCCTGGATATACCGTTTGGCCAGGAATTCTTTAATCTGTCTGAAAACCGCTTCATAAAATGGTTCCAATTCACCCTGTTTATCTTCTGGGATTTTTATCTCACGCCCTTGGGGGCCAAGCTTTACAATAAAGTTCGTGCCTACTTTTTTAATGAAAAAGCTAAGCACGAGCGAAAGTGGATAAGCACCAGACGCTTCCATCAAATTTAGCTCTACGCCAAAATGCCAGAATGATTGCGCATCCATACGCATGGCTCCAGCTAAAGCATAAAACTTGTTGTTTGGATCCAAATCCTCACCAAGGGGGATATAAGTAATTTCCCTATCTTGTGGCCATTCAAAATATTCCACCATGCCAAATATCAAATCTCGCGCAAAGTTGCGGCAAGTTTCTTCATAATCACGAAACCCTTTGCGAGCATCGCTGTAACCTTGCACTAAATCTTCATATCTGGACATGCTTAACCCTTTTTCCCTGATTGTCGCAAATCACAGAAAAATTCCCGCAATAAAAGCTTGGTTTCTTGTGATTTGCTCAAATAAAAGTGGGAATCGAAATTTAGGAGGAGTGATTCAGCCACTTTTACATATTTACACCTGATACATTAGACGATTTGCTAATTTTTGACAAGCCATTTTTGGGCGAGGAATAGGAAGTTGTTTTACCAAACCCAGGTGCCAACATCATCTCCTCTGAAGACCAGATAGATTCAGGCAAACCTGGCTTCTCATCTTCTTCTTTTAGCCAGCTGCGCATGAGCAAAACGGCCGTCCAGGTAAACACCACGCCACCTACAGCCCACACAATGGCCGCACCGACACTTTGGTCTGTTATCTCCAAATTGTAAAAGGAAATCTCGGCTGGATAATGGTAAACGGCCGTTGTGGTAAACATCAACACCAAACCAACCAATTTAATGGGAGCCGCGCCCAGCGCAGCGTACCCGACACGCCACAGGGGCAGCATGGCCGCATGCAGCCGGGGCGATGCCGCCATGATGTGCCACCAATAGAAAACGGCCGTTCCCAGCAACGTCACATTCTCCAGGCGATGCACCCAAGGCACCCGCAACAGCAGATGATCTATCTGCACATCGTGCCACAGCCAAAAGGTAGAAACAAACAAAATCCACACCACGACAGGATGCGTGATTTGAATAAAAAATCGAACAAGCCGGGGTGCCGTTTGGGGCAGTTGTACCAACGTTGTTTGCCATTGAGTGGGTAAACCAGTAAACAAAATGGGGAGCGGATTTCCGCTGAAAAAAAGAGCAGGAACGACAGCCACCAGTAAAAGTCGCTGCAAGACATGGACAGAAAAATAGCGGTCGGCCAAATGATGAAGCGGAGAAAATAATGCAACCAGCAGAACCAGAATGGCCGCGACAAAACTGACACGACGCCAGGCATGAGGCAGTAAGGCAGGCGTCGTGTTGATTGGCTGCCGTCGCCAACCCAAACCGTACAGGAGTACGGCCGTACCTAGCAAAACAAGAATGCCCCAATTCCAAACAATCATTTGTTGCCGCCGCTTCATTTATTGTTGAATCACGTTTGATTTTAGCACAACTCAACAATCGCACAGTGCAACAAAAAACTGGCCCCATGCTTATGGAGCCAGTCCTTATTAATTTCTCAGTTTAGCGTGTTTAAGTTACGGTTGGAGCATCATATCCACAGCCATCAGCTCGCCGCTCTTGCTGGGGAGGTAAAACTCGTCGCTCGTAGTAAGCAGATGGTCATCGTGCCGATCATACACTTGCCAACGGTAAGGCCCTGTCCCTAGATAGGTGTCTGCCAGCCAAAGTTCCTTCATGCCCATCCAATCTTCTGCCTGTTGGATAGCGTCCAAACTTCCTTCCCAGCCATCCACATCCTGCCAGTTGCCTTCGTTATCCAGCCACTGCACCTTAAGCCACAAATCTTCCTGCCAATGCATGGCCTCCCAGGGCCAATTCTGGCTGAAGTGTGCCTGTAGATGAACCCGCGCGCCTTCGCCGGTGGCCTGCACCGCTTCAACGGTGACAGGGGTCGTGGATACGTCCTCACGCGGTGGTAGTTCATAATCCTCTGCGGTAGCAGACGTTGCGCCCAGTAGCAGCAGCACAAAGGCGGCAAAGCTAAACAAGGCCATTAGGTAGTAGATGCCGATACGGCCGTTTCCCACAAATTTTTGTTTCATGTTCATCGCTCCCTCATCATCATGATGACGTAAACTTATTGATTGAAAATTAATCCATTAACGTAATGGCAAATCCAGCGGCTGTGCACTACTAAAGCTGGCCGCTGACGCCACTGATATCACCGATGTTGCCGTCGCGACGGCCGTATATTCCGAACTCACATTGTTGTAGGTCCCACCTAAAATCTCGTGCGTTTCCAAAACACCACCATAGCTTGTGTTGAGATGGGCAGAGTCCACCTGGGCATACACGGGAGTGCCCACGGGCAGACTGCCGCTGTAACTGCTGTTTGCTGCCGAATAGTACAGATTGGGCGCACCGGTCACAGTGCTGTAACTTAGCGTAAGCGAATCGCCCGCCGGGATGGAGACATTCACGCCCCAAACGATCCCTTCATCTGATAGATCCGCCCACAGCTCATTTTCATGCGTGGGCACTGGATTAGGATCAATGTAGAAATCAACCCAGAAACCCGTGCTGGTAGCCTGCGAACCCTGGTTTTCAATCGTCACTTCAATCAGGCTGCTGCTGGCGTTAATATTGGTTACAACCAAATCTGGGGCGCTGACAAAGTTGTTTGTGATCATCGGTAAAAAGATGTCATACGTGCCCAGTTGCACCGTCACGGTAGCGGTATCGCTGCCGCTATTACCATCGCTGATGGTGTAGGTGAAGCTGTCGCTGCCAGCCTCATTGGGATTGGGCGTATAGGTAACCGTTGTGCCGTTATGGGTCACACTGCCTTTGCTGCCCTGGGTAACGCCTGTAACCGTCAGCGTATCATTTTCTACATCAGTGTCATTGTCTAGCACGTTGATGACAACGGCCGTATCCGGCGGTGTTGAGGCTGAATCGTCTACAGCCACAGGCGCATCATTCACCGGATCAATCGTCACGTTCACCGTGATGGTATCCGTACCACCAAAACCATCACTCACCCGCACCACAAAGCTGTCGCTGCCGTTGTAGTTGGCATTAGGCGTGTAGTTGATCGCTATGGCAGTGCCTGTGCCGCTGGCGCTGGCAGTCCCATTGCTGGCCTGGGTTTGAATGCTCCACGTTAGCGTGTTGCCGTCC
The DNA here is from genome assembly GCA_905479495.1 of uncultured Anaerolineae bacterium. GTDB lineage: Bacteria > Chloroflexota > Anaerolineae > Promineifilales > Promineifilaceae > Leptofilum. The sequence continues at coordinate 95,560 of CAJQMR010000003.1, forward strand.
GGGTCTGTGGCGTTCAGCGACAGGCTAAAGGCCGTCGGGCTGCCATCCTCAGACATGGTAACGCTGGTAGAAGTGCCTTCGGTGATGGTGGGTGCAAAGTTCACATCGTCCACGCTCACGCTAATGGTGGCTGTATCGCTGCCGCCATTGCCATCGCTGATGGTGTAAGTAAACACTTCTGTGCCGATAAAGGTTGACAGCGGCGTATAGTTAAGATCAGTATTATTAATGTTGATGGTCACTGAGCCACCGTTGTTTGGTGTGCCAACGGCCGTAATCGTCAAAGTCTCACCACTGTCAGGATAAATCGTGTCGTTGGTCAACGGCGTCAGCGTGTTGTTACTGCTTTGCTCATTCACGCTCAAGTTGTCATCAACGGCATCTGGGTTGTCGTTTTGCGGATTAATCGTCACGTTTACCGTGATGTCATCGGTGCCACCACGACCATCGCTGACGCGTACCACAAACGAATCAGCGCCATTCATGTTGGCAGTGGGCGCATAGTTAATGGTGCTGGACGGATTAGGGTTCGTTCCGCTTATGCTGGCAGTGCCAATATTCCCCTGGTCAAAGATGCTCCAGGTCATGGCATCACCGTCCCCATCGGTAGCCGACAAAGCTAAGGGGCTAAATGCCGTGGGGGATCCATCCTCGTCAATGGTTACGCTGATCGGACTTGTCTGATCTATGACTGGGGCTTCATTCACGTCCTGCACAGTAACGGTAACGGTGGCTGTGTCGTAGCGATTGTTGCCGTCCGTAATTGTGTAGGTAAACACCTCCGTACCCACAAAGCTCGCAGCCGGAGAGTACAAAATACTGGTGCTGGCGTTAATGGTCGCCGTGCCGCCGTTGTTTGTGGCACCAACGGCCGTAATCTCCAATGTTTCGCCAGCATCCGGCGTCGTGTCATTGCCCAACACTGTCAGATTGTTGTTGGTTGAGTTTTCATCGACCGTGTAGCTATCATCATTGACCGCATCGGGGGGGTCATTCTGAGCGCTAATGTTAACATTAACCGTAATCGTATCCGTGCCACCGTTGCCATCGCTCACCTGCACCACAAAGCTGTCGGTGCCGTTGTAGTTGGTATTGGGTGTGTACCCAATCGCCTTGGATGTGCCGGTACCGCTGGCCGTAGCAATACCATTGCTGGCTTGCGTTTGAATACTCCAGGTAAGTGTATCCGTGGTATCCGGATCGGTAGCATTTAAGGTCAGACTAAATGAATCCGGATTGCTATCTTCAGACATATTCGCAGTAGCTGGATCACTTTCGGTAATAACAGGCGGGTCATTTACACCTGTTACGGTAACCGTGACGGTAGCCGTGTCGCTTAGGCTGCCATCGCTAATGGTGTAAGTGAACACTTCTGTGCCGCTAAAGTTAAGTGCGGGCGTGTAAGTGATGACGGCTGTGTTGAAGGTGGTAGTGCCGCCGTTATCTGTGGCACCAACGGCCGTAATCTCCAAGGTTTCATCGCTATCTGGCGCATCGGTATCATTCGCCAACACATCAAGGCTGTTATCGCTGCTGTCTTCAGTTACGGTGAATGTATCATCCACCGCGTTTGGATTGTCATTGACAGGATCGATTGTCACGTTAACCGTAATCGTATCGGTGCCACCGTTGCCGTCACTCACCTGCACCACAAAGCTGTCGCTGCCGTTGTAGTTAGCAGTGGGCGTGTAGCCAATGGTTGAAGCATTGCCCGGGCTTGAGGCGCTGGCCGTGCCATTGCTACCCTGGGTGTCGATGCTCCAGCTGAGCGTATCACCATCCTGGTCGGTGGCGTGGAGGTTAAGGCTAAAGGCAGTTGGCGCGCCATCCTCATCCATTGGGACGCTCACCGGGTCGCTTTCGGTAATGACCGGAGCATCGTTGACGTTGTCTACGTTGATGGTGATAACGGCCGTATCGCTCAAAGCCGCGCTGTCGGTTACGGTAACATTTAACGTAAAGGAAGTTGGCGTGCCCCCACCGGGATCGGTGAGCTGCGTTGCATCAGCTACCGTTATTTCCCCAGTCAAGATGTCTACATCAAAAACGTTCTGGCCTGAACCGCCCGTTACAGTGTAGCTGAGTTTATCATTCGGATCAGCATCCGACGCCACAATCGTATCAACGACGGTATCATTGGCACTATCTTCTGGTACAGAGAACGTTTGGTCGTCTACCACCGGTAATTGCTCGGCATTTACCGTAAGGCTAAAGTCGTAGAAACAAAGTGGCGCACCGCCCAAACTGTCGCCAACCGTCAATGTCCAGATACCCAATGGGTCTTCGCTAAAATAGGCGCTCAATGGTTCTTCGGGGCGGAAAGTGCCGCTGGTTGGCGCGGGGCCACCTACTTGAGCAGCGGCATTATCATCAAAAGTAACCGTTGCTATGCCACCGTACACTGTATTATCGGTATAAGTAAAGTTAGGTGCATTGTAAATTAAATCCACCCGCGTTCCAGTGGGACTGGTAAGGTACATGTAAATTTCACGATTGATAGGATCGCCACCTTGATCCCCACTAGAAAAACAGCTACCAGCATCCAGCGCATCAATTTTTTCAAACTGAATCGTCGCAGTCACCGACGAAATGGAAGCTCCTGTTGAAAAATCGCTGGTGGTATATTCGACTGTACGATTGATAAAGCTGCCATCGGCGGCACCGTCGGTGCCGTTGCTTTTAGTGACCGTGGCGGCATAGGCCAGGGAGGGCAGCAAAACGATCAGGCCCAGCACCAGCAAAATGAGAGAGGATCGGAAATAGCGCCGAGATGAGATGCCCGTTCGCCGACCTGATTTCTTGAGTACACGCTTCGACTGCAACATAGATTCCTTCCTAAAATGGTTAAAGATAAATTTGGTGTCGGTACGGCCGTTTGGCTCAATGAAATAAAAATTTATGCAGGGTGAGTTCCTAACATGCTATTTCCCGACAATCTGTATTGTAGGAGGTGGTCACAGGACCGTATATCACATGTTGGTCATAGCAATTAGGTCCTAATACCCATAAATTTTGCGTGAAAGCTTTTGAGTGGGGGGCGAATCTGGTAACAAAAAAAGACCCATCCAGCGAATGGAATGGGTCTTTGCTCAGTTAAAATTAAGGGAGGAGGGACTGACTAACGAACAATCTCGGGATTGAGCAGCCGAGTCAACAGCGTGTCCAGCTCTGCTTGCGAGACGCCCGCCACGCCCAACGGCCGATCCACCCGGTCGTGGCAGTCAGAGCCGCCACCGGTAATCAGATTGTACTTTTGCGCCCATTCAGCCATCAGCTTACGGTGCTGCGGCGCATGGCCAGGATATTCTACTTCCAGCCCGTCCAACCCCAGCAACTCATCATCCAAAAACTCCGGCATGAGGATTTCTACCGTTTCAATGGGCGGCAGCACCTCATTGTAAAGGCTCTTCCCTGGGTAAGACCCGGCTGCCGGATGGGCAAAAATACGTACCAACTGCGGGTATTTTTTCAGCAGCGGTGTCAACTGCTTCGGGTCAATGCCCGAGGGCACATAGGCGGGGCTGTCGTTGCCAATGAGCAAATTGACCTGCTCTTTGTCCAACCCGTGATTTTCTTTGAGGGCCACAGCAAAATGACGACGGGAGACGTTGACCGCCAGTGCTTCAATTTCTTCAGCAGTTAACGCGTGCTTGAGCAGCGGCTGCTTGCCGTTGGGGCCAAACTCCGCGTTAATGATCTCGACGCGGGCGCGCACCAGGCCACCGCCACGCCCCTGGCTAAAAATCTCGGTTGCCATCTGCCGGAATTCGTCGTCTTGCAGCAAATCGTAGGGGATGTAGAGCAAATAGTGGAGGGTGCCGGTGAAATACGGGCGTCTAAACCGCAGCGATACTTCTACTCCGGGCACCACCCGGATGCCCAACTTTTCGCCAGCGGCTAAGGCTTCATCCAGGCCGTTGAGGGTATCGTGATCAGTCACGCCAATGGCCTGCAGGCCCAAATCTTTGCCAGCCTGCACCAGCTCGGTGGGGCTGTATTCGCCATCGGAGGCGGTTGTGTGATTATGTAAATCAGCAATATAGGAAAGTGTCATCAAAAACTCCTGTCATTAATAAATTCACAGAACTCATTGCACCATGCGAATCTGTCAGGTGGGCTTAACGGCCGTTTCCAAATCCAAGTGCTATCTTAGCAGCAAATTTTATCTACAGAAACTCGGTTAGTAAGGAAGTCGGCGTGGTTCCCGATTCTTTGTTAATAATTTGACAACATTGATCAGGCTATTTTAATACCATATTTTCGTTGGCCAAGCTGTATATTGGCCCGTCGTATAGTTGCTCGGCAGGCATCTTCTCATGGCGGGTTTTACCATATGAGGGTGAGTGCTGCTTGAAAAGACGCCCGGGGACGGCCGTTTCCTGACACACTTATCCACGAAAAATTCTAAACGCGAGTAATCGCAAAAGGTATAAGGAGCATGATCATGATTCGAAGAATAATGACTTTATTCACTTTAACCACTTCTAGTCTGCTCATAACCATTTTGGCAATTTTAACGCTCGCCCAAGAATCGGTCGGGGCAAGCTTGTGTGTGAATACAACGGGTGGTGGAGGATGTTATACCAAAATCCAGGACGCAATTGATAACGGTATTCCTGGCGATACTATCCTAGTAAGTGCGGGGACGTACACAGAGCACATTACCATGACCAATGGAATCTCTATTTATGGTGAAGGCTTTGACAATACAGTTATTAATGGCAATCATACTTCTGCTCAATCTACCGTCTATATTGAGCCAGGCGTATCGGCTTCAACTATTTTATCCGGCGTTCATGTGATTGGCGGGGGTGCAAGCGAAATTACCGGTTCGGTAAGTGCAAACCTCTTTGGTGGGGGGATTGGCATCTGGTATGCCTCACCCACAATCATCAACACCTGGGTGTCTAATAATACGGCCAGACAAGGAGGTGGAATATACGTAAATCGCGGGGCACCTACATTTGAAAATGTGCCCGTTTGGTGGAACGTCGCCGAGCGGGGTGGGGGCATTTATGTAGACAGTGCCACAGTGACCATGACTGGCGTTCTGACCGACAATGTGCTGGATACCAATGGAACCGTGTGGTGGAATACGGCGACAATTGAGGGGGGTGGCATTTACTTGCAAAATGCCACGGGGACGATCAATGGCCTGCGTGTCTGGTGGAATGAGGCAGACACACAAGCCTCCACATCAGGCGGTGGCATCTACGTGTATGGCGATTCGCCAATCGCGATCCAGGGGAATTGGATTGGGGGGAATTCGTCTCGTGCTGGGGGCGGTTTCAGTTCCTATGCAGCCACAAATCTAAAAATAACGGACAATCTCTTTTTAGAAAATTCAGCTGAAAACAATGGAGGCGGTCTGAGGTTTATAGACTCTTCAGGCTTGCTGGAAAACAATCTTATTATAAGCAATACTATCAACGGTGATTTTGGCGGTGGGGCCTATGTTTTGGGTAGTACCGGCGAGATGACCATCCAAAAAAATCTCTTTCAAGGAAACCAAAAGGCACCTGTGGGAATAGATAATGGCGGCAAGGCACTCATCAATGCCAATACGTTTGTGAATAACGAAGGGAATATTGCCAGCGGTATTCGGCTTTACCAGTCTGGAGCTGTAACAGTTACCAACAACATTTTGGCGCAAAATCAGGCTAATTTTGGTGCTGCTGTGTACGTCAGTGAATCATCGCCTGTCAGGCTTATCAACAACACCGTCACGGAAAATGATGGAGAAGGCATTTATTTTGACAATGCGCCCAACATCGTTATTGTGAATAACATCGTTTACAACAATACTGACAACGGTCTGGCTAAAAATCCGGCAGACAGTTCAGTATACACACTCGATTACAACGATGTTTATGATAACAAGGGCTCCGGGCCCGATTATGCGGGTGGCTTAACTCCAGGGGCACACGATGTGGCGATTGATCCACTGTTTGTCGCCACGGGCAACAATATTACCGCCTACTACCATCTGCAACCCAGTTCACCCGTAAATAGCGGTGGCTCAACTGTGTGGGCACCAACGACAGACATTGATGAGCAAATTCGCCTGAGCGATGGCACGGTGTCCATAGGGGCTGATGAATATGTTTCAGCTGCATTAGCGGTTGTCAAATATACCGATCAGCAGAATGTGCAGCCTGGCGACAGTTTAACATACACAATTGTGGTTACCAATACAGGGGACATTGACTTCACCGCAACAATCACCGATGATTTGCCTTCTCAAGTCACACCCAATGCCAGCCTGGTTTGGACGACGACGATTCCTGCGTTGGGGGGCGTCTGGACACAAACCGTCAATGTGACGGTTAATGAAGGTTATACTGGCGTTTTGACCAATGTTGTTCGCGTTAGTACCGATCAGAGCGTATCCGGCATCTATACCCACACACTCTTGATTGGTTCAAAGGTTTATCTGCCATTTGTGGTGCGATGAGGATGGCTAAATCGGGGAACCTCCCTGCTTAGCTGTTGAAATCTCAATGACATTTCCCATCACGGAAACATCGTACCCGGGCATGGCCGCCACGGCCGTTTTAAAATCATCGTCGTGCAACAGGTCCAGCAACGGCCGTAACCGTTCACTCTCGTACGTCTGGCGAGTCATCACCAGATCGTACTGCTCGTGAGCCAGCGGCACAAAGTCCAGCTTGAGCGCCCGCGCCGCCGCCTGGATGCCCAGACCAAAATCGGCCGCACCAGAGGCCACGGCGGCGGCCACGGCCAGATGCGTATACTCCTCACGGCCGTAACCGGGCACCTGATCTGGCTTAATGCCTAATTTACCCAGTTCATAATCGAGCAGCACCCGCGTGCCCGCGCCACGCTGCCGATTCACCAGCTGTACATCTTGCCGCGCGGCAGCTTCCCAACCCTGAATGCCTTTGGGATTGCCCGAGGGCACCAGCCAGCCCTGCTCCCGGCCCACCAGCGTGAGCAGCACCACGTCTTCGTCAGGTAAGTAACGCCGCACGTAGCTCTGGTTGTAAATGCCTGTTTCTGGGTCCAGCAGGTGCGATCCGGCCAGATGGCATTCGCCCCGGCGCAGGGCCACCAAACCGCCCAGGCTGCCCACGTTTGCCGAGGCCAGCCGCCCGCCGCCGCGCTCTGCCAAAAATTGGGCAATGAGGTCCAGCGTCAGATCATGGCTGCCAATGGCTAAAATGGTGTGGGCTAGGTCGCGCGCGTCCCGGTAGAGATGCACGGTCACATCGCTGCCCGCATCGGCCCCTTCGCTAAAGCGGGGAATGCGCACAATGCCGTCGGCCCGCACCAGGGAAGTGATAACCCCCGCCCCCCGGCTGATGGGTGTAGTGACAAAACGGCCGTTCACCTCCCCCACCGCCACGCGCACAAAATCATCATCGCCCATGTGTGAATTCAGCTTGCGGGTCAGCGTAGCGGGGATGGTTGGCGGTTGGAACGGCCGTTGTCCCTGCCATCGTGCCAAAACCGGCTCCACAAAAATCTCGCCAGTCAAGGCCGCGCTAACGGGGTAACCGGGCACGCCAATAATGGGAATTTGCGATTGGCGATTGGGGATTGGAGATTGGTCATCAGTTTCCAGTCCCCAATCTCCAGTCTCCAGCATGCCCAAAATAACCGGATGCCCCGGCCGCACAGCCACACCATGCACCAGCAACTGCCCCAACGATTGCACCACATGGGCCGTGTAATCCTCACTGCCCGCAGAAGATCCGGCATTCAGCAAGATAAGATCGTGATTTTGGGCAGCCAGGCGCACGGCCGTTTGAATCGCTTCAGACTTATCCGGCACGATGGGCCAACGCGTGGGCAATCCACCCCACTCGGCCACCTGAGCCGCCAGCACCATGCTGTTGTATTCGATAATCTGTCCCGGCTGAATGCCTCGTTCGGCCACATTTTCCGTAGAGACCAGCTCGGACCCGGTGGGAATAATAGCCACACGCGGCTGGCGGTAAACAGACACAGTGGCATGACCAGACCCCGCCAGCGCCCCCAAATCAACAGGGCGCAGCTTATGGTTGGCAGGCAATACCAGCTCGGTAGCTACCATATCTTCGCCCATGGGCCGCACATGGTGCCACGGTGGCAAACTGGCGCGAATTTCAATGCCAGAACGGCCGTCTGGCAGTTCAACCTGCTGCGTATGCTCAATCATCACCACGGCGTTGGCCCAGGGCGGCAGCGGATGGCCCGTGTTGACCGGGCGCATCGGGCGTGGTTCGCCAGGTGTATCGTCCCAATCATCAACCAGGGTAAATTGCAGTGGCTGGGTTTCGGTGGCCCCTTCGCTATCTTGGGCACGCAGGGCATACCCATCCATGGCGCTGGCATGGTAATGGGGTGAGGAAATTTTGGCCCAAACGGCGCTGGCTGTGATACGGCCGTTGGCCTGCGCCACCGGAATCTCTTCAGCCGCCAACGGCTGCCAGCGATTTGCCGCCTGCAAAGCCTCTTGAAAAACCGCCTGGGCTTCTACCAAAGGGATGTCTTCTAAATAAACGTTTCGTTTGCGTTCTTCTTGTGCCATAAGTAAAAACTCGATTTATGAAATTTTTTGTGCTGAGCATATCATACCAAACGGCGCTTAACGTCTCCACTGTTTGCCAGGTAGCCGGGGTGGGCCTGCAAACAAAAGCTCCCTTATCGATTGATAAGGGAGCTTCTAGGCCGTATGACTCCGACAGGATTCGAACCTGTGACCAAGTGATTAAAAGTCACCTGCTCTGCCAGCTGAGCTACGGAGCCGTCACGAAGCGTAAGTATAGCCGTGCCTCAATGGGTATGCAAACCAAATCCAGCACAAATCTTCATTCGTGCGAGGTTCCCTAAACGTTATTATTTATGTAACAAATTCAACAAATACTTTACGAAACTGCCAATCTCTACTACGATACCCGAACCCATTTGGGTATCAAGCGAAACCGCATCAAAAAGAATGGTTTGCCACACCTTTTGGCGTCGCTTATAATTTCAAATATCTTCAGGAGAAATCATTTCATGGCTCTGACCGAGTCCAACGCCCCACAACCGCAATTCCACGACACGACACCCGTTGCCGAAGGAAAACAGCCAACTGAGCTTGTCGTTCGCGAAATCGTCGAGACATTGCTTCTGACATTTTTCATCTTTTGGCTGGTAAACAGCTTTGTCGGCCGTTACCGCATTGACGGCAGCAGCATGAACCCGACCCTACAAGATGGCCAATATTTGCTAATTAATAACTTTAGCTATTACTTAACTGAGCCAGATCGTGGCGACATCATCGTTTTTCTCCATCCCAATAGCGATTTAAACCTGATCAAACGTGTTATTGGCTTGCCGGGCGATCATGTCGAGATCCAGGATAGGCACGTGATGGTCAATGGCGTTTTGCTGACTGAACCTTATATTCAAGCAGACCCAACCTATACGGGCGATTGGACTGTGCCCGCTGATGAATTTTTTGTGTTGGGGGATAACCGCAACAGCTCCAGTGATTCCCATTCCTGGGGCTTCTTGCCTGAGGAAAATATTATCGGCAAAGCGGATATTGTCTACTGGCCTATTTCCGATTGGGAAATGGTGCCGCACTTTAAACATCCGCTAAACTAATTATGACTTATCGGCCAGAAGAGATCGAAGCGCTGGTGCGCCAGGTAGTGAATCGGGTAATGGGTGATGAGACACCATCAGCCAATACCACATCGTCTGCTGGGAAACGGCCGCTTATCGACGCCGACTTCATTAATCAGCTGCCACCCAACACCACCTATTCCATTCCGCCTAACGCTCTCATTACGCCCCTGGCCCGCCAAGCAGCACTGGAACACCATATCCAATTGGAAGAACAAACTATAGCGCCACCAGCAGTTGCCCCCACCAACCAGCAAATCATTGCGATTGGGGCAGATCATGGTGGCTATGGCCTCAAGGAAACGCTTAAAAAGATGCTGGCAAAAGCCCTGCCCGCCTATGAGGTGGTAGATTGTGGCACACACAGCACGGATTCGGTAGACTATCCAGACTTCGCCTATGCAGTCGCCCAGTTGGTGGGTACCGGACGAGCCTGGCGCGGCATCATCATTGACGGGGCAGGCATTGGCAGTTGCATGACCGCCAACAAAGTACCCGGCGTACGAGCCGCGATGTGTTATGACCAGGCAACGGCCGTTAACAGCCGAGAACACAATAATGCCAACGTCCTCACCTTAGGGGCAGGACTCATCGGAGCCAATCTCGCGCAGCAAATTGTACAAACCTGGCTGGCTACAGAGTTTGGCGGCGACCGCCACGCCCGGCGCGTTGATAAAATAATGGCGATTGAGAAGCGGTTTAGTAAGTAAATTACCGAATTACTCAATTACACAGTGACGTAATTGGGTAATTAAGTAATCGAGTAATTAACCCAATGCAAAACCAGGCAGCTGTCGAACAAATTATTGAAGAAATCACCCGCGAGGTGCTGCTGCGGCTGAACCAGTCTCAGTCCGCCAGTGCTGGTGCCAGCTGCAACTGTTCCGATGGCTCCTGCGTGCAAAACTGTGCCGACAGAGTAGAACGCGTTGTACAGGCTGGCGCCAGCCGCGTGACGTCCACATTGGGTGTCCGGCCACAAAACAGCAGCATTGCCCGCTACATCGACCACACCCTGCTCAAGCCCGATGCCTCACAAGACCAGATTGCCCAGCTGTGCTACGAGGCGCGCACCTATGGTTTTGCTTCCGTTTGCATTAATCCGGCACAGGTTAAGCTCTGCGCGCAGCTGCTCAAAGATTCCGACGTGAAGGTGTGCACCGTCGTTGGTTTCCCGCTTGGCGCAACACCTGGCACAGTGAAAGCCTATGAAACCCAGCAAGCCATCCGCGACGGCGCAACGGAAATTGATATGGTTATCAACGTCGGTGCCCTGAAATCGCAGGATTATGTGACGGTGAAAGAAGATATTGGCGCGGTGGTGCAAGCCGCTCATGCGGGGAACGCGCTGGTCAAAGTCATCATTGAAGCCGCCTTGCTAACGGATGAGGAAAAAGTGATTGCTTCGCATCTGTCCAAACTGGCCGGAGCTGATTTTGTAAAAACATCCACCGGTTTTGGCCCCGGCGGGGCTACGGCCGAAGATGTGGCCCTGATGCGCAAAGTGGTGGGGCCAGACATTGGGGTGAAGGCCGCCGGTGGTGTACGTAATTTTGCCGACGCCCAAACGATGATTGCCGCTGGTGCTACTCGATTGGGTGCCAGTGCTGGTGTACGTATTGTGAAAGAAGCAAGTGGTGAGGTGTCGGGAACGGCCGTTTCCCCCACCGGTTATTAATCGAGGTAATTGTGTAATTAAGTAACTGAGTCATTGAAAAAGAATTACTCAATTACCAAATTACGCCAATCTACTTAGGAACTTATTTATGGATTGTCATCATTGTCGGATAGGGAAATTTCAGCCCACAAAAATCGCCTACTACAGCCCACTCAGCGAGCACCTTATGGTCATCCCCAACGTCCCCGCCTATCAGTGCGACGTCTGCGGCGTTACCGACTATGACGAAATTTTTATGCTACGGCTGCACTACCTCATCGACAAACTCACCGGCAAAGAGCCTAATTTAGAAATGGATGATTGGCAGCCCCGCACTGAACCAACCGGTCAGTGGCAGCCCGAGCCAGAAAGAAGGAGTCGTTAACGTGACCGTTGAACTGCGCAGTTATGTCTTTTTAGATAGTTTACAGCTCCAACATGCCGCTTTTTTAGGCACCGTCGCCCGTGGCTTTCTCCCCTTGCCCGGCGATGCTTCCCTTTGGATTGAAATTTCACCCGGCATCGAAATTAATCGCATTACCGATGTGGCCTTAAAATCGGTGGGTGTGAAGCCCGGTATGCAAATTGTCGAACGGCTCTATGGCCTGCTGGAGGTACATTCCAGCAGCCAGGCGGATGTACGTGCTGCCGGAGCCGCCATTTTGGAAGCATTGGAGCTAAAAGAAGCAGATCGGCTGAAGCCACGCGTCGTTTCCAGCCAGATTATTCGCAACATCGATCCGCACCAGGTGCAGCTGATTAACCGAATGCGTCACGGGCACATGATTTTGGCTGGCCAAACGCTGTACGTTATGGAAGTGCAGCCTGCGGCCTATGCGGCTCTGGCTGCCAACGAAGCGGAAAAACGAGCGGATCTGAACATTTTGGAAGTCACCGCTTTTGGTAGCTTTGGCCGTGTCTACTTGGGTGGCTCTGAACGAGATATTATGGCTGGCTATCAGGCTGCCATCGACGCTATAGAGAGCGTTGGCGGCCGTTCTCAAGAAACTCGGAAAAGTGAATAAATTTAGTGGCTAGTGGCTGGTTAATTGTTGCTACTAGCCATCAACCACTAACCACTAAAACAGGAGAACCAAACATGACAGAAGCATTAGGAATGATCGAATGTCGTAGCTTTGCCGCCATGGTGGAAGCGTCTGACGCGATGGTGAAAGCGGCCCGCGTAGAGCTGGTTGCCTATGAAAAAACGGGCGGAGGGTATGTCACCGCCATTGTGCGTGGCGATGTGGCAGCGGTAAAAGCGGCCGTTGAAGCCGGTACACGCGGTGCCGAAAAGGTTGGCGAAGTTGTCTCCGTCCATGTCATTCCCCGGCCCCATGCCAATGTGGACACTGTTTTGCCCCTTGGTCGCCCAGAGGCCAGCGAATAATAGTAATCGGTTATTGGTGAACGGTAATCGGCCCCTTGGTGCCGATTACCGATTACGGAACACCGATCACGGATGACGGAAAAAACATGTTCTTAGGCAAAGTGGTAGGCACGCTGGTAGCAACACAAAAAGAGACGTCCCTGGACGGGCTCAAGTTTCTGGTGGTGCGGCGGCTGACGGTAGACAACGAGGAGGCATCGGGCTACGTCGTTGCGGCCGATGCTGTGGGCGCAGGCCTAGACGAGGTTGTGATGGTAGCCACCGGCAGTTCGGCTCGCCAGACGAAATTTACCGACAAACGGCCGTGTGACGCTGTCATCATGGCGATTGTGGATAGTTGGGAAGTGGCTGGCGACGAGAAGTATCATAAGTGATCCCCGCCACCCAGGAAAAGCGCGCCCAGTTTCTTCACTTTATGGAGAAGGTGCTGCTGCCAGAAACGGCCGTTCAGGCCGCAGTTGGTATTGGCAGCATTGCCACAGGACGCATGCGCCCCGACTCCGACATCGACATCATTTTATTTCTCGATCCTTACGACCTTTACATTGTCCCTGCCGAAGCAATCTGGCTAGAGGCAGACGACAGCTTCCACAGCATCTTCAGCGAAGATGAAGCCACTCAGCAGGGTTTACAACTCGATTTTAAGCGGGTCGATTGGCAGCAGTGGCGCGATCCCGCTTTTGCCTGGCCAGAAGAGCGGCTGAGCGAACTGTCCAGCGGCTGGATCGCTTACGACCGGCATGGTGAAGTGACAAAACAGATTCAGCAGCGCCGCGCCTACCCTGACGAACTGCGGCAGGCGCGCCTGGATGAAGCGATTACCTGGCTGGATCAACACCTGGGCTGGAACTCACCGCAAACTAATTGGGAAGCTCTCGGACCGGCTATCGCCCATGACCGGCTGCAAGCAGCGTATCATTATCTGGTCGATGGGTTGTTTGCCTACAATCGCCGCTGGCGCATCTGGCGCAACCGGCAAATGAGTGGCCTGTTGCAGCTCCCCTGGCTGCCCAAAGGGTTCTCTGACGACATTTTGCTGCTGTCCAATGCGCCTAGCCTCGACCACGCAGGCTACATGGCACGCGTAGACAAGCTGACATTTTACTTTGAAGCATTCCAGCAGCAGCTCATCGCTGACGGTGACTATGAGAAGCCAGTAGACGAAGCATTTATCCGCAGCAGCGAAGAACCAGGACGTGCCTGGAATTTGGCAGAGTGGAACGCAAAACGACAAGAGCGACTAGGTAATTGAGTAACTGAGAAATTGGGTAATTGATGTTAATTACTTAATTACCAAATTACTCAATTACGTATCATCAGGATACGAATGATGAAAGACAGTGAAATTCAGGCAATCATTGACCGGGTGACACGCGAAGTTGGGGAAACAATGCCGATGACCAGGGAAACGGCCGTTTCCCGACGTCATCAACAAGCCCCACCAGAAGCCATCCAAACTGGCGGCGACAGCGGCGTCTTCCCTACGCTGGATGAAGCCGTGGCCGCTGCTGGAACCGCCTTTCGCCAACTCAACAAGCTGCCGCTGGAAATCCGCAAACAGATGGTGGCCCACATGCGCCAGGCCGGGCGCGAATACGCCCAGGTGCTGGCTGAAATGGCCCACAGTGAATCTGGCATGGGCCGTGTGGAAGACAAAGTGCTTAAAAATATCCTCAACGCGGACAAAGCCCTAGGGCCAGAAGATTTGGAAACCACCGCCTGGAGCGGTGACGGCGGCCTGACCATCACCGAGTGGGCACCCTATGGCATCATCGGCGCACTGACGCCCAGCACCAATCCCACCAGCACTGTTATTTGTAACGCCATCAGCATGGTAGCCGCCGGGAATGCAGTGACCTTTAACGCTCATCCCAGCACGCAAAATGCCTCCAACTTTACCGTGCAGATTTTGAACCAGGCAATTCAGAAAGCGGGTGGTCCGGCAAATTTATTAACGGCCGTTGCGCAACCCACCATCGAAAGCGCCACGACACTCATGCATCATAAAGATGTACGATTGCTCACCGTCACCGGCGGGGCAGCCGTGGTGCGCGCCGCCATGCGCAGCGGCAAACGCGCTGTTTGTGCCGGTCCAGGCAATCCACCCGTGGTCGTAGACGAAACGGCCGATCTGGAGCAGGCTGGTCGGGACATCGTCATCGGCGGCTCGTTCGACAACAACATTGTTTGCACCACGGAAAAAGAAACGATTGCCGTAGACGGCATCGTCGATGAGTTAATTCAGGTGATGACCCATCACGGCGCAGTAAAGCTGAACAGCTGGCAGTTCAATCGTCTGTGGAAAGCAGTCACCGTAAAAGATCGCGGCCCGCGCCAATATGCCGATATGAACAAAGCGTTCATCGGCAAAAATGCCAGCGTGCTGCTGGCCGAAATTGGCATCTCTGCCGGGCCAGAGGTGCGCCAGATTGTGGCTGACGTGCCGGAAGATCATCCGGCCGTCTGGTCAGAGCAGATGATGCCCATCATGCCCGTGGTACGCGTGGCCAATGCCGCTGCGGCCATTGATTTGGCAGTCGAAGCAGAACATGGGTTTAGGCATACGGCCGTTATGCATTCCAAAAACCTGGACAACCTTAGCCGGATGGCTCGTGAGATAAATTGTAGTATTTTTGTGAAAAATGGACCTTGTCTGGCCGGATTAGGCTATGGCGGGGAAGGCTTCTGTTCCTTTACCATTGCCAGTCCAACAGGAGAAGGATTAACCGGCCCACGCAGCTTTAGCCGCCTGCGCCGCTGCACACTGGTAGATTCATTCCGCATTGTATAGTAAAGTATTGACAATCAGGTTCTATTCAACCGCCTGTGCCAAACTGCTTAAGCGTTTCGCGACATCCGTCATTTGTTGGTTTATTTATACCGCGAAACATTAGCGTAACTGTAAAGAGAGAAGTGAAGTTATGTCTACTTTTGGCAAACGTAACATTATTAACCTGGATTTATTTACTGATTCCTATCGTGTAACGGGGCGTGCCTCCGTGGGGATGGGCGGCATTCATGCGGAGTTGGGCAATCCCAATTCCAAATACCTTGAGCTGCATGATGCCTACATTTCCCGCATTCATGATCCGGGTGACATCATTGCCAATTATCAGGTAGCTGCCTTCCGTAAGGACAACATCAATTTTATTGTGCTACAAGACAGGCGTGAAGGGATTCCGGTGGGTACACAACACGGCCGTTCCATTTTTACCCGTGGCCGCAGCATTCCCATCTTCCTCACAGTTCCCTCGTTTGAAATTGCCGGCGAGGCGATACATGAGGGTAAATTCTCCGCCCGCGAAATTTTGGTACAATCGATGGGCAGTTTTCAACTGATTTTTTCTGCCAAGGCGTCGGCATCTGTCCATCCAGAAATCTCTTACAGCGGCGACTTGATTTTGGTACACAAAGATAGAATTGGCATTTTCTGTTTGGACACGAACAAAAAGTAACGCAGCAAAGCAACAGATGTTGTAAGCAACACAGGGAGACAACGGCGTGGCCCGAATTTTTGTAATTGATGATGATGAACAACTTCTGCGTATGGTTGGCCTCATGCTGGAGCGTGGCGGCCATGACATTACCCTGATCAACAATCCGCTGGACGGTTTAGAGCAAATCAAAGCCGACAAGCCAGATTTGCTGGTGTTGGATGTAATGATGCCCAACATGAGCGGCCACGATTTGGCGCGGGAAATTCGCGCTGATGAAAACATTGATGACCTCCCCATTTTGGTACTTACTGCCCGCTCTCAAGAAGTCGATCGCGCCACGGCGCTCAAAAGCGGCGCAGATGATTACTTAAGCAAACCCGTCACCTCGCAAGAGTTGATGGAGCGCGTTGATGATTTGCTGGCCAAAAAGGGTGGCCAGGCCAGCCCTGAGTCTGGCATCATCATTACGACTTTTGGTCTGCGTGGCGGTGTGGGGCAAACTACCCTGGCTGTGAATCTGGCAGCGGCTTTGCGCCGAGCCAGCCAGCAAGAGGTTTGCCTGGTAGATCTTTCGCCTTCTGGCGGACAGGCTGTGATGCACATGCGTCTCCAGGCGCGATCTTCCTGGCTCGATTTACCAGCCGAAAATGAACTAGATTGGGCCGTGCTGAAAAACCGCCTCATCATTCATCCTTCTGGGCTGCGGGTGTTGGCCGCACCGGCCAAACCTCAAGATCCATCGGCCCTTTCCGGTGAACGGGTCCACTATTTTTTGAATTTACTCAGGCATCACGTCGCCTTTACCGTGGTTGATGCTCCTCATGTTTTTTCTCCAGCTTTTTTGCAGGCGGTGACAATGGCCGACATGGGGCTGCACATCATCACGCCCGAGGTTGTTTCGGTGCAAACGGCCGTTCAGCTCAATCGTCTGCTCAACAAAGCAGGCATCCAGGTCAAGCGCAAGTCCCACATTCTCAACCAACACACCCCAGAGGCGCAGCTGCCGCAAACGGCCGTAGAGCGCGGCCTCAACAACAAGGTTGCCTTCCAGATTGGCTACGATGTTAACCAGGCGCGGGCCATTGCCCAGGGCGTGCCGCTGACGCTCACTTCAGCCAAATCTGGCCTACCCAACGTGGTGCGCCGCATGTCTGAAGCGATTTGGCAGCGCGTCTCAACCAAAAGTTTGTAGCCTCCGTAATCTGCAAAATGAGAATTTTCAACGCAAAGAACGCAAAGAAACAAAAGTTGCAAAGAGGGCCTCTTAGCATTTTCTTTTTTATCTTTGCCTCTTTGCACCTTTGCGTCAATATTTTTTAAGCTACTGGAACTGGAGACAGCAAATCACCAGTCTCCAATCACTTTTTATGGATTTTCCCGCCATTGCCCTTCTGGAATTTAACAGCATCGCTGCCGGTATTGAAGCCGGTGATGCGATGGTGAAGCGTGCCCCAGTCAGCACCATTCAATCTGGCACGGTGCAACCAGGGCATTATTTGGTGTTGGTAGCCGGTGACGTGGCTTCGGTGGAAGAGGCGTTTGCCGCAGGCAAAGAAACAGGGCAAACAGCCCTGCGCGACACGCTCTTTTTGCCGAATGTGCACCCAGACGTGGTGGCAGCCTTGGGGGGCAAACGTCAGGCTGCCCAAGAAGATGCCCTGGGCATTATCGAAACAATCAGCGTAGCCAGTGCCATTCTGGCCGCTGATGCTGGCATAAAGGGCGCAGAAGTTTCACTGCTGCAACTGCGCCTGGCGGATGGCCTGGGCGGCAAGGGGCTGGTTTATTTTCATGGCTTGGTGGCCGATGTGGAAACGGCCGTTTCCCTCAGCGCAACCATCGCCCACAACCAACTCATCCGGCAAATGGTCATCCCTCAGCTTCATGCAGACATGTGGGAAAATGTGAATGGATACGGCCGTTTTGGCCAGCATTTTGGCTGGGAAGCATCGTGACGGTGGTCAGTAATCAGTAATCGGTGAATTGTAGGAGCGAGGCAATTGCCTCGCCCCAAAATACAAACTTATGCAACTAGCACGTGTAATTGGCACAGTCGTTGCCACCCAAAAATATGAAGGGTTGGAAGGCATCAAGTTCCTGGTCGTGCAGCCTTTGAGCAAACAGCAGGAGCCAGAGGGCCAGCCGGTGGTTGCCGCCGACGCAACTTTTCAAGCCGGTCCCGAGGAGCTTGTTTTCATTGTGGGTAGCCGCGAAGCAGCTCAGGCCATGCCCATCCCCTTTGTCCCCATAGACCATGCCATCGTAGGCATTGTGGACGATGTGCAGTTAGCTCAATAAAGTAACATATCAGCCAAATGAGCGGATTTGGGGCCAAATCTTGTCCCAAGGTTTCCATAAATCTTCACACAAAAATATATCCCGACTAAAGCGACTCTCTTCATTTTCAACCCCATATTCATTCCCGTTTTGGCCTACCCGCTGACAAGATTGGAAGAGCAGGCTCAGGAATTCTCTGGAATAGCCGAGGACAATTACGGCCTCAGGAGGGTTCTCGCCGTAGCCACGATTCCAGTATGAATTTACAGGACTAATTGCGGGGGGCAGCCCGTAACGAGGTCCATACAAATTGATGGCACCAGCCTCACCGTAGTTGCCGGCTAAGATGCCGAGGGATGTATAATTTGCTTCTTCCTGCTCATAAATTTTCCAAACCTTTTGGGCCATCTCTTCCCACCCAATTTGCTCCACAAAATTATCGTGAATGTCGGTGGTAATTTCCCATAAGGCCGAATTGATTGGGGCAACAGGCAGCATTAAAGCAGCACCAATTATTGCTCCAACCAACAGAAAACCGAGGGTGACCCAACTGATTAGCTGCTGCCGCTTAGGCCCAAGCCCAGCCAGCCAGCGTTCTCCCTGCACCGCCCCACCGGCCAACATCATAGGGTAAGCTGGAGCCATGTAGTAAAATCGACCCTGGCTCAACCCAAACAGAGCCAGGGTAATGAGGTAAATCCAACCAATTGCCCGATACCGCGCCCCGTCCGGCGCAAAAAAGTAGTAGTAAAGGCCAAAAAAGAAAAGGGGGATTGTTAACGGGTTCATATTGACATAAAACTGTTGCGAGAGATACCCTTCGGCTCGACCAATTTGGACATCCCGTGCCCGAATGGTGGCTAAAAATTCCAAAGAGACAAATTCGTTCTGAATCTGCCAAATCAGGTTAGGCAAGAAGATGAGAAGCGAAAGTCCCACACCCGCCCATAGCCAGGGGGATTTCAACTGCGCTCGCAACGATTTTGTGAATAGAACGGCTGTTACAATGGCCACAACCAAAAACAGCATCGTGTATTTGGTCATCATACCCAAACCTATGCCAACGCCAATGCTTACCCACCAGCGCGGGTTTTCGGTCTTAAGCAGCTTAATGAGGCTGTAAAGAGTCAGCACCCACCACAAGTAGTCAAAAGCAATGTACTGAAACAGGGTACTCATAATCAGCGACATGAGGGCAATTGCCGCAGCGCCAGCAGCCACCACCTGAGCGCGACGGCTGCCGCCCAGCTCTTTGGCCATAAGACCCGTGAGCACCATGCCCGCACATTGGGCCAAAGCCGCCAGCGATTTAATGCCAACAAGTGACAAACCAAACAATTCCAGACCGATACGGCCGATAAATGGCGTCAGTGGTGGATAAGCCACATACCCCCAGGCAAGGTGCTGCCCATTGTCTAAAAAGGCCAGGGCATCCCGATGAAAACCGTATTTGTTGTTGATGAGTACATGTATGAGAAATCGTCCGGCAGCCAGCAAAAGCAGAAGCTGCCAATCGGTCAAGGCACGTTTTGTTTGTCCATTTTCCATGTCGCCCTCTGTTGTTTAGCCGTCAGGGTGAAAGAGCATGATAGCTGGCTGGTCGGCAGCCAGCGAGATCATTTTTTGAAAGTGTAATCCACATTTTTCTAGCAGCTTGATGGAGCGATGGTTGTCCGGCGCGGTGATGGCAACAATCGGGGACAGATTTAAGTCGTGACGGGCGTGATGCAGAACGGCCGTTGCTGCCTCAAACGCATACCCCTGGCCGGTAAACTGGGGCAGGAAAGCAAACCCAATATCGACGTGAGGGAGAGACGGCCGTTTCACCAAACCGCACATGCCCAACCGCACTGAATCCGCTTTGCGCTGCACCAGATATAAACCAAAACCATTCTCAGCGTAGCTGGCCATCGGGCCATTTTGCAAATAAGCTGCTGCCTGAGCCACGGTGCGAATACCCCGATCACCAATAAATTGAATCCAGGACGGATCGTTGACCAGGGTCAAAATAAATGGGGCATCGTCAAGGACAAGATAGCATAGTTGTAAGCGGTCTGTTTCGGCAATTATTTTCATACGGGGCTTGTGTCAGCGGCAAACCATTCACTTTCTGGCTGGTTAAGCAGCCGCTGCACATCGTTGACGTGGTGCAAGTTGTGGTAGAGGGTAAAGAACAAAATTTCGCGCACGGTCATCTTGCCCAGCAGCGGATGGGGCAGCAGGTATTGATCCAGCGCCTTGTCGGACCATTTTTCCAGCGCCGCTTGTAACTCAACACCCTTTTCCTGCCATTTGCCCAGGATGCGGGCCTGCGCCCCAGCCAACGGCTCCAGCACTTCGGGTAGAAACGGGCCACCTGCTTTGCCACCATTGGCCAGCGCCTCATTGACGTAGGTATGGCGCACCTGGGCCAAGGTGCGCAGTTCGTGCTTTACCCAGCCAAAACGAATGCGCAAAGCGGTCCGAGGGATATTTAGCGCCATAATCACCGGCGCGCACGACTTGATGAGATGAACTAAATTTTCGGCTGGGGACCAGACACCCGTTGGCGCAGCCAGGAATTGTGTCTCATCAATGCTGGCGAAGAAGGTGTGAACGGCCGTAAACTCCATCTTCAACCCCGCGACAATTTCCTGTTTGGTGTAAGGCTGTCCTAACTGAATCATCAACACTCCCGATGGTTGTGTCGCGCTAGGCAAGCTTCAGAGCAGGCAAGGCGTAGGGAATGTAAACCAGGCCAAGAGGGTTGCCGTTTTTGAGCATGTGCAGGCGGGCACCGCGTACGGCTTCGCCCAGGGTTTGCTTTTCAAACAGGAAGCGGCGCAGGCATTCTTCAGCAAATTGGGTAGCGATGGGTTCAAAGATGGTGATTTCGGTACCAATGACACCCGCCGCACCGCTGGTCTGCACAAAGCCACTGACAAAGTCCAGAGCGCGTTCCGGGGTAAGCTGGGTGGTATGGCAGCCGTTGATGAAGACAAGCGGCCGTATCTTTTCCCACCGTACCCGACGCCGCAAATTGCTCCTGACAAACCAGTCGCCACCTTTGTCGCCCAGCAGCAGGTAGGGTACGCCTTTGTCTGTCAGGCCTCCGTGGCAATAAAAATAAACCACCTGGGATTCAGTAGCTTTGAGCATGTTGAGGGATTCGTCCCGACTTTCGGCATATTCCCAGCCCACCCCCATTTCCTGCAAACGCTGCTCGTGAGGCGGCCGTTCCTTAAAATCGCTCCCTTTCCACACAGACACAGCCATCTTGGGTGGGCCGCCGCCAATGCGCAGCGGCGCGTCGGCTGCATCCCCCACCGACATGGGCAAGCCCAGATAATGACGGAACCCCCAAAAACCACTGGGGCAAATCACCAGCTCATCTTTATAGCTGGGACAATCTCCCTGGAAACAGCTGCATTCTTCCAGCGATTTATCGCCATCCAGCGCTTTGACAAACTCTGGGCAGAGTGAATAATCACCCGGCGCGTTGCCTTCAAGGAAGGGATAATCGTAAAACATGGCGGCAGGGATGACGAGCTGAGCGGCCTCTTTAGAAGCGATTTGCACCTGTCCGGGCTTGCGCATCAACGCCATTAGGGCCTTTGACTTGTTGTAATCCCCCGTCAGTGTATCAATCAAGGAATCATAAGCACGGACGCCGTTAATGGTCATTGAGAGCAAATCGGACTTGAGTTTAGCCATGTCCAGCTTGTCACCATACTGGTATTTTTTGCCCGCCTTGTACTCTTCATCGTCGCCCCAGGCGGCTTTGCGCAGCGCACCGCGCGTCCAATCTTGCAGCTGGCCGATGGCTCCAGCCGTGAGCGTGGCATCGTTTTTAAATTCTTTGCCACCCACAAAGCGAAAGCCGTGGCTGCCATTACCATTGCTGTTGACCATGACGCTAAGTAGATTTTCACCCATCGACACCAGCTGTTCGCTATCTAAGCTTTTTGAGAGGGTGTAGTCTGAGGCGTGCCACAACATGCGATACGCTTGCGCCGTTGGTGCCGCCGAGACACGGGCTACGATCAGGTGAGATTGAACAAGGGTGTTTTGGTAGTAAATGTTGCAGCGGAGACGGCCGTATGCTTCCCCAGCCATCGTGCGCACCCCAAAATAAAGCCTGTGCTGCAAAATAGCTTCCGGCACACCGGTTGGTTCTGCAGCCCGCCGCGTGACCAGAATATCTCCCCTGGGAGCCAGCTGAATCTCGCCCGTTTCAGCGCCCACCAGCTCAATTTCACCCTCAAAGGCAAAAAGGGCAATCGTCAACCGGGCTTCGGGCGGCAGCTTGTCGGTGGGCAAAGCAATGCCCTCCTGTGCCAGACCTTCAGCCATCAGATCGCCAATTTGCAGCCAAAAGTAGTGGGGCTGGGCAGCCGGCAATGGTGTGTTAAAGCTGTCGATCAGCTTAGTGGGCGTGGTCTGGCTGGCAAACCCGGTGTTCACGTAGCGAGGGGGCGGTGCATCTGAAAATTCCACCTCCCTTGCCGGAGAGCTGACGCTTTGCACCGTTGTTTGATAGCGATCAATGACCACTTGCAGGCTGGCTGCATCGGTGACACGCGCTTGAATATATTCCGCATCCTCATCTTCCAGAGCGGGATAGGCTGAAAGTGCAGCAGCCGCATCCTTTTGGAACAGATCAAAAAAGGCCGGATCGTCGCGCAGGTGGAGCACCATTTGCAGCCGGGGTGGATCGTCGGATTCAAGGGCAGCAGGCGGTCCAGACGGCCGTTCCGGCACTGGCACACCAAATCGTTCGGCCACATCGGTCAGGCTGTCCCAATCCTCAATTTTGTCTTTAAGGTAACGGCCGTCGAACTTGTCCAAATCAGGAAATTCGGCCAGGACGGCATCTGGGTCCTGCAAAAAACGTTCCAAGAACGCGGCATCGTTAAGCAGCCGCGTCACAATTTCTGCACGAATCTGTTGAGAATCAGCCATATTGCACCTGTATTTGTCTGTTTATTAACACCTGACGAGGAAACAGCGAGCTATGACGCTATTTATTCACGCCCTCCAGCATTGCCGCCATCTGCACCCATGGCCCGACCACCGCCACCTTGGGCAGCCGATTCATTGCGGCTCATCTCATCATCGGCTAGCTTTTTGGAACGGCCGTCCAAAAACCAATCCACCGTAAAATTCTTGGAGATGCGCACCTGGACGTTGAGATAAAGAAAGTAGCTAAAGAAGCCAATAAACAGGCCAATTCCATAGCCACCAAACAGGTCTGTTCCTTCAGGGAACAGGGTCAAAATTGCGCCACCACCGATGATGCCAATAACGGTAGCCAGATCGCTAAACTGCACGTCGCCAGTGCGATAGCGATTGATGTAATAAACCAACCAGCCAATAATGGTCCCAAAACCAATGGCCCCAAAAATTTGTAGACGGGTTGCGGCGACTACCTCTGCGGCTTCTTGAAAATACATGGGGTATTCCTCCTGTTGAAAAAGTTATGAGCTTTTTTGCGCCCGACGCAGCTGCTGCCGCCAGGCAAAGTGAATAAAAAAGGCGCTGATGAAGGCAATAAAGAAGGGAATCAGCATGGTGGCACTGGTAAGTGCATACACTAACCAGGCAAACCAACTGGTAAAAATGGCGGCGGCAAGCAAATTTAGATACGGCCGTCGCTCGGTTTGCCACTTTTTCATAAAAGTCTTTAGGAAACGGACAAGTTTTGAGTCGCTATCTTCAGCGTCGGCATTTTGCTGTGCCGACCCACGAACGGGTCTTTGATCGACAAACAGGACAAGCAGCCATCCCCACACCAGTCCCGCGCCAATAATTCCCGCAATGATCACTTGTTTCTCCGAGTATTGAAGTAAAGAAAACAATAACGACAGGATAACATAGGGCCGAATACGTGACAAGCAAATTGAGATTGTCGATTTTGCTGTTTCGCTTTACGATTAGGGTATGTATGTAGGACGAGTGACTGGCACCGTAGTAGCAACCATTAAACATGCGGCCTTTAACGGCCGTAAATTGCTCATTGTTGACCGGCTGGACGAAGATGGGGAACCTACCGGAGCTTATGACATCTGCGTCGATGTGGTGCAGGCTGGTGTGGGCGACAAAGTGCTGGTGCTTGATGAAGGCAATGGTGCCCGCCAGGTGTTGAACATGAAGGTGGCCCCCGTCCGCGCCGTCATCGTCGGCATTGTGGACGATGTGCAAATTCCCTGACCTCGGCCAAACAATTGTCATTCTGAGCGCAGCGAAGAATCCCTACGGGCGTCACCCACTAGGAGCATGGCTTTACAGGGGTACCTCACAACCCTGGATTCCCGCTTTCGCGGGAATGACAAGGAGGGATAGTAAGTTTTCTCTGCACCTCAGCGCCTCTGTGTTGGCTTTTTATTCTGTAGGGAAGATGGCGTTGACCACATCCAGAACCAGCTCCAGATTCGGGCCACGCACGATGAGGGTTTCCTGTTCAGACTGGTACAGGCAGATGAGTTCCGCCTCGCCCTGCCAGCATTCGCCGCCGTTGGCTTGCAGCTCGCCGCTGCTACCAAACAGGCGGGTGGGATAGTTGGGATACAGCGCCGCAAATTCGGTACTGTCTGTAACGGAATCCCAAACAGAATGCAAGACCATCACAAAACTGCCATCCGCCTCATTGGTGTAAATGGCAAACCGGTCACCCCCCCAACCAGTAACGGCCGTTTCCACCTGAGACTCATTCAGCTGCTGTCCCAGATATTGCCCCAGCATGTATTCCCCCAGCACCGATTCCGCCGCCAGCGTCCATTCTTCCCCCAACAAAGGCTGCAAATCGGGTAGCGTCACCAGGGATGGGCCTTCATCAGCCACATACGTTTCCGGGTGCAAAATTTGCTCGGTGGATTGGGGAGGAGTGGCCCACGCATCATTTAGTGCCGGATAACCTCCTGATTCATAAAGGAAACGGGCAAAATCATCGCCAAATTCAAAGGGGAACAACAGTCGGTTGGCAACGGCCGTTGGGGCATCGGCCAGGGCATCGGTATCTATGACCCACGTTTGGGGAATCACGGCCGTTTCCAACGGCAAATAACGGGCAGTCAAAAAGTTCTCCTGCACCACCGTCGCGTCGCCTTCACTGAGCGCCGCCAATGCCAACGCTCCGTCCAGCGTCAGTCCGCTCGTCATAAGGCTATCCAGACCAAAGTTTTGGTCCTGCGCCTGGTAAAGCAGCTGCCGCACGTACCCCAGCTGGGCAACGGCCGTTAGCGCCTCTGCCTCATCCAATAACAGCATCTCATCAAACAAAGGCCGGTACAGGGCCGGTGTTGCCACCCCATGCGCTGATTGCAGCAGCGCTTCATAATCAAAATCAGCTTGAGCAAAATCAAATGCCAGGCCAACGGCCCCGGCTGTCAACCAACGGTCGCTCTCAGCCAGCACCGTGGCATCTTCCTGCTGAGCCGCCCGCAGCAGCACGCCAGTTACCAGCAGTTCCTCTACAGTATCGTCGGCGGTGGGCAGCTGGCGCAATCCACTAACCAACTCGCTAATATCTTGGCGCAGCGAGGCGTTGTTGTCGCCAGCCGGACGGTTGGCCGTGTCGGCCAGGGCCACGGTGACGGTCACGGTTGCATTGCGGCTGCTGATACCTTCACTGTTAACGGCCGTTAGCTGAATAACATATTCATTGGCTTCAGCAGGTTCCCAGGGAGAAACGGCCGTAAACAGCGTCTCGTTCCCTGGCGAATAAGTTTCCACCGGTTCATCATTAATCGCCAGATTCACCGCTGAGACCCCTTTGGGATCGGTGGCGACAAGTACAATATTGACCAGGTCGCCTTGCAGCACGATACGGCCGCTGGTTGGCGACAAAATAGCCACTTCAGGCGGCTGGGCCAGCACGGCTTCCTGCTGATTTTGCAGCGTGGTGATAGTCTGGCTGGCGGCGTCTAGCTGCTCGGTGAGCGCATCCACCTCTTGCTGGCTGCGCACAAGCTCACCGTCTAGCAGCACCGTGCTGGATTCGGCCGTAGCCAGCGCATCGGCCGTGATGGCGCGAGTGGCTTCGGCAGCAGCCAGGTCAAGTTCGGTTTGGGCTAACCCCTGCTGGAGATCGGCCGTTTTTGTTTCCAGGCTGTCGCGCTGCTCCACCACCTGCTGCCGACCTTGAAACAAAAAGACAAAGGCAGCAATTAAAACGAGCAGCAACATCACCAACGTAAGGACTATGCCAGTTAAAGAGGTCGTTTTCATGCAATAAATCCGGAGAGGAGAGATTTCCTATTACAACAACTGTATCTGTTGTGGAACAGTAGGTATTTAAACATAATCATGTGTGGAGAATCCTACACGAGGATAGATCGCGGGTCAAGCATATTTTCGTGAAAGAAAGATAAGGGAGTGTCATTGATGGATAGCAAATTGAGACATTTTATTTTGGCATTTGGATTAGTCTTGTGGGTCAGCAGCTGTGGCAACGGCCGTTCCACACCTACCCTCCCCAACGCCGCCAACGCTGGTGAAGCCGGCGAACAGGCCAATGCCCTGGCCACCCAAGCCGCTCAGGTCATTGCTGAACAGGGTGATGAATTGGCTACCCAGGCCGCAGCCACCATCGTGGCGCAAACAGAAGCACTGGCAACACAGGCCACCGAATTTATGGCTGAAGAAGGCGCAACGCTGGCAGCCCAGGATGCGCAATTGCTTGAAGAAGATGCAGCGCTATTAGAAAGTGGCGACATCCCTGTAACGCTTGAGCCAGGTAGTCTGGCAGAGAAGTTTGCCACAGTTCCTATTCCCAGCGGCGGGGGCACGGTTGAAATCACCGTCACGGACGATGAATTAAATCAAGCCATTGCCGTCGGGCAGGCAGCCAAAGCCCAAACCGGAACCCCCTCTCTCATTCAAAACCCACAAGTGGTTTTTACGGGCGGCTATATTGTCCTAAGTGGCACAATTGCTGAGCCAGTCAGCGGGCAACTTACCGTCAGTTTTGCGCCTTATGTGGCTGATGGCACGCTGCAATTTGATGTTGTGGAAGCCAGCATTGGTCAGTTTCGCGTACCACCGGTGGCCCTGCAAACGGCCGAATCCACCCTAAACAGCACGCTGGGTGAAGCAATGAGCCAGCTACCGGAAGGGGTTGGGTTGCAAAGCATCGTCATGGGTGAAGGCACTATGACCGTGATCATTGCAAAAGCTTAGCCAAGGGCCGAAGCCCCGACTGCTATGCAGAAGCCCTGTCAAGCCTAAAACAAGCCCCGAAAAGACTTTCATAAACAAGCCCAGGTCGTTTACGGCTGGGCGAATCAAACGTGATACATAGCTAGACAAAAACATAATCGTTCTAATCCGTTGCTTAAATTTCCCCTCATTTTGGCCTTCAATCCCTGTCGTGTGAAGATGGATGCAATCAACAAATGGGAGTTGTGCTATCTTTGCGGATTAACTTAAAGACAGCAATGAAGGAAATAAGGATTTAAGTTTTGGACTAATGCAAACGGCCGTTTTTTTGCTTCCTTGTGAATATGATCAAAATCTAAGGTTGCATTCCTACCTTTGTACACGGCCCGATGCATCCCCCTGCATCAGACGCTCGACTTCCGGCACAGTGACCAGATTCACATCCCCAAGTACAGTGTGCTTCAGGCAAGAAGCAGCAACGGCAAAATTCAAGGCATCTTCATCGGCCAAGCCGGTGTGCAAGCCGTAAATGAGGCCGGCTGCAAAGGAGTCACCGCCGCCAACCCGGTCAACAATGTCCGTAATGTCATAATGGCGGCTAAGGAAGAAGTCGGACCCATTGTATAGGCAGGCAGACCAACCATTGTGGCTGGCACTGAAGCTTTCACGCAAAGTGATGGCCTGGTACTTAAGATTTGGGAACGTCTCGAACATCTTTTTAGCCAACGTTTCATACCGGGCTGTGTCTAACTTGCCGGAAGTGACGGCGTGTTC
This sequence comes from uncultured Anaerolineae bacterium, assembly GCA_905479495.1. GTDB lineage: Bacteria > Chloroflexota > Anaerolineae > Promineifilales > Promineifilaceae > Leptofilum. The sequence goes on from CAJQMR010000003.1 coordinate 123,848, forward strand.
GTAATCTTCTTCCTCAAGGTTTACCCCCAAAGATTTTTGGCAGTCTTCTTCATTGGCAATCCCCACATCAACATATTTGACCAATTCGGTCATCAGTTCCGGAGCGCTTTTGCCATATTGCCAGAGCTTTTTTCGGTAGTTGTAGTCGCATGAGACGGTAATGCCTCGCGCTTTGGCTGCCTGAACCGCGTTTAGGGAAAGGGCAGCGGCCGTTTCACTCAAAGCCGGTGTAATGCCGGTGATGTGGAACCAGCCTACCCCGGCAAAAATGGTGTCCCAATCAAAGCTGTCTGCCCTTATCGTACCGATTGCCGAATGAGCCCGGTCGTAGACAACGTTGGACGGCCGTTGATTGGCCCCACCTTCCAAGAAATAAATCCCCATCCGCTCACCACTGCGCTGAATGTGGCTGGTATCCACGCCAAAGCCACGCAAAAAGCGCACGCAGGCCTCAGCAATGGGATTGTTGGGCAGCGCCGTCACGAACGACACGTCCAATCCGAAATTGGCCAGCGAGATAGCGACGTTCCCTTCCCCACCGCCAAAGGTAGCCTCTAAGGTGGGGGATTGAAAGAAGCGTTCAAAACCAGGCGCTTTTAAGCGCAACATCATTTCACCTAACGTTACCACTCGTTTACTCATAATAAGCCTCCATTTTGGTAATGAATCCGGTCTTTATTCAGAACGGACAGATTTGACGATAGCCACGGCCGTTTGCGCCAATTGCCTAATCTCATCAAATTGACCCGCCTGAATGAGCTTCTTCGCCACCATAAAGCTGCCTCCGCAAGCGTGAACCATTGGCAGGCGTAAATAATCTGCCAGATTGTCGGCATTTATACCGCCGGTGGGGATGAACTTGACATCTACATACGGACCGCCAATCGCCTTAAGCGCTTTGAGACCACCGGCTGCTTCGGCCGGAAAAAATTTAAGCAGTCGAAGATTATGATCAAGGGCCTGGTTAATATCGGTGGGCGTCATCACGCCGGGCGTGATAGGCATGCCGTTGGCCTGGCAATAATCTACGACGCGGGCATCAAAGCCGGGCGTGACGACAAACCTGGCTCCGGCCGCTTTTGCCTGGGCCGCCTGCGCCACCGTCAGCACCGTGCCTGCCCCCACCAAAATGTCTGGATGGGCAGCACTCATTTTTTGGATGGCATCGGCCGCGGCGGCGGTACGGAAGGTGATTTCTGCACACGGCAGCCCGCCGTCGCTTAATGCCTGTCCGAGGGGAACGGCCGTTTCCACATCATCTATCGCCACCACCGGGATGATTCCTATCTCGCCTACCCTTTGCAAAATGTTGTTCATAACAGATTCCTCTTAACACAATGACCTTGACAAAGAAGTTGGTTTATCCTAATATTGGTACGTACCGGTTAGTATATATCAGCCGGTTTAGAAAATCAAGAACTAAACACGCTATGCATTTATCAGTCCACTGAAAAAAGCCAACGCAGAGGTGCGGAGACGCAAAGAAATCAAGAGTGAAAAATCTGCGTAATCTGTGGTTTTTTCAGTTGAGTCATTTATGTGCAAAGATAAGGAGAGAAATCATGGAAATGCGCTATCCAGTACATCAAGAGCAAGTCAAACAAATGACCACCGACGAACTACGGGACAATTTTCATATCAACCAGCTTTTCGAACCCGACGCACTCCATCTGGTTTACTCACACATTGATCGGGTCATTGTGGGCGGGGCCGTGCCCGCTGATAAACCGGTCACCCTGGTCACCGATAAACATGAACTGGCCGCAGATTATTTTCTCGAACGGCGTGAAGTTGGCATTATCAACATCGGTGGCGAAGGTATTGTTGCAGCAGATGGCGAGACGTTCACCCTGGCCAAACGCGATGCCCTCTACGTTGGCAAAGGCGTGCAAGACGTGGTGTTCCAGAGTGCAAACAAAAGCGCCCCGGCCCAATTCTTCTTCTTCAGCGCCCCGGCCCATACAACCTATCCAACCGCCCACCTAAAAATTGACGATGCCGCGCCGGTTCATTTGGGCGATTCTCTAAACAGCAACAAGCGCACCATTTACAAATATATCCACCCGGAAGGCGTGCAAAGCTGCCAAATTGTCATGGGCATGACGCTGCTTGAACCCGGCAATATGTGGAACACCATGCCGGCCCACGTTCACGCCCGTCGCATGGAGGTTTATTGCTACTTCGACATTGAAGATGAAAACGTCGTTTTCCATCTGATGGGCGAACCGGGAGAAACCCGTCACCTGGTGATGCGCGACCGCGAGGCGGTGATTTCGCCCTGCTGGTCTATTCATAGCGGTATGGGCACCGGCAGCTATACGTTCATCTGGGCAATGGCCGGAGAAAACCAATCTTTTGCGGATATGGACCCTGTGCCCATGGCCTCCCTACGGTAAGCGTAGGTGCGACGCACTTGCCAGAGTTTGAGGTGTAGCAGAACTCACTAATTAAGTGCGTTGCACCTCTGACACCTAAATAGTTACGAGGAAATTATGATATTAGATGAGTTTAAATTGGACGGCCGTATCGCCCTCATAACCGGAGCAAGCCGAGGTCTGGGACAGGCAATGGCCCTCGGATTGGCCGAAGCCGGTGCCGATATTGTTGGGCTGGATCGTTCCACGTCCGATGAAGACACCGGCAGCAAAGTACGCGCCTTGGGCCGCCGTTATTACAATATCACGGCCGATTTGCGCCAGACCAGCGCGGCCGACCTGAAGTCCATCGTGGCTGAAGTGGAAACTGCGATGGGGCCTTTGCATATCCTGGTCAATAATGCCGGGATCATTCGCCGGGCACCCGCCATCGAATTTAGTGAAGTAGATTGGGACGACGTTCTACATATCAATTTGCGTTCTGTGTTTTTCCTTTCACAGGCAGCCGCCAGGGCCATGCTTCCCCGTGGCAGCGGCAAGATCATCAACATTGCCTCCATGCTTTCCTTCCAAGGGGGCATTATCGTGCCGTCATATACGGCCGCAAAAAGTGGCTTGGCCGGGTTGACTCGGGCGTTGGCCAACGAATGGGCCCGGCACGGAATTAACGTCAACGCCATCGCTCCCGGCTATATGGCCACCGACAATACCGCGCCTTTGCGGGCCGATTCAGCGCGGGCGGAATCCATCCTGGGACGCATTCCCGCCGAGCGCTGGGGTACGCCAGACGATCTAAAAGGGTCCGTTGTCTTCTTGGCCTCCGAAGCAGCCCAATATTTGCATGGGGCGATTCTCCCTGTGGACGGCGGCTGGTTAACCCGTTAGGACAGTTGGGCACAAATAAACCTACAGTATGAGTGCGGCATGTGCCCAACTGCGTAAACGGGTTTTCCAGTTTGCCAGAAAGCAAAATTGAAAGGTATTACCAAGGAATTACACAATGGAACCAGTAAATTCAACAATAAAGTCGACAATGAAACACGCTGCGCCCAAATTTGACTTGAACAATGCTATACAGTGTGCTTTAGCGACCATCGATAGCAATCTAATCACCTTTGGCAACACATTCCCCAATGATACGACGGTAAAAAATATCTACTACCCACGGCCTGCTCACGGAAATTTTGCCGAGGGCAGCAACTACGAATGGACAACCAGCTTCTGGACCGGGATGCTTTGGCTGGCCTATGAGCTGAGCGGCAGCGATAAATATCGTCAGGTGGCAGAGCGGCATATTCTTAGTTTTGCCGAACGGATTAAACAGAAGCTTGACGTAGATACCCACGACCTGGGTTTTCTTTACTCTCTGGCTTGTGTGGCTCCCTGGCGCTTGACTAAAAATGAACAGGCCAGGGAGGCAGCGCTTCTAGCCGCCAATCAGCTGATGACCCGCTACCACAAGAAGGCAGAGATTATTCAAGCCTGGGGGGATCTGAATGACCCCACCCAACGGGGCCGGACCATTGTGGACAGTTTGCTAAATATGCCCTTGCTTTACTGGACCAGTGAAGTGACCGGTGATCCCCAGTTTGCAACGGCCGCTCATCGTCACGCGATGCAGGTGTGCACCCACATGATTCGTCCTGACAATACAACGTACCACACGTTTTATTGGGATACTGAAAGTGGTGAACCGCTATACGGCCGTACCGCCCAGGGTTTTTCAGACGATTCCTGCTGGGCACGGGGGCAGGCCTGGTCAATCTATGGCTTCCTGTTGAACTACCGTTACACACGCGATTCAACTTTTCTGGAAACTGCCCAAAAAACGGCCGATTATTTTCTGGCCAACCTCCCTGAAGATCACGTCGCCTATTGGGATCTGGTTTTTAAAGAAGGGAGCAGCGAAGAGCGTGACAGTTCAGCTGCGGCAATTGCCGTTTGTGGGCTGCTAGAAATGGTTCAATGGCTGCCTGACGGTCCGCAGCGGCAGCGTTATCAAGCGGCAGCCGACAATATTCTCGCATCCTTGGCCCAAAATTACGCCGCCTGTGATCCCTCAAAGTCGAATGCGCTGCTTCTTCATAGTGTCTACGACAAAAACACGAACCGTGGGGTGGACGAGGGTACGTTATGGGGTGATTATTTCTACCTGGAGGCGCTCATGCGGGCGCACAATCAAAACTGGCAGCTGTATTGGTAAAAACGAAACTGAGTCCAATCCTAAAATCTCACAAACCGCCCCTGTAGCCATTAACGAAAAACCGGAAAAAGCCTTGACAGGGGGTTAAAGTTGGTCTATATTGGTACGTACCGGTAGGAATCAAACAGTCGGGCAAATGCGAAGGGAGGTAAGGTTATTGATCAACAAAACAACAGGCATAATTTCCACTTTTACAAAAACATTGAAAAATCAAAGTAAAAAGACTCATATGAGGAGAGAAAATAAAATGAAAAAATACACACTTATTACTTTGTTAATTGTTTTGATGCTCGCGCTTGTGGCCTGTGGCGGGGGCGAAACTGCTGAGCCAGCTGAGTCAAGCAGCACAGAGAGTGATTCCGCTGCACAAGGTGCAGAAGAACAGGAAACCGAAGAACAAGAAATTGGCGATGAGATGATCACGCTTAAGATGACAGCCTGGGACATCGCCACCACCCCCTATTGGCAGGCCGTTGTTGACGCCTATGAAGCCCAAAATCCGAATGTTCATGTAGAATTGGTCGAGATTTCTTCACAAGAATATCAAGACAAAGTTAATATCATGCTCTCCGGCGGTGACGACACGGACATCATCACGGTGAAGGACATCCCTGGCTATTCCGCGATGCTCACCCGGGGCCAGATTGTGCCATTAAACAGCTACATCGAAGCCGATAGCCTGGATCTGAGCGTCTACAGCGGTGCGGCCGAAGAGCTGACCTTTGAAGGCTCGATCTATGCCTTACCGTTCCGCAGTGACATCTGGGTCCTTTACTACAACAAGGATCTTTTTGATGCTGCCGGCGTTGCCTACCCCACAAACGACATCACCTGGGATCAACTTGATGCCCTGGCTCGTGAGATGACCAGTGGCAGCGGTAACGAAAAGGTTTATGGCACCCATTTTCACACCTGGCGCTCGACCGTCGAGCTGGGAACCGTGCAGGACGGTGCAAACACAGTGATTGCCACCGACTACAGTTTCATGAAACCAATGTATGATATGGTTACTGCCATGCAAGACGATGGCATCATTATGGATTTTGGTTCGCTAAAAGCCGGGCAGATCCACTATTCAAGTGTTTTCAAAAATTCCCAAATCGCTACGCTACCCATGGGGTCCTGGTTCATCGGCTCATTAATCGCTGCCAAAGATGATGGGGAATTTGATTTTGATTGGGGCGTTGTTAAATACCCACATCCTGAAGGTGTTGAAGCTGGCACAACGGCGGGAACCCTTACTTCCCTGGCCATCAACGAGAACTCACAAAACAAAGAGGCCGCCTGGGATTTTATCAAGTTCTACAGCGGGGTTGAAGGCGCAAAGGCGCTGGCAGCTACCGGCAATCTCCCGGCCATTCGTACGCCAGAAGTACTTGAGGTTTTTGCTAACCTTGAAGGCATGCCGGAAGGCATTGACGAGGCATTGCAGACAACGGCCGTTCGCCTCGAACTCCCTATGCATCCCCAGGTGGGCGCAGTTGAACAGATTTTGAATGAAGAGCACGAACTGATCATGACCAACTCCGTCTCGGTAGACGAAGGAATTGCATCAATGTCAAGCCGCGTCTCGGAAGCGTTAAATCAGTAAATATCAGCTAAAAAGCCTGGCTTCCGGCACTACTGGGAAGCCAGGCTTATTTATTTGGTTTTGGCGGTAGATTGAAAGGATGGCTAATAAATCATGGAAGCCGTACCATTAAACCTCCCCCAAGAAAAAGTTTATAGCGCTCGCCGGAGAACAATCAGAGAAAATCTGGTTGCCTACTCCTTCATCCTGCCTAACTTGATCGGCTTTGCCATCTTCACGCTCATTCCGATGGGCTTCTCCCTTGTTCTGGCATTCCTGCATTGGGACGGGGCCAACGTGATTTCCTGGGCAGGATTAGATAATTTCAAACGATTGTGGACCGACGACACCTTCCGCATTGCCCTGACCAATACTTTCTACTACGTCGCCGGCACGGTGCCTCTGACCATGGCGGCATCGCTCGGATTGGCTTTGCTGCTCAACCAGCCATTGAAGGGTAGGAACTTCTTTCGTACGACCTTCTTTTTTCCCTATGTTGCCTCTCTCGTGGCCGTGGCCGTTGTTTGGAACATGCTCTTCCACCCGGCAGTCGGTCCGGTCAATCAGCTCCTCATGTCGTTGGGTGTAGAAAACCCGCCCCGTTGGTCCGCTTCTGTAGACTGGGCGATGCCCACGGTTATCATGGCCAGCATTTGGAAGGGGATGGGTTACTACATGATTATTTACCTGGCGGCTTTGCAGGGTATCCCTGTTTCGCTGTATGAAGCGGCAGAAATAGATGGCGCCAGTGCCTGGCAGAGATTTCGCTACGTAACACTTCCCATGCTCACCCCGGCAACGTTCTTTGTTAGCATTATGCTGACGATTGCCTCCTTCAAGGTTTTCGATCTCATCCTGGTTATGACAGGTGGCGGACCGGGACGCGCTACCAACGTATTGGTGATTCACACTTACAACACCGCCTTTAGGGAATTCCGATTTGGCTACTCCAGCGCCATCGCCATGGTGTTGTTTGTCATCGTCCTCGTCATCACCATTGTACAGTTCCGCATGGAAAGACGTTGGGTCACCTACATGTAAGCGCGATTTGAGCGCCAAGGAAGTGCAAGATGCGCACAGTGCAAGTTAAACAGAGGCAAACTGGTCTGAGTTCTTATCGATTTAGAAGCGGCCTGAGCAAAACTTTGACTTACGTCATCTTAATCATAATGGCAGCGCTGATGCTGCTGCCTTTTGTGTGGATGCTCTCTGCCTCTCTCAAATTAGACAAGGACGTTTTTGGGTTTCCTGTTCAATGGATTCCTGAGGTTCCGCAATGGCGCAATTACGTTAGAATTTGGACTCAAATCCCGTTCCTGACCTTCTTTGCCAATACGGGCAAACTCACCGTGATCATCACGTTTCTTCAGCTTTTGACGAGCAGCCTGGCTGGTTATGCCTTTGCCAAGCTCAATTTTAAAGGCAGAGATTTTGTCTTCCTGGCTTACATTGCCAGTATTGCCATCCCGTGGCAATCTTACATGGTGCCGCAATTTATTATGATGCGTAAACTCAATTTGTTTGACACCCATCTGGCCCTGATCTTGTTGCAAGCTTTTTCAGCGTTTGGCGTTTTCCTAATGCGGCAGTTTTTCATCAGCATCCCGAACGATCTCATTGAAGCCGCCCGTATTGATGGGCTTAGCGAATATGGCATCTACTACCGGATCATGCTGCCACTTTCTAAACCGGCATTGGCGACGCTAACGATTTTTACCTCTGTCTTTGTCTGGAATGATTTTATGGGACCGCTGATCTACCTCAATTCCGAGTCGCTGAAAACAATTCAGCTGGGTCTGCGTCTTTTCATTCAACAATATTCGGCCGACTACGCTTTGATTATGGCCGCGTCGCTGGTTTCATTGATACCCGTCATTATTCTTTTCTTATCCTTCCAGCGATTCTTTGTGGAAGGTATTGCCTCCACCGGCGTTAAAGGCTAATAATAGGGCTAATCTCATTCATTTTTGCCCTGAGTTACGATTACGATGAATCCATTGTCTGATAATCCCCTGCGCAGTCGGGCTGATTTGCAAACGGCCGTTTCCCAACTCTTCACCCCTCTCAAGCCCTACTTCAGCCCTGGCGCAGCTCGCGTGCTACCCGGACATACGGCCGCTTTGTATGATAATCATGCCGCCGGGTTAGAAGGATTTGCCCGGCCGTTGTGGGGCATCGTCCCTTTAACGGCCGGGGGCGGTAACTTTGCCGATTGGGACCTGTACCGGCGCGGCCTGACCAACGGCACAAATCCTGATCACCCTGAATATTGGGGGGGTCCCAACAACAGGGACCAGCGTCTGGTGGAAATGGCGGCCATTGGGCTGGCCTTGGCCCTGGTGCCCAATGAAATTTGGGAACCACTCGACGAACAGGCGCGCCAGAACCTGGTTGATTGGCTTTCTACCATCAACCAGCGCACCATACCGGACACCAACTGGCTTTTCTTTCGCGTGCTGGTCAACCTGGGGCTGAACCACGTAGACGCAGCTTACGATGAGGCCGCACTGCACGCCGCGCTTGACCGACTGGAGCAGTTTTATTTGAGCGGTGGCTGGTACGCCGACGGTGCAAACGACCAGCGCGACTACTACATCCCCTTCGCCATGCACTATTACGGGCTGATTTATGCCAAACTGGCCGGAACGCATGACCCCGAACGGGCCCAGCGCTTCCGCCAACGGGCGGCCGAATTTGCCCAGGACTTTATCCATTGGTTTGCTGCCGATGGGTCAGCCTTACCTTTCGGCCGCAGCTTGACCTATCGTTTTGCCCAAGGCGGCTTTTGGGGTGCGCTGGCCTTTGCCGATGTGGAGGCGCTGCCCTGGGGCGTCGTCAAAGGGTTGGCCCTGCGCCATTTGCGCTGGTGGGGCGATCAACCAATTTTTAACCACGACGGCACGTTATCCATCGGTTATGCTTACCCTAACCTGAACATGGCCGAGCAGTACAACGCGCCGGGTTCGCCTTATTGGGCGCTGAAGTTCTTTTTGCCGCTGGCCCTGCCGGAATCCCATCCCTTCTGGCAGGCGGACGAAAAACCGCTGCCTGTTTTGCCAACCGTCAAGGCCCAGCCCCACGCCTACATGATTTTGTGCCGTGGTGAAGACGGCCGTCACGTTTTCGCCCTTGCCAGCGGCCAGCATGAACCCTGGATTCGGCACGCGGGCGAGAAGTACGCTAAGTTTGCCTACTCCACCGCGTTTGGATTCAGTGTGCCGGGTGGCCGTCGCGGCTTAACCCAGGCCGCGGCCGACAGTATGCTGGCTTTGAGCGATGATGGCGAATATTATCGGGTGCGCGAACGGCCGTTAACCGCCGATTTCGACCACGGTGCCCTGCACTCGACCTGGCAGCCCATCCCCGGCGTCACCGTGGAAACCTGGCTGATTGTCAACCCGCCCTGGCACATCCGCATCCATCGCCTGCACACAGACAAGCCGCTGTGGAGCGCCGAAGGCGGCTTTGCCCTAGACCGTACCGGCGATGATCCCATCGCCCGCGCCGGGTTGGAGCAGGCGGAAGAGAGCCTGGCCTGGGCCCGTTATCCAGCCGGCGGCAGCGGGCTGCGGGATTTATTGGGAGCGCGTGACGGCCGTATCCTCCGCCTTGATCCCAATACCAACCTGCTCGCACCGCGTACCGTTTTGCCAACACTGGTAGCGCAGCACGACCCCGGCGAGCATTGGCTAGCCTGCGCTGTCCTGGCCGATCCGGATGTGGTGCGTTGGCAGAAGGCATGGGAACAACCACCAGCGCTGCCATCTTGGTTCACAAATAGCGACAACGAATTGGAGAAATAAACGAATTTTTCGGATTTCATTCGCTGGTTACTAAAATTCGCTGTAATCTCCTCAGAAAATAACCTCAGGCAAAGTCGCAAAGACTGTTTGACGCACTTGGCGGCTTGGCGTGAGATTTCCATTCATGGTGGTGTGTCCCGCTCATGGGGAACTCCTGTGAAAATAATTAATCGCAGAGAATAATCTGTGAAATCCGCGGAATCTGTGGATCAATCATGCTATGTCAACACTCACAGACCATCCCCTACCCAATTTCCTTGCCATCCACGAGGCGATCATGGCTGCCCCGCCGCGCCCGGCTGATTTTCCGCTCGCTGCCTTACGCGACGAGGACAGCCTAGAAACAGTACGCCAGGCAGCACACTTCCAACAATTTCTGGCCGAACTGCACACTGAAGCCGAGAAGGCCCAGGCAACACCCATCCCGCCGCTGCCATTCCGCCTGTTTCATCTGTTTGAGACGATAGGGGATCGCGGGGAATATGAACGGCCGTATTTCGACCGCCGCCGTCGCCTTTTAGCATTGGCCCTAGAAACGGCCGTTACCCAAACCGATATCTACCTGCCTGCCCTGCATGACCTGATCTGGGAACTGTGCAACGAGTACACCTGGGCTCTGCCGGCTCATTTGCCGGTCGGTGCCCAGGCTGTGCAAACCTACCGCCTGCCGCCGGAGCAAATCATTGACTTATTTGCTGCCCACACGGCCCACGCTTTGGCCGAGACCCTGGCCCTGCTGGGCACACGACTTGACCCCTGGCTGCATTATCGCGTCCGGACGGAAATAGAGCGGCGCATTTTTCGGCCGCTTTTTCACGATCCGCATCACTTCAAATGGGAGTACGAGCCAATTAACTGGGCAGCCGTCTGCGGCGGCTGTGCGGGAATGGTCGCCCTTATTTTAGAAGACGATCGCGAACGGCTGGCGGGGATGATTGACCGCGTGATCCGGGCACTGGAATGCTTCCTGGCCGGGTTTGGCGCGGACGGCGCCTGCCGGGAAGGCATTGATTACTGGGCGTACGGCTTCGGTTATTACACTTATTTCGCCGAGATGCTGCATACCTTTACCAACGGCCGTCTCGATTTATTCCAGAGCGAAAAAGTGCAGCGCATTGCCGCTTTCCCCCAGACCATCCATTTGGGCGGCAGCGCCTTTGTCAACTATTCGGACGCAGCCGAACACGTGACTATCCACGCCGGACTGGGCTCTTACCTGAGTGCGCGGTTGCAACAACCGGTACCTGCTCTGAGCTGCCCCAGCTTTCACACAGATCGTATTTACCGCTGGGGCAACGTCGTCCGCGATTTGCTGTGGACCAACGCGGCGTTTTTGCATACGGCCGTTTCCGACGGCACATTTTATCTACCAGACGCGGCCTGGGTGGTCGATCGCCACATCATTGATAGAAAGACCATCGCATTTTCAGCGAAGGGCGGACACAACGAAGAGCCCCATAACCATAACGACTTGGGCCACTTCATCCTGCACCTGGGCGGCGAAAGCCTGCTGGCCGATCTAGGAGCCGGCGTCTACACGCGCCAATATTTTAGCGAAGCGCGGTACGAGGCGCTGCATACGGGTTCGCAGGGGCATTCGGTGCCGGTAATCAATGGAGCAAGGCAGGAAAACGGCCATGCCTATAGTGCCACCGTTATCACCTACGAATCCCAACCCGATGGCGTCACCTTTGCTCTTGACCTGACAGAGGCTTACCCAGAAACGGCCGCATTGGATTCATTTACTCGCTCATTTGCCTGGTCAGTCAATGCGGCATCTCGCTCGGCCAACTTACGGCTGGTGGATGTGTTTCGCTTTCGCGGGAAAACGGCCGTTTTCGAAGAATATTTTATTAGCCTGGTCCAACCCGTCGTGACGGCGGGAACGGCCGTCTGGCGCGGCCAACATGGCGAGATTTCCCTGCATTTTAACCAGCAGCAATTTGCGCCATTTGTCGATTCTATTGCTACGCAAACACACCTGGGCGATCCAATCATTGTTTTTCGACTACGATTGTGTACGCTACAAACCGGCGTTAGCCAGAAAGCTATTTTTACGTTCGCCTGTCGATTACACTGAACTCCGATGAGGCCAGCACCTTGAACTAAAGAGTTCAATATAGGGAAATTACCGTATGACTTCATTCACTTCACCTCCAATTCCTGATGCGGCGCAGCCAGACTGGGAGAATCCGCATCTTTTACACCGCAACCGCCTGCCTAGCCGGGCGCGTTTTGCCACCTATCCCGACGAGCCAACGGCCGTATCTGGCGCAAGCAGCCCATGGGAAATGTCTCTTAACGGCATGTGGCGCTTTCACTATGCGCTCTCACCCATTGAGGCACCTCAGGATTTCGCCGACGAGGCGTTTGACGATTCCGATTGGGCGCAGATGCCGGTTCCCGGCCATTGGCAGCTCAACGGCTATGGCGCGCCACAATACACCAACGTTATCTATCCCTTTGTGATTGATCCACCGCACGTACCTAGCGAAAATCCGACCGGCAGCTATCGTCGCCGCTTCACGGTACCGGAGGATTGGTCTGGACGGCGGCACATTTTGCGATTTGATGGGGTGGATTCGGCGTTTGAAGTGTACGTGAACGGCCGTTTCGTCGGTTTCTCCAAAGGCAGCCGTATGGCCGCCGAGTTTAACGTGACGGAGTTTGTATGCACCGGCGAGAACCTGCTTGCCGTGCGTGTTTACCAATGGAGCGACGGCAGCTACCTGGAAGACCAGGATATGTGGTGGCTGTCGGGCATCTTCCGTGACGTGACGCTGCTGTCTACGCCGCCGCTGGCCTTATGGGACGTGGCCGTAGACCCCGGTTTGGCAGAGAATGCCTGTACTGAGAGCGGATGCAACGTCCGTAGCCGAAGTGGCCGTTCCGCCACCTTAACCGCCCGTGCCACCATACAAACCGGTACAGAAAAGTCCCAGCTGGAAATGAAGCTGCTGGATGGAAACAGGAATGAGGTAGAAGGTGCTACGGCCGTGGGCACAATTGCAACCGACGCAGCGACTAGTCAAGTGTCTTTGACGGCTGAAGTTGCCGCGCCACACCTGTGGTCGGCCGATGACCCGTATCTCTACACGCTGCTCCTGACGCTGCGCAATGCAGCGGGGGAGATCGTGGCTGTCGTGCCGCAAAAGGTCGGTTTCCGCCGGGTAGAGGTGAAAGAGGCGCGGCTGTTGGTAAACGGTACGGCCGTCAAACTGCGCGGCGTCAACCGGCATGAACACCACCCCGATTACGGCCGTGCCCTACCCTACGCCACTATGCTGGAAGATGTGCTGCTGATGAAACGGCACAACATCAATACCGTGCGCACCAGCCATTACCCACCCCACCCCCATTTCCTCGACTTATGTGACGCTTACGGCCTCTACGTGATTGATGAAGCAGATTTGGAATGCCATGGGCTGCGGGAGGTGGCACGGCCGTTTTTCCTCAGTGATGATCCAGATTGGCATGAAGCCTACGTGGACCGCGTAGTGCGGCTGGTAGAACGCGACAAAAATCATGCCTGCGTCATTCTGTGGTCTTTGGGCAACGAAGCTGGCTTTGGTGCCAATCATGAGGCGATGGCCGCCTGGATGCGCGAACATTATCCACGCTTCCTCATCCATTACGAAAGCGACCGCTTTGGTAAAGTGAGTGACGTGATCAGCCAGATGTACACCGATGTCCCGGAACTCATCGCCTTCGGCAAGGGTGAGGGCGACGTGGGTCACGTCACTTCCTGGTCGGAGCCCATACCGCTGGCCGATTACGTAGACAAGCCGTTTTTCCTCTGTGAATATGCGCACGCAATGGGCAACGGTCCTGGCGGTCTGGCCGAGTATTGGGACGCTTTCTGGCAGTACGAGCGGCTGCTGGGCGGCTGCGTGTGGGAATGGATTGATCATGGATTTCGCGCCAGGACAGACGACGGCCGTGCTTATTTTGCCTACGGTGGCGACTTTGGCGACCAACCCAACGACGGCAACTTCGTGTGCGACGGCCTGCTCTTTCCTGATCGCACCCCATCGCCGGGGCTGCTTGAGCTTAAAAAAGTGATGGAGCCGGTGCATGTGGAAACCATCGCTATTAAAGATGGCATCGCCCGGCTGCGGCTGCATAACCGCTACGAATTCCTGACGCTGGATCATTTGCAGGCATCGTGGCAGGTGTCGGAAGATGGCGTGGGCATCCAGGCCGGCATTTTGGCCCTGCCGGAACTGCTACCAGGCGAGTCGGCCATCATCGAGGTTCCCTGTGCCGTGCCCAACCCGATGCCCAGGGCAATGTACTATCTCACCCTGCGCTTCGGGCTGGCGCAGGCCACCACCTGGGCAGAAGCGGGGCATGAGGTTGCCTTTGCCCAGGTTGAGCTGAGGGTGCTGGCAGAGGTAAAACGGCAGTTACCCCATCATGCCACCACGCCCCTGACCGTACATGAAGAGGGTACACACCTGCACATTCAAAGCGGTGATACTGAGTTTGTATTTGATAAAGCGCGTGGATTTATTCATCTGTGGCGCGCCGCTGGATATGACTTGATGACGGGCGGACCACGCCTGACTATCTGGCGCGCCGCGATTGACAACGACGCCCGCGGCGGCGGCGAGGACGTTGCGCGTGAATGGCGGGCGCGCTTTTTGCACATGGCCCAGCACCGGCTGGATAGTTTCGCCTGGACGCGGCTGAGTGAAACGGCCGTGCGCGTCACTGTGCAATCCTGCCTGGCACCCCCCGTCTATGATGCTGCGTTTGACTGCCAATACCAGTACATTATCACCGGTGACGGTGCCATCACGCTGGAAGTACAGGGCACGCCGCGAGGTGAATGGCCGGCATTGCTGCCCCGCATCGGGCTGGAAATGACGCTGCCGGGTATACTGGGTCGGGTCACCTGGCTGGGGCGCGGGCCGGGCGAAAGTTATGCCGATACAAAGCAGGCAGCTCGCTTTGGCCTATGGCAGGCCTCGGTGGATGAGATGCTGACGCCCTATGTGCGGCCGCAAGAAAACGGCAACCACACCGATACACGCTGGGTGGCGCTGCAAGATGGGCGCGGCATTGGACTTTTGGCGGCGGCCAGCCCGACGCTTGCGTTCAGCGCCCATCGCTTCACCACGGCTGACCTGGACCAGGCGCAACACACGTATGAGCTTGTGCCACGCCCGACCATCACGCTGCATTTAGATTTGCAGCAAAACGGCGTTGGTTCGGCAAGCTGCGGTCCGGGGGTGATGACAGCGTATCAATTACAGGCACGGCCGTTTGTTTTCCATACACGTTTCCAACCGCTGAGATCGGGTACGGAAAACTTGCTAGAAATAGGACGTCAACATTGAGTTTTCTGGATACCCGACTGTACCGCTGGTTGGATTTGCTGGCCAATTTTTTCTTCCTCAACATCTTGTGGCTGTTGGCCTGCGTCCCCCTGATTACGCTCTTTCCAGCAACGGGCGCGCTATTTGCGGTGGTGCGTGACTGGGTCAGAGGAAAAGATGAGGGGTTCTTTATGCCGTTCTTCCGCTATATGCGGGAGAATTTTGTGCAAAGTCTGGTGGTTGGCCTGGTCTGGACCGTAGTTGGTCTGGTACTGGTGGCCGATTTCCTGTTTGTGCGTGGGATAACGTCTTGGGTACGGACGCCGTTTTTGGCGCTGCTTATTATGGTGGGGTTGGTTTATTTGGGAACGGCCGTTCACCTCTTTCCTGTGCTGGTCCATTTCCAAGCTCGTTGGTTCCACATAATCAAAAATTCATTGATTATCGCCATTAGCTCGCCTGTGATAACATTTCTCAGCTTGTTGATACTTTTCGTTGCCGGCTTGGCAATTTTCTATGTTCCGCTTAGTTTCCTGTTATTTGGCAGCGTCACCGCCTATCTTCTTTACAGCCTTTGCCATCGACTGTTTCAACAAATTGAGTCGGATTTAGAGAAAGGTTCGCAGCACAATGATCACTGAATAAAGCCCGATGCAAATGGGCCAATTCTCAAAACAATCTGATGATCAGGCCTATTGACGCAAACAACACATTGAAATACAATTGGTACGTACCGGTATGCGGACTACATTCATCGAGAGGAAACTAAAATGCTTGACTTTGAACGCGTCATACAAGATCTTCAGGCACCGGCAGCAGCGCCCTTGCATGCGCGGGTTCGCGCAGCAATCCAGGCCCAAATCATGGATGGGACCTTAAAGCCTGGAGAAACCTTGCCTCCGGAGCGTACCTTACAGGAAGAATTGGGCATTAGTCGCGCTACGGTTCGCCAGGCGATTAAAAGCCTCATTAACGACCATCTCTTAAAATCCGTTGTGGGGTCCGGCACCTTTGTCTTGGAACCTCAAGAATCTCCACCGCACAACACGCTCGTTGGGGTTATCGTGCCGGACTCCAACTATTACATCTATTATCCCGAGCTGGCCTCGTCGCTGAGTAATTACCTTCGCGACGCCGGTTATCGCGTTGATGCAACTGTTCATAATGAGCGGTATGGGACGCTAACTGAAATTACGTCCAGTTTGCTGGCGCAAGAGGCAGCGGCAGTCGTGCTGGTTGCGCCCAATCAGCAATATGGCAATGAAGTGCTCCGTCAACTGCGAGCCAAAGGCGTTATCGTCGTGCTGCTTACGCGCTATCTAGATAATTTTGCCGACGTTGATTATATTGGGGCTGATAACCGCCTTATTGGCATAGAGGCAACCCAACATTTAATTGAGCTGGGGCATTCAAGCATTGTCCATATTGCCGCCAGCAGCACGTCGACCGCCTTTGATCGCGCCGCCGGGTACGTCCAGGCCATGACAGAAGCCGGGTTGACGCCAAAAATTTTTATGGCTCCAGATGAACCATCTCCATTACCGCCTGAGCTGATAAAATATGTCATGAACGTCGAATCAGAACAGCTCTGGAGTCAGGTGGCTAAAAAAGAGATCACCGGCGTTTTTTGTTTTAACGACCAGATTGCCAGCTGGGCACAAAAAGAAGTGCGTAAACTCAACCTGGTGATTCCGCGCGATTTTTCCTTAGTTTCTGTTGACAATATGCCTTATGCCGATTTCTTTGATACCCCGCTTACAACCTTTGCCCTACCGGGCGAGGAAATTGGTAATCAAGCGGCCACGCTGCTTTTGCGTCGCCTGAAAGGCGAAGCTTTCCCACCACAACGAGTCCTGTTGCCGGCACGATTTGTTCGTCGTCTTTCTACAGCGGCTCCACCATAAAAGTCGAGTTTGCTTGTTCCTCGGTTCAAATCCCGCTGCCCCGACAGATGTGGAAACGGCCGTTTGGTATAAAAACCTAGATCGCAAGCATCCACTCGGGAGAAACTAGCGATCGATGACTTAACTGAACAGTCTGATGAAATCCTGCTTTATCTTATTTGGAGCAGGATTTTTTCATGGGTTGGTTCATTCTCGCGCACATTTTTTCAACCATTTTGTCGCTAATTCAAGTCGGCCGTCTATCGTTTAAGGACAAAGATCTGGAAGTCATCATTTTACGCCATCAATTGGCTGTGATGACCAAGTTACACGCCAAATTTGTTGAAGAGTCTACAAAACCAGCTTTAGCGAGATGATCTTATCTGCGATCCGGGTTTTTAAATGGTACGGGGTTGTTGAATTGTTGGAGGTAAGAGCCGCATTAGAAGTTGAAGGCAAGGAAAAATACCTCTACCTCCAGTGTGGATTAGGTCGAGAGAATTTGATAGTTGCGTCCAAGCACACGTGACAGCTTTTGACAGTTTTTCCCCGTTATAGTCACATCCGGTGGTGGCCAAACGCTGATCGCTGGCAAACGGCCGTATCCCAACCAGATTTAAAAGACAAAGAGAGAGACGGAAACCGATCACCGCTTCCAAGAGGAGACACAAGTGGGCGAAAAATCATCAAGATTACCTGGATTTTATAAACGGCCGTTAGACGAACGCGTAGACATCGTGGCCGAGTGGGCCGGATTAGATGCCGCCGATGTGGCCGTGCTCAAAGGACAAGGCCTGGCCAACGAGCAGGCCGACAAAATGATCGAAAACACCCTGGGCACCTTTGCCGTGCCCTTGGGAATTGCCGCGAACTTTTTGATAAACGGCCGTGATTACCTGATTCCCATGGCCGTTGAAGAACCCAGCGTTGTGGCCGCTGTGAGCAACGCCGCCAAGAAAATCCGGGCCGGGGGCGGTTTCCACACCGAAGCCACCGACCCCGTGATGATTGGCCAGATTCAGGTGCTGGACATTCCTGACATGGAGGCTGCTATCGCCGCCATTGAAGCAAACCAAGCAGAGCTGCTGGAAATCGCCAACTGCTGTGACCGAGTGATTGTTGAGTTGGGCGGCGGCGCGCGCAAGATTGAAGCACGGCCGTTTCCGGACACCCCTGTCGGTCCCATGCTTATCGTTCATCTGCATTTCGACACTAGAGACGCGATGGGAGCCAATGCCATCAACACTTCGCTGGAATCCTTGGCGCCCAAGATTGCTGAATTGACAAACGGCCGTACCAACCTGCGCATCCTCTCTAACCTGGCTGACCAGCGTACCGCCACTGCCCGCTGCACCATTCCTGCCAATCAGCTAGCCACCGCCGACATCCCTGGCAGCGACGTGGCCAAACTAATTGAAGAAGCCAACGCCTTTGCCATCGTTGATCCATACCGGGCCGCGACACACAATAAAGGCATCATGAACGGCATCGACGCGGTGTGCATTGCCACCGGCAACGATTGGCGCGCCGTAGAAGCCGGTGCCCACACTTACGCCGCCCGCAATGGCCAATACAGTGCCCTCACCGACTGGCACGTCGATGAAAACGGCGACCTTTATGGTGAAATTACGCTGCCAATGGCTGTGGGCATGGTTGGCGGTGCCACCAAAGTGCATCCCACCGCCCGCGCTGCCATGAAGATACTCAATGTCGCTTCTGCGCCAGAACTGGCCCAGGTGATGGCTGCTGTGGGTCTGGCCCAAAATTTGGCAGCAATTAACGCCCTGGCCACGGTGGGTATCCAAAAAGGACACATGCGCCTGCACGCCCGCCAGGTGGCTCTGGCTGCCGGTGCCCAAGATGGCCTGGTCCAAAAAATCGCCGACAAGCTCGTAGCAGAACAAAATATTCGCGTGGAACGCGCGGCGCAACTTCTAGCAGAAACTAAAGAAACGTTAAATTCTGTAACTGGGTAATTGAGTAACCGAATAATTGGGTAGTCGAGTTGCCCAATTACTTAGTTGCCCAATGACTCAATTACTTCTTTCGAGGTAAAGATGAGTGAATACAAACCACAAAATGGACTGATGAAACCGGACCGACCGGTGGGGATTGTAGGTTACGGCGCTTATGTGCCCCGCTACCGCCTGCCCGCCAGCGAGGTTTCTAAAATGTGGACCAATGGCACGGGCGGCACGCCCATCGTAGAAAAAGCGGTCAATGGGCTGGATGAAGACGTGATCACCATGTCGATTGAAGCCGCCCGCAATTCGCTGCTGCGCGCCCGGATCGATCCGCAAGAAATTCGCGCGGTGTGGGTGGGCAGCGAAAGCCATCCCTACGCCGTTAAGCCCAGCAGCACCATCGTGGCTGAAGCGATTGGCGCGGTGCCCAACACAATGGCTGGCGACTGGGAGTTTGCCTGTAAAGCAGGCACGGAAGCGATGCAGGCCGCTATTGGTTTTGTTGGTTCCGGGATGGCCCGCTATGCCTTCAGCATTGGCATGGACACGGCTCAAGGGCGTCCCGGTGATGCCTTGGAATACACGGCGGCGGCTGGTGGAGCGGCCGTTTTGCTCGGTCCGGCTGATGAATCCGTCGCCATTATCAACGGCTCCTACTCCTTTGTAACGGACACACCCGACTTTTGGCGGCGCGCCCATGCTGAATATCCATCGCATGGCGACCGCTTCACAGGTGAACCAGCTTACTTCAAGCACGTTGCTGGCGCGGCCGAAATGTTGATGGAATCACTTGGCACCACCTCTGCCGATTATGATTGGGCGGTGTTCCACCAGCCCAACGCCAAGTTCCCGCAACGTGCGGCAAAAAGCCTGGGCTTTTCTCCTGAGCAAATCAAGCCAGGGCTGCTCAGCCCGCGCATCGGCAACACCTATTCCGGCAGCACAATGATTGGCCTGACCGCCATTCTAGATATTGCTAAACCAGGCGACCGCATCTTGATGGTCAGCTACGGCTCTGGCGCTGGCTCCGATGCTTTCGATATTGAAGTGACCGACAAGCTACCTGAAGTGCAGCATTTGGCCACGACCACCGAAGCGTACATCAGCCGCCGCACGGAAATTAATTACGCCACCTATACCCGGTATCGGGACAAATTGAAGCTTTCTTAATTATGAACGATGTATCAATTATTGGCCTGGGCCAAACCGAAGTCAAAGAGATGTGGGACACTTCCATCCGTCATCTGGCATGGTATGCCATCGAGGCGGCATTGGACGATGCTCACATCAGTAAAGTAGACGCCCTGTTTGTGGGCAATATGGCTGCCGGGCAGCTAAGCAACCAGATGCACTTAGGCGCACTGGTTGCCGATTTTGCGGGGATGCGCGGCATTGAGGCAGTAACCGTGGAAGCAGCTGATGCTTCCGGCGGTGCGGCTTTGCGCCAGGGCATTCTGGCCGTCAAGAGCGGGCTGGTGGAAACAGCACTGGTTGTTGGCGTGGAAAAGATGACCGATCAGGTTGGCAGTTCGGCAACGGCCGTTCTTGCCAGTTCTCTCGACGCCGATTATGAAGCGATTCACGGACTTACCGTAGCAGGTATGGGGGCATTGTTGATGCGCCGCTACATGCATGAATACGGGGTTGCTGTCGATGATTTTGCCAATTTCAGCGTTAACGCCCATGCCAACGGAGCCAGCAATCCGCTGGCCATGTTCCGCAACCGGCTCAAAGCGGAGCGGTTTGGCAGTGCCCCTCAGGTAGCCACGCCCGTCAGCCTATTTGATATGGCGCCGAGCGGCGATGGTGCTGCGGCGGTTATCATTACCAGCCATGAGCGCGCCCAAGACATGGTGCCCCAGCCAGTACGCATTGCCGGCTCTGCCCTGGCTACGGACACGCTAGCGCTGCACGACCGTAAAAATATGCTGCACCTGCGTGCCGCCGAGCTGAGCGCGCAAAAGGCGATGCAGGCTGCCAGCGTTAGTCACGAGGACATTGATTTATTTGAATTGCATGATTCCTTTACGGTAATGGCGGCGCTGGCGCTGGAAGCCGCTGGCTTTGCTGCACCAGGCGAAGGCTGGCAGCTGGCCCGAGATGAGGAGATTGGTCGCAACGGCCGTATCCCCATCAGCACCTTTGGCGGCCTCAAAGCACGCGGTAATCCCGGCGGAGCCACCGGCATGTATCAAATTGTAGAAGTCGCCCGGCAGCTGCGCGGACAAGCGGGAGATAACCAAATTGCCAATGCCAAAGTCGGGATGACACAAAATTTGGGTGGGAGTGGAGCAACGGCCGTTACCCACGTTTTACGGATTGATAGTTAACATAACTTAGCAAAACCGCCCGCTCTGATAGCTTTTGACAGTATTTCCCCTTGGTTGACAGTGAATGAGAGACGTTTTGCAGATAATAGCTTGTGACAAACGGCGCAAATTGGATGAAAGATACGGCCGTTTATAAACCTTGATTTTTTACGGGGAGAAAAATAATGGAAGTTTCACGCCATTGGCGATTACAAGAACAGCGATACAAATTAGTTGGCGAAACCTGCGACAGCTGCGGAGTCAAACTTTTCCCACCACGGGACGTTTGCCTGGAATGCAAGGCCCCCGCTTACGAACTTTACACCTTTACTGGCCTGGGAGAAATCTATTCTTTCACCACCATTTACGATGCCCCGGCTGGCTTTGAGCACAATGCACCCTACACCGTAGCCCTGGTCAAACTAGAAGAAGGCCCCATCGTCACCGCCCAACTCACTGACCTGGATGAAGGTGAATTGAGCATCGGGATGCCCGTAGAAATGGTCACTCGCAAGCTGCGCACCGACGGTCCAGAAGGCATGATTGTCTATGGGTACAAATTCCGTCCAATTTGTTCGCAACAAGTTTTGAATTAATAAAATTATTTTTGCTAGATGTGCTATTGATTTCAACCCCACGAAGCAATAGCACATCTGGCTTAAACATCACCTCCATTTTCGCTTCTTGCCAATTAGTACCTTCTCAGCAAAAGCCAAAACGATATCTCTTTTTAACTGAAATTGCTCTTTTTCATCCCCCTCACCTATCGCTTCCTGACTTAAAAAACCTAACGTAAATTCATTAGCTGTGCCAGGTGAGTTCTTCCCAATGGTCCATTATGAGGAAGAGCATCAAATATCTGGACTCCAGCCAACGATCCTACGCTTGCCTTGATTTGGTTCATATGTCGAATCTTGTGAACTCTACACTCTTTGATTTCCCCTGTTCCACCCATGGCTTCGGAGCAGTGGGGAGTGCAAGTGGCAACCTGTAAAATAATACCCTAAAATACAGGTTGAAGATCACGCCATCGCAGCAAGCACAGTTAGCTATATTCTAGCCAAGTACGCTTTTTGAATGATTCGAATGCTTTCAGGTAAACGAGTTTACCCGGAAGAAATGAACATGGGGATGACCAGTACGCCTAATTTAGCCTCCGTTCACTACGGCCGTTTAATAAGATCCGTCAAACGGAATCAATAACACAATGTCTGATAACTCCCGCCTATCCCGCCTCTTACGGACACTGAATCCGCGCCAGAGCCTGCGAGCCCAGCTAGCGCTCACATTTGGGGCCCTGACAATCCTGCTCTCCATTCTCGTTAGCGTTTTGGTAGAGCGCACAGCCCAGGCCGACCTGCAAGCCGCCAGTGGCGACCAGTTGGCGAAATTGGCTTCTTACATGGCTGATGCCCTGGAGCAGGATCTATTCGATCGTTACAGCGACATGGAACTGCTGTCACTATCCACGCGGTTGGCCAATCCAGAGACTTCTTTAGCGACGAAGCAGCAGTTGTTAGACCGTTTTTATAAGATTTATCCGACCTTCAGCTGGGTGGGACTGACTGATCTCGCGGGGCGGGTAGTGGTCAGCGCAGGTGAGGGTCCAGCGGGAAGTGCGGACATCAGTAATTTGCCCTGGTTTGGGGAAGCCCTGAACCAGCCTTATGTAAACGATTTTTATATTGCGGCCACGGACAGTCAGCCTCGTCATTTTGTAACCATCGCCATTCCAGTGATGGCGGAAACTGGCCAACCTAGTGGTATATTGAGCGCGTATTTAAATAGTGCCTGGCTCGAGGAGTTTAATACTTCTTTGCTGCAGTCTGCCCAGATTCAGTCCAATGTAAGCACGATGATTCTGACAGATAACGGCCGTTTCCTCTTTGGCGAAAACATCACACAGAACGAGCAACCCTGCCCTGAAGCTGCGGCCACTGCACAGCAAAATGAAAGCGGCTACCTGGTCAATACCCTGGCAAATGACATCACCTACCTCACCGGCTATGCGCATGTCCAACCGCGAGATAGTCTGAATGGGCTTAACTGGGTGACCCTGGTTTGCCAAGAGGCAGGCCTTGCGCTGGCACCCATTCGGAGTTTACAACAGCGCGTCCTCATCGTCGGGAGCAGCTTAGGCATTCTGTTCTTAATCATCGGCTGGGTTGTCGCGGCGCGCATTGCTCGCCCACTTACCGAAATTGCCCAGACCGCCAATCGGCTGCAACAAGGTGAAAGCGATGTAACTATTCCGGTCTACGCCGGTAAAAACGAGGTAAGTGACCTCTCCTATTCATTACATAATCTGGTGAGTAACCTGGCGCAACGAACGAATGAATTGGCGGCAACAGAGCAAGAATTGGAAGAAGTCAACAACACACTGGAAACCATCATCCGCTCAGTACCGCTGGCAATTTTCCTATTAGACCCAGATGGTGTGGCCCACGCCTGGAATCCAGCAGCTCGCAAGATGTTCGGCTGGCATGAAGACGATCTAGCGACAGTGCCAAGCCCACTTCACACCATGCAAAACGATCCTGATTTTCGCCAAATGTTGCATCGTACCCTGGGCGGCGAAGTCTTGACTAACGAAGAGAAGCAGCACGTACGGCACGATGGCACTCCTATGCATATTAGCATTGCGATGGCGCCCATTCATGATGCTCAGGGCCAACCGACTGGGGCGGTTACGGTTTTATCAGATGTCACAGAACGTAAATTAGCCGAAGCGCAGCTTCATGAGGCTCATCGTACGCTGGCCATCTTGATGAGCAATCTGCCCGGCATGGCGTACCGTCGCCATCCGGAGGGGACGCATGCCCTGACTTTTGCCAGTGATGGTTGTTTTGACCTGACAGGTTATACGCGAGAAGCGTTGGTAAATGATAACACCATCCATTTTGCCGACTTAATCCACCCTGATGATCGAGAGCTGGTGTTTGCCGAAATGGAACGGGGAATATTGACACAACGGCCGTATCAATGCACCTATCGCATTACCACCGCCAACGGCCATGAACGCTGGGTGTGGGAGCAGGGTGAAGCTGTCTTTGCCAAAGATGGCACACTGCAAGCCCTGGAAGGCTTCATCACCGACAACACAGGTCAGGTCATGGCCCGACAAGAATTGGAACAACGGGTCGCCGACCGCACACGCAAGCTATCCGTCCTCAACGACGTGCTGCGCCTGACGACCCAAACCGATAACCTGACGGCGCTTCTATCCAATGTTTTAAAACGTGTGCTTTCTGCAACCCACGGAGAAGTTGGCTACATCCATCTGCTGGATAGTGAAAATCGCTTTCGCCTGGCCACACAGCAAGGATTACCCTCAGAAGTGGCTGCGACCGTTACCGGTTTGTCCAGCGAGCAAGGTGAAACTGCGTGCAGTTGGGTAGCCACCCACAACACAATCCTGAGCATCCCGGATATTCGCGCAGATGCTCGCACTGATTGCCTGAGCCAACTGCCGCCGCATCTAAACATTTACGTGGGTGTCCCGTTGACAACCCATGGAGAGGTTGGCGGCGTTTTGAACCTGGTAGGCGGCGACACCAGTCAATTTGCTGACGAAGAGATGGAAATTCTGGCTGCTGTAGGCCGACAAATTGGCAGTGCCATCGAGACAGCGCGGCTGCGACAGCAGGAAGGGAATCTGATGGTGCTGCAAGAACGCAACCGGCTGGCACGTGATTTGCATGACTCGGTTACGCAATCGTTGTACAGCGTGGTTCTGTTTGCCGAAGCGAGCCGCCGCAAGCTAAACAGCGGCCAGACTGAGCAGGCCACAGCTTATCTGGGCCGTGTCAACGAAACTAGCCAACAAGCGTTGAAAGAAATGCGTCTGTTTATTCACAAGTTACGGCCGTCTCTATTGCAGGAAGAAGGTTTAGCTCGGGCCTTAAAGCAGCGCCTCAAAGCGGTTGAAGGTCGCAGTGGCATCGACCACGAACTCACCATCGAAGGGGATTTGGATTTGCCGCCCCGGTTGGAAGAAGCGTTGTATCATATCAGCCACGAGGCGTTGAATAATTCGCTCAAACATGCTCGTGCCAACAAGGTCAATGTTAGTCTGACTTGTCGCAAGCAACGAGTGGAAATGACCATCAGTGATGATGGACGCGGGTTTGATGTGGAAACGGCCGTTACCAGCGATGGCATCGGTCTGACAAGTATGCGCGAACGGGTCGAAGCATTTAACGGCACCGTAACGCTGCAATCGGTGCCCGGACAGGGGACAACGGTAAACGTTATTCTGCCGTTACAAAGTGAATCATAACCGGTAATAGCCCCAAAAAAGAGCATACGGTTATCATAGTTTCTATTAGAAATCCCTTTATGAACTTTCTGACTTTGCCTTTTTCAAGTAGACTTGCTCAATATTAAACAAAAGGAAAAAAGAAATGAGTCAACCCATTCGCGTATTTTTAGCCGACGACCACGCTGTCGTTCGTGAGGGGCTGGTCGCTTTAATCGAAACCGAAGAGGATATGGAAGTGGTGGGCACAGGTGAAAATGGCGAAGAAGCCGTGCGCCGCGTGCTGCATTTCCAGCCTGATGTGACCCTGCTGGACCTGCACATGCCCCGCAAAGGGGGGCAGGAAGCCATTGTTGAAATCAGAGAAGCGCTGCCGGAGGCACGGATTCTTGTCCTCACCAGCTTTGGCGATGACGAAAACGTGTTCACCGCCATTAAAAGCGGCGCACTGGGCTACTTGCTAAAAGACACGCCGCCCCACGAACTGATTCGTGCCATCCGCAACGTCTATGAAGGCAAATCGGCTCTGCATCCCGATATTGCCCTCAAGGTTATCCAAGAATTGAATCGGCCGGAAGGCAAACCGCTGACTGAAGATCCTTTGACCGAGCGGGAAGTGGACGTGCTGAAGCAGGTGGCACGCGGCCTTTCCAATGAAGAAATCGCTGAAATCCTGGTTGTTAGTGAACGCACGGTGCGGACTCACGTCAGCAACATTTTAGGTAAGTTGCATCTGGCTAATCGGACACAGGCGGCTCTTTATGCACTTCGCGAGGGCATTACTACGTTAGACAATACAGAATAACAACACAACCCAAGACTGATTGCCTGACAATTAAATATCTTCTACGTCATTTGACTTAGCGTGCTGCTCATAAGAGCAGCACTTTTGTTATAGGGGAAATCACAACATATCGCCGATGCGGATTGACGGCTAATCGGGTACGGTTCAAAGGTTACGGTGAGAGCAAGGAGCACGAATCCGCCTTTAAAACAAATATCTGACATGGAAGAAAACATTCACATTCTCATTGTAGATGATTATGCCGTCGTTCGAGAGGGGCTGCGTGCCTTTGTCACGACGGAACCGGACATGGTTGTGATTGGTGAAGCAGCCGATAGGGAAACGGCCGTACAGCAATGCCTGGAACGCCAACCCGACGTCGTTGTCATGGATTTAGCCTTACCGGATAACGAGGGGATAAACACTATCCAGACCATTAAACAGCAATGTCCCAATATCCATACCCTGGTTCTAACCAACTTCGCTGAAGAAGATCGCGTTTTGGCAGCCATGAAAGCCGGTGCTCAAGGATACATGTTGAAAGACGCCACCACCAAAGACATTGTCCAGGCCATCCGTGATGTCCACCAAGGCAAAATTGTGCTGCATCCCTCGGTGTCTTACCTGCTGTTGCAAGCGCTGCAGCTACCAGACACAAAGGAACAAACTGTGCTGCATAGCCTCACGGAACGAGAAACCGAAGTGCTGCAATTAGTGGCTCAGGGTCATACCAATCAGATAATTGCTAACCAGCTGGGCATAGACGAGCGGACTGTTCGGGTTCACGTCACCCACATTTTGCAAAAATTGGGCCTGGATAATCGCACACAAGCGGCTCTTTTTGCCCTGCGACACGGTTTGGTTGCCCTGAAATAAGCTGACGGATTAGCCACTGCCCATGTATTATCTCCTTACGTCATTTGTCATAGCCTCCATAAACATTTGCCTCAAGATACACACTCCTAAATAGTCATTTTGACGCGTGATGGTTACGCCTTCGCGCCGATGGCTCGTCCCCCTGTTGCCATTAAGCTAAATACAGTAAACAGACCCTCATATACTCAAAATGAGGGGTCTTTGAAAACTGGCCAATAGTTGCTGATCGTCAGCGGTGGGCCAGAAGAAATCGACTGGATTCGTGGCATTTTGGCGGCCAAGGTCATGGAAGCATCATTTAACGATCCAGTGCTCCACTTACCCTACCCGGAGGTATAACGTAATGGATATTCCTTTAGATGTTGAAGTTTTTTGTTCAGATGGGGCCTGTGGCCGATCGACGGCCATTATCATCAATCCGGTCTCGCAAGAAGTCACCCACGTTGTTGTGGCCACGCAAGAAATGCTGCATAGCGAATACCTGGTGCCGGTTACGCTGATCGAGGAAAGCGACGCTGACCGAATTCAATTGCGATGTCGGCGTAATACGCTGGCAGCCATGGAGCCCTTTCACAAGGTCAAATTTGTCCGGCTGGATGATTTGGAAAAAGCGGATAGACCACCAGCAAAGATACCAGAAGCGCATATGACTTACGCCTGGCTGTGGCCTTACATCACCTCTAGGGGGGACTATGGCACTTACGTTAATGTGGAGCAAATTCCCCACGATGAACTGGCTGTTCATCGCGGCGCGCATGTAGAAGCGACAGACGGCCGTATCGGGCAAGTAGACGAATTTGTTATTAATCCTGAAAACGACCACATCACCCACCTGGTCTTACGTGAAGGCCATCTGTGGGGCCAAAAAGACATCATGATCCCCATTTCAGAAGTTGAACGTGTGGGGTCCAACGTCGTTTATTTGAAATTAGACAAACAAGCTGTGGAAAATCTGCCCGCCATGCAAGTAAAGCGCTGGTGGAAATAGCGGTACCTCGTAGCAAATAACCTGCCCAAGCAAAGGAACAACATGATGGACATTCCCTTAAACGTTGACGTCTATTGCAGCAATGAAGAAGTATGCGGCCGTTCTGTTTCCATTATTCTCAACCCGGTTACAGAAAAAATTACCCATTTTGTGATTCGAACGAAAGAATTGGTGCACCTGGAATACATGGTGCCTATCGAATACATTGTGGAAAGTACGCCGCATAAAATTCAACTGCGCTGCTCTCGTAAAGAGTTAGCCAGATTCGATCCCTTTACCCACGTTGAACTTTTAGACCCATACGAAGTGGGCTATCCCCACCTGCCACCTATATACGAAAGGGAAGCCGTGGGTATGTGGCCTTACACCGTGCCAGACAATTACATGACGGCCGTTCCCATCGAAGACATCCCTCATGGTGAGTTAGCCATTCATCGAGGGGCCCATGTTGAAGCGGCAGACGGCCGTATCGGCCGCGTTGATGAATTTCTCGTCAATCCCAAAAACAGCAACATCACCCATTTGGTGCTGCGCGAAGGTCACCTCTGGGGGCAAAAAGATATCACCATTCCTATCACCGAAATTGATCATATTGAGGAAGATGTGGTCTACCTCAAGCTGGATAAACACGCCATTGAACATATGCCCGGCATTCTCATCAAACGCTGGTGGCAGTAGGCACACGCCTCATTTTTACGTCATTTGTCCTACGAACAGTTTTGGCCTCCCGGTCATCCTGCCGATGTTGTGCTTGCCTAAGCAGCGTAAGATGAAAACGATGATTTCACAACTGGCTCACCCAGAAATCGACAACAAGGAGTGCAATATGAGTAAATTACATGAAGCGACCGGACTGGGCCAATCAATTTGGCTAACTGGTTTGGATCGGCCGTTTATTCACAACCATGGCCTACTAGAATTGATTCAACTTGGCGTTCATGGCGTCACGACACATCCGCAAGCCATTGCTGACGCCCTGACCAACAGCAGCGAATATGACCATCAGTTAATGGAATTGATCCGCAAAGGGAACGACATTAAAACGATCTCAGAAAAGCTGCTGTTTACGGATGTACAAACGGCCGTTGACCTCATTCACACCATTTACGAACGCACACATGGGGTGGATGGTTACGTGAGCCTGGATGTAAACCCGGCGCTGGAACATAATGTGGATGGACTGGTATCGGAAGGGCTGCGGCTGGCCTATGACGTAGACCGGGTAAACATGATGGTGCAAATACCAGCGACAGCGCTGGGCATCCAGGCTATCGAGCAGTTAATTGGCGAAGGCACCAACGTCAATGCCACGCATATTTACACTGTTGAAACATACGAAAAAGTCGTACAGGCTTATCTGGCTGGCCTCGATTATTTCTGGGCCCATCTCTCCATCTGGCGCTTACCACCAGCGGCAGTGGCGACGATACCCGTTACCCGGCTGGACCAAACTGTAGATGGCCTGTTGGCTGACGACAATCCACTGCAAGGCACGGCGGGGATAGCCACAGCCAAAATGATTTACGGCCGTTTCCAACACTATTTCAGCAGTAACGAATGGAAACATTTGGCCAAGCACGGCTCGCGACTACAACGGCCGTTATGGGAAAGCAGCGACGACCCTCGCTACGTCCATGGCCTTATAGGACCCAACACCATCCACAGTCTGCCCTTGGCCCACATCACCACCTTCCTCGAAGAAAGCCCTATGACCAACACCCTGACACCGGGGCGAGACAAAGCGCAACAGACCTTGACCAACTTGACCCAACAAGGCATTGACCTGGCTGCCATCGAAAAACAGCTCCAGGCTGAAGCCGCCAAAACAATACGCCGTGCTTACCAGGCATTAGCCAACACCGTTATCGAGCGCCGCGACGAATTAGCCACGACCTTCTAAGATGATTAGTTCACCCTTTGATCCCAATTCGCCGCTGGCGGCGTCAATCACCACCTTGCTTTTTGTTACCCTCATCATCGGTGGTATCGTCTTCCTCATCGTTTTGGGACCCACGTTATATTCATACATTCGCTTCCGTGCCCGCCCCGGCGATGACACAGAACCATACCAAAATCTGGGCAACACTCGCTTGGAAATCACCTGGACTGTCACCCCGGCCATCCTGCTAGCACTCCTTTTTGGCCTTACCTTGATGACCATGCATCGCTCCGATCCCCCCATCCCTGATAATCCCCAGCCAGACCTGATTATCACTGGTCACCAATGGTGGTGGGAAGTGCTGTACCCCAACTCTGGCGTTGTCACCGCCAACGAAATCCATATCCCCACCGGCAAGCAGCTTTTGGTTCAGGTTGATTCAGCTGATGTTATCCATGACTTTTGGGTGCCGCAGTTGGGACGCAAAGTGGACGCCACACCCGGTTACACCACTCATATGTGGCTGCAAGCAGACAAACCGGGCACCTACCTGGGCACCTGCAACGAATATTGCGGCACCCAGCACGCCTGGATGCGCATCCGCGTTATCGCCGAGTCCCCAACTGACTTTGCCGCCTGGGAACAAAGCCAAACCCAAATTCCGGCCATCCCCACAACCGGCGACGCCGCCACTGGTGCGCAGCTATTCCAAGACCTGACCTGCACCAAATGCCACAGTATAGATGGAACGGCCGCTTCTGCCGGAATTGGTCCCGATCTCACTCACCTGGGCAGCCGTGAAACACTGGCCGCCGGCGTCCTGGATAACACCCCGGAAAATCTGGCCACCTGGCTGGCCAATCCGCAAGCTGTTAAGCCCGGCGTCCACATGCCCAATCTAAAGCTGCAACCCGATGAGGTAAATACCCTGGTCACCTACCTGGAGAGTTTGCAATGAGCAACATCCCTTTGATTCCAGAAAACAAAACCGCCCTGCCCCGCTTAGGCGAGGATAACGGCTTGTTGGCCTGGGTCTCCTCAGTTGATCACAAGCAAATCGGCATCATGTACCTGCTGGTGACGCTGTTTTTCTTCCTCGTCGGCGGTCTGGAAGCGTTGTTCATGCGCATTCAACTGGCCCAGCCGGAAAATAGTTTCTTATCGCCCCAGACCTACAATCAAATATTTACCATGCACGGCACCACCATGATTTTCCTCTTTGCCGTGCCCACCTTAATTGGCTTTGCCACCTATTTTGTTCCACTGATGATTGGCGCGCGGGATATGGCTTTTCCCCGCTTAAACGCCTTGAGCTTTTGGCTGCTGCTCTTTGGCGGACTGCTGCTTTATTTCAGCTTTTTGGGCGGTGGCTCGGCCAGCGTCGGCGGTGTGGGCGGCGCAACGGGCGGAGCCCCAGCCGTGGGTTGGTTTAGCTATGCGCCGCTCAGCGAAACGGCCTTTTCAATGAGCAAGGGCACCGATTATTGGGCGCTGGGGCTGCTGAGCGTGGGGATCGGCACGCTGGCTTCGGCCATCAACCTTTTAGTCACAATTATCAGCATGCGCGCGCCGGGCATGACGCTGCGGCGACTGCCCCTGTTTGTGTGGATGGTTTTAGTCAACAGCTTCATCCTGCTTTACGCCCTGCCACCGTTGAATGCGGGATTGGCTATGCTGTTGGTGGATAGGTTGTTGGGGGGACATTATTTTACGGCCGTTACCGGCGGTTCTCCCATCCTCTGGCAGCAATACTTCTGGGCCTTTGGCCATCCTGAAGTGTACATCATGATTTTGCCTGCCTGGGGCATGTTATCTGAGCTGATTCCAGTACATTCGCGCAAACCTATTTTTGGCTACGAATTCATCGCCATGTCCTCGGTGGCTATTGGTTTTCTCAGCTTTGGCGTATTTGGCCATCATTTGCTGGCGGTGGGCTTGGGCCACGTGTACGAAGCAGCCTTTGGCTTAACCAGCATGGCCATTGCCGTGGCCACCGGCATCAAGGTATTTAACTGGATGGCCACGATGTGGGGCGGCAAGATTCATTTCAACACCTCGATGAAATTCGCCGTTGCTTTCCTTATCATGTTTACCATTGGCGGCATCAGCGGCGTCATGTTTGCCGCCGTGCCCATCGATTGGCAAACCACCGACACCTATTTTGTGGTGGCTCATTTCCACTACGTCCTTTTTGGCGGTACGGCATTTGCCCTGTTTGCTGGGATTTATTACTGGTTCCCCAAGATGACCGGCCGCCTGCTGTCAGAAAAGTGGGGCAAATGGCATTTCTGGCTCACTTTTATTGGCTTCAACACCACCTTTTTTGTGCAGCATTTTTTGGGTCTGGTCGGCATGCCCCGCCGCGTTTACACCTATCCCGACCTGCCTGGCTGGGGCCTGATGAACATGATTTCGACCATCGGCTCCTTCATTTTGGGGCTGTCGGTGCTACTGTTCATCGCCAACGTGCTCATCAGTCTGCGCCGGGGACAACCGGCTGGCGACAATCCTTGGGGCGGCTGGACGCTGGAATGGGC
This sequence comes from uncultured Anaerolineae bacterium, assembly GCA_905479495.1. GTDB lineage: Bacteria > Chloroflexota > Anaerolineae > Promineifilales > Promineifilaceae > Leptofilum. The sequence continues at coordinate 156,598 of CAJQMR010000003.1, forward strand.
GACCACATCCCCGCCGCCGGTTTACAACTTTGAGCAGGTGCCGCCGATTAACGGCCGTCGCCCTCTCTGGGATTTGGCCCACCCGGATGACATGGACGAACAACGGAGATAATGACAATGGAGAAAAACAAACTGGCCATGCTGTTTTTTATCAGCTCAGAAGCGATCTTTTTTATCCTGCTGATTCTGGCTTACATGATTTTGCATAACAATGTGCTGGCTGGCCAGCCAACGGCCGTTTCCAGCCTGGACCCACTTAAAACCGGCCTCTTCTCTCTCTTTCTGTTTGCCAGCAGCTTTACCATCTGGCAGGCGGAAAAGAGTTTGAAGGCAGGGAACGGCCGTTTCCCCCGCTGGCTTGCCGCAACGATTCTCCTGGGCCTCATTTTTTTGTTTGGTCAGGGTCTGGAATGGGCCAACTTGATTGGGCAAGGCGTTACCGTCAGCGTCAACACCTTCGGCACCACTTTTTTCACCATGACCGGCTTTCATGGCCTGCATGTTCTCATCGGATTGATCGGGCTGGCCATTTTGTTAGGCATGACGGCCAGGGGCGGCTTTCGTAACCCAGAATCACCGGCATTCACGGCCATGGCTGCTTACTGGCATTTTGTGGACGCCGTCTGGGTTGTCATTTTCGGCGTTGTTTACCTGACTTTACTTTAAAAACAGGAACACAGAGTTGCACAGAGGACACGCAGAGTTACACAGAGGAATAAGAGATTTCTTTGTGTTCTCTCTCTGTGAAACTCTGTGCCATCTCAGCGTAACTCTGTGTAACTTTTTCTGGAGGAAACATGGACCAACAACCACTCAAACCCGGCTGGAGCCGCCCGCAACCTGCTGTGCTGCCTCGGCCCACTTACTGGCCCGTCATCATGGCTCTGGGTATCACTTTTTTGGCCTGGGGCATTGTTACCACCTGGATCACCGCGACTTTAGGTGCAGTACTGTTTGTGCTGTCCCTGGTTGGTTGGATAGGAGATATACGGAATGAACAACAACGAGAAAAATCAGAGTCAGCGTGAAACGGCCGTTTCCAACCTGATCACCCGCCGCCAATTCCTGACCCGTCTCAGCCTGGCGGCTGGCGGGCTGGGAGCCGCCTTAATCGGCGTGCCCATCGTCGGTTTCCTTTTCTCGCCGCTGCTCAAAAAAGAGCCAGAAGTATGGCAGCCCATCGGTAAAGTAGACGATTTTAAAGTGGGGGAAACCACACACGTTACCTTTTCCGATGCCTCCCCTTTGCCCTGGGCTGGCGTTGCTGCCGAAACGGCCGCCTGGCTGCGCCGCACCAGCGACCAGGAGTTCACCGCCTTCACCATCAACTGCTCCCACCTGGGCTGCCCGGTGCGCTGGCTGCCTCAGGCTGAGTTATTCATGTGTCCCTGTCACGGCGGCGTTTACAACAATGATGGTTCTGTTGCCGCTGGACCGCCACCGCAAGGACTGGCTCGCTATCCAGTGCGCGTCCAAAACGGCCAGGTTGAAATTCGTACCACGCCATTGCCCATCGAAGGGCAAATCATTAGCTAGTGAAACTCATGAAAAGATTCACCGCCATACTCACCCAAATTTGGACAGTCATTGACGACCGCACTGGACTATCAGAAATGGTTGCACCGTTGCTCAGTCATCTCGTCCCGCCGGGCGCTAAATGGAGCTATGTCTTTGGCAGCGCCACGCTTTTTGTCTTCATTCTTCAGGTTGTTACCGGCACGGCACTGGCCACCATTTACATACCCTCCACTCAGGACGCTTACCAGAGCATCAACTTCATCACCAACGAGGCCACTTTTGGCAGCTTGCTGCGCGGCATTCATTTTTTTGGCGCGTCGGCGATGGTCGTGTTGATCGGGATACATGCTCTGCGCACTTTCCTCACTGGCTCCTTCAAATTTCCGCGTGAAGCAAACTGGCTGACTGGTTTAGTGCTGCTAGCACTTACGTTAGGCATGGGCTTCACTGGCCAACTGCTGCGCTGGGACCAAAACGCCATCTGGTCCGTCGTTGTCGGTTCAGAAATGGCGGGCAATTCTCCTGTCATTGGCGATCAATTGGCAAAATTCATCCTGGCAGGGGAGACGTTGGGCGGAGCCACCCTTAGCCGTTTCACCGCTTTCCACGTCTTTTTCATTCCTGGACTCATCTTTGCCTTTGTAGGTTTTCATCTATACCTGGTCATTCGCAACGGCATTTCCGAACCACCAGAGGTTGGTCATCCCGTTGATCCCAAAACCTACCGCAGTTGGTACCAAAAGATGCTGCACGAACGGGGCGTCCCCTTCTGGCCCGACGCCGCCTGGCGCGATGTGATGTTTGGTGTGGGGGTCATCATCGTCATCGTTTCGCTGGCTCTAATTTTGGGTCCGCCGCTGCTGGACAAGCCACCTGACCCAACCATCGTTCAGGCCAATCCCCACCCAGACTGGTATCTACTCTGGTTTTTTGCCTTGCTGGCCCTGACGCCACCACCGCTGGAGAAGTTTGCCATCTTGCTGTTCCCGTTAGTGGGTGGATTAGTCATGGTAGGCCTGCCTTTCATCGCTAACCGTGGCGAACGGCATTACAAAAGACGGCCGTGGGCAGTCGGCGCGGTCCTCATGATTATTCTCATGATTGGCACGCTGGGCATTGCCGGTAAACAATCAAACTGGTCGCCTGACTTTGACCCAACACCGCTGCCAGCCACAGTTGTCGGCACAACCACCGGCCCCATAGCCGATGGGGCCCAGCTGTTCAACGAGCGCGGCTGCGAGAACTGTCACCGCATTGCTGGCTACGGCGGGCGGCGCGGCCCAGATTTAAGCACCGTGGGCGATCGACGCACCGAAGAACAATTAACGATTCGCATTCTTAACGGCGGCACAAACATGCCTGCCTTCGGCAGCACGCTGACGCCAGATGAAGTAGATGCGTTGGTGGCATTCTTGCAATCTCGTACCACCAATCAATAAAAGGTGGCAAAGGCAAACTGTGGCAACGCTTCTCATTATCATTCAGCTCGTTTTTCTAGAAGGGATTTTGTCGCTGGACAACGCGGCCATCTTGGGGGCTTTGGCCTCCCGACTGCCAGACGACCAACCGGTCCCTTTCCCGGCCTCGCTGCGCTTTTTGGAACGGCCAACGAAGCGGCTGTTGGGGATGCAGCAAACGGCCGTTCTCCGTATCGGCCTCTTATTTGCTTATCTGGGGCGGGGGCTGCTGCTCTTTGCCGCCGAATGGATTCAGCGCAGCGTGGTGCTGGAAACAATTGGCGCCGGTTATCTCATTTGGTTAGGCATAAAAAACCTGCGGCCGGAGGCAGAAGATCAGTCCGCTGCCCTGTCCAGCAAGATGGCCGCGCGTGGTTTTTGGCTGCTGGTCCTGCAAGTAGAAATCATCGACCTCGTTTTTAGCCTGGACAACGTGATTGCCGCCGTGGCTCTATCCACCGATTATTGGGTGGTTTTGCTGGGCGTGGCCATTGGCATCCTCATCATGCGCTTTGCGGCCGGTCTGTTTGCCCATCTGGTTAAACGAGAACCGATTTTGGAAACGGCAGCTTACCTGATTATTATCGCCATTGGTATCGAACTACTGCTTAGTGAATTTACAACTATTACCTTTACCTCCTGGCAAAAGCTGGGTATTTCAACCGCCATTATCGCCATCTGCTTGCTGTACGCTCGATTGCCCCGCAGCAATCAAAAAAGTAAGACGGCGACTCAAATTAAGCCCTGACAAAAAATATTTGTCTCCGCAGTAAACCGAAACGCAATGATGCTTATTCAAAAATACGTTTAAAAAGGAGCTCATGATGGAAATCCCCTTAAAAGCTGAGGTTTTTTGTGTTAACAGTCCGTGTGGCCACACGGTTGGTATCATCTTCAATCCGATCAATCAAGCGATCACCCATATCGTCGTCCAATTAAACGATGTGGAAGCGACAGAGGTGTTGGTTCAGGTTGACCAGGTATACGAAGGGACGCCGCTGCACATCAGGCTGCGCTGTAGCCGACAGGCATTGGCGGCATTGGAGCCATTTATCAAAACCCGGTTCGTGTCTGGCCGCTACGCCCATTTCGCAACTGGCTATGAACCGGAGGCAACCTGGTTATGGCCCTACACGCTGGCCGATGAAGAGCAGTTCGGTCACTACGAATTGTTTGAACGCATTCCGCACGGCGAACTGGCCATCCATCGCGGCAATCAGGTGATGGCCACCGATGGGCCCGTCGGTATGGTGGAAGAATTTATTGTCACACCTGACAATCACCACTTGACGCATCTGGTACTGCGCGAAGAGGAAAAGTGGGGTGAAAATGATGTGATCGTGCCAGTAACGGCCGTTGACCATGTAAAAAACGACATCGTACACCTCAACTTGGACACAGCCAGCATTACCCAAGAGTGGTTTTCCACCCGCTAAAAGAGATCAATCAAGACAAATGACGTAGAAGACCGCTGTAAAAGCGGTCTTTTTGTTAGGCACAGATTCCACCGTCCTACCGATGCCTCCTCACGACAAACACCCTACATTAACTGATAGTAATCGTAAGGAGACATTTACAATGAACAAAAACAGAACCATAAAAACGACAATTTGTTATCAAGGGCTGCTTATTTTGTTGGCGCTGTTGGCATTGGCTGGATGTACAAGCAAACAAACACCGACCGCCATACCAAGCAGTACACCAGAAAACGCACCCACTACGAGTGAAGCCAGCCCGGCTCCAACTGCCACAATGGCTGCGCCCGCAACGCCACTACCTGCCGCCACCTCGGAACCAACAGCCAGCCGCATCAGCTTCAACCCCGGTGAAGACAGCGCCGTAATCAACGGCACAATTGCCGAACACGCCACCAATGCCTATGTTTTACGGGCGCAACAGGGTCAAATGATGTCGGTGGAGATTACATCACCAAACAACGACGTTTTGTTAAGCGTCACTGGTGAAGATGGCACGCCGTTAAAACGGTACCAGAATGGACCCCCCTCATGGTCAAACCAACTGCCAGCCACCCAGGATTACTTTATCGATGCCGTTTCAGTCGGCCCAGCAGCCGATTACACGCTGCATGTCACAATTGCACCACTTCCAACCACCAGCAGCGGTAATGGTTCAGACAATCAGGCCAGCCGCATCAGCTTCGCACCTGGGGCAAACAGCGCTGAACTCAACGGCACGATTGCCGAACACGCCACCAATACCTATGTCTTGCAGGCACAACAAGGTCAGATCATGTCAGTGGAGATTACATCACCTAACAATGATGTTTTGTTAAGCGTCACTGGTGAAGATGGCACGCCGCTAAAACGGTATCAAAATGGGCCACCGTCATGGACAAGCCAGTTACCGGCTACCCAGGATTACTTTATTGATGCCGTTTCAGCTGGTCCAGCAACCGCTTACACGCTGCGCGTCTGGGTTGAGTCCCCGGATGGGACCGGCCCAGAACAAATCGAATTTGCCCCCAACGCAACCTCCACCAACCGCAGTGGTGCGTTACCAGACGGCGGCACCAAGGAATATGTGTTGGCCGCCAACGCTGGTCAAATCATGCAGGTACAAACAACTGGCTATAGTGCACCAGTTGCATTCACAATACACAGCCCCAGTGGCCTGTCCTGGAGCGGTGAAGCACAGGGTAGCGAGGTCTACACCTATACGGCTCAGGTGACTTTGCCTGAAGATGGCGATTATATGGTGACACTTTCTGTACCCGCAGGCGCTGGTGCAACACGTTACGACGTCACATTTACCATTGACAATGGCTGACGGTGAGACCGTAACAATACCGAGCAAATTAGTAATGGTGTGTACCGCTTAACAACATACAACAAATGACGTAGTAGGCCGCCGAAAGGCGGTCTTTTGGTTTAGGCCAATCCCGTCTTCCCGCCGATGTGAATTTGGGTCACGAAAGGTACCGTTAAGGCAATTCATTTTAAGAAAAATAACAAAGGAAACAAACTGTATGCAATTTATTATTTGGTTGATTAGTGGCGTCATCCTCGTGGCCATCATCGACGCCTTGCGCCGGGTCTAATTGCTGATCATGACGTCTCAGCCAACACTCTGGCCGCTGGCCCTTTACGCCGCGCTGGTTTTCATCGTCGTTGGGGCCATGCTGGGCCTCTCCTACATTTTGGGCGAGCGGCACAAAGATCGCGCCACCGACCAACCGTATGAATCGGGCATCGTCACCACTGGCAGTGCCCGCCTAAAACTGTCTGTTAAATATTACTTAGTCGCCGTTTTCTTCGTTATTTTCGATTTAGAAGCCGCTTTCATCTTTGCCTGGGCCGTCGCCTTTCGCCAACTGGGCTGGGCCGGTTATCTCGAAGTCATCGTCTTTATCGGCGTTCTGCTGGCCGGATTGGTTTATTTATGGCGCAGCGGCGCGCTGGATTGGAGCAAAAAATGAAGTGGCAGTTAACCAAAGCAACCGGCAATAACGACGCCGAGAACACATTGGAAGAAGCCGTGCAGCGCAACGTGGTCCTGACGCGGCTGGAAGATTTACTGGCCTGGGGCCGTAAAAACTCCATGTGGCCCTTTTCCTTCGGCCTTTCCTGCTGCTTTGTGGAAATGGCCACCAGCATTACCAGCAAATACGACATCGCCCGCTTTGGCGCCGAAGTCATTCGCGGTACGCCCCGCGAAGCCGACATGATCATCATCGCTGGAACCGTTTTTATGAAGATGGCCCCCATCGTACAGCGGCTATACGAACAAATGATGGCTCCCCGTTGGGTCATTTCCATGGGATCGTGCGCCAATTCCGGCGGCATGTTTGATATTTACAGCGTGGTCCAGGGCGTGGACAAATTTCTGCCGGTGGACGTGTACGTTCCCGGCTGCCCGCCCAATCCCGCCGCTTTTCTGGAAGGGTTGACACTGCTGCAAGAGAAAGTGGGCCAGGAGAAACGGCCGTTAAGCTGGGTCATTGGCCCGCAAGGCATCGTCAAACCGGACATGCCCGCCCGCCGCGACCAAAAACGCGCCGAACGGCAGCAAATGACCATCCTGCGTCCCCCGGACGAAGTGTGAACGGCAGACATCGTATGAATTCGACGTCTGCCTCCGAAAACCTGTTTCAAACAGGTTTGAATCCGACAGACCCAAAATGAATTTTGGGGCGAGAAACCAACGAACGAACCTTATTTTGGTAGAAGTAGATAACGATGACGATCATTGAAACGCTACAAAACAAATTTAGCGACGACATTTTGGCCGTGCAGCAAACGGTCGATGCCGTCCCCACCCTCTGGACGACGCCCGACCGTGCCCAGGATATTTTGCGCTATTTGAAACGGGAAGTGGAACGGCCGTTTCCCATGCTCTACGACCTCACCGCCATCGACGAACGGGAACGGCAGCACCGCAGCGGCCAGCCGGACAGCGACTTCACCGTCGTCTACCACCTCAGTTCCTTCGCCCGCAACGCCGACGTGCGCCTCAAAGTGCCGCTCAGCGATGATAAACTGTCCCTGCCCAGCATCGCCGGACTATGGGCTAACGCCAACTGGTACGAGCGCGAAGTATGGGACATGTTCGGCGTCACCTTCGACGGCCATCCCCACCTGCGCCGCATTTTGCTGCCCACCACCTGGGACGGCCATCCGCTGCGCAAAGAACATCCCGCCCGCGCCACCGAAATGGAACCCTTCGTCCTCACCCCAGAACGACAGGACAAAGAACAAGAAGCATTGCGTTTTCATCCCGAGGAATGGGGGCTTGCCCGCCAAAACGAGGACAACGAATTTATGTTCCTCAATTTGGGGCCGCAGCATCCTGGCACCCACGGCGTCCTGCGCATCATCCTCCAACTTGACGGCGAAGAAATCGTAGACGCTGTGCCCGACATCGGCTTCCACCATCGCGGTTCCGAAAAAATGGCCGAGCGCCAAAGCTGGCACACCTACATCCCTTACACTGATCGCATCGACTATCTGGGCGGCGTGATGAACAACCTGGCTTACGTCCTCAGCGTGGAAAAACTGGCCGGGATCGAAGTGCCCGAACGCGTCAAAGTGATTCGGGTGATGATGTCGGAACTGTTCCGCATCGCCAGCCATCTGGTCTGGTACGGCACTTTTGCCCAGGATTTAGGCGCGATGTCGCCGGTCTTTTACATGTTCAACGACCGCGAACGCCTTTTCGACATCGTAGAAGCCGTCACCGGCGGGCGGATGCACCCCAGTTGGTTCCGCATCGGCGGCGTGGCCCAAGATTTGCCCACTGGCTGGGAGCAGCTGGTGGCCGATTTCCTTGAGTACCTGCCCAAACGCCTGCGCGAGTATGACCAGGCGGTGATGGGCAATCGCATTTTCAAGGCGCGGACGCAGGGCGTCGGCCAGTACACTACCGCCGAAGCCATTGAATGGGGCGTCACCGGGCCGGGCCTGCGGGCCACCGGATTAGAGTGGGATTTGCGTAAGAAACGGCCGTATTCCGGCTACGATCAGTTCGAGTTTAACGTGCCCACAGCGACCAGCGGCGATTGTTACGGCCGTGCCCAGGTGCGCGTCGCAGAGATGCGCCAAAGTTTACGTATCGTCCAACAGTGCCTGGACAACATGCCTGCCGGTCCCTATAAAGCCGACCATCCGCTGGCCGTGCCGCCGCGCAAAGAGCGCACCATGCACGACATCGAGACGCTGATCACCCATTTTCTCAGCGTCAGTTGGGGGCCAGTGATTCCCGCAGGGGAAGCGGCCGTGCCCATCGAAGCGACCAAAGGCATCAACAGTTATTACTTAATCAGCGACGGCGGCATTCACGCCTACCGCAACCGCATCCGCACGCCCTCTTTTCCGCACATTCAAATGGTCCCTGCCATCAGCCGCGGCGGCATGATCCCCGACCTGTTGGCGATTTTAGGCAGCATCGATTTTGTCCTGGCAGACGTGGATAGATAAAGATAAATGGAACACAGAGAGGCACAGAGAAAACACAGAGTTTCACAGAGGAAAAACCCTTATCTCTCTGCGTAACTCTGCGCTGCTCCGCGTAACTCTGCGTTCCTAATGAGAAAACAATGCTAACTGACGAACAAAAACAAGCCCTCGAAAAAGAAATCGAACGCTATCCCAACCGGGAAGCAATTGGCATTGAAGCGATGCAGCGCATCCAGGACGACCACGGCTGGGTGTCCAACGAAGATTTAGAAGACCTGGCCGACTTTTTAGGCATGACTCCGGCCGAACTGGACAGCGTGGCTACCTTTTACAACCTGATTTACCGCCGTCCGGTCGGCCGCCACGTCATCCACATTTGCGACAGCGTGAGCTGCTGGATTATGGGCTACGAACAGGTGCAGCAGCAGTTGGAAGAAAAGCTGGGCATTGGCATGGGGCAGACCACGGCAAACGGCCGTTTCACCCTGTTGCCCATCCCCTGCCTCGGCTGCTGCGACCACGCCCCGGCCTTGATGATTGACGAGGACCTGCACGAGGATGTCTCGCCCGATGGGGTCCAGGCTATTTTGGAGCAGTACAAATGATAGGAACACAGAGTTTCACAGGGGAAACACGGAGTTTCACAGAGAGTTCAAAGAGTTTTTTTCTCTCCGATCTCTCTGTGTATCTCTGTGCTTTCTCCGTGTAACTCTGCGTAACTTCCTGGAGAAAAAATGGAACGGCCGTTAACCCAACACCTCAAACCCGACAAAACCGCCCTGACCCTGGCCGAATACGAACAGGTCGGCGGTTACGCTGCCCTGCGTCAGGCGCTCAAAGCCATGACGCCCCACGACGTCACCCATGTCGTCCGCGACTCCACACTGGCCGGGCGCGGCGGCGCCGGCTTCGTCACAGGCCAAAAGTGGAGTTTTGTGCCCGATGAAGACATCGTCACCAAGCGCGTACCGCCGCACGAAATGGCCACCGTCGTCCCTGAGCCGCACCTCTGGGGCCACAGCGAATCCGGCTTCAGCACCGGCGACAAATGGAGCTTCATGCCCTTTGGCGACGACGACCCATCGCCCAAATACCTGATCGCCAATGGCGACGAAATGGAGCCAGGTACCTTCAAAGACCGGCTGCTGCTAGAAGGCAATCCACACCAGCTCATCGAAGGCATGATTTTGGCCGCCTACGCCATCCAGGCCGACGTTGCCTACATTTTCCTGCGCTGGGCCTACAAAAAAGCAGCCCAACGCATCGCCCGTGCCATCGTCGAAGCATATGACGCCGGTTATCTGGGACTGGATATTTTGGGCAGCGATTTCAGCCTGGACTTGCACCTGCACACCAGCGCCGGGCGCTACATTTGTGGTGAAGAAACGGGCCTGCTCAACTCGTTGGAAGGCAAACGGGCCAATCCCCGCGCCAAGCCGCCCTTCCCGCCCGTCGTTGGCCTTTGGGGGCGGCCAACCAACGTCAACAACATTGAAACGTTTTCCAATGTGCCCCACATCGTGCGCAATGGCGCAGACTGGTTCAAAGCGCTCAGCCATTCGCAGAAATCCGGCGGCACCAAATTGTACGGCGTCAGCGGCCGGGTCAACAAGCCGGGATTGTGGGAACTGCCCATGGGGTCCACGGCACGGGAAATCATTTACGAACACGCTGGCGGGATGCGCGACGGCTACCAACTGCGCGCCTTCCTGCCCGGCGGCGCATCGACTGATTTTTTGCTGCCGGAACATCTGGATGTCCCGCTGGACTTCCAAGAAGTGCAAAAAGTGGGCAGCCGTTTGGGCACGGGCACCATGATTCTGCTCGACGATAAGACCTGTCCAGTGGGCATGGTACGCAATCTGGAGAAATTTTTTGCCCAGGAATCGTGCGGCTGGTGTACACCCTGTCGCGACGGCCTGCCCTGGACAGCACGTATTTTGCAAGCATTGGAAGAGGGTGACGGCGTGCCCCGCGATTTAGATCGCTTGCAATTACACACCAAATTGCTTGGCCCCGGTCATACGTTTTGTGCCCTGGCTCCCGGCGCGATGGAACCACTGCAAAGCGCCCTGAAATATTTCCGCGAAGATTTTGAGCAGCACATTCGTGAGAAAGGATGTACGTATTAAAAAAACACTTTACGCTGTGGCCGGTGTCCACACCGTGCCACCAACCGGCTCGGCCAGTTTCCTGGCCGGAGCGACTGCGTAAATTCTAAAGGAAACACAATGGCAACTATCACAATTGACGGCAAGACATACGAGGTCAAAGAAGGCCAGAATTTATTGCAAACGGCGCTGTCGCAGGGCTTGAATCTGCCCTATTTTTGCTGGCATCCGGCGCTGGGGTCGGTGGGCGCCTGCCGCCAGTGCGCGGTGAAGCAGTACAAAGATGAGGATGACGAAAACGGCCGTCTTGTGATGGCCTGTATGACGCCTGCCAAAGATGGCAGCCGTTTCGCCATCGAAGAGCCGGAAGCACAGGAATTCCGCCGCGCCGTCACTGAATGGCTGATGGTCAACCATCCCCACGACTGCCCGGTGTGTGATGAAGGCGGCGAGTGCCATTTGCAAGACATGGTGGTGATGACCGGCCACAATTACCGCGAATTCCGCTTCAACAAACGCACCCATCGCAATCAGGATTTGGGGCCATTTATCAACCACGAAATGAACCGCTGCATCTCGTGTTATCGCTGTGTGCGCTACTACCGCGACTATGCCGGCGGGCGCGATTTCAACGTTTTTGGCGCACATGACCACGTTTATTTTGGCCGTTATGAAGATGGTCCGCTGGAAAACGAATTCAGCGGCAATCTGGTCGAAGTGTGTCCTACCGGCGTTTTCACCGACAAGACCGAAAAGCAGCATTTTACACGCAAGTGGGACTTGCAGACCGCACCTTCTATTTGTCACGGGTGCAGCCTGGGCTGCAACATCATTCCCGGCGAACGGTACGGCACACTGCGCCGCATTCGCAACCGCTACAACTATGACGTCAACGGCTACTTTCTCTGCGACCGAGGGCGGTTTGGCTACGAGTACGTCAACAGCGACCAACGCATCCAGCGGGCGCGGGTGAATGGTGAGGCTGTGGAGGCTGAAGTGGCAATTAACCAGGTCACCAATCGTCTGCAAACCGGCACAATCATCGGCATTGGCTCGCCGCGAGCTTCATTGGAATCGAACTTCGCCTTGCGGCGGCTGGTCGGCCAGGAGAATTTTTACATGGGCATTTCCAAACACGAGGCACAATTGATGACAACGGCCGTTTCCCTGCTACAACAACTCCCCACCCCCAGCCTGCGCCAAATCGGCGAAGCCGACGCCGTCTTCATCCTGGGCGAAGACGTGACCAATACCGCGCCCATGATGGCTCTGGCCCTGCGCCAATCGGTGCGGCAGCAGGCGATGGACCAGATTACCCCGCTAAACATTCCGCAATGGCAGGACATGGCCGTGCGCGAAGCGCTGCAAAACGAACCCAACGGTCCGCTGTTCATCGGCAGTCTGCACCACACCCGTCTCGATGATATTGCCACCTACACTTACCACGCCGCGCCCGAAGATTTGGCCCGGCTGGGCTTTGCCGTCGCTCACACGCTGGACAATACTGCTCCGGCGGTGACTGATTTAGATCCGGAATTAAGCGGTTTGGTGAACGAAATTGCAATAGCACTGAGCACTGCCAAACGGCCGTTAATCATTTCCGGCGTCAGCAGCGGCAGCGAGGCGGTGATGCAGGCGGCGGCGAATGTGGCGGTTGCTTTGGGTGAAAACGGCCGTCTCTCCCTCATCTTCCCCGCCGCCAACAGTTTAGGCACGGCCCTGCTCGGCGGCAACTCACTAGAAGATGCGCCAGAGGCCGACACGGTGATTGTGCTGGAAAATGACGTGCGGCGCTGGGCAGGACAAGCGGTTTCCCGCACCCTGGACGCCGCCGAACAAGTTATCGTGCTCGACTATTTGGAAAACACCACTACTGCTCAGGCCGACATGGTTCTGCCTGCCGCTGCATTTGCCGAAGCCGACGGCACGCTGGTCAACAACGAAGGCCGGGCCCAACGTTTTTATCAGGTCTATAAACCGGAAAACGATGCCGAGGCCAGTTGGCGCTGGCTGGAAGCGATTCGTGCCGCGCAAACGGAAACAAAGCCATCTGATTGGGATGATCTGGTCATGGACATCGCTGCCAGCAACCCTATTTTTGCCGACCTGCCCCAAGACGCCCCGCTGGCGACGTTCCGCATCAATGGGCAAAAAATCGCCCGCCAGCCAATGCGCTTCAGCGGTCACACCTCCATGCACGCCAACCGCAGCGTCAGCGAACTGCCACCAACGACTGACCCGGACACACCATTGGCCTTCTCGATGGAAGGCAGCGAACGCCAGCCGCCAGCCGCGCTGGTCAACCGCTACTGGGCACCCGGCTGGAACTCGGTGCAGTCGCTGAACCGTTTTCAAGAGGAAGTGGCTGGACCTTTGCGGGGCGGCAGTGAAGGCGTACGCTTATTTACGGCCGTTGCCGGTGATCATGCCTGTTTTGGGACCATCCCGTTGGCATTTGGCGTGGAAGATGATGCCTGGCGCGTCCTGCCGATTTACCATATTTTCGGCTCGGAAGAATTGAGCGCCCAATCGCCTGCCATTGCCGCCCGTACCCCGCAGCCATATTTAGCACTCAACCCGGATGATGCCGCGAAATTGGGATTGGTGGAGGGGGAAACGGCCGTACTCGACCAAACCCTTTCTCTGCCTGTCAAACTACTGCATTCACTACCCAAAGGCACGGTCGGGCTGCCAATTGGCTTAAGCAGCGGTGCTGGACTCGTTGGCAAAGATGTACAGCTTTTTACGGAAAAGAAAAGGACGCAGATGAACACAGATTGACGCAGATAAAAAATCTGCGTTCATCCATGTTTCATAAGGAAAACTAGCATGAAAATTTTAATTTCTGGTGGCGGCTTAGCCGGACTAACGTTGGCCTATTGGCTGCACCAGTATGGAATGACCCCCGTCGTGATTGAGCAGTCTGATGGACTGCGGCACGATGGGTACGGCATTGACTTTTTCGGCAGCGGCTATGATGTGGCCGAGAAAATGGGACTAATTGAACAGCTCAAAACGCAGCAAATCAAAGCGGATTATGTGGGTTATGTCAACGAAGATGGCAAACCCATCGCCAAGATGGAAATGGATTTGATGCGCAAAATCATGAACGGCCGTTACCTGCCTCTGATGCACTGGATCCTGGAAGAAGCGCTGTATCAAGCCCTTGCCGATGACGTGGAGGTGCGCTTTGGCCGGTCGTTAACGGCCGTTTCCCAAACCGCCGAGTCTGTCACTGCCACTTTCGACGATGGCAGCAGCGAGACTTTTGATCTGCTCATCGGGGCGGATGGCATCCACTCCAACACACGTGGCCTTGTCTTTGGCCCGGAATCCGACTTTGCCCATTACCTCGGCTACACCATCGCCTGCTTCGCCGTGCCCGACCATTACGGCATCGGCCAGGCCTGGAAAAACTACACCGAGCCTAAGCGGCAGGTGGGTGTTTATGCCAGCAATCAAGATGACGAAGTTATCACCTTGTTCATGTGGGAAGCGCCAGACGAGGGCCATGTTCCCCATGCCGAACGGCTGCCCCGCTTGCGTGCCGCGTTCGACGACATGGGCTGGATCACTCCCCAGCTTTTGGCCGACGCCCCCGAAGACGCCATTTACATGGATACAGTGACGCAAATCAAGATGCCGGAATGGGTAAACGGCCGTGTCGCCCTCGTCGGTGACGCCTGCGGCTGCATGACGCTCATTTCCGGCCAGGGTGCGTCCATGGCCCTGGGCAGCGCCTACATTTTGGCTGAAGCCCTGCACCAATACGACGATTTTGCCACCGCCTTCCGCGTTTACGAACATCAAATTCGTCCAGAAATTGAAACGCGGCAGGAAAAAGCCCGTGACTTTGCTAAAGCGTTTGTGCCTGGCAGCGAATTAGGGCTGCAAGTGCAAAAAGTGATGATGAAGCTGCTGCTGCGCGACGCCTTCAAAGGGGTGCTGCGCAAACAGTTTGGCGGAGCCAGCGTACTCAACCGCGCCTTAAAACGGCTGCCCGCCAGCAGCGACGGCGTGTTGGGTTACCAACTTGATGGCAAGCTGCGCGACGTCGATTACCAGACGTTATCGCTGGATGTGACCGACGTGTTAGCTACCCATGACCACGTGAACTTGCTGCTGAAAATGGAATCGCTGGAAGGCATTGATTTACCGGCGATGTGGGATGATGTGCAGTTTGGTCGAGAATACGGCCGTTCTGTCCACAAATTTGCCGTCGTCGGAGATCAGCGTTGGAGTGATTGGGTAGCGAAAGCGGCACGGCCGTTTTACGCCCAACAAAGCCGCCACTTCCCCGAAAAAGAACTGGACGCCGCCTGGGAATGGCTGCGAACTGATTGAGGATACCGATGAGTACAACTGTGCAATCACTGCTAACCGTCGTTGGTGTGTTAGCCGCAGGGCTGAGCATCGCCGCTGGGAACATCTGGCTGGAACGGCGGCTGTTAGCCCTGTGGCAGGATCGCTATGGTCCCAACCGCGTTGGCCCCTTTGGTCTGCTGCAAGTGCTGGCCGACATGATCAAAATCTTCACCAAGGAAGATTGGATCCCGCCCTTTGCTGACAAACCGGTCTTTATTTTGGCTCCAGTCATCGTCATCACCACCGTCTTACTTTCCTTTGCTGTGCTGCCGGTGGCACCTGGCATTCAGGTGGCTGACTTAAACGTGGGGCTGCTTTTTTTCTTGGCGATGTCGGCTTTGGGTGCGTACAGTGTGGTGCTGGCGGGTTGGTCGTCAAACAACAAATATGCGCTGTTGGGCGGCTTGCGGGCGGCAGCGCAGTTGATTAGCTACGAAGTATTTATGGGATTGTCGCTGATGGGCGTCGTTTTACTGGCTGGTTCCTTTAATTTAGGCGACATCGTGACGGCCCAGCAAGGGTTGTGGTTTTGCGTGCCTCAATTTTTGGGGCTGGTTATTTTCTTCATCGCTGGGCTAGCCGAAACGCATCGTGTCCCTTTCGATTTGCCGGAAGCAGAAAGCGAACTAGTGGCGGGCTACCATTCGGAATATTCCGGCATGAAGTTTGGCATGTTTTTTGTGGGCGAATATTTGGGCATTACCTTGATTTCGGCGATGACGGTGACGCTCTTTTTTGGCGGCTGGCGCGGACCATTTCTGCCGCCGCTGCTCTGGTTTTTATTGAAGACATTCTTGCTCATCGCCGTGTTTGTGTTGATGCGGGCGTCGTTACCTCGACCCCGCTACGACCAATTGATGGCTCTGGGCTGGAAGTTGCTCCTGCCGCTGGCACTGCTGAATTTGTTGGTGACGGCTGGGGTGATTTTGGCAGCAGGATGATAAGGAATCAAGATGTTTAGCATTCTACGCACTATTTGGAAAGTTTTCAGCCACGCCTGGCAAAAGCCAGTGACAGTGCAGTACCCGGAAGAAAAGCCTTACAAACCGCCGCGCTATCGAGGACGGATTGTGTTGACGGAAGATCCGGACGGTGCAGAGCGGTGTGTGGCCTGTAATTTGTGCGCCGTGGCCTGCCCCACCGATTGTATTTCTCTGCAAGCGACGGAAGATGAAAACGGCCGTCGTTACCCTGAATTCTTTCGCATCAACTTTTCACGCTGTATTTTTTGCGGCTTTTGTGAAGAAGCGTGTCCCACTTATGCCATTCAGCTCACGCCCGACTTTGAAATGGGCGAATATAACCGGCAAAGCCTGGTCTATGAAAAGGAAGATTTGCAAATTAGCGGACCAGGCAAATACCACGACTACAACTACTATCGTGTCGCTGGCTTGGCGATTGGCGGCAAGGATAAGGGCGAGGCGGAGCATGAATCGCCGCCGGTGGATGTACGGAGTTTGATGCCGTAGGGCGTTTACAGATTGGTCCAATCTGCGAGATTGGACCAATCTCATGAGAAGGAATGATTTCATGACGATTACTTTTTATTTATCGGCGATTGTGGCGGTGGCAGCGACGGTGATGGTGATTACGCGGCGGAATGCGGTTCATGCCCTGTTGTATTTGATTGTGTCGCTGCTGGCGGTGGGGCTGGTGTTTTTTACGCTGGGTGCGCCGTTTGCGGCTGCGTTGGAAGTGATCACTTATGCCGGGGCGATTATGGTGCTGTTTTTGTTTGTGATCATGCTGCTCAATCCACAGCCGAGTGACGCCCAACAGCCATTTCCCATCCAATGGCGCGGTCCTGGTTTGCTGGCGGCCGTTTTGCTGGCTGAATTGATTTATTTGCTGGCAAGAGGTGGGCAGGCAGTGGGCGAAACGGCCGTTTCCCCACAACAAGTCGGTCTTACCCTCTTTGGCCCCTACCTGCTGGGCGTGGAACTGGCTTCCATGCTGCTCCTGGCCGGGCTGGTAGGCGCGTATCACTTAGGTAAACGGTAATCGGTGAACGGTAATCAGTAATCCGAATACCGATAACTGATTACCGATTACTGAACAAACGGAGACAAAAATGGCAACAATCCCCATGGAACACGGACTACTACTAGCAGGCATCTTATTTGGACTGGGCACGCTGGGCGTGCTGGTGCGGCGCAATATCTTGTTCATCTTGCTGTCACTGGAAATTATGCTCAACGCGGCCGGACTGGCTTTCATCGTCGCTGGGTCGCGCTGGGGACAGGCTGACGGGCAGGTGATGTTTATCTTCATTCTGGCGATGGCCGCCGCCGAAGTAGCTGTCGGTCTGGCTCTAGTGCTGCAAATGCACCATCACTTAAAAACTTTGTTGGTCGAGTAGAGGATTCATTATGCATTCACTCTGGCTTATTCCTATTTTACCCTTTGCCGGGTTTTTGCTGCTGACTTTGTTGAGCGGCTGGCACCGTTCGCAGCGGTTAACGGCCGTTATCGGCGTCGGAACTGTTGGGCTGGCAGCGGCATTGGCCGGGCTGGTCGGCTACGACTTCATTAACACGCCCCCGGAAACCGGCGTGTACGTCCACACTTACTGGACCTGGTTCAAAGTAGGCGATTTTGCGCCCAAGATTGCCCTGCATCTGGACGCCCTGTCACTGATATTCATCCTGGTCATCACCTTCGTCGGCACGCTTATCCACCTCTATTCAGCCGAGTTCATGGCAGGCGAAGACAACTGGAATTACGCCCGTTTCTTTTCCTACCTTAACCTGTTCATCGCCATGATGCTGGTGCTGGTACTGGCCGACAATTTCTTGCTGCTGTACCTGGGTTGGGAAGGTGTAGGATTATGCAGCTATCTACTCATCGGCTTTTGGTACCGCGATCCGCAAAACGGCCGTGCTGCCCGCAAAGCATTCATCGTCACCCGCATTGGCGACGCGGCGATGGCCATTGGCCTCTTTCTGCTATTCGACAATTTGGGCACGTTGGACATCCAATCGGCAATGGGACAAGCAGCGGCGCTGTGGCCGGTGGGATCGGCGCTGGCAATGTGGACGGCCGTTATGCTTTTAGGCGGCGCGGTTGGCAAATCGGCCCAACTGCCGCTGCAAATCTGGCTGCCCGACGCCATGGCCGGCCCCACGCCGGTCAGCGCGCTTATCCACGCAGCAACCATGGTGACGGCCGGCGTCTACCTCATCGCCCGAACCCACGTGCTGTTTACGCTGGCCCCGGCGGTGATGACAGCAACGGCCGTTATCGGCGCTTTGACTTTACTGCTGGCCGGATTCAGCGCCCTGACTCAGTGGGACATCAAACGCGTCCTGGCCTACTCCACCATCAGCCAATTGGGCTATATGTTTTTGGCTTTGGGCGTAGGCGCGTGGTCGGCGGCCGTTTTCCATTTCATGACCCACGCCTTCTTCAAGGCGCTGCTTTTCCTGGGCGCAGGCGTGATTATTTCCCGGCTGCACCACGAGCACAGCATGTTCAAGATGGGTGGCTTGCGCAAGGAACTGCCGTTTACATTTTGGGTCTATTTGATCGGCGGCAGTGCATTGGCGGCTTTGCCGCTGGTGACGGCCGGTTTTTACAGCAAAGACAAAATTCTGGCCGACGTCTGGGCCTCACCTAACGGCGGCGCGTGGCTGTGGGCGGCGGGCATCGTCGGCGCATTGCTCACCGGCGTTTACACCTTCCGCATGATTTTCCTCACCTTTTTTGGCGAACGGCAGCCGCTGGTACAGGAATTTTCACCCCTGCCCCAACCCGGCTGGCGCATGAAGCTGCCGCTGGGTGTGCTGGCCGCGCTGGCCATCCTGGCCGGATTCATCGAGACACCGCCGACGCTGGGCAACATCTCGCTGCTCTCTGGCTTTCTGCGCGATGTGCTGCCACCGCTGGCGGACACGGCCATTTCCACCACCACCCAGCTTGCTTTGCAAGGAACGGCCGTCATCGCCTCATTGGGCGGCATCGCCATCGCCTACTTTTTTGTGTTGAAACGGCCGCAAACCACCGCCCGCCTGGTGCAAACCAAATGGGGCGCAGTGCTGCACCACTTCTGGTTTAACGGTTGGGGCTTTGACTGGCTGGATAACGAGTTCATCATCCAACCTTTTGTCCGCGCCGCCCAAATGGACAAGGATGATTGGGTCGATTTAGGCCCAACCGTAGCTGCAGAACTAAGTGTCATGGCCGCAAAGGCAGTAGATGGCTGGCATAACGGCCGTTTACGCCGCTACGCCGCTGGCGTTGTGTTGGGTGCGGTGGTGCTGTTAACGGCCGTTATCCTGATTCAATAGAAATTCGGAAAATATCATGATTCTTCCCTGGACAATTCTCTTTCTTATCATCGGCAGCCTTTTCGTGTGGCTGGCCGGGCGCTGGCGACCATTGGCCGCCCGCTGGATGTCCCTCACGGTTTTGGCCCTCCATCTGGCCGCCCTGCTTTGGCTGTGGACTCAATCTAATCCTTCGGCAAGCTCAGGACAGGTTCTCCAATCATCTTCCACCTGGATTATGGAATACAATGTTCCCTGGATTCCCCAACTGGGCATCCACATCCACCTGGCGCTGGACGGCCTCAGCCTGATTTTGATTATCCTGACCAACTTCCTGGGCATCATCGCTGTGGGCGCATCGTGGAACGAGATTCAGGAGCGGGTAGGCTTTTTCCACGCCACGCTGCTGTGGGTCGTCGCCTCACTGACCGGCGTTTTTCTGGCTGTTGACCTCTTCCTCTTTTACTTTTTCTGGGAATTGATGCTGGTGCCGCTCTATTTCCTCATCGGCATTTGGGGCCACAAGCGGCGCGAGTACGCTACGCTGAAGTTTTTCATCTTCACCCAGTTTGGCGGGCTACTAATGCTGCTGGCGATTTTGGGGCTGTATTTTGTGCACGGCCGTACCACTGGCATCTACACCTTCGAATACGGGCAATTATTAGGAACCGTCATGTCGCCCCGCACCGCCTTCTGGCTGATGTTGGGCTTTTTCGTCGCCTTCGCCGTCAAACTGCCCGCCTTCCCCCTGCACACCTGGTTGCCCGACGCCCACACCGAAGCCCCGACAGCCGGCAGCGTAGACTTAGCCGGGCTGGTTTTGAAAGTAGGCGCTTATGGCTTCCTGCGCTTCCTCGTTCCCCTGTTCCCCGAAGCCGCCTTCCGCATCGCCCCCTGGGCCATGACTTTGGGTGTGATTGGCATCCTGTACGGCGCGCTGCTGGCCTTCGCCCAGACCAATTTGAAACGGCTGGTAGCCTACACCAGCATCAGCCACATGGGCTTTGTCCTGCTGGGCATCTTTGCCTGGAACCAACTGTCCTTGCAAGGCGTGGTCATCGTCATGGTCTCGCACGGTATCAGCACCGGCGGGCTGTTTTTGCTGGTAGGGCAGCTTTATGAGCGCACCGGCACCCGTGATTTGCGCCAGTTGGGCGGCTTGTGGGAAGGGCTGCCGCGCATGAGCCGGGTGGGCATCGTCCTGGCCCTGGCTTCGCTGGGGCTGCCGGGAATGGGCAACTTCATCGGCGAATTTTTGGTCCTGCTGGGCGCATTTCAGGTCTATCCGGTACTGGCCCTGCTGGCGACGTTGGGGTTTGTGTTTGCCGCCGTTTACTCCCTGTGGATGGTGCAGCGTATTTTTGCCGGATCAAGACCAACACACATGCCCAAACTGCCCGATATTCACGGCCGTGAACTGGCCCTGATGACGGCGCTGGTGGTCATTATTTTCTGGCTGGGCGTGCGGCCGCAGCCAATTTTGGACACAACCGAACCGGCCATCCAAAATTTACAGCAAATTGTCAACCAGACTTATAGGGATGAAGAGATTGGAGATCGGAGATTAGAGATTGAGTACGCAGACAATCTCTACTCTCCAATCATCAATCTCCCCGAAGGAAGAACGCCATGAACCCAACCGAACTAACTGCGCTCCTGCCGCTGATTGTGGTAGCGGCAACGGCCGTTCTCCTCATGCTCGTTATCGCTTTTTACCGCCATCATGGAACGGCAGCGGGCGTGACGGCGGCCGGTTTGGTCGTGGCCATGATCACGCTATGGCCGGCCTGGAATATTGCGCCACAGCCAGTTACTGCCTTGCTGCTGGTAGACCGGTACGCGCTGTCGTTCATCGGGCTGCTGCTGCTCACCGGGCTGGCGGTGACGCTGTTAGCTTATGGCTATTGGGCACAACGCGGCGGCCAGCGTGAGGAGTTTTATTTGCTGCTGCTACTGGCGACGTTGGGTACGGCCGTTCTCAGTGCGGCCACCCATTTTGCCAGCTTCTTCCTGGGGCTGGAACTGCTCAGCGTGTCGCTCTACGGTCTCATCGCCTACCCGCGCCAGGCGGACAGCATCCAGGCCGGGGTGAAATATCTGGTGTTGGCGGCCGTTTCCGCCGCGTTTATGCTCTTTGGCATGGCCCTGGTCTACGCCGACCGGGGCACGATGGCCTTGTCCGCGTTGGCCGCCGCACCGAGCAGCGGCCTGTTATGGCTGGCCGGATTGGCCCTGCTGCTGGTGGGCATTGGCTTTAAGCTGGCGATTGTGCCTTTTCACATGTGGATTGGCGACGTGTACGCCGGTGCGCCCGCGCCGGCGGCGGCTTTTGTGGCGACGGCTTCGAAAACGGCCGTATTCGCCATCCTGCTGCGCTTTTTCCTGGCATTGCATGGACCGGAGATGCCGACGGTGGCGGTGATGATAACAGTAGCGGCCATTCTCTCCATGCTCGGCGGCAGCTTGCTGGTTCTGGTGCAGCACAACGTCAAGCGGCTGCTAGCCTACTCCTCGATTGCCCACATCGGCTACGCGCTGGTCGCTTTTCTGGCCGGTAGCACAACGGCGGTAGCCAACATCGCTTTTTACCTGGTTGCCTACAGCCTGACCACGCTGGTCGCCTTTGGCGTGCTGATTTTCCTCTCGCCCACGGTGCGCGACGCCGACGCCCTTGATGATTATCAAGGCTTGTTCTGGCGGCAGCCTGGATTGGCGGTGGCGATGACGGCGGCGCTCTTTTCGCTGGCCGGTATCCCGCTGACGGCTGGCTTTGTCGGCAAGTTTTTGCTGCTAACGGCGGGGCTGGGCGCGGCGGAATGGCTGCTGGCGATCACATTGGTGGTCAGCAGCGGGATCAGCCTGTTTGCCTATTTGCGCTGGATTGTGGTGATGTTCCGGGATGTGCCGGAAGGGGAGATGGTGGTGGGGAAACCGGTGTTGGGAACGGCCGTACTGATCGCCTTGCTGCTCCTCGTCCTCTGGTTTGGCATCTATCCAGCGCCGCTGTTATCTTTGCTACAAAATTCATTTTGAATCCATCAGCACAAGGAGAGAAAATTTTGCCTGATATGAAACAAGTGTTAAGTCCAGCGGCGGCCCAAGCGTACTACGATGGATTTGGGAAGAAACAGGACAGCCAGGGTTTCTACGAAGACCCTGCGCTCGACGATTTGATCGCTCATGCCGACTTTCAAGACACCCAGAACATTTTTGAGTTTGGCTGTGGGACAGGAAAGCTGGCCGCGCGCCTGCTTGAGAAGCACCTGCCTGCTTCAGCCAGCTATCTTGGCTGCGATGTCAGCCCCGTCATGGTCGATCTCGCCAAGCAACGACTCGCCGCATACGACACGCGGGCACAGGTGACGCTGTCCGATGGAACCGTCCAGCTTCCCTGCTCCGATCATTCAGTTGAGCGCGTCGTTTCCACTTACGTGTTGGACCTTCTCTCAGAAGCAGACATTCGGCGCTTTTTTGGGGAAGCACATCGCGTCCTTGTTCCCGGCGGAAAACTCTGCCTGGCCAGCCTTACTCGCGGCGTCAATCTTCCGTCACGGATCGTCTCGTCTTTATGGATGAATGTATTCCGCCTGAAACCGGCAATTGTAGGTGGATGCCGCCCTATCCGCCTTGATTCCTTCGTGGATGATGAAACGTGGCGGGTCATCCACCTGAAGGTTGTTACGCCATTCGGGGTTCCATCGGAAGTGTTGATTTTGGCGGCGCAAAGAACGCCCAATAACAGGTAGGAATCAAGGTAAAGAAACCTATGAATTTTTTCAAAGTCAAAGAGAGCAAAATAAAATACAGTGAAATACCGCAAGACGGCGATTTGTACACGGCAATGATGGATAAGAAATATGCGGTATTTGCCAAATATTACGATTTTGTCATGACACCTCTCTGGAAAATGTGGCTAAAAAAAGTTATTCCTTTTATCGCAGGGCCAAAGGTGTTGGAGGTCTCTTTTGGCACCGGTTTTTTAATGACGCAGTATGCGGAACATTTTGCTACATATGGAATAGATTTCAGTAGTGAAATGATTGAAATCACCACAAGAAAACTTGAGAAAAACAGTTTGTCTGCCTCAATTGCAAAAGGCAAGGTTGAGGATTTGCCTTTTCAAAACAACACCTTTGACACAATCGTAAACACGATGGCTTTTACCGGATATCCAAATGGTGAAAAAGCTTTGGCTGAAATGAAGCGGGTTCTAAAGAGGCGTGGCAAACTACTATTAATGGATTTTGATTATCCAGCCGATAGAAACGTGATTGGCTATTCCCTTGTCAAAATAGGTGAACTATATGGGGACATCATGAAGGATTTAAATGGGCATTTAGAAAGAAGTGGTTTAGCGTACAAAGAAACTTATGTGGGTGGTTTTGGCAGTGCACTTTTTTGTTTGCACCAAAGCGTAAGATACTTAATTAGGAAACGGCCGTACCCACACCCCACTCCTCCTCATCCTCTGGTTTGGCGTCCATCCCTCCCGGCTGCTGACGCCGCGGCCCAACTCATTTGAGTAATTTATTGGGCAGTTATTTTGAGGTAGTGGGGATATTTAGAGAGAGGCCGCACACAAACTCAAATTGAAGGAAAAAAACATGAAAATACGAAAGGTCTTAATTATTTTGCTATTAACAGCCGGCATCGTTTTGGCAGCCTGCACGCCAGCTGCCAGTCCAATAGCCAGTGAATCATCAGGCTCGCCAACAAACGCACCGACAATTGTACCCACCGAAATATTGACCCAAACTCCCAGTAACGATAACGTGTCCATTGCGGATTTGAAAAATGGAACCTATCTTATCGATGGACAATCAATTACGCTCGTAGATGGCGTTGCCGAAAACGAATTAGCGCCTGGGTCAGCATCCAAACAAATAACCAGGTACTTTGGCAATGAGGTAAACATTGATCTCAATTCCGATGGGTTGATGGATGCGGCCTTCCTCTTACAGCAAGATAGTGGCGGAAGTGGAACGTTTTATTATGTAGTGGCCGCACTCAAAACAGAAAACGGGTACGTGGGAACAAATGCTATATTTCTCGGCGATAGAATCGCCCCCCAAAGCACAAATATTGATCCCAACAACCCATCTCAATTTATCGTGAATTACGCCGATAGGAACGCCGACGAACCCATGTCGGCTCAACCCACAGTGGGCGTCTCCAAAACATTCAAGCTTGAAGATGGTGCGCTGGTGGA
Organism: uncultured Anaerolineae bacterium; assembly: GCA_905479495.1. Lineage (GTDB taxonomy): Bacteria > Chloroflexota > Anaerolineae > Promineifilales > Promineifilaceae > Leptofilum. Next base: position 181,435 of record CAJQMR010000003.1, read on the forward strand.
AGTTAATCCGCCTACTTAAAAAAGCACGAGAGATATTTTCCCCTCCAAACTACAGCAAATGACGTAGCCATTCGGCTAAATGACATACAAAGCGCGCAGTTAACTGCGCGCTTTTTGTTTACGCCAATCCCGTCGTCTCGCCGATGTGCCTTAGCCAAAAAAGAGTACAGTATTTGTATAAGCGGTAATCAGTTACCAATAAATAGCTTACAAACGATATGGACAGCTGATCACAATAGACCGGTTACCCGAAGGGAGATTTCTAATGGCAAACAGCGAAAATTTGTATGTGAATACATTACGTTTCTTGGCAGTCGATGCCGTGCAAAAGGCCGAATCTGGTCATCCAGGACTCCCCTTGGGATCGGCGTCGATGATGTATACGCTGTGGAAATTCTTTTTACGCTTTAACCCCCGCGATCCGCATTGGCCCGACCGCGACCGCTTCATTCTCTCGGCTGGACATGGCTCGGCGCTTTTGTATGCCATGCTGCATCTCACCGGTTACAACTTACCGCTGGACGAATTAAAGCAGTTCCGCCAATGGGGCAGCCGCACACCCGGCCACCCAGAATTTGGCCTGACCCCTGGTGTAGAAGCCACCACCGGCCCACTGGGACAGGGTTTTACCAATGCCGTGGGCATGGCCATTGCCGAAGCTGCGCTCGCCGCCCGCTTTAATCGGACCGGGTACGATATCGTGGATCATTACACTTACGCGTTGGCCAGCGATGGTGATCTGATGGAAGGTGTTTCCTCTGAAGCGGCATCATTGGCCGGGCATTTGCAGTTAGGCAAATTGATTGTGCTGTATGCCAACAACCATATCTCGATTGAAGGCAGCACGGATCTGGCTTTTAGCGAAGACTCGGTAGCCCGCTTTGCCAGTTATGGCTGGCACGTACAGCAAGTGGAAGATGGCAATGACATTCCCGCCCTTGATACAGCCATTGGCAAGGCACGGGATGAACGGGAACGGCCGTCTTTTATTTCCATCCGCACCCACATTGGCTATGGCAGTCCGCACAAGCAAGACACCGCAGCTGCCCACGGCGAACCATTAGGCGAAGAAGAACTACGTCTGACCAAAGAAGCCCTGGGCTGGCCCACAGAGCCAGCCTTCCTCATCCCTGAAGAAGCATTGGCCCATTATCGTGAAGCGGTGGATCGGGGTGCCAAATGGCAGGCGGAATGGGAAGCCCATTTTGCCGAGTACAGCGCTGAATTTCCTGAGCTGGCCGCTGAATTTCATCGCGTTACGCAAGGTGAGTTGCCCGCCAATTGGGCGCATGAGCTTCCTCAATTTTTGCCGGATGGCAAGCCAATTGCCACCCGCAGCGCATCGGGCAAGGTGCTGAATGTGTTGGCAGCCCGCCTGCCAGAACTGCTGGGCGGCGCAGCCGATCTGGCCCCCAGCACCCATACTTTAATTGAAAATGGCGGAGATTTTGAGGCCAAGAATCGAAACGGCCGTAACCTCCACTTTGGCATCCGTGAGCACGCCATGGGCGGCATCCTCAACGGCATGGTTCTGCACGGCGGCCTGCTCCCCTTCGGGGCCACCTTCCTCATCTTTAGCGATTACATGCGCCCGCCCATGCGCCTGGCTGCGATGAACGGGCTGCCGGTCATCTACGTTTTTACTCACGACAGCATCGCTTTAGGCGAAGATGGGCCGACGCATCAACCAGTGGAACAGTTGTTAGGGCTGCGTTCTATCCCTGGCATGACCGTTATTCGGCCAGCTGATGCCAATGAAACGGCCGCTGCCTGGCAAGCCGCCATCGAACACCAGGACGGCCCCGTGGCCCTGATCCTCACCCGACAAAAAGTGCCAGTGCTAGACCCGCACATTCACGGAGACATCCACCTGGGCGTTCGGCGTGGCGGCTATATCCTGGCCCGCGAACCGGAAGACACAACGCCAGACCTCATTCTCATTGCCACCGGTTCAGAAGTCCACCTGACGCTGCCAGTACAGGCCCATCTGGCCACCCAAGGCATTTATGCCCGCGTTGTCAGTATGCCAAGCTGGGAACTATTCCAGAAACAACCGATTGTCTATCGCAACCAAGTTTTACCGCCCCATGTGCCGATGTTGGGCATTGAAGCAGGCCGATCTTTGGGTTGGCAAACCTACAATGGCGGCGGCATTCCAACCATTGGCGTTGATCGTTTTGGTGCATCAGCCCCTGGGCTGGATGTGACAAGGCATTATGGTCTCACCATTGCGCACGTTCAGGCACGAGCCGAAGCCTTATTTAATACCCCAGCCGATTTGGGGAACAGTTTGTTAGTGGCGATGGATGATACGCCCATGAGTTTAACCACGATTAAAGAGATGGCTGCCTCGCTGCCCGATCCGGCGCATACTGACATCACCTTGATGCACTACCTTGCCCCATTCTATTGGGAGTATGGCGGCGACAACCTTGCTGCCGCACGCATCCTGGCAGAGGCGGGGCAGGCCAGGGCGCGCCTAGAGGAACAGCAAACAAGAGAATATTTTGCCCAAGCACAGGCCATATTGGCTGAAGTCGGCGTTGCGGCCACCCACACACACATAAAAGAGGAGTGGGAGGCAGCTGATGTGACCGATGCTATTTTGCAGGAGCTGCAAGGCGGTGTGTATACGGCCGTTGTTATTGGCCAACACCATCACAGTTTACTTGCCGAACTACTGGGCCGCGATTTGGCCAGCATCTTGCGCAAACATACAGAACATACGGCCGTCTGGGTCATTGAAATTGAAAAAGAAATGAGCAGCAGCCAGTTGGCCTACTCATAAAGGAGCATCATCATGTCTAATACTCAAATAACCGAGACCATTATTGTCAAAGGGGATTTAGAAAAAATCTTTTCCCTCTGGGCAGACGAAGAAAAATATCCAGACTGGATGCACGATATTAAGTCCGTGCAATACATGGGCGGGCATACCAGTTATTGGACCATGCGTGAGGGACCAGAGAACACACTACTCACCTGGGATACCAAAACCACGCTATTTGAAGAAAACAAGCGCATTGCCTGGCGCAGCATTGGTGGTGATATCGAGACCAGCGGTCAGGTAACATTTACCCCGCTCTCTCACGGCGAAGTTGAAATCACTTACACGCTCCACTATGCACTGCCGACCAACTTACTGCCGCGCGTCGTTGAAGAGTTGTTTAGCGACCCAGGCAAACGGATACGGCGTGACCTGCAGAACTTTAAAGCCTATGCGGAGGGCATGGAAGAGCGGATGACAATATGATGGAGCAAAAACCTGCAATGAACGAAAACCCATTAATTAAACTTCATGATTTTGGCCAAAGCATCTGGCTTGATTTTATCCGCCGGGGCATGCTGGAATCAGGTGAATTGCAAGAACTAATCACCAACGATGGGGTACGTGGCGTTACGTCAAATCCGGCTATTTTTGAAAAGGCGATTGATGGTAGCACCGATTACGACGAAGCCATTCGCACGCTGGCTCTGGAGGGCAAAAACGCCGCCGACATCTACCAGATGTTGACTATCAAAGACGTCCAGCGAGCAGCGGATTTGTTTGCCCCTGTGTTCCGACAAACGCAAGGGCGCGATGGCTTTGTCAGTCTGGAAGTGTCGCCGCATTTAGCGCATGACACGGCCGGGACTATCGCTGAAGCACGCCACTTGTGGCAGGCTGTCGATCGTAACAATGTGATGATCAAAGTGCCGGGCACAAAAGAGGGCCTACCAGCCATCCAACAACTGATCAGCGATGGGGTCAACGTCAACGTGACGCTGCTCTTCAACCTATCCCGTTATCACAAGGTGTTTGCCGCCTACATGGCTGGATTGGCAACGCGCGCGGCAGCAGGCGATCCGTTGGACACGGTTGCTTCGGTCGCCAGCTTTTTTCTCAGCCGCATTGATGTGCTGGTAGACCCCATGCTGGAAGACTTGATGCGGGGCAATGACCGTAACCCAAAGGCGGCACTGGCGCGCCGCTTACATGGGCAGGTGGCCACTGCCAGCGCTAAAAAAGCGTACCAAATTTACCAAAAAATTATTGCCGGTAACCGCTTCTGCCATCTGGAAAACCAGGGCGCACGGCCACAGCGACTGCTATGGGCCAGTACCAGCACGAAGAATCCAACCTATAGCGATGTGAAATATGTTGAGGCTCTCATCGGCAAGGACACCGTCAACACGCTGCCTTTGGAAACCTTACGAGCTTATCGTGATCATGGCCACCCCGCTTACCGCCTGGAAAGTGATTTGGATGAGGCAACGGCCGTATTAGATGGTCTTGCCGAGCTAGGCATTGATCTGAATAAGATTACCGATCAGTTGGAAGCGGAAGGGGTGCAAAAGTTCATCAAGCCGTTTGATAAGCTGATGGACACGCTGGAGAAAAAACGGCAAGCGGCTCTGGCCGAACCCCAACCATCTTCGTAACCGTCTGCGGCCAATTGAAACAGTCAACCTACCCAACGAGGCATCATGATTTCCAAACCTATCACCACACTCTTCCTGGACATTGGCAGCGTTTTGCTTACCAACGGCTGGGATCGCAACAGCCGTCGCCTGGCAGCCGAAAAATTCGGCCTGGATTTTGCCGAAATGGACGAGCGTCATCACCTGACCTTTGACACGTACGAGGAAGGCAAACTCAGCCTGAATGATTATTTAAAACGGGTCGTTTTTTACGAGAAACGGCCGTTCACGCTACAAACGTTCAAACAGTTCATGTTCGATCAATCACAGCCATTGCCCGATATGCTGCCCTTCATAGCCAGCTTAAAAAGCCGCTATCACCTCCGGGTAGCTGCCGTCAGCAATGAAGGACGCGAACTCGCCGAGTACCGCATCCGCCAGTTCCAACTGAATGAACTGATAGATACTTTCATCGTCTCCAGCTTCGTCCACATCCGCAAGCCCGACGTTGATATTTATCATCTGGCCCTCGACGTCACTCAAGGCCAATCGGACCAAGTCGTTTATATTGACGACCGAGCCATGCTGGTTGACGTGGCCCGTGGCCTGGGCATACACGGCATCCATCACACCAGCTTTGCCAGCACGCAACACGCTCTGGCGCAATTGGGGCTAACAGTGGAGCAATCATGAAAGAAAATGAACCAACCGTCATCATTATTTTTGGTGCAGGCGGCGACTTGACGCAGCGTAAGCTAGTCCCAGCTCTTTACAACCTGTACCTTGATGGCTGGCTGCCAGAACAGTTCGCTATTCTCGGATTGGACCGCAAAGAGATGGACAAAGAAGCGTTTTGCCAACATCTGCGTCAGGGCATCGACAAATTTTCCCGGCGCAAGCTGGAGGCCACGACGTGGCAGGAATTTGCCCACCATTTCACTTACGTTGCCGCCGATCTCACCAATCAGGATGCCTACGACGATCTGGCCCATGAGTTGGGCACATTTAACCAGCAGTGGAGCACACATGCCCAACACATTTTCTATTTGGCTGTCTCCCCCTTTCTGATTGAACCTATTACAGAACATTTACATAAGGCCAAATTGATGCAGGATCGGCAGCGCTGCCGCATGGTGGTTGAAAAACCATTTGGTCACGACCTGGATTCGGCGCAGGCGCTGAATGACACTTTGACCCATTTCTTCGACGAATCTCAAATCTTCCGCATCGACCATTATTTGGGCAAAGAAACGGTGCAAAACATTCTGGCCTTTCGCTTTGCCAATGCCCTGTTTGAACCGATGTGGGACCGACGCTATATCGATCATGTGCAAATCACCGTAGCCGAGCAGGTTGGCGTGGGCCATCGCGGTGGCTATTATGACCACGCCGGGGCGCTGCGCGACATGATTCAGAATCATTTGCTGCAAATCCTGTGCCTGATTGCCATGGAGCCACCCGTTTCTTTTGCTGCCGACGAAATTCGTAACAAAAAAGTGGACGTGCTGCGCGCTATCCGCCCGATCCGCTCAGAACAGGTGCCAGAAACGGCCGTTCGCGGGCAGTACGGCAGCGGCTGGATGAATGGCGAAAAGAAACGAGCCTATCTTGAGGAAGAAGGCGTGGCCGAAAATTCCAATACGGAGGCGTTTGTTGCCTTGAAGCTGTTTGTCGATAACTGGCGCTGGCAAGACGTGCCTTTTTATTTGCGCACAGGCAAGCGGCTGCCGGTGCACGGTTCACAAGTGGTGGTGACATTTCGGCCTGTGCCCCATCGATCTTTTCCAGAAACGGCCGTGGAAACCTGGCGCTCCAACCGTCTCATCATCAACATCCAGCCCGAAGAAGGCATCCGTATGACTTTCCAGGCCAAACGGCCGGGACCGGCCATGCGTCTCAGCCCGGTGCATCTCGATTTTGCTTATCAGGAAGCGTTCAAAACTGCTTCCCCAGAAGCATACGAAACGCTGCTGTTGGACGTTATCGAAGGCGACGCTACCCTCTTTATGCGCGCTGACCAGGTAGAAGCGTCCTGGAAAGTCATTATGCCGGTGCTGGAAAGGTGGACAGCCAATCCGCCACTGGATTTTCCCAATTATCCAGCCGGAACCTGGGGGCCAGAAGCGGCTAACGTGCTCATCGCCCAAGACGGCCGTTCCTGGCTGCAACCCGATTTTAATAACCATTAAACTTATCTGGAGACTATGTGATGAAAAAAAGACACCAACTATCAGCCCTCTTGGCAACGCATCCGATTAAAGTGTTGGTTGTGCTGGCTGTTACCGTCTTTATGTTAACTAACTGCACGTCCACGTCTAATCCCACAGACCAAACAGATGCACAACCGACAGAAAACGCCACCACCGGAGCACAGGCAACCCCGGTCAGTTACACCGATCCCTTTGCTTATTGTGCAGCTGTGGGCACGATTGACACACCAGACAGCGCTTACGTGGGTCCCCAAACGCCCCCGTCCATCATCAATGGCTTAAAGGATGCCGCAAAATTATCCTCAGACATGCCGGAGACAGTCATCGAATCGGGAACCGTTTGGCGTTGCATGAACGGCCGTGTCTGGGCCTGTTTTGTCGGAGCCAATTTACCCTGTTCTGAAAAGGCAGATACCAGCGAAACGCCTACCCAGCCAATGATTGATTTCTGCCAGGCTAATGCTGCCGCCGAGGCCATACCAGCCACGGTCACGGGTCGGGCCACGGTTTACGAATGGCGCTGTACCGATGGCTCGCCAACGATTGTTAAACAGCTATTTCAGCCAGATGATCAGGGGTTTATTGCCGATTTCTGGTATGAAATCGTTTCATCTTAAGCTGAAGGCTCAATGAAGGAGCAGCAATGATAAAACTTGTTCTTTTACGGCACGGACAAAGTGTCTGGAATTTGGAAAACCGGTTCACTGGCTGGACAGACGTAGACCTGTCTGAAAAAGGCATTGCGGAAGCACAATTGGCCGGACAACAATTAGCCAGCGGGGAATTTCACTTTGACCTGGCATATACCTCCCTGCTCAAGCGAGCCATCCGCACGTTGTGGATCGTGCTGGACGAAATGAATTTGATGTGGCTGCCTGTCACACGAACCTGGCAGTTAAATGAGCGGCATTACGGAGCGCTGCAAGGGCTAAACAAAGCTGAGACCGCCCAAAAAGAGGGCGCTGAACAGGTGCAGCGCTGGCGGCGCAGTTTCGCCGTCCGGCCACCAGCCCTAGACTGGGATGACCCGCGTCATCCACACCACGACCCCCGCTACGCAACCCTGGCCGGTTCGCAGCTGCCAGCAACCGAATCTCTGCAAGATACGCTCCAGCGGGTGATGCCTTACTGGCACGAGGTAATAGCCCCTCAAATTCGGCGTGCAAAACAAATTCTGATCGTGGCCCACGGCAACAGCCTGCGGGCGCTGGTGAAGCATCTGGATCAGATTTCTGATGATGAGATCGCCAGTCTCAACATCCCCACCGGTATTCCGCTTGTCTATGAGCTGGATCAACATCTGGTGGTGCAAAACCGGTATTACCTGGGAGACCCGGCAGCCGCCCAGGCAGCGGCCCAAGCCGTTGCCGCTCAAGGTGAGGTCGTTGGCAAACTCAACAATTAAGCAAAGGAGCTTTTTCGATGCAACTTGGAATGATTGGATTAGGACGGATGGGCAGCAACATGGCCATCCGCTTGTTAAACGCCGGGCACGCCTGCGCGGTTTATGACCACAATGCCCAGGCGGTCAATGATTTAGCCCCAAAAGGCGCAGTTGGTGCCTCTTCACTGGCCGACCTGGTAGACAAATTGGCCGCACCTCGTGCTGTCTGGTTGATGCTGCCTGCGGCCGTCGTGGATTCGGTGCTGGCGGAATTAAAACCGCTGCTACAAGCCAACGACATCATCATCGAAGGCGGTAACTCTTACTACCACGATGACATCCGCCGCGCCGCAGAAATGGCAAAAGCCGGAATTCACTACCTGGATGTGGGCGTCAGCGGCGGCGTGTGGGGGCTAGAGCGCGGATATTCGCAAATGATTGGCGGTGACGACGAAGCAGTCAAACATCTGGACCCAATTTTTTCAGCGTTGGCTCCCGGTGTTGCAGCGGCTGAACGTACGCCGGGGAGGGAAACGGCCGTTTCCCCCGCCGAAAATGGATATTTACACTGCGGCCCACACGGGGCCGGTCACTTTGTCAAAATGGTCCACAACGGCATTGAATACGGCACGATGGCTGCCCTGGCCGAAGGGTTAAACATTCTGCACCGGGCCAACGTCGGCCAACAAGACCATGACGTCGATGCCGAAACCACCCCCCTCCGGCACCCTGAACATTATCAGTACGATCTCGATCTCAAGGAAATTGCTGAAGTGTGGCGGCGCGGCAGCGTCATCGGCTCCTGGCTGCTGGATTTAACCGCTGCTGCTCTGTGGGAAGACCCTCAGCTAGCGTCGTTTGCCGGTCGGGTTTCTGACTCTGGCGAAGGGCGTTGGACGGTCACGGCCGCCATTGACGAAGGCACACCCGCTCCGGTCATCAGCGCCGCCCTATTTGCCCGCTTTAGCTCTCGCAACAACGACGAATTCGCCAACAAGGTCATGTCCGCCATGCGCTATGAGTTTGGTGGCCATCACGAGAAGCGTTAGAGCACTGGGGAGTGCACAAACATGTTAAAAACAAAAAATAAGCAGACGGACGACCTGGTTCAAACCTCTCTGGATCAGGTCAAATTGGCGTTGGGTTACAGCGCTGATGGATTGAGTCAGACTGAAGTAGAACAGCGGCTGGCCAAAATTGGTTATAACGAATTAATCGAGAAGGAAATCAATCCCATCTTGAAATTCCTCTCCTACTTTTGGGGGCCAATCCCCTGGATGATTGAGGTGGCGGCCATTTTATCGCTGGTGGTGCGCCATTGGGCCGACTTTGGCATCATTTTGACGCTGCTGGTGGTGAACGCCCTCGTTGGCTTTTGGGAAGAGTTCCAGGCGGGCAACACCATCGCTGCCCTCAAGGCCCGCCTGGCCCCAGAGGCACGGGTGCGGCGCGACGGCCGTTGGAAAACTATCCCAGCCCGCGAATTGGTACCTGGCGATCTCATCCGCCTGCGGCTGGGTGAAATTGTACCCGCCGACGCCCGCCTGCTGGATGGCGATCCCGTTTCGGTGGATCAATCGGCCCTGACTGGAGAATCGCTGCCAGTGACGGCTGAAAGCGGTACGGCCGTTTACTCAGGCTCCATCATCAAACGCGGCGAAATCGAAGCCCTGGTCTACGCCACTGGCGAACGCACCTACTTCGGCAAAACCGCCCATCTGGTAGAAACAGCCCACACCGAAAGCCACTTTCAAAAAGCCATTCTAAAAATCGGCGACTACCTCATTGTATTGGCCGTCTTCCTTGTCATTCTCATTTTAATCGTCACCCTGTTTCGCGGCGATAATTTCCTGACCACCCTGCAATTCGCCCTGGTGCTGACCGTTGCTGCCATTCCCGTGGCGATGCCCACGGTACTCTCGGTGACGATGGCCGTGGGTGCAAGATTATTGGCGACCAAAGAAGCCGTTGTCACCCGGTTAGCCGCCATCGAAGAGCTGGCAGGTGTGGACATGTTATGCTCGGACAAGACGGGCACGCTGACGCAAAACAAGCTGACGTTGGGTGAGCTGTTTGTTGCGGAAGGCCAAACGGCCAAGCAGCTGCTTTTAAGCGCGGCCCTGGCCTCCCGCGCCGAAGACAATGATCCGATTGATCTGGCAGTGCTGAGCGGCCTGAATGGCTCCCATCCGTTGGACAGCTACACCGTGACCCATTTCCAACCGTTTGATCCAGTGCATAAACGCACCGAAGCGGCCGTTACCGGGCCAGACGGCCGTTCCTTTTCCGTGGCCAAAGGCGCGCCCCAGGTCATTCTGGCCCTGGCGCATCCGCCAGACGACATACAGCAGCAGGCAGAAACGGCCGTCAACGAGTTTGCCCATCGCGGTTACCGGGCTCTGGGCGTTGCCCATGCCAGCACGCCGGATCAGTGGCAATTCCTCGGCTTACTGCCCCTCTATGACCCACCGCGTGAAGATTCGCAGACGACCATCGCCACCGCTGAAGCGATGGGGGTCCGGGTAAAAATGGTCACTGGTGACCAGGTAGCCATCGCTAAAGAAATTTCTGGGCAGCTGGGGCTGGGGCAGAACATTTTGGATGCGGCCGTTTTTGGCGACACGCAGCACCATCAAGGCGGCCAATTGGCCGAAGCCATCGAACAAGCCGACGGTTTTGCCCAGGTTTTTCCCGAGCATAAATATCACATCGTGGAAACGTTGCAGCAGCAGGAGCACATTGTGGGCATGACAGGTGACGGCGTCAACGACGCCCCGGCTTTGAAGAAAGCTGACGCCGGTATCGCCGTCTCTGGGGCTACAGACGCAGCGCGAGCAGCAGCCGACATCGTCTTATTAACACCTGGCCTATCCGTCATCATCGACGCCTTAAATGAAAGCCGCAAAATCTTCCGGCGCATGAACAGCTACGCTATCTATCGCATTGCGGAAACAATTCGCGTGCTGTTGTTTATGACGCTGTCAATTTTGGTGTTTAATTTCTACCCGGTAACGGCCGTTATGATCGTCCTTCTGGCCCTGCTCAACGACGGCGCGATCCTGGCTATTGCGTTTGACAACGTGCGCAGCTCCGACAAGCCAGAAGCGTGGGATATGCCGCTCGTCTTAGGCATTGCCACCGTTCTGGGCATCGCTGGCCTGGCGGCCTCGTTTCTGCTCTTCTTTTTGGCCGAGAAATACTTCAATTTACCGCCCGACATGATCCAATCTCTGATCTATCTCAAGTTGTCGGTCGCCGGGCATCTAACCATCTTCCTCACCCGGACACGCGGGCCATTCTGGTCCCATCGCCCGTCGAAATCATTGGTGAGCGCGGTGTTAACGACGCAAATCATCGCCACGCTCATCACCGTGTATGGATTGTTCATGACGCCGCTGGGCTGGGGTTGGGCGTTGGCCGTATGGGGATACGCCCTGGTCTGGTTCTTGGTTAATGATCGGATCAAACTGCTGGCCTATCGCGTTTTTGACCGCCGCCTGCCAGGGCTGCTGGCGACGAAAAAACGGTAATAAAGGCTACATCAAATGACGTAAACGGCCGTTCCCTGGATTCATCCTTTTGCTTATACCTGACAAGACAGTTGACCGATGTGTTGTTACGCTGAAACAAGTAAAGTTCTGGTATAAACATTTCTTCTCCTCCTCCTTATTGCTTGAGGTCAAGAGAGAGGGCCAACCGCCCTCTCCCTTATCTCGGCAACAGACCCGATTTCCACCATTCATTGTAAAACGTATGCAACCACTTTCGTTCTCAGAGAGTGGGACCAATTAATTGCTCACACAGGTTTGTTTACCCAGCGGTTTACAACTTTTGTCGTAGTCCATCGAGCCATTTGACCGAATACGGCAGTTCCCAAAACTGTCGTTTTGTTATAGGCGGCAAACGTCCTCCGACCGATGTAGCCAGTCGCCAACCCCATTACACTACCAGCAAGAAACCAGTAATCACCTGAAAAGGATGGTACAGCCATCAGCACTCGCCCATTGGAGTAAATCATGCCCCAAAACGAACAAATCTTTGATTCTATTTTAGTTGCCTTGGATGGATCCCGGTCATCGCAAGTGGCCGCCTCTTTGGCCATCCAAATCGCTAAACAAGAAAACCTACTCGTTCGCGGCTTATATGTCGTAGATGAACTGCTGGTTGTGGATATGGATACCGATCGCAGCCTAAAAAAAGAGCTGGGCTACAAACCCGGCGAAGTGCTGTTATCTGACGAGCGAACCCAGCTTTTAAAAGGCCAGGGTGAAATTGCTTTGCGCTGGTTGGAAGATCTTGGCCAGGAAAACGATGTGCCCGTTCAGGGTGATCTCATATTTGGCGGTATGCCCGACGTGATTATCAACCAGGCGAAAACGGTGCGACTGCTGGCGCTTGGACGGCAGGGCCACACCGATGATACGGCTCATTTGGGCAGCCATTTTCGCGCGATTGCCCATCACACTTCCGTGCCATTGCTCATTGGCGGACCAACAGAATCGCCTGTTCACCGCATCTTGCTGGCTTATGATGGCAGCCTACCAACAAAACATGCCCTCACCTGGGCCAGCTTGTTGCAACATATCTGGCAAAGCCATTTGCTGGTCGTCTCTGTCGCTGATGAAACCGCATCCCCCCGGTGGCTGGCCGAAATGAAAGAGCAAATTGACGAAAGTGAACTACTCAATTACCGGTTTATCGGCCGTCACGGGAATGCCACGGCTCAAATTCTGTCAGCGGCTGCTGAAGAAAAGGCAGACATGATTGTCATGGGCAACCATCGGCACAGCATGCTGCACGAATGGCTCACTGGCAGCACCCTGGATCAGGTATTACGCAACACCCCCCTGCCGGTATTCATTACCGACACACAAGGAGATTAACCATGACTCAATCATTACGTCATATCGCTGTGTGGATTGATCAACGAGAAGCAATTTTGGCCGTGTTTGATGGCGGTCATTTAAGCAAAGAGGAAGAAATTCGCTCAAAGATTGAACAGGAAACCCATCATCCAGATTGGACCCGCAGCCATGTTCAGGCTTACAAACATGAGCATCTGAAACATTATTATGCTGAGATTGTCCAACAGCTGCGTTCGGCGGATAAGATTTTGATCCTGGGGCCGGGGCCAGCCAAACATGAGCTACATCACCAAATTGAAAATCACAAAGGATTGAAGGACAAGGTAACGGCCGTTCAGAATGCCGCCAAAATGAACGAAGATGAACTGATAACCTATGCCAACCAGTTCTTTGGACTAAATTAGGAGACAACATGAAAAAAAAATCGCTTTTTTATCACATTGTTTATAGGATTGCTGGCCGCCGGACTATTGGTCGCGTGCAGCTCATCCACAACAGCTACGGGATCGGCAACCGCTACCCCTACGACTACGGCCGTTCCCCCCACCGCCACTGCTGAAAACAACACCACCAGCCAGCCAGCCGCCGACACCGTCAGCCAATTCCTGCAATCACTGCTAGATGATCCATCGGGAGCGAGCAGCCTGGATTACCTCAGCGAACCGCTGCGGGCTGACGTAGAAAGCGGCCACCCGCTAACCACCTTGTTAGGCGTTGACAACTTATATCGATCATTTGGCGTGGACACGCCGCAAATGGACACCAACACAGGCCAGGCCCTCGTTGGAGCCGGGCTCAATTACGTCAGCCCGGTAAAACGCGACTTTGCCCTGACCGATGAGACGGGCAGCTGGCTCATCAACACCATCATCTCTTACGGCATGCCCGCCATGACCTTGCCCGAAGATCGTTTGGCTTCAGCCCAGGTGATCATCGATTACTATCAGGCGATGCAAGATAACCAGATTACCGACGCCATGGCGCTCCTGGCTCCATCTGCAGCTACAAACAATGAGGCTGATGTGACCGCCGCTGCCCAAGAATTTCAAGCGATCACCACCACCTCACTTCACCTGCTCCAGGCATCACCCGACCAAGAACTCTATTCAGCCACCTTCTGGGTAACGCCCAATTCAGCAAATCCGGGTGATTGGACCACCGGCAGCAACATGCGCCAGATCGAACTCACTCACACGACCGATGGCTGGCGTATTGCCCAGGTAACAGAGGAATCGATGGCAACACCGGTGCCTACGCCCTCATCTAGCGGCGTTCCTGACAGCGTAATCCAGCAAACAACCCAGGCCCTGGCTCAAACGTTGGGTATTGACGGAACGGCCGTATCCGTCGTCCAGGCCGAAGCCACCTCCTGGCCAGATTCCTGCCTGGGCATTCAAACACCAGGGCTGGCGTGCGCCCAACACGTGGTCGATGGCTATCAGGTCACGCTGGCCGCCAATGGCCAACAATTCACCTATCGCAGCAATGGCGACGGCAGCAGCATCGCCGCCGACATGGCTCTGACCTGGAACCGCGAAGGTGGACTGTCCGGTTTTTGCAACGATCTGACCATCGATATCACAGGACTGGCTACAGCCTACTCCTGTGTAGGAATGCCCTACACTCAGGTTGGGCAACGGCTGCTTAACCCTGAACCACGACAGCAGCTTTACGATTGGCTCAACACCCTGCAACCGTTCAATTTCAGCCAATCGGGCGACCTTGCCAGCGATGGAATAAACATCGCTCTGAATTTTAACGGCCAGGGTGATACACTCGCCAACGACACAGATCAAAGTGACATCGAAGCCTTTGCTTCCCAACTCTATATTCAAATGGCCGGTGACCAGTCTATTCTGACGCCGACGCCAACTGCTGCCTGTACGCTTGAGGCCAACAGCGATGTCACCCTCTACAACCGTCCAGATGCCACGGCCAGCCAATTTGGCGTGCTGTCGGCGGGTGAAAAGGCAACCATAGGTGGGCAAACGGCCGATGGTTGGTTAGGGTTTGATCCTGGCGTAGCCCAAGCCGCCAACGTCGGTATCTTCCGACTGCGCTGGGTTGCTCCGGGCAGTGATGTGACCCCATCTGGCAGCTGTGACACGCTGCCTGTCTATCCGGCCATATCGCCCACAGCCTGCTATGAAATGGCAATGGCCGACACCCCGATTTACGAGCAGCCAATGGATACGGCCGTATCCATTGCCACCCTACCCGCCGGATCGTATACGGCCGTTACTGGCCAAAGCGATCAAGGCTGGTACCAGGTTGATCTGGGTGATGGCAGCCTGGCCGATGGCCACAGCGGGCAATCCGGTTGGATGGCACCCGATGCGGGCAACTTTAATGGTCAAGCCTGTAGCAATTTGCCCACAGTTAATCCATAAACCTCCAAAATAGACTGCTGGTGTAACCACGGCAGACTGTTCTTGTGGCGGCATTAAGGAACTCCTCAGTGCCGCCTTTTTGCTTTTCCTCCAACATCATTGGTTAATCCAGAGATTATGCTTTCATTCGGTCAAAATCAAAGATGCAAAAAGCCCTGGAAACCATTCTCACTTTCGTCAAAATCGTTTCCAGGGCCGTTAAGTTTGTACTCAAGATGAAGGTACAACTTCATCTAAAGGAGTCTGACCAATTTCCAGGCTCCTACTTTCCGCCAGGTATGGCGTTGCCTATTCAATTGTGTCTCCTCTGCTTCCTACAATCAAAATATACTTGCTCCTGTTATCGAGAACGGCCGTTTCCCGTTCCGTCTAACACTATCTTTAACCTGTCTATACACTACCACACGCCACCTTAAGGAGTCCTTATGCCTCCCTAAAGTCCAGTTTAAGTTTCTTACGTCTTTTGACGTAGGGCCTCTTTCCCAAAGCGGCTTTTCAGGTCAGCCTATTTTCGACATTTGCGCCGATGTGGGAACGGCCGTTTCCCGATATGCTAAGAATAATGAAAATAAAAAGGCCTGATACCCATATCATGACAGGATTTAAGCAATTATTACGCCGTTTTCCTTTCACCCTGCTAATGCTCGTTGTATTGGGAGCAACGGCCGTTTTCACCAACACCCACCTGTCCACCTTAACCAAAGGCTGGCTGGAGCGTCTAGGCTACGCCCCCCGTGATTTATGGTTGTTCAATTGGGAACGACTATTTACGTCGGCGCTGGTCACCTTTGGCCAAACAATCTTCTGGCAGGCATTGGGCATGATTGCCCTGGCCGTCGGGGCCGCAGAATGGTTTACGGGCACCAAACGAACGGCCGTTACTTTTTGGGGCATTCATCTAACCACATTGGTGGCAGAATCTTTACTTATTGCCCTGCCGCTCCATTTATCAGGCAATACCACCGGCACAGCCCTCATTTTGGCCCGCGACGTCGGGCCGTCGGCTGGTTATTTTGGCTGTTTGGGCCTGGCGTCGCGCCGCCTGCCCCAGCCCTGGTCATGGCTCAGCGGTACGGCCGTTCTCATCGCGCTTATCGTAACGATGTTTCAAGCACCTAGAGTAGGACAGAGTACGGCCGTAAAGCTGGCCGCAGACCTGGCCCATCTCGTCGCTTTCCCGCTGGGCTGGTTGACCGCCGAGCTCAGCCTTTAATTTATGTAAAGGAGGTATCATCATGGATGCTACACGCTTAAACAAACTAGAAAATTTAGGTTTTTTCACGCTCCCCCCTCGTCATGAGCATTGCATCGGCTACACCGGTTTGCTTATCCTGATGCGCCACAAACCCACTAGCCAGCAGGTTACGATTGATCCGCGCACCATTCATATGCGACTGTTAGATTGGGATGGCAAGGCTCATTTGACGACGTTCAAAAACACAACCCCTTTCCCCATGTCCCGGATTGTTTGCCCTGGCAAAATCACTATTCAAGATCAGGCTGGGCAGCATTTTTCCTTCTTCGTTTTTGGCGGCTCTCTGGAAGCACACGATGAAACCCCCGATGAAAAAGTCTACACGCTGCATTCGACTGCCCCCATTCTGGAATTAACGTCCAGGAAAACCACCTCGGCCAACTTATTTGCGAATGAAGTTGAAGCTTTATGGGCTGAACTGCAAATGTCCTGGGGTTTGAATGATGAAAATTTCTGGCGGCAATTGACTAAAGTTCATCCATTTCACCTGTACGCCGCCTCCTTGACGGCCGTTCTTAACCGTTATGACCAGGCGTCGAGCTTAAATCCCAGCCTAAGGTGGCAATCATTACGCAACGCGCTACAGCTTGAACAATCATGGCTGCAAAGTGTTGGCCAGTGGCCTGAACCAACACCAACGTTGAATAAACTGCGGACTGGGCTGAACCCATAAAAACTCGGCTCCTTACCTAAACAAAAGGATCCGTAACCGACAAGAAACGAAGCGTATTATGACAGAACGAATCAGTTTACAGGTGTGGTTGGCTTTATTTGGGCTAGGCTTAGCACTTTGGCTGGCTGTCACCTATTTGCAAGATATTCTAGCTATTGGCTGGGTACTGTTTGGCGCGATTTTATTGAGTCTGGCCATACAGCCGTTAGCCAACCGCCTGTCTCGTTACCATATTCCTCGGGGTATGACAGTTTTTATCATTTATGTGGCTGGAGTGGCGTTGTTGGTTGGGCTGGGTTATTTACTGGCTCCAATCATCAATCAGGACGTCAGCTATCTGCAAACGAATGGTTCCACCTTGTTGCAATCAGGCTTGACTCGTTTGGCCAACACACCTCTGGCCAGTTGGATACCCTCACGGGACTCACTGATTCAAAATTTATCACAGCGCCTGGACACCATCATCACCGGCGCAGCGGGAACCTTAGCCAGTGTTAGCAATCTATTTTTAGACTTATCGGTTGTCTTCATTTTGGCTTATTTTCTGACAGCCCACGACGGCCGTTGGAGTGAACGCATGGTGATATCCTGGTTTCCACCGGACCGGCAAAGTCACGTTCGTGAAATTCTGGCCAACACCCGCCAACGATTGGCACGCTGGGTCCTGGCCCAGTTGGCTGTCGCCCTCTTTTTTGCCATCACTTTCAGCATTGGCCTGACACTGTTGCAGACGCCTTTTGCGCTGACGATTGGTATCGTCAGCGGGCTGTTGTGCCTGATTCCAGTTCCATATTTGGGCGCTTTTGTAGCGACGGGATTAACGGCCGTTTCCGCTGCTACCGGCAATCCCTGGCAAATTCTCTGGGTAGCCATCTACACCCTGGTCGTCTCCGCCTTTGAGGCACATATTTTACTGCCGGTGTTATACGGCCGTGCCGTGGGACTGGATTCGGCCGTTGTGCTGCTGGCGCTGCTGGCCGGGGCCAAAATAGGCGGCATCGTCGGCGTCTTTTTCGCCGTGCCCGCTGCTGTCATCGCCCTGACCATCATACAAGAAATACAAACCGCCACCCTTGGCAACGCCGTGGCGGATTAGGAAATATCGATTATGACAGACTCTATCAAGAATGCACCTGGCTGGCCTGGTATTCCGGCTCGCTGGACCTCCAGCGCCAAAAGCGGCGTTGGCACTGCTTTCAAAGCCACCAGCCGCGTCTGGTTTACCCTCAGCCACGGCATCTTCAACGAAATTTATTACCCGCGCCTGGATCAAGCATGCGTGCGTGACATGGGGCTGATTGTCACCGATGGCACTGACTTTTTCTCCGAAGAGAAACGCCACTGCGATCACAAAACAGAGTATCTGGCCCCGGCTGTACCGGCTTATAAACTCACCAATACGGACCAAAACGGCCGTTACACCATCACCAAAGAAATCCTGGCCGACCCCCAGCGTGACGTCATCTGGCAGCACACCCAATTCACAGCAACAATGGGCAGCCTGAACGACTACCACCTTTACGTCCTGCTGGCACCGCACCTGGGCAACCGGGGGGCCGACAACACCGCCTGGATAGCCGACTACAAAGGCGTCCCCATGCTTTTTGCCCAACGAAACGACAACGTACTGGCCCTGGCCTGCTCCGTTCCCTGGCTCCAGCGTTCAGCCGGTTTTGTCGGTTCATCCGACGGCTGGCAGGATTTAAGCCAGCACAAGCAAATAACCTGGACCTATGACCGGGCTGAGAACGGCAACGTGGCCCTGACTGGTGAAGTTGACCTGATGGCGGACGGCCGTTTTGATCTCACCCTCGGTTTTGGCCTGACCGCCGACGAAGCAGGGCACCGTGCCCGCGCCGCCCTGCTGAATGGCTTCGAGGCTGCCAAACAGACCACGTTGCATGAGTGGCAAACCTGGCAGGACAGCCTGCCCACCCCGGCCAAAGCCGATGCTGACGAAAAAAGATTGTATCGCATCAGTACGGCCGTGATGCGCACCCACGCCGGCAAACGATTCCCCGGCGGCGTTATCGCCAGCCTCTCGATCCCCTGGGGCTTTGCCAAAGGGGACGACGATTTAGGCGGCTACCATCTGGTTTGGCCGCGTGACTTGGCCGAAACGGCCGGTGGTCTGCTGGCCGCTGGGGCCCATGACGACGCCCGTCACATTTTAGAATTCTTGCAAATCACCCAGGAAGCCGACGGCCATTGGCCGCAAAACATGTGGCTGGATGGCTCGCCTTACTGGGGCGGCCTGCAAATGGACGAAACCGCTTTTCCCATTTTGCTGGTCGATCTGGCCCGGCGCGAAGGCACGTTAACCGATAAAGATCGGGAACGCTACTGGCTGATGGTGTACCGCGCTGCTCAATTTGTGGTGCAGCACGGCCCAGTCAGCCAGCAAGATCGCTGGGAAGAAGACCCCGGCTATTCCCCCTTCACCCTGGCCATAGAAATTGCTGCCTTGCTGGTCGCCGCCGACATGGCCGAGGAACACGACAGCAAAGACATGGCCGACTATTTACGCCAGACCGCCGATACCTGGAACGCCAGCATTGAGCGCTGGACCTACGTCACCGGCACTGATTTGGCCCAGGAAGCAGGGGTGGCTGGTTACTACGTGCGCATCGCCCCACCGGAAACGGCCGATGCCGCTTCGCCGACGGAAGGGTTTGTGCCCATCAAAAATCGGCCGCCGGGACAGAGCCTGGAACCGGCCAAACACATCGTCAGCCCGGATGCGCTGGCGCTGGTGCGTTTTGGCCTGCGCGCCGCCGACGATCCCCGCATCGTCAACACCGTTAAGGTAATTGATGCGCTGCTGAAAACAGACACACCGACCGGCCCTGTTTGGCACCGTTACAACGACGATGGCTACGGTGAACACGAAAACGGCGATCCGTTTGACGGCACCGGCATTGGCCGCGCCTGGCCACTGCTCACCGGGGAGCGCGGCCATTACGAATTGACCGCCAACAATACACAGCACGCCCAAGAACTGCTAGAGGCCATGGGATCATTCGCCAACGAGGGCGGGTTTTTGCCGGAACAGGTGTGGGACGCCGACGACATCCCCGAAAAAGAACTATTCTTCGGCCATCCGGCCGGATCGGCCATGCCGCTGGTGTGGGCGCACGCCGAATATGTGAAGCTGTGCCGTTCGCTGGCCGATGGCGCGGTGTTTGACATGCCACCGCAGACGGTCAAACGGTATGTGGAAGGGAAGATCGAGTCGCCGTACACGGTCTGGCGCTTTAGCCACAAGTGCCGCACCATTCCCGCCGGGCAAATTCTGCGGGTTGAATTGCTGGAAACGGCCGTTGTCCATTGGAGCGACGATAACTGGCAAACCACGCAGGAAACCCACACCCGCAACACCGGATTGGGTTTGCACATCGCCGATTTGCCCACCACCGAATACGAAGCCGGGTCCGAAATCCTGTTTACCTTCCACTGGCTGGATAACGGCCGTTGGCAAAACGAAAATTTCACCGTTCAGGTTAGCGAAGCAACCAGCGCCTAGGAAACCCCATGAGTCAGGAAACACGCCCCACCCATTCGATTCCCTGGCCGGCCTATGCGTCGGAACTGGTGGGAACGGCCGTGCTGCTCACTGTTGGTCTGTCCGTAGTCATTCTCGCCTTTGGCCAGGGCAGCCCGGTCGTGAATTGGATTCCTTCCGCCGGGCTGCGCCGCCTGATCACCGGCTTCCTCTTCGGCTCCACCGGGGCGCTGATCGCCCTCTCCCCCATCGGCAAACACAGCGGGGCGCATATCAATCCGGTGGTCTCGCTCAGCTTCTGGCGGCTGCACAAGCTAAGTCTGCGCCACACCATTGGCTACATCATCGCTCAATTTGCCGGGGCTGTCTTGGGGGCACTGCCCCTGCTGGCCTGGGGCGCAATGGGGCGAAGTGTTCAATTTGGGGCGACAGTGCCCGGTTCCGGTTACGGCGCAGGTTGGGCCTTGCTGGGAGAAATCATTACCACGTTTGCTCTGGTGATTGGGTTGTTCTTTTTTTTGCGGCATAAGGGATTACGGCCGTTGACCCCTGCCCTCTTTCCGCCGCTGTACGCCGTAATGGTCTTTTTAGAAGCGCCCATTTCTGGCACTAGCACCAATCCGGCCCGCAGTTTTGGCCCGGCAGTTATCTCCGGGCAGTGGTCGGGCTGGTGGGTGTACGCCCTGGGGCCGCTGCTGGGCGCGCTGTTGGGCGTCGCCGTCTACCGTTTCACTCCCCTGAGCCAGTTAGAAATCGAAGTCGCCAAAATTTTTCATTTTGAACACGATCCGCACGGAATTTTCCACCCGGAAATAACAGAAGAGATACCTGCACCCATCAAAAGGAGTTCGCATGCTAGAGGATAAAGTAGCCATCGTCACCGGTGCCAACAGCGGCATTGGCCGGGCCATTGCCCTGGGCTTAGCTCAGGCCGGAGCCAACGTCACCATTGATTACGTGGTGCATCCTGAATCGGCCCAAGAACTGGAAGAAGAAATTCGCCATCTCGGCGAAAAGGCCATCATGGTGGACGCCGACGTGAGCCAGGTGGCCGATTTACAAATGTTGGTGGATAAGACAATTGAAGCGTTTGGCCGCCTGGACATTTTTGTCAACAACGCCGGTATTGAAACCCGCACCTCTTTACTGGACACGACTGAAGAGCAGTTCGACAAGGTGATGGCCGTCAATCTGAAAAGCGCCTTCTTTGGCACGCAGATCGCTGCCCAACAAATGATCAAACAAGGCAGCGACGGCCGTATCATCAACATCTCATCGGTTCATGAAGATTGGCCCATGCCGGGCAACACGCCCTACTGCTGCTCCAAAGGCGGGATGCGTATGCTAACCCGCACCGCCGGTGTGGAACTGGCTGAAAAAGGCATCACCGTCGTCGGTGTAGGCCCCGGCGCAGTGGCCACGCCCATCAATCAGGAAACCATGTCTGACCCGGACAAATTGGCCCGTCTGAAAGCAGCCATTCCCCTCGGACGGCTGGCCGATCCAGCCGAAATTGCTGATTTAGTGGTCTGGCTGGCGTCAGCCCAGGCCGGCTACGTGACCGCCACAACTTACTTCTTGGACGGCGGCATCATGCAAGGCAGTCCAGGTCTATAAACGGAGGACAGGCACGAAAAGGCGACTCATGAAAAACACGAAACGATCTTCCAAATGGCGCTGGCTGTTCTGGCTGTTGGTAATTGCCTTTATTTGGGTGGTTATCGGCCGTTTCCCAGAAATCAAACATCTGGCCCAAACCTTGCAGCAGGGCAAATGGCCCTGGGTGTTGGCCGCCGCCGGGCTGCAAATCCTCTTTTACGTCACTTACACGGCTTTGTACCAGGTCTCGTTCGCCATTGTGGATGTGAAGCTGCGCCTGCGTGATCTGCTGCCAGTAACGTTTGCGGCCGTTTTTATCAACTCAACCGCGCCATCAGCCGGGATTGCCGGAACGGCGCTGTTTGTCGATGAGGCGCGGCGGCATGATCAACCAGCGGGACGAGCTACGGTTGGTGCCGGGCTAACCTTGCTGCTGGATTATCTTTCGTTTGCAGTTGTATTGGCTGCCGGACTCATTTTGTTGGTGACCAAACATAATTTGACGCGGCTGGAGCTGGTCAGCGCACTCATTTTGTTTCTATTTATCAGCGTCGTGGGCACGGTTATCGGGCTGGGTGTCTGGCGGCCGGAGGGGCTGCGCCGTCTGCTAGGCTGGGTACAGCGGTTGGTGAATAGGGTGGGGAATTGGGTGAAACGGCCGTCTCTCCTCCCCGATGAATGGCCCGACAAAACCAGCGCCGAATTTGCCGTCGCTGGCGAAGCAATGAAAGCGCGTCCAGCCAGCTTGTTAGGGGGATTAGGCGTCGGTCTGGTCATGCAGTTGGTCGATCTGGCCAGCCTTTACTGCCTTTTCCTGGCCTTTTACCAGCCAGTTCATTTGGGTGTGTTGGTGACGACCTTCGCCATGACCATGCTGTTCTGGATTGTCTCGCCAACCCCCAGCGGCATCGGTGTGGTAGAAACGGTGATGCCGCTGGTTTACAGTTCGTTGGGCATTCCTCTGGCCGTAGGCACCATTATCAACCTGGCTTTTCGCGGCCTCACTTTTTGGATTCCTATGTTTTTGGGCTTCCTGCTGCTGCGACGGCTGCGCATTTTTGGCGGTCCAGAGAAGGCGCTGGCCAACGAAGGACAGGTGCGTCTCATTGCGACGGTTGTCGCCCTGATGGGTATCGTCAACGTGCTGTCGGCCATGACGCCAGCACTGGTCAATCGGGCGGCGGCGCTGGAATCTTTTGTGCCTTTGTTTGTGAGCCGGGGCAGTAATTTAACCTCGGTGCTGGCCGGATTTGCCCTGCTGCTGCTGGCCGGGAGCCTGTGGCGGCGCAAACAGGCTGCCTGGCTGATGACGCTGGTTGTTTTATTGATTTCGGCCGTTTCTCACATCGTGAAAGGGTTGGATTACGAAGAAGCAACATTGGCCGTGTTCCTGGCCCTCTTCTTGCTGACGCAGCGCAAATATTTCCACGCGCTGTCGGACAAGCCCTCTACCCGTCAAGGGGTGAAAGCGTTGGCGGTGGCCCTGATTTTTACGCTGGTTTATGGCACGGTGGGCTTTTACTTGCTGGACCGGCATTACAGCGTCAACTTCAGCTGGAGCGCGGCCTTGCGGCAAACAGTGGTCATGTTCACCGCTTTTTATGATCCGGGTTTGCAGCCAATCACCGGATTTGGTCGCTATTTTGCTGGTTCGATTTACGTCGTCGGGGCGATGACGCTGGGCTATGGGCTGTGGATGCTGCTGCGTCCGGTGCTGCGTGGCCCAGCCGGGGAAGCGGATCGCGCGCGGGCGCAGCAGATTGTGGAACGATACGGCCGTTCCCCGTTAGCCCGGTTTGCTCTTTTCCCAGACAAAGCTTACTACTTTAGCCCTGGTGGATCGGTGGTGGCGTATGGGGTGAGAGGAGGAACGGCCGTAGCTCTGGGTGATCCCATCGGCCCCTGCGAAGATGCAGCAGCAGCTATCGCCAGCTTCCGTGACTACTGCCAATATCATGGCTGGCTGCCTACCTTCTACCAAACCTTGCCCGATTACCTACCCCACTACCAGACAGCCGGATTTGATGCGCTGTGCACCGGACAGGAAGCTATCGTTGATCTGGCCACTTTCACTCTTTCTGGCAAACAAGGCAAACCGTTTCGCAACGCCTTCAATCATCTGGAAAAGATGGGGTACCGGGCAGAAATACACCAACCACCCCAGTCCGATAATTTGTTACGCCAACTGCGTTTGGTGAGCGATGAGTGGCTGACCACCATGCATGGCAAAGAAAAACGTTTCTCCCTCGGCTGGTTCGACGAGGATTATCTGCGTGGCAGCCCCATCATCACCATTCACGGGCCAGACGAAACCATTACCGCCTTCGCCAACGTCATTCCTGAATACCAAAAGAACGAATTAACGGTGGATTTAATGCGCCATCTACCGAACGTGGCGTCGGGCACGATGGATTACCTTTTCGGCAAGCTGCTGGAATGGGCCAAAGAACAGGCGTATGACACCTTCAACCTGGGGCTGAGCACCTTGTCTGGCGTTGGTGAAAAGCCGGAAGATCCATTGGTTGAACGAGCCATTCACTTCATTTATGAACATGTTGACCAGTTCTACAACTTTAAGGGATTGCATGCTTTTAAGGAAAAGTTCCGGCCTCATTGGGAACCGCGCTACCTGGTTTACCCCGGCTCATCCAATTTACCGCAAGTGTGGTCAGCATTGGGACGGATGTGAGGTATGTCTAAACATATTTTGTTAGTAGATGATGATGCCCTGATGCGGCGCAGTTTGGCCTTCAACCTGGAACAGGCTGGCTACCGCACCAGCAGTGCAGCCACGGCCGAAGATGCGCTGGACGTAGCCCGCCGCGATGCCCCAGATTTAGTCCTGCTGGATATTGGCCTGCCGGGCATGGATGGCCTGGATGCTCTGCGTAATTTCAAAAAGAAAGCCAACGTACCGGTTATTTTTTTGACAGCCCGCCGCCGTGAATTAGACGAGGTAGTTGGCCTGGAATTGGGCGCGGACGATTACATCACCAAACCGTTCAACGTGGATGTGCTCCTGGCTCGGATCAAGGTGGTATTGCGGCGATTTGAAGGGGAAACGGCCGTTTCCCCCAAAACGCAATCCATCACCATTGGTAACTTAGAAATCGATCCCGAAGCGCACACCGTCACTCTGGACGGCAAACCCATTGAACTCACCCCGCGCGAATTCGACCTGCTGCATGCCCTGGCTTTACAAGCCAACAAAGTTGTCTCTGTTGACGAGCTGCTGGCCCAGGTTTGGGGGGCAGAATTCCGTGGCGAACCTCAGGTCGTTTATGTCCATATCCGCTGGCTGCGCAAAAAAATAGAAACCGACCCCAGTCATCCGCAGCGCATTGTTACCGTGCATGGCGTTGGGTACAAGCTGGAGACATCTGCTACCTGATGCTCAAATCACTGCGTAATCGTCTTGTTTTAAGCCATCTCTTGCCCTCTCTCATCATTATTCCCTTGATGGGCGTCCTCCTCATTTATGTGATGGAGACACAAATTCTGCTGCCGAACCTGACCCGAGAATTAAGCGGCAATGCGCTGCTGCTCAGCGAAATTCTGCGTAATCGCCCAGATGCATGGCAAAATCCAGAATCGGCGCAAAACATCCTCAATCAGACAACGTCTCAGCTTACTGCGCGCAGCATGCTGCTGGACAGCACGGGACACATCCTGGCCTCCAACAATCCGGCCGATGTCGCGCGTGTCGGTACCATTCCGCCCGTTATGAACGGTTTGCTGGATGAACCAACGCATCAAGTCGTGACCATCACTGACTACAATCCGCGCCTCAACGGCGAAGTGATTGACATTCTGGTGCCAATCGCCACGGCCGAACAACAGATGATGGGCTGGGTGCGCCTGACTTACCATTATGACACCGTGTATGAGCAGTTGTTCCAATTCCGCTTTTTGCTGGGCATCATTTTGCTCGTGGCCCTGTTGGCTGGGGCCGGCATTGGATACGTGCTGGCATTAAACATCAGCACGCCTATTCAATACGTGGCCGAGGCTATCTACGATCTGGCCCGGGGCGACCAGCACAAACCGTTGCCTTTGGTCGGCCCAGAGGAAATTAATTTGCAAGTGCGGGCTGTCAACTTTTTGGTCGCTCGTTTGGACAGCCTGGAAAAAGCACGCCGCCAGTTGTTGGCCAATCTGATTCATGAATTGGGACGGCCGTTAGGCGCGTTACAGTCTGGCCTACAAGCCCTGCTGCGCGGGGCAAAACAAGACCCAGTGTTGTTGAATGATCTACTGGGAGGCATGGAAGAGGAAACCGCCCGCTTGCAAAAGCTGCTGGAGGATTTAGCCCATCTACATGGTCAGGTGCTGGGGACATTGGAGTTGAACCGCCAACAGCTGGAATTGAGCCACTGGCTGCCTCGAACCTTGCAGCCCTGGCTGGCCGCCGCTCAGGAAAAAGGACAGGCGTTGGAAACGGCCGTTCCCCCCAACCTCCCCACGACTGCCGCCGACCCCACCCGCCTGGCCCAAATCATCGGTAATCTGGTGAGCAACGCCATCAAATACACGCCAAACGACGGCAAAATAACCGTTTCGGCCGGCACGGCAAAGAACGACGTCTGGATTCGCGTTAGCGATGACGGCCCCGGCATCCCGCTGTCGGAACAACAAGAAATTTTCAAACCATTCTTCCGGGGCAGCCAGGAACGGCGCATCAAACAGGGCATGGGGCTTGGCCTGAGCATCGCCCACGACCTGGTCACCGCCCACGGGGGCCGTCTAACGTTGGACAGCCAGCCCGGCGAAGGCAGCAAGTTCACCATCTGGATACCCCAAAATGTACCTTCCCTCCACGATATCCAATCAAACTCGTTTCTCTCATCCCTTCATTAGGATTTCATAAGGTTGAAATAAACAAACATTAGGGAATTAAGAGCCAGGCTCGTGCTAATCTTAAGCTATTAGATTTGGCTTATTCCGCACACTCAAGCAAACCATAGAGCTATTTCGAGAAGAAGAGTAATTTCTCTGTGGTTTGCTCAAGTAAAAGCAGGGGAAATGGTTCTACTTATTTCAAATAACCTCTCCGGCTTTACATAAATATGGCTTATGATTGAATTTTGCACATCACTCTACCCATCTTTAGGCGTAGCAGTGATCGTGGTTCTTTTTTGCGGCCTGGCGCTGGGCCAGCAAATTCAGATACGGCGCAAACAAGTATCTGAATTTAACCAGCACAGTACAAGATTACTCCTGGGCATGTTGGTGATCGCCTTCATCAGCCTAGCGGTTTTTGTTGTTTATATTTTTGGACCGCATACAGGCTGCTAATCAAACAGCTCCGATCCTTTTTCTGGAAGGGAACGTCTAATAAGAAGTTCTTAAGGTGTTCTTAGGCTGCGCGTAAAGATTTTCGGGCTACTCCACATATACAGTAAAAGCAGATTAGCCAGTGCTGCATGATTGACATTGCCCTGGCCACAAATTTAGAGAGTATCAATAATGTTTGTTAGCAAGAAACTTGAACAGGTCATGAACAAACAGATTGGCCATGCTTAAATTAGGAAGCAACTTACTTAACCCAGCAACGCTAGCCGGTGCTTTGTTTTACGCATTGATCTTTTTGGTGCTGGCAATTTTATTGGCGCGACTGCTCAAGCTGGGCGTGCGACGGATTTTACACGAAGACACACACCATCATTTAGACCAAACCAGCTTACTGTTTTTCACTCAGCTGAGCCAGATTGTCATTTTCATTGTGGCGTTTACGCTGTATGCCCATCTGGTACCGGCACTGCATACCTTGGGAACAGCACTGCTGGCTGGTGTGAGTGTGGTTTCTGTTGTCATTGGTCTGGCGGCGCAAAATACATTAGGCAATATAATTGCTGGCCTGTCTTTGCTTTTGTATCGGCCGTTTCTGGTGGGGGATCAAATTCAGCTGAATGCGCCCACAGGGACGGAAGCGGGCACCGTCGTCCGACTCTCGCTTGGGTACACTGAACTACATACCACCGACAATCGACGTGTGATTGTTCCCAACAGCGTGATGATCAGTCAGACCATCATTAACTTCAATACGGCCAAAGCACGCAAGATCTGTGCCGTGCCCCTACACATCAGCTATGACAGTGACGTGGCAACGGCGCGCCAGATTATGACAGATCTGGCAGCTGCCCATCCGCTGGTGCAGGAAGTCGCCAGCTGCCCTGTAACTGAGTTAGGCAATTACGCGGTCACACTCACGCTGTATGCCTGGACGGCCGATACCAGTGACGGGCTGCAAGTTGAGCGAGACCTTTATGAACAAATCAAAGATCGATTTGAACAAGAAAGCATTACGATTCCGCTGCCGACGCGCAATGTTATTTGGCAAGCTGCAACCAATTAATCTCCCAGCAATCTTCGCTAATAAAGTTTTCTTAAGTTTACCTTCAACAAAGGGTAAAGATTTTTTGGAAACGGCCGTTTATGATCACCCTGTAACCATCAATTAGATAAGGAGTATGACAATGCAAAAACAACTGTCATCTAAGCAAACAATACAATCTTTACAAGATCCGCCCATCGCACAAGCCCTTTTCGGAAACGTTCGCTGGGCCTGGTTGTGGCTCATTCTGCGTATTTACGTCGGCTGGGAATGGCTCAATGCGGGCTGGGGTAAGCTGCACAATCCAGCCTGGACCGGCAGCAAAGCGGGTACTGCCCTCTCTGGTTTTGTCAACGGCGCTTTAGCCAAAACAACTGGCGAGCATCCAGATGTACAGGGCTGGTATGCCTGGTTCCTACAACATGTTGTCCTGGCCCACTCCACGCTGTGGAGTTACCTGGTAAGCTGGGGCGAGCTCCTGGTTGGTGTAGCTCTCATTCTAGGGTTATTTACCGGTATCGCTGCCTTCTTCGGCAGTTTTATGAATGCTAACTATCTGCTAGCCGGTGCCGTAAGCACCAATCCGATTCTGTTGGCGATTGCCACCTGGCTGGTTTTGGCCTGGAAAATTGCCGGTTGGTGGGGTTTAGACCGTTGGGTTCTGCCCGCCTTAGGCACACCGTGGCGACCGGGCACAATTTTCCACCACGACGATGGCGGCCAAAGTTTACCCAAAGCAAGGCCTCATTCTAGTCATGCGTGAACGGCCGTTCCGCATCAAAAACGGCCGATTGGCACCTTGTCCGGGTGCAAAATGTTGGAAACCTTTACTTAACCTTACGCGATGATAAAGTTGTTAAATCAAATATATGCGTACAAATTCTGCCCGACAATATTAACCAATTAATTAGACCAAAATAAAAATGTCAAAAGGCTGGCACCTTATTGCGTACCAGCCTTTTTTGTTTGCATCCATCAAGCAGCAAAGACGCGGCCCCATTATAGGCATCGTACCTGTTCCCGCGTTATAATTTGGGTTGCCTCTAGCTAATGATGGCATAGTGGCCGTCCGCAAATAAGTTAGCGGAATTGTGCGGACGGCTTTGAGTAAGCGGCCTTACAAAAGGGAAGTTATAGTTGACCGCTTACATAGCGTCGTAGAATGGAGAAAATCCTTGACTAACCCTCCCGATTATTCCCGCAAATGGTTTGTAATGGCCGCCGTCGGCATGGGGATCTTTTTGACCACCATCGATGGCACGATTGTTAACGTTGCGCTGCCAACATTGGTACATGAACTGAATACCGACTTTGCTACGGTGCAGTGGGTGGTGCTGGCTTATCTGCTCACGCTCTCGACGCTTCTGCTAAGCATGGGCCGCCTGGGAGATATGGTCGGCAAGAAACCAGTCTACATGGCCGGGTTTGTGCTCTTTACGCTCAGTTCGCTGCTGTGTGGTCTTGCACCTACTATTTACTGGTTGATCGGGTTTCGTGTACTGCAAGCGATTGGCGCAGCGATGACGCAGGCACTAGGCACCGCCATCATCACTGAGGCTTTTCCCGATTCTGAACGAGGCAAGGCGTTAGGTGCCTCTGGGACGTTGGTCTCTATCGGCATCGTCTTAGGCCCAACGCTGGGCGGCCTGTTGATTGAGTCCCTCTCGTGGCATTGGATCTTTCTGGTCAATTTACCTGTAGGTATCATCGGCGTATGGATGGTTATACGCAACGTGCCCAATTTACAGCCAGTTGGTGAACAGCGTTTTGATTACGCAGGTGCGGCCGTTCTTTTTATTGGCCTGCTAACCTTATTGATGGGCCTGACATTAGGTCAGCAATGGGGCTTCGGCGACCAGCGCGTCTGGCTGATGCTGGCCGGAGCTTTGCTGGCTATTGGTTTGTTCATCGGCATTGAGGCACGCGTAGAGCAGCCAATGATTGATTTGCAGCTCTTTCGTAGCCAGCTTTTTTCCATCAACTTGATCACAGGGCTGGCCGTTTTTATAGCCGTGGCTGGGGTTTTTATCTTACTGCCATTTTATTTGGAAGGCGTATTGGGGTACGGACCACGAGCCGTGGGATTGCTGGTAGCGGCCGTTCCTATTTTATTAGGCGTTACGGCACCCATTTCTGGGTTGCTCTCTGACCGATACGGCACACGGCTAATCGCCTCGATTGGACTGGCAGTGCTAGCAGGTGGTTATGCAGCGATGAGCCGCTTCACAGCTGAGACAAACCTGACTTACTATCTCATTGCCGTGCTGCCATTTGGGGCAGGCATGGGCATCTTCCAATCGCCCAACAACAGCGCTGTGATGGGAGCCGTACCGCGCAGCAAGCTGGGCATTGCCTCTGGCTTGCTGGCCATCACGCGGACGCTGGGACAGACAACTGGCATTGCGGTGCTGGGGGCATTTTGGGCGGCACGGGTGATGGCTTATGCGGGGGAAGTCGTGGCTGGTGGGGTCACGGCCGCTTCCATTCCAGCGCAAGTAGCCGGTTTGCAAGACACATTTACCGTCATTGCGGCATTCATTGGGCTGACTTTTTTGCTTAGCCTATATGCACTGTGGCAGGAACAAAGAAGCAAAAAATAGAAATCGCATTGTGAGCAATTGCCTCGAACCTCATTATTCATTGGACTTACCCAGAAACTAAGTTATGCTGTCCTACTGTTATTTATACCCACGTTGGTAAAGTCACGTCTTGTTGTGCCCCCCAATTTGGAAAAGCTTTGGAGAAAATTAATTGTCTAAGAAACTGTATGTTGGAAATTTGTCGTTTGAGGCTACCGAAGAACAAGTACGCGATCTCTTCACACCTTATGGCACAATCGAATCAATTAGTATGATTACTGACCGCACAAGCGGCCAATTTCGTGGGTTCTGCTTTGTGGAAATGGAAGCAAGTGCAGCCAACGCGGCTATCTCGGCCTTGGACAGCCACGATCTAGATGGGCGGACCCTGAAAGTTAATGAAGCCAAACCGCGTGAAGATCGCAGCGGTGGGCGGAATACCGGTGGCGGTTCCCGTGGAAGAGATAACAATCGTGGCGGTTACGGCCGTTCCCGTTAATTAACTCCTTTAATACCAGGCGTTTATGACGCATAATTGAATGCTGAAACGGCCGTTTTGGAACCAGGTGTGTCCGAGACGGCCGTTTTTTAGAAAAAGTAGGCAACAGCCAACCATCTGGCATGCGGTGAAGGCGGATTTGATGGCTTTAGAATTTGAAGCATGGCTTTTAGAACAACAATCTCGAAAAGATTTAATTGGTGATCTGGCCCGTTCCCTAGCCACACGTGAAGCCAACCAATATTCCCCTAAACGTAAAGCAGATGAACACAAAAGCTGGGCCGATATCATCATCCGTTCCGATGAACCAGCCCATATTGCCATTTTCAACGATGCCTGGCAAGAATATCTAACCGCTAAACAAGCCGCTGACGATCACCTAACTTAACAAAATTAAGTTGCTGGCTGCCCGTGGGTTGTGGCTGCAAACAGACCTTCTCTACCATCCCACATTTATCTTTTCCACATTTAAAGGGAGATAAAATGAAAAAAGAAGAAAAACCTCAGGAAGCAAACCGCAAAAACCGCCCCACACATAAAACAAAAGAAGATTTCATGCGCTGGTGGCGAGAGCAAGATGCGCGCAAAAAAAAGGAAGCCAAAAACAATAACGAATAAACGCCGGTAGTGCAGTCACAAGGCGCAAATGATCACTGAATAAAAAGTTGGCGTGTTTGTTGTTATAACGGTAAGATCGAAGCTACGTAGTTAAAATTAAAGAAAGGAAGTAGCAAACTCATGGCAAAAGATCGCGCCAGCCGTCGGGCACGTTTGCGTCAGCAAATAGCCGACGACAAAATTGCAGCAGATAACAAACGAAGTGGAAGCAGTAGCTTCTCCCAGGAATACGCCTATGTCCTCAAGGATTTGCGACGCGTGTTCATTCTGGCAGGCTTCATGTTTGTACTCTTGATTTTCCTCAACATTATCTTGCAATAAGGTAACAGCGGGAAAGGTTTTGGAAATCAGAAAGCCCGATTCACCCGCTTTTACGCAAGTAATCGGCTCAATCGACTTAAGCTCTTTTCTGCAAAAATTTATAAAATGCGGATTGATTTCTGTGACGTAGGTTATGCCATCGTCTAAACAAGATAAAATTCGTGTGCCTGCCAGATGGGCAACTTTTTTAGAAAATTTCGGGCCGATTCTATTTTATCTGGTCCTGGTCACTCTCTTTACCTGGCCCTTGCTTACCCAATTAGGCACACATATTCCAGGCACAGAAAGTGATGCATTTGTTCATTTGTGGGTTTTCAACTGGTTTGGGCAAGCCTTAGAAAGCGGCACAAATCCCCTTTACACAAATCTACTATTTTTCCCAGTCGGTGTTTCCCTATTAAACCACAATGTTGCCTGGTTCAATATCGCTGCCTGGTTTTTGCTGAAACCGTTCATTGGTTTGGCCCCGGCTTATACCCTGACGCTGCTTCTCTTACTGGCTTTTAATGGGTATGCATTGTATCTTTTTGTCAAAGATATTACCCAGTCTCAGTGGGCTTCTTTGCTAGCTGGCGTTATTGGCACAACCTGGCCATTCATCACGACCCAACTTCATCATCCCAACCTCATTATTATTGGTTTTATTCCGTTAACAATGCGCCATTTACGGCGCTTTATCCTGAACAAAAAAAAGCGAGATCTGGTCGCTACGGCCGTTTTCATCTGTCTACTAGGCAGCGTTCGGATACAACTATTGTTAATTGGCTTGTTGCTGATTGGCCTGTACGCTTTATATCTCCTGTGGCAATCAAAGCAGCTGACCAGCAAGAAACTATGGTGGCAATTTGGGGTAGCGGCTGTATTTACGGCCGTTGGCCTTTCCCCCTTTGTTTTATCAATCCTCTGGTACCAACTCACACGAGACAATCCAGGCGATTTATTTGCCCAAGACCTTTATTTTGAATTTACCGATTTAGCCCATTACCTTCAACCCAGCCCCTTCCATCCGCTTTGGGGCGAGGCAATCAAGCAGTTAGATTCGGTGCCATTTCATGTCCCATTTTTGGGCTACACCGTTGTCTTCCTGGCTGTGCTCGCCTTGTTCACCAAACAACGATCCGCCATCTTTTGGTGGGCCTCAGCGCTTTTTTTCATGTTCTTGGCCCTAGGCCCCGTGCTGGAAGTTGGCGGACATCGCCTGTTTACCATGCCTCATATTTGGCTTTTTGAACATATCATCACGCCTATTTTGCGGGCACCAAATCGCTTTAATGTCCTGCTGCCAGTACCTTTTGCCGTTTTGGCCGCCCTGGGCTATGGCTGGCTGGAAACCCGGTTACAAAAACAACGGTACAAGCTTGGCATTTGGATACTGCTGATTGGCTTCATTTGGTTTGAATTTGCGATGATACCATTTCCAGGATTGCCTCTTTCTGTGCCTAACTGGTACAAAACGGTGGGGCAAGATCCAGAAGTATATGGTTTGGTAGAAGTGCCCATGGATTTGCAGCATGAGGAGATATACATGCTTTACCAAATCACGCATGGTAAAGCGATGGTTGAGGGGAATGTCGCTCGTCCGCCTCGGGAAGCTTATTCATTCATCAGAGAAACACCTTTACTGCACCATTTAGACCGGGTAAATCCGAATCTACCTCCAGACCAGGATATGAATATTTCGGCACAGCTAGAATTGCTCGCTTCCGCTGATATTCGTTACATTGTATTGCATCGGCCGTTTTTAACAGAAGCCGAAATGAAAACGTGGCAAGAATGGTTTTTGCTGCCACCTTTTTATGAAGATGCGCAGGTTGTTGTTTACCAAACGGACACGACACATTTCGCAAAAGCCTTTGCCGGCAACCCAACGGTGAGCGAGCATCTGGTCTTGGGCAATGCCAAAGCGATACCAGCCCAAACGACGCAGCTGGGATGGGTTCAGATTCAGACACATTGGTTTGTTTCTGACGGTTTTTCTGGGCCAGAAAATAAGATTTGTCTTGCTCTTATTGACAGCGAGATGAACGTGCAGCAAACAAGCTGTGGATATGACGTTATTGATTCCACAGAAGGAGGCGAGCTTGAAGGCGGTTTGCTACAGCGGACTTATCAGTTGCAGGTTGGTTCCACTTTGGCTGATGGGCCATATCAAGTTACATTTTATCAACCGACGGAAGAGTCTGCCGTAAATAATCGCACTGTAACGGCCGTTTCCCTAATGGTTGAGCCATTTCCCCGCACCTTTGATCCACCCACACCCTCCACGCCAATTGATATTGCCTTTGGCGATGAACTGGCCCTGGTGGGGTATGATTTAGGGCAAACAGCAGCGTCGCTCGACCTTACCCTTTATTGGCACGCCTTACAAAAGCCAATGCATTCTTACAAGATGTTTGTCCATGTCATTGATGCGGCATCTGGCAATGTTGTGGCCCAACAAGATTATGTGCCGCAAAATTGGCAATATCCAACCAACTTTTGGCTCGCAGATGAGTACGTTACCGATCAGCTTGCGCTTGATTTAACGGCCGTACCTGCAGGCAATTACCTGATAAAGGTTGGGATTTATCAACCCGAAACGGGAAATCGTCTGCCCACAACGCCTGCTTTTCCAGATGATTCGGTCCAATTGTCCACGATTACGCATTGAAATAGCATTCAGCGCCCTATTTTATGAGAAGGTGGGAAACGGCCGTTTACCCTCTTTCACTTATCAATCAAGAGAAAATCAGCTTAAATTGTTTGACGCCCCCAGACCAATGTGATATGATTTTTGTCGAGATCCGGTCTTTCGACCGGACTATTTGTTTCTTTAATTGCACACTTTAATAACTGGAGAATATTAGCTATTCGAAAACGGCGTAGTAGTAATCGTACAAGGGTCGATAAAGGCCCGGAATATCGTATTAATCGGCGTATACGGGTTCGTGAAGTCAGATTGATTGATCATGAAGGCACGAATCATGGTGTTGTGCCTACCAATCAAGCATTGCAAATGGCTGAAGAAGCCGAACTTGATCTGGTAGAAGTTGCACCAAACGCCAATCCGCCAGTTTGCCGCATCATGGATTACGGCAAATTTGCCTACGAAAAGACAAAGCGGGAACGGGAAGCACGCAAACTACAGAAGCAAATTGAAATCAAGACGCTTCGTTTGACCCCGCGAACTTCCGACTTCCACCGCGATGTTTACGTCAATAAAGCCAAAAAATGGCTTGAAGAAGGCAAAAAGGTCAAATTCCAGGTCCGCTTTAAAGCGCGCGAAATCACTTATCCAGAAATTGGTCAGCAGACTCTGGAAGAAATTGCCGAAATTCTGAGTGATGTTGCCGAAGTAGAGCAGGCACCTAAGCTGGAAGGCTGGTCGATGACACTCTTACTGAATCCAACAGATTAGTTTTTGACGTTTTTTAGCTGATTTTGCTATCTGTTGTTCGTTCAAAACAAAAAACAAAATGTAGGTTTGTAGGATAAGCCCCTCAGGGGGCTTTTGTGTGAAAGAAGAAATAATCTGCACTTTCACTATTGAGAGGACAAAATGGCTAAAGCAAAAAAGAAAAAATATAAATTGAAGACATACAAAGCGGCGGCCAAGCGTTTTCGTGTAACTGGCAGCGGTAAGATTGTACGCACCAAAGGTGGTAAAAGCCATTTGCGGCGGCGTAAGTCTAAGCGTACCAAGCGGTTGTTTAGCCGTATGCTGGTTGTCGAAAACTCTGGCGATATTAAACGTATCAAACGATTGGCCCCCTACTTGAAAAAGTACAAGGCAAATCCGCCGTCCTAAGTATTTTACTAAGATGATTCGCTGCCTGGCCTCGGTCTTCCTCAGGGAAACGGCTTGAGCGCCAGGCCATCACAAACGCGAGGTTTACATAATGAGAGTTAAAGGTGGGTTTACAACCCAACGTCGTCATAAAAAAATATTAAAAATGACAAAGGGCCAGTGGGGCACACGGAGCAAATTATTCCGTCGCGCCAACGAGGCCATGATGAAATCGTACTGGTATGCATACCGGGACCGCCGGGTACGTCGGCGCGAGTTCCGTCGCTTGTGGATTACGCGTATTAACGCAGCCACACGCATGCATGATCTAAGCTACAGCCGTTTTATCCACGGATTGAAGCTGGCAAATGTGAATCTGGACCGTAAAGCCTTGGCCCATTTGGCCATGCGAGACGAAGCTGCTTTTGCGGCCGTTGTCACTTTGGCGAAGGAAGCATTGGCGAACTGATTCACGCCTAATTTAATCTTTTTGATTGCCTACATTTTGGAAGCGTCACGCAATGATTCGCGTGGCGCTTTTTTTATTGACGCAAGGTGCGACGCACTTAACAAGTTCAAGTTGGCGGCCATCCCGACTTACCAAGTGCGTCGCACCTCCAATTGAGTTGCATAATCGCAGGGATACCGTATTTGTCTCAGCTGTGTGGCTCTTGTAATATCCGCCAACGATGCACAATTTTTTAGCTGTGGAGAAACGAACCGGGTTTGCCTTTTGGCTGCTGTTGATTTTGCTAACGGCCGTTTCCCTCCGCCTCTACCATCTAAACAACGTCCCCCCAGGACTCACCCACGACGAAGCGGATCATGGCATTACGGCCGTTTCCATCCTTAACGGCACGCGCGAGATTTACTTTACCATTGGCTACGGGCGGGAACCGCTCTTTGATTATGCCACAGCGGGTGCGATGGCTCTGTTGGGCCAAAAAGGTTGGGTGCTGCGGGGAACGGCCGTCTTCTTTAGCTTGCTCATGATAGGTGGCATGGCCGCCTGGACTCGCCTCGCCTTCAACAATCGCGTGGCCCTGCTCACTGCCGCTGGACTCGCCGTTGGCTTCTGGCCACTAATGGCCGCCCGCCAGGGACTGCGCTCCATCACCCTACCCGCCCTCTTTACCCTGGCAATCTATTTCTTCTGGCACGGCTTGCAAAAAATGGAGATTGGAGATTGGAGATTAGAGACTAACCACACCGCTTACCGCTTACCGCTTACTGATTACCGCTTACTGATCACTTTCCTTCTTTCCGGTCTCCTCCTCGGCCTCACCTTCTACACTTACATCCCCGCCCGTGGGCTATGGCTGCTGTTTCCAGCCTTGCTGCTTTTAGGTGGCTGGCTCAACCGCAGCTGGCTGCGGCGTGTTTGGCCAGGAACGGTGCTGATTTTGTTGGTGGCTGGCGTGATTGGCTGGCCCCTGTTTGCTTATCTGCGCGCCAACCCCGGTGCCGAAGTTCGCATTGATGAATTAAGTGTGCCACTCACGGCCGTTCTTCAGGGAGACTTTTCGCTGCTGTGGGCCAATATCAAAGGCGGGCTGGCGATTTTTACCGCGGCGGGCGATACGGCCTGGCGCTACAACATCCCGGAACGGCCGTTGCTGGGGCCGCTCATGGGGATCCTGTTTTATCTAGGCTTGGGCCTGGCGGTTTGGCGATTGGTGCGCGGCGGGAAACAAGACCTGAACGGCCGTCTGGCATACGCAGCGGCGCTCATCTGGCTCCTGGGTGGCTTAGCGCCTGTGCTCATCACTGGGCCAGAGCTGAGCATGACGCAAGGGGTGGGAATGCAGCCAGTAGTTTATTTGTTTGTGGCGTTGGCAATTGACAAGCTGTGGCAAGCGGCAAGTAACAAGTGGCAAGTTGTTATGGTGCCGATGGTTGTGCTGTTGTTCAGCGGAACGGCCGTTATCACCGCGCGAGATTATTTTGGCACTTGGGCCAACGCCCCGGAAGTACGCGTGCAGTATGAAAGCACGATGACGGCGGTGATGAACTATTTGGCTGAGCAAGATGTGGCGGAAACGGCCGTTTCCACCATCACCCCCGGACCCTTTCACACCCCCGCCCTGGCCCAGCTAATGTTGCCCGCTGACACCAGCGAACCACGCTGGTTTGACGGTCGAGGCAGTCTCATCGTGCCCAATGCAGACGAGACGCTGCTTGTTTTTTCAGGATTTGCGCCGCTGCCAGAAGCGTTGGCACCTTATTTGGCAACGGCCGTTCTGCAAGACACCCTCCCCCTGCGCCCCACGGATCAAGACCGTCCAGTCTGGATTTATCGTATCGTGGCGAATGAGGCTTTGGCCGCATGGCAAACCTGGCTGACGCTCCAGTCTAGCCAATTTGGGGATGTTGCCCAGCTAATCGGGTATGATTTGTCGGCTGAAGCGGTGGCTACGGGTGAGACAATTCAGCTGGTGACGGTGTGGCAGGTGCAAGATGCGCCGCCCGATTTGCGACTGTTTACGCATGTGGTAGGACCAGATGGCGTGCCCGTGGCCCAGGCGGATCGGCTGGATGCGCCAAGCGGCAGTTGGATCACAGGCGATTGGCTGGTGCAGCTGCATGAAATTAAGGTGCCGCAGGAAACGGCCGTAGGCCACTACCCACTCACCATCGGCCTGTACAGCTGCCTGGATATGGCTTGTGAGCAAACCCAACGCCTGCCAGTGCAGCAAAATGGCGCAGCTATTGGCGACAACCTTCAATTAACCGAATTGGTAATTACAGAATGAGAACAATGAACGTTTCTGAGAAAGCACAACACAGAGTTACACAGAGAAAAGCTAAGAAAATCTTTGCGTTCTCTGCGTCTGTGCGGTTCCTTTTTCAACCAATGGTGCGTTGTGAACAGGCGTAAGCACGATTTTTGGCTGGTGCTGGGCATCACTTTTGTGGCATTTGTGCTGCGACTGTGGCAGTTGGGCCAGTTGCCGCCCGGCTGGCGCGACGATGAGCTGATCAATTCGCTCGTCATTTCGCAGCATGTGCTGGATGGCAATCTGGCCGTCTACTACGCCGACGCCTCTGGCCATGAGGCCCTGTACCACGCGTTGAATGCGATCATGCTGGGGCTGTTTGGGGCCAACTGGCTTGGGATTCGACTGCTCTCCGCATTTTTGGGCACGCTCACCGTGCCCCTGACCTACCAGGTGGGCCGCAAATTGTTCGGCCGTTGGGTCGGACTCACGGCCGCAGCGGGCCTGACGGTCAGCTTTTGGGGACTAATGTATGCCCGCTTTGGCCTGCGTCACATCCTGATGCCAGTGCTGACGCTGGCAACATTTTACTTTTTCTGGCGCGGCTTCCAAAAAGGAGATCAGAGATTGGAGATTGGAGATTCTCGTCGGTCCATCTCCAATCTCCAATCTCCAGTCTCCAATTACTTACTCGCGGCCGTTTTCATGGGGCTGGGCTTCTACACTTATTTTGCCGGGCGTGGGGTGCCGTTGATTTTGCTGGCGTTTATGGGCTTTGTCTGGTTGGTAAAACGGCCGTCTTTCTGGCAGCAGTGGCGCGGCTGGGTGGTGATGCTGGGCGCAACGGCCGTACTCGCCATCCCGCTTATCCTCACCCTGCAAGCCCAACCAGAAGCCGAAGGGCGCGTCGGTGAGCTGGCCGTCCCTCTGGTAGAAGCACGCCAGGGCAACTTTGAGCCGCTGCAAGAATACGCAGTTACCACATTGGGCATGTTCCATGCCACTGGCGACGATGAGTGGCTGTACAACATCCCCAATCGGCCGTTGTTTGGCGTGGTGGGTGCGCTCTTTTTTTGGGGCGGCGTGCTGCTGGCCCTGTTCGATGTG
The DNA here is from genome assembly GCA_905479495.1 of uncultured Anaerolineae bacterium. Lineage (GTDB taxonomy): Bacteria > Chloroflexota > Anaerolineae > Promineifilales > Promineifilaceae > Leptofilum. The sequence goes on from CAJQMR010000003.1 coordinate 221,655, forward strand.
CTGTGGTTGGTCTGGGTCAAAGTGCGCCATCGCACTGATGAGTCCGCCAACATGGCGCGTGCCCTACCTGCCGCTTTTTTACTGCTTTGGTGGCTGGCTGGGATTGCCCCCGCTTTTATAAGCGTGCCACCGGCCAGCCTGGGGCACACCATTTTGGCTCAGCCAGCAACCTATATTTTGGCGGCGCTGCCCATTGGGAGATTGAAGATTGGAGATTGGAGATTGAATAGTGCGCCAAAATCTCTAATCTCTAATCTTCAATCTCTTTTAGGCATTTTTGCCGTGCTAATCCTGATCGGCAGCATTGCTATGCGCGATTTACCAGACTATTTCCAGCGCTGGCCAGAGCGAGGCATGGTGCGCTTTTTATACCGGGCGGACATCCAGGATGCGGCAGATTATGTTAACTCCACACCGGAAATGAGCGACTTTGGTGTTTCTGGCTTGCTGGCAGGCCCCTGGGACCGGATAGCTCTGGAAATTGATTTACATCATAACGAAGCTGTTCGCCCGCGCTGGTTTAATAGTGAACGCGCTGTTTTACTCAGTCCGCCGCTCAGTTTTGTGGGATTTCCCGATACGGCCGTATCCTATAAGCCCTTGCTAAATCCAGTTGCCCCTCGCGTAAAGGCTGGCTACTATCAGCTGGCACAAACGGAGGCACAGATATTGGCTGAGCAAACTAAGGAACGCATCTGTTTTAGCAATGGATTGTGTTTGTTAACGGCCGTTTTCGACCCCAAAACCAGCCGTTTGGCGTTGGGCTGGCAAGTGGCAGAAACGCTGCAACTGCCAGAGATACCGCTCATCAGCAACCCGCCGCCGCCGGGCGTGTATGCCGGGCCGCGCTTGCAGGTGTTTGCTCAACTGCTAGATGCCGATGGCAACTTTTTAACCGGGGACGATGGCCTTTGGGTTGATCCGGTGACATTGCGGCCAGGCGACATTTTTTTGCAGCAGCATTGGCTGGCACCGCCAGAAGGGATTGTGGCGGAAACGGCCGTTTTCGGCTTGTATGATCCCATGACCGGCGAACGCATTCTCACCAGCGACGGCCGTGATCATCTGAGATTGGAGATTGGAGATTAGCGCAATGCAGTTGGTTACAAAAAAGCATTCCAGGTTTAAACAACCAATTGCCTTTATTTTGCTGGCGTTTGTCATTTTTTCTTTTGCGTCCAGCGTGATTAATCCGCTGTTTGAATCAACCGACGAACTGCGCCATTATCGTTTTGTGCAGCACATCATCCAGCTAAAAAGCTTGCCGGTGCAAGGCGAAGTGGGGTGCAGCGCTCAGGGGCATCACCCGCCGCTCTTTTATACGTTAGGGGCTGTAGCCACGTTTTGGATCGATACAGGCCAACCAGTTTGCTCCCAGCTGGAAGAAAATCCTTTCTGGCAATATCGCTATTGGGAAGTGGGGAACGACAACAAGAACCTCTATTTACACACGGCCGCAGAAGCATTTCCCTGGAGTGGTGAAGCGCTGGCAGCACATATTGTCCGCGGCTTGAATGTGCTCATCGGGGCAGGTGTTGTTTACCTGACCTGGCTGTTAGGCAAAACAATTTGGCCGAAACGGCCGTCTCTCGCCCTGGGTGCGGCTGCCTTTGTCGCCTTCAACCCAATGTTTGTCTACATGGCCGGGTCCATTAACAATGATGTGATTGCAGCGCTGAGCGGAACGGCCGTTTTGCTGGCCAGTGTCCAATTAGTGCAATCGGACACAGGGCTGTCTCGACGTTGGGGTATTGGGCTGGGGGTACTGTTTGGCCTCGCTTTGATGAGCAAGTTTAATCTGGCAGCGGTGGCACTTTTGATTGAAACGGCCGTTACCTGGGTGGCCTGGCGTAAAAAACAGTGGCGGCTGTGGTGGGAAGTCAATCTGCTTATTGCAGCCTTTACATTGCTGCTGGCGGGCTGGTGGTTTGTACGCAATCAGCTTTTGTACGGCGAGCCAACCGGCTTCCAGCGGCTCACCGAGCTGTGGGGCGTGCGCAATCCAGCCGAAAGCTGGGGCGTGGCCATCTTTGAACTACCTTACACCTGGACCAGCCTGTGGGGCCGTTTTGGCTACGGCCAGGTGCCGCTGCCCGATGGCATTTATATCGGCTTGCGCTGGCTGGTGGGGATTGGCTTGTTGGGGCTGGTGCTGCGAGTGTGGCCTTTACGTTCGCGAGTCTCACCCTCACCCCAGCCCTCTCCCTCAAGGGAGAGGGAGCAGCCTCTCCTCCCCCTGGTAGGGGGAGGGTTAGGGTGGGGGTCTTTCCCGCTGGCTTTGTTAGCACTTGATGTAATCCTTTTTTTCGCCGTGGTGTTCAACTACCTGTTGGTCAGTCCGGCTGGAGCGATGGGACGCTTCTTTTTCCCGGCGCTGCCTGCCCTGGCGCTGCTCACTTTCTACGGTCTCGCCGCCTGGCTCGATCTCATCTGGCCACCCCAATCAATCTCCAGTCGCCAATCCTTCGGCTCTGCTCAGGACAAGTCTCCAGTCTCATTTTTGGCGATTCTCATAAATCTCGGCATGGCTACCCTCACCATCATCGCCATTTTTGGCTATCTGGCAGATGCCTTTGCTCGGCCAGAACCATTTGCGGCAGATACGGCCGTACCCAACCCCACTAACGCCCAGTTCGACAACTTCGCCATTTTGCGCGGCTATGAACTGGACAGCACAACCCTACAACCCGGCGGCTACCTCACGCTCAATCTGTATTGGGAAGTGATTAACCAGCCACCCGGCAACTTCTTGCTCTTTGTGCATCTGATTGACCAGGAAACCGACACGCTGATTGCCCAGCGAGACACCCATCCCGGTTTGGGCAGCTTCCCCAGCAGCCAGTGGCAGCCAGGCGACCGCTTTGTTGACACTATTCGCCTGCACGCCAGCGAGACGATGTACACACCGGCCACGGCCGATCTACAAATTGGGCTGTATGCACCGGGGGAAAACAGCTACCGGCTGGGCATCGCTGCGGCTGACGGCACCTTTTTGGGCGACTCGCTGCCCTTGAGTGAGATTGCTGTGGCTAAAGTGGACGATTGGCGCGCTGATGGACAAGCGTTCCCCAATTTGTTAAACCAGAACTTTTTTAACGATTTACGCCTGACCGGGTATGAATACAACCAGCGGGTGTTGGCTCCTGGCGAATCGCTGGAGGTGACCCTTTACTGGGAAGCGTTACGGGATGCCCCACCGGATTATTTGGTAGAGGTAGCCTTATGCGAACTTCCTTGTCCAGAATGGCAACCTGCGTTGGTAACGGCCGTTTCCCCTCCCCCATCCGCGCCCACCAGCAGCTGGCAATCGGGCCAAATTGTGGCCGACACCCATATTTTGCCGTTAAGTCCCGATTTGTCGCCTAATTCTTATGGTATTCACGTCACCTTAATTGACGCTGTTACAAAAGCACCACAGAATATTGTTGCCGAGGATGGACACTACATTGATGATCGCTTATTATTATCAAGTATCCGTGTTCAGCAAATCACAGAGTAAGTTTTGACATAGAGTGCAAGGTATCTCGTGATTTGCTCAAGTAAAAGCCAAACTTGAGCTCCTCCTAATTCAAGAATCTTTTTGGCTTTTACATCAACCAAAAGGCACCTCGATTTACAAACGAGTTTTAAAGGTTTTCTATTTGTGACAGCGGAACGATATAGCCAACTTCGAGTCGGTATGGTAGGGTTTTTGTTGCTTGTGGGCGGCATTATCTACATCCTGCTGCCTTTTTCGGCACTACGCTGGGCACAAACCCCGTTTCTTGGCTTTTTTGTCGATCCCAATTTAGTCGTTAATGATTCTGGTGAGCCGGAATGGCCCACGCAGGGTGACGCGCACATGTTGAGATACCCGGATCGGATTACGGCCGTTGATGGCCAACCAGTCACCACTGCCGAAGAATATCTGACGGCCGTAACGGGCAAAGAGATGGGTGAAGCGGTTCGCCTGACCCTGGTGCAGCCGCCTCCCGGTTCCGACCCTGAGCCAAGCCATCCTGAGCCAGAACGCGTGGTTGAACTCCCCATTATCCCCTTAACAAGCTTGAGCTTGTGGAATCAATTTGGTCTATTTTATCTCACTGGGCTGGTGATGTTTGTGATAGGCGTCTGGACTTTTTCAGTGCGACCCAAGGCAGAAGCAGCGCAAGTGTTTGCTTTATTTATGACCTTTGCTGCACTGGCCGTGGGGGCACTGTTCAACATGCTAACGACCCACGAGTTTGGCCGCGTTTGGCTGTTGGCTCTATCCCTTACACCAGGATTATGTGTTTGGTTAGCGGCCGTTTTCCCTCATGAGATGAGTTTTGTAGAAAAATATCCTCGGGGCCGCTGGTTAATCTTGCTGCCTGGCCTTGCCGCTGGTGTGTGGGCCCAGCTTTGGTTATACGATCCAGCCAATGCCTGGCATTATGCCATTCCCTGGCGCACCCTCTTTTTGCTCAATGCTGTCGCCATTCTCATCTCGATTCTGATGATGGCTTACCGGGGCTACCGTTCGCCATCACCGCTGGTACGGCAGCAGGCACGGATCATCTTGGGCGGCAGTTTATTGGCGTTTACGCCTCTGGTCTTCTTCTTCATTCCAGCTTCGCAAATGATTGATGTGGCCTGGCTGCCTTCAGCCTTTTATTTACCACCACTGGTCATTTATCCGCTGGCCATTGCCTATACCATCATTCGCTACCGCCTGCTTGATGTGGACCAAGTGATGCGCCGGACCTTATCTTACGTGCTCATGACGGGGTTGCTGCTGGTGGCCTTTGTCCTGGTGGCAGTCGGCATCACCAATACGTTTGGCACGGTTACCGACAATCCAGTGGTTCTTTCCCTGCTGGTTGTGGTATTGGTGCTGCTGTTTAATCCATTGCGTTCCCGGCTGCAAGAAGCGATTGATCAACTCTTTTTCCGAGAGCCTGTGGCCTTAGACAAACTATTGCGCGCATATAACCGGGCTTTGACAACGGCCGTAAATACCGACCAGGTTGCCAATAATCTATTGAAATACGTGTCTTCTGGTGTCCCAGACACCACCCCCCATCTGTTTCTGCCTGATGCCCAGATGAACTATTACAGCAGCTACAACAATCATGTGGCCGGGCAGCTAAATGTGGAGTCACCATTGGTAACCTACATGAGCCAAACCAATGGCCCTATTGACCTGACCGAGACACGGGCCTGGCCTGAGCCATTAACTGAGCAAACGGATGCGGTGCAAGCGTTGGATGCGGCCATTTTGGTGCCGATCAACAATGGACGCGAATTGCTAGGCTGGCTTTCCCTTTCTCCCAAAACAAACCGTCAGCATTTTCGCCCAGCAGAAATCAACTACATTAGTTCGCTGGTAGACCAATCGCTCATTGGGCTGGAACGGGCCAACGTCATTCGCCGCTTAGAAACGCGCGTCTCGGAACTAGACATGCTTAGCCAGTTCTCCCAGGCACTGAACTTCACCATTGATTTTGATGCTTTGCTGGAACTGGTTTTCACCAACTTCCAGCGGCTGTTGGGCATCGATGACTTTTTCATCTCGCTGCGCGACAAGGCCACGAAGCAAATTTACACCGTTTTCTACCTGGAACAGGGGGAACGGTATGAAGATAAAGAAGGACCGGAGCAGGTTGTAACAGACCCCAACATTCATCAGGTAGTGAATATGGGGCAGATGGTGGTGAAAGAAGACGAACACGGCCGTTCCTGGATTGCCGCCCCCCTGAATGCCGGGGCCGACACGATTGGCGCTATTCACACTTTTTATCGCGACCCCAGCCACAAAATCCGTGCCCGGCAGCAGCAGCTGTTCACCGTTTTTGCCGACCGCACTGCCACGGCACTGGAACGTATTGAGACCAACGCACGGCTGCAAGAGCGCGCCGAACAGCTAGAAATTATGAACCAGGTCACCTTCTCCCTGGCCTCTACCAAAGAGCTAGACCCGTTGCTGGCGCTAATTCTAGACAAAGCGATTGAACTGTTGGATACCGAAGCGGGCACCTTCATGATTACCAGGAAGGAAGATGGCGAGCTGGAGTTCCGCGTGGCCCGTGGGCCTTCTAGTGATGGGCTGGTGGGACGACGTTTGCCATTGGGAGCTGGTTTGGCGGGAACGGCCGCACAAACAGGCCGGGCCATTATCTCTAACCGGGTGCAAGAAGATGAACGTTGGTTTTCAGCTGTGGATGCCGGTTCCGACTTTAACTCCCAATCGATCCTCACCGTGCCGCTGGTACGGCAAAATACCGTTCTGGGCGTGCTCCAGGTGATCAACAAGCAGAATGGCGCATCATTTAACATGGAAGACCAAAGCTTACTGACCGCGTTTGCCGGTCAGGCTGTGGTGGCCATGGAAAACGCCCGCTTGCTGGCGCAAACCGATGATGCTTTGCAAAAAAGTGTGGATGAGCTTTCCTTATTGCAGCAGCTAGACCGTGATCTAAACACTACGCTTGATTTGGACCACGTACTAAACCTGACGCTCAACCGCATGTTGAGCATTTATCAGGGCGTGGCGGGGGCCATTGCGCTGGTAAATGAAGAAGGTGAAATTTTCCGGGCCGTAACACAAGGCTATGACGAAACGTTTGATGAAACCAAGCTGTCATCACAAAAAGGGTTGATTGGCCAGGTTATTCAGTCGGGCCAGCCTCACAATGCAGAAAATGTGCATGAGGAACCAAATTACGTAACGGCCAACTTCAATACACACGCGCAAATGACGCTGCCTTTCATCAACAAACAACAGCTCATCGGTGTTATTTCCATTGAAAGTGATGTGATTGGTAAATATTCGGAGGAGGATTTGCAAACGGCCGTACGCATCACCAACCACGCCGCAGCAGCCATCGCCAACGCCATCCTCTATGACAAAGTTAATGAAGCAAACCAGGCCAAATCTGAATTTGTCTCCATGGTTTCCCACGAGCTAAAAACCCCCATGACCTCGCTGCGCGGCTATACCGATTTGATGCTATCTGGCATGACAGGTGAACTCACCGAGCAGCAGCACAACTTCCTGGAAATCATGGCAGCCAACATCCGGCGCATGAGCCAGCAAATCCAGGATCTAACCGACATCTCCCGCATCGAAACGGGTCAGCTGCACATCGAACTGGCCCCCACCTCGTTTGTCAATGTAGTAAACGAAACCATGCAAACTGTCAAAGGTTTGTGCGATGAAAAAGAAATTCGCGTCCACCTGGAACTGCCAGAAGAACTCCCGCTGGTTATGGCCGACCGGGGGCGGATGGTGCAGGTGCTCACCAATCTACTAAGCAATGCCTGCAAATATTCCCCGTCAGATACCGATGTCACCCTTAAATTCATGACGCGCATGGTGGCCCAGGAAGAGTCAGACGAAATGCTGCCCATGGTCTATTGCTGCGTAAAAGACAGTGGCTACGGCATTTCGCCGGAAGACTTGGAACAATTATTCACCAAGTTTTTCCGCTCCAATGATCCCAATATTCGCCAGGCGAAGGGTACCGGCTTGGGGTTGTCCATTACAAAAGGTATCATCGAGCTGCATGGTGGCGAAATTTGGGTGGAAAGTCAGTTAGGTGAGGGCACTTCCTTCCAATTCACCATTCCCCAAGCAGAATCGTAAACATAACAAAACGGCAGCTTAAAAATAGGTAAATCGTCATCTTCGTTCCATTGACATCAACTGTTTGTGCGTTATACTTGGAACATGGATGATAAAATCATAAAATCATCAATTGAGTCACCAAAAAGTTAACCGGCAGCGCACGCATTTTGCGTGCGTTTTTTGTTTCTATTAACCTGAAGTCCCTTACTTAACCTTATGCAGAGAGGAGTGTAAAAAATTATGGACTATGGAATGATTGGAAAGATTGAGAAATCAAAGTTCTACGCACAAGAGCCCGAACGGTTCAGTTTTGATTCTTTTAATGTCCGTCTTGAAGGGGATAGCGGCGGCGTTCATAACATTAACTATGAATCTGGTCAGTGGAATTGTGATTGTAGCTTCTTCCACACCCGTGGATACTGCAGCCACACGATGGCCATAGAACGTGTTTTAGGCGAAATGCTTGGGACTCCCACTGTCGCTTAAACAATCGTTTCATTAACTAACTATTGAATCAAAGCCCGACCAGCAGGTCGGGCTTTTTTTGTTATAATCGCAGGTGATAGATACCATTACCTCCCGCAGGTTTAAGCAAAGCAAGTGCTCATAAACGGAACCTGCGGGAGGTTTGCTTATGCAGGAGCGTGGCTGTGACAATTGGTGGTGTGCAGTTTGACTTAAAAATAACTTTCTTGATCATTTTGGCAACGGTGGTACCCATGCTAGATTACTATGGGCACAAGTTCACCAGCACCAAAGCCTATGATCGCATGATCTGGTATTTTGTCATTCCAATGCTGGTGATTTTGCTTCTTCTACGGGATTCTCCTGCCGAGTATGGGTTTCGTTTGGGCAAGTGGCAAACAGGGTTGGCCTGGGTGGTTGGAGCCTGCACCGGGATGGCCATTATTTTGTGGTTTGTGGCCCGGCAACCGGGCATGCAGCAATATTATGAGGCGCGGGCACCGCAGGAAATTTGGCGCATCATTTATTTGAATGGCGTAGATTTGTTTGGCTGGGAATTTATGTGGCGCGGGTTGATGCTGTTTGCCTTGGCCCGGGCGTTTGGGCCTGGGGCCGCTATCTTTTTGCAGGCGGTACCCTTTGCTTTTATGCATTTGGGCAAGCCAGAGGTAGAAACCTTGAGTACGATTTTTGGCGGAGCAGGGTTTGGCTTTATTGCCTGGCAATCAGAATCATTTTTATATCCCTGGCTGATTCATTGGTTTATTGCCACGTTTACAATGGTGATTGCCTCGCGAGTATAGAGCAAATCACAGAAAGAATTTCGAATTGGGAAGCACGGTTTCTTGTGATTTGCTTAAGTAAAAGCCAAGGTTGAGATTGATTTAATTCAAAAATCATTTTGGCTTTTACAGAAAAAGTTGGCTTTATGGAAAAAATCACGCTGGATATTACGGAGATGGCACATGGCGGTTCGGCAATTGGCCGGGCCAGCCGGGGACGCACAGTTTTTGTGCCGTTGACGATTCCTGGGGAAAAAATTCGAGCGCAAATTGTTTCGGAGAAGAACAAATACGCGCAGGCAGAATTGGTCCAGGTGCTGCAAGCGTCACCGGAGCGGGTAACGCCTCGCTGCCAGCATTTTGCGGTGTGCGGCGGTTGCCACTTTCAGCATATGTCTTATCCGGCGCAGCTAGAAGCAAAGGAAGGCGTGGTGCGGGATCAACTGGCACGGTTGGGGGGCTTTAGGCAGGCCAACGTACAGCCCGTTTTGCCTAACCCGGAGCCGTGGGCATACCAAGTAGAGATGATATTGAGTCCAGTGGGAAACGGCCGTCTCGGATATTGGTCACCGGTCAAGCACGAAGTGATTCCCATTGAAGAATGCCCCATTTCACGACCAGAGCTGGTGGCTCTGCTGCATGACGTGGAGCTGGATTTACCTGGCTTGCGCAAGCTCTCTTTGCGGGTAGGCGATGATGAGGCGCTGCTGGCAGCCATCGAAGTAGACGGTGTGGAGCCACCAGAGCTGGAGGCAGATTTCCCTGTTTCCGTAGCCATTGTGCTGCCAGACAAAACGGCCGCTTCCCTCGTCGGTGATTTGTATTCTGTGCAGCAGGTAAACGGCCGTGATTTTCGCGTTTCGCCGGGGGTGGAGATGACGGCCAGCCCGGCTGGCATGGCGCTGGTGGTGGAAACGGTACTGCGTTACGCCGCGCTTACCGGTGAGGAAAATGTCATTGAGCTCTATAGTGGCGCGGGCACACTCACCGCATTTTTGGCAGCGCAAGCGGGCGAGCTGGTAGCCGTGGAACGCAATCCAGACGCCGTGGCCGATCTGGCCGTCAATTTGGATGATCTGGATAACGTGAACGTTTTCGAGGGCGAGGTGGAAGCAGTACTCCCCTTGATGCCTGAAAGCGTTGAGCTAATGGTGGCTCACCCCTGGGCCAATGGATTATCTCGGAAGGCCGTTACAGCGATTATTGCTGCCAAACCAGAGCGGTTTGTTTATGTAAGTTCTGATGTGGCCACGTTGGCAAGAGACGGCCGTTCCCTGGCCAAAGCAGGCTATCAATTAACTGAAGTCCAACCCATCGACATGCGGCCACAAACTTTCCACATCGAAACCGTTTCCTTCTGGGAACGAAGCAGTTAATATTCCTGCCACATAAAATAAACCGCAGAGAACGCGGAGGGCGCAGAGGAAAGTCATAAAAATCTCAGCGTTCTCCGCGACTCTCTGCGGTTAAATTATCTACTCAGAGTCGTCGTCTTTGTCGCCCCCTTGCTGCGGAAAACGGAAAAACTGATCGGCCAGATTAGTGGGCAGCCGAATCTCACCAAACTGGCGTTCGTAGTTGGCGATGTTTTGGGCCAGGGCGCTTTGCAACATTTTGGCGTGCATGGGGGACATAATGACGCGAGAAAGCACACGGCCGCGCGGCATTCGCGGCAGTACTTGGGCAAAATCAAGCACAATCTCCCCAGGCGTGTGGCTAATAAAGGCGAGGTTGGCATAAACGGCCACCAGCTCCTTGGGAATATCAATGGCAATTCGCTTTTGCCCTGGTTTGGGCTGTTGTGGTTTGGGGGTTTCGTCGCTCATATTTATCTCCATTAACAAAAGTAATCCTACTGTGTAAGATACTTCAACTGCCCCGTTTTGAAAAATGCAGCCGTTTGTGTCCTGGTGCCAGCCTGTGTAAAATAGCGTCGTTCCGTGGGACTCTTGGTAAACGCATCAGGTTGTTTTGTAAAACGGCCGTCATCATTTGGGGGATGATTGTGTTCAACAAAGGCAATTTACTTTCTTATCTTGTAACATTATTTGTGGGCATTACGTTGGGAGCTGGAGGGGTCGCGCTCTCAGGACGGGTACAGCCAGCAGATATTGTGATTCAGCCACCAGCACCCACTGCTTTGCCCGCACCTACGGCGACGCCGGGACCATTACGAGTGTTTGTGAACGGGGCTGTGGCCATCCCAGCCGTGTATGAATTAGCCCCAGACGCCATTTTGCAGCAGGCCATTGAGCAGGCAGGTGGATTCACGGCAGAAGCAGATACGGCCGTTGTCAATCTGGCACTGCCCTTGCAGGATGGTATGCAAATTTATGTACCCACGCTAGATGAAACGACTGAACAGGTGCAAGCCATCATCAGTACTCCCTCAGTGCGAACAGAAGGCATTGAGCTGGATTTAGCAGACGATACGGCCGTTACCACCAATGGCGAAATAGTTAACATAAATACAGCAGATGTGGCCCAATTAGACACCTTGCCCGGTATTGGTCCCAGTACGGCCGAAAAGATCGTAGAATACCGCAACAGCAATGGACCATTTGCCACCATCGACGAGATTATGAGCGTCTCTGGCATTGGCCCCGCTAAATTTGAGCAAATTCAAGCGTTTATCACCGTTGACGAGTAAGCACCGGATCAACCTGCGGGAGGGTTGGCGTGGCAGCAGGTCAACAAAATATCCTTCCGCAGGCTAACTTTATGCCTCAAGAGACTTTCCTAACTGCCACCCTGGCTCGATTGGCCAGCATTCCGTTCCGGTTAATCAAACGGCCGTTCACCCCACCCCAAAAAGCACTCATTCTACATCCCTGCTGCCTCAGCCAGGTGATGCTGGCAACGCCCTTGCTGGCCGTTCTCGCCAATGCCTTTCCCAACACCCGCTTCGATTGGGCCATCAGTGACTGGGCAAGACCGGCTATTGCCAAGAACCCACACCTGCGCGAGCTAATCGACACAGGAAATTTGGGGATTGCCAAAATGACCCAATCTCAGCTGCGGGAGCTTATTTTTCAGTTTAAGCAGCAAACATACGATACCTGCTTCATCTTGGGCCGGTCCAGCCAGCTTTCCTGGGTCGCCTGGCAGGCAGGCATTCCCCAGCGCATTGGCGTGGCTTCTGGCGGGCGCGGTTTTGCCCAAACGCTCGTTGCCCCCGTGCGCACCGGCCAGCAACATGCAACCGACGTTTATCTTTCCATAGCAGCCGCCTGTGGGATTGACATGCCGCCAGGCGAGCGCCCGCCGATGGCTTTTTACCCGGCAGACGATGACCGAACGGCCGTTACCCAGCGCCTGATCGATGAGTTGGACTGGTTGGGCGATGTCCCGCTGGTGGTAATCCATCCTGGGGGCGGGGAAGGCTCCGTTTATGAAGATCCGTTAAAGCGGTGGCCCAGCGAACGGTTTGTGCTGCTGGCTAATCATTTAGTGCGGCAGCACAAGGCACGCATCTTGCTGGTAGGCAGTCAACACGACAAAGCGCTGGCCACAGACATCGCTGGCATGACCTCTTTACGTTGCGCCAACTGGGCTGGACGGGTGACGTTGGGAGAATTGGGCGCACTGGGCGAGATTGCCAATTTGTACATCGGTAACGACACGGGGCCAACCCATATTGCCGCAGCAATGGGCTGCCCGACGCTGGCCATTTTTGGGCCAAGCAATCCCGCACTTTCTGCGCCATTTTCCCCCAAGGCAGACCGGGTGGTTACCTTGTGGCAGGGGGGAGAGGAACGGCCGTTTTCCTGGCAAGAAGGTGTTACCGTCAGCGAAGCGATCAAAGCCGCCGACCGTTTACTGCGCCTGCGAGGGTGATCATAACCTGACAGGTTTACAGCAGAATTTGGTCAAAATGGTTCTTTGCATGCAAAATTAGCCTAATTTCCCGCTCATTCCGAAAACCTGTCAGGATTCCTAAATTACTTAATCACCACCGGCGTATAAATCCGATACACCACAATTTCTACCGCGCCAATGTCACACCGCGTCGATTGGGGCCGCTCTAACCCGCGCTGGTCGCTGGCCAGGCAAGCGGTGCCGCCGCTGCCCGGGTCAGCCGGATTACCCGCATCAACCACCGGGCTGGTGAGCTTGGGAGTGTGATAGGCGGCCCCATCTGCTAAGAGGGAAGTGATTTGGTTGAGGTCAGGATTGATACCCTGAATATCACCCGTGGCTGTGAGAAAAGTGCAGCTCTGGTCGCTGGCCAGATTGTAACCATTGGAAACGGCCATACCCCCACTGGCACCACAAGTCACCTGTCCTGAAACTGACGAGATAATGGAATTGCCTATGGTGACGGTACCCCCATTAATAAAGAGTGAGGTGCCGTTGGTCAGGTGAATCGTCACATTATTCAACGTGGCGGAGCCGCTGTTATTGTACAAACCGGGGCCGTTGTTGCTGGGCTGATTTTCAAGGTCAGAGTTGCGGCTAAGCGTACTGTTATTGGCAATGAGCGTACTGGTGTTGTATATCCCCGCCCCGGTTGGCCCCTGATTTTGCACCAACGCACTGTTGGTTATGGTTGCCTGACCGCTGTTGTAAAGGCCACCCCCAACCAATGCGGCTATATTGCCGTTGCCTACGTTGGTATTGGTTACCTGTAGGTTGCCCAGATTGTAAATTCCTGCGCCATTTTGGGCTTTGTTGCTGGTGATGTCCAGGTTCAGCAGGGTGAAGTCGGCGCCAGCTGCATTATAAACACCACCGCCAAACTGCGTGGTCTGCGTGTCGGTTGAGCCATTTTGCCTGATGCTTGTTTGCTCATCTAAAATGGCAGTTCCGTTATTGTAAATCCCAGCACCGTTGGTGGCAAAGTTGAGAACCAGGGCTAGATTATCGGCCATAAGGGTACCGTTGTTGTAGATGCCGCCACCGGAAACGGCCGCACCCGTCTGAATCATCACGTCAGTCAGCCGAACTTCGCTGCCGCTGCTGGCAATGTAAAGTCCGCCCCCCAAACCCGTGCCATTGGCCTCATTGCTGCTCAGGGTTACGTTGGTCAGCGTCAGGTCACCGCCGCTGAGCCGGATGCCACCGCCGTTACCGTTGGTGATACTGCCATTTTGGATAATCATGTTTCGCATTTCGACGGTGGGACTACCTGTGATGGTTACGGCCGTTCCGCTATTTTGGGCATCAATGATGGTTTTTTGTCCTACAAATGTCAGTGATTTATTCAGCGTAATAGTTTCACTATAGATTTCATTGACACCGAGATCTGGGGCAAACTCCAAAATATCTCCACTGTTGATGGTATTGATAGCGGTTTGAATTGATGAAAAATCACACGGGTTACTGGTGCTTTTACAAATAGTCCAAGTGTCAGCCCTAGCCGATTCCACGCCAAGCTGCCAAACAAACAATGATAATAACAAGAATAAACCAAATTTTAGCCAGGGAACCACTGGCAAACGATCTTTTTGCTGCAACATAAAAAACCCTCCGACGCAAAGGAATAACTCAGAACACAAATTAATTGTCGTTAATACGAAATAAAAATAGTGGGTGGGAAAATATTTCCCACGGTGTCGCCTAAAAGTAAAGGACCCGCTTGAAGTGAAGTATGGGGTTATTTCACCTTCACCATTTCATCATTGTATCGTAGTTAGTCTCACTTACGAGGGTAGTTAAGAGGTTGTGGCGAGGTGAGTGTCCGCTAATAATTTGTCTTTCTGGTGGTAGATTGCTCGTTTTTTAGGAAACGGCCGTTACAATTCAACCTAGTATCCCTCACAACCTTGAGTCACATTTGGAGACATAACATGACACAATCAGATATTCGGCCAATTCTGGCCGAAAGCCGCGCCTGGAAAACGGCCGTGGCCCCCTATCAAAAGCCAGACCTGCGCCGCAGTGTGTGGCAGATCGTTAACACGTTGGTACCTTACTTTTTAGTATGGGTATTGATGGTGCCCGCTTTCCGTATTTCCTTTTGGCTGGCCTTGCCGCTCATTATTTTGGGCGCAGGCTTCACCGTGCGCGCTTTTATCATCTTTCACGATTGTGGTCATGGCGCTTTCTTCAAGTCGCGCCGCGCCAACGAAATTGTGGGCTTCATCACCGGTTTGGTCGCCTTCACGCCCTTTTTTGCCTGGCGGCATGGCCACGCCCTGCACCATTCCGCCTCTGGCGACTTGGACCGGCGCGGCGACGGCGATGTCTGGATGATGACCGTAGACGAATATTTGGCCTCCCCCCGGTGGCGGCGTGCGGTTTACCGCATTTATCGTTACCCGCTCGTTTTGTTTGTCATTTCCCCGCTATTCTTATTCCTGTTTGTGCATCGCATTCCCCTAAAAGGCCGCAAACGGGAACATCTCAGCGTCTGGCTCACCAACGTAGCCCTGCTGATGATTGCCATTTTGATGAGCTTGCTGATTGGCTTTAAGACCTATGCGATTTTGCAATTCTCCATCATTGGGCTGTCTGCCACGGCTGGCGTCTGGCTTTTTTACGTGCAGCATCAGTACGAAGAAGTGTACTGGCAGCGGCACAACGCCTGGGATTACGCCACGGCCGCTGTGGAAGGCAGTTCGTTTTACAAACTGCCCAAGATTTTGCAATGGTTCACCGGAAATATTGGCTTTCACCACATTCACCACCTCAGCCCGCGCATTCCCAACTACAATTTGGAGCCATGCCACAATGCCAACCCAGAACTGCACGTAGAGCCGCTGACGCTGCTGCAAAGCTTCAAATGCATTCGCTACCGGCTGTGGGATGAGGCCAATTTCCGCCTCATCGGCTTTGGTGAACTAAAGAAAATCGCCCGCGCATAACTGCAAGCTGTATAACTTGTTTCCGCATTCTGCGTGGAATGAAATTAGAAATGGAGAGAGGCGTCCGTAAATGTGTATGTGGACGCCTCTTTCTGTTAGGGCGCAATGATTGGTTGGGCTTCCAAGACAGGCGATTGTACTGACACACCTGTAAACAGGGAGCCTTCTTCGAACCAGGACTTGGGGGCAGGGGCACCCCACAAGGTTTGCCGCTGTGGGTCGCGCAGCTGCCACTCGATGGGTTCCAGGTCGGGGTCTACCGTCAGGTAATCGCTGGTGTAAAGCTCAATGCGATGGCCGTCAGGGTCGCGCACGTAGAGGAAGAAGGCGTTGGAGATGCCGTGCCGCCCGGGACCACGCTCCATGTTGCTCAAATAGCCCGTTGTTGACATCAAATCACATAAATGGATGATGTGCATCGCTGTAGGCACCCAAATGGCTGTATGGTGCAGGCGCGGGCCGGTGCCGTTGGTGAAGGCCATGTCGTGAATGTTGCCTTTGCGGTGCATCCACACCGCCCACAGCTGCGGCTCGGCGTCTTCGGAGACGGTGTATTCCGTGGTGCGGAAGCCTAGCTCCAGCGCCCAGAAATCGTGGCTGGCCTGGACGTTGGGAGTGAAGCAGTTGAAATGGTCGATGCGCTGCGGGTGGCAGCCGCGATACGCGCCGTACTGTTGAAGCATTCGTTCTGCCTGGGCAAATTCGTAGCAAAATTCTAGCGGCATCCCAAATGGGTCGCGCAGGCGCAGTGACCGGCCTTGACCATGCGATTCTGCCCAGGTGGGTTGCTCGCCCTTCTGGGAAAAGTAGGCCGCCATGCTATCCAAATCCGCCTCGCTGGCCACTTTGAAGCCAAGCCGGATGACGTGCGGCTCGGCCACTTTGGTGAGGACGAAGGAGTGATGGTTGCGCTCCTCTAGTCCACGCAGGTAAATCGAGTCACCGACCTGTTCGGTTTCAATCAGGCCCAAAATTTCGGTATAAAAATTGCGCGAGGCGTCCAAATCGGTGACGCCAAGCTCCACATGGCTCATGCGGATGATGTTGAAGGGTGGGGTTCCGGCAGGGTGTTGGATGGGCATGGTTTTCTCCTGTGAGGCCAGTGGTCAGTATTCAGTGAGCAGTAATCAGTTTTTACTGACCACTGTTTACTGACCACTGATTACTGAACTACGCGCCGAGGCGCGGGATGCGATGGTCGCCAAAGGCGATGCTGATATTTTTCGTTTCCATGTAGAAGTCGAAGCTGTAGTCGCCGCCGTCGCGGCCGATGCCGCTGTTTTTGACGCCGCCGAACGGCGTGGGCAGGTGGCGTACGTTTTGCGAATTAATCCAGACCATGCCCGCTTCGACTTTGTGGGCCATTTTTAGGGCACGGCTCACGTCGCGGGTCCAGATGTAGGCGGTGAGGCCGTATTTGACGCCGTTGGCGATTTCCAGTGCTTCGGCATCGCTGCTGAAGGGGATGGCGGTGAGGAACGGGCCGAAGATTTCTTCCTGGGCGATGCGCATGGTGGGGCTGGCGTCTTTGAAGAAGGTGGGGGTGATGTAGGCGCCGTCAGCCAGCCCGGCGGGATGCTGCCCGTCGCCAGCCATCAGCGTGGCGCCATCCTCCTGGCCGATTTGCACGTAGCTGCTCACTTTTTCCCAATGGCCCTGGTGGATCAGCGGGCCGATTTCGGTGGCGGGGTCGAGCGGGTGGCCGACTTTGAGTTTTTTGACGCGCTCGGCCAGTTTGGCGGTGAACTCGTCGTAGATGGGGTGTTCTACCAGGAGGCGGCTGCTGGAAGTGCAGCGTTCGCCGTTGAGAGAGTATTTCATGAAAACGGCCGTATCCAACGCCCTTTCCAAATCCGCATCGGCAAACACAATAATCGGGTTCTTACCACCCAGCTCAAAATGGACCCGCTTCAGTGTTGGCGCACCCTGAGCCATGATGTGGCTGCCGGTGGTCGTCTCGCCAACAAAGGCAATGGCTTTGATGAGCGGATGCTCGGTGAGTGCTTTACCTGCGGTCTCGCCAAAGCCGTTGACCAGATTGACCACGCCAGCGGGAATGCCTGCCTCGTGCATCAGCTCGGTGAGGCGTTGGGCGGTGACGGGGCTGAGCTCGGCCGGTTTGTGCACGACGGTGCAGCCTGCGGCCAGCGCCGGAGCGATTTTCCAGGTGCTAAGCATAAACGGCGTGTTCCACGGCGTAATCACACCCACCGGGCCGATGGGCTGGCGGATGGTGTAGTTCATGTGCTCGTGGGCAGGTAGGGCCAGACCATCATTGGCCGATTCGACGCGATCGGCAAAAAAGCGGAAGTTGGCGGCGGCGCGAACGGCCGCTTTGCTCATAAACCGTATCGGCTGGCCGGTGTCGATGCTTTCCAGCAGGGCAATCTCTTCCGCGTGAGCCTCGATCAGGTCGGCGACGCGGTAGAGCAGGTCGCGGCGCTGTTTGGCGGGTAGCGCGGCCCAGGCGGGAAAGGCCTCATGTGCTGCTTGGGTGGCGAGATCGATGTCGGCGGCGTCGCCTTCAGCCACGGTGCAGAGGAGGCTGTTGTCGATGGGGCTGTGGTTGTTGTAGGTTTTGCCGGATTGGGATTCGAGGTGACGGCCGTTAATAATATTTTTCAGCCCATCAGCTTCTATGCCATCACGATAAATTGCTACTTTTTCAAGATTTTCTTTTAGAGTTCCTGTTGCCATTGGTTTGTCCTTTTAAAAGCGGAACACAGAGTTACACGGAGAAGCGCAGAGGTTCACAGAGATGAAGAGAGAAGTCTGCGTAATCTGCGAAATCTGTGGATAGATTTATCCCGCGATGACTTCGTTTTCGAGTGCGCCAATGCCGTCGATTTCCACGCGCATGACGTCCCCGGCGTAGACGTGGGAGATGCCTTTGGGCGTGCCGGTGTAGATGATATCGCCGCGCTGGAGGGTTTTGAATTCGGAGATGTAGGCGATGAGCTGGGCGACGCTGTGGCGCAAATGTTTGGTGTTGCCCTGCTGCTTCAGCTCGCCGTTGACGTAGGTGCGGACTTCGGTGTTGGTCGGGTCGATCTCATCGGCCGTCACCAGCACAGGCCCCATCGGGCCGAAGGTGTCAAACCCTTTGGCTTTGACCGGCGGGCGGTAGTAGTTGCCGACAAAGTCGCGCACGGTGCATTCGTTGCCGATGGTGTAGCCGTAGACGTAATTCAGGGCGTCTTCTGCGGGGATGTTACGGCCGTTTTGCCCCAGCACCACCACCAGTTCCCCCTCGTAATGCATGTACTCCACGTCTGGGCGAATCACTTTGGCTTTGTGGCCGATGAAGGTGTTGGGCAATTTGTGGAAGAGCAGCGGGTAATCGGGCACATCTAATTTAAGCTCGGCCGCATGATCGGCGTAACCGAGGGCGACGCCAACGGCCGTACAGCCGCGCACATCCACCGGCGGCAGCCACATCACGTCGTCCGGGTCGTAGGCGACGGTGCCCACCCAGAGCTGATTGTTTTTGTAGACGGCTTCGTGAATTTGTCCGTTGTAGGCGAATCGGGCTAACTTCATCTTCTCTCCTTAATGATTTATCCGCAGATTTCGCAGATTGACGCAGATTTTTTTAATTTCTAATCTGCGTCAATCTGCGTTAATCTGTGGATTAAACTCTGTACCAGTTGGCAACGGCCGTTTCCAGCTCGTTCCCCGTAAATTCAGTTTCGATTTGCTGCATGATGGCGTCTACCTCGGCGGGCTTAGCGGCAAGTTCGCTGCCGCTAAGCTGTAAATCGTAAGCAGAGCCGCTGGGCGTGAGCAGGGTGTTGACGGGCAGGATGTGGTGGTGGCGGTGCTGGAGCAGGTGTTGGTAAACGGCCGTGTATATTCCCGGATCGTACGCCGAGAAGTCAGACTTTTCTGAAAAGTCTGACTTCTTAATGAGCTGAAGCCGCTGACCCAGCCGGGCGACCTCTTGCCAGATGGCGTGCAGCACGTTGGGCGGCGCGTCTTTGGTCTCGTTTTGGTGCTGGGGGTTGACGATGCTTTTTTCACGGGCGGCTTCGATGTGACGGCGTACGCTGGCGGAAGGCACGGGCACGACAAACAGCGTCCGCGCGCTGCGCAGACTGGCTTCGATGGCGTCGTCAGTTGACTGAACCAGCTCGATGAGGCGGTTGCCGATGAGGGGCGTCTCGCCGATGAGCAGCCGGTTACCGTGTTGATGACGGGTGTACCAATGGTGAACGGCCGTTCGCGCCCACAGCCCCACCGCTTTACGAATGGCGGGATGGGTGACGCCGTTACTTTCGGGATATTTTTGCAGGAGAACGGCCGTTTCAAATGGCGCTCTGGCTAAATCCCACTGCAATAAATCCACCGTGCGCCCCGCCTGCTGCGCCAGCAAAACCAGCTGCTGGATGAGCAAGCTTTTCCCCGTTCCCGGCAGTCCGGCCAGAAAAACCAGCCGCTGCTCGGTGACAAGCTGCTGGAAGGTGGTGTAGATATTGGAATCGGTTGGTAGGATGATGTCTGACATAAAAAGGTAATTGGGTAATTGGGTAATTGAGTAATTGGCGAGGCAGCCGCGCTGCCAAATTACCTAATTACTCACTTACTCAATTACGCTTTATTCTGGCATGGGCACGCCCAAAACCAGCAGGCGGTTGCGTTTGAAGGTGTCGATCATTTCTGCGGCCGTTTTTTGGGCGGCTTCTCCCATGAGCAAACTGGGCTGGCCGCCTTCAAACTTGTCGCAGACGTATTTGTGTGCGTCGTACATGATGGCAAAGGCCTGGCGGAAATTTTGTACCGCCAGGGCCAGTTCCTCCGGTGGATTGGCAAACAGGGGCTTGAGCTGACGCATTGTTTTTTTCACCAGGAAGTCGTGATCCTGGGCCCACATGCCGCTGAACCCTTCGCTGGCTTCAAACATGTTGGGCCGCACGTAGCCATCATAAGCCGCTTGGGAGAAACCACCCGTGAGCTTGAAGGTAACGGAGACACCCCACATCAGGTAGGTAGCTTCTTCGATGGTGGCACGCGCTGCGACGAGATCATCCGCGTCTACCTGCTTTTGCAGCTTGTCGCAAATGAGAATGAGCGAC
Source organism: uncultured Anaerolineae bacterium (assembly GCA_905479495.1). Classification (GTDB taxonomy): domain Bacteria; phylum Chloroflexota; class Anaerolineae; order Promineifilales; family Promineifilaceae; genus Leptofilum. The sequence goes on from CAJQMR010000003.1 coordinate 242,365, forward strand.
TGCACGTAGGCAAAAAAGAGATGATGCCCCAGCTGCCAGCGCTGCCGCGCGTGATCCAATTCTTGCATGTTTAACATGACTTTCTCCATTTTCCCGGAAACTGCTTTTGGTGATATTGGTAACAAGTTTCCGGGAAAATTTCGCGGTAAGAAACCGCGGCTACAAAAATACGGCCAATCAAATATCGAATTGCCGCAGGCTGGTTTCTAAAGCAATGCGCAGTAAGGGCAGCTCGATGACGGTGAGCGTGAGCGGTGGTTTTTGCAGATCGGCCATGACGTTGCGATAGGCCAGCAGCAGCCCGTGCAAGAAGGCCAGCCCGCTTTGCTCGCTGGTGCGGCTGACGTTGAAATAGCTGTCATACACGTCGAACTTGTGGACATTGGCCAGGCTAACGGCCGTTTCCACTTCCAGCGTTTCCAAGGCCTCATCCAATGCCTGAATGAGCGTGTCCGGGGCCACATCCAGCGGCAGGTTGATGATGGCTTGCAGGGCGGTGCGCTGAACGGCCGTTAAGACAGTTTCTTCCGGCGAACCAGGCAGCGTGTCTGGCAGGGGCAGCCGCAATTCTGGGCCAGCATCCGGCGGCTTGGGATTGTCGGTGATGAGCGCATGCCAATTTTGTACCAGTTCTGCCAGTTCGGCATAAGAATATTGGCTCTCTACCTGGCTCATCGTTTGGTTGGCTTCTTTTGCCGAGGGCACCAACGTGCCTGCCAGCACTGCCAAATCATAAACGGAGCGAGACGGCCGTAACACCTGGTCAATCAGCAGCAGCTTGGTAGGGCGATGTTGCAGCAGCGCCTCAAACACGCCGCCGTAAATATATGGATTGTACGGCGTTTGCGGGCTTGCTTTGGTGAGGCCAATTTGCCGGGCCAGCCGGTTGACTTCCTGCCACATCAGCTGCAAAACGTTAGGCGGCGCATCCAACTTTTCCTGCTCATTTTGCGGATCGGCAATGGTGCGGGCGCGGGTGGTTTCAATGACCTCACGCACTTCCCAAGAAGGCACAGGCACCACAAACAGCGTCTGCTCACTGGTCAGCACCGTTTCGGCGGCATCATCCGTGGGTTCTACCAGCTCGATAAGCCGGTTGCCGATGAGGGGCAGTTCGCCGATGAGCAGTTGGTTGGGGACGGGGTGCTTCTCGTGCCATTCCTGCACCGCCTGCCGTGCCCATAGCCCTACCGCTTTGCGGATAGCCGGGTCGGTGACGCCGTCGATTTCGGGATATTTACTTATGTTAACTTCAGTCTCAAACGGCCGTCGCGCCAAATTGTAGCGCAGCAAATGTACTTCCCGTCCGGCCTCGCTGGCAATGAGCGCCATTTGCTGGATGAGCAGGCTTTTGCCCACACCAGGAATACCGGTAACAAAGATCATGCGCTTGTTTTGCACAATCTCTTTAACCACTTTATATAAATTGGATGAGATTGGAATGACGAGCATCTTGTTTCCTAAATAAATAATTGGAGACTGATAAACATAGGTGAAAAATTAGTGTAAATCAGCGTTCAGCTGCATCCCATTCTCCCTTTCAGTGACGTGGAGGTTGAGGTTAGCAAGCAAACCGCGTGCCATATGTACGGCCGTTTCCGTATAAAATCGATACCCCAGCCATTTCTCCAACAAGGCGAGCTGTTCTGCCGTTGTGTAGCCAAACCAGCCACCCACTGTCGCCAGGCCAAAAGGCGTGTAGCGCCAAAGTTTGTCTGCATCTTTCACCAGTGAGTCGTTTAACCCAAGCGATGCCTGGCGCGTATCGTGCCCATCAATGATGGCTGTGATGGGTGCAATTTGTTCGGCCGTCCAACCCAATCCTGCCAAAATTTCGCTGGCAAGGCGCACCCCTTCCGTCTCGTGCTGGCGACGCAGCTCCGGGTAGCGCATGTTGGGGCCAAACGATAGCAACTGCTTGTCGTCCGGCACCGTACTCCAGCCTACATCGTGCAGCAGCAGGGCGGGCAGCACAATCTCGGCATCGGCTGCTGGGTGCAGCGCCAGCAGCTGTTGGGCAAACGCATAGCAATACCAGGTGTGCCGCTCGTTGCTGCGCGTTTGTAGAAACAGCCGTGCCGCCTGCCAGATGGGTTGGTGGTGTGGTTCAATCATTATCAGTAACCAGTTTTCAGTAGGTCAGTACTCAGTTTGTTTTTACTGATTACTGAAAACTGACCCACTGATTACTATCTCACCTTCGGTAATTTACGGAACCGATCCACGCTGGGCATATCGCCCACGGGCACTTCAATAACGGTGGGCAGGTCGGTTTGCCGCCCTTGCTGGATGGCGTGGCGCAGTTCAGCAGGCGAGGTGGCCCGCAGCCCTTGCGCCCCAAATGATTCGGCCAGTTTCACAAAATCCGGGTTGTGCAAATCGGTGGCGATGACCCGGTTGCCGTACAAATTTTTCTGCATTTGCTGCACGTTGCCGTACTGGTTGTTGTTGAAGACGATGGTGATGAGGCCGATATGATGCTGAACGGCCGTTGCCAATTCCTGCACAGCAAACATGAAGCCACCATCCCCGGCCACGCTAATCACCGGCACGTCCGGCTTAGCCACTTTCACGCCCAAGCCAGTCGGAAAACCATAACCCAGCGTGCCCATGTAACCCGTCGAAATGTAGGTACGGGGATGGTAAACCGGATACACAATCCGGCTGACAAACCCCACCTGGGTCAGCTCATCGACAAAAATGCCGTCCTCGCCGAGCTCTTCGCGAATGACGTTGAGGTAGCTTTTTTGTGGTTCTAGATAGGCGGTTTGTTGCTCCCAATTAGATTTGAGCGCCAGCAGTTCGGCTTCGCGGCTGTCGCGATGGCGGTTGTGGGCGGCAGTGCGCTCTAGCAGCAAGGGCAGCGTCTCCTCGGCGCGGGCGGTGATGGCAATGTCGGGCGTATGGAACAAATCGTGCGTGTCTGGGTCGATGTCGATTTTGATGAGAGTCATCTGGTCATCGACGCCCCAGCTTTTGAGGGGAATACGGCCGTGTGTGCCAATGAGCAGTACCGCGTCGGTCGTTTTCCACAGTTCGTGGGCAGGTGGCAGATGGAGGCTGAGGTAGGAACGGCCGTCCATGATGCCCATGCCGGTGCGGTAACCCACGACAGGTGCTTCCAGCATCGTGGCCAACTGGCGTACCTCGGCGCTCACGTTTTGTGCGCCGCTGCCGACGAAAATGAGCGGCCGTTTGGCCTGGCCCAATGTTTTGGCGGCTTGTTCGATTAAGTCAAGGTCTGGTTGGGGATACACAACGGGAGCAGGGCGGGCGGCCAGCTCGACGGCACCACGTTCGGCCAGAACATCCATCGGTATTTCGACAGCGACGGGTCGGGGACGGCCGTTTTCCAGTTCGGCAAAAGCAGCATGGAGCAAACCGGGCACGTCGGCGGCGCTGGTGGCCCGTTCGGCCCATTTGGTGAGGCCGCGCAAAATGGCCAGCTGGTCGGGAATCTCGTGCAGGACGCCTTTGCCCTGGCCAATTTGTTTGGTAGGAATTTGCCCGGTGAGGCAGAGGATGGGGGCGTTGAGGCCATACGCCGTGGCCAGGGCAGCGCTGGCGTTGAGCAAGCCAGGGCCGGGCACCACGTTGAAGACGCTGATCTCGCCAGTGGCCAGCGCGTAGCCCAGCGCCATGTAGCCTGCGCCCTGCTCGTGCCGCGTGTGAATGACGCGAATCTGGTCCTGGGCGTCGTAGAGGGCGTTGTACAGCCAGTCGTTTTGCACGCCGGGCAGGCCAAACAGGGTGTGGATGTTGTGGGTGATGAGGGTTTTTACGGCCGTTTCGCCGCCGGTGAGTAGGGTCATAGTGAGTTGCAGTCGGGTATTGGGTAATTTGGTAATTGAGTCATTGGCGAATTTTGTGGGAACCAATGACTCAATTACGCGATACGGTTCAGTTGGTTCATTGTACCGGAGGGCGGGGAATTGCGAAATGGAAAAAAGTGCCTGTGGTTGGTACTTTTTTCTTTTTATACGAAGGGAAAAGAGAGGAAGAAACAAAGAATTTCACCTTTGTTCCTTTGTGTCTTCGTATAAAAATTGGAGCGACCCAGATGAGATTGCTTATTCGGGACGTTTATAGGTAACCTGATCGAGCGAATCGACGGCAAAGACGTAGAGCCTGTGCAGCACCTCGTTGCCAGTGTTGCGCAGGCCATGCGGCGCATCGCCGGGGATGAAGACAAGCGATCCGGGTTGCAAAGCGTATTCCTCGCCGGAAATTTGGACCACGCCCTGGCCAGCCAAAATGGTGTACACCGCCTAAACAGCCATTAAGCCACATCTCAGACGTTACCTTTTTCCTCGATCCAACACTTACTAGGCGTGGGTGGGTCCTATAGGAACGTTTAGGGAGCAATGAGGTGTGAAGCGTCATCTATACGCGTCAGGTTGCCTCTTTCTAGCAACATCATTTGCCCCAAATCTTACCAACCACCCATGTTTCTGGTTATCGATGACCGTCTTAATAATCCAAAGTAAAAGGGAGATCTTATGAATCAGACATATAAATTACCCCACCCCATCCGCACATTGGTTGTTTTTACAGCCTTCATGCTACTGCTTCTTGTCACCTCAGTCACTGCTTCAGCCCAAACCAGTGACTGTTCTACCAACTGCATACGAGTTTTTAACATCAGGATGTACAACCAGGGCGATAAAATTACGGGTCTGATCACTTTTGTTGATGAAAATGGTGGCCGAATCTTTGGGGCTGTGGCCCATGCCACCTGGACGCTGCCGGACGGCTCCGTCATCGACCAATACGATACGATTGGGGTTCGGGGTCGGGGGCAATTCACCTTGTATCCGACGGCATCTGGCCTTTACACGTTAACGGCCGTTGACGTAACCAAAACTGGCTACACATTTGATCCGGCGAACAGCACCATGTTGTCCAACAGTGTTACCTTTACGGCACCTTCGCAAAATCAAGCGCCAACGGCAGTTGCCTCTGCCGACGTCTCATCTGGCCCTGCACCCTTAACCGTCAATTTTAGTTCCGCCGGGTCAACCGACCCCGATGGCACGTTGGCGGCCTATGCCTGGGACTTTGGCGATGGTGGCAGCTCAACGGCCGTTAATCCCAGCCACAGCTACAACACAGCCGGTTCCTACACAGCAACGCTCACCGTCACCGACAACGAGGGAGCCACAGCCACCGCTTCGCTGACCATCACAGCCACGGAAAATAACAGCACAGCTTGCTCAGTTAATTGCCTTCAGGTGTTTAGCATCAAAATGTATGATTTTGGTGCCCAGATATCGGGTCATGTCGTTGTTGTTGATGAGAATGTTGGCCGGATTTTCGGTGCGGTTGTGCACGCTGTTTGGACAAAGCCAGATGGCTCCACAGTGGATCTTTATGATGTTATTGGCGTGCGGGGTCGTGCAGAATTCCCGCTTTATGCGACCGCATCAGGCCAATACACCTTAACTGTGGTTGGCATTACCAAAGATGGCTACACGTTTGATGCCGCGAACAGTTCTCTCCTGTCGTCAAACATCACGATTGTTCGCTAATTTGCCAAAAGAATTGGCAGAATAAAACAAAACCCCACATCCTGGTTTTCAGGATGTGGGGTTTGCTAGAGCTAATTGCCATTCATCACAATAGGCAAAAAGAGAGTGAAGTTGGTCACCGTGATTGTTACCTCATCACTGTCACTCAACACGCCAGTATCGGTCACCGTCAAACGAAAAGTTAACGTCCCGGTGACTGCAGGAGCCGTAAAGGTGGGCGAAACTGTGCTGCTGTCATCGAGAACAACATTTTCGCCACCAATTTGCGTCCAACTATAGGTCAAACTATCGCTGTTGGGATCGCTGCTAGCTGAACCATCCAAGGTTACGGGCGCACCTGGGGCAACCGACTGATCTGTCCCAGCGTCGGCAACGGGGGGATCATTGGCTGGGGTTGTAAACGTCATGTCGTCTCCATTACTGGTATCAGCACTGTTGGTTCCCACTACGCGATAATGATAAGTGGTGTTCGGTGCCAGGCCGGTTATGGCTTTGCTCACTGCTGTGTCACTGTTTGCATCAACCGGACTTTGGTCGGCTGTGACGACTGTGCCATAGCTGGCAGTTGTGCCATATTCGAAGGTAACGGCCGTACTGTCGCTGTGGGCGTTAACCGTGCCGTTGAGCGTGGCACCTTCAGTAGAAACGGCCGTGGCGGCATCGGTTGTGACCGTTGGGGGAAGAATGATACCGGTACCTGAAATGACAAAGGTATAAGGATTCTCGTCACTGTCGTCATTGGCGATGCTAACTGTATCTGTAAGACTGCCCGCACCGGTTGGATCGAAAGTGACGCTGAACGTGGTGCTGCTGTTGCTACCCACTGGGCTAGATGGCTGCGTACTTACACTAAAATGTGTGCCCGTCGCCAGCGTGACAGCAGGCGAGCCGCTCAAGATTAAGGCAGCATCCCCAGTATTGCTGATGGTAAAAGTGTGGACGACGGGCGTACCGCCTACATTTGTGCTGCCAAAATCAGTATCGTCAGCAATTGTGGCAGTCGTATCGCCATCGGCGATGGATTGGCCGTTACCCTGTACATCCATTTCAGGCGCGGGCACCGGGCAAGCCCCTTCTGTGATGGTGGGCAGGGGTGCCGTATAGCTCCCATTTGCGGTCCATAATGCCTCCAGGATACCCAGAACACTTTCTGAAACAAAGTCAGAGGTGTATTCATTGGCATCGGCATTCGAACTGCCAATCATGTGCCATACGCCACTGCTATATTCGATGCTCAGGGAGCCTTTTTCAAAGGCGCTGCTGCTGCCGTTGTAGGTGTAAGTCCCGGCAATTGTATCGCCATCTGTTTGTGTTGTATCGGCTACACAAATAACATCTGTTGTGTCCGTGGGTGTAGGAGCTGCCCCTTCATAAAGTTTCCAGTCCGTATCTCTAAACGAAACGTAAACCCGGCCACCCATCTCATGCAATGCATTCCCTGAAGTCCAGGTGCCAGTCGGTGTATTTTTAGTCCAGGTGCCGCTGCTATCTACTTCAAATAAATAATAACTATCAACACCACTAATATCTTCCCGCATGACCATATACCCTACATCACCCATCACAACCATAGCGGTTGCTTGCTGCCAGAAACCGGTTGTCAGCAGTGCTGAGGATACATCTGTTACGGTTGTACCGGATACTTCAAAGACTCGATATTCATTCCCACAAGTACTGCAGTAAAATTGAATGTAATCATGTGTCCCTACAGTTCCCAGGAAACCTCCGCTATACCATGGGTCCGATGGTGATGGCTCATCAGGAGTGATTTCGGTCCAACTATTGCCGCTGCCGCTCCATTGATGCAGCTCATAAGAACCAGAGATGGGATTCTTGAGGAAGGCGTGCAGCTTGCCATCAACAACAGCCACAGTGCCGCCAGTCGCTGTAACTGGGGAGGTAGGGGAAATATCACTCCAGGTGCCAGCAGCATATTCATGAACCGAATATTCGCTCGTTGCGCCATCCCGCAAGGTAAGATACCCGTTGTTATTAAACTCAGATAGGCTGCCAACCGCACTCCAATACCCTGAGGTGGCCGGGGTTACGTCTGTTAACGCAGTGCCGTTCAGTTCGTAAATGGTGTAATGGTTCCCGCTGCAACTACAGAAAAAGTAAATATAACTTTTCCCGTCTATCGTTCCCATAAACTTACCACTGAACCACGTTTCTCCTGTCGGTGGGGCAGGGGTGATATCAGTCCAACTCGTCCCACTTCCACTCCATTGATGCAGTTCATAAGAATTAGAGATAGGATTTTTGAGAAAGGCATGCAAATTCCCATCAATGACAGCTACGGTTCCTGCAGTAGCTGTAACTGGAGAGGTAGGCGTAATATCGCTCCATGTCCCAGCAGCATATTCATAAACAAAATAGACGTTTGTTGTCGCATCTCTAAATGTAAAATAGCCATTGTCATTAAACGCTTCCATACTAGTAACCGCACTCCAACTACCTGTGGGTGTTTGGTCAGTAAAAGTTCCGGTATCCAAATTTTTCTCGTAAATTCTGTAGCGATTTCCATTATACCGGTAGCTAAAGTATGCCTTGTTGCCCACTTCACCACTGAAATTTAGTAAGTCCCATGTTCCTTCTGGCGCAGTAACGCTAAGCTCAGTCCAGGAGACTAGAGCAAAAGCATGAATTGAGATGAGAAGGAATGTGATGACAAGTAGTGGAATCAGAAAAACGGCTATTAATCGCTTTTTGTGCCTGACTGGCAAAGAATCGGAAGTTGGCGATTCATTTGGAATGATGACAATGTTTCTTTTCATTGTGTCTCCTAAATATTTTTGGTTGTGAGATTCAGTTGGGGCATCGATTCGCTGTGGGCAATCCTGTCACATATATGGGAATTGGAAGGCTTCTAAAGTTGTTTGCCTTGCCAAAATGGATTTGCCATGGTAGTGGCAAAATTTTAGTGGATCGATTTTTGTTTTTTCAACTATCACCGGGGTACTTTAGTCGGGTCGGGTGTCTAACATTGAGGCAAACGTGACTAATATGCCACATTCTGCAGCTTCTTCCCTCGACTTGTGGGTAAGTTTGCTGGGAATTGGTTAATTGCAGGGGTACTAGCTGACAGCGCCCTCCTGGCGCTCAGCATGACAGACAAGCTACGTTATTTTGTAAGTTTGCGGCGTGGTTTGGGTTTTCTTTTTGAAGATTTTGCTGAAGTGGGAGGGGTCTTTGTAGCCCAGCCGGTGCGCAATTTCCTTGATGGACAAATTGGTGAAGGTGAGCAACCGCTTGGCCTCTAACAACAGCCGTTCCTCAATGAGGTGCTTGGCGGTACGGCCGTAAAATTGGCGGGTAATCTCAGAAAGCTGGCGCGGCGTGATGTTGAGCGCCTCGGCGTAATCCTTAACGGCGTGAGTCTGACTATACTGTTCCTCTAGCAGCAGGGTAAAGTCATGGAAGAGCTGGGCTTCGGGAGAAACGGCCGTTTCCCCACCACTGACCACCTCTCTCTGCACCTTCCCCAGCTTGATCAACAAAACAGTCAGCAAGTGACGCAAGATTTCCTGGTTAGAACGGCCGTCCACCCTGTTAAACTCCGCCAGCAGCAAACCCAGCAACGCTTCAAAATTGGGCAGCGCCTCTGGCGGCACGGGCAGCGTGTGGTTGATGGTGACGTTGTTAAACAGCACCGTCTGGTAATGGCCCATCTCCTGCGACAAAAAGTTGGGCAGGAAGGCATCGCTGAAGCGAATAACCAGCCCGTCCAAATCAATGCCGGTGATGAGCTGGTGTACCTGCCCCTTGGCGATAAGGTAGAAGGTGTTGGGCTGGATGGTCAGCTCCCGTCCGTCGATGGCATGTTTGCCCTGACCAGAGCGCACCCACAAAATTTCCTGGAAGTTATGGCGGTGCGGCTGCTCATGGGTTTCTTGCGGATCGGTTTCGATGAGGAACGGCCGTATCAAAAAGTCGCGCTGCGTCTCGGCGAGGGGTTGGGTGGGGAGGGTGGTGGATTTACTCATTTCAATCGGAGATTAGAGATTGGAGACTGGAGATTTGCAATCTCTAATCTCCAATCTCCTTTTTTAGAACGGCCGTTAAACTTTCAATCAACCGCGCATTTTGCTCTGGCGTGCCGATGCTGAGCCGGATGTGATTGTCCAGTCCAAACGCCGGACGCACGATAATTGCCAGCGCCATCAGGCCGTCGATGAGCGTTTGGGCGGGCACCGACTGGTGCGAGAACAGCACAAAGTTGGCCTGGCTGGGCCAAACGTAGCAGCCTAGCCGGGTGAGCTGTTCCGTGAGCCACTGCTTGCCTGCCGCGTTGTTGGCAATGGTGCGCTGGCGGTGTTCGGCATCGTTCAGGGCGGCCAGACCCGCTACCAGCGCCAGCTTGTTGACGTGGAAGTTGCGCTTCACGCCAGCCACGCGCTCGATAACCGCTGGCGGGGCAATGCCGTAGCCCAATCGCAGCCCGGCCAGGCCATAAATTTTGGCAAAGGTGCGCATGAGGAAGATGTTTTTGCCCGCCAATACCTCCGGCAGTAAGTTGGGGAAGTCCGGCGCAGTGACAAAATCAAGGTACGCCTCATCGTGAAGCAGCAGCACGTCATCCGGCACGATGGCCATGATTTGTTGCAGCTCGGCAGCGGTGCTGTAGGTGCCGCTGGGGTTGTTGGGATTGCAAACGTAAACCAGCCGCGTGTTGGGCTTGATGGCGGCGGCAATGCGTTCTGGCTGGTAGCGAAAATCAGCCTCGTCTAAATCGAAAAAGTTGATGGGATTGCCGGAACGGCCGTTGTGCCGTGCCAAAAACGGAAAGGATTGTCGGGGCAGGGCAGTGGCATCGTCTGGCGCGAGGAGGTGGCTGCGGGCCACAAACTCCAGTACCTCGATGCCGCCGCTGCCGATGACGATATGCTCTGGCCCCAGCTGGTCGCTGATTGAGGCAGCGATCGCCTGCCGCAGCTGCCATTCTAGCTGCTTGGCTGGGTAAATGTTGAGCGTTTCCAGGTTGTCACGGATGGCTTGCAGCGCCAGTGGAGATGGCCCCAGTGGGTTTTCGTTGGAGGCAAGCTTAAGCGGTGCTTGCTGCCGCAGCTCCGGCGGCAAATCTTCTATGGATATTCCTGGTTTGTATTCGGAAGTTGACATAATCTTTTTTGGCTCCGGTGTGATGGGTTGTTAATTAACATAAAGCAAGAAACTGAAATTTGATTCCCGCTGGCAACAATCATAACGTAAAGTCTAATCGAGAGACAAAATTGGGCATCCCTCTGCTAAAATAAAGCCATGCAGCAACCGCTCCCTCCGCCCCGGCTCATCGAAAGACCACGTATTGGTCACCAACTGCGCCAGATTTTGGTGAACAGCCATGTTCTGTTGACGGCTCCGGCTGGCTATGGCAAATCTGTGGTGCTGCGCAATTTTGCCCGCGATGTACCCAATGCCCAGCTCATAACCCTCACGCAGGCAGATCGGGATTTGGCGACGCTGCGCGCTCGCTTACGGCCGTTCCTAAACACCCCCACCATCATTTTGCTGGATGACATTCATCTGCTCGCTGGGGAGCCTGACATTTGCACCTGGCTCCAGCAGCAGTTGACCCAGGCGCAGCCCCGCTGGCTGCTGGCCGGGCGCAGCCTGCCTTTTGTGGCCGATTGGCTGTTGGTATCTGGCCAAGCCGTCCAGTTCACCAAAGAACTGCTTGCTTTTAGCCTGGCGGAAACGCAGGCGCTTTTGGCGGAGCCAGAGGCAGAAGCGGCGGCCTGGCGCACCCGGCTGGGGGGCTGGTCGATAGCCCTCTCGCTGCTGTCTCGATTATCTGCTGCTGGCGAACGGCTGCCCGCCACCGAAGCCCACTTGTTTACTTACCTCACGCAGGCGGTGTTTGCCCAACTGTCGCCCCGGCTAAACCAATTTATGCAGCGCACGGCCGTTTCCCTACAGTTCAATTTGGCCCTGGCACAGGTGCTCTGGGAGAATGAAGAAGAGGCGGCGGAGCTATTTACGGCCGTTTTGCAAAACGACCTCTATCTGCAACCAGCGGCACAGCCTGGTTGGTATCGCTACCACGCGCTTATTCGTGATTATTTGCAGCAGCAATTGGGGGATGAAACGCAGGGGGTGGCGGAAACGGCCGTTGCCTACTTTTGGGCGCAGGATGACAAGCATACGGCCGTGGAGCAAGCGCTGGATGCTGGCCTCACCACCCAGGCGGCTGACTTAATTGCCCAGGTGCCTCTGACCAGTTTTCACGGCAGCAGCAGCTACGCCACCTACCGCCGCTGGGTGCGTGCGCTGGATGAAACCGCACTGGCTACGCGCCCCATGCTGCTGGTGCGGCTGGCCAACGTCATCCAAATCATGCCGGGGTATGAAGATGAGGCCCAGCTTTACGGTGAGCAGGCGATTGAACTGGCCAAGCGGGTGGGGGATACCCAAACGATGCTGCTGGCGCAGGCCAATTTGGCTCACTGGCATTACCAGCGCGGCAAGCTAACCATTGGCCGCGACCTTGTTGTGGCTGCGCTCAACCATCCTCACTGCACCGATTACGCCCGTCTGTACGGCTTGCGCATCGCCAGCCTCATCCTTAGCGATTTGGGGCAGCACCGCGCCGCCTTCCCGCTTTTTCAGGAGGCAATCGCCCTGGCGCTGGCACGGCAAGCCCAAAACGAACCATTTATGAATCGGGCCAATCTGGCCTGGAAATATTACCTGCCGTTGGGCAAAGTGGCGGACGCGGAGGAACTGTTAACGGCCGTTCTCAATCATTTTGCCGAGATGAAAGGATGGCGGGGACAATATTTAACCTATTGGTGCGAACTGCAGCTGGTCAAGGGAGATTGGGCGGCCCTGACCGAGGCCGTGGCTCGCTTGGAAGCTACGCTGGCGCAGGTGGAAACCCAAACGCGCCACAACGAGCTGTGGCTGGCCCATTACCAAACGGTGCTGGCTATTGTTCATGAAGATGGGGCGGCGGTGGCGGTGGCGCTGGCCCGCTACGACAGCCTGGCGGAGAGCAGCCAGCTGCATCAGGCGTGTGTGGCCTGGCTAGCCTGCTGGCATTTGCGCGTTGAGGGGCGCTGGGCAGAGGCTGTGGTGCGGGGCGAGCGTGCCCTGGCCCAGACCAGCCAATATGCGCATTATCGGGCGCGGCTGGCGCTGGAAGTGGATATTGCCCAGGGGATGCGACTCCTCGCAGGCGAGGTGGACAGCTTTTCATTGCATCCTGAAACGCAGCAGTTTATTGGCTGGCGATCCCGCTTGGAATTGCACCGTTTGCGGGCGCTGCTGGCGCTGGTTTGTTGGCAGCAGGGGAACCCGCGTTGGCGGCGGCATTGGACGGCCGTTTTTGCCCAAGCTGATCCAAATTATCTACCCCAGCGCGATCCAGAATTGGCGGCACAATTTTGGCGATTGGCATTACTGGTGAGCGAGGAGCCAGCATCCTCAGATGCGTTGCGTTTTACACCGTTCGCATCTGAGGATGCTCACTCCTCAGGCGTAATTAGAGCTTCTTTTATCGAGGCGGTAAAAATTTTTCGGGAAAACGGCCGTCTCGACCTGCTGCTCCCATTGCTCAAAAATGATGATCCCCGGGTGCGTTTCAGAACGGCCGTTTTGCTAACCGAAATCGGGGATGAGCGGGCGATGCCGGCGCTGTTGGGTGCGTTGAAAGGGGAGAAAGAAACGGCCGTGCGCAAAACCCTCGGACAGGCAGTGGCGACTTTGGAGCAAGCGCCGCCGCCGCTGCTGACGGTTCAGCTCATGGGGTCTTTCCAGCTCAAGCGCGGCGAGGTTTGGATTGAGGAAGATGCGTGGCATCGTCCGATTGTGCAGCGGCTGTTCCAGTTTTTTGCCTTGAATCTGGGTCGCAGCGTGAGCAAAGACCAGATTCTGGAGGCGCTTTGGCCCGACAGCGATCCCGACAAAGCGTGGGGCACTTTCCGCACGGTGTACAGCCGCTTGCGTAAGCTGCTGGAACCCGCTATGCGGCCCAAATCGGCTAATCGGTACATCGAGCAGCGGGGGGAGACATTCCAATTGCGGGCTGAACTGGTGCAGCTGGATGTGACGGCATTTATGGAGGTGGTAACGGCCGTTCTCCACACCAAACAGCCAGAAGAGACGCCGCCTTTGCCCCAAAATTTATTGGCCGCGCTGGAAAATTACGCCCCGCTGCTGCCCAATTTGCCCTACGCCGACTGGCTGCTGGAGCCACGCCAAAAGCTGGCGGAATTGCATATCGAAGGTTGCCTGTACGTAGCGCGTGCCTACCTGACTCGTGCTGAACTTTCCGAGGCTGTCATTTGGGGACGACGCACGGTGGATGCGGCCCCCTGGTTGGAAGAAGCGTACCAACTGCTGCTGCGCGCCTACGCCCGCCAGGGCCAGCGCAGCCTGGCGCTCCGCATTTACGAGGAAGCGGTTGCCAATCTGCAAGAAGAGCTAAACATTCCCCCCTCCAGCCAAACGGAACGCCTGGCGGAACGACTGCGGCACGGCGAACCCATTTAGTAATCAGTTTTCAGTGACTGATTACTGACTTACCGAATACTGCTCACTGTCCTGTTCACACTTTGTCAACAGCCGACTGCTACCCTGTCACCATTCAAGAACGGAGGTGCGGTATGCGGCAGCGACGGGCATTGGTGGTACGAATTTGGCTAGATGAAGACGGCCGTTTACAAGGACAGTTGAGCGATCCGATGGTGGATTGGAAACGGCCGTTTGCCCAGCCAGATGAGTTGTGGCGCTTGCTCCACGCCTGTTTTTCTGCGCCAGCCCCCTCACCTAACAACGAGACAGATTCATAACAATACAACGGAGGTTTTCCATGAAGAAAAATTTATTGGTTCTTGTACTCATCACTCTGCTGCTGGTGGCCTGCGATGGCGCAAGTGAAGAATCGACGGCTGATTTGCCCACAGTGGTGCCCACCATTGTGATTGCGGGCAGTGAGGAAGAAAATGCGCCGACTGACGATCCACCTGCAGCGGAAGAACTGCCGGTTGAGGATGACGTTGTGGAGGAGAGTGGTGAGGAAGAAACGGCCGTATCCAGCGAAGAAACATCCGAGAGCGAAACAATGGAAAACAGCAGCGTCAACCTGGACGAAATCATCCTGTACGAAGAGCCGCAGGGCATAGATTATCGCACCACGCTGGAATACAGGATGACGATAGGTGACGAACTCATTGGCGCGGCGAATGCACAAGGCAACCGCACCGCCAGCCCGGACGCCTCTGAAATTGTGTTCACCATGACAGGCGACGCGGCGGGGGAGCTGGGCGAGACAATGATCATTACCCAAATCGAAGATGCATTTTACGCCGTCCTGCCACCCCAACCGTGCATCACCCTCTCTGGGCAAAGTGGCTTCGAGAATCCGTTTGGCCTCTTTTTAGACACTGGCGGCTTTTTAACCGAAGATGCCCAGCGTGTGCTGCCCGACGAGACGATCAACGGAGTGGACAGCGCCCATTTTGTGCTGAGTGAGCAAAACCTGCTGGATTGGGAAGTGTACGAGATTTACGAGGCTGATTTGTACATCGCCAAGGATGGCGGCTACGTCACCCGGCTGCGCATTTTGGGTCGAGGGGTGAACAATGTGCTCAACAGCAACGCCAGCCAGGAAGGCGACATTTTCTACGAGCTTAACTTTATCCCGGAAGCGATACCAGCCATCCAGGTACCTGAAGGCTGCGCCGATGCCACAGAAATCAATACGCAATACCCGGTTTTGGATGATGCAACGGCCGTAACCTCTGGTCCCGGTGTATTCAGCTACGAAACACAAACGTCGTTTGATGATGTCATTACCTTTTACAAAGATTCGCTCACGGCAAACAATGAGTGGACTGTTGCCCAGGAAATCATTCAGGAGCCAAATGCGACTATTACGTTTACAGGCACAGGCGGCACATTGATGGTGAATTTAGGGCCTGGCCTGAATGGCGGTGTGTTGGTCGGCATTATTGCAACGCCATAATGTTATTGACCCAAAAATCCCACTGGAGGCAATGCTTCCAGTGGGATTTTTTGTTTTAGTTAACTGTGGGGTTTACGGCCGTTCCACAAACAGCCCGTCTATCACTTCCCCACCAAACCCATCGAGCGAGCCATTCCAGAACAAAGAGAAGGAGCAGGCAGTGTTGCTGCCAGTAGTGGGTGAACCGCACACAAAGATGTCTGCGCCGTCGCCAGAAACACCTGTGACAGCAAAACTGCCCAGCGTGGTCAGATAGATGTTGCCCGTGGCGTCATCTAACCAGACGCCCGATACATCTTCACTACTGGCGTCACTCAGACCGACATCAGAGCCGTCAAACTCCAAGCTCCAACTGCCACTCGTGCTGCTGCCCAAGCTGCTGGGGCTAAAGCGCAGAATATCTTCGTCCGCGCCACTAACGCCGGGGACGCTGAAGCTACCTAACGTACTGAGCAGCAAATCGCCGGAGGCCGTCACTGAAACGCTGTCGATATCTTCGCCGCTGCGAGTGAGCCCCACGTCGGAACCATCGAAGTACATTTCAAAGCTGCCTGCGGTGCTGCTGCCTAACGAAGTAGGCACAAAACGCACCAGGTCAGAATCATCGACCGACCCGACGTCGGGAATGGTGGTGTTGCCCAAGAAGCTAAGAATAATCGAGCCATCATCCAGGAAGTGGAAGGCGTCAACGTCACGCGCACCAGCGCCGCTTAAGCCTACATCGGAACCATCGAGGAGTATGCTCCAAACGGCCGTATCCACATCAAACGCCAAAATATCCTCATCCGCAAACGAGACGCCGCCCACATTGCCACCGCTCGACGAGCTGACGTAAATCACATCGCCACCAGTAGGCGGTGTTGTGGGTGTAGGTGTTGGCGGAATTGGGGTATTCGTTGCTGTTGGTAATGGTGTGTTTGTGGCAGTTGGCAATGGTGTATTCGTCGCTGTCGGCAATGGCGTATTTGTGGCCGTCGGCAATGGCGTATTTGTGGCCGTCGGCAGCGGTGTGTTTGTGGCTGTCGGCAACGGTGTGTTCGTGGCCGTTGGCAGCGGTGTGTTCGTGGCCGTTGGCAATGGTGTATTCGTGGCCGTTGGTAACGGTGTATTGGTCGCCGTCGGTGTTGGCGGGATGGGTGTTGGCGTGGGGCTGGTGCCGCCCAGGTTTAGGCCAAGCACCACCGGGTCGTGGTCCGACGAGCGGTACGCATCAGCGTCGTAATAAAGCGAAATCTGGTTGGCGGTTTTGAACTCTTCGTTGTAATCCAGGGCACGCGGCTCATCAGAGTTGATGTGCCATTCCGTTACGCCGCTCACCTGCGCCGTCAGGCTGGGGCTGGTGAGAGCATAATCCAGCGTACCTACCTGCCCATCGAACACGTAAGAGTAGGCGTTTGCCAGACTGTTGCCCTGGTCTGTGTAGCCCGCGCCGGTGATGACGCCAATCGGATCTTCCATCGCGTAGGAATTCAAATCGCCCACGATGAGGAAGTCGCTGTCGCCGCTGCTGGTGGGGTCCGTGGCCAGCCAGTTGACCAGCGCCGTGGCGGCGTTGGTGCGCGTGACGTTGCAGTTGCCCTGCCCGTCGCCCAGATCAGGGTCGCCCACGTCGGTACAGGCAGAACCTTTGGATTTGAAGTGGTTTACCACGATGGTAAACGCCTCGCCGCTGCCGTTTTGGCTGAAGGTTTGAGCCAAAGCAGGCCGGTTTTTCGTGTCCAGGAAGAGGGGATCATCTGAGGAATCCAAGATTTCCGCCGACCCGCTTGGCGTCACGGACGCCGGTTTGTAAATGAGGCCGACGGCAATTTCATCGGTACCAATTTGGCTGACGCCGGGATTGATGAAGCTGTAGGTGCCAGGTGCGGTAGCGGCGTTAAGGCCATTCACCAAATCTTGAATGGCACTCAGGCTGCCGTAGCCGTCATTTTCAATCTCGATGAGGCCGACGACATCAGCATCGAGGGCCACCAGAGCGGCAATGATTTTGTCGCGCTGGCGGTTGAATTCCGACAGGCTGTCGGCCCCGCGTGAGGTGGGGAAGCCGCCGCCGCTGCCGTTGCCATTGAAGTAGTTGAGTACGTTAAAACTGGCCACGCGTAATGTGCCGCCGACAGGAACCGGCGCAGCCGTTCTTGGGTTACTATCCACAAAATTAACCGTGCCCACCGGTTGCAGTCGGTAGGTGTCGAAGCGTTGGTCGAGAACGGCCGTTAAGCCAGTGACCTGAGCCCCGCCGCGCAGCGAATTGGCCGCGCTCAGTTCCGGCGCGGGGTAGATGACCGGGTCTTTGTTTTGTGCCCCGTTGGCATCATCCAGCGTAATGCGCCGCAGGTCGTTTTGGGCTTGCAGGGCGTTAGCCGCCGCGCCAGGGGTGGTCACCTGCGTGGGGTTAAACAGACGGCCCAGCGACAAATCCACATTGCCGTAGCGAGCCAGATTGTACGTTTCGGTCACGTCCAGCGTTTGCGGGAAGGTGACCAGCATCCCCTCGTACGCCTCCCAATCGGTGAGGTCAGTAACGGGCAGGGTGATGGTGGCGGGCGTGACGCTGGCTCCGCTGCTGCACAGGATCACGGTGGTGAGAGCATTCATTTCGGTGAGGAATACGCCGCTGCCGGTGCTGGTTTCAAACTCGGTGACGCTGCCTTGCAGCCGCACCACATCGCCCAGGGCCACGTCCACGCCAAAGCCATTGTCGTAAACAAAGATGCCTTCAGAGGTGGCCGCGCTGCCATCGGCATCGGCATCTTCTTCTTGCAGGTAGAAGCCGCCCAATTCATTTACGGTGTCCTGGTAATCCCCTACAACCACACCTTCGATGATGACATCGGCCACGCCGTTGAGCGGGCTGCTGCTGCCACTGCCCTGGATGGCGCTGATGAGCGTGGCGCTGTCGCCGCAGCTGCCAAAGCCGCCGGAGACGGTGCTAAAGCTGAAGCTGTAGTCGCTAGTCATGTTGTCGATTGTGCCGTCCTGATCACTGACCTGGTTGGCAAAAACGGTGACAGTGCAGGTTTCGCCGGAGACGAAGTCACTGGTTGGATTGAGGGTGTAGCTTTGCGGGCCGCCGGTAGTAACGGCCGTAACCGTCCCACTCGTCGTACAGCTCAAATCCACCCAACTACCGCCCAAGGTCACCGGCTCGTTAAAGTTGATGGTGAGGTTGGCATTCAGGGCCACATTAGGCGTACCGTTTACCGGGGAGGTGCTCACAACCGATGGCGGGCCATCGCCGCAGTTGGCGGTGTGGCTGCCCAGTCCGGTGAAGGTGTCCTGGGGGAAGCCAATCCACTCAACGGCTGGATTAAAAGCGTCGGTTTCGTTGCTGTCGCCGCCGCAAACGGTGTCCAGACGTTGGATGGTGTTATTTTGGGTTGAGGTGTCGCCGCTGCCCCACTGGCTGCCAGGGTCCACACCGAGCTGGCCAATCACGTCCACAATGCCACCGCTGTTGCGCAGGATAATAGTGTCATCCCCATTGAAAAATGAAGAGGTGGAGATGAGGTCGGCGACATTGAGAATGGTGGCCACGGCATCGTTGTCAGCTACCACGTACACGTCCCCGTCGGCCAGGGAACCAGTCAGGTTAATGGTGGTAAGGGGAGAGGTGCTGCCGTTAAAGTAAAATTCCAATTGATACCCGTTGGCGCTGAGGTCAACGGCCGTTCCGGTACCGTTATAAATTTCAATTGCTTTGTTGTTGGAGGAGCCTTCAATATATTCGGAGATAAAAAGTGAGGTTGCTACAGCCCGGGCGGGCGAGGTGTTGATGAAAAAGGGAAATGAAAAAAGAACAGATAGTGCCAGAAGTCGAAACCAAAGTCGTTTGCTGGGCATAATTATTTTCTCCTAAGGATGGGAGTTGTTAGTAAGCTGCGGTTTTATATAGGAGGCAAGGCAATGGCGCAAGAAGTTTTAAGGATTGGGGAAAATCTTGCCCGGATTGAGAATGCCATGCGGATCTAACGTTTGTTTTAGGCTGTACATGACGTCTACGGCCGTTTCGCCATGTTCCCGCACCATAAACTTCGCCTTCCCGATACCTACACCATGTTCTCCGGTTGAGGTGCCACCCAATTCAATGGCCCGCAAAACGACTTCTTCATTGGCCTGGTTGGCTTGCTGCCGCGTAGGCTCATCCTGATAAGGCGTGGTGATGTGCAGGTTGCCGTCCCCCGCGTGGCCCACCATAAATTGGGGCAAGTTTCTCGTTTGCAGTGCCTGCCGGGCAAACTGGACCAGCGCCGGGTATTGGCTGATAGGCACCGCCATGTCTGATAGCTGCCAACGATAACCGGTAAACACGCGCCGCATGGTTTCGAACATGAGGTGGCGGGTGCGCCACATCTTTTGTCGCTCAGCCGTGTCAGTGGTGGCCTGGAAGCGAATCGCGCCGTGTGCTGTGCAAATTTCTTGTACCAAGGCCAGATCCAATTCGGCCGTTTCAGCATGGGCGGCGTGGATTTCCATCAGCAGGGTGGGATTTTCGCCCCAATCGACGCCTTCCTCGCGGCTGAGCAAGGCAGACGTGGCTGCATCGATAAATTCCAGGGCAGCAATGTCCAGGCCGGAAGCGCGCAAATCGACAACGGCCGTAATCGCCTCCGCCACTGAGGCAAACGCGGCCACGACACCGCTCATTACAGTGGGTAGGGGCACCAGTTTGAGCGTCGCCTGAGTGACCACGCCCAGGGTGCCCTCGCTGCCCACAAACAAGTGCAGCAAATCGTATCCGGCAGATTGTTTTACGGAGCGTGACCCCACATGGATAAGACGGCCGTCTGCCAGCACCACCTCCATCGCCAAAACATTATCTTTGGTGGCCCCATATTTCACCGTGCGGCTGCCTGCGGCGTTGTTGGCCAACATGCCACCAAGCGAGGCATTGGCTCCCGGATCGGGCGCAAAAAAGAGGCCATGCGGCCCCAATGCCTGGTTCAAATCTTTGTAGCCAATGCCCGGCTGCACCGTCACCTGAAAATCGTCGGCGTGCAGGGCGACAATCTGGTTCATGCGTTCCAGCGACAGCAAAATACCACCAAACAGGGGAATCGAATTGCCTTCCAGCGACGACCCTGCACCCCACGGCGTAACGGCAATCCGGTTGTCGTGGGCAATACGCAGCACATCGGCCACCTGCTGGCTGGTGCTGGGCCAGACGACAACTTCGCTTAGGTGTGCTTCATGCTGGGACATGTCTTGGGCGCGGAGTTTCCGTTCAGCCTCTGCGGTGGAAATTTGGTCGGGGGTGAGAACGGCCGTTAACGCAGCCAACACCGCTTCAGAAACTGGATTGAATTGATTCATCTTTCTTGCCTCACTTCCGCTGATTTTTATCTGATGCTGGCAATAATGACTGTCACAACAAGCCGCGCTGGCTTAAATTTTTCATCAGGGCGATGGTGCCAAAACGCCACGGTGGGGCCTGATGGCTGTAGGCGACCCGATTTTGCAAGGTGCCCAACAAGGGGGCGCGAATCGTGACCAGATCGCCAATTTTATGGGTGAAGCCTTGTCCCACACCATCTCGATCCTGCTTTGGGGCAAACAGGGTGCCGGTAAACAACGCCAGCCCATCTGGGTATTGGTGGTTTTCGTTGATGGTTTGGGCCACTAAATCAAGCACGTCCCGGCTGATTAAATTCATGGGACTGACTTCATGCAGGGTAAACCCGTCTGGGCCGGTGATGGTAAGCGATACGGCCGTTTGCCGCACATCATCCAGCGAAAATGAATCATCAAACAGGCGAATGAACGGGCCGATGGCGCAAGAGGCGTTGTTGTCCTTAGCCTTGCCCAGCAGCAGCGCACTGCGTCCCTCAATGTCGCGTAAATTGACATCGTTGCCCAGTGTGGCCCCCACCACCTGCGCCTGGGCGTTTACCAGCAGCACCAGCTCCGGCTCCGGGTTGTTCCACGAGGAAATGGGTAGGATCCCCACCTGCGCCCCCGTGCCCACAGCCGACATCGGCTGCGCTTTGGTAAACACTTCGGCATACGGGCCGATGCCCACTTCCAAATATTGCGACCAAAGCCCTTCGGCTTGCAGCACAGCTTTTACCGCCTCGGCTTCGGGTGAACCGGGCTGAATAGTGGACAGCTCGCCTTCCAGTTGGGCGTTGATCTTGCGGCGCACCGCTGCGGCCTGGCTGGCAGCCCCAGCCGCCTGCTCTTCGATAACCCGCTCTAACATGCTGACCATGAAGGTGACACCACACGCTTTGATCGCTTGCAGGTCAATGGGGGTAAGGAAATACGGCCGTGTTTCATCCATCGTTTCTTGCATTGTGTTGGCCATTAGCGCGTCATAGCTACCCAGGCGCGGAAGCGTGGCGGCGTCAATCGCCTGGCCAGAAAAGCCACGGTTGAGCAGTTCGGCACAGGTTGGGGCGATTTGGCTCAGATCCAATACACCTTGCTCCGTTAGCAACACAGGGCTGGGGCCAGCAACGCTGCCAGTGAGGGTGGCCGGAAGCCAGGCGCGCCCCAGCAGCGTCCCGCGAAACCCATCCTCCGGCAAAAATTGGTGCGGCTCGTACATCTGTTAACCTCCAAAAAAGGGCGTGGGCAGCCCCGTAACCCCAGGCTGGTAAGCAAACAAGCTGCCAGACAGCGGATATTTCTCCAGTTCTGCCTGTGTCATATTTTGTGAGGCGGTGGTGATGTACAGCGTGTCCAGGTTGGGACCACCAAAGGTGCAGCTGGTAACGTTGGGGACGGGCAGCGGCACCACTTCTAAAATTTCGCCAGAGGGAGCATAGCGGGTGAGGCGGGCGCCCCCGTAATGGGCCAGCCAAAGGCAGTTCTCGCTGTCCACG
The DNA here is from genome assembly GCA_905479495.1 of uncultured Anaerolineae bacterium. Classification (GTDB taxonomy): domain Bacteria; phylum Chloroflexota; class Anaerolineae; order Promineifilales; family Promineifilaceae; genus Leptofilum. The sequence goes on from CAJQMR010000003.1 coordinate 264,675, forward strand.
GTCATGCCGTCGGGGGCACCTTCTTTGGCGAACGTTAGCTGGGTAAACGGCCGTTTCCCGCCAACCGCTCCATCATTATGTAAATCAAAAGCATAGACAATGCCTTTGATCGAATCATTGTGATACATCGTTTTGCCATCTACACTGAAGGCTGGCCCATTGGTGATGAGGTAGCCTTCGTCCACGGTGTGCAGCGATAAATCGGGATCTAGCCGGTAGAGGCTGCCGGTGGCTTCTTTCTCGGCTAAATGCATGGAGCCAGCCCAAAAACGGCCGTTTCCATCCACCTTGCCATCATTAAATCGGTTGCCTGTTAAATGTTCTTCAGGCAGCACAAGCGGCTCGATGGTCGTGGTGTCAAAATTGATGACCACAAATCCATCCGGTGTTGTGCCCACAAATCCCCCAGACTGACGAGTTGCCAGGCTGGTCACTTGCTGGGCAAAAGTCCAGGTGTGCTGTGCACCACTAGCCAACGAGAGTCGATGCACTTGCTGGCTGAGAATATCGACCCAATAAAGTGCATTTTCGGCCGCTACCCACAGCGGCCCTTCGCCTAACTGGGCAGGAATTTCCCAAATACAGGTTACTTCATTCATTCAAATTGATCTCCTTGGCGAATAAGCGGAACACAGAGTTGCGCAGAGTAGACACAGAGATACACAGAGAAAAATCTGCGAAATCTGCGGATAATTTTTTTTCATTCATCGTGGTACGCTCTAAAAATTTCAGGATTGGTCTTGATATTCAAACCAGTCGAAGTCGGCCACGTTTTGGCTGGGCTGGCCATTGCTGCTGGCGTAAAGTCCCAGATATGCACCGGTGAAGCCAGCCGCGACGGGGGTGCTTAGGATACGGCCGTCTACATCCTCCAACACCGTTTGCCAAACCTCCGGCTCCGTAGCGATGTAGAAGCTGTAGGCTTGCCCTCTGGCCGACACTTTGAAGGTGTAGCGGCCACCGCTCACGGGCAGCTCTGCCAGGGTGGTATCTTCACCAGCCGCACGCTTGATGAGCTGTACGGCCGTTTCGCCGCCTTCCGTCTGACAAACAACAAAACGAAAATGGAACCTGTCATTTTGCAGCAACACCAGCCCCGCACATTCGCCCGGCTGTTGTGGCGAAAATTCCAGCATGGTTTGGGCGGTAAAGTTAATGTGCTGCTGCCGTCGGCCCACAAAGCTGGGATGCACCAATTCAGTAAGCTGTTCGGGTCGCAAATAAAGGCGCAGGTGAGACGGCCGTTCCGTTAAACTATAAATTTTCTCGCGCGGCGTGCGAATAAAGTTCCAGCAGTCAGCCAGCGTTGGCGCATCAAACTGGTCGCAGGCAGGCGGTTGCGGCCAGCGATGTTCGGGTAAATTGGGGGCAGGATGATGGAATTCGACACGGCCGATTCCGGGACTCACCAGCGGCCAATCTTCTTCCCAGCGCACCGGGACCAAAAATGTTTCACGCCCCAAATTGTAATAGTAGCCATCATACGGCCGCATCGCCAACAGCACCATCCACCACTCACCAGCCTGCGTGTCTACCAGGTCTGCATGCCCCGTACCGACGATAGGATGATCCAGGCCCAAATGGCGGTGCGTCAAAATCGGGTTACGCAGGTGGCTCACGTATGGCCCCGTAATCTTTTCGCTGCGGGCAATGGTAACCGCATGGTCATGGGCGGTACCACCTTCAGCAATCATCAAGTAGTAATAACCATCTTTGGTGTAAAGATGGGGTGCTTCGGGGTGAACAGCATCTTTCATCGCGCCATCCCACAAGCCAACGCGTTCCCCCACCAGCTGCATGTTGTCCAAATCCACTTCTTGCAGCCAGATTTCGCGATGACCATGACACTGTTCTCCCCCCAGTGGAATACGGTTGCCCGTGTAGTAGCAACGGCCGTCTTTATCAAAAAACAGTGAGGGATCAATGCCTGGCGCATCATCCAGCCAGTACGGTTCCGACCAATCCCCAGCCGGGTCGGTTGCTGTCACAATGAAATTCCGCCCGATGTCATTGCCGAGGACAAGCGTGTTAATTACGTAAAAGATGCCATCGTGGTAACGAATCGTAGGGGCATATAAGCCGCGTGAAGCTTCCAAACCGTCCAGCGGCAACTGGCTGGGTCGGTCCAGCACGTGCCCAATTTGCCGCCAATTAACCAGGTCGCGGCTGTGGAAAATGGGCAGGCCAGGAAAATATTCAAACGTGGAGGTAACTAGATAATAATCCTCCCCCACCCGGCAAACGGAGGGATCAGGATAACATCCTGGTAAAATGGGGTTTTGATAGGTTCGATTCATGCTTCACTCCTTGGTGATTGTTAGGTCTGGCTCCTGCCAAACATTGTATCCTGCGTTTAGGTCGCGGTCACCTTTAATCATCACTTCCTCGGAAACTAATTCCCGGACTAGCCAAATATCAGTTTGAGCGAGAAAAGAAAAATAGGACACAGATAGACACTGATTTTTGTTTCTTATCTGTGTAAACCAGTGTTCATCAGTGTCCAATTCCAAAAGGGATATGTGGCCAGATTCCCGGATCGTTTGCTCTTAGGGAAGTTTCCAGGGAAATAACTGTCATGAGAGTGGCACAATAAAAAGGGATACCTTATGATCGGGCAAGACGTTTTCCAAGGACGTCACTTTTAAATAAATTCCCTTGTCACACAATATGGAGCAAACAAATGAATAAAATTCGATGGGGCATTTTGGCAACGGGTTGGATTGCTGAACAACTTGCCGAAGCAATCAACAGTCAGCCAGACGCGGAATGTTTAGCTGTAGGGTCTCGCTCGCAAGAATCGGCCGACAAATTTGGCGACGCCTGGCATATTCCTCGCCGCTACCCAACTTACGAAGCGCTGGCTGCCGACCCTGATGTGGACGTGATTTACATCGCCACCCCGCACAACCTGCATTATGAAAATATGAAGCTGTGCCTAAATGCAGGCAAACACGTGCTATGCGAAAAGCCGCTCACGGTAAATGCGACTCAGGCAAAAGAGTGCCTGACTTTAGCTCAAGAAAAAGGTCTCTTTTTGATGGAGGCCATGTGGATGAAGTTCATCCCGGCAATTCGGCAGATGCAAAAATGGGTGACAGACGGCCGTATCGGCACCATTCATCTGGTTCAGGCAAACTTTGCCTTCAACATCCCCTTCAATCCCCAGGGACGCCTGTACGATCCGGCGCTGGCCGGTGGCGCGCTGCTGGATATGGGCATCTATCCAGCCACGCTGGCCCACCTGGTGCTGGGCAAACCGGACCAGATTCTCTCGGCGGCCCATTTTGGGGAGACCGGTGTGGATGAGCTAAATTCGGCCATCTGGCAGTATGACCGGGGGGCACAGGCAATCCTGCTAAGCACCCAGCGTTTGGAACGGCCGTGCAACGCGTTTATCACTGGCAGCCAAGGATACATCAAGCTGCATAAAAACTTTTGGCACAGTCAAACCATCACGCTCAAACAAAGCGGAAGCAAGCCAGAAGTGGTGCAAATGCCTTATGAGGGCAACGGCTACGGCTATCAGGTGCGCGAAGTCCATGATTGCTTGCGAGCAGGCAAGCTGGAATCGGCCGTGGTGCCCCACGCTGACACGCTGGAAATCATGACGCTGCTAGACGAAATGCGTGGGCAATGGGGGCTGGTTTACCCGGAAGAGTAAAACAAAATCATCAATTTCTTGACAATCCTTGGCGCTTCATGCTATGCTATCGAAGCGATTCGACTATGCGCTTCGATGATTGTCGAAGCTAACGACCGACGAAGGAAACTTCACGTGTGGTAAGTACCACCGTGAATAAATGGAACGCAGCCAAACAGAGCGTTTTTCCATCACACTTTTGCACACTTTTGCGTTCGTCTTTTAAGGAAATCCCATGCCCACGATGCAGGATGTTGCCAAACGTGCAGGCGTTGCCCTCAGTACCGTGTCTTATGCGATCAATGGCACGCGTCCCATTTCTGAAGAAACGCGCCAACGCATCTTTGCGGCGATGGAAGAGCTGGGCTACCGGCCCAATGTCCTGGCACGTGGTCTGGCCAGCAAACGCAGCCGCATCATCGCTCTGCTCCTCCCCGCTGCCAAACGTGGCCTGGGCCTCACCGAATTAGAATTTGTGATGAGCGCCACAGAAGTGGCCCGCGAGCATGGCTATCACCTCGTTTTGTGGTCCACAGAAATTCGTGATCCGCATGAATTGCAGCAGCTCATGCAGCAGGGGTTGGTTGATGGCGTCATCGTCATGGAAATCCACGAGCAGGATGAACGCATCGATTTACTACGCAACATTGATTTTCCCTTCTCGATGATTGGCCGCAGTGCCGACAACCAGGGTATTAACCATGTAGACATTGACTTTGGCCAAACCATGCAGGTTGTTATCGATCACCTGGCTGATTTAGGCCATACACACATCGCTTTTCTGAATCATGCCCAAGAGGAATATGATGCGGGGTATGGACCGGCAGTGCGCGCTCAGCATCGTTTTTTGGAAAGCATCGAAGCACGCGGGCTGCATGGCATTACCCGTTTTTGCGAAGCCCAGGCCGCAGATGGCTATACGGCCGTAAACGACCTCCTCGCCATCGACCCCAACCTGACCGCCCTTATGGTCATGAACGACCGGGCTATCCCCGGCATCTTACGCGCCCTCGCTAACCGTGGCTGGCATATCCCCGACGACTTCTCTGTTGTGGCAGTTGTTTCCTCAGCCCGAGCTGCTGAAATGACCAACCCCACCATCACTACAGCGGAGGCCCCTGCCAAAGCGTTGGGCCGCCTGGGGACAGAAATGTTGATTACCTATTTAGAAGGGGAAAAAAAGGAATTTTCCGAAGTTCTCATCCCCTGTGAATTAGTGATTCGGGAGAGTTCTGGGCCTTGTCCTCAAGAACGGGTCCAGGCGGTCTCGTGAAACCCCAAGGGTTTTAACTTTTAAGGGATGGCCCTGAGACACCTAAAACCGTTAGGGTTTAAAGTCTGGAAGAGTAATTTCCACTGGCAATAGAAGATGAGGATACCGCCTACCACCAAGTAAACCGGTATCCCCAAAGACGGCAAAGCTATGAAGCATCTGCTTTCTCTGCGAGAAAACAGTCTCCGCTTACCTGTTTTTATTGTAGCGCCTTCTCCACAATTTGCGTATGCGCAAAAAGGGCTGAAAGGGACGCAACGTTTTGTGAGCAGATTGACTAACGCTTTGCTGAAGGGAAACGGCCGTTTCCAGTCCGTCTGGAATCGCTCGAAAAGGAGGTAAACGCCTGGCACAAGTTAACAAAGTAAAACCCTTCAGAACAAATAGTTAAGTTTATGTAATTCACAAAAGTATTTTGACGAAGACAAGTCAAAATTTGTGAATTACTTGAGTGAAAGCGTAGACACGGTTGCTTGCTAGCTCAAAGAACTTTTGCGCTTTCACTTAACCAACCAAAATGGAATGGAGAATAAAGATGAAAAACCAACTGCTTAAAAAATTACCCTTAATTCTGGCCTTTTTTGTTTTGCTTGCGCTGGTTGCCTGCGGTGGCGGCGAAGAAACTGAAGACGCCGATGCAGACGCCCCGGCCGAAGATACCGCTGCCCAAAGTGAAGACACCCCTGCTGAATCTGCTGATTCCGGAGAAGGACGCGTCTTCCGCATCTGGCATTATGAAGAAGCAGGCAGCGCCACCGGCGACGGTTGGGCCAGAGCGCTCGAAATTTTTGAAGAAACCCATCCAGATGTGACTGTTGAATTTGAGCTAAAAACCTTTGAGCAAATTCAGCAAACCGCGCAAATGATCCTCAACACGGACGAAGCGCCTGACGTGATGGAAATCAACAAAGGCAATGCCACCGCTGGTTTGTATGCCAAGCAAGGATTACTTACTGATTTAACGGCCGTTTCTGCCGAGCGTGGCTGGGATGATCTGCTGGGCACCAGCCTGCAAACCACCGCCCGCTATAACGACCAGGGCATCATGGGCGACGGCCCGCTGTATGGCATCACCACCTACGGCGAGTTCGTGATGGTTTATTACAATAAAGATGCCTTTGCCGAATATGGTCTGGAAGTTCCCACCAGCCTGGAAGAGTTTGAAGCCATCGCCGACACCTTTGTAGAAGCAGGCACCGTACCCCTTGCGCTGGGAGCAGGCAGCGTCTGGCCCGTAACACAAAACTTCTACGAACTCGTGCTGTACCAGGGTGACCAAGAACTGGTAGAAGCGTATCAGCTGTTCAAAAGCGATCTCGATTTCCACGGCCCAGCCTTTACTTTTGGCGCAGAGCGTTTTGCCGAACATGTGGCCAAAGGCTACTATGGCGACAATGCCAATGGTGTGATTCAGGATGACGCAACGGCCGCTTTTGTGCAAGGCAATTTCCCCATGATCCTCACCGGCAGTTGGATGTTTGGCAACTTCCAAAACCAAATCACCGACTTCGATTGGGGCATCTTCATCTTGCCTGGCAAAACCTTTAACACCGGGTCAGGTGGGAACCTGTTGGTCGTACCCGAAAACGCCCAAAACAAAGACCTGGCCTATGATTTTCTAGAAATTACCCTGAGCGAAGAAGTACAAACGCTGATGGCTAACCGGGGTGGCATTCCCATTAACGCCGACCTGACTCAAATTGAAGATGAGAAGAATCGTGAACTCATCGAAGCCTTCTCTACTATCGTAGCCAATGACGGTTTAGCGTTTTATCCAGATTGGCCAGCCCCTGGCTACATGGACGTGCTGGGCGGCGGCTTACAAGAGCTTATTGCCGGATCTGTAACCCCAGATGAGTTCCTGGATCAAATCGCTGGTCCCTGGCAAGAATACAAAGATACGTTAGACGAGTAATCAGAGTTAGCAAAACCTGACAGGTTTGCATCAATATTTAGCCACAATGGTTCTTTGCCATGCAAAATTGGCTTGCTTTCAAGCTTATTTTGTAAACCTGTCAGGTTTAAAGAGAGGATTCCCAAATGAGTGAAAGCGCCTACCCTGACCAGATTCAAACAGGTGCCCGCCAAAGAATCAAAACATTCAGAGAGTCTGGCTACGGCTGGTACCTGATCCCCGGCATTTCCTTTTTCATGCTGCTGATCATCCTGCCGTTCCTGGCCAACATAGGCATAAGCTTTACCCAATGGCAGGGCATCGGCGCGCCAAAATGGATAGGGCTAGACAATTACACTCGGGCGCTGGGAGACACCATCTTTTGGACCTCGTTCAAAAACAATTTACTGCTCATTATTGCCATGACCATCTTGCCCACCATGATTGGCCTGCTTCTGGCGGTGACTTTGTTCGACTACATCAGCCATCAGTTTGGCCCTGGGTGGGCCAGCTTTTTGCGGGCTGGGTTTTATCTGCCGCAGATTGTACCTGTGGTGGTCGCAGCCATCGTTTGGAAATGGATTTTCCAACCAGATTGGGGCGTTTTGAACTGGATGCTCACCTCGGTCGGTCTGGAAAATTGGACGCAAAACTGGCTGGGCGATGCCAAATTAGCCTTGCCGTCCGTCATGTTGATGTTGGTTTGGTTCCAGATTGGCTATCCGCTGGTGATTTTTATGTCTGGCTTGCAGCGCGTGGACCCGCAAGTGTACGAAGCTGCCAAAATTGACGGCGCAAGCTGGTTCCAGACGTTTTGGTACGTCACCATTCACATGATTCGGCCAGAAATTGCCGTCGTTGTTTTGACAACAACCATCGCCGCCTTAAAAACATTTGGCCCCATCTACGCCATGACCAGCGGCGGTCCGGGGAATGCCACAACAGTTGCCTCCTACTTTGCCTGGAAAAACTTTTTTGAAAAATCAAATGTGGGCTATGGGGCCACAATGGCAACGTTTATCACGCTGCTTGTAATCGCGATGACGTTCTTGTTCATCCGGGTACAGGAACAGCACGAGGATTAAGCAAATGACAAATGTACCTTTATCACCCACCCGCCCAAAGACGTTTCGGTGGGATTCGGTTACCAAGTATGTAATGCTGATTGGCCTGCTCATCTTCTTGCTGATTGTCCTGTTCCCTTTTTTCATGATCACAATTAACTCATTCAAAACGGAAGCAGAGTATCTGGCAAATGGCCCGTTTAGTTTGCCGCGCAGTTTTGATCTGGGTGCGCTAAAAGCAACCTGGGATCTCACTGAGTATTCAACAAAATTAATGAACAGCCTGTTGATTAGCACGAGTACGGCCGTTCTCGCCGTCTCTCTCTCCCTCTTCAATGCCTATGCGCTGGGAATTGGCAAAATCAAGGGGCGCACCTTCTTCCTGATGTTCTTCTTGATGGCCATCACCTTGCCAGTAGAGTCACTCGCGTATCCGCTGTATTATCTTTTTAACCAGGTCGGCTTATACAACTCCCGGCTGGGCGTCATCATTGCTACGGCCGCTTTGCACACTGCATTTGGCACCTATCTACTTACCTCCGTCTTCCGCACCTTCAACAAAGATTTGTTGGAATCGGCTCGGCTGGATGGCTGCAATAAGTTCCAACTCTTGTTTAGAATCATTGTGCCTCTCAATTGGCCCACGCTGTCGGTGCTGTTTGTCTTCTTCTTCATCTGGACCTGGAACGACTTTTTTCTGCCGCTCATCTTCCTCATTTCCAACGCCAAGCAGACGGTGCCCATTGCTATGGCCCTGGCTCGCGGCGAGCGCGGCATGGTGATTACCACCCAAAGCGCCGCTGCTTTTCTGGGCGTGGTGCCCGCCTTCATTTTCTTTTTGCTGTTCCAACGCACCCTGACCAAAGGCATCATGTCGGGGGCAACGAAATAATTCAAAAACCAACCTGACAGGTCTTCAAGTAGGCACTCTTTAAGCAAGTTTTGCCAGGCAGAGAACCTACTTGACAAAGTACTTTACCAAAACCTGACAGGTCTTCATGCAGGCATCTCTTTAAGAAAATCTTACCAAGCAAATAATCTACTTGACAAGGTGCTTTGCAGACCTGTCAGGTTTGACCGAACTTCGAATAACAAGGAAACCTAACAATGAAATTCACCGATGGTTATTGGCATTTTCGCGAAGATGTCACGCCTTACTTTCCTGTCCACGTGCATGATGTGGAAACAGAATCCGACGCGCTTATTGTTTACGGCACCACCAGGCGGATCACGCAGCGGGGCGATACGCTTAATACCGGACTACTGACGGTTCGCTTTTCTTCACCAATGCCGAACGTGATTCGGGTGCAGCTGTGGCACCACAAGGGGCAACGGCCGTTACACCCCACCTTTACCCTCAACACCCAGCCCGATACCCGCGTTCTCATCAAAGATGAAGCCGATTTCGCCAGCCTCACCAGCGGCAACCTCACCGTCCGCGTGGACAAAGGCGACGATTGGCACATTGATTATTTGGACGGCGAACGCCTGTTGACGCAAAGCGGCTGGCGTGGCATGGGGTATATGGATGTGGCCGGAAACGGCCGTTTCATCCATGAACAGCTTGGCCTCAGCGTGGCTGAAAACGTGTATGGTCTGGGCGAACGGTTCACCCCGTTTGTCAAAAATGGGCAGGTTGTCGATATATGGAACGAAGACGGCGGCACCAGCAGTGAACTAGCCTATAAAAACGTGCCCTTCTACCTCACCAATCGCGGCTACGGCGTTTTCATCAACCACCCGGAACGTGTTTCCCTGGAGATTGCCTCCGAAAAGGTGACAAGCGTTCAATTCAGCGTGCCCGGGGAGATGCTAGATTACTGCATCATCAATGGCCCCACCCCCAAAGAAGTACTCAGCCGCTACACAGCCCTCACCGGACGCCCCGCCCTACCGCCCGCCTGGTCCTTCGGCCTCTGGCTTTCCACTTCCTTCACCACCGACTATGACGAAGCCACTGTCACCAGCTTCGTGCAGGGCATGGCCGACCGTGATGTTCCGCTGCATGTTTTTCACTTTGACTGCTTCTGGATGAAAGAGTTCCACTGGACCAATCTAGAGTGGGACGAACGCCTCTTCCCTGATCCAGAAGGCATGCTGCGCCGCCTCAAAGAGCGCGGTTTGCGTATCTGCATCTGGATCAATCCCTACATCGCCCAGCGCTCAGCCCTTTTTGATGAGGGGATAGCCAACGGCTACTTGGTTAAAAAGCCCAACGGCGATGTTTGGCAGTGGGACCGTTGGCAGGCGGGCATGGGGTTAGTCGATTTCACCAATCCCGATGCCTGCCGCTGGTTTAGCGGCAAACTGCGCAGTTTACTCGACATCGGTGTAGACTGCTTCAAAACTGACTTTGGCGAACGTATTCCCACCGAGGTTGTTTACCATGACGGCTCTGACCCGGTGAAGATGCACAATTACTACCCGCAGCTCTACAACAAAACTGTTTTTGAGCTGCTGCAAGCAGAACGTGGCCCCAACGAGGCTGTTTTGTTTGCCCGATCGGCCACCGCTGGGGGGCAGCAGTTTCCCGTCCATTGGGGCGGCGACTGCACGGCCACATTTGAATCGATGGCCGAAAGTTTGCGCGGCGGTTTGTCGCTCTCACTTTCCGGCTTTGGCTTTTGGAGCCACGATATTGGCGGTTTTGAGCTCACCGCACCTGCCGATGTGTACAAGCGCTGGTGTGCTTTTGGCCTGCTTTCCTCGCACAGCCGCCTCCACGGCAGCGGTTCTTATCGTGTGCCCTGGCTGTTTGATGAGGAAGCAGTAGACGTGCTGCGCCACTTCACCAAATTGAAGTGCAGCCTGATGCCCTACCTGTATGGTGCGGCACAGGAAGCACACACAAGCGGTGTGCCTACCCTGCGCGCCATGATGCTGGAATTCCCAAATGACCCCGGCTGCGACACGCTGGATCGCCAATACATGCTGGGCGATGCGCTGTTGGTTGCCCCAGTATTCCGCCACGACAACGTGGTCGATTATTATCTGCCGCCAGGCCGCTGGACCCACTTCCTCACTGGTGAAGCACGAAAAGGCGGCCGCTGGCAGCGGGACTCATACGACTTTTTCAGCTTGCCGCTGTGGGTACGGCCGAACAGCATTATCCCCGTTGGCAACAACAACAGTCGCCCCGATTACGACTTTGCCAATGGCGTCACCTTTCATCTGTTTGGGCTGGATGAGGGTACGGCCGTTTCCCGCGCCGTCCCCAATCTACAAGGTGAAACCGACATCACCTTGCACGTTCGCCGTGAAGGCAACAAGCTGCACATTGAGGCAGAAGGGGTGACAAAGCCGTGGAAAGTGTTGCTGCGGGGGAAAACGGCCGTACCCACCATCACCGGCGGTACGACCCAAGCCACTGACCAGGGCATCTTGCTGCAACCGGACAAAGACACGCCCAATCTCATCGTCCAGCTTCCCTGATGAACAAGCAATGATGGGACACTGGTTACCAGTAATGAACACAAAAAAATCAGTGTTCATCTGTGTTGATCAGTGTCCCATTTCCGTAAGCACAAACCAGTATGCGAGCCAGAAGCAGAAAACAAATTCACCCTAGCAGAAAAACGTAACTCACGCCCCGCTTTATTGCCTTCCAAACGCCGCGTTTCTGTTCATCTTTCACAATAAAAGCCCCAAACAGTTGACAGATGTTACAAAAACGGCTATTTTATTGCAAACGCTTGCAAATAAATCGGGAAGAATTGGCATGAAGCGTAACAAATCCTCTAGCGAAGTTACAATTAAAGATGTTGCCAAAGAGGCTGGCGTTTCCTACTCCACCGTCTCTCGCGTTGTCAATAACAAGTCGTATGTCAACCAGGGAACGCGAGAACGGGTTTTGCAAGCGATGCTGCGCCTGGGTTATCAGGTCAATTTGCATGCGCGCAGCCTGGCGGGCGGACAATCCAACGTGATTGGTCTTTTAGTTGTCGATTTGACCACCCAATACATGGGCGAAATTATCAGCGGCATTGATGATATATTGGCAGCCAATCAGTATGAATTGATGCTGTATACCACCCACCGGCGCAAAGCCAAAGAGTCGGCCTATGTACACATGATGGCTCGTGGTCTGGCCGATGGCTTGCTGATCAGCTTGCCGCGTGAACCAGAAGCATATCTTAAGTCGCTGCGCCAGAAAGGGTTCCCCTACGTCATTATCGATCACCGCAGCGAAGAGCCTTCAGATTGCTTCGTTTCAGCTGACAATTACCAGGGTGGTTATGACGCCACCAAACACCTGATTGAACTGGGACACCGGCGTATTGGTATCGTCACAGGCTGGATAGACATGGTGAGTGCCCAGGATCGTTTAAAAGGATATCAAGCTGCCCTGGCTGATGCAGGCATACCGTTTGAGGAAGAGCTGTTATTTATGGGGGATTTCTCCCAACCAGGTGGTTTTAATGGTGGCACTTATTTGCTAGAGTTGGCGAACCGGCCAACGGCCGTATTTGCCTCCAATGATATTTCTGCCATGGGTGTCATCGAAGCGATTCGTGCCAAAGGGCTTCAGGTACCACATAACATTTCGGTGGTAGGATTCGATGATATACCAACGGCCGCTCTGCTTAGCCCCCAACTCACCACCATGCGCCAGCCCTTGCAAAAAATGGGCCGATCGGCCACACAAATGCTGCTGGACTTGCTGAAAAATCCTGAAGATCGACCAGAAAGTATAATTTTTCCTACCGAGCTTATCGTTCGCGAAACAACCGCGCCACCCTATTCTTAGCGGATAATTTTCTAATTGGATTACAAAGTTAGCTAGTTGGAGCAAGCAAGAGGAGGTGAAAATTAAAGAGAATTAGAAAGAAAAATTTTTTAAATGTTATGCAAACGTTTTCAGAAATTCTGATCACAAGGAGAGGAAATACGATGCGCAAGTTGAGAATCGCTTTAATGATATTATTATTGGCGGCAGGCATGGTCCTCGTTGCCTGCGGGGGTCAAACTGATGAAGACTCCGCAGAAGACACGACTGCAGAAGACACGACTGCCCAAGAAGATACTTCTACTGAGGATACAGCTTCTTCAGAAGAAGCCGAGGCGCCAGCTGACACCGGTGATGAATGCAGTGAAGTAGTCGAAATTGAGTGGTGGCATATCTCCACCATTGAGGCAGAGCAAGCTTACTGGCAGTCCAAGGCTGATGCATTTATGGCCGACAACCCCTGTGTGCAGATCAATATCACCGTGCTAGAAAATGAAGCATTTAAGGCACGCCTTACCACTGTGATGCAATCTGGCGAGCCGCCGGACATCTTCCAAAGCTGGGGTGGTGGTGTTTTGTGGGCCTACGCTGATGCTGGTTTGTTGCGAGACATCACGCCTGAACTGGAAGGCGAATGGCGTGACTCCATTGCGGCTCAATCCGCGCTGGAACTGTTTGGCAAAGATGGGGCTTATTACGGCGTACCCTGGGAATGGGGTGCCGTTGGCATGTACTACAACAAAGATTTGTTCGAGCAAGCTGGGCTAGATCCAGAAAATCCCCCCGCAACATGGAGTGAATTTTTGAGTGCAGTACAAACATTGAAAGACGCCGGTATTACGCCTATCACCGTGGGTGAAGGGGACAAATGGCCGGGCCATTTCTGGTGGGTTTACCTGGCTATTCAAAACGGTGGTCAGCAAGCATTTTTGGATGCCTTTAATCGGACTGGCAGCTTTACCGATGCGCCCTTTGTAAAAGCGGGTGAAGATCTGCAAGACCTGATTGCCCTGGAACCGTTCCCAGAAGGATATCTAGGCTTTAGCTACAATGACTCTGCGGCCGTTTTTGGTAACGGTGAAGCGGCAATGGAGCTAATGGGCCAATGGCACCAGAACGTTCAGAAAGATTCCAGTGAAGACGGCGAAGGCGTCGCCAACCTGGGCTGGTTCCGTTTCCCCGCAGTTGAGGGTGGTGCTGGCAACCCCAGCGATGTCCTTGGTGGTGGTGATGGCTTTGGCATTGGTAAAGATGCCCCAGATGCAGCTGTAGAATTTGTCCGCTTCCTCACCAACGCAGAAAATCAGATTGATGCTCTGGACACCGTAGGCTTTGGTCCGCCAACAGCCGCAGGTGCGCAAAGCGCCATCACAGACCCCGTGCAGCAGCAAATTTTGGAAGCGCGTAACAACGCCGAATATTTCCAGCTGTACTATGATCAATTCTTGCCGCCCGCTGTAGGTGGTACGGTGAATGATGCTGTTGAGCAGATTTTTGCTGGTGTTGCTTCTCCAGAGGAAGCTGCCCAACAAATTGAAGATTCGGCAGCGCTGGAACTTGGTAATTAACTGTTAGCTGAATGATGATGAGGCGTAGGAACGGCCGTTCCTACGCCTCATCCCCAACACATTCCACCTACTCCATAAACGAGGCACCTATGAGCGAAATCAGAAGCGTTTCCGGCCTAACTGATTCCCTAAGCGTCAGTCCAGAAAAGCGGCAGGCACAATGGAACAAAGCAGTGCTAATATTCTTTTTTCTTCTGCCCGGCTTTGTTTTGTTGGTGACCTTTTTAGTTATCCCTATTGGGCAGGCTGCCTATTACAGCCTCTACAACTGGAACGGCCTGGGCCCCCTGGATGACTTTATCGGTTTCGACAACTACGTACGGGCAATTGGCCAAAATGTCTTTCGTGGTGCGATTTGGCACTCCCTAATTATCATGGTCATGTCGTTGCTGGTGCAGCTACCGCTGGCCATGACCTTAGCCCTCATCCTGGTTCGCGGCGAGCTACGTTTTCAAAAATTCTTTAGAACTTTATTTTTTCTCCCCTACGTTTTTTCCGAAATTATTGCTGCTTACATCTGGCTCTACGTTTACAATCCACGCGGTGGCTTGCTCAATGAATTCTTGAGCATCTTTAATCCAAACATAGCGGGTACCGCCTGGTTGGCCGATCTGGATACTGTGCTGGTGGCCATCTTTTTTGTGCTCACCTGGAAGTTTTTTGGTTTCCACATGCTGCTTTACATGGCTGGCCTGCAAAATATTTCCCAAGAGGTTGAGGATTCGGCACGGGTCAGCGGCGCAAATGAGTGGCAGGTGCTTCGTTATATCACCCTCCCCATGATGGGCGGTACCATTTCACTGTCTGTTTTTCTTTCTATTTTGGGATCATTTCAACAATTTATTGTCGTTTGGATTCTAACCGAAGGCGGTCCAGCTTATCGCAGCGAGCTGATTGTGACGTATTTATATAAGTTTGGTATTCAGCGAATGCAGCTGGGCTTTGGCAGCTCGTTGGCTATCATCCTGTTTTTGATGACCTTGGTTTTCTCCATCGGTTACCAACGCACTGTTTTGCGGCAAACCTTGGCAGAGTAGTGATAATTGTACAGATAGTTTGCAAAGATTGGACCAATTTTCTCTGGCAAAGAAACGTGCGTAAGCAACAAATTGGTCCAATCTCCTGAGAACGTGAATAGTTAAGAGGAAGGAGCAATTATGGCACTGGCACCCAAAGGCTCAATACGCAGAATATTCATGTATCTGTTTGTCATCATCATGGCTATTTTAATGATGGCACCGGTTGTTACTGTCATTTTGGGCAGCATTCGTACCACAGGTCAATTTTTGTCTAATCCCATTGGGTTGCCGCAAACGGGCATTCAGTGGGAGAATTACACTAGCATATTAACCAATGAAGATTTTTGGCGCTCACTCAGAAACAGCCTCATTATCACCATCACAACAACGCTTTTAGTGGTGTTGATTGCCAGTCCACTGGCCTTCATATTTTCCCGAGTCAAGTTTAGGGGAAGAAATATTTTCTTTAACCTCCTCTCAATTGGTCTGCTTTTCCCGCTGGTTGTGGCCATTTTGCCCGTTTTTCTGCAGGTACGTAACCTAGAACTGATCAACAGCTTTTGGGGCGTTATTTTGCCGTTGACGACGTTCACCATACCGGGCAGCACCGTCATTTTGATCGGTTTTTTCCGAGCAATTCCTTCTGAACTTGAGGATGCTTCATATATCGATGGCTGCACGACGTTTGGCTTTTTTAGGCATATTTTGTTTCCGCTGGCCAGACCTGCCGTGGCGGCCATTGCCACGCTTGCTATTGTTGCGGCCTGGAACGAATATTTCTTGTCATTGGTTGTTTTGGGAGATGCGAGTAAATGGCCGCTCACCTTGGGCATTATGCAGTTTCAGGGGCAATTTGGCACTGATTGGGCCAGAGTAATGGCGTACGTGACGCTGCTTATTATTCCGGCCGTGCTGTTTTATTTGGCAGCAGAGAAATATATTGTGACCGGTTTAACCGGCGGTGAATTAAAAGGATGATCTACCTATCACGCGTGGACAAGAAGAAATAATTATGCAAAAAACATCTCGAACTGTATCTACGATTTATCGTGATCCGGCACAACCGATTGACGGCCGTATCGCCGATCTGCTTAACCAAATGACCCTGGAAGAGAAAGTAGCCCAGCTAGGGAGCAGTTGGGTCTACCAACTGCTCACCAACATGCAGCTCGATCCAGCCAAAGCAGCCAAAATTATGTCTTTAGGCATTGGCCAAATTACCCGGGTAGGTGGGGCCAGCAGCCTGGCCCCAGCCCAAGCAGCAGCCGTCGCCAACAATATCCAGCGGTACCTGGTGGAAGAAACGCGGCTGGGTATTCCCGCCATTGTGCATGAAGAATGTTGCAGCGGCTACATGACGCGCGACGCAACTTGTTTTCCGCAAATCATTGGCGTGGCCAGCACCTGGGAACCGGAGCTGGTGGAGGCAATGGCCGCCGTGGTGCGCACGCAGATGCGGGCCGCCGGGGCCCAGCAGGGATTGTCGCCAGTGCTGGACGTGACGCGCGATCCACGCTGGGGCCGGATAGAGGAAACCTTTGGCGAGGACCCGTACCTGGTCGCACAGATGGGCGTACATTTTGTGCGCGGCCTGCAAGGAGACAACTGGCAGGAAGGCGTGGTGGCCACAGCCAAGCATTTTGTGGGCTACGGCATGTCTGAAGGGGGCATGAACTGGGCACCAGTTCACATCCCTCCCCGTGAGCTGCGTGAGGTATTTTTGCTGCCGTTTGAAACGGCCGTTAAACAAGCCAATCTTCAATCCGTCATGAATGCTTATCACGAACTGGATGGCGTACCTTGCACCGCGTCTAAAGAATTACTTACAGACACGCTGCGGGAGGAATGGGGCTTTGACGGTGTTGTTGTATCTGACTATTTTGCCGTGCAGGAAATCGAACGGACGCACCATTTGAGCAGCAACAAGGCAGAGTCGGCCCACCTGGCGTTGACAGCGGGCATTGATGTGGAATTGCCACACACCGATTGTTATGGGGATCCATTAATAACGGCCGTTCGCGCTGGCCAGATTGATGAAGCATTGATAGACCAAAGCGTCACCCGCTTGCTGCGCACAAAGTTTATGCTGGGTCTGTTTGAGAATCCTTATGTGGATGAGACCAAGACAACGGCCGTTTTCGACACACCCGAACAGCGCCAACTGGCCCGCACCATTGCCCAAAAATCAATGGTGCTGCTCAAAAATGAAAACGAGCTGCTGCCGCTGGACAAAAACATTGGTTCGATTGCTGTGATTGGCCCGCAAGCCAATACCGTGCGGCATCTGTTGGGTGACTACGCCTACCCTTGCCACATCGAATCGCTGCATGAAATGAGCCAGACAACCCACAATGTTTTTAACATCCCGATACCTGACAGCGTAGAGCTGGTTGATAATTTTGTACCGATTCGTCCCATTTTGGCAGCGATTCAGGAGAAGGTGTCGGCAGGAACGGCCGTTACCTATGCCCAAGGCTGCGAGGTTACCGGGGAAGATCGCTCAGGTTTTGCCGAAGCAGTAGCAGCGGCCGAAAAATCGGACGTGGCGCTGCTGTTTGTGGGTGGCAAATCGGGCCTGACAAACGACTGCACCTGCGGCGAAGCGCGTGATCGCGCCGAAATAAATTTGACCGGCGTGCAGGAAGAATTGGTGCAGGCCATAGCTGCTACGGGGAAGCCCGTGGTGGTGGTTTTAGTGAACGGCCGTCCGCTCAGCATTAACTGGATTGCCCAAAACATTCCTGCCATTTTGGAAGCGTGGCTACCCGGTGAAGAGGGAGCCGAAGCAGTTGCCGACGTTTTATTTGGTGACGTGAATCCTGGCGGGAAGCTGCCCATAACCTTCCCCCGCGACGTGGGGCAAATTCCGATTTATTACAACCATAAAGTATCTGGCGGGCGGTCGCACTGGAAAGGCGATTATGTCAATCTGAGCAACAAGCCACTCTGGCCATTTGGCTTTGGCTTGAGCTATACTTCTTTTGAGCTGGATAATTTACAGTTGGATACAACCCAGGTAGCGGCTAATGAGACGATTCAAATTAGCTGCACCCTCACAAATTGCGGTTCTCGCGATGGCGAGGAAGTCGTCCAGCTTTACATAAATGACCCCGTTGCCTCAGTCACACGGCGTGTGAAAGAGCTGAAAGGGTTTAAGCGAGTTGCTCTAGCAGCAGGTGAGACGAAACAAATAACATTTTCACTGCCGCTCAGTGCCCTCGGTTTTTACAATCAAGCGCTATGCAAAGTGGTGGAGCCCGGCGAAATCCAGTTCATGATTGGCACTTCGTCTGAAGAAATTCATTTGCACGGCCGTTTCCAAATTATTGGCGAAACAACCGATGTCAGCCAAAGTCGCGCTTTTTTTAGCACGGCGACTGTCACCAAAAAAGCCTAAACATTGTAGGAGTAAAACCAATGTACGAACCACAAGCAGAAAACAAATTCACCTTCGGTCTGTGGACCGTGGGCAATGTGGGCCGCGACCCCTTTGGCGAGCCGGTCCGCGACCCAAAATCACCCGTTGAACTCGTTCACCTACTCGCAGAAGTCGGTGCCTGGGGCGTCAACTTTCATGACAATGACCTGGTACCCATCGACGCCACTGCCGCTGAACGCGACAAAATCGTGGCAGAGTTTAAGCAGGCGCTGGCCGATACGGGCCTGGTTGTGCCCATGGCCACAACCAACCTGTTTACAGACCCCGCTTTCCGCGATGGGGCCTTCACCAGCAATGACCGCAACGTGCGGGCATATGCCCTACAAAAGACGATGAATGCCATCGACCTGGGTGTAGAATTGGGGGCCAAGATTTACGTCTTTTGGGGTGGCCGCGAAGGCACAGAAACGGATGCGGGGAAGGACCCGATTACGGCCGTTAAACGCAGCCGAGAAGCAATGAACTATCTGTGTGAATATGTCATCGATCAAGGGTACGACCTGAAGTTTGCCCTGGAAGCCAAGCCCAACGAACCGCGCGGCGACATCTACAACGCCACCACGGGCAACATGCTGGCCTTCATCGAAACGCTGGACCATCCAGAGATGGTGGGCGTGAATCCAGAGGTGGCCCATGAGCACATGGCGGGGTTGAACTTTACCCATCATGTTGCCCAGGCGATGGAAGCTGGGAAGCTGTTCCACATTGATTTGAACGATCAGGCATTTGGTCGCTATGATCAAGATTTTCGTTTTGGCGCAGTCAATTTGAAATCGGCCTTTTTCCTGGTGAAACTGCTGGAAGACAATGACTACGACAGCAGCCGTCATTTTGATGCCCACGCCTACCGCACCAGCGATTACGAAGACGTGAAAGCGTTTGCCCGTGGCTGTATGCGTACCTATCTCATCCTGAAAGAAAAAGCGGCAAAGTTCAATGCTGATGCTGAAATTCAAGCCTTGCTGGCAGAAATCAACGCCGACGGCGGCGAGATGACGCCGTTTATGGGACAGTACAGTGCTGAAAAAGCAGCCCAGCTGCGTGCCCATGCGTTTGACCGTGCCGCACTTGGTCGTCGCGGCCAACCATACGAACGGCTGGATCAGTTGGTTGTGGAGCTGCTGCTGGGCGTTCGTTAAATGATCGCCTTCACGCCTGTTCCTCGCGCTGCTGAGGATTTTCAGCAAACCATTTCTGCTGAGCAAATTTTGGCGACTGGTCGTCGCGCGTTTGGTAATCAGACGCAGATCGTGGCTGCGCGCGAATTGGGTGCGGGCATGTTTAACAGCACCTATTTGTTGCAGCTTCATGATGGGCAGCAGGCGGTGCTGCGCGTGTCGCCTCGACCGGAGGCCGCCGTTTTTACCCATGAGCTTCGCCTGCTGCAGCGGGAACAGGGTTTGGAATCGGCTTTAACGGCCGTTTGCCCCTTAGCCCCCCAAACTTTGTATGTTGATTTCAGTCAGGAACTGTTGGATCGAGATTGGGTTATCCAGACGTTTATGGCGGGTGAGCTGTGGGATGAGGTGCAAGGCGCATTATCAGATGCGGATACGGCCGTTCTCTGGCAGCAGCTGGCGGAGATAGCCAAACAAATCCACGTAGCACCTGGCCCTCACTTTGGGTTCCCCGACAACAATCCTGGGTTTAGTCAATGGCAGTCGGCCCTGGCCCACATCACTGAAATCATGCGGGGCGATCTGGCCAAGATGGCGCTGGATCGCCCCGATACACAAACCTATGCCGACTGTCTGGTTGCCGGGCAGTCGCTGTTGGATACCGTGACCGTGCCCCGCCTGGTACATGGCGATCTATGGCCCAAAAATGTGCTCATTGATCGCAGCCAGTCGCCGCCGCAAATTGTGGGCCTGCTGGATGCCGAGCGGGGCATCTGGGGCGATCCATTGGCAGAGTGGATTTTTTATTATTACGAAGTGCCGGATGCGTTTTGGGATGAATACGGCCGTCCCCCCACTGATCACGCCACCCAATTTCGCCAACTAGCTTATCACGGCTTGTACACAATTCAACTGCTGCTGGAAGCCACTCGTTTTGGCTGGCAGCTAGAACCTTTTTGGCAAACATTGGCAGACTTAAACCGGAAGATGGAGAAAATAGTGTCATGACCTATTTCATCGGCATTGACAGTTCAACAACCGCTACAAAAGCCCTGCTGCTGACCGAGACAGGCGAAGTCGTCGGCGTGGCCTCGTCCACCTACGATTACGAAACGCCCAAACCATTGTGGAGTGAACAGCGGCCCGAATTGTGGTGGACGGCGACGGCAGCCAGCATCCGGCAACTGCTGGCAGATACTGGCGTTGCGCCCACGGCCGTTTCTGGCATCGGCCTCACCGGGCAAATGCACGGACTGGTGCTGCTGGGCAAAAACGGCGACGTGCTGCGCCCCGCCCTGCTGTGGAATGATCAACGCACCGGGGCCGAATGTGACGAGATGCGGGCGCTCATCGGCAAGCAGCGCCTAATTGACATAACGGGAAACGATGCCCTGACGGGTTTTACCGCGCCCAAAATTTTGTGGGTGAAAAATAACGAGCCAGAGATTTACGGCCGTATCGCCCACATCCTCCTGCCCAAAGATTACGTTCGCTACAAGTTGACGGGAGAATTTGCCACCGACAAAGCAGGTGGCGCGGGCACCCAATTGTTCGACGTGCGCCAGCGAGACTGGTCTAAAGAGGTGGTAACAAAACTCAGCATTGATCCGGCCTGGCTGCCAAAGACGTTTGAGGGAACGGCCGTAACTGGCCATCTCACCCCAACCGCAGCGCAAGCCACCGGTCTGCCAACGGGCATTCCCGTGGTGGCAGGCGGGGGCGACCAGGCAGCCAACGCCGTGGGCACCGGAGCCGTTGTCGATGGCGTGGTGGCGCTCAGTTTGGGCACGTCTGGCGTGGTTTTCGCCAGCAGCGACGTGCCGATTGTGGAGCCAGACGGCCGTCTCCATGCCTTTTGCCATGCCGTGCCGGGGAAATGGCACCTGATGGGCGTCATGCTCTCGGCGGCAGGCAGTTTGCGCTGGTACCGGGATGCCCTGGCTCCCGGCGTAGATTTTGATACCTTGCTGGCTCCAGCCGCAGACGTGCCCCCAGGCAGTGAAGGGCTGCTCTTTTTGCCCTACCTTACCGGCGAACGCACCCCCCACCCCGATCCGTTGGCGCGCGGGGGTTTTATCGGCCTAACCGTACGCCACAGCCAGCCCCACCTGACGCGGGCGGTGCTGGAAGGCGTGGCTTTTGGCCTGCGGGACAGTTTAGAGCTGATGCGTGGCGCGGGCCTGGCCAACATCACCCAAATCCGTGCCTCGGGCGGCGGGCTGCGCAGCCCACTCTGGCGGCAAATCCTGGCCGACGTGCTGCAAGCGGAAATTGTGACGGTGAACACCACGGAAGGGGCGGCTTATGGTGCGGCCGTTTTGGCCCTGGTCGGTGCGGGTGTGTTTGCTTCTGTTGAAGCGGCCTGTGCTGCCTTGGTGCGGGTAACGGGGAGAACAGAGCCTGGGGGGGATACGGCCGTTTACAACCAGCTTTATCCCATCTACCAGCAGCTTTACCCAGCGCTCAAGCCAACCTTTACAGCATTAGCAAATGTGACGCGCGAATAGATTACGCTTCACGTTTCATTCAAACTCCCGTATTTAATTATCTACCCGATTAAGCAAACCACAGAAAGTGCTTTAAAACCTGAAGGCGATTTCTCTGTGGTTTGCTCAAGTAAAAGCGGGGGAAATGGCTCTGCTTTTTTAAAGGACTTTCCCGCTTTTACATAAGGGTTTGCTAATCCTGGTGGTTGTACCCAGCAGACATGCTGCCGCTGCCAGCTGTGGCTGTCACGGTACCAGCGTGGTGACCGACACCCGTGAAGGTGTGCTGACAGCTGCCGCTACAGCTCATCGAAAACGATTGCCCGCTTTGCGAATCTGTAACGGTAACCGTTGTGTTTTCGGACACGGTAACGGTAACATTAACGTCATTGCCCTCGCCGTGTCCAGTGCGAGCGGCCGTTACCCCGGTTATGGGGCTGTCGCCAGACGAGAGGGCGGCGATAACACGACTGTACGCGTCGCCAACCTGTGGGCCAAGAACGGTTAAAATGCCCATCACGACCATGGCCACCAGGGTCAGAAGTAGGGCATATTCCACCAAACCCTGACCTTGTTCCTGCGAATTATGTGATTTCATGAGTAGCTCCCTATCAATAAAAAAAGAAACTGCTAAATAAAAATCACCGTAGCAGAAAATAGCCAAGAGGGGCAATGTGAAATTTGACCCCTGACCCCCTGAGGAAACGGCCGTTTTAATTGTGAATTGTGAATGGGGAATGGTGAATTATTAATGGGGTGACCCGTCGTGTGCAATGAAAAGGATATGCTAAAATAACGGCCGTAACCAGCGTGCTTAAGTAGAGGCTTAAATAATGAATTCCAATAAGTTGATTGAATATCTACAAACCTGGTATGAAGCTCAATGTGATGGCGATTGGGAGCATGATTATGGAGTGTCTATTACTACACTTGATAACCCAGGTTGGGGTGTCAAGATAAACCTTTATGGGACAATTCTCGAAAACAAGGTTTTTGAGGAAATTGTATTAGAGGGTAGGCAAGGTTGGATCGATTGTCGAGTGATTGACAATCAATTTAGAGGTTATGCTGATCCGCATAAACTAACTCAAATATTAGCAATCTTCGTTGAATGGGCACAGACAGAAAAGGATTGGCTAGCTACTCCCGCACCGACTCCACAAAAATCACTGGACATTGAGTTTTTATTAAGCCTTGGGGAAGAGATCGGGCCTGAAATTTGTAAACGCTCAAGCTGCAAACAAAAACGCATTTCCCATAGTGTTTTTTGTAAAATGCATCATTTTGAGATGATCCGAGGGTATTTACCTCCAGATTGACTGATAATCTTATTTTAGGCAAGACTACAACGAATTTTAGGAATTAACGAATTAATCTGCCAGAGAAAAAATTCGTTGTTTCCTCCAATTCGTTGTAGTCATTGGTGCCAAAGATTAAATTTGTCAGTCAATCAGAGCCATTGACAAGGGCAATAACGAATTTAGGTAAGGAATGAGGAAACGGACGTTTGCCATTTAGCTATTGGTAAGGATTCTTCGGACTGCGATCTGCTGAAAGCGTGCTGGTGGTGCGCTGCACAAAAATCTCGATGGCATCGGCTAGATGTTCGTCGGCGATGTTGTAGTCGCCGCGTTCCGTGCGCAGCTTGTGCGCCAGATGCATCACCTCCGCATGAGTCACGCCGGGCGGCGGGTCAAATTTGTAGTTGGCCAGTTCAAACAGCTGCCCCAACGGATCGCGGAAATAGATAGAGTACATGAAGCCACGATCCACCTCGCCGCTGTTGGCAATACCGCGCTCGTCCAGCCGCTTTTTCACCTGGGTGTAGGTGGCGCGGGAAACGTTGAAGGCGATGTGATGCAAATTGCCAATACCTTCGGGGTTGGGTGTCGGGTCGGGTTTGCGGTTTTCGTTGGTGAAGATGGTGACGAGATTACCGTCTCCAGGATCAAAATAAAGATGATTTTCGGCAGGCACGTCCAGGTTCGGCTGTTCAAAAACGAACGGCATCCCCAACACGCCTTCCCAAAAATCTATAGACGTCTGGCGGTCGGCACCAATGAGCGTAATGTGATGCACGCCTTGTGTTTGAATTTTTTGCATGATTACCTCCGGAAATATGTCAATATTTCCCCGGAAACTTTTTGTTAGCAATCTTGTCTAAAGTTTCCGGGGAAATTAAACGAACCTATAAATGATTTACGATTTTTAGAGCCTGATCGATTTCGTCCTGGATGATGGTGTGGCCCATGTTGGGATAGATTTTTTTGTTGACAATGGCACCGAGATTTGTGAGGGTTACGGCCGTTTCCTCCACCCGCTCCACCGGAATATGAAAATCGACATCGCTACAGCCAATGAAGACTGGCGTACCGTCCAGCGAGCCATCGTAATTGCGCGGCGTGCCGGGCGGACCAATCAGGCCACCGCTAAACACCAGCAGCCCGCCATACCGTCGCGCATTACGCGCCACAAACTCGCTGGCCAAACATGCCCCCTGCGAAAATCCGCCGATGATGATTTTATCCATGGGAATACCAGCGGCTTCCACCTGAGCCACAGCATCGGCCACCGCCTGTAGACCGGAATCAAGTCCCGGCTGGTTTTGCGGCATGGGAGCCAAAAAGCTGAAGGGATACCAGGTGTTGCCCGCTGCCTGCGGCGCCAGGTAGGCCATTTCAGGATGAGGCAAGACGCCGGCTAGATCCAAAATGCTTTGCGCTGTGGCCCCACGGCCGTGTACCAAAATCATGGCAGCTTTAGCTTCATTGAGCGGCTTGCCCAGTTGTAAAAGTGGTTGCCCTTGATGTGGGCTGGCTGCGTTGATTGTCATATGGCTTCTCCTAAATTAAAAGCGGAACACAGAGCTGCGCAGAGAAGACACGGAGTTTCACAGAGAGAAGAAACATCCGCGTAATCTGCGTAATCTGTGGATAGTTTTGTAGCTACGGGATGGCCGGGGCCACGGGCTTGAGTTCAATTTCGGGTAGGCGCTGTTCGATGGCCGGGCGGTGCTGCTCCAGCCACGACGGCAGCTTGAGATGCGTGCCCAGCTCTGCCACCGGCTCATCGTAGGGGAAACCAGGGGCATCAGTGGCAATTTCAAACAAAACACCACCGGGCGAGCGGAAATAGATCGAGTGGAAATATTGCCGATCCTGCACCGGCGTCACCTGTACGCGCGCCTGCCGCAATTTTTGGAGATATTCCAGCTGCTCCGTATCGTCCACCGTGCGGAAGGCAATGTGGTGAATAGAGCCTGCCCCAAATTGCCCCTGCGGCTGTCCGGGCCGGTGCAAAATATCCACAAACAGGCCAATGTCGTTGCCATCCGCTTTATAGCGGAAGCGATTGCCTTCTTCGCCAATGAACCGGTAGCCAAGCTGCTGTGTGAGCAGATTGGCGGTCGGCTCCACCTGGTCTAGCCAGAGCGTAACGCTGTGAAAGCCTTGCAGTGCATCGCTTGCACCGATGGGGCCATCGGCCCAAAATTGCAGCGTGGCCGGGTCATCTGAAGTGATGAGTTCCAGCGGCAGACCGTCCGGATCAGTAAAGGGGAGCACGTCCTGGCCAAAGCGGGTTTGCCTTTCGCCCGTGGAGATGCCGCTTTTTTTAAGCCAATTTTGCCAGAAACCCATCGCTTGCGGGCGAATGGTGTAAGCCATTGCGGCCGTTTCCCCATTACCCCGTCTGCCAGGCCGCATGTGCTGCCAGGGAAAGTAAGTCATGATGGTGCCGGGCGTGCCAACCTCATCGCCGTAATACAAATGGTAGGTACCTGGATCGTCAAAGTTAACGGTTTTCTTCACCAGCCGTTGTCCCAGAACGTGATGGTAAAATTCGACGTTTTTATGGGGATTGCTGGCAACGGCCGTAATATGGTGTAATCCTTGTACTGGTTTCATCGTTCGCTCCTGAATTTCCCCGGAAACTGTAAATGGGATTGCTTGCGAAAAGTTTCCGGGGAAATAATGTTTAAGTTTGTGCCAAACCCAACGTCCGGCATAACGCCGCTAACTGCTGCTGCTCCGCCATCGTCAGGGCCGAAAGTGATTGCACCACGCCAGCCACATGGGTGGGTAGAATGGCAGCGATCAGTTCGCGGCCCACTTCAGTCAGATGAATATCCACACAGCGGCGATCATCTTCGCGGCGCTGGCGAGTCACCAGCCCCCGCTTCTCTAGATGATCAATCACCATTGTCATATTGCCACTGGTTTTGAGAATTTTCTGCCCGAGTTCACCGCTTTGCATTGGCCCTAAATGATAAATGGCTTCCAAGGCCCCAAATTGGCTGATAGTGAGATCATATTCGCGCAAATGGGCGTTGATGCTTTGGCCCACAGATTCGGCCGCCCGGAACAGTTTGATGTAGCAGTCAAGCGCTAAATTTTCTTCTTCGCTGCCGTTGTATTGGGTTCCCACAATACTCCTTTTGATCCAAGTTTTATTTTGGCTAACTGTTTCAATGTGGAGAAGTATACTGATGCTCGATGAATATATCAATATTAAACAGTTTAATATTAAACTATTTTTAATTTATTTTTGACCATACAGCAAAAAAGCCGCTGAATTTATTTTCAGCAGCTTTTACTGATAGACGGGCACTTGCTCTCGCCCGAGTGCCCGATAACGAAAATGCTTGCCCCACCTCTAGATTACAGGGGAGCGCATAAAGTCAGATGTGTTTGGACGTGCCGAGTAAAATAAATTAACCAATGCCTGCACATCGTTTTTTTGCAGAAAAACAACCTCACTTTTGTGAAGGGGAACTAACCAAAACATGCGAACAAATTGATTGTCCACTCGAAAAGCAGCAAATTTCTCCGGTTCGGCAAATGGCGGTAACAAAACAAAATCTGTCATAGCAGAATTTTCGGTGACACTTCTCCCATTTGGCCGTTTAATCAGCTGACCAAAATCAAAAAAGGGTTTCTGCTCAATTGCGTATTGTGCGAGATCAAGCAGTGTGGAGAACAATTCGATGTTTTGTTGTGTCGAACGAATAAAAAATTCAAATGTTAGTTCTGATTCACTTTCGGCCCAATCAGGTGGATTCGGCAAAGGCCTGAGACTGACACCGACTGTAGCGTACACCCAACCACGAGTAGGTACCGGGGGTGCAAATTCAAGAACCTGTGGCAATTCACGATCTTCCATCAATAGAATATTTTCTGGCTCTCCGAAAAAGCGTGAATAATGAAAAAGAACATGATCGATGCTGAGTTCCATGATTAAGCTCCCCTACAAGCAGTTTGAACAAAGATCCAACTTTAAGATTTCATAGCTTGCTGTACCATCGCTAAAAATATTTTGGCGATTGGCAGCACTCTTTCAATGTCGGCGGCTTCTTTGGCAGAGAGGCCGGTACCAAATTGATTGCACCAGACAATGGCTAATTGTGTAGCGGTGGGCAAGGTGTCACGGGCAAAAAGCGGTGCAGCTTCAGTGGTCAGGAAGCTTTCGTCGAATAGATTGTCTACCCACTCTGGGTATATCTGCCGAAACTGTTGGTAAGCAATCTGAATCGCCTGCGTGGTAGAAACGGCCGTTCCTCGCCCCACCATTCTCCACCGACGAAAATTTAAAACGGTACCAACTAATTTATGACTGAAACTTTGCTGCAACATGTCACTATCTCCTCGTGGGTTATCACTTTACAATTATTCTCATCGGTACAATGAATCTGTATGTTTACTTATGCAGGCACCATAAACAACCCTCGTGACACAAGCGTGACAGAATCATTGGGGTGTCAATTCGTTTTTGGTTCGAGCAACAGCCGTTTTCCTGCTAAGATTGAGGCAAATACAGACATTGTACGGAGGTAAATGATGAGCCAACAGAACGGACAAAAAACCAGCATGGCCAAAATTGTGACTGGAACCGATTACATCGAAAGCTTGCGCGGGCGCAATCTGAACGTTTATCTGTTTGGGGAGCGTATCGACGAGCCAGTGGACCATCCCATGATACGGCCGTCTATCAACGCGGTTGCCGAAACGTATGACCTGGCCGTACAACACCCGGAACTGGGAACGGCCGTTTCCCCCCTCACGGGCCAATCCGTTAATCGCTTTTTGCATGTGGCCAACAGCGTGGACGATGTCGTGAACCAGAACAAAATGCAGCGGCGGCTGGGCCAGCTCACCGGCACCTGCTTTCAACGCTGTGTGGGGATGGATGCGCTCAACTCCCTCTACTCCGTCACCTACGAAATTGACGAAAAGCACGGCACAGCGTACCATGACCGGCTCAAAACCTTCCTCACCCAGGCGCAGCAACAAAACGTAGTTATCGGCGGGGCCATGACCGACGTGAAGGGGGATCGCAGCCTGGCCCCGCACCAGCAGGCTGACCCCGACCTGTACGTTCATGTCACCCGACGCACAGCAGATGGTGTCACTATTTGTGGGGCCAAAGCGCACCAGACCGGCTGCATCAATTCCCACTGGCTGATCGTCATGCCCACGCTGCGGCTCAGCCCGGAAGATCGTGATTTTGCCATTGTAGGCGCGATTCCCGTGACAGCTGAGGGGATTACGTATATTTACGGCCGTCAATCGTGCGATACGCGAAGCATGGAAGCGGGCAGCATTGATGTGGGCAACGCACAGTACGGCGGCCAGGAAGCGATGGTCATTTTTGATGACGTCTTCATCCCCAACGACCTCATTTTTATGGATGGCCAGACGGAGTTTGCCGCCATGCTGGTGGAACGCTTTACCTGCTACCATCGGCGCAGCTACGTTTGCAAAAGCGGTGTGGGCGATGTGTTGATTGGGGCCACGGCCACCGCCGCCGCATACAACGGCGTGCCCCGCGCCTCGCACATTCGCGACAAACTGGTGGAGATGACCCACCTGAACGAGACGATTTACGCCACCGGTATCGCCTCCTCTTACCAGAGCCACGCCACCAAATCCGGCGCTTACATTTGCGACGACATGCTGGCCAATGTGTGCAAGCATCACGTCACCCGCTTCCCCTACGAGATTAGCCGCTTGGCCCAGGACATTGCGGGCGGTTTGGTCGCCACCATGCCCTCCGAAGCCGATTACCGGCACGAAGAATTGGGGCCGCTGCTGGATAAATATTTGCGTGGCCAGGCCAACGTGCCCACGGAGCACCGCATGCGCATCATGCGCCTGATTGAAAATATGACGCTGGGGCGCAACGCCGTCGGCTACCTGACGGAGTCGATGCACGGCGCAGGATCGCCACAGGCGCAGCGCATCCAGATTTACCGCTACATGCAGCTGGAATTCAAGCAGCAGTTGGCCCAGCGTCTGGCCGGTATTGACCTAACAGAAACGGTACGTGAAGGTTTGAATGAATTGGTGGACAGTTATTTTGCCCGGGTGTTTAAAACGGCCGTCAATGGAACACAGACCAGTCCTGAGCAACGCCGAAGGATAAACGCTGATGAACGCTGATTTTATTTTCTTTCTGCGTCATCTGCATGTTTGAAGATAGACATGATCAAAGAGAAAGCCCAAAAACCTGCTTCATCCTCTTCCCCCACCGTGCGCCAGCGGCTGACGGTGCGCGGCGTGGTGCAAGGGGTTGGTTTTCGGCCGTTTGTTTATGGTCTGGCCGTGAAGCATGGTTTGAGTGGTTTTGTAGGCAATGACAGTGGCGGGGTGTTTATTGAGATTGAGGGGGTGGAAACGGCCGTCACTCAATTCCACCATGATCTCACCCAAAACCATCCACCCCTGGCCCACATCGAACAGGTCACAGTAGACGACTTGCCCATGCAAAACAGCACTGAGTTTGTCATCGTCCACAGCCAGGCACAGGCCGCCGCCAACACCCTCATTTCCCCCGACATTTGCCTCTGCGAAGAGTGCCGGAGCGAGCTGTTTGATCCACAAAACCGGCGCTACCGTTACCCCTTCATCAACTGCACCAACTGCGGCCCGCGCTTTACCATCATCAAAGACATTCCCTACGACCGGCCGCTGACCACGATGGCCGAATTTACCATGTGCTCGGAATGTCAGGCCGAGTACGATGATCCGCTGGATCGCCGTTTTCATGCCCAGCCCAATGCCTGCCCGGTGTGTGGGCCGCAGGTTTGGCTGGAGAGTGGTGAACAGTTATCGGTAAACGGTAATCAGTTATCAGTAATCAGTGGTCAGTATTCGGTGAAGGGGGATGGGGCGATTGGGGCGGCGCAGGCGCTGTTGGCGGCGGGGAAAATTGTGGCGGTGAAGGGGCTGGGGGGCTTTCATCTGGCGTGTGATGCGGCGAATGATGCCGTGCTGGCAACTTTGCGCGAGCGCAAGGGGCGGGTGGACAAACCGTTTGCCGTCATGGCCCGCGACGTGGCCACGGTGCACCAGTTTGCCCATTTATCAGCCGCTGAAGAAACATTGCTCACCAGCAAAGAACGGCCGATTCTGCTCCTACACCAAAAAGAAAACAATCCGCTCTCACCGCTGGTGGCTCCCAGCAACAACACCATCGGCGTCATGCTGCCCTACACACCGCTGCACTACCTGCTGCTGGAAAACCTGCAACTTGCCACCTGCAACCTGCCACTCCTCATCATGACTTCAGCCAACTACAGCAACGAGCCCATCGTCAAAGACAATGACGAAGCCCGCGAGCAGTTGGCCCATTTAGCCGACGCCTTTTTAATGCACAACCGGGCGATTTACGGCCGTTGTGATGACTCCGTCGTGCGGGTTATCGGTAAACCTAATACCGATAACGGATCACCGAATACCAATCACCTCCTCCCCATCCGCCGTTCACGCGGCTATGCTCCCTTTCCGGTAAAATTACCGTTCAACGTGCCGCCAACGTTGGCGGTAGGTGGCGAGCTGAAAAGCACCTTTTGCCTGGCTAAGGGCGAATACGGCTACATGAGCCAGCACATTGGTGATATGGAAAATTTGGAGACGCTAAACGCTTTTGCCACGGCCGTTTCCCATTACCAATCCCTCTTCCGCACCGATCCAGAGCGACTGGTGTGCGATCTACATCCTGGCTACCTTTCCACTCGCTGGGCGCAGGAGCAAACGGATCTGCCCGTGGTGGCGGTGCAGCACCACCACGCCCACATTGCCAGTGTGATGGCTGAACATCAGCTGGACGGCCGTTCTCCGGTGATTGGCTTTAGCTTTGATGGCACAGGGTACGGCACGGATGGAGCGGTGTGGGGTGGCGAACTGCTCTTAGCTGATTATCATGGTTTTGAGCGGGCGGCTCATCTAAAATATGTTCCGTTGGCCGGGGGTGATTTGGCGGTGAAACGGCCGTATCGCCTGGCGCTGGCCCATTTGCAAGCCGCCGGATTGGCCTGGGACGAAGCGCTGCCCTGCGTGACAGCCTGCCCCGAGGCGGAGCAGCGCGTTTTGCGCCAACAGCTGGAGCGGGAAATCAACAGCGTGCCCACCAGCAGCATGGGACGATTGTTTGATGCCGTGGCTGCCTTGCTAGGCATTCGGCAAACGGTGACTTATGAAGGACAGGCGGCGATTGAGTTAGAGGTGACCGCCGCGCCAAATGTGACGGAACATTACCAGTTTGATTTATCGGGCGATCTGTTTGACGCAGCACCCATTTTCGTGGAAATGGTGAAAGATTTACGGGCAGGGTTGCAAACGGCCGTTATCGCCGCCAAGTTTCATAATGCCGTAGCCGATCTCATTGTGCAGCTGAGTTTGCAGATGCGAAAGCAGCATGGCTTAAACCAGGTGGCCTTGAGCGGCGGTGTGTTCCAGAATGTGACCTTGTTGGAAACGGCCGTGCGTCAGCTGCACCAACATAATTTTGAAATATTGATCCATCACCTCGTACCGCCAAACGACGGCGGATTGGCTCTGGGACAGGTGATGATTCAAATTTGATAGATGTTGATCGATTATGAACTTAAACAAATAATAATTACCTTTGTCTGTCACTCCCGCGTAGGCGGGAGTCCAGGTTTGTGGATTCCCAGATGCACGGGAATGACAAGTGAAGAGTTGGAGGCATAACATGTGCTTAGGCATTCCAGGAAAAGTAGTAGAAATTTATGAAACAGGTGGTACCCGCATGGGCAAGGTTGACTTTAGCGGCATCCAAAAAGAAGTATGCCTCGCCTACCTGCCGGAGATTGAAGTGGGTGATTACACCATTATTCACGTGGGTTTTGCCATCACCAAGCTAGATGAAGAATCGGCCCTGGAAACATTGGCCCTGTTTGAAGAAATGGGCACATTGGAAGAAGAACTGCTGGCTGGTGAGGAGTCATCAACGTGAAATATTTAGACGAGTTTCGCGATCCGGCGTTAGCAAAAAAGCTATTTGACCAGATCAAGCAGCTGGCCACCCAAAAATGGGTCATGATGGAGGTGTGCGGGGGGCAAACCCATTCCATCATTCGCAATGGCATCGACCAGTTGCTGCCCGACACGATTGAAATGATTCACGGCCCTGGCTGCCCGGTGTGCGTCACGCCGCTGGGGGTGATTGACAAAGCCCTGGCCATTGCCGCCCGCCCTGGCGTGATCTTTTGCTCTTTTGGCGACATGCTGCGCGTGCCCGGCAGCGAAAAAGATTTGTTCCGCATCAAAAGCGAAGGCGGCGACGTGCGCATCGTTTACTCGCCGCTGGATGCAGTAAAGATTGCCCGCGAAAATCCAGAGAAGGAAGTCGTTTTCTTCGGCATCGGCTTTGAGACAACGGCTCCGGCTAACGCGATGGCTGTTTTCCAGGCAAAGCAGCAAAATCTAAAGAATTTCTCCATGCTGGTGTCACACGTTTTGGTGCCACCCGCCATTGAGGCAATTTTGTCATCGCCCAACAACCGGGTGCAGGCATTTTTGGCAGCAGGGCATGTGTGCAGCGTGATGGGCTATTGGCAGTACGGCCCCATCGCCGAAAAATACCAGGTGCCAATTGTGGTAACGGGCTTTGAGCCGCTGGACGTGCTGGAAGGGATTCGGCGCACGGTTGAGCAGTTGGAAAACGGCCGTTACACAGTCGAAAATGCGTACGCGCGTGCCGTCACTGAAAAAGGCAACGTCGCCGCCCAAAAAATGCTGGCCGACGTGTTCACCGTGAACGACCGGCAGTGGCGCGGCATTGGCCTGATTCCGCAAAGCGGTTGGGAACTCAGCGCAGCCTACCGTGATTTTGATGCGGCCGTTCGCTTTGACGTGGGCCATATCGAGACGCATGAATCGGAACTGTGCCGCAGTGGCGAAGTGCTGCAAGGCATGATCAAGCCCAATGAGTGCGCCGCCTTTGGCAAAGAATGCACGCCGCGTAACCCATTGGGAGCCACGATGGTTTCCAGCGAGGGGGCGTGTGCGGCTTATTATCAATACGGCCGTTTTGTTTCCCTGGAAAATGTGGTGGTAGCCGACTGAAATGAGATTGGAGACTGGAGATTAGAGATTATCATTCCTAAATCTCCAATCTCTAATCTCCAATCTCCCCATCTCGAAAGGATCGATTTTGAATAAAGAAACCAAGACGAACGATTTAGATTTTGAAGGCTGGACCTGCCCCATGCCGCTGCGCAGCTATCCCAACATTATTTTAGGGCACGGCGGTGGCGGTAAGCTGTCGGCCGAGCTGGTGGAGCATCTCTTTTTGCCCGCCTTTCGCAATGACAAGCTGGAAAGTTTGGGGGATGCGGCCGTATTTGATGTACCTGTTGGCAGATTAGCCATGTCTACCGACTCGTTTGTGGTACGGCCGTTATTTTTCCCCGGCGGCAACATTGGCGAACTGGCTATCAACGGCACGGTGAATGACATTAGCATGACAGGGGCCAAGCCGCTTTACCTCACCGTTGGTTTCATCATCGAAGAGGGGTTGGCGATGAACACGCTGGGGCGCATTGTGGACAGTATGGCCGCTGCCGCTGCTAAGGCTGGCGTGGCCCTCATTACCGGCGACACCAAAGTGGTGGACAAGGGGCACGGTGATGGTGTGTTCATCAACACCAGCGGCATTGGTGTCATTCCCGATGGCCTGGCAATTGGACCAGACAAAGCACAGCCTGGCGATGTAGTCATCCTCAGCGGCACGATTGGCGACCACGGCATGGCCATTATGAGCGTGCGTGAAGGGCTGGAGTTTGACGCGCCAATTGTGAGCGATACGGCCGCTCTCAACGGCCTCATCGCCGAAATGTTAGCAGTCTGCCCCAACATTCACGTCTTGCGCGACCCCACGCGGGGCGGCGTAGCCTCTTCGCTCAACGAAATTGCCCACAGTTCCCAGGTGGGCATTGCGCTTAATGAGAACAAAATCCCGGTGAATCCAGCGGTAAATGCAGCCTGTGAACTGCTGGGCATGGACCCCATTTTTGTGGCCAACGAAGGTAAACTGCTGGCCATCATACCGGCAGATCAGGCTGAGGCTGTGGTGGATGTGATGCGGAAAAATGAATTGGGAAGGGAAACGGCCGTTATCGGCCAGGTTGTTGCCGAACATCCCGGCATGGTGGTGGCCAAAACAGGCATCGGCGGCACGCGGGTAATTTCCATGCAAATTGGCGAGCAGCTGCCCCGCATTTGCTGAGACTCATTGCTTATCCAGAGGGAGAAACGAAATTCCTGTTTTGTTTCTCCCTTTTTCATTATTGACATATATCGCTTACTTATATATCATTTGGCAATATATAACTAAGCGATATAAGGTGCTCAATGAGTCAATTAGATCAACTACGAAAGGGAAGTACCAAATTATTGGTACTCGATGTGATTGGTAACGAGGCCAAGTATGGCTACCAGATCATGCGTGAATTGGAAGAAAAAAGTGAGGGGTATTTTTCTCTAACGGCCGCTTCTCTGTATCCAGCCCTTCACCAATTAGAAGAAGATGGTCTTGTAAATAGTGAATGGCAATCTGGACAAGGCAAACGACGGCGCAAATATTATACCTTGACGGAGGCTGGCCAACAGGCACTGGTAGATCATTTATCTGAATGGCGACATTTTTTTAACAAGCTGTTTGATACGCTGAATTTGGGGATGGAGAGTGTTTCATGAATCAGATTAAGGCATACCTGGCGGAATTGCGCAGCAGGCTTGAGGGTGTTGATGATAAGGAACGGGAAGAGATTCTGGCGGAAATTGAAACGCATCTTGAGGAAGGTTTGGCAGACGGCCGTTTTCAAGCTGATCCCGCAAAATTAAAACAGGAGATGGGTTCGGTTACTGAGTTGGCTAGTCGGCTTTTGGCAGCAAAAAACCGATACGGGAGAAAGGCCTTTCTTCTGTTTTTGCTTTCTTTCTTGTTTGTAGAGGGTTCGGCTTATTGGCTAAGTTTACTTGAATTCCAACTGGAAAGTATGCCGGGAGACCGTCAAAACTGGTGGGTGCTCTGGAATATGGTGGTTGGTGTGATTGTAATTGGACAACTTTTATGGAGTTGGCGCAAACGTTCGGTGATGATTGCCCTGTGGTGGACCTCATTTTTTGTTTCCCTCATAGCTGCACCGCTCTTGGCCTCCTGGATGTATGGGTATCCTCCTGGCATTTTGACTGGCGGCATGGTATTTGCTATGGGGGTTCTATTGTTGTGGCTTTGGCTGGCATGGCAGGCACGTTTTGATAGCTTGCTGCTGCTATTTGGGAGTTTACCTCTGCTGCTCGGTCTTCTGACGCAAAATTTCTGGATGGATCAGATCAGTATGGTGATTAATCTCCGGCTTCCCGCCAGTGCGGCTGTTGTAGAGCCCTTGGTACGAATGCTGATGTGGACCGGTGTAATGGCCAGTTATTTTTTCCTCAAAAAGCGCTGGTTGCGCTGGGTGGGAATTGGCAGCGTCATTTTGGCTTACCTTTTGAGTACGGCCGTTTTCTTTGCAACCTATGACCAACGCTGGCTTTTACTTTCGCCACAACTTATCGTGCTGTGGTGTGTGGTTGTAACGGTTTTTCTGCTAATGGGAATGGGGCTGGACAAAAATCTTTCTTTGCGTAGGTCTACTTTGTAGTGTTGAGATTTGTAGTGTTGAGATAGGAAACGGCCGTTATCGGTTAAGAGGAAGGCCCATTTGTTTTAAGATCAGCAAACACGACGATGCGCTGGGTATTGATGCGGTAGGGATAGCAGGAAACAAGCGTGGCGCTAGCGTAGTCAGTGGATTGCATCACATCTACTTCGGTTGGCTCCACAATTTCAATTTTGGTGACGACGTATGTGTAGGCGCGCGCACCGGTAGAAACGGTAAATTCATCACCGGGGGAAAGCTCATCCAAATCGCGGAAAATTTCGCCGTAAATGTCATTGTGGGCAGCCAGAACCATGTTGCCCACTTCGCCGGGCAGCGCTGAGCCAGTATGGTGACCCACACCTCGTTTGAGCTGCTCCCAATCGTACACGCCGGGCACAATGGGGGCATTCACGCCAATAGCAGGAATTTGAATAATGCGAGCCTGCTCCGGGCCAGGGGTGGGCAGCGGTGGTGGCTTGTATGCCTGCATCGCTGGCAGCAAATGGGCCGGGATGTCACCCGATTCGACAGGCTCAGGGGAACGGCCTTCAATGTACTGATGTCCCGTCGGCAAAACCACCAGATCAATCAGCGGTGCGGCCGTTGGCGTAGGCAAACTAAGCGCCACGGCCTGGGATTGCTGCACGTCGGACAACTCCTGGTTTAGCTCGCGCTGGGTACCCCACAAATTGAGCAGCACTATCACCAGACCCACCACCGCCCCCACTTCCACCAAAAAGAGCAGACGGTTGAGCCAGGTACGGCCGTTTCCGTCTGTCTGCTTTGTTTCAACAGCAGGTAAATCAGCAGGTTCCGATTGCGGTTCATCTTCAAACTGAAGCTGATATTGCCGCAAGGCACCGCTGGGGGCAGCCTGAGGGCGCGGCAGCGCAGGCGGCTGCGGATTAGGCGGCAACACCCCAGCTACATCCACCACGCGGCCTTCTTCTTTGAGCCGCTGCAAGCGCTGGCGGCGCAGGGCGTGCTTTTTGCGGTAAAGCAGCTGCTCCAGTTCCTGAACGGAGAGATCGTCGGGGTGTGGCTGGTTGTTCATGGGCCCAATCATACGGAAAAAGTTACACTATGTAAAGTAATCGGCGATACGATCCGCTCGCTATTGGCTAACTTCTAAGGAAGGTACGGCCGTATAATCCCCCACCACCTCTCCCTCCCCAGACAATACAGGCAGCCGATCCCCAGACAGCCGATCATAAATGCCCACAATGGCCTGGTAGCTGCCGGGCGGCGTGTCGGCGGGAATGGGGATCGGGTGAATCTGGGCTATCACGTCCCCCGCCTGCCAATCCCAGGAAGGTGCGTCCAGCGCATCACGCTGGGCAAAAGGCACGCCAGCCGCATCTAGCACCTGGGTGAACATGACCACATCCGTAGTGAAAGCAGGCGGCACAATTGGCCCCACCCGTTCTGGATCAGTGACGCGCCAGACGAGGAGCAATTCGGCCGTTTTGCCAGGAGCCACCGGATTGAGCCATTCAGCATGGTGCAGGGTAAGCGCGTTGTTGAAGTTGACAACAGTCGTTGCCTCCGCCCACATCTGCAACTGCGCCGCATCCAGCCAAAAATCGGTGAAGCTAGGATCGAGATCATCAGGGCGCATCTGGACTGTTTGGCGCGGTGACAGCCATTGGGCAAACAGCGGGTGCGGCGGCGTGGAAGCGGGAATCATCGCCCGGCTGCTTTGGCCACCAGGAGCCACCAGTGCCCAGCGAGCATCTACCCAGCGCTTGCCCACTTCATCACCCGTGAGCACCAAACTGATGGAGGGATCGTGCGCCGGACCAGGATAAACGGTAGAAAGCAAGACGGGGTCGTCGGATTGGTTGGCCACCAGGTAATCCAGCGAGGCCACCAGATTCACCTGGTAGGCGCTGCGCACGTCGGGGTCGTTGGCCCAGGTGATGAAGTAGTCGCTAACGCTGCGCCAACCAGCAAAGAGCAGCCAAACGGCGGCCACGGCAGCGGGTAGCCAGCGAGGGGCAGATTTAATTTGAGTTTTGAAGAATTGAATCGCCATCCCAAAGCCAATCGCTGGCAAAATAAACACCGGCACCAATGCCGCCAAATTGCGCGTGGTGTTGGCTGTCGGCCCGGTGATGAGCGAGGGCAGGATGCCTACGCCGAACCAGAGCAAGACAAAAATGTAAGACGGCCGTTTCCAGCGCCACAAACACACGCCTACTCCCAGTACAAAAAAGACGGCCGTTACCGCATCAAACACGGGCCGCCCAGGAATGTTGTAGGCCAAAAACTGGTCACCGTAGCCGGGCCAGACAAAAGCTAACAAGGCCGAACTCGCATTTTGCCAGACGGGCAGCAGATTGCCGCTGCGCAAATTTTCCAGCGGGGCGCCTAACATGCTGAGGCGGGTCAGCGCATACGGGTTGCGTTCCAGGTAGACAAAGAGTGGCGTCACCAGCACACCAGCCAAGAGCAGTCCGGCAAAAACAGGCTGCCAGCTTTTACGAAACAGGCGGCGCTTTTGCCAGGCCAGATAAAGCAAAAAGAGGGGAAAGAGTAGCCAGGCCACGCGCGCTGCCAAATAAATGTGCAGGGTGATGGCTACACAGACACCAAAGGCAGCGGCTAAAAGCCAGCGGCGGCGATTGGGAGCGATTTCCGTTTCTACTGCATCCAAAAGCAGCCAGAAAAACCAGACGGCCGTTCCCATAAAAAAAGGCAGCATCCCCGCCCGCAGCGCTTCCCGGGCGGAGGCGAGGGGCCAAAAAGTGATGCTGAGGAGAACGGCCGTAATCAGCGCCGTGGACTGATCAAAACGGCGGCGCACCCATAAAAAGCTCAGCCCAATGGTAAAAACGCTAAATAAAACATTAACAAATCGTAAGGCAAACAGCCACTGACCAAACAGCCACATGCTGCCCGCAACCGTGTAGCTATAGAGTGGCTCGCTGCCATAATTGAGAGGGAAAACAAATAGGAAAATGCCCTGCAAAATACCAATAGCCTCCCGTCCATGATTGGCCTCATCGTGCGTCAGTCCAGGGGGAATATCGGTCAACGCGTACAAACGCAGGCCAAAGGCCAGCAGCAAAATGAGCAAAACCGGGAGCCACTTTTGGTATCTTTTCATCACAAGAGGCGCATTATAGAGTAGCCCTATAGGCACGTCAACGGAGCAGCAATGCGGACCCCATAAACAATTTTTGACGTCGCCTGATGGTTTTATGTTATAATCGCCTACGCCATTCCGGCATGGAACGCGCAAAAAGATATGAAATCCAATTCATCTCGTCGTAACCCGCCTCGGGTCCGTTTACCGCTTTGGGCCGTATCGCTCCTGGGGTTGGGCATCCTTATTTTGCTCATTGGCAGTTCGGTTTGGCTGTACCAAACAGTTCAGGCAACCGTTTCCTCCTTGGAAGTGATTAACCCTGATTTTGCCAATCCGGGCAGCAGCAGCGAATCTGCTCAGGAGCTACCGGCTCCTAGCAGTGATGTTGAACCTATCCAGAATAACAACAACTCAAACCCCATTTTATCCACAGATGCCTTTCACCGTTGGGAAGGCAAAAACCGTGTTTCCATTTTGATGATGGGCATCGATCAACGATGTGAAGAAGATGGCCCCACGCATACAGACAGCATGATGGTATTGACCATCGATCCCGTGGGTTTGTCTGCGGCCGTTTTGTCTTTACCGCGCGATTTGTGGGTAGAAATTCCTGACTTTGGTGTAGACCGCATTAATCAAGCCAATTATTATGGCGAAATTTATGAATATCCTGGTGGTGGGCAGGCATTGGCTGTCCAAACTGTTGAGACACTGTTAGGGGTACCGATTGATTATTATGTCGCCGTTAATTTTGATGCATTTGTAGAGGTGGTTGATCTGATTGGGGGCATTGACATTGATGTACCCGAAGCGATTGACGACCCAGATTACCCCGACCGGTGCTATGGTTATGATCCTCTTTTTATTGAAGCAGGCGAACAACATTTAAATGGTGAAGCAGCGCTAAAGTATGCGCGTACGCGGGCCACGTTTGGAGGCGATGTCGATCGGGCTGCACGTCAGCAGGCCGTCATTTTGGCGGTGCGCCAGCAGGTGCTCGACTTGGGCAACCTGCCACAATTACTGGCCCAGGCGCCTCAGCTGTGGCAAACGTCGCAAGAAAACGTACGCACCAATATGACGCTGGATGAGGCAATTCAGTTAGCCTTGTTGGCTCAAGATATTCCGCGTGACAGTATTCGTACGGCCGTTCTCGATTATAACTATGTGTATAACGAGACAACGCCAGACGGCCGTCAGGTATTGGTTCCCGTACGCGAAAATATCCGGCAGCTTAGAGACCAGTTGTTCGCCCCTCCGGCTATTCCCACGCCGGTTATTGAAAACCTTCCTGCGCTGATGGCAGCCGAACAGGCTCGCGTTGCCGTGCTCAATGGCACGGCCGAATTTGGTCTGGCCTCCTCCACGCAGGAATATTTACAATCTTTTGGCATTAACGTAACCGAAATTGGTAATGCCGACGCCTCCACCTACCTCACCTCCCAGATTATCACCTATGGATCATACCCCAACACCAGCCGCTACCTCACCCAGTTGATGCACGTACCACCGCTCAACGTCAGCAGCGGCAACAATCCCGACGGCGACTACGATATCTTGATCATCATCGGCAACGATTGGAGAGTGCCAAGCTCATAAGAAAGTCTCAGGCAGCTATTAGGCTGCCTGATTGGTCTTTCTCTTTCCAATTACCAGGCCGTTCCTTTGGCGACTATGGGCTTGTTAAATGCTGTACCCACTTGGTGCAGCAATGCAAGCCAACCGTGGTTTTGCCTTGCATTGCTGCACATCATTAAGAGGAGAGAACAGGAGGAGTGTTCATGCCAAAAACCAACTGGTCTTGCTTATTCATTGGTTTGGTCATTGTTACCATTGTGGCCTGTAAACCAGTGAGTGAAGATGATCGGGAACTACCCACTGCAGAAGCGCCCCCTGTCTCAACGGACGTTCCCCTTGAGGCCAACGCCAATCAGGCGGCGACTTTACCCATTCCCACAAAATCGGCAGCCACCAGCCCCCCGCCACTGGCCCCTAGTCCTGTGCCTACCAGCCCAGCCTTTGCCGGGTGGCAACAAATTGGGAATCCAGCCACGGGGTTGCAACTGCTGGCCCCACCGGCCTGGATCAATCTTTCAGGTGAAGTGGATACGGCCGTAACCGCCAACGAACTCGGCATCACCGTCATGCTTCTGGCTAACTCAGAACGCACCGGCAACAGCCTGCTAGGCAGCAAAGCCATCGGCGACGGGGCCTACGTCGCTGGCCTCATCGCGCACTTGGACCTGCCCCCCAACGCACCACAGGCAACCCTCAACCGGCTGGCCAGAGATCTCAGCACCGATGCCGAACGCACCCCCATCACCGAAGCATCTCCCGTAAGTGCTTCAGTTGGCACTGGCGGGCTTGTCACCGGCTCCTTCATAGATCTAGAAGGTGCGCCCCTGCTCTTTAACGCCAACGGCAACGATATGCGTACCCGGATTTATCTCTTCACCACCACCCTGGCTGGCACCATCAGCCAGCAAACGCAGGCTCTATTTATTATGAGCGCCGCCGCCGAGCAGTGGCCCCAGTACCTGGAAACATTCGAAAAGATGGCCAGCAGCATCGTCTTGCACAACATCTATGCCGACATCGTGATTCAGGATGGTTCAGCCAACGTGCTGGGCAGCCTGGGCCAGCAAGATTTGGTCAACGGCAATCTAGAAGCCAACGTGAAGGATGTCTGGACATTTAGTCTGCCCGGCCCACGTTATGCCAATCTCACCCTCAGCCCAGATAACAAAGATATTGATCTCATTCTGACATTGATTAGCCCTACTGGCCAAACCGTCACTCGCATTGATAACGGCTATGCGGGAGACACCGAAATCGTGATTGATAATTTGCTGCAGGACAGCGGCCTGTACGTGGCAGAAGTAAGTGAATTTTTTGGGGATGGTGGCCGGTACACCCTAAGTTTGGTGCTCACAGAAGAACCACTTTTTGGTGGCGGCGGCCGTCTTGCTGCGGGACAAACAATTCAAAGCAATTTGACTCGCGGGGCACAACACGTCTGGACATTCTCTGGCGATGCGGGCGAGCTGGTGAGTATTGTTCTCACACCAGACAATCAATTTGATGCCATTCTGGATATTTATGGCCCCGATGGCAGCCGCCTGGCAGCCCTGGACGAAGGCTTCAGCGGCGATGCGGAGGTGGTTGCCGGGTTGGAGTTGCCGCTCACAGGTGAATATTCTATTTTGGTGCGCAGCTTTGCCGGAGAAGGGGGTAGTTACTCACTTTCGCTGGATGAAGGCGGTGAAAATACAACCAATTTTTATGATGCAGGGGATCTCGTTTTTGGCCAGACAGCTCAGGAAACGCTACGTGAAAACGAAGCCCACGCCTGGTTTTTTACAGGCAAAGCCGGTGATGAACTGTTCATCACCGTGACGCCTCTTACCAATAACCTGGACCTGGACATCTGGCTGCTGGATGACAATATAAACCGGTTGGCAGAACAAGATGCTCTCCTGACTGGTGAGCCAGAAATGATCGAATTCGCTCTGCCAGCAGATGGCCAATACCTTATTTTGGTGCGTGACTTTTTTGGCGAATCGGGCCGATATGAAATTTCGCTGCGGGCAAATGAGGTCGCGGCACCAGATGTTGCCGGCACCATCAATTACGGAGCCACAGAATCCGGCATATTGCAGGCAAATCAGACGGTTGTTTGGTATTTTGAAGCCGAAGATGGCGATGTCATCGATATTGAGCTGGTTCCAGAAAGCAATGATTCGGACTTACTATTTATTGTGTATGATCCGGCAGGAAACCAGATTTGGTCGGTTGATGCCGCGCAAGCGGGCGAACCTGAACAAGTGCTAGATTATCCAGTTATGAGCGAAGGGCGTTGGAGCATTGTGGTGAAGGAGTTCTTTGGCGAAAGCGCCAGTTACACGTTAACGCTCGATGAAGAGTAAGATTATTCTCATTCCCCGGAAACTACATTCCAAGACATGCTCTTATCTATTCAAAACTAAAAGTTTCCGGGGGAATTCTTCTTGAAATTAATGGTTCTGGACAAAGTTTAATTGCAGCAGGTTTTCATTACAGGTGGTGTGGGTTTGCACGCGATAAACTTGGGAGACGGCCGTTCCATTTGGCGACTCTAGCTGAACGTTGTAATCGCGCATGACTGGTGAATCAAAAACAAACTGCTCCCAACCAGACGGGCCATAATCGGGCGCGCTGCCCACGATAACCCGCTCATCAATGGCACTGCCCCACACATGCACCCGGTAGCTGCCCACTGGCACCGGATTTCGCTCCAGGTCCAACACCTCACCGGCTAAACCCAACCAGCCACAGCCCGCATTGTTGGCATGATTTTGCAGATAAAACGGACTGTTATCCGTCTTGGTGAAAGGATATGCGGATCGAGTGGCGGTTGGCGTGGAGGTAGGGCCAGGCGGTGTCACCGTAGGAGTATTGGTACTCGTGGGCGTGTACGTTGGCGTCGGCGTCTTTGTCGGAAATGTGGGCAAGGGCGATGGCGTTACTGAAGGCTTTAGGGTACTTAGGGGCAGCGGCGTTGCCGAGGCTTGCCGGGGAGGCGGTGTCCAGGTTGGCGCCAACGGCGGTTCTGTGGCCGTTGGCGTAGATGAAGGGAGTTCAATTGCAGCCACCAACGTCGGTAAATCTTCATCCGGCATGAGGGCAGCAGGAACAGCCAACGTGGGCAACTCGTACGCTTTTTGCAAAAAGGTTGGTTCTGGTAACCGCTCTGGGGCAACAAAATAGAGTACAACCAAGGCGACAATGCCAATAGAAGCCAGTAGCAACAAAGCTGCTAAAAAGCTCATGAACCTGCCTGCACATCCGGTTTTTTTTCTGCGTCTGGGTGCCATCTCTGCCTAATCTTTTTTTACGAGCCGCTTCCCACATCTACCAGGCGCTCGATGTTGGCCGATTGCCACAGCTCATCCAGCCAGGTTTCAAAGGCTTGTTGCAACAAAATAGACCGCACGCCATCGTCTAACGGCCGTTCCTGGTCTCGTTCGATCAGCTGCACAATGTAATAAACTGGGTTGCCTTCGCGATTGACGGCCATAATGACCTCACT
Source organism: uncultured Anaerolineae bacterium (assembly GCA_905479495.1). Lineage (GTDB taxonomy): Bacteria > Chloroflexota > Anaerolineae > Promineifilales > Promineifilaceae > Leptofilum. The sequence continues at coordinate 309,009 of CAJQMR010000003.1, forward strand.
AACCTGGCCCGGCTCTGTGAGGGCAAAGGCAGCGGCATCCACCTCTGGCACCAGCAGCGTTCCCGCAGCAAAAAAGCCCAAATCACCCCCATTCTCCCCCGTGATGCGATCCAATGAATGAAGTTGGGCCAGCGTGGCAAAATCATCCCCATTTTGAATCTGAGCCAGCAGCGTGTTGGCCAGATTAAGATCATCCACCTGAATGTAACGGGCGTGGACCTGCTCCACAGAAAAAGGCACATCGGCGGTAACGGCCGTTACCATCTGCTCCTGAATCAAACCATCGGATACGGCTGTGCGAAACTCTTCTTCACTATATCGATTGGTATCCAGCCAGGCAGTAAAATTATCTGCGCCACCGGCCACCGCTTGCAAGTCAGCCAATTCCTGATCGATCATGGCATCCGTTATGACCACGCCTTGGGCCGCAGCCGCCTGACGGATCAACAGTTGCTCAATCAGCGCGTCCAGCACAATACGGCCGTAATCCTCACCACCAGCCGGATTGCCCAACTCAGCTTGGGCTTGTTGGTAACGGGCCAGTTCCACCTCAAACGCAGCCAGAAACAGCGGTTCGCCATTTACTTTGGCAGCTAAGGGAGCTTCAGGCGTTGGGGGAGCGGCCGTTTCCGTCGGCAGCACAATGGGATCCTCACTCACTACCGGCGGCGCAAGCCCATCATCAGTCTGGCTAATGGCGGGGGCCACCGTCGGCAGTGGTTCTTCCTCACCGCAAGCCATAAGCAGCAAAGGGAGGCATAATAAAAAAAGAATTGTTCGTCGCATACAGAGTTCCAAAATAGAGATTCAGAGCTTTTACCTATGGGTAGGCCCAAACCCTGAAAACAGTTTACTTAATATTACAGAAGCCAGTGGCGATTATACCCAGCCGCCAAAGGTTGCCAAACCTGCTGGCCGCTCACAAACCACATTCTCACTGAAATTTCACCCCCTGAAAGTCAACAAAAAATGCGCTGCCCGGCAGACAGCGCATCTTATTTTCTTTTTCAGGTTTTACGGACAACAAATTAAATTGTAATCAGTGAATCCTCTGTGCCATACTGATTGGCCACGTAAGCATCGGCATCCCAATCATTTTCCCAGCGTTCGTTATCCAACAAATAGCGGAAGCGGTAAGATTGCCCCGGTTCCAACGAAACGGTAACACTAAAACTGCCATCCTTGAGCTTTTTCATGGGATGTTTGGTGGGACTCCAATCATTAAATTCGCCGCAAAGATGAACCATTTCTGCACTGACATCTGAGGGCAGTTTAAACGTGACCCGACATGAGCTTCCAGTTTTTGAATAATTCTTTTTGAGCATTTTTTAAACTCCTACGATCACCTATTTGCTAATTTAAATCAGAATCTTCTTCTGAGGAGGACTCTTTTTCTTCTAAATTAACAACTTCTTCTAAAGGGGGCAAGCTGTTGCTGCCCAGCAAGCGTCGTACCTGCCGCGTTAACCGGGGCAAGCCCGCCTCACGGTATTCATCTGCTAAAAATTGGGCCAGGTCAGCCAGGTTTTCATGAAGCCCATACCGCTCTTCGAGTCGTTCGCGGTGCTGGGAAAGCCATACAAACAGATCGGCCTCGGTACGGCCAGGAAAATCTGCCAACAGGGTAGAATCCTGGATTATCTGCACCGTTGGCAGGTAAATCATTTCATACCAGGCATCAACGGCCGTTTCCCAAGCCATCTCCTCACCATCAATCCGTGCTAAAATTTGTCGTAAATTATGAATTTGGGCTTGAAGTTCTGTATAACGTCCTGGTGAGGTAAAGTGAATGTTGTGGTCTGGATAGCGCTCCGCCAACCCGGTTTTGTCCATAAAGTTTTGTTCACCCAGCTGAATAAAAATATGATCCAGATCATCCGTCGGCTCAATCTCGAAATCAACCGGATAAGCCATGACGTGCGCCTCGATAGTGGCCATGTCTAGCTGTCGTGCCACCGAAACACGATGGTTGCCATCTTTCACAAAATAGATATTACCCACCTGATACAGCTCAATCGGAGGCCAACCCATCCGGGCAGCCAGCGCATCTACCGCCACCCAACGGTCTTCTATACTGTTGGTAAGCGGCAGAAATTTACGGGTAAACGTTTTGTAACGGCCAACGCTGCCTACAATCGCATCCAACGGCACTTCAATAACACCACGGTAGTAAGGGTTTTGCTGCTGTAAATTGGTGCGGATGGCTTCAAACGGCAGCAGGTTGATATCCTCACCGGTGAGCCGGGCAGCTATTTGGGCGCGGGCCGCCTGACGGCGCGCCTGCTCAAAACGCTGTCGGGCATGCAATTTAGGATTCGCAAATTCACTCATAACCGATCTATAGTAAAAATTCTTTTGCGGCCATACATCAGATAAGTTGTTAGAATAACGGCCGTTCACACTTGTACAGTTTCATGCAATCAGCAAAAAGATTTCGCAGAGAAGCTAAAGGCAATTGGGCCGATTCCTTGAACAAAAGCGGGCGCATCGGGCTTTCTTAATTTCAAACACTTTCCCGCTTTTACGCAATAGGTAGGTTGTAAATTTATGGCGGCTTGATGAGGTCTGTAGCTATAAGATACCATGATTTTATGAGGATAATCAATGCACAATTTTTTACAGGTTTTACCAGAGGTGGCCGAGGCTTTTACCCAAAACAAACCAGTGGTGGCCCTGGAAAGCACCGTTATCACCCACGGGTTACCTTATCCAGATAACGTCGCGACGGCCGTCCAGATGCAAACGGCCGTCCGCGAAGGCGGTGCCATTCCGGCCACCATCGCCATTATTCAGGGGCAGGTGCATGTGGGCTTAACCGATGATGAGCTGGAATATTTAGGCCAATTGGCAGGAACGGCCGTCCGCAAATGCAGCCGCCGCGATATTCCTCTGGCCATTGGCAACAAAGAAAATGGGGCCACCACTGTGGCTGGTACCATGATTCTGGCCCACCGCGCTGGCATTCGCCTGTTTGCGACTGGAGGCATCGGCGGGGTGCATCGCGGCCACCCCTTCGACATCAGCGCGGATTTGTTGGAATTGGGACGTACGCCTGTCACCGTGGTAAGCAGCGGGGCCAAATCAATTCTAGATTTACCCGCCACGCGGGAAGTGCTAGAAACACATGGTGTGCCCATCATTGGCTATGGCACCGACGAGCTGCCCGCTTTTTTTGCGCGCAGCAGCGGCCTGCCCGTTGATATTCGCCTGGATACGCCGGAAGCGGTGGCCCGCGCGGTGCAGGCTCACCAGCAAGCCGGGCTGCAAAACGGCATTTTGGTCACCGTGCCCGTGCCAGAGGCCGACGCCTGCGACCCGGACATGGTAGAAACAGCGATTGTGCAGGCCACCCAGGAAGCGGACGAACAAGGCGTTCATGGACCTGCCTCTACCCCCTGGCTGCTGCGCCGGGTGGTACAGTTGACAAACGGCCGTAGTCTGCAAGCCAACACGGCTCTGCTGCGCAATAATGGGCTTGTAGCGGCAACCATTGCCCGCGCCCTTGTTTCATAACAGCCCAGTAAGCCTATTCGCAGGTTTACCCGCGCATAGTACCATCAGTCCACATGTTTTGGCGGGTTAACCTATCGTTATTTTTGACCTCTCTTGTATAATAAACAATAAGCATTCAAGCTGAGGTAGTTTGCAAATCACAGATATCTTTTGAAAAAGAAAGCGAGGTTGCTTGTGATTTGCTCAAGTAAAAGCTAAATTTGAACTCACCTTTTATCATTCTATTTGGCTTTTACACAAAACAACGCATTTGATGTCTTAAAATGAGCAAAAGTTTAGCAACAAAAATCAAAAAAGAGTTTCAGCGGCTTAATTGGCTTCTCATTGCCATTTTTGCGCTGTTAATTATTGCCATGTTGGCCGCATTTTTTGTGGTCTATTCCGTGGTCCTGAATAGCAATTTTTTGGACTGGCTCCCCGGCATGGCCATTGCCGGTTTCACCCTCTTTCTAACCCTGGCACTTGTTTATTACATGGTTGACCGTTACGCCGAACGAATCCAAACGACCACTTCACAAATGGTTGATGCGGAACTGCACCAGCTGCGGGCCGCCAATAATCGGGCCAAGTCGCTCCAGTCGATGGCTTCGGTAATGCGGGCCACCCTCAGTTTTGAGCGGGTGGTGGAAGAGGCGCTGGATGTGTGCAGTCTGGCCATTGAAGAAATGGGCATCCCTCGCCAATCGTTGGTTGGCGCGGTTTTTTTGTTTAATGGCGAAGATTTGATTCCGGTGGCTACGCGCCGCTTTACGGCCGTTGATTTCGAAAAACAAATGCAGGGCAAGCGGGGCATCGTTGGGGCAGCTTTAACCCAGGCCGAACCGGTTACCACCGATCATCCCCGACGTGATCCAGAACTGCGCCAATTTGTCGCCTTTCACAACTGCCTGACGGCTGCCTGTATTCCTTTGCGGGCCGGGTTCCAAATTTTTGGGGCCATTGTGATTGGGTCGGATACGGCCGTTAAGTTCGACAAAGAGCATTTTGAGCTGTTCAATGGGGTGGCCGACCAGGCTGTCATCGCTTTGCAAAACGCACAGATGTACCAGCGGCTGGAATCTGAAAAGCAGCGCATTATCGAGGCCGATGAAGAAGCGCGCAAAGAGCTAGCCCGCGATCTACACGACGGCCCCACCCAAACCATCGCCGCCATCGCCATGCGCATCAACTTTATCCGCTCTCTACTTTCTCGCGATCCAGAGCAGGCGCTGGGCGAGCTGGAAAAAGTGGAAGAGCTGGCCAAACAAACATCTAAAGAAATTCGCGGCATGTTGTTTACATTACGGCCGTTGGTTCTGGAGACACAAGGGCTGGGTCCGGCTATAGAAACCGTCATCAACCGCATCAAAGAAACAGATGGCCTGAATATCCGCCTGGTAGGCGGCGAACATGGCGAACTGCTCAACGAGCAGGCTCAAGGCGTTGTTTTTTCCATCGTAGAAGAGGCACTGGGCAATGCTCGTAAATATTCCCGTGCCAGCCAGATCCAGGTGCGCTTCTGGCAAGAAGAAAATCTATTTGTCGCCCTCATACAAGACAATGGCGTAGGTTTTGATGTGCAGTCTGTTAACCAGGATTACAGCTCACGTGGCAGCCTGGGTATGGTCAATATGCGGGAACGCGCTGACCGAATCGATGGCTCCTTGCGGCTGGAATCCGCCCTGGGGCACGGCACATCTGTCACCCTCGTTGTTCCGCTGGACAAACATGGCAGTCACGTGACGGCGTGATCGGTGGACGGTATTCCGTCATCGGTGATCGGTGTTCGGTAATCAGTAAAACGGTCTATAATCTAAAACTTAAACTGATAACCGATAACTGACCTACCGATTACTAAATTGTGACTGTTACTTCGCGAGCTCGCCCTAAATTTCAAATTAATTTAACGTTCCTGGCGCTGGCCTCGTTGGTGGGATACCTGCTCTTTTGGTGGTGGTTTCCATTACGGCCGTATTTCAACACCCTTCCTCTACAAGACGTTCGCACCTTTGCGCCCTCGCTGCTGGCGGGATTGGCTTACGCATTGCTGCTGTTGGCGCTGTTTAGCCTGTACTGGCTGGCGTTTCGGGCGGTTCAATCAGAACGGGTAAAACCGGCACTGTGGGTTTTGTTGGGAACGGCAGTCCTCTTTGCCATCCCCCTGCTGCAAACCTACCCCATCAATGCCAATGATCTGTTCCGCTATGTGATTCGCGGGCGCGTCAGCAGCGTTTATGAGCAAAGTCCCTACGCCACTGCGCCCGATGCCTTCCCCGACGATCCGTTGCTGCCGCTAGCAGGCGAGTGGGCCGATGAAACCTCACCGTACGGCCCGCTGTGGGAGCTGCTGGCTACAGGCGTCACCCGCCTGACGCAGGACAATTTACTGGCCGGGCTGCTTTCCTTTAAGCTCGTGGGACTGCTGGCCCATCTAACGTGCGGCTGGCTCATCTGGCGGCTGCTGGCCCAGGCGGATGCGGCTAAGCAGCGCGGCTTTACATTGCTCTGGCTGTGGAACCCCGCCCTGCTGCTGATGTTTATCGTCGATGGCCACAACGACGTGCTGATGATGGTATGGCAGCTGGTGGCGCTCTGGTTTTGGCGGCGGGAACGGCCGTCGCTCACCCTCTTCTTTTTGCTCCTGGCCGCGCTTACCAAGCCGATTGCGCTGCTGGTACTGCCCTTTTTTGTGCTGGCCATCTGGCGCGATTTGCCGAATTGGTGGGCCAGGCTGCGGGTGTTTGGTTGGGGAGTGTTGTGGGGGGGCACTGCCGTTTGGCTGGCGTTTTTACCGTTTGGTTCCCCGCTGGATTTGGCCGTACGGCTGCTGCGTGAAGCGTCCAGCGGCCCTGGTTTTTCACCGGCCACGCTGGTGCTGCTGGTTGCCGGTGAACTGGGACAACCGCTCACACCCGCGTTTATTGAGTTCATTGCGAACTTGTTTAGGATGCTGTTTGGCTTGTTGTGTTTGTGGCTCGTGTGGTTGGGGTGGAACGGCCGTTCCCCAATGCGGGCTGCGGCCGATATATTGGCGGCTTATAGTCTGCAAGCCCTCAGCTTCCGCCTCTGGTACAGCACCTGGCCCTTCCTCTGGCTCCTGCTAGAAGAGGAAAGCGCAACAGCGCCAACGACCTTCCGCCTGCGTACCGAACTCTGGTTCCTACTCACTGTCCAGCTCTCTGTCCTCATCTACGGCCACCTGCGCGCCTACGCCCTCGGCGGCAGCCAGCTTGCTGCCCACTTCATTGGCGTCCCTTTTGTCTTTCTCTTGCCCTCCCTACTGGCCATTCTAAACAAAACTCAAATAAATACGGCAGGTGACACATGAAACCGGCGAGCCAGTTCACGGATTTGGCGCACGTTTAGTTCTCTTTTGCCGTTGAGAATTTCAGAGACCACACCCTGCGAACCAATCTCTGGCAGGTCTGATTGGCGCAGGTCGTGTTCCTCCATCAGATACTGCAAAACCTCAGCCCCGCTTGCCTGCGGTATAGGATGCTGTTTTTCCTCATATGCGTAAAGGATCGTGCCCAATGTATCTAAAAATTCATACATTGGGTGGGCTTCATTTATGCCAACTTCATCAATAAGTTCATTCATTTGAGCCACTAAACGATCATAATCTTGCTCGCTGCGAATGGTCATGAATTGACGAATCGCTGCCCAATGCGGTTGAATGTCTTGAATCATTAATGTCATTTTTTCCACGCCCCTTTGTCATACTCTGCATGAGTCAACACATGGCGAATATAGACCTTGTTGCGATTGAAATGAATGGATGCAATTAGCCGATACTTATTGCCACCGATGTTAAACACAATTAGATCACCAACTTTGTCCACAGAGGGAAATGTTTGTCGCAATTCCCCAAAACCGGAAAACTCCATTTTATCTACAATTTTGTACCACCGGCTCAATGAGCTTTGACTGTCAGGATATTGTTCCCAAAATTGCTTCAAAGCCTTTCGTGAAATAATGTGCATAGCGCATAATATCTCAAAACGAGATTTTACACAAGGATCATTTTCTCAATCACAACTTTACAAACAATTCGCATATAATTTTGTTGCGCTGGCAAGCCCTCCGGCTCCGTGTTACCATTCGGAGCTATGAATCGACCCAACACATTGCGTAAAAATATCTGGCAAATTGCCCCCAAAGTGCCGGACCATATTCAGGAAGAATTTGGCCATATTCACCCCGTCATGCTTCAGGTGCTGTACAACCGGGGCATCATCGAACCAGCAGATGTACAGGCCTTTTTAGAAGGGCGTTATCTGGAATCGACCGACCCATTTTTGCTGCCAGACATGGACAAAGCGGTGGCCCGCATTGAGCAAGCGATCGACAACGAAGAAATGATCATTGTTTATGGCGATTTTGACGCCGATGGGGTGACAAGCACGGTGCTGCTAACCCAGGCGCTGCGCGGCATGGGGGCGGATCGCAATTTGGTACGGCCGTACATCCCCGACCGCGTCGATGAAGGCTATGGCCTCAATATAGAGGCCCTGTCCGAGCTGCGCGAAAAAGGGGCCAATCTCATCATCACCGTAGACTGTGGCATCCGCTCTGTGTTTGAAGTGGAACATGCCAACCAGATTGGCCTAGAGATGATCATCACCGATCACCACAGCCTGGGGCCGAAGATGCCGCCGGCAACGGCCGTTATCAACCCCAAGCGCCCCGATTCAACATATCCCGACGACATGCTGGCCGGGGTGGGTCTCGCTTACAAGCTGGCCCAGGCGCTCAAACAGTCCCGGCCTGACCGGGCCACCTTCGACGAGTCGGATTTGCTCGACCTGGTAGCCATTGGCACGGTGGCTGATCTGGCTCCGCTGCTGAAAGAAAACCGCAAGCTGGTCATCGACGGACTGCAATCACTCAACAATTCCAAACGGGCCGGGATTGCCGCCATTGCCCGCGCCGCCCGCCTCACGCCTGGTAATCTCACGGCCGAATCCATCGCCTTTGGCATCGGGCCGCGCATTAACGCCGCCGGACGCCTGGCCCACGCCTACAGCGCCGCTCGCCTGCTGGCGGCCAATAATAGCCAGGACGCCAATCGCTACGCCGACGAGCTAGACAAGCTCAACCGCAAGCGGCAGCAGCTCACGGCCGAACTCAGCCGCAAGGCCGAAGAAATGGTGGAACCCGACGCGCCCATCCTCATCGCCGCTGACACAGAGTTTGTTTCTGGCGTAGTGGGGCTGGTAGCCAGCCGTCTGGCCGAAAAGCATTACCGTCCAGCCATTGTGATGGAACAGGGTGAAGAAGAGAGCCGTGGCTCCTGCCGCTCCATTGACAAATTTCACATTACCGATGCCCTGGATGAGGTAGCTGATTTGCTGGTACGGCATGGGGGTCACGCCCAGGCAGCGGGGTTCACGGTGCGCAATGCCAACCTGTCCGAATTTCTCAGCCGCATCACCGAGGTTGCTGAACGCAGGCTGCGTGATGTGGAACTTATTCCCACGCTGACCATTGACGCTGAAATCGAACTGGATGATGTGGATTGGGCGTTATTTGAGCATTTGCAGCAGCTAGAACCAACCGGGGCAGCCAATCCGCAGCCAGTGTTCCTGAGCCGAGATGTGGAAGTGATTCATCATCGCGCCGTGGGCCAGGATGGGGCCCATTTGCAGCTCACACTGGCCGCTGGCGGCATCACTGGCTATCGAGAAGTTGGGGCCATCGCTTTTCGTCAGGGTGAGTGGGCCAGCCATCTGCCTCAAACCGTCGATCTGGTGTACAGCATTAGCGTCAATGAATGGCGCGGTAATCGTAATTTACAATTGATGGTGCAAGATATACGGCCGTCACAAATCTAAAAAGGAGATTGGAGATCAGAGACTGGAGATTGACCCATCTCTAATCTCCAGTCCCCAATCTCCTCATAAAAACAACTATGAAAATTCTCGTCACTGGTGCAGCCGGATTCATTGGTAGTAACTTAGCCGAAAAATTAGCCAAACGCGGCGATAATGTCGTGGGGTTAGATAACTTCAACGATTATTACGATCCTGCCAAAAAGCGTAGCAACGCAGCGCGGCTGGCCGCCTACCCCAACTTCCGCATGGTGGAGCAAGACATTCGTCAACGAGAGACAATGATTGAACTTTTCGCTAGCGAAAAGTTTGAGGCGGTGGCCCATCTGGCCGCAATGGCAGGCGTGCGCAACGCGGTACAGTACCCGGATTTGTACGTGGAAGTGAACCTCAACGGCACGCAAAACCTGCTGGACGCCGCCCGCGCCGCTGGCACTCTAAAAAATTTCGTCATGGCCTCCACTTCTTCCGTTTACGGCAACACCACCCAAATCCCCTTTGTCGAAACGGACCCGTGCGACCGGCCCTTGCAGCCATACGCTGCTGCCAAGCGGGCCGCCGAGATTTTAGGCCATGCCTATCATCATTTGTATGGGCTAAATTTTACGGCCGTTCGCTTTTTCACCGTCTATGGGCCAAACGGCCGTCCCGACATGATGGCCTACTTGGTAGCAGAAAGTGTAGCCAAAGGCATCCAAATTCCCCTGTACGACAACGGAGAGATGTACCGCGACTGGACCTATGTTGACGACATCACTGATGGTGTGGTGCTGGCACTGGACAAACCGCTGGGGTATGAAATCATCAACCTGGGGCGTGGCAAACCAACCTTGCTTAAAGATTTTGTAAATCTGATCGAGACGCTGGGTGGCCGTCCGGCCAACGTTTTTCACAGGCCGCGTTTGGCCGCCGATTTTGTGAAAAACGAGGCAGATATCAGTAAAGCCCGCCGCCTGCTAGGGTACAATCCCCAAATCTCAGTAGAGGAAGGCGTCCGACGCTTTTGGGCCTGGTACGAAACGGCCGTCTTACACCGTAGCGCCTAAATACCATTGCCGCCGCCAAACCCATCGCGTAAAAATGAGAACCCTCAAGCAGCCAGACCCACCTGCTTGACCAAAATGCTATAATAGGGGTCATGTTTTTGGACTTTTCAATGGAGCATCTTTGTGAAATTACCGCCACATAAACTCATTACAACGCAGTCCGATTGGCAACCTTGTTTGGAAAAACTACAGGCAGAATCCCGTTTAGCCATCGATCTAGAAGCCAACAGCATGTACGCCTACCGCGAAGAGGTGTGCCTCGTCCAAATTACCATCCCTGGACAAGATTACATCATCGATCCGTTAGGCGTGCGCGATTTAAGCGGCCTGGGTGATATTATCCAAGATCCGCAAATCGAGAAGGTTTTCCACGCGGCTGAATATGACCTCACACTGCTCAAACGACAGTTTAATTGGCAGCTGCAAAATTTGTTCGACACGATGTGGGCCGCCCGCATTTTAGGCTATCCACGATATGGGCTGGCTAGTATGCTAGAAGAGGTTTATGGCATTAAGCTAGATAAACGGTACCAAAAGTCAAACTGGTGCAAACGGCCGTTGTCCCCCGAACAACTCGTCTATGCCCAACTAGACACCTATCATTTGCTCAAACTGCGCGATCATTTGGAAAAAGAGCTGGCTGCCGCCGGGCGGTTGGAAGAAGCAGCTGAAATCTTCGCGGACCAGACACACGTCAAACTCAGCGACAACGAATTTGACCCAGACAATGATTTTTGGTCGATCAGCGGCGCATATGATTTGTCGCGGCAGCAGCAGGCGGTGCTGAAAGCATTAGCCATCTACCGTGACCAGGAAGCACGGCAGCGCAATCGCCCCTTGTTCAAAATTTTCCACGACAAGACACTCATTGAGCTGGCCCAAACAACACCAGCCAATCTGTCTGCCTTACGCGATGTGTACGGTATGACCTCTGGACAAACCCGGCGATACGGCCGTCAGGTGCTCAACATTATTGCCGATGGGCTGAACGCCCCTCATCCCCCCTTCCCCAAACGCAACCAGCGCCCCCCCGAAGATGCCATGAACCGGTACGACAAGCTGCACACCTGGCGCAAAAACACTGCCAGCCGGCGCGGTGTGGAATCAGATGTCATCATCAGCAAAGATGCCTTGTGGGCCATCGCCCTAAAAAACCCTCAAAACGAGGCCCAGTTAGCCCAGATTGATGAAGTGGGCCCTTGGCGGCACAAAACGTACGCCAAGTCTATTTTGGCCGTCCTGTCCAACACCTAAAAGCCACAGAGGAAAAGAGACAGCGGAGAATTTAAGACTGATTTCTTAAATCGCGGTGAACTCTATGGCTTCCAGAAAGGAGAAAATAATGGAGATTACGTTTCATGGTGCGGTGCGCACGGTGACTGGCTCCCAGCACCTGGTAGAAGTGAACGGACTCAAAATATTGCTGGACTGTGGCCTGTACCAAGGGTCCCGCAAAGAAAGCTATAATCGTAACCAAAATCTGCCCTTTAATGCCGCCGAAGTGGACATCCTGGTCCTTTCCCATGCCCATATTGACCACAGCGGCAATATCCCCAATCTGGTAAAAAGCGGCTTCAACGGTGACATTGTATGCACCTACGCCACACGCGACTTGTGCGCCATTATGCTGCGCGACAGTGCCAAAATTCAGCAGTACGACATCGAATATGTAAATAAAAAACGCAAACGGCAAGGGTTGCCACCACTAGAACCCATCTACACCATAGAAGATGCTGTAGAGAGCTTGAAAAACTTCATTGGAATTGGGTATGAACGGCCGTATAAATTGACCCCGGATATCACCCTCACCTTTTATGATGCCGGGCATATTCTTGGCTCTGCCATTGTGGCATTGGACATTGTTGACCAGGAAGCAGGGCGCGATGTGCGCTTAGTGTTTAGCGGCGATGTGGGCCGTCCCAATCGTCCCATTTTGCGCGACCCGGCCTTCCTGGATAGTGCCGATGTGCTGCTCATCGAAAGCACCTACGGCAACCGCTATCATGAGCATATTGAAGAAGCCACCGATAAGCTGGAAAAAATCGTCAACGAAACATTCCAGCGGGGTGGCAAGCTCATTGTGCCCGCCTTTGCTGTGGGGCGCACCCAGGAGCTTGTTTATCGCCTGCATCAGCTAGTAGAGTCCCGCGACATTCCGCCCAAGCTGCCCGTCTATGTAGACAGTCCCCTGGCCATCGACGCCACCGGCATCTACCGGCTGCATCCAGAAGCCTACGACGAAGAAACCCATGAGTTCCTGGCCCAAAACCATAACAACGACCCCTTCGGCTTCGACATGATGCGCTATACACGCGCTACCAGCGAATCCAAGGAGCTCAACTTTTTACGCGAGCCAGCCATTATCATTAGTGCCAGCGGCATGGCTGAAGCGGGGCGCATTTTGCATCACCTCAAAAACAATGTAGAAGATCCACGTAACACGATCTTGATTGTCGGCTGGCAAGCACCGCATACGCTGGGACGACGCATTGTTGAAAAACAACCAAAGATTCGCATTTTTGGCGAGGAATATCAGCTCAAAGCGGAAGTGGCTACCATCAACGGACTGAGCGCCCATGCCGACCGGGCCGAGCTACTGGAATGGACAGGGCATTTGCAGCAACGGCCGTCTCACACTTTCATTGTGCACGGCGAAGAAGAAGCCTCCCTGGCTTTTGCCGATGCCCTGCGCCAGGAACAAGGGTTTGCCAACGTCACTGTCCCCCAGCTTGGGCAGAAATTTACCGTCTGATCGCGGGTCAGTTGGCACAGGTCTACCAAATGAGCTCCTAGCCAAGGATTCCTATGCCCTTTACCCCTGTTAATTTGTTATAGTGTAAGCAACGGTCGTTTCACTGCAACTTTGAAAGAGATTTGAAACGGCCGTATTCTTTTCTTTTTTGGCGGGCCGCGCTCGCGTAACTTTATTTTTACAAGGTCAGTGTAGTGCCCATGAAAATAATAAGTGGGTTGAATAGGAGCCATCGGGTGAGCCATTTTACAGAAACGAGACTTTGGCAAACGACTAAACCATATGAGTCTAATCAGTCCAATTTAGCCGGATCGTCCAATGTTCCTTCTAGTCAAGATGAGAGCATCCAAACATTAAGGCACCAATTGAAAACCCTCAATGCCTGGCCAGAAGCCGGAGACACTTTCCTGGAATTGCTGGATCAGGTCCGGGGCTATGGAGCCACGCTGGTGCCCACCGATTTTGATTGGCTGGCACAGGTAGCGGATTCCGCCTACAAAGGCGAAGATATTGGCCTACACTATCCATCCATCTTCCAAAAGCTGCTGACTTTCCCCGAACTGCGACAAAAATTCCTGCAAACCCTCCATTTGCGCAGCATTGAGGTCTAAGTAAGCGGCCAACAATAACTTACCTGATTTAGAAGGCCGCTTACTTCAAGCCGTCCGCACAATTCCGGTAATTTATTTGCGGACGGCCACTAAGCTCCAGCAACCGGGTTTCCTGCAAATAGTAAAAAGAAAACCCTGGCAGATTTCCATCAATCTGCCAGGGTTTTCTTTTTGATTTACAACTAACTCAGGTGTCGTACTCACGCCGGCCGGTATCTAGCATCTCCACAAAGTGGATTCCTGCCTTTGCAGAAATGACAGGCCAGGTACATTTGTTAGCCTGGGCTAAATAACGCCGAGTTCTTTGCCCACACGACCAAACACGTCCAGAGCAACCTCCAAATCATCATGACTATGCGCAGCGGAATTCATGACGCGAATGCGCGCCTTGCCCTGTGCTACCGTAGGATAACCAATGGCCATGGCAAAAACGCCTTCTTCAAACAGCCGCTGGCTAAACTTTTGGGCCAACGTCGCCTCGCCTAGCATCACGGGCACGATGGGCGTCTGGGTCACGCCAGTGTTGAAGCCCATCTCCTGCATTTCTTTCTTAAAAAGCGCCGCATTGCTCCACAAGCGATCCACCAGTTCGGTAGATTCTTGCAGCAGTTCGACGGCCGCCAAGCAAGCGGCCGTATCTGGTACGGTAAGCGCGCTGGAGAAGAGGAACGGCCGTCCCCGCTGCCGCAGCCAGTCAATGATGGACTGTTTACCAGCCACCAGTCCCCCCATCACGCCAAACGCTTTGCTAAGCGTGCCTACCTCAACATCCACACGGCCGTGCAAGCCAAAATGGTCCACAATGCCACGTCCACCTTCGCCCAATACCCCCTCGCCGTGTGCGTCATCGACCATCAACAAGATGTCGTGTTCTTCAGCCACCTCGCATATTTTGTCCAACGGAGCAATATCCCCGTCCATGCTAAACACACCGTCAGTGACGATGAGGCGACGGCCGTATTCAGTCGTCTCAGCAATCTTTTGGCGCAAATCTTCTACGTTGTTGTGGGCGTAGCGCACAATGGTGGCCCGGCTCAGTCGGGAGCCATCGATAATGCTGGCATGGTTCAGCTCGTCAGAAAAAATGACGTCGCCACGACCTACCAGCGCCGGAATCGTGGCTAAATTGGCCGTGAAGCCACTTTGCAGAGTAATACAGGCTTCGGCCCGTTTAAAAGCAGCCAGTCGCTCCTCAAGCTGAATATGCAGCGACATCGTGCCGGCAATGGTGCGCACAGCCCCTGGCCCCACCCCGTATTTATCAACAGCGTCTTTAACGGCCGTTCGCAGCCGGGGATGGTTGGCCAATCCCAGATAATTGTTGGCACAAAAGTTGAGCAGGGAACGGCCGTCAATCGTTACATGGCCATCCATCGGCGACTCAATGGTACGAATGCGGTTAAACAAGCCAGCTTCTTTTAAAGCGGCAATCTCGTCATCAATCCAGGCAATTGCTTTGTCAGTCACAAGAATTCTCCTTGGTTTAGTAGGAATCGTGGTTCGTTTGCTCGTGGCTAGGTGTTGGTGGTTCGTTCAACGAGCCACTAACCACCAACCACTTTTTACATTTTTGTGGGAAAATCAAAAAAGCGTGTTTCTACGCCAAATTTTTCGGTTAGATGGGCACCCAACGTCTGTACGCCCACGGTCTCAGTAGCGTAATGTCCAGCAAAAATAACGTTCAGCCCATAATCAGAGGCGGCCCAATAGTTGGCATGGGATGTTTCGCCAGTCAAAAAGGTGTCGGCACCGAGCGCTTTGGCCTCCGCTACCTTGTCTGCGCCAAAGCCAGAAAGTATCGCCAACCGCTGCACCTGCGCTGGGCCATGGGCCAGCACCGTGGCC
Organism: uncultured Anaerolineae bacterium; assembly: GCA_905479495.1. Lineage (GTDB taxonomy): Bacteria > Chloroflexota > Anaerolineae > Promineifilales > Promineifilaceae > Leptofilum. The sequence goes on from CAJQMR010000003.1 coordinate 324,586, forward strand.
TCGGTGTTTAGCTGGCTGTTGACCTGGTGCACCAACTCATCCAGACTGGGCTGGGCGGGCACATCACCAACCACGGCAATGGGTACGTTGGTGGGGGAATACCACCAATCGACCTCTGTAACGCCAAACATGCGGGCCAGCACGGCGTTGTTACCCACTTCAGGATGGGCATCCAGCGGCAGATGGGCAGCGTATAAATTAAGTCCGTGGGCCATGAGCTGCTGCACCCGAGCGCCCAGCGGCCCAGCAATGCGCTCCACTTGCCGCCACAACACGCCATGATGCACCAAGAGCATATCGGCCTGGTAGGAAACGGCCGTTTCAATGACCATCGGTGACACATCTACAGCCAACGCAATGCGCTTCACAGCCGTATTGGTCGTCTCTACCTGCAAGCCCTGCGGCCCATAGTCGGCAATCTCAGCAATGCGCAAATAATTGTCTAAATACCTTACTAACTCAGCTCGATCCATTCTCATCCCTTCTCTGGAAGTTTTCCTGCGCCACTGCTTGAATGCGCGGAAAACCTAGTTCAATTAACTCATTCACCTCAGCGACCATACGCTCATACTGCCGCCGCGACCCACCATATGGGTCACGCACACTGCCGCGCTTGCCTTTCATTTGCCGAATGGTGTAAATTTTGTGCTGCTGGGCCGGGTATGCTTGGCGCAGCGTCTTTACATGCGTCGTTTCCATGCACAAAACCAAATCTGCCTGTTGCATCAATGGCTCCGTTACTGGCTGCGAACGGTGCGAACGAATATCCAGTCCGCGCTCAGTCATCAAAGCAATGCTGAATGGTGCGGCCGTATGGTTTGGTTCTGCCCAGGTTCCGGCAGAAGAAACGGTCCAGTCAGCCAGGCCAACAGCATTCAGTTTGGTACGCAGTAAGCTCTCAGCCACAGGCGAGCGGCAAATATTGGCTGTACACACAACAAGAATATGGGGTCGTGACATTTTTTAGAGGAAAAAGAAAACGCTCCGAAAGCAAGTTCTTACTTTCGGAGCGTTTCATTTGGTTGTTAATCCATGTCGGGCTGAAGCAACCCGTAATCATTATCACGCCGTCGGTAAAGCACATTGACGGCTTGTTCATCTGCATTGTAGAAAACAAAAAAATCGTGGCCAAGCAGCTCGATTTGATCCAGTGCTTCCTCGGTACTCATGGGCCGCATGGTAAATTTTTTGGTGCGGACAATGGCTGCCTCTTCCGACTCAGCGAGTTCTTCTTCCAGGGGCAACGGTTCACCCATGATGAATTCTTCGTTATTGCCATTGCCGCCCCGCCATTTACGCTGCCGTTTGCCCCGATAACGGCTAATTTGACGGTAAAGTTTATCAACCACAGCATCAATGGAGGCAAACATGTCGTTGCTGCGCTCTTCTGCACGCAAAATGGTTCCCCGTTTGTCGCGGATGGTAATTTGGGCCACCTGACGTTCGACCGCATTGCGAGCATTTGTTTCGGAAAGATCTACGTGTACTTCAGCCAGATTGGGCATATATCTATCAAGTTTTCCTGTTTTCTTTTCTACATAGTTGCGTAATCTTGTCGTGACTTCCATGTTACGGCCGTTAACTGATAGTTCCATTGTCTAATCTCCCTTTGTTTAAGAAAAGAAATTCTGGTCGTTAAGCAAATCACAGAAAGTTTTGCAAAATAAATAGCTGACTGCACTGTGATTGGCTCAAGTAAAAGCGGTTTTCTGATCTGAGCTATGTTTTATAGTTTCCCACTTTTACATACACACCTCTATCATACGAGAAATGGTTTAATGATTAAAGTGAATAAGCGCTTACCATCTTGTGCTAAATTGCACGAGCCGCACAATAACCGGAAACAGCGTGTGCTCCGGCAGCAAAAAGGGCGTTGGCTGCGGCCGCCATCGTTGCCCCCGTTGTACAAACATCATCAATTAAAAGAATATGTTTACCAGCTACATCTGCTTTTGTCACAAATGCATCCTGCACATTTTTTAGCCGCTCAGCGGCCGTTAAACCTACCTGTGGCGTGGTAAATCGCGTTCTTTGCAGGCAGTCTTCAGCATAGGGCAAAGTGACTATCTTACAAAAATCTCGCGTAAGCAAGGCAGACTGATTATACCCGCGTTTGCGCTCACGTTCGGCATGAAGGGGAATGGGCAGGACTAAATCTACCGGCATGTGCCAGGTTGACCAGGCATCAGCCATCATTTGGGCTAGCGGTTTAGCCAGTGCAAAAGCGCCATTGTATTTCAGGTTGTGAATTAGTTTGGAGACGGGGTGGGCAAAAAGAACGGCCGCACGAATCTGTTTAAGGGGCAACGGCCGTACCTGGCAAACCGAGCAACAATCAGTCAGCTTGGACACAGGCCTGCCACAGCGATCACAAATCGGTGCCTGAACCCATTGAAGTTGATGATAGCACTCTTCACAAATTAACGAGCCTGCTTTTTTGCAAGCGCCGCAAACAGGGGGGAAAACAAAATTAAGGAGGGAATCTGCCAGCCCTCTAGCACGACTACGCCAGGTCAAGACTGGCAATTGAATCTTTTCAGCCAATGACTGCTTGACCTTATTTTAAAAGCTGTTAATAAATCAGGCGCAATCCTTCAAAATTGCGCCGTTTGTCTCAAATCTTACCCGGTAACGCCGCCCAACGAGTCGCTGCGCAACATCTGGAATCCGGCAGGGCCTAACAGCACAACAAAGATGGAGGGAAAGATCAGGAACACCATGGGGAACAGCATTTTAACTGGTGCCTGCTGTGCCTTCTCCTCAGCCCGCTGCCGCCGTCGTACCCGCATTTGCTCTGACTGAATACGTAAAATCTTACCAATACCTACACCAAGCTGATCTGCCTGCAAAACGGCCGCGATAAAGCTGGTCACATCGGGCACATCCATCCGGTCAGACATATCGCGCAGCGATTGGCGACGGGATTTACCAAGCTGCATCTCATGAATCACACGGCCAAACTCATTCGCCAGTGGATCGTCCCATTTTTCATCTACTTTTTGCATAGCGGCATTAAACGTCAAACCAGCATCGACACAAATGGTCATCAAATCCAGGGCATCCGGCAATTTTTTGATGATAGCGTCTTTGCGGCGATCCACCATCGAGCGCAGCAACATGAAGGGTAAAAACCAGCCTAAAACGGCCGCGCCCAGGGTATAAAGCAGTCGTTTGCCAATCTCCGCGCTCCCCAAACGAGACATCATTAGAAAAACAAGCGCCGCAAAGAAAACAGTAAAGACGCCACGCACGACAATAAATTCAGCCGCCCGCATATTGCGTGGGTTACCGGCCAGTTCCAGCAACCGGGTTGTGCTTTCCAATGTTTTCTGAGGCGTAAAGCGCACCAGAAATTCGCTGATACGACGAATCATCGGCACAAAAACACGGTCCGAAAAAGGCAACGACAATTCGATTTCTTCAATGGAAACGATCTCTTCTCTGGCTGCAAATTCATCAATACGCACGGCCAGCGGATCATCTTCTGAACGCCGCAGCAGCAGGACACTACCCCCCATGAGTAAAAGGGCCAAAACCACGATGACGAGTAACATTAATGGTGACATATTAACTGTTCTCCAGCTTTATCAATTGGCTATGGAAACGGCCGTTACACTTCAATGTCCACAATTTTGCTAATAGCATACGCACCAGCGCCAATCATAATGCCGCTAAAGGCCAAAACAATCCAACCACAAGGAATGATCTGCGGAAGTATCCACGGGTCTTCTTTCACCCACAACTCTGACACATATTCAGGATTAATCAAATACAGGATAAACCCCAGAACAACAGGGAGCAAACTAATAATCCAACCAGAAACGCGCCCTTGAGCGGTTAATGTACGAATTTCACCCTTAATTCGCACTCGTTCACGAATCGTATAGCTGATGGTATCCAAGACTTCAGCCAAATTACCACCTACTTCACGTTGAATATTAACGGCCGTAATCACCAAATCTAAATCTTCGCTGGGCACTCGCCGATACATATTCGCCAACGCTTGCTCTACACTCAACCCCAATCGCACTTCCTGAACAACCCGCTCAAATTCTGCCGAAACTGGTGGCGGAAGTTCTGTAGCGATAGCTTCCATTGATTGCAAAACACTATACCCAGAGCGTAGCGCATTCACCCATAAATTTAACGTATCGCTCAACTGCGCATCAAAGGTCTCCATACGCTTCTTGGCCATTGTGCGGACGTAAAAGCGAGGGATCCTAAGCCCAATAAAACCAGCAAGAATCGCAATAACTATTGAATTTTGCTGTGGCAAAAAATACCCAACAATCCCGACGCCCAAACCACAAATAATGACAAGCGTTACATATTCACTAACGCGCAGCTTGGCATCTGCCCTAGAAATACGCTCACGAATCGGCTCAAAGAAATTGCGCCCCGATAAAGCTTTATCCAATCGGTCTGCAACATCAGGGCCATCGTCATCAATAACAGTTTCTGGCAAATCAACAACCGTTGCTGAACCAACAAACTGCTCTAATCGCTCATCAACGGCACTTTGGTTGCCGGTAACGACAATTGCGATTCCTGCACCAAGCATCAACAAAATAGCAAAGGCACCTGCAATGATAATTAATGGAGACATAAGCACGCTCCTAAAGCATTACGCCAAGAAATAAGGCTAACGGCGGCGACTGCCAATACCAAAGATAGAAGGTGGCAACATGATGCCAGATTCCTGAATCTTCCACATAAATTTCGGCCGTAAACCTGTCGGACGCAAACGCCCAATTACTTTACCATTCTCAATATTTGTTTGCTCAAAGCGGAAGATTTCCGATGTTGTAATAACATCACCTTCCATACCCTGAATCTCAGCAATAGAGGTAACTTTACGAGACCCATCACGCATACGATCCTGATGCACAACCAGGTGAATAGCAGCCGCAATCTGCTCTCGAATAGCCCGGTGAGGTAAGTCCATACCGGCCATCAAAACCATTGTCTCTAAACGCGACAACATATCTCGCGGACTGTTCGCATGGCCCGTTGCCAGGCTACCATCATGACCCGTATTCATGGCCTGCAACATGTCCAAGGCTTCCCCACCACGCACCTCTCCTACAATAATGCGGTCAGGGCGCATACGCAGTGAGTTAATTACCAAATCCTGAATCGTCACAGCTCCACGCCCTTCAACGTTGGCATTGCGTGACTCCAATGTCACCACATGGTCCTGGCGTAGCTGCAATTCCGCCGCGTTTTCGATGGTTACAATTCGCTCTTCATCTGGAATAAATCCAGACAAAATGTTCAGCAATGTCGTTTTGCCAGAACCAGTACCACCAGAAATCATCACATTAAGTTTGGAAATAACACACGCTTTCAAGAACTCAACTGCTTCAACGGTAATACTGCCAAATTCAATAATGTTTTCCACCGTAAATGGAATCTTGGAGAAAATACGGATCGTAAGTGAAGCCCCATTAAGCGAAATAGGTGGAATTACTGCATTGACACGGGAGCCATCAGGCAAACGCGCATCAACCATTGGTGAACCTTCGTCAATACGCCGCCCTAAAGGAGCCACAATTCGGTCAATAATACGGAGCAAATGGTCATTGTCTTCAAAGGTTACATTGACACGTTGAATTTTCCCGCCACGTTCAATGTAAACGTTTTTAGGACCATTTACCATGATTTCTGTAACGCCGTCCATATGTAAAAACTGCTCAAGTGGACCAAATCCTAAAATTTCTGCCACAATTGCTTCAAACAAACGACGTTTCTCATTCCGTGTTAAAACGATGCTCTCTTCAGCCAGCATGGATTCGAACATCTCTTGAATGGTCATCCGAACTTCGGCCGTTTGGGTAATATCCATACCAGGGTCAAGTTCGGCAATTAATCGCTGCTGAATACGGTTTTTTAAATCCACATAGGCATCACGAGAACCAACTGCCGGAGAAGCTCGTTTGACTCTAAGCTCCTGTAGTTTTGAGGGTTCTGCTTGAGTTGTCGAGTCTTGGTTTCTCTCAATGCGTTTTAAAAGAGACACAATTAACCTCCAGCCTTTTCACGACGGCTAAAAAACCGACCAAATAACCCACTCGGCTTTTCCGCTTCAGCTTTATTGTTACTGACGGGTGCTTTGCCATCCATCAATTCTTTAGCAATTTGATCTGCTATTTTTATGATGGCCAAACTGATATTTTTCTTCTGATGTTCACCCATAACTATAGGTACACCCTGGTTCGCAGCATCGGTTACAGTTATTTCATCGTCTGGAATGGTGCCATAAATGGGGCGTTTTAGCGCTTTCCCTACGTCATGAACAGAGATACCCTTGCCTTGTTTACTCTTAGCTCGATTTACAACTAACCATACCTTTTGTGTTTCGTATTCTAAAATCTCTGCCAGATCAAAGAATCGACTGACATTCTTCAAGCTAGACAAATTTTGTTGAGCAAGCAACACAATACGGTCCGAAAAATCTAACACAGCTAATGTTTTCTCGCTCAAATACGTTGTTGTGTCCACGATAATAAAATCATATGATTCTTTCAAGGCTCCAAGCAGTTGTTTAATGCTTTCTTCAGTAACCAGGTCTGCTTGTTCCGGTTTGGGAGGAGCTAGTAAAACATTTAAGTTGCTGCGATGCATTTGGGAAATGCTGCTGATCAAATCCTGGTCAAGTTCATTACCTCGATCACTTAGATCGGCAATGCTTGTTACAGCCTTCATATTCAGCATCACCGAAACGTCACCAAACTGCAAGCTGCCATCAACCAGAATAGTTCTTCGTCCTCTTCGTGACAAAGCCACAGCTAAATTGATGGCAACCGTTGTACAGCCCGCTCCTCCTTTAGGACTATAGATGGCTATCACATTGCCTTCTGGCAAGGTCATTGGTTCTGCGGGGGTGTCACCAACGCTCTGTCGGGTTTGGCGCGCCGGTGGCGTATTTATTGCAGGGCGCTTGTCATGTACTCTACGGATTGCTGCAACTAATTCATCGCCACCAAACGGTTTTGTCAAAAAATCGCGCGCCCCAGCCATCATTGCACGGCGCAGGTAGTTGGGGTCGCTTTGCACAGACATAATAATAATTTGGACCGATGGTACAGATTCTGTAATCTGCTGGCTGGCACCAATGCCGTCAATACCCGGCATATTAATGTCCATCAAGATTATGTCTGGCTGGTGTTCTTTGGCCATTTGGACAGCTTCTTCACCTGTGCCAGCTTGGCCAATTACTTCTATATCCGATTCAAACTGAAGAAGTTTTCGGACATTTTCCCTTGTTTCTGGGAGATCATCTACAATCAGTACTCGAATGTTTCCTGCCATTATTTATCCAAAGAGTTTTTAAATTACACTATTATGAACTGTATACAATTCACAGTTTATTATATTATTCTTTTTCTCCAAAGAAATTTTCATTAATGAGAAGTTGAGGAATAACATGACTCTATATATACATAATATTATGCCCTAAAGTAGGAATTTAGACCATCATACTATGATCCATAACAATGTCAATAGGGGAAGTAGACCTATAGAATGCAAGAAACAACCAAGAACAATATAAAAAAATCGAGCCCTATCAGGATGATAGGGCTCAGGTCTCAAAAAAACAAACAACGAATATGTCTTAAAATGAATATTGCCAATTATTAGGCACTGAGACCATTAACGATGCGGCTAAAAACATTACCAATTTGCGGACCGAGCAGAGTCAGAATAGCAATTACAACAACAGCCACGAGGACCAATACCAATGCATATTCTACCAAGCCCTGACCATCTTCACGGTGTAAAAATAACATCTGTGCAAACCTCCTTATCAAGTTTACAGATTCAAATCACAAATTGTGCTACAAATTTATGCTTGTTAGCTTAATGTTTTCCAGTAATTATCACAATAGGATTGTGGTACTTTATTTTGTTTCGGTGTTTGCTTCTTTGCTATGATTTACTGGCGAATTACTTCTAAAGTAGTCCTAGTACCTTACAGTATGCATTACTCGCTTGGGATTTACCGTTTTTAATTCCCGGTTATGATAAACGGCCGTATCCCATACATGCGTTCCCTAGCCGCATTCTTTGTTTAATGCTTCCTGCAGGGTACCAATTATTCTTTTTCACTGTCAAGTTCAAAGTGGCAGAGATGCTTATTTTTCTTTAGTTACTGGCTTCATCAGCTATGGGGATGGAAAACTCAACGCGGGTGCCCTGGCCGATATTGCTATGGATATTTAATTCACCACCAAGCATTTCGGTTCTTTCTCTCAACGTAGCCAGGCCAATCGTTTTGTTGTTTCCATTAAGGGTATCATCGACGTTGAAGCCGCTACCGTTATCCTCGACAACGGCCGTTACTTGCTCTTGCCCCATATCTAACTGTATTTGTATTTGGGTTGCCTGAGCATGACTCATTGCATTTTGCAAAAGTTCCTGCACATTGCGAAAGACAGTGACCTCAATATGACTCTCTAACCGACGTTCCACACCGGTTACCGTAATGGGTACGGGAACCCCATTCTTTTCTTGAAACGATTCAGCATAACGGCGCAGTGTAGGGATGACACCTAAATCGTCCAACATCATAGGGCGCAAGTCGAAGATGAAATCCTTGACATTGCTAAAGGTGGTACCCGCTGAACTTTTGAGTGCATTAAGCTCAGTTCGGGCACGATCTGGATTCACATCAAAAAAACGCTGGCAAATTTCAGCCTGTAAAATAAAGTTGCTAATAGAAGAAGCAACGCTGTCGTGCATTTTACGCACCAGTCCCTGCCGTACCGCCTCTTCCGTTTGAATCACGCGAATCACGTTTGGCTGGTCAACACTGCGACGACGCCCACCAGACGCAGGCAGCGGATTTGAACCATCCATTAGCTCAATCATTTTTCGTTGAAATTCAGCCAGTCGCTCCAAATTGCGTTGATCGCTTTGCAGCTTTTCTAGTTGGCCCCGCATGGTAAACAGACGCTGCTGCACGTCGTTTAGTGCTTCGTACGCTTCTTTAATGTCTTCGCGCGGCAGCGTCTCAAAGTTTGTCTGTAGCTGGCGCGTATAGCTGGTAACCTGGGAGTTACGCTGGGCCAAACGCTCAACTTCAGCGGCACTTTGTTTAATTAGAATGTCAATCTCTTTAAGATCTCTTTGGGTCTGTTCGTAATCGTTGTGCGTTTCTTCCAAAAAAGATGCTAGTGAAAAGTCATTGTCCATTCCAGCTGTGTCTACCATGAAATACTTTCCTTAGGATGTTGAGTTAGCGAGAACCCTCCAAACGAACCCAACCATGCCGCAGCGCATAAACGGCCGCTTGCGTGCGATCGTCCACTCGCAGTTTGCGCAAAATGGCGGTCATGTGGTTTTTAACAGTTTGATGACTGATCCCTAGTTTATACGCAATTTCTTTATTGCTCAAGCCCCGCGTTACATGCTCCAAAATTTCCATTTCACGCGGAGAAAGCGGTACGAACAAATCTTCTGAATCACTGATCAACGGACCGCTAAAACGGCCGATTCGCTGCTCAACCCAAATCATTAACTCATCGTACGTCATTGTCTTTTCTTCGACGTAATAATTACCTTCGCGCACGGTATGAATGATATTGATCAACGCTTCGGGCGTAATATCCTTGGGGCAGTAAGCTGACGCACCGGCACGGATGGCATGAAAAACCTGTTCTGCATCATCATAACCGGTGATCATAATGACCTTCACATCGGGCAGCTGTGCCTTGATTTTGCGAGTTACCTGCAACCCATTAATGGTTGGAAGGTTAATATCCATCAAGATAACTTCTGGGTTTACTTCGTAAGCCATCTCAATGGCAACCTCACCATCTGCCGCTTCACCAACTACCTTCATACGGGAATCGGTTTCCAGAACGTCACGTAGACCCTGGCGGAAAACGGGATGATCGTCAACAATAAGTAATTCGGTTTGTTCTGTCACAATTTTTTACCTCGCTCTGTATTTTTTTATACCTGCGAACAATCTTTAATTTGTGCAAAAGTGGTTCTCCCACTTTTGCAAATGCACCAAAGATGCATTGTGAATCAATTTACCTTTTCAGGCTTAAATAAGCAGCCAGTCTTCAATTTATCTTCAAAAAGTATTGATCATTAATAGCTAGACGGATGGTGAATGTTTGTTGAAAATACAGGAGCAAATTCAGTATAACAGGTTTCAATGAAAACGGTACCAGGACTACGGTACTGTTAACTCATAAACCGTCATATTATTTAGCCCCTGTTCTCTGGTAATTGCAAAATCTGTGGTAAAGCGCAGCAAAGTAGATGGATGATTTGCAATTTGGGCATAAGGCCATCCTGGTGCCGTTACCAGATATTGTGCTCGGCTGCCTAAGATATAATTGGCTAAAGCAGTTTCATTGTTTAGCAGCGGAATGACTTCAGGTGAAATAAGACCAGCCAGATCCAACAACGGCCGTTCTGCAAAATATCCAATCGCACCAATATCATGTGAGGCAATTAAGGTACCGGACGGAGTGTTGCTTGCCAACCACTCCGCCACGGTAACCATTTCCCCTTCAACGATGGCTACATCTGTGGCAAAAGCAAAAGCCCCTTGCAACAGGAAAAACAGCATAATGAATGTAAAAGACAGGCGCGCTACCTGTTGTCCTAGCCACAAGGTACGGGTACTTTCTGACGAACTATATAACAGTACTAGGACCCATCCAGACAATCCATACAACACCCAAACGGGCATAATGGGCATGAGGTAACGGCCGTGTTGAAACGTTACCGGCAAGCGCCAGGCATAAATAAAAACATGCCCACCAGCCCAGAACAACGGTAGCAAATAAAGCAACCGCCGCTGCACCCAATCCGCTTTAATCGCTCGCCAGGCGGCTATAATTAAGCCTGGCAGCAACAACAAATGCGGGCTGCTAATTCCTCGCCAGCCGGAAGCTGGACCACCCAAACTTAAATAAAGCAGTTGGCTAAACCTAATGACGAATGGCTGGGCCAGCACAGCCGCATACTCCACCTGCTTGGCATACAAGGTGTTGGGCCAGATAGTGCCGCTGGTGTAATAGTTGAACAAAAAATAAGGGAGTAGAGGAAGAACGGCCGTTCCCAGCAAAACCCCACCACGCCGCAACCGATCTATGCTGCTGGCAGGTACCAACAAAATCCCTACCACAATAAGCAGCAAAAGCCCCAGCCCATCTGGCCGAATAAGGATGAGCAGGCCCGCAAAAAAGCCCAGCCGAGCCACATCTCGCAGTGCGACCTCACCCTTGTTTATCATTTCTGCGTACCAGGCAGCTAACTGGAAACCCATCGCCGCAAAAAAGAGCGTCTCCATACCGCTGGCTGCGGCCCAAAGCAACGGCCAGGTAAGCACCAGCACAATGCCCGCCAGCCAGTCGCGGTCCGCTTGCGCAGGCCAAAGCGCTCGCCACAGTCGCATCCCGCTCCACCCCAGCCAGACCAAACTCAAACCACCCAGCAGGTAAGCCCAAAACAAGTACGGTAGCCCCAACAAGTAACCCAAAGCCAGCAGTAATGTCCAGAGGGGTGCTGTTGAGCCTGCACTGCTGACGCCGGGAGTAAATTCAAGACGGCCGTACCGCGCCAAGTTCCGCGCATAAGTTTGATGAATCCAGGCGTCGTCCAAAGGGAAACCCAACCCATTCTGGCCGGTGATGCCCAAAAAGAGCGCCAGGCCAAGCCCCGCCACAAGAACTACCCACAACCGTCGATTGCGTAACAAATTCATCTTTTATTCCGTCCGTCTATAGATTAACTGCTCATCAAACTGTGCGGTCAGCTCATAATCGGCAGCCAACTCAGCCATAAACCAACCCGGAGGCGCAGGTTCCCGCTTTTGATCGATGATGATGAGACGGGTTTCCGGGGTAAAAATCCGCTGGGGTGGTCCCGACGCACCTATATCAATCGGCCAAATCATATCAATGGGTGGCTGTCGCTGCGCCAAATAATACAGTTGAACGTCTTCTGACCAATAATAAACGCGCTCCTCTGATTCTATTTGCTCTGCCATTAACTCTGCCAAATTGTTCACACGCGTCAGGCGCGGACCAAAACTTGGCCAACCCAACTCCACAAATGCCTTCAGGGAGCTATCTCCAATTTTATAACGCAGGTATTGTTGCCAATATTGTCCATTTTCCCAGGCGCTGATCCCTAAAGAGATGATTAAAAGTGTGCTGAATACGGCCGTTGCCCAAACCCCCTTATTCGCAGCCAACAAATCCTGATGCAACTTGCGCAAAAAGTACGCCGCCAAAATGGCCAGCGGCGGCACGATGAGCAAATAATAATGGGCAAACAGCTCCAGATTGATGCCCGCCTCCACAAAAGAGAGCAAGAACCAGAGCAGCAGCCATAGCAGCGGCGATTGGCGCACTGTTTTGCGCCGCGCCACCAATAATCCGGCAGCCAGAGCAAACATGAGCAAGGCCGCATTGTTTACGCCCAGGCCAAACAGCGGCAGCAGTGGATACAGCAGCCAGCGCCCGGCACTGTTCGCCACCTCCGCTGTCAGCGCATTGTCGGCCCCATAAGATTGCCCCAGCGTAAAAACCAACAGCAGCCGATCCAGCAGCCCCTGGCTGGCAAAATAGAGCAGCACGGGCAGCAACCCAGCCACAAATCCCAGCACCAGCCACCCACCACGCGGCCACAACGTTCGCCAAAAACCCATTTCCTGCCGCTGGCGCAAGCCAGTGATGAACAACGCCAATCCCGCCAGGGCCAGCGGTGACAAAAAGACGGGCTTGTACAAAAAAGCAATTGCGGCCAACAAACCTACGCCCACAAACTGCCAGGACGGTTTCTGCCGCTTCAGCAGAAAAACCAGCAGCCAAACGGCCGTAATTCGCCACAAATTAGCAAACAACTCCGTTTCGGCCGTTTGACCCCACAATTGCAAATGGGCGCTAAGAATAGCATAGAAGATTGCGGCGAGTACGGCCGTTCCCCAATCCTCCGTCAATTCAAAAGCCAGGCGATATAAAAAGTAGACCGTAGGTATCGTCCACAGCAGCAGGAAAAACTGGATGGCCCAGGCGCTGTCGCCAAAGAGGGCCATTGCCGTGGCGTAGGTGTAGTAAATGGCAGGTAGATGATGGCCCGTGTGGTGTGTGCTGTACAACGGTTCGCCCGCCAAAATGAGCCGGGCATGGTACGCCCGCGCCCCACCGTCATTGTCGATGGGCATCTCCAGGGCGGGTAAGCGCAGCAAAATGGCAATGAGAAAGACGACCAGCAGCCACGGCCATTGCTTTTTTAGGAGATTGGAGATTGGAGATTGGGAATTGCCTACTCTCCAATCTCCAATCTCCAATCTCCCCATCTCCAAACGCTTGTTCCCGCTCATGGCACCAACTCATAAAGCTGGTACCCGTCACGGGCAAATAGCAGCTCAAAGCCGGGCATACCGGTCTGCTGAGTGTACAAATTCGCCAGCGGCAGCGGGTGATCCGCATCTAGCAGTAGATGGGTCACCCCATAGCGAGCAGCGGCTTCTTGCAACACGGGGATTGGTTCGTTGGGGATGCTAAGCGCGGGCAAACCTGTGTGATAGTAGACCCCCGGTGCGTTACCGGCCATGACAACGGCCGTTTCCCCCACCATCTTCCCCACTTCACCATACACTTCAGCCTCCAACGCACTATCCGCCCGTGCATAAAACAGGCTAGCGCTGATAACAAACGCCACCACGACAAAGAGTGCGGCAAAACGCGGCTTTGCTTTTTGCGGCTCCCAATGGGGCAGCTTGGATGCCATCCAATCCACCGCGTAACCGAGTCCGGCGGTGGCCAGTACCATCAGCCAGGGCCACAGTGCCACAGAGGAATGCAGCAGCCCGCCCCGCCCGCCCGGCAGCGTGAAGATGAGACTCATGCTGGCAAAGAGTAACAGGGCATACCAATTTAGCGGTCGCAGAAACGGCCGTTTCCCCTCATCACGCCACCATTTTAGCCAACCCCACACAATCAGCGGCGTCAGAAAAACCACGCCACAGACGGCAATGAACGTGCCACCAGCCAGCAACAAGCCATCCAATTTGGATTGCAAAATGTTGCCCCAGCCCCAATCCAGAAAATGCGCCAGGTTGAAGGAACGGCCGTAGGCAAACAAATCGTCATACGTCGTCAGGAAAATGGTTTGCGTGCCGCTGATGGGCAACGGCCGTCCCCAAATGCGCCAGTTGCGGATGAACCAGGGCGTCATCACCAGCAGGTAGCCGATTAAGAGGAGAATTGGAGATTGGAAATTGGAGATTAGGGAGCGCTTTTCAATCTCCAATCTCCAATCTCTAATCTCCTTTAACCAAACGAACCCAGCCGCCACCATCAACAGCGCCCCATCTGCCCGCGTCAGGTGAGCCAGGCCAGCGGTGAGACCCGCCAGGAACCACCACTTTTTTGCCGGACGCTGCTGGGTGAAGGCAAGGAAGAGAAGACAAAGCCCACCCGCCCAGGCAAAAGGCACAAAGGTGGATGGTTGGTTGAGGAAACGTGTGTAAAATCCACCGGAGATAGTGAGCAGAACGGCCGTCCACACCTGCCACCGTTCGCTAAAAAATTGCAGACTAATCCAGTAAGCCAGCAAGGGCAGCAAACCCGCCAGCAGCCAAAACGGCAGTTGCGCCGCCCCAAAGCCATCTCCCAGACTGTAGCCCGCCGCAGCCAGGATGGACGTCAGCGGCATCCAATAGCTGTGGCTGGGCGTGGGCAACCCCGCCGGATCGTCCAAATATTGCCAGATGACCAGCTCCGTAAAGCCGTTGCCGTCCGCCAGCCGTTGGCCGTTGCTGGTGTAATAGTAAGCGTCCATGTAGGTGGGCGTAGGCATCTGCACCGCCCAAACAGCCTGGAACAGCAGGCCAATCAAGGCCAACCACAGCCAATCAGTGCGCCGCCAATTAGATGATTGCTTGGACAAATTCGTAGCCATACAAGTGGATCAATTTTTTGACGCAAAGGCGCAAAGAGGCAAAAGAAGCGAAGGAATTATTTGAAAAATCCTCTTTGCGCCTTCCAAATCTTTGCGGTCTTTGCGTCAAAATTCTACTCATCATTTCGGACAAACACGCGGGCGAGGTCGTCGCTGTATAGTTCCTGCCACTCAGCGCTGACTTGTAACACGGTGGCCAAGGCGGAGCTGCGGCGCAGCAGGATGAGATCGACATTCATTTCGTCCAGCGGCTGCTGCCAATTTTCATGTACACGGGTGGTTTGCAAATAATAGCGGAAAAAATCGTCACCGTAGAGTTCAGTACGGCCGTCTATAAACACCGGAATTCGCCGCCAAATCAGGTAGCCGCCCCATTCGTAAGTGTTGTAAATACGCTTCTCCGCCAGCCCCGCCTCCTCAATAAAGTCAACCGCTACCACGGGAAAAGTGTGCTCCAAAGCAGCCTCGTTGCCCGCCAGCCGCGTTTGCAGCCAGACCGTCCCCACCAGCAGCATCAGCAAGAGCACCACGCCATTGAGCAGCTGCAAAAAGCGCGTTGGCGCGGTTTGGGGCGAGGTGCCGCTGGCCAAGGGGTAGAGCCGCGTCTGGCTGAGGGCGCTAAGCAGGTGCCGAGCAATAATTGGTGCGGCCGCCACGGCAAACAGCGGAATGTGCCGCGCCGACAACAATCCGCCCACCGCTGGCCCGCCAAACAGCAACAAATCGGTCCAAGTGACGGGGCGGCGCGAGAAGACCAGGCTCACCACGCCCAAGGCCATCATCCCGCCAAAAAACCAGAAGTAGATCAGATGAAAATCAGGCGAGTACCATTCCACGATATTGCTTTGGATGGCATCGCTGCCCAGCGTACCCAAGGGAAACAAAACCAGGTCGAGTCCACGCGGGTTCACTAGCGCAGCCAGCAGGCAGAGTGCGGTCACACCTGCCAGTTGGCCAATTTGCAACCAGGAGAGCGTCGTCTCGTCGGGCTGGGCCAGGCGGCGCTGGATCGCCTCGCCAACGACGTACGCGCCGAGCAGGGCGATGCCGGTGAGGTAGCCGGAGTGCATGTTGGCCCACAGCGCCGTCAGCAGCGGCAAAATCCAGAGCATTCTGGATCGCCAGCCCGCCAGCCGCACGCCGTCCACCACAAACACAAACAGCGCCAAAAACAAAATGTTGACCATCTGCGGGCGAACGCCGAGCGGCAGTGCGGCGGTGAAGTAGGCGACTAACGTGACCAAGGCGGCCAGATACGGCCGTCCCGCACAGCGTGCATACACCAGCATAAAGGCTACCGCCACAATCGCGGCAAACAACAGGCTCAGCCCGGCCAATCCCGCCAGCTCGTACACCAGCCACATAGCCACATCGGTGAGCCACTGCTGCACAATCCACACGTTTTGCGGCACGGTGTAGCTAAACAGATCAAACTGGGGAATCGCCCCCATCTGCCAGATTGCTTCGCCGGTGCGCAGATGCCACCACATGTCCGGGTCCAATGTCTCGCGCACCGACATGACAAACAGGGCGATGGCCAGGAGGTAAGTGAAGAGGCGTCGGGTGGTTAGCATGGGTAATTGGGTAATTGCGTAATTGGGTAATTGATGGCAAGTGGCAGGTGGCAAGTAGCAAGTGCTGGTTGTGTGAGATCGCATGCAACCTGCAACTTACAACTTGCCACCCACTCAGTTTCGTACGAAAATTTCAGCGATCTCATCTTCATAAACCTGTGACCACTCAGGGCTGGCGGCGAGAACGGCCGTTAACGGCGTCCCGCGCTCCATCAGCACATAATCCACATTGTACTCGTCCAGCGGTGCTTGCCAGGTGGACCGCACCTCAAATGTCTCGCGGTAGCGCAGCAGGAACGGATCGCCGTACACGTCGGCACGGCCGTCTACAAACACGGGCACGCCCCGCCAGATGAGATAGCCGCCCCAATTGTAGCTGTTGTAGCCCCGCGCCGCGTCTAACCCAGACGCCTCCAGATAATCAACTGCGGCTACCGGGTAGCGGGCGGCAATAGCCGTGTCGTTGTTGCTGATTTTGGTGATGCTCCAGATTACGGCCGTTCCCACCGCAACTACCAAAATAAACCAGTTCAAAACTGAAAATAGCGGCTTCACCGTCGGTTTAGGCTGCGATTCTTGCAAAATGGGTGCCAGCCGGCTGCCAGCCACAACACCTCGCCAATGGCGCACGATGATGGGCGTGGCCACAATGGCAAACAGCGGAATATGCCGCGCCGAAAGCAAGCCAGCCGCACCAGTGCCCAACAAGAGCAGCAGCTCAGTAATCGTGGGACGGTTTTTGTTAAAAATCCAGCCCAGCACACCCAGCGCCAGCATTCCGGCAAAGGGCCAAAAGTAAGTTTGGTGAAAATCGGGCGAGAGCCACTCCTGAATGTACGCTTGCATCGCACCGCTGCCCAGGGTGAGGAAAGGGTAAATCCACAGCTCCACGCCGCTAGGATTCACCGCCGCCGCCAAAAAACTGGCAATCGTGACGCCAAATAACTGAAAATTCGCCGACCGCTCCAAAGTTCGCTCAGTCGGGGTAGCCAACCAGCGTTGGGCCCCATCACCCACCGCATAAGTGCCCAACAGGACGATGCCCAGCAGGTAACCGCTGTGCAAGTTAGCCCAAATGAGCGTCAGCAATGGTAGCCACCAAAGCGCCCGCCTGCCCCACTTGCCATCTTTCACCCGCTCAACAATGAGAACAAAAACGGCCGTAAGCAGCAAGTTAAATATCTGCGGGCGCACGCCCCAAACAATGGCAGACGTGATAGCAGCGAACAGAACGATGAAAGTGGCTAGATACGGCCGTCCCGCGCAGGCTAAATACAGCAGCCAGTAAGTCAAAGCAATGAGCGCCGCAAAAAAGAGGATAAGTCCTGGCAAACCGCCCGCCAAATACACCAGCCACATGATCAGCTGGGAGAGCCATTCATGGGTCACCCAGGCGTTTTGCGGCACGGTGAAAGTGAACACATCTTGAGCCGGGATGCCATTTTGCAAAATGTACTCACCTGTGCGCAAATGCCACCACATGTCCGGGTCCAGCGTCTCTCGCACCGCCATCGTAAAGAGAGCAATGACAAACAGGGCCACAAACAGGCGTTTGGTGTTCAGAAAAGCAAGTTTAGTCACAATAAAAACGGTATGTTTTGAAGCAAACATCTCCAGATGGATAATTCTTTCACAACTGGCTTCAGTTTACCTGCTCCGTCTTTTTAATTTTCTGACGGCACATGGGGGAGAGACAAATCAGCAAGAAACTCCGACAACAAAATTTGGGCAACCTCAATTGGCAGGTTCAATAAAATAGGAGTCGCCAATCCCCAAATTTTCATCAGGTTGGGTAGTCACTTGGAACTGTTGTGATAACAATTCCAAAATCTTATCGCGATTTGCCACCGTATTATCGTAAGACAACTCACTTATGTAAACTGAATTGCCATCCAACATAGGCAGCCACGCTTCAGGTTGTTCCAGAAGTTCATTTTGCTCAGCAACGTAAATGAGCGCATCATCCGGTAACTGAAAGATTATCCGTGGCAGAATTCCTCGATAGACCCCATCCACTATAATCCTTTCTAGACGGGCTGAATAGATGACATCGTCCCAAGCAGGTTCATTTGCGGCCGTTCTTTGCTGCCACATCATAAAAAGAGTAGAGAGCAGTACGGCCGTTCCTAAAAAAATGGTTGCCTGGTTTCTTTTAGGCTGATTCAACAAACGCAATAAAAGGATGGCCAAGAAAGGATAAAAAGGCCAAACAGCACTCATATGCCTTTCTGTCATGGCATGTACAGGACTCACATACGTGAGATACAAGATAATGAAAAGCCCAGCCAAACCGACAAAAAACAAACCAACCTCATATCCTTCAAAATTTTTTGATTGGATAGTTTTCTTCACCAGGCTGCGGTTTCTTGCCCAAACCATCCCCACCCAAATAATGGAGGCCAAAAAGAAACAAAAAAGTGCCAGTTGCAAAATACCAAATACAGTCCAATAGCCGGTAAAGGTCTTGCCTACCAAATACAAACGCTGAAAAAATTGAAGCTGGCCACTAAGAAATTCTACTTCGAGTGCTTGCCGTCGGCTTAGTTCTTGCACAGATTGATAGAATTTTGGATGTAGGATGATTGAGAGAATGTAGCCAAAGATAACGGCCGTTCCCACAAAAAGCACACGCCTGAAATCGCTTCTAACTAGCTTCAATATAAAAACTAATCCGGCCACAACCACAACTAGCGCAAAATGGTAATGGGTTAACGCCCCTGCTGCGGTTGTAATTGCCAAAAGAAACCAGCCAGACCATTTTGGATGAGAAGCTTTATCAGTAAGAACAACAACCAACCACACGAAAAAAATAGTGCAAATACCAAACAAGGTATACTGTCTGGCTTCAAGCACCATCGTCAAGCTGGACGGGCTGAGTAACCAGATAAAAACTACGGCCAGCGCTTCAAAATTATTCTTCAATGTATGGCAAGCCAACGCAAATAAGCCCAGTGCCCCAACTGCCTGGAAAACCATATTCAGGGTAGGACCCGTCCAGGCATGAACGCCAAAAAGCCAAGTCCAAATATGTAACGTCCAAAAATAGAGGGGGGGATGTATGTCGCTCTCAGCTAAGTCGATGCCAATTTGCTGAAAAGAAAATGGTTTCTGTATGACAAACCATTCTTTCCATTCACTGACGAGCACCCATTGATTAGCCGGATATTCATTATCTTGGATGATGTGCTCAAACTCACCTTGTCGGCCAATAGCAGAAAGATAAGAAATTGTTTCGTCATGTGATATTGTAGTTTTATTAGCAACGAGGGTGCCCTGAACCAACATCGCGCAAACGATAATGAGAGCCAGTAAAACAAAGGGGCGGTTATCAACAAGTTGGCCAAGCTGCTGTTTGATTTGCTTCATGCTAACGGCCGTCTGGCATACACTGTAAACAAATCGCCAAAATTCAGAGGAATGGCCACATGCCCCAGCCGCAAACCATTAATAAACCAATTGGCCAGGTGCCCCAACGGGCGGCTCAGCGCGGACACCCGGCTGACAAGATAGTTGAGCCGCAGGTAACGCCCTTCTGCACCAGACCAAACCACCTCGAATCCATTTTTCTCAAGCATTTGCCTCAATGTTTTCTGGCTAAAGTAATGAATGTGCATATCCATCAGCCAGGGCCAGCGCGGACCCATCAGTTTCGCGATCAGGCTGCTGATGTCCATGGTGTGGATCACCACCCAGCCGCCAGGCTTGAGCAAGTTATACGCTTTGCCAATCTCACCCGACGGGTCCGCAACGTGCTCGATCACATCCCACATGGTCACGACATCGAATTGTTTACCAGCCAGCTCTGGCGCATCCTGCGTACCGTGGATGACGTTGAGCCCTTGCCGCTGCGCTACGCTGGATGCCCACTCAGAGGGTTCTACCCCATACGCTTGCCAACCTGCCTGACAAGCCGTCTCCACAAATACGCCAATGTAAGCACCCACGTCTAGTAGGGAACGGCCGTTAGCCATCCCCACACGTTTTTCCATGGCCCGCAAATGTTTTTGAAAGGTGAGCTCACGTCCCGCCCGTTCTTGCACATAGGTTTCGTCGGTAACGGCCGTATACGCCTGCAAAATTTCATCACCCGCCCAGCGCGGGTTGGCATACACATAGCCGCAATTATTGCACTGCACTATCTGCGCATGGTGCCCATAGCCAGGATTGGTGCAGGAAAATGCATCGACTTCAATCTGTTCTTCCGGCTGCATAGTGGCCGGAAAGCGAATGACAAAATCATCCGCGCCACATAAATTACACTGTACGTCAATCATGATGAGGAAATTGGCACTTCAGGTCTTCTTGGCTCGCCACCCCGCAGTCGGCGGAATGCCAACCGCAGCAGCGTATACTGTGCTTTAATCACTTCGTTGCGCGAAATCTTCGTCTGCCCTTTGCGTCGATCTTCAAAAATGATGGGCACTTCACCAACTTGCCAGCCACGCCGTTGGCACATAAAAAGCATTTCCACCAAAAAAGAATAACCACTGGAAAAAATGCGCTCCAACGGAATAGATTCCAGCACTTCTCGCCGGTACAGGCGAAAACCGGCCGTCGCGTCACGCGCCTTTAGCCCCAGCAGCGAGCGAGCTACAAAGTTAGCCCCTTTACTAAGCAAGATACGCTTCCAGGTACAGTTGCGCTGCCCGCCTCCATCTACATAGCGCGAGCCAATGACCACATGTTTTTGCTTGCTTAGTTCAATCATGTCGGGAATATAGCGTGGGTTATGGGAAAAATCGGCATCCATCGTCATGATGCGCTTGGCTCCAATAGCCAACGCCTTTTTGAAGCCAGCAATGTAGGCTGTGCCCAGGCCCATTTTCCCAGGACGATGCTCCACTAAAACGCGGCCCGGCATTCGGGCTGCCCACGCATCCGCCAACTGGCCCGTACCATCAGGAGAATTATCATCTACGACAATGACTCCAATAGCTATTGGCAAGTCAAGAAGTTGAGAGATAAGATCATCTAAATTATCAGCTTCATTATAAGTTGGTACAATCACAAAACTATCAGTCATAATATTAAACCTTTTTTGAGAAGCTTTCCTCAAAACTGGCCGATTGTAGCGGTTCCTTAACTGCTAAACAACTATTATGTCTTTATATCTGGAATAACTTCTGTCAGGAGTGTGCATGACAATCCCTTACAAGGCAGTATTTTTTGATCTAGATGGAACTTTGCGAATTCCATCCCCTTCCCCCACAGAGGCATTTATCCAATTTGCCCGCTTACAACAAATTCATATCGATGAGACCTCAGCGCGTCGGGTAAAAATCTGGGCCCATCGTTATTGGGGGCAAGATGCCCTCCTGGTTGAGGAGATGAAGCGTCTGGGGGAGGATGGCTTTTGGGTTAATTATTCACGCCAATTACTAGAAAAGGTTCAGGTAAGGGACAATCTGCAAGAACGGGCCCAGCTTGTACGAGATTGGTTTGGCACTGAGTATGTGCCAACAGTTCAATTAGCCAACGGAGCAGTTGAGTTATTGTCACAATTAAAAGAAGCTGGTTACATTTTGGGTGTTATTTCGAACCGTTCTTCGCCGTTTCATGACGTGTTGGAGCAGTTGGGGATTGCTAATTGGTTTGACATGACGCTGGCCGCTGGTGAAATTGGTTATTGGAAGCCAAACGCAACTATTTTTAATCATGCCCGCACTTACTTTGCCGGTCTTAGCGCAGCTGAATGTCTTTATGTGGGAGATAATTATTTTGCCGATGGTCTTGGGGCACAAAAGGCAGGCATGGTACCCATTATTTTTGATCCTGAAGGACTGTATGGCGATATGTCATTTCCCTGCATTAGGGAGTTGGGACAGGTTACGGCCGTTTTACAAAATGAAGTCAACGTAGGCTAACGCTTACTCACCAGGCTTGCTATCTTTGTCAAAGTCAACCAACCCACGCTGCAAGGCTTCATCCAACGAAATCCCGGTACTGTTATCCGCTTCATCGTCGCTGAGAGCCGTATCCCAAAACGCGTCGAGATCGGCCGTTTCATCCACTGGGCCACTCCCCCCAGAAAGCAAATCCATCAATTCATCAGGAGCGATATC
Source organism: uncultured Anaerolineae bacterium (assembly GCA_905479495.1). Classification (GTDB taxonomy): domain Bacteria; phylum Chloroflexota; class Anaerolineae; order Promineifilales; family Promineifilaceae; genus Leptofilum. The sequence continues at coordinate 347,156 of CAJQMR010000003.1, forward strand.
CAGATAATCGGCCGGAGGTGGTTTAGGCGCTTCTTCTTTTTCTTCGCGCGCAGGAACTGGGGCAGGTTGCGGGGTATGGGGAACGGCCGTTGCTACTGGCGTATCCATTTCTTCTACAATCTGTGCTTTAGCTTTTTCTACCACAACTGGATTAGGGGCAGTTTCTAACGAAGGCAGCAGGATACGTAAATCCTTGATGGCTCGTTGAGTAAACACCCAAATCGTGCCAATTCGCCCCCGACGTGACGCCATATCAAAGAAAAGTGTCAGAAAATGCCCCCGGCCCACATTGGCGCAATAAAATTCAAAATCATCACCCATATGATATTGCAGAGTAAACGGTTCCGCTGCACCCAATTCATCCCCCAGCAAAAAGCTGTGGCTCAAATTATCTGCGACGATGCCCATCAACTTTTTCAAATCAAATTGCCGTCCGTCACCAGCAGAGAATAAAATCTCACCAACGGCCGTTGTTAAGGTTAAATGCATCGCACCGGTATCAACCCGCAACGAATCCAAACGGCGCTGTAAATCATCGGAAACGGCCGTTGGCTTCGGCGTAGGTATCGCTAATTTTGCTGGCGGAACAGCAACAGATTCCCCATGAAGCGCAGTATGAACGGCCGTAAGCACACTATCCGTATCCAAAGGCTTCTGAAAATAACGATACACCCCCAACTCTGAGGCTTCCTTCTTACCCTGACTTGAAGAATAAGCCGTAATCATAATCACGGGCATTTCACGGCCAAGCGCTTTTATCCGGCGCACCAAATCAAACCCACTCATCCCAGGCAGCCGAACATCGGTGATGAGCAAATCAAATTGGGCCCGCCTCAGTTCCAACAAGCCTTCCTCAGCTGAAGGAACGGCCAGCACCTCGCAATCCTGATTAGACAATTCCAACATCGAGCGCAAAAATTCCAGCATCTCGAAATGGTCATCAACAACTAAAATCTGTTTTGCATCCACCATAATAAATCCTGTTATCCTAATTGCTTTTGACCATTATAGAGTCTGCCAACACAATAAGACAACATGAAAAAAGGCCTGTTTTTACAGACCTTTCTAAAAAATCACATCAAGCTTAAGTTAAACAATCCTGAAAGATTAATACTCAACGATGTGTGCATCCTCCGGCAAGTTCTCACGGGTCAATTTGCTGGCACCCTTCTCACCCGTTTCCAGCAACCAGCAAGCAGCATAATGCTCATCACCGTAATCTTTAAAAGGCGGCTCTTCTTCAGAGCATTTATCAAATGCCAACGGGCAGCGCGTATGGAAGCGACAACCACTTGGTGGATTCAACGGACTCGGCACATCACCTTCCAAAATAACCCGTTGTCGTCTTAATGTTGGATCAGGAATCGGAATAGCAGACATCAACGCTTGCGTATAAGGGTGCAAGGGATCACGGTATAAATCATCCCGAGACGCCATCTCCACCATCTTACCCAAATACATCACACCAACCCGATCGCTAAAATGTTCAACCACGCTTAAATTATGGGCAATAAACAAATAAGTCAGACCAAAATCTTTTTGCAGTTCGCGCAAAATGTTCAATACTTGCGCCTGAATCGACACGTCCAAAGCAGAAACTGGCTCATCACACACAATAAATTGCGGCCGTAATGCCAGAGCACGAGCAATACCAATCCGCTGCCGCTGCCCACCAGAAAACTCATGTGGATACCGACGCGCATGATCAGCCCGCATACCCACTCGGGTCAACATCTCTACAACAATGTCATACCGTTCCTGTGAACTCTTGTCCGTATGAATGCGTAAACCCTCTGCAATACTCTCACCAATTGGCATGCGAGGGTCTAAAGATGAATAAGGGTCTTGAAAAATAATCTGAACATTTCGACGCATCTTTTTCAGTTGGCTAGCATTCAACTCAAAAAGATCCTGCCCATCAAAAACCACACTGCCTGACGTCGCTGGAATCAATCGCAAAATTGTACGGCCGATTGTCGTCTTGCCACAGCCAGACTCGCCAACCAAACCAAATGTTTCACCCTCATAAATGAAAAACGAAACATCATCAACCGCTTTTACCCACGCCTTAACACGCTGCAATAAGCCGGCTCGAACAGGAAAGTATTTAACAACGTTCTTAACCTCAACCAAAACACGCTTGTTCTTTGTTGCCTTGGCACTGTGGTCTACTTTGACTTCCTCAACCATCTTACTCCACTCCTTCTTCGTACAGCCAGCAGCGTACCTTACGATTGGGGGCAATTGCCTTAAGTTCTGGCTCTTCTTCTGTGCAAATCGCCAACTCGTTTTCTACTCTGGGCAAGCAGCGCGGAGCAAATTTACATCCCTCCGGTAAATTAATAAGATTCGGTACGGATCCAGGGATCGTAACCAAATCCTTTTCAGCCTGTCCTAAAACAGGAGTAGAGCCAATCAAAGCGGCCGTATATGGATGTTTAGGTGATTCATATAACTCAATAACAGGCGATTCCTCAACAATGCGACCTGCGTACATGACTACAACCCGATCGCACATCTCCGCCACAACACCTAAATCATGCGTAATCAAAATAATGGATGTTTCCATCTTTGAGCGCAAGTTGCGCATCAAATCAAGAATCTGCGCCTGGATTGTCACATCCAATGCCGTTGTAGGCTCATCAGCAATGAGTAATTCCGGCACACAAGCTAGCGCCATAGCAATCATTACACGCTGAGCCATCCCACCAGACATCTCATGAGGAAATGAATTGACCCGTGACTCTGGCTCGGGAATACCCACCATACTTAGCAGCTCGACAGCCCGCTTTTGTCCGGCTTCTTTACCTAAATCCTGATGAATGAACAACACTTCCGATAGCTGATCACCCACTTTAAATACTGGGTTCAAACAACTTTGGGGCTGCTGAAAAATCATCGAAATTCGATTGCCACGAATTTTAACCATTCTAGACTCTGGCAATTGTAAGAGATCTTCATTATCAAAAATAATTTGACCCTCAACAATTTTGCCAGGCTGTCCAACCAACCGCATGATAGATAAAGAAGTCACACTTTTACCGCAACCAGACTCCCCTACAATACCTAATACCTCGCCCCGTTTAACGTGAATGTCAATGCCATCTACAGCACGCACAACGCCAGACTCAGTGAAAAACTGCGTCTTAAGGCCCTTTACTTCAAGAATGTTTTCTTTGCTATTATTCTCCACTTTCTCTGCCTCTTCCCTATGGATGAATTGCCTTAGAGTTTAAGTCTGGGGTCAAGGGCATCACGCAAGCCATCCCCCAGATAATTAACCGCCAACACCGTGACAAAAATCATCAACCCCGGATACAATGCCTTCCACGGAGCCGTGAACATGTCCTTCTGCACATCCTGCAACATGTTGCCCCACGTCGCCACCGGCTGCTGAATGCCAAACCCCAAAAAGCTCAAGGCAGATTCCACCAGAATCACACTCCCCAAACCCAACGTCGCATTCACAATAATC
>CAJQMR010000004.1 GCA_905479495.1 uncultured Anaerolineae bacterium
AACGACAACGGCATTCCCATCATCACCAACGATATTCCCACCGTGGCCAAGGGTGGTGCGGTAGCTGTGGGTGGCTCTTTGCGGGAAGACGGCCGTCAGGCTGGCGAAATTGCCAGTGGTTTCTTGGACGGCACGCTGGACCTGGCCACCACCGACATCCAGCAGGTGCAGGTCTTTGATTACTTCATCAACCAGGCTGGTGCCGCCGCTCAGGGCATCGAACTGCCGCAGTCGCTCATTGACCGCGCCATCGACCAAACACCCTAACGGCCAAACAGCCAACTGTAAGCTCTTGGTTTAAGACGAAAGGCCGTAGATTTTATAGATGACACAGTTCCTAGAAGCTGTGTCATCTATAAAATGTTTTCCGGTCTATTTGCTTATTGTCACGAAGGGCACTGGCTCACTCCCGCATATCCTGGCGACACCTCCTGCAAAGTTGCCGTTGAACCAGGCATCTTTGCCCGACGCTTTGTTGATCTTGGCATGAATATATTCAAGTGGGTAACGAGTCAAACGTACAACCCCTATTATCCATTTTTATAAGACCCTATTTTCTATCTATAAGGAAACACGCAATGACAGTAACTAAATTTTTGATCAATGGCGAACCCGTTGATGCTCAAGACAAACGTACATTCAAGCGCCTCGACCCGGTGACCGGTGAAGTGGCTACTGAAGCGGCCGCTGCCTCTGTAGATGATGCATTAAAAGCCGTGGCGGCCGCCCAGGCGGCCTTTCCCGATTGGGCCAATGTGGCTCCCGACGAACGCCGCAAACTTTTGAACAAGGCATCTGATGTTTTGGAAGCCAGGACACAGGAGTTCATCGATCTGGGTATTGCCGAAACTGGCGCTACCGGACCTTGGATGGGCTTCAATGTCATGTTCGCAGCGCAGATGATTCGTGAAGCCGCTGCGATGGTAACCCAGGTGGGTGGAGAGATTATCCCCTCTGGCAAGCCAGGTACTTTTGCGATGGCTGTCGCCAAACCACTTGGCGTGTGCCTGGGTATAGCTCCGTGGAATGCGGCCGTTATCCTTGGCGTTCGGGCGGTAGCTATGCCGCTCGCCTGTGGCAATACGATGGTGCTCAAATCCTCAGAAATGTGCCCGGGTCTGCACCGCTTAATTGGTGATTGCTTTGCTGAAGCAGGTCTGCCAGCAGGCGTCCTGAACGTTATTTCCAACGCACCGGAAGATGCCGCTGCTGTCGTGGAATCGCTCATTAAGGCACCTGAAGTGAAGCATGTCAATTTCACTGGCTCGACACGGGTCGGGCGCATTATTGGGCGGCTTGCTGGGGAGAATCTTAAGCCTGCACTCCTGGAATTAGGGGGCAAAGCGCCATTGGTTGTACTCGATGATGCAGACATAGATGCTGCGGTAAACGCGGCGGTCTTTGGTTGTTTTATGAATCAGGGCCAAATTTGCATGTCAACTGAGCGAATCATCCTTGATGAGAAGATTGCCGATGAGTTTACCGAGAAGTTTGCTGCCCGAGCAGCGGCCCTTCCTGCAGGCAATCCGCGCGGGCAGGTTGTGTTGGGGGGGCTCTGTATCCCTGGCGCTGGTGAAAAGATGGATGAATTGATTGCCGATGCCAAGGAAAAGGGTGGCCAGATCATTGCTGGCGGTGGGCGTGATGGCGCTGTGCAGGAGGCTACGGTTGTTGACCGGGTCACCTCTGACATGCGTATTTACCAAGAAGAGAGCTTTGGTCCTGTCAAGCCCATCATCCGGGTTAACGGTGAGGATGAAGCGGTACGTGTGGCTAACGACACGGAATATGGTCTTTCCTCTGCTGTTTTCAGTCGTGACATCCGGCGGGCAATGGCTGTGGCCAACCGTATTGAGAGCGGTATTTGTCACATTAATGGCTCGACTGTCTTTGATGAGCCGCAGATGCCTTTTGGTGGGGCCAAGGCGTCTGGATACGGCCGTTTCGGGGGTAAGGCAGCGATTGCTCAGTTCACAAACTTGCGCTGGATCACCATTGAAGACCCGCACCAACATTATCCGATCTAAGTAAGCGGCCAACAATAACTTACCTGATTAGAAGGCCGCTTACTTCAAGCCGTCCGCACAATTCCAGTAATTTATTTGCGGACGGCCACTAAGCAATAATGACTGTTTGCCAGCCACGTACTAGAAGTTGGTGAACCTTGTAGTTTGGAACGTTTAGACAAGATAGCATTTTACCGACGGCTTACCGAGAAAACAGTATGCGTGGCATACATCACCATGCATAAAAACTGTATGGTACCCGATAAATCACATATCAAATTACCAATTCGATTGACAAAGGAAAATCTTATGCCTTTTAAAAATCTAGAAGAAAAACTTCAATCCGTGCCCAGTCCCGTGGAAATGCTGCGGCATTCGCAGATTGGTGCCTACGTTTATCCGGTTGTGCCATCCGAATTCACCAATTGGCGCGATGAACAGCAAGGGTGGCGCAAAACCTGCGTGCTTTATGATCAATCGCATCACATGGTAGATATCTATGTTGAAGGGCCAGATGCTCTTAAACTCCTGTCCTATCTCACCATTAACAGCTTCAAAAACTTTGCCGTTAACAAAGCCAAACAATTTGTGCCTTGCAGCTATGATGGCTACGTCATTGGCGATGGTATTCTCTTCTATTTAGAAGAGAACAAATTGCTTTTTGTAGGACGCGCCCCCACAGCCAACTGGATACAATTCCACGCCGAGACAGGCGGGTACGACGTCTCCATTACGCGGGATGACCGTTCCCCGTCGCGCCCCATGGGCAAGCCCGTCACGCGCATTTCCTATCGTTACCAAATTCAAGGGCCAAATGCTGAACAACTTCTCGAAAAGATAAATGGCGGCCCCCTGCCCAAGATTAAATTTTTCAACATGGATTACATTAACATTAACGGCCGTAAAGTGCGTGCCTTGCGGCATGGCATGGCTGGCGCACCCGGGCTAGAAATTTGGGGGCCATACGCAGAAGGGGACGAAATTCGGGACGCTATTCTGGAGGCTGGTCAGGAGTTTGGCATCGTGCAGGTAGGCTCACGGGCCTATGCCACCAACACGCTGGAATCCGGCTGGATCCCCTCACCCTTGCCCGCCATCTACACGGGCGAAAAGATGAAACCATACCGGGAGTGGTTATCCGACACAAGCTACGAAGCCACCGGTTCAATTGGCGGCAGCTTCTACTCAGACAATATCGAAGATTATTACATGACGCCCCATTCGCTTGGGTATGGTTCCTTTATCAAATTTGACCATGATTTTATTGGCCGTGAAGCGCTGGAAAAAATGGCGGATGAACCGCAGCGTAAAAAAGTAACATTTGCCTGGCATAGCGATGATGTGACCCGCATATTCCGCTCCATGTTAGAGCCGGGAGCAGAAAACTACAAATATATCGACCTGCCGTTGTCAAACTACACGTCGGCTACCTATGATCGGGTGATGCGCGACGGGAAAATTGTTGGATTCTCCATGTTTAGCGGATACACCTACAACGATCGGTCAATGATTTCCTTGGGGTCAGTTGATCCCGATGTTGAGATTGGTGACGAACTCAGCCTCGTATGGGGCGAAGAGGATGGCGGCTCCAGAAAAACAACGGTTGAGCGACATAAACAAACGAACATCCGGGTCATTGTTAGCCCGACACCTTTTTCAAGGATGGCACGTGAGGAATATGCAGGTGGCTGGCGGTTGGCGTCATAATAAGGTTCTACAAGACATTCCTCGTTATGCAACCTGTTGAGGAGAAACAATGAGAACACAAGTTGGCATCATCGGTGCTGGCCCTTCCGGTTTGCTACTGGCGCGGCTGCTGCATTTGCAGGGCATCGAGAGCGTAATTATAGAGCGACAGAGCAAGGAATATGTACTCGGCCGCATTCGTGCGGGTGTCCTGGAAGAGGGCATGGCCAATCTGCTGCGCGAAGCCCAAGTGGGTGAACGGATGGACCGGGAAGGGTTGCCCCATGAAGGCATTCACCTGGCCTTTTCTGGCCGAATGGAACGTATTGACCTGGCCGCCCACACCGGCGGTCAGGCTGTCATGATCTATGGCCAGACAGAGTTGACGAAGGATTTGGTCGAAGCCCATCTAGCGGCTGGCGGCAAAATTCTGTACGAGGCACCTGCTCTGGCCGTGGAAGATTACAATACCAACCAACCACGCATCATTTTTGAGCAGGATGGGCAGCAGCAGGAACTCATTTGCGACTTTGTGGCTGGCTGCGATGGCTATCATGGTGTGGCGCGCCAGAGTGTGCCTGCTGAAAAAATCAAGCTGTTTGAAAAGACATATCCTTTTGGTTGGTTAGGCATACTATCCGATGTGCCACCAGTGGAAGAGGAAATCATCTACGCCAACCACGAGCGAGGTTTTGCCCTATGCAGCCTGCGTTCCCATACGCGCAGCCGCTACTACGTGCAGTGTGACGTGGATGATGATGTGGTCAACTGGACCGATGACGCCTTTTGGGACGAACTGCGACGACGTTTGCCGGATGCAGTGGCAGAAAGAATCATTACCGGCCCGCGTTTGGAAATGAGCATTGCCCCTTTGCGCAGCTTTGTTGTAGAACCCTTACGCTTTGGCAATATGTTCCTGGCCGGAGATGCCGGACATATTGTGCCGCCAACTGGGGCCAAAGGATTAAACCTGGCCGCCTCCGATATTTTTTATCTTTCCCGCGCCCTCATCGCTTATTACGGCGAAAAACGGACCGATTTGCTGGACCGTTATTCAGCTGCTGCCCTGCGCCGCGTCTGGAAGGCAGTCCGCTTTTCCTGGTGGTTTACAGAAATGATGCACCGCTTTGAAGATGATCCTATCAAACAACGCTTGCAAGTTGCAGAACTGGATTATTTAATCAGCTCAGAGGCTGGGCGAACGGTTATGTCTGAGAATTACGTGGGGTTACCGTTTGAGAAGTTTGAATAGGGGATGCGTCGATACGGCCGTTTCCCCAAGCTAATTTGCTCCCTTAACACTTTCTGCTTAAAGGGAGCATCTTGACTTACAACCACAAAGCCAGCTTTGTCCAGTCTCGTCACCAGGACCTTGTCAGGTGAGTACCTGGCTTTAGTATTCACATCATCTGGGTTACGGCCGTATCAAAATCCTCACTGCTACGGTTAATGTAGTGCAAAACCCAGCTGTGAAGCAAATCCAAACTACCCCACCCCCGTGATTGGCCCAAACAAACCGTTGCGTCGCGTCTGCTCAACAAAGCATCCAGAATACGCTGATTGAGCTCATGTTAGAAAAACCATATGAAAAAATCACCATTCAGGAGATAATTGATCGGGAGAATGTGATTTTGCCGGAAACAAGCGCCGTTTTGTAGACTAGCGTGAAAGAAAAGTTCGCCCAACTTAAAGAACCAATCGAGGAATAAACCATGATTGTAACCAATAACATTGATGAGGTACGGCAACATCGCTGGGCCGAAGCTAAGCTTACTTGGGGATTGGTGCCGACAATGGGGTATTTGCATGAGGGGCATTTATCGCTGGTGCAGCTTTCGTTAGCGGGGAATGATCGAACGGCCGTTACTATCTTTGTCAATCCCACCCAGTTTGCCCCCACCGAGGATTTAAGCAGCTATCCGCGCAATCTAGAAGGCGATCTGGCCTTGCTGGAAGCGGCCGGAGTCGATCTGGTCTTTACACCCAGCGACGCCATCATGTACCCGCCTGATTTCCAGACCACCATCACCCTGAGCCAAGTGACACAGCCGCTAGAAGGCAGCTCGCGCCCCAGTCATTTTGCCGGGGTGGCCACTGTTGTGGCCAAATTGTTCAACATTGTGCAGCCCACGCGGGCCTACTTTGGCCAAAAGGATGCCCAGCAAACGATTGTGCTGCGCCAGCTGGTGCGCGATCTCAACTTTAATCTGGAAATGGTAATCGGCCCCACCAGGCGCGAGCCGGATGGCCTGGCGATGAGTTCGCGCAATGCCTTGCTGTCGGCGGAAAATCGGGCGGCGGCTCCGGTGTTGTTTCGCGCCTTGAACGCCGCCAAAACAGCGTATGAGACAGGCGAACGGTCTGGGGAAGCGCTGCGGCAAGTGATGCGGCAAACGATTACGGCCGTTCCTCAAGCCCGCATCGATTACGTCAGTGCCGCCGACCCGGGCACGCTGGCCGAGTTAGATGTGGTGGTGGATGGGGTTTTGTTGTCAACGGCCGTATTTTTCGGCCAAACCCGACTCATTGACAACATTTTGATAGAAGCCACAGAGGACACAGAGTGAACCTGGTGCCTGGCACTGGTCTTAAGGTCTCAATCGTGAAACACCGGTTGACCAGTGCCAGGCACCGCCAATTAATCGACTAAACTACGACCGGTCATTTCTGGCGGTTGCTCGACGCCCATCAAATCAAGGATCGTGGGGGCTACATCGGCCAGAATGCCGCGTGGGCGCAGCCAGATGGGATCATTACAAATCACAAAAAAGGAAACCGGCTGGGTCGTGTGGTAGGTATGCGGCTCACCGGATTTTTCGTTGATCATGACTTCACAGTTGCCGTGATCAGCCGTGACCAGCGCTGCTCCACCCTTCTGCACAATCGCCTCTACCAGTCGCCCGGCACATTCATCCACCGCTTCCACAGCACGAACGGCTGCTTCCAGCACGCCCGTATGCCCCACCATGTCAGGGTTGGCAAAGTTCACCAGAATGAAATCATCATCATGCTCTTTTAACCGCTGGAGCACCGCTTCCGTCAGCTCATAGGCGCTCATCTCTGGCTGCAAATCGTACGTTGCAACTTTGGGCGAAGGTTGCAAATGGCGCGTTTCGCCCGGGAAGGGCGTCTCATCGCCACCATTGAAGAAGTAAGTAACATGGGCATATTTTTCCGTCTCAGCCGCATGGAACTGCTTTAAGCCAGCCTTGCTCACAACTTCGGCCAGCACATTGCTTAGCTCCACATCAGGAAAAACAACGTCTACCGGAAAGTTGTCTTCGTAATTGGTCATCGTCACCAGGTGTAGATCGGGGATAAATTCACGATCGAAGCCATCAAAATCTTCAAAGGCAAAACATTGTACCGGTTGGCGCATCCGGTCGGCCCGGAAATTATAGAAGATGAGGCAGTCGCCGGGGGCTACCGTCACGTCTTTGTCGCCCACGTCGATGGCTACGGGTAAGGTAAACTCATCCGTCACCCCGTTGCTATACGAATTTTCTAGCGCGGCGGAGGCAGAAACGGCCGTTGCTCCCTCGTGCCCTTCATGATTGGCGATGACCTGATAGCCCATCTCGGTACGCGGCCACCGCTTGTCCCGATCCATGGTGTAATAACGGCCGCATATCGAAGCAATCACGCCAGGATGATCAGCCAGATAAGCTTCCAATTTTTGCACAAAGCCAATACCACTTTGTGGCGGTGTGTCACGGCCATCGGTAATCAAATGCACAATTGGCTCGATGCCCGCCTCTTCAGCCAGCTTCAGCAAAGCATAAAGATGATCTTGGTGGCTGTGGACGCCCCCATTGCCCAACAGGCCGATCAGATGCAGCTTGTTGTTGTTTTCTTTGACCTGGGCCACAGCATTGCGCAGCACCTCTTGCTGGGCAAAACGATCTTCTTGAATGGCCAAATTGATGCGGGTTAAATCCTGATAAACAATGCGTCCAGCACCCAGGTTAAGGTGGCCCACTTCCGAGTTGCCCATTTGCCCATCAGGCAAGCCAACGGCCTGCCCAGAAGCATCGACGACGGCGCGCTCCCGGCTGTGCAGCCAGCTCTGGTAATTGGGCGTACGCGCCTGTACCACGGCGTTACCATGCTCCATTTCACGAATCCCCCATCCATCTAAAATGATGAGGGCTACTGGTTTATAGCTCATTAGAAACTCCTTTCGCTGTACCACTATGCCCCCATTCAAAAGAGCGTTGAACGGTTGGCAAAGTGATTTCAGTTAAATGTTAAACAGTGGAAAAACAGGTGATTGAAGTGTACTTGAGAAGTGGGGTTTGTTCAATTGAGAGAAAAGAAAAACGACAGGCCAATGACCTGTCGTTTTTAGCTCCTCAGGTTGGATTCGAACCAACAACCCCGCGGTTAACAGCCGCGTGCTCTGCCGTTGAGCTACTGAGGAATGCAGCGTGCGGAATTATAACAAAACAGATACCAGTGTCAAGCAAAATTTTGCCGATGTCCACTTCATTTAGGACATAAATCCTCCCGACCTGACGATTCGCCCAGTAAAAACAGTTATATGGGAAAACGGCCGTTGCCCCACATTCGTCGCACAGCTAGACTATCTACTGTACAAGAACAGGACACCACTGCGAGATAAATTCAAACAATGGATGAAAAATTAGAGCACAAATTTATTCATTTTGAAACCGACCACCTACTAAATAAATGGGGTTTTGCCGACGGTGAGCTTCTGGCAGATTTCCTGCGCAAAAATGGGTATGACCATTTAGACGAGGCGAGTGAGGAATGGTATCAATTTGCGCGGCGGGTGCTGTGTGAAGTGGTGGAATGTTTTGTCTGCCCCCAAATTAACAATGCGATCAAACCATACCGCATGCTCACCAGCCACAATCCGATCCGCGTGTACGAAGTAGACGGCCGTCACGTCACCGACTATGCAACCCCACCTACCCTGCAACCGCTCACCGTTTCTGTACCAAAGAAGGTGATTTTGGAAACGGCCGTTCACCTTTACGCTGCCAGATTCAGCCCCACAGGCGAGATTGTTTCTTACATGGTTCGGTCTGAGTGGGGAACGGCCGTAGCCCTGCAACACGGTTGGGATACATAGAGCAAGATGAAACTTCATGCTACCGACAGCCAAGACTTATCTGGCAGAGCCACCGCCTAAAATCTACATTGCTGAATCTGAACAGTCGGGTACACTTTGCCTCGATTTACATACCAACACCACACAGCAACAGGACAATCTACATGAACATATCCGCCTCGGCTTCTGGCAAACTGGTCACAGAACGCTCCCGCAGCTTCCGCTACCTGATGTTTGGTATGCTCTACTTTGTCCAGGGCATCATCGTGGCCTTTACGGGCAATTTTGCCAAGCCATACCTCAATAGCTTCAACATTGACGCGGATCTGATTGGCCTGCTGTTTACCCTGCTGCTGGTCCCCTTCATCTTCAAAATCTTCTACGGCATGTTGAGCGACCGGGTGAACCTGTTTGGGCGCGGCCACCGGCTGCCTTACATTGTTGTGGCCCTCATCATCAGCATGGCAGGCATCTTTTTGGCAGGCTTCATCAATCCCGGTGAAAATTACCCCCTCTTCCTCATCCTCATTTTGGCCGCTTCCTTTGCCGTTGCCCTCTTCGACACCACGGCCGATGCCCTGGCAGTAGATATTACGCCTCTGGCAGAACAAAGCCGCGTGCAAAGCATCATGACCAGCGGGCGGGCCATTGGCATCATTGTCATGTCTTTGCTTATTGGCTGGATTGCTTCGGCGCTGGGCTACTTTTGGGTGTTTATGATCATCGCCTTGCTGATGGCCGTCCCCCTCTTTTGGGTGCTCCAGGTGCAGGAGCCAGCGCGTGACATCACCAAGCCCACGTTTGAATGGCGCGCCTTCCGCGCTTTGCTGTCACCACAATACCTTATTTTTGCCGCCTACGGCATTTTGTCCTGGATCGCCTACCAGGGCATTGAAGGGTTGGTGACGTTTTATATGAGTGAAAAATTGGGGGCAGTGGAAACGCAAATCGGCACCTACGGCGCACTAAAAGGCATTGGCACAGTCATAGGGGCATTGGCCACCAGTTGGCTGATTGCTCGCACCAGCCGCCGCACGACTGCCATGATTGTCGCTGGATTGGTTTCTGTTGGGGGAGTGGTGTTTAGTTTTGCCGGATCGATTACGGCCGTTCTCACTCTCGCTCTCTTCTGGGGCATTGTCCTGGGGCTGCACTGGACCACCTACATGGTCCTCTCCATGACCCGCACCGACGCGCGTATTGCCGGTTCCATGTTTGCCATCTCCATGGCCGTCTCCAACATCGGCTCCGCCATTGGCGATGGCGTGTCTACCGGCCTCACAGACAACATCGGGTTTATCAACGTTTTCCGCGCCTTGGCAATGCTCAATTTATTTGTCCTGCCGCTGCTGCTGGGTGTGTTTCGCCTGGCACCCCCTGTAGAAATATCTGAGTAAAGGCAACGGCCGTTGCCCTAAAACAAAACTGGGCTGCGTGACAAAAAATACGGCCGGCACAGGCTTGCGCGTGACAGATTTGGTATTTGCCCACATCTTCCACAAACGAACCGCTGATGAAGTCGCTACGGACTACAACATTTCACTGGCGCAAGTTTATGCGTCACTTGTTTATTATTATCAGCATAAAGCCGAATTGGATGAAAATATTCGGCAGCAAATAGCTAACGTGCGCAAAGCCAAGGAAGAATATTCTAGTGGCCAGCCTTCGCTTTTATCTTGATGAGAACGTGCCAGTTCAAGTTACCTTCCAATTGAGTTCATGTAATTTTGAGAATACGGCCCGCGCCAATAACGACACGGTACGGTGTGACAACCCTTTCCAGTAATTTGATTTTGTTTGACACAGAACCTCTTGAGAAACGCTCTAAATTTGTTTATACTGCCTCCATTCAGCAATGAATGCCGGTGAGGGGGAATATGCTGCCAGTGTTCAGCCTAATACCCTAATTTTCAGGATATGCCGACAGTTGCGCAGCATTTTTACCGTGTACGGGTGGTTATGCCGAAAAATGCGCAGCATAACACGAATTTAAGGGATTTATGCCGAATAGCATTCGGCATAATTAATAGTTAGGCGGGCAAATTTCAAGCCAAATTTTGCAAAAAGTGGATGCTGGTTTCGATGCCCCGGTAGAAGTTGGGCAGATAAAACCGCTCGTTGGGCGCATGAATTTGGTCGCCAGGCAGGCCAAAGCCCATCAGCACTGTTTCCAGCCCCAACTCGCTCTGGAACTGCGACACCACCGGAATCGAGCCGCCTTCCCGCATAAATACGGGTTCCTGCCCGAAGGCGGCAGCGTACGCTTTGGCCGCCGCTTGCATGGCTGGAATGTTGAAGTCGGTGATGCTGGCAGGTGCGCCGTGTCCTACCGTTACCTCCACCGTCACGCTGGGCGACGTTAGCTCAGCAATATACGCCTTGAGCAAACGGCCGATTTCCTCCGGGTCTTGATCTGGCACCAAACGCATACTCAATTTGGCATGGACTTTGGACGGCAGCACCGTTTTGGCCCCCTCGCCCGTGTAGCCACCGATGATGCCATGCACGTCCAGCGTGGGGCGTGCCCCCAGCCGCTCGACGAGCGTGTAGTCGGGATCGCCCCACGGCTCTGGCGCGCCGGTTTCGGCCAGCCAGGCGTCTTCGTCCAGCGGGAATTGGGCCAGGATTTCGCGCTCCTGCTCGGTTAACGGCCGTACCTTGTCGTAAAAACCCGGAATAAGAATACGGCCGTCTTCATCCTTCAACTTGGCAATAAGGTGGCCCAACACATTCAACGGATTGTTGATGCCGCCGCCAAAGCTGCCGGAATGTAAATCTCGCTTTGGCCCCACGATGTCGATGAAGGCGTAGCACATGCCGCGCAAGCCGTACACAATCGCCGGCTGCTGAGCGCTTACCATCGCTGTGTCAGAGACCAGGGCCACATCGGCGGCCAATTTTTCTCTGTTTTGGGGAATGAATGCGGTCAGGCTCTCACCGCCGCTCTCCTCTTCCCCTTCCACAATAAATTTGACGTTGACCGGTAAACGGCCGTTATTCTTTAAAATCGCCTCGACCGCCTTCACGTGTACAAAAATCTGACCCTTGTCATCTGACGAACCGCGCCCATACAAAAAATCGTCACGCACTGCCGGTTCAAACGGAGGCGATTCCCATAGCTCCAGCGGCTCGGCGGGCTGCACATCGTAATGGCCGTAGATGAGCACCGTCGGCGCGTCGCCTGCGTGCAGCCAGTCAGCATACACCAGCGGATGGCGCTGGGTGGCAATGATTTCTACATTTTCCAGTCCAGCCAGTTTCAATTTATCAGCCAGCCATTGGGCGGCAACGGCCGTATCCTCCTTTCGCTCTGGCTGCGTACTGATGCTGGGAATACGCAAAAAATCAATTAATTCAGCTAAATAATCAGATTGGTGCTCGCGAACGTGGGCAATGGGGTCGGACATTTTCGTCTCCGTTTAGGTTTATGATAGTAACCGGCACATTTTTCTGCCGTTTACCAGTTTGCGTGTATAATCCACTCGTTTTGGGTCAAAGACAAAACCCAAAGCGTGATTATAAGCAACAAGACAAAGTTAGCCACCATGGAAACATCTGATTCAACACAAAATGAGACCGTGAATTTGACAGCCTTGCTAGAGAGCGTGCTGTTTGTCGCCAGCGGACCCGTTTCTATGGGTCGATTGGCCAAGGCGCTGGAAACGACGCCTGCTGTCGTGAAAAATTTACTCGACTCGCTGGAGAACGAGTACGCTGTGCGCGGCTTACGGCTTCAGTGGAGCGGCAATGATGTGCAGCTCACCACAGCGCCGGAATCCAGCGACGTGATTGAGCGCTTTTTAGGCTTGGAGCTGACCACCCGGCTCAGCCAGGCGGCCCTAGAGGTGCTGGCGATTGTGGCCTACATGCAGCCCATCACCCGGCCACAAATTGACCAAATTCGCGGCGTCAACTCCGATGGCTCGCTGCGCACGTTGCTCAGCAAAGGACTCATCGAAGAAATTGGGCGCATGGAAACTCCGGGACGGCCGATTTTGTATGGCAGCACCCCGGAATTCCTGCAACATTTTGGCCTGACCACCGTGGCAGAACTGCCCGAATTAGAAGAAGTCGAAGAAGTCGAAGAAGAGGAGATTGGAGATTAGAGATTGGGAACTGGGAAAATAATCAATCTCTAGTCTCCAATCTCCAATCTCTTTTTGAAATGGAAGAAAGAATCCAAAAACTCATGGCCCAGGCCGGACTTGGCTCCCGGCGCGAGTGCGAAAAGCTGATTGCCAACGGCCGTGTTTCGGTCAACGGCCGTCGCGCCACGCTGGGTGATAAAGCCGACCCCACCACCGACACCATTGTGGTGAACGGCCGTACCATCAAGCCCCTGCAAACCGAAGCCATCTACGTCGCCCTGCACAAGCCCAAAGGTGTCCTTTCTTCCCTGGAAGATGAGATGGAAGAAGGGCGCACCACCGTGCGCGACCTGGTGCCGCTGCCCGGCCATCTCTATCCTGTTGGCCGCCTGGACAAACAAAGCACTGGCCTCATCCTCATGACCAACGACGGCGACCTGGCCCACAAGCTCACCCATCCCCGCTACGGCCATGAAAAAACATACAAAGTGATTGTGGAAGGGCGCATTAGTCAAGAAGCGCTGGAAAAATGGCGCGCGGGCATTTATTTAGACGGCCGTAAAACCATTCCCGCCCAAATCACCGTCATCCAGCAAGATGTTTCCTTCACCCGACTAGAAATTGTGATGCGCGAGGGACGCAAGCGGCAGATTCGGCGCGTGGCCAATATGCTGGGCTTCCCCGTCACCCAGCTCGTCCGTGAAAAAATCGGCCCGCTCACGCTGGGCAATCTCAAACTGGGCGACTGGCGGCACCTCACGGAAAAAGAAGTGGCGGCGCTCAAGGCAGTCGTGGCTTCTGCAAAGGCCAAATCGCCGCGTCGTAAACCAGGTGGCCAATCAGCGAAGCAGGCAGGCAAAAAACCTGGTGGCCGCAAACCAACCAATCAGCCCCAAACTGGCTCCCGCAAAAAAGGCGGTCGTTCGGGGGGTAAAAGAGGATCTAAAAAACGGTAAACAGACCCTCACCTCGGCCCTCTCCCTTTGAGGGCTGGGGTGAGGGTAAATTTTGAGGAAATTGTATTGGCAAAGCAAACCACAGAACCCATCGCCATGATCGCCATTGACGGCCCAGCTGCCTCCGGAAAATCTACCGTAGGGCGGCTGTTGGCCGAACAACTACATTATCTTTATCTCGACACGGGCTGCATGTACCGGGCTGTTACCTGGGCTGCTTTGCAACAAGAAATTGACGTTGAGGATGAAACGGCCGTAACCCAACTAGCTCAAGAGATTCAGATCGAAATTTTTCCGGTGCGCACTGAGGAAGAAGACGGCCGTCACTACACGGTTCACGTCAATGGCCAGGATATTACCTGGGAATTGCGCACCCCAGCCGTTGATACCAACGTGTCATTGGTGTCCAGCTACCTGGGTGTGCGCCAGGAAATGGTCAAACGGCAACGTGCTTTTGGCCAGCGTGGGGCAGTTGTCATGGTTGGCCGCGATATCGGCACCGTCGTCATGCCCGACGCACCGCTCAAACTGTACATCACCGCCAGCGCCGAGGAACGCGCCCGCCGCCGTACCCGCGATCGTCAAGCGCAGGGCCACAGCGCCAATTACGAGAACATTCTGGCCGACGTGCAGCGGCGCGATCAAATTGACAGCAACCGGGAACATTCCCCCCTGCGCCCCGCCACCGACGCCATCCTCATCGACAGCACGGATCGCTCTCCGGCAGAGATTGTGGATACGATTTTACAGATGATTCGCGAGTCAGTAATCAGTAACCAGTAGGTCAGTAATCAGTTACTGACCTACTGGTTACTGGCCCACTGATCACTGGAATTAGAAAATGCCTCTTTTTCAAGAAATTGACCTTAGCACCTACACGGGTGGCCAAATTGTAGCCATCGAACCGGGCAGCGTTGCCGCCA
Source organism: uncultured Anaerolineae bacterium (assembly GCA_905479495.1). Classification (GTDB taxonomy): domain Bacteria; phylum Chloroflexota; class Anaerolineae; order Promineifilales; family Promineifilaceae; genus Leptofilum. Next base: position 14,734 of record CAJQMR010000004.1, read on the forward strand.
AGATCGGCCTGCGGGCCGGGGATGAGTTGCTGGCGATCAACGACAGTCCGGTCGAAGACGTCATCGACGTGCAGTTTTACGCTGCCGAAGAGGCATTAACGCTGCTGGTGCGACGCGACGACGAGATGCTCACGCTGGAGGCCAAACGAAATTATAACCAGCCGCTGGGCCTGGAATTTGCCCACCCCACCTTCGATACCGACATTCGCCGCTGCAACAATTTGTGCGAATTTTGCTTTGTGCTGCAAATGGCTCCCCGCTTCCGCCGCACACTTTACATAAAAGACGACGATTATCGCTACAGCTTCCTCTTCGGCCATTATGTCACCCTCACCAACATGAACGAGCACGATTGGTGGCGCATCGAAAACATGCACCTATCACCGCTTTACGTCTCCGTGCACGTGACCGATTTGGAAGCACGGCGCAAATATTTGCGCAACAAAACCGCGCCGGACATTTTGGAGCAAATTCGCTGGCTGGGAGAACGCGGCATCGAGGTCCACACGCAAATTGTGGTTACCCCAGAAGTGAATGACGGCGCATGGCTGGAACGCTCCATCGCCGATTTGGCAGAACTGTGGCCAACGGTGCAGTCCGTCAGTGCGGTACCAGTGGGGCTAACCAAGCAGCATAAATACCAGATGCGCACCCACACGCCGGAGGAAGCGGCCGCAACTCTGGACTACATCGAGTCGTTACAGCAAAAATATCTGGCTGAATTCGGTGTTCGCTTTGTTTACCCTACCGACGAATGGTATTTGGTCACCAACCGTCTCGTACCTGAACTAGACGCGTATGACGGCCAGGAACTGCACGAAAATGGTCTGGGCATGGTGCGGAGTTTCTTGGATGAGTGGGAAGAAGTAAAAGAGGAGATTGGCGATTGGAGATTAGCCCATGCCGACCAATCTCCAATCTCTAATCTCCAATCTCTCACCTTAGTAACTGGGGCTTTATTTGCGCCAACTTTGCGGGAAACGGCCGTGCAGTTCCAAACTCTCACCGGGGCCAACGTTACCGTCAAGGAAATCAAAAACGAGCGGCTGGGTGGCACCATCACGGTCGCCGGGCTGCTCATGGGGATAGACGTGCTGGAACAGTTGAAGGCGACGGAACTCGGCGATCGGGTGCTGCTGCCCCGCGTTATGTTTGACCACCCCGACCGCATTGCCCTGGATGACATTTCGCCGCAAGATGTGGCCAACCAGCTCGGTAAGCCCGTCATCCTGGCCGACACCATGGGCGACGTTTGGGACGCGCTCATCGGCGAATCACAAGTGGTCTACCAACCCGGCAAACCAGCCGAAGGCAGTATCCCCCTCAAGCTCATCCCCCCCGACGAGCTCGATAATAACCAGCACTTCTCTTGATTTTTTGCCACAGGGGGCATTGAGAATTTAGAGATTTTTCACCCAATTGAGGAGTGAGTATCCTCGTTTTTATTGAGGTGGTCTCTGTAGCCGCGCTTACTTAGCGCACCACCACGTTGGTCAAGATTGCAATCGTGACCTACAAATCTGCTTGCAATAGCGTGCCGCCCGCTTCTGCCGGGTTTAAGAGCGTTTGGGCCAGATTGCCTGGCTCCAGCCCAGAAAAAATGCGGATGGACAGCTGGGGAAACTGCTCCACCAGGGCCAACATGCTTTGCACTTTGCTGGCCATACCCCCCGTTACGTCCGTGCCGCGTGAACCGCCCAGCGCGGCTTCAATTTCGGTATAATTTGCCCGATTGATCAGCGGAATGACTTGCCCTTCTAAATCAAAAACGCCGGTTGTTTCCCCTGCCAGCAGCAGCCAGGACGGCCGTATCTCCCCCGCCAGCGCCATCATCACCTCTTCTGTAGACACAATCGTGCCGCCGCGCACAGCATCAAAGGCCACGTCGCCATACACCACCGGCACCAGACCGGCAGCCAACGCCGCCTGCACCGGGTACGTGGCGATGCTTTGGATACGGCCGTCTGCACACCGCACAGACGCCGACGGCGACAAACTCACCGCAGGCACACCGGCCAACAACAGCTCCGATAAAACCAACCGATTCAGCCGCGCCGCCGCGTCGCTCACTTCGGCAAAACCACGCCAGCCAGCCGCATTGGTCACACCCCGGCGCGTGCCGTGTTTGGCCGCAGCCACATGCCCAAACGAGCCGCTGCCCTGCCCCAGCACCAGGCGCAGCGCCGGATTTTCGCGCCGCGCCTGAGCAATCTCTTCCACCAGACGAAGCAGCACATCGTGCCGCACACGCTCTACTTTGGTTTTGTCGGTAAGCAACGAACCGCCTAATTTGAGAAAAAGTGTGTCCATTTTAGGAGATTGGAGATTAGAGATTAGAGATTAAAATGCTCAATCTCCAATCTCCAATCTCCAGTCTCTTCCTCCTAATGTTGAAAATAGTGCACGATATGGTTAACGGCCGTTTCCGGATCATCAGCAAACAACAACAGTTTCATATCACATTCCCGCACGTAGTCGGGTGAATAAAAGGCCTGGATGGTTTGCTGCCACAGTGACCCCAGCAGTACCAGCGGCTGGGCCGCCACCTCGCCCACCTGCAAAAAGCTCCAGGCCAGCGTCATCTCCGACAGGGTACCGATGCCACCGGGCAGGACAATGATGCCATCGCTTTGGGTCACCAGGTGCAGCAGCCGCTCGCGCAGCGTCGGGTAGCGAATCTCTTCCTGCACCCAGCGATTCGGCCCCAACGGCCGAAACTGCTCAATCTGGTCACACGTCACACCAATGACATGCCCGCCCGCTTCAGCTGCACCTTGGGAAACGGCCGTCATCGTCCCCGAATAGCCGCCTGTGGCCACCGCAAAACCAGCTTCGGCCAACAATTTACCCACCTGCCGAGCCTCTTCAAAAGCACCACTTCCCGGCTGCGGTGCAGAACTACCAAAAACAGAGATAGTGCGATTCTTCATGTTACTTTTCACTTGCTAAAAATGTTCGGGCAATTGTCTGAAACTCAACCTGCTTTTCGATCATGGGAGCATGGCCACATTCCGGCAGAATGTGTGTCTGGCTATCGGGGAACTGCCCTGCCAACACCGCCGCATCGCTGGGCGGCACCACGCCGTCATTTTCGCCCCAGACCATGCAAATTTCGTGGTGGAGATTGCTGAGAAACGGCCGTAAATCGTGAAACGCCGACGCCTTCAGCACATCCGCCGACTGCCGCGCCAATTCATAATCCGCCAGCCGCCGGTCCCACACCGAATCGTGCATTAGATCCGGGTTGTAAAACGGCGTTTTAATTTGCCGCCGCACCCACAGTTTAGATTGCGAAACGGCCGATCCCAAATCAATCAAGCCCAACCCTACACCAATCCGCTTTACAAAATCGGGATAGGTAACCGAAGAAAGCACGGCTGGAGCCAACAACAGCAGCTTTTCCACCTGATTGGGATAATCGACGGCATACGTGACGGCCAGAGTTCCCCCAAATGAATGGCCCAGCAAAATCACCGGCGGCAAATGACGCGCTTCGCAAAACGCGGCCAGCCACTCTACTAAATGGGGAAAGTTATATGGCGTAGTTGAAGCCGTATAGCCAAAACCGGGTATATCTGGAGCAATCAGCCAATGCTCATCGGCCAGCTCATGCATCGTCTCACGAAAGCTGTCGGCCGAGGTGGACATGCCATGCAGCAAAATGATCGGACGGCCGTTTGGCGTTCCTGCCTCATAATAACTTGTGTGAATACCCAGGGCATCCAGTTCAAATCGGGGAACTTCAGGGTAAGGATAATTTAACATGGCTTGAATCTTATCAAACTTAAAGTAATTAGAAAAAATATAAACGCCTGGCTGCACAGTTCACAGGAATTCCTGAGATATGTCTCATAATCTCTGTTTTTCTCTATGGTTTCTGGCACCGTGAAAAAGATTTGACCAGACGGCCGTTTTTCTTGAAAATAGGGTCTATAGGAGAAAGTTGCAAAAAATCAAGCCATGTCTACATTTCAACTCACCTCGTTCACACCCAGCAAATGGCTGCCCAGCGGCCACATGCAAACGATGTTTGGTCGCATGATGCGGCACAAGTCTGGTATTATCTTTCAGCGCCGCCGGATCGACACGCCTGATGGTGACTTTATCGATCTGGATTTCCCTGAGGTGGCCGGCTACCTGCCCCCCAAAGACGCACCGATTGTTTTGCTGTTGCACGGACTGGAAGGCAACGCCCGGCGCAGCTACGCCTGTGAAACCTATCATCGCCTGGCCCGGCTGGGTATTCGCAGCATCGGGATGAACTATCGGTCATGCGGCGGCGAACTCAACCGAACGGCACGCTTCTACCACTCTGGGGCTACCGACGATGTGCTCCTGGTGCTGACCAAGCTAATCGAATGGTTCCCCAACAGCAAGCGTGGCCTCATCGGCTTTTCGTTGGGGGCTAACCTGGCACTAAAGTTTGCCGGGGAACAAGGACGGGGCGGAAGCGATTGGGTGGATACGGCCGTTGCTGTTTCCCCCCCATTCGACATGGCCAAAAGCGCTGATTTACTCGCACACGGCATTAACCAGCTGTATGTTCACTACTTTTTAAATTCGCTGCGCCCCAAAATCAAGGCCAAAGCAGCTTTGCTGGAACCGCTGGCCGACGTAGACAAAATGCTGGCCGCCCGCTCCTTCCGCGACTTTGATAACGCAGGCACCGCCCCTCTGAACGGCTTCCGCGACGCAGACGACTATTATGAAAAATGCAGCACCGCCCAATTCCTACCGTATATTCAGGTGCCAACGCTGGTGCTGCGCGCCCTGGATGATCCACTTTTTGCCCCAGATGACGTGCCTTACGATCTCATTGAGGCCAATCCGTACCTCACGGCGGGCATCACCCCACAGGGTGGACACATGGGCTTTGTAGAAGGACAGCCTGGCCAGTTCAACTGCTGGGCCGAACAAGAAGCAACCCGCTTTTTAGCAGCCCAGCTTCAATAAATCCCCCGCAGGTTTCTGCCAGAATGTACATCGCTTGTGAAACCTGCGGCAAGTGGTGCCTACAAAAGTGCCAGGCTCATCACCAGCTCGTTTCCCTCCACCTCACCCGTGTATTCAAAACCTAGCTTTTCATAGAATGGTCCGGGGTTGCCTGACAGGTCTTTCACATGGCTTACCTTTAGCTCAGTGGCGTTGGGGCGCGTTTTTACATATTCCACCAGATGATCGATGGCCTTACGGCCGTATCCCAAACCCTGAAATTCTTCAGCCACCATCAAGCGCCACAAAAAATAGGCTGGCTCATCTGGATCGTCATACAGCATGATAAACCCTACCGGCGTCTCATCAGCGTAAATCCCCCGGAACCACGCCTTTTCTTCATAATGAGCCTGGGCAATGGAGACCGCATTGGGGGCCACCATGTTTTTTTGCGGCTCAGCTACCTTCATCTTGAGAAACGGCCGTAACGTCTCCTTCGTAATTTCACGCAGAGAAACGGCCGCATCGCGGCCCGGTTGTTTTGCCTCATCAGTCATAAGATCCTCCTTTAAAAAGGGCAGCGGCCACTGTTAAAACCTGGCCACCATTAACTGTTATTTTACTGCTAAGAGATATGCTTTCTGTTATGCTATAATTTACACCTTACATAAAAATAAAGGAGACTTGTCAGGTTTGTTTTATTTGACCAATATATGCTAAAGAAAATCTGACAGGTCTATTAAACTTCAATATCCATGACGTTGTTACCACAAATCATTGAGCTGTTAACGGAATCACCTGGCAACATTGTGTACCATCTGGTCACGCTGTTTGCCCTACAAGCCGTGCTGGGTGTTTCCCTAAGCCAATGGCGGCGCAACCGGGCAGATAAAACGGCCGTGCGCACCGCTTTAGCCGCTGCGTTTCTGGTTGCTGGCCGGCTGATCATCATGATTGCCAGCCTGATCATCGTCAACAACGCCGTTTCGTCCCTGGCCGTTTTGCCCCCGCTGGAACAAGCGGTGAACACGGTAACGGCCGTTTTCCTGCTGTGGGCCTTCATTCCATCACCCAAAAACATGCCGCGCCTGGGCCATATTTTACTCCTCTTTGCCCTGCTCACCATCACCATCATGACCCTCTCCTTTGCCCAGGTGTGGGCCGCTCAGGTAGCCGATGCCCCGGTACCCTCCCAGCTTCCCTACAATGGCACCACCCAGGCCACCGTTTGGGGATTGGTCCAGATTGTGCTGCTGGCTGTTGGCTTGGTGCTAACGTTGGTGAACGGCCGTTTGCGCCCCACCCTCCGTCCTATCATTCTAAGCCTGCTGCTGCTGGCCCATCTGGCTCACTTTTGGAACTATCCCGAACTCATTCCCTCTGGGACGGATATTCCTTATTGGATTCGCCTGGGTTACCTGGCAGCACTGCCGCTCTGGGCGATCATGGCTTACCAGGAATCGCTGGCACCGCTGGTGGCCTTACAGCTTTCTACCTTGCCCGCCCACCAGCAGCTCAACCGCTCACTGGCATTGGCCGCCACCGTCATTGATCCAGACAGCACGCGGGGACGGCTGCAAGCCGCTGCCGAGATGGCCGCGCGGCTCACCGATGCCGCTTTTGTGGGCATTGGTCTGCTGCCGGAGGAAGCGCCAGACACCATCCGGCTTGTTAGCAATTTGCCGCAGCCGCAGACCAATTCACCGCGCACCTGGCAGCTCCATCTGGCAGATTGGGAACCGTTCCAAAAGCTAATCAACATAGGCCACGGTGCCCATTTACCATTGACCGGTTCCAGGGCACGGCAAGTCTATGCCTTGTACGAGGCGCTAGGCATCGGGCCATTGGGTGGGCTACTGCTGGAGCCGCTGCAAAACGAAGATATTGTGTTTGGCCTGTTGGTATTAGCCCTGCCAGACGGCCGTATCCAATGGTCGCCTGCCCAAAGAGCCATTCTGCCGGGTCTGGCCCAATTTGTGGCCCAGGCAGTGAGCAACAGCCAGACACCGCCGCCACCAGAAGAAAAAACGGCCGTGCCCATCCCGCTTCCGCCTGAACCAGATGCCGCGGTCAGCGGCCGACTTATTGCCCTGGAAGAAGAGCGAGAGCGCCTGGTACAAAACCTGGAAACCGCCAACAACCGCCTGCTGCAAGCCGAGACCCGCGCCGCTACGGCCACCAAACGGGCCCAGGATTTAGCCGCTGCTCTGGAAGAGATGGAAACGTTGAGTCGGGATGAAAAGATTAGCACGCTGGAAGAGGAGATCGCCACGCTGCGTGAATCGCTCATCGAAGCGGAAGAAGCGATGGCCCTGGCCTCCGCTGGCGAGGGCGGCTTAAGCACAGAATGGGTCATGATGACCATCACCCGCTACTCCGGCCAGCTGGAAGAAGCTCAATCCCGCATTACCAAGCTGGAAGCTGAACTGGCCAAGCGGGATCGAGGCACATCGGATGAAGTATTGGTCTCACTCATTCAAGAACTCCGCACGCCGATGACCTCGATTGGTGGTTTTACCGATTTGCTGCTGGGCGAGACGTTGGGCATTTTGGGCGTGAAGCAGCGCGACTTTTTGCAACGCGTGCAGGCCAACACGGAACGCATGGGCAGCCTGCTCGAGCAAATTTTGCAACTGACGGTGGTTCAGGATCCACAAGCCGCCCCTGAAGATGAATTGGTGAATGTGCGCGAAGTCCTGGAAACGGCCGTTAACGGCGTTGTCAACCATCTGCGCGATAAAAACCTCCAGCTCGATCTGGACATTGACCAAGATTTACCCGCCCTGCCCGTCAACCGCAGCGCCTTACACCAGATTTTTAGCAATTTACTTAGCAACGCCTGTTTAGCTTCTGGTAAAAACGGCCGTGTTGTCACCACCGCCCATGCCCAAAGCATTCTTGACGGCAACAATGAAACTGGTGAGCCGATTCGCTTCCTCCAAATCAATGTTAGCGACAGCGGCAGCGGCATTCGGCAGGAAGATTTACCACGCGTGTTTACGGCCCATTATGAAGCGGAACGGCCGTTAATTGCTGGCTTAGGTGATACAGGTGCCGGACTCTCTATGGCCTACGATTTGACAAACGCCAACGGCGGACGCCTATGGGCTGAGAGCGAACCAGGCAGCGGCAGCACCTTCTCCTTGCTGTTCCCTATCGCCATGGAGCAGCCAACCGTTCCTGATCGATCCAACAACGGCAGCAGCTCATGAACCAGGAAACAGTCGCTTCAGAAAGCTGGCGAATCCACATGCTGATGGCTGCTGGCGTGTTGTTTACCCTGGTGTTGGCACTGCTGCTGGCCCAGCTAGACAGTTTGCAGCGCCAAATTTTGCCTTCACCGGTAGCCCAGGCCATCTCCAACTTAAATGCCACGCCCACCAACACGCCGCTGCCCGCCATTCCCCTGTCCACCGGCACGCCCCCTCCGCCTGCCAGCAGCACGCCGACAAATGGTAGTACGGATACGGCCGTTGCCATGGTGCCTGATTGCAATGCCGCCCCGCCCAACTGGACGCTGACTACCCTTTCGCCAGGGGATACCCTGCTTACCCTTTCCCTGCGCTATAACATCTCTGAAGAAAAAATTCGGCTGGCCAACTGCCTGGCACCTGGCAACCTGGTCAATACCATGGCATTGTATCTGCCCGGTGCGGCAGCGACCCCCGTACCGGTCGTCGCCTGTGGTCCGCCAACGGATTGGGACCTGTACACGGTTCGTTTGGGAGATACTGTATTCAGGCTTTCCTTACGTTTTGGCACGACCATTAGCGCCATTTTAAACGCCAACTGTATGAGCTCAACCAACATCCAGGCTGGACAGCGCATCTATCTGCCACGGCGTGTAGTGCTGCCGCCAACGCCATTCCCCACAGCCACAACAACAGCAACCACTACCGGCACGGCAACAGCCACAACGACGGCTACAGCCACAGGAACCAACACGCCAACCAGCACCGTACCGCCGCTGCCTACTGGTTCGGCAACGGCCACCAGTACCGCCACGGCAACAGCCAGCGGCACGCCAACCAGCACGGCAACAGCCAGTGTAACGCCCACAGCTAGCACCACACCCACGGCCAGCGTCACGGCTACTGTGACCAACACGCCAAGCGCCAGCCCGACAGCATCGCCCACGGCCAGCGGCACACCATCGAGCACACCTACACCATCACCCACCAGCTCAGCCACGCCCACGGCTTCGGCAACACCATCGCCCACCCTTTCGCCGACGCCCAGCAATACGCCAACCGCTACCGCCACGCCAACGGCCACCGCGACTGCAACGGAAACGGCCGTACCCTAATAAACGACTCTGTTTCACTCATTTCGCAGGAGTTCTGATTGATGTCCCAACACCAACGGCCCACCAGCCTACCGGACCAAATCAGCCAACACTTTGATTTAGAAGAGCTGCGCACCCTTTGCTACGATCTGACCATCGACTATGAAAACGTGCGTGGTGAGACGAAGGAAGCCAAAGCGCTGGCGCTCGTGGCATATTGTGCGCGACAGGGTAAGCTAGAACAGCTTCTGGCAACCTGCAAAGAAAAACGGCCGTTCCTCACCTGGACCCTCGAACAATTTACTGACCCCACCGATCCCATCAGCCACCAATATCGCCAACACCTGATTGCCCGCTACCAATATCTGGATTTTCGGGGCATGGGGCAAGTGAACCAGCAGCCCATTCGTCTTCCGCTGGAAGCTGTGTATCTGCCGCTGAACGGCCGTATCAACCGCACCCCCCTTTCCGCCAACCAGACAAACCCAACCCAACCACCCCCCATCCAGCCACTGCTTACTCTGCTACAAAACAATAACGGCCTCATTGTGCTGGGTGCCCCCGGCGCAGGCAAAACCACCTGGCTAAAATATTTGGCCTTGCAGCTGGCCCAAGGCCACGGCGAAACGCTCGGTTTGGGTGACCGGCTGCCGCTGGTGCTTTCACTCTCCGCCTACGCCACCGCCCTGGCCGCAAAAGATGTCTCCCTTTCTCACTTTTTGGCCGACTTCTACCAAAATCTCGGCTTCACTTTGCCCATCGACAGCCTGGTCCAGGCCACGTTAGCTCAAGGCCAGGCGCTGCTGCTGCTGGATGGTTTGGACGAAGTGGCTGATCCAGATTTACGCCACTTGCTCAGCAGCCGACTGATTGACTTCTTCACCATTCAACAACAATTGGGCAATAAATTTGTGATCACCAGCCGCCCGGCCGGGTATGAAGCGGTGCGGCTGCTGGCCGATGGCCTGCTGGAATGCACCGTGACGCCACTGGACGCCGGGCAGATTGAGCAGTTTGTGCAGCAGTGGACGGCCGCTTTTGCCCAACAATCTGCGGAACAAGATGCGAGGGAAACGGCCGTTGTCCACAAAGACAACCTCCTTACCCTGTTGGCAGAAAACAAGGCGGTGCAGGAACTGGCCTCCATTCCTCTGCTGCTTACCATCTTGCTGCTGATTCAGCGTCAGGGCATGCTGCTGCCCCAACGCCGCGTTGCCCTGTACGATTTGTACCTGCGCACCCTGCTGCACCATTGGCAAATTGCCCGCAGCCTGGATCGGCCGACTGGCAGCCAGTTCAGCGTTGAGGCCACGCTGCAAATTTTGGCCCCGCTGGCCCTGTGGATGCACGAAACCAGCCCACAGCGCAGTCTGATCAAAACAGGCGTGCTCAAACGGCAGCTCATCACCCAATTGGCTGCCGCCGGGCAAGCATCTCCAGAGCAAACGGCCGACTCATTCCTGCAAGAGCTGCAAACAGTTACCGGCCTGCTGGTCACCACCGGGCCAAACTCCGTCGGCTTTTTGCACCTGACGTTTCAGGAATACACGGCTGCGCTGGCCCTGGTCCGATTGGGGGATGCCAGCCTGGAACCCTTGCAAGTGGCACTGCAAGCCAAGCTCAGCCAACCTGGTTGGCATGAGGTGATTTTGCTCACGCTGGGCATTCTGGCCCTGGTGGAATACCGTCCCGAGGTGGCCCAGGCACTGATGCAACACCTGTTAGACGATGCCGAGCCAGGCGAAAATGCCGAGACGCTATTGCTCTTGGGAGAAGCAGCCATCATGATTGGGCCAGAAATGTTGAGCCTGGGATTGAAAACGGCCGTTCCTCAAGCCCTCAGCCAAACGGCCACCAGTGCGGCGCTGCCAGCCAGCCAGCGCGTGCAGGCAGGCGCACTGCTCGGCCAGCTGGGCGACCCACGTCCGGCTGTCACTTCTTTGGACGGAATGCAATTTTGCTACGTGCCAGGCGGACCATTCTGGCTGGGGCGCACGGACCAGGCCACGTTGTACGAGGGGTTGATGGAGCCGTTCTGGCTGAGTCTTTACCCCGTGACCCAGGCGCAGTTTGCCCAGTTTGTGCAGGCCGGTGGCTATGTGCTGCCGGAATTTTGGCCAGAAGCCGCCGCTGTGGCCCGTTGGCGGCCTGGCGAGGTGCAGGATTGGGCACAGCGCGGCTGGCGCTCGGGGCCGTTTGGGTACGGCCGTCCCTTCAATCTACCTAATCATCCCGTAGTAGGCATCACCTGGTACGAGGCGCTGGCCTTCACCCGCTGGCTGACGCAGCGTTGGCAGCAGCAGCGGCTTTTGCTCGATGGCTGGCAGGTTCAGCTGCCCACAGAAGTAGCCTGGGAAAAAGCAGCGCGAGGCGGGCTGCAAATTCCGCAGCAGCCGATCATCTTGCCCATTGCCAACGCCATGCGGGATCCGCTGCCAACGTTGGCCCTTACAGATAACCCGGCACCGCAACGGCCGTATCCCGGCCAGACCAGCCTGACGCCGCAAAACGCCAATGTGAACGATACGGCCGTGGCCACCAGCAATGCCGTCGGCTGCTTCCCGCAGGCGTCGCCAGTGGGCTGCCAGGAAATGTGTGGCAATGTGTGGGAATGGACGAGCAGTCGTTTTCGGCCGTATCCGTATGAGGCAGAAGACGGCCGTGAGGCACTGGACGTAAAGCTGTACGATGAAATGGTTTTGCGCGGTGGTGCCTACTGGAGCGACACACGGGCAGCCAACAGCTCCTTCCGCGCCCGCCGCAGCCCCAACGACCAGAACAGCAGCTACGGCTTCCGCCTCATGCTGGCCAGAAAAGGTTAACGCAAAGGCGCAGAGCCGCAGAGGAAGCACATAGGCCACACTTGTTATTCTGAGTGAAACGAAGAATCCCTCTAAACCTCGGTCGTTGCGATCCTTGCCCGCGTGAAAAGTATTCTCCGGTTCATGGTTTTAGGGATGCTTCGGAGGACCTCAGCATGACAAGTTTAGAGGCAACTTGCTTTACAAAGTATTCAGTTATGATAGAAAGATGATTGTGGCTCTCGCTAGAAGTGGGGTGTGTGATAACTTCTAGCCGTTCCCCCGCATCCTGGCGATGACGGAGACTACTAGAGGTTGATCACACGTTCACGACGGCAAAAGCCGCGGCTCTCTCGTTGATCAATCTGCGTACCCAATGGGTGCCAGGGTGTTTTTCGCACTGATTCGTTCACGACGAACCTCCTTTTAGAATTAGTTTTTTGAGACATTTTTGTTTCCTTTGGGGATAGTTTGAACTGTCCCCTTCAAATTATTTTACAAATACGCCATCACCGACTGTTTATGGTGGCGCGTATTAAGTTTAACGAATTCCGTGACATTTTTGTGTCATTCAGGTTTCAATTTTAGGTGAAGATTTTGTGAAGAACCTGACACCTGCATGATAGGTTCGCCACGGCTGCGTTTAATTAAAACGGCCGTATTTTGTACACCTCCCCCAATTTCAGATACACTTTCAGGCGGTAAATATTAAAGGTAAACGAGTCGTTTATGACAAAAAGACAGTTAGGTTTGACATTTATTGTCCTGGGCAGCCTGGGAATTGTGGGGCTGTTCGGCATTGATTTGCTCGGCGCAGGCCAGTTTAATGGTATCGGGCCAACGCAGCGCTTGGGGCTGCTGGCGGCGGGCGCAGTTATTCTGGTCGGGCTAACGTTGCTGCCGCTGGGAGACAAACCAGCATGAGCGATCCGATAATCAAGCAAACAGAAAATAAGACAACGGGGTGGGAAACGGCCGTCTCCTACCTTCCTAAACTCCTCATCGGGCTGGCGCTGCTGGCCTTTGTTGGTTACTTCGTGGTGTACAACCTGTATGCCGTCGCCCTCTTCCGCTTCCCTTTTGATTACGACCAGGGGGAAGGGTTTGAGTTGATGGACACGGTGCTGTTTAGCCAGGGGGAATGGCCCTACCGCGACAACGACAGCTACCCGTTTTATTCTTCTAATTACCCCCCACTGTTCCACGTGGTGACGGTGCCGCTGGTGTGGGCTTTTGGTCCACAATATTGGACCGGGCGGTTGGTTTCTTATTTGGGCACATTGCTTACGGCTTTGGCCATTGGCTACGCCGTGCAAAAAGCAGGCAAACGGTGGTGGCTCTCGGTGCTGGTTGGGCTGGCTTTTTTGGCCTCGAACTACGTGTACCACGTTGGGCCGCTGTTCCGGCAGCACATGTTTATGGTGATGTTTGAGACAGTGGCCGTGGTGTATCTGGCCAGAACAGTGGCGAAGGAGGAAGCAGACGGCCGTTTCTACAATAAGCGTCTCTTGGTTGTCATGCTGCTGCTGCTGGCTGCTGGTTACACGAAGCAGCTGGCCTATGCCACAGTTGCGGCCGTATTCATCTTCCTCCTTTTGCGCCAGCCCAAACGGGCCATCGCCTGGGCTGTGCCGTTTGCGGCGGTAACCGGACTCATTTTCCTCTGGATCAACGTTGCTACGGATGGTTACTGGTTCCTCAACACGGTCACGGCCAACATCAACCCGTTTGTGCCCGGCCAGGCAGAAGGCCTTTTCCGCCAATGGTTCCGCCTGCACACGGTTTTGACAGTAACGGCCGTTCTTTTTGCCGTCTACCAACTCTACTTTGATCGATTGTCACTCTACACCATCTGGTTTGTGGTAGCGGTGGTCAACAGCGTCACGGCAGGCAAATGGGGCGCAGGTGAAAGTTATTTTGCCACGGCCATCGCCGCCAGCTGCATTCTCACCGGCCTCGCCTTCAACCGCCTGCTTACCTGGAGCCAGCAAGCAAATGATCAATCTCCACTCGCCAGTCTCCAATCTCCCAAAACGCATTTCGCCTTGATGATGGCCATTCCCATATTATTCCTCTTCCAGGCCAACCAAATGTTCCACATGCCCACCCATACCCCCGCTCTGGCGGCTATTGCCGCTGCCCTGGGCCGCCCCACCGAGGTGATGATTGCGCCACAAACCTCCTGCTCTGCCCCGCGCGCGCCTGAACCGATTCCATATGTCGATTCAGCGGGTGTGTCGCTGCTGGGCCGGTTGCCAACGGCCGTAGACACCGCCGCTGGTATCGAGATTACAGACCACATTTTGCAGGGAGAAACGGCCGCTTTCAGCGAAGATGCCGGGTTTAATTTCCGCGCCGGACAAGACATCGTCACCAACCCCACCCAACTGCTCAACTTGTACAACAACAATGAGGTTGATCTCACGGAAATGCTGGCCATGCTCAACGATCAGGCATTCGACACCATTGTTCTGCGCGCCCAGTTCTATCCTCCGCCCGTTCTGGACGCCATCGGCCAGCAATACGAAACCACAAATCTGGTACAGATGAATGGCTTTGTTTACTGCATCATGCGGCCAAGATGAGAAGAAGTGGGAAGTGACAAGTGCTAACCTGCAACTTCTCACTTCCCACTCCCTCCCTCACCCGTAAGTCATCCTGATACTTTCTTCCTGTATATTTTTTGCCAGTCAAACTCTATACTTCTTCCATAAACTATACTTTTGGAAATAACACTGTGACCGATGAAATCCTGATTGAACTGGCGTGCCCCAGCTGCACCCATCCCATAAATCTAAAAGACCAAGGACAGCAAATCGTTTGTCCAGCTTGCAGTAGTCACTTACTGTTGGAAGGTCATGTTTGTCCCACTTGCGGTCAATACCACAAAGAAGACAGTGGCTTTTGTCGCATATGCGGCACCGCCATGATGCGCAGCTGCGAGCGTTGCGGCACATCCAATTGGTCTGGGGCAGAATATTGTCAGGATTGTGGGGCCGCGCTAGACATTTTCCAACTGCTTCATCTGCACAATCAGCATTCCACCATGACCCGGCTGGATGAACAAATGCGCGAAGCTGAGGCGTTTAAGGAAAAAGAGCGGTCTGATTCAGACCGGCGCATGGCCACGCTGCTGGAAAAAGAGCAGGAACGGCTGCAAGGCATTCGTGAACGACGAGAAGCACAAAAAAAGCAAGACCGGCAACTGATGTGGACGGCCGTTTTCGTTCTCTCGATTTTCGTTTTGATTGTGGCGGCTTTCGCCGTTTTATAGGCAGCACGCTACAATAGGGTGCATGGCGCGCCCGTACACGATTGACCTCCCCAGCTTCGCTGGCCCCCTGGATTTGCTGCTTCACCTCATCGAGCGACAAGAGCTCGATATCACCGCCATCTCCCTGGTAAAAGTCACCGAACAGTACCTGGAACAAATTGAACAGATGAAGCAAAACCGGATGGAAGAGCTGATTGATTTCTTGGTTGTGGCTGCGCGGCTGGTGCAAATCAAAAGCCGCGCCTTGCTGCCCCAAACGACCATCCTCATCGAAGGTGAGGAAGAAGAGGAAGATCCCGCCGAGGCGCTGCTGCGCCAGCTGCGCGAATACAAACGATTTAAGCAAGCCGCTGCCTGGTTACAAGATCGTGAGGAGCAGGGGCTGCGCACCTATTTGCGGGTAGCGCCGCCGCCCAAACTGGAGGGCCGACTGGACATGAGCGGCGTGACGGTGGATGCATTGCTGGCTGCTGTGCAAGAAGCTTTGTCTCGCGTCGATGACCGTGAGGAAAGCGTGGCTATTGTGCAGCCGCGCCGCATCACCATTGAAGGACAAATTAATCGGTTGCGTCAGCGTGCTCAAACGGGTCTGGCGTTTGGTTTTACCGATCTGCTCTCTACCAAAACGAGCCGGGTAGAAATTTCGATTACGCTGCTGGCGGTGTTGGAACTCATTAAGCGGCGCGAGATTCTGGCCAGCCAGACTGAACTGTTTGGCCCGATTGAGCTAAAGGCAAATCCAGAGAAAAACACCATAAAAACGGCCGTTGCCTAACCCCATCATCCCTGGAAAGTTAAAGCTGCGACTTCGGCTGCTGCTTTTGCCACTGTCCATACAGCAACCCAAGGCTGGTAAGCGCCCCACACATGTCGATAGCAACATCCACTGGCGTGCCGTGGCGGCCCGGAATAAAGGTTTGGTGGAATTCATCACTTATAGAGAACAATAACACGATGATAAAGGCAGAGAGATACGGCCGTTGCCAATCCAACAGCGCCCGCAAAGCCAAAAGCGCCAAACCCGCATAGCCTAAAAAATGGCCCGTTTTCTTAAAAGCCACATCCCACAAACCAAAGTTGGGCAAATCAGTCGCTGGCTGATGCGACGCAAAAAAAATGACTCCCATTGCTAACAACAACGGCAGCCAACGCTCTAGCCAGGAAGAACGCCTGGCAAAAACCCACGCTATCATAACACCCCCCTACCACCACATGCGCTCTCTGCCCATCTGGTATACGGCACGAAATACAAACACAGCAATCGCTACTGGAATTAAAAAACGAATCGCCACCAATCCACCCAACAGTACAATGCCTACCAACACCACAAGTCCAATAGCAACAGCCAGTCGCAGCTGGTTAGGATTCAGTTGTTCTTTTGGCTGGCTTTTAACACGTACACGTTGGGCACGACGGCAACTACGCATGTTGCCAATCCGTAAAACATCCCCGTCAAGCCGCCATTGGCAGCCACAAACCTGGCATTGATAACAGACCCGCGCTGGTTGGCCTGTTTCGATATCGGTTCGTTCTAAAATTTGCCCCCCGCAATGATCACAATCGTAACCGCTGTCATTCCAGGTGGTTTCTGTTTCAATCATACCTTTTACTCACACTGCTTTAGTCTGGTTACCGCTATGGTAGTTCATCCAGGCGAATACGCAAAGTGAGGCTTAGGATGATTCAAGAAACGTTCATTCTTGCTTCACACGTTCGCACGTTTCCAAAAGCAGATTGTAGCTACTATTGTAGCTCACGTAAACAAAGCCGCCGCACTGCTCGCAAGAGGTTTGGTATTCCATCACAGATCCTGTCACCTGCTCCCATGGCTCAAGTTGATGACCATGAATCGAGGCCCATGCTTCCGCCTCACACAGCTGGCGTTCTAAAGAATCGGTGCGCTCTTGTTGGGCGGCTTCATCATGTTCAGAGGCGGCTTCTACCAGAGCACGTACGGCCGTTCCCTGGACCAAATTGTCGGGCACCCCTTCTGGCAACCCTTCCACTTTATGCAGCAAATGCTGCAAAACCAGCCCCACTTCCTTGCGCGTAGCTTCATCATAGCGCGGCACCAGGGAGCCTTCTTCCAAGAGACCAATCAGGTAACGAACGGCCGTTTTCAAATGCTTCAGTTCAGTTTCTGCGGAATTTGTCATACTTCTGCCTCATTAGTTTAAGTTTGGACAACACCATTTTGGCATCAAATGGACAGCTTCACCAGAGGAAGTTTGTACCGTTTACTATAGATTTTCAAATTGAGACCGCAGCATATCGCGTTCGGCCGTTTTGCGAGCAATTTTGCGCGTCAGTTCAGTGGCCATTTCAGCCAGCAAATCACGCCCCTCACGCTGAGCCAGCTTCACCTTTAAAGCCAAATCCACCATGGAACGATTAGGCAAATTTTGCAGTTCGTTGTCGATGACTCGCAAGCGGCGGCGGCAGCGCTCGATCTCCTCTTGCAGCGCCTGGGCCATCTCCTGGTCAGGTGGCGGCGACGCCTGTTGACGACTTTGGTGCTCAACCAGCTCTTCGGCCAGCGCCATCAGCTCAACCATGCTTTGCGCCTTGTAAGCATCATTGATAGCCGCCATTTTATTGGTGCGGTATTGGCGGTCCGCTTCGTCGATGGCCAGATCGGGATGGAACTGGCGAGCCAGTTGACGATAGATTTTTTTGAGCTGGGCCTGGGTGGCAGGCGGCGGTGCTGGCTTGGGCTTGGATTCGGCCGTTTCGGGAATATGCTGCCAGGTCTTGCGAAACTGCTCTTCAACCGGATCAAACGCGGCACCCTGTTCAGCAAAGGATTGCTCATGGCGCATCAGCTTGATCTGCGTCAGATAGCTGTTCACTTCTGATTCTAATGTAGCCAGCTGGTCCAAAAGCTGCCCCACATGCGCTTCAAAGCGGAACTCAAACGCTTCCACATCTTCCAATTGACTATTCAGCTCGGCTTCCGCTTCGGCAAGCTTGGCCCGCAGCTGGTCCAATTCCAGACGTAGTCGCTTCACCTTTTCAGCTGTGGATTCAGAAATGGATGCCATGCTTCAAGTTTACCGCAAAATGTGCGGCTGTGAATTAAAAACGCGCCACGAATACGACGAATAGAAGAATTTTTTCGGTTTTCATTCATCCCTTTGTTCTCTTTGTGATTCAAATCAGTTTTTCATCTCAGGCCAAAAATTCTCAAGTACAATGGAGGCATGACTCGCAAGCGAATGGTTTTGTTTAGCTTATTGGGCGTGCTGCTGATTGGCGGCATTGGACTTTACCTCGTTTATCCTCGTCTCATCCTGGCAATACATAACCGTTATCCAAAGTCTGTCCCAAATGGACTGTTGTCGTTGGTGGCCACACCGTTGCCAACCGCGTTACCTGCGCCCACCATGATGGCGAACAGTGATCAGTTAGCGGGAATTGGCAATCAGTTAGCGGAATTACAAATCACCGCAACGCCTTTGCCAACAGCCACTTTGCTGCCCACATTCACACCTCAATCTGCAGTCACCAATCTCCAATCGCCTACCCCAGAACCCCCGCCAACAGCCACACCGGCCCCGCCTACAGCAACGCCCTTGCCAACGGCCGTTCATCTGCAAAATATTGAGATTATTCCACAAAAGTTCAACAATTGCGGTCCGGCTAACCTTACCATCACCCTGGGCTATTATGGGCTTGAGGTCGATCAGCTGGACGTGGGCGGTTCGATCAAGCCCAACTACGATGATCGCAACGTCAGTCCGTGGGAGCTGGCGGATTATGTCAACAGCCAGACGCCTCTGCAGGCACGCTATTTTGTGGGCGGTGATGTGGCCCTGCTCAAGCAACTACTGGCCGCAGGCTATCCAGTTATCATCGAAAAAGGGCTGTATCCCAATGCCTGGGAAGGCTGGATGGGACATTACCTCACCGTGGTGGGCTACGACGATGCCAGCCAGGAATTTATCAGTCTGGACACGTTTTTGGGGCCGTGGGACAGCAGCGGACGGCGGGACAGCTACGAAACCGTGGATGCGTTTTGGCAGATGTTTAATCACACCTTCGTTTTGCTTTATCCGCCGGAAGACGAGTCCCAGATTTTGGCGCTTTTACCGTCTGAACTCACCGATCCGGCGACGATGTGGCGGCAAACGGCCGTTACCAACCAGCAGCTCACCAACCAACAACCAGACAATCCTTACGTCTGGTTCAACCTGGGCAGCAGCCTCACCCGTCTGGCCAGCCTCACAAACGATCCCACGCTCTATACCAGCGCCACCGCCGCCTTCGACCAGGCACGCACCATTGGTTTGCCCTGGCGCATGTTGTGGTATCAGTTTGAGCCGTATGAGGCATATTTGGCAAGCGGACGATTCGACGACGTTTTCACCCTCTCCGATGCCATTCTATCAACTGAAGGCGGCCAAAATGTGGAAGAAACCTACCTGTATCGCAGCCAGGCGTACCGGGCACTTGGTGATGAAACGGCCGCCGCCGCCGCCCTGGCTACCGCCATTGAATTGAATCCTAATTTGGAAACGGCTGTTAACCAAAACTGAATTGGCCTTCAGAAAAAACAACGCAGAGGTATGGATCCCCAGCGAAGTCCAAGTGAAAATCAGCGGCCACGGCTTCTAGTTTTCATTAAAGAAGCGAGTCACGCGCTCGATGAATAGCGCATCCGCCTCACCACGAAACGTGTGGGGCGTGGCGTAATACGTATAACATTCCACCGGCTTGTTCAGTGCCCGCAGCCGTTCGCACAAATCGTTACTCCAGGCGATGGGCACCGTGCCATCTGCCTCGCTGTGGTGGATGCTGATCGGCGTATTGATGCGATCTAAAAAATTAATGGGGGAAATGGCGGCCAACTTTTCATTCCCAGCCGCCAATTCAAACGGCCCATTTTCTCCCTCAGACCAAATCTGAATTTGCTCATAGTTTTTGCGCTCATCACCGCTCATCGCCCCATAGAGAACGGCCGCACGCAAATAAGGCGCATTGTTCACGGTAATCACCCGCAGCGTAACGCCGCCACCCATGCTGTGCCCCCACAAATGAATGCGATCTTCATCCGCCCGCCGCAAGTAGCCAAACGGGTCCTGGCTTTGCTCACGAATGATGGCAATCAAATTCAGCACATCAATGGCGTAGCCGATGCGGTACGGATTTGGCCCCTCATCCGAAGGCGGATAGTTGCGAAAGTTGGGATGAATGACAAAGTAGCCCGCCTCTGCCAAAGCATCGGCATAGCGCTGCGTATAAGCCAGCGTGTCATATTCGGCCGGATCGATGTAGCCATGCAGCACCAGCGCCACAGGGAACTCGTCCCCCTCATTGGGCACATTCATAAAGCCATACACCGTCAAGCCATCGCTGGGATAGGTGATGAGGTAACGGGTAAACGTCTCATTTTCTTCCAGCGTATCGATGATATCCAGCGCCCCAACCCCATAGCTGCGTGCCGATAATGCGTCAATGGTGAGGTCGGCGTATGGATCTAATGTGGGCGTCGGTGGCAGCGCCGTTGCCGTGGATAGAATGGCTGTTGGTGTAGGCGCTTGCAGACTGGGGAGTGGGGATTGGGTTGGCAGCGGAGTCAGTGACTGCACGACCGTTGGCACCGGCTCAGACTGAGGTTGGGGTACAAAAGTAGGCGGTTGCAGATCATCCGGGCGAATGGGCTGCGAGGCACAGGCGGCTAACCATACACAGCCAAGCAGCAGAATGAGAGACGGCCGTTTTCCCCAAATCGTCATGCGTCCAGTTTAACAAAAAAATTGGAAGACGTCGCTTATGAGCCTTCATTTCCATTTTAGGCTTGCTATCGAATGGCGATTTTTTGTTGTGGGGAATAAAACCTGCGGAAAAACAAACGACCGTCACTGCGTGACGGCCGTATCAAGACTCCCAGTCAGAGGTGGTAAAGGTTGTTAGTTCATCGAAAACGGGGTAACTGGCTTGGCTGCTGCTGGCGTAGGCTCTTCACAAGTTGCATAGAACTCTTCTACACCTTCGCGCTGGCTTAAGCGGGAAGACATAGCACAAGCAGAAACGACCAGGGCAGAAGCTACAAACGATGCGGCTGTAAAAGCAATAACGATGGTCATGTGGTTCACTCCGTTCTCTTTTGGTATCAAAACCTTATTTCTTATCACTCTATCTCACAAAACATCCTTGTAATGTTTTTTGTAAGATAGTGTCAAGTTTAAGGTTTTCCGGCAGTGAAGTCACTAGTACGTAACGTATAGTACTGTAGTTTACAGGAACGAGTCGTCCCTGTAAGGTATCAGGCAAAAATAAATGATGGGGTTAACGGCCGTTCCTGTTCGGCTATTTTCTTCAATTATCGAACGTTGTTCGGATCAATGATGTATTCCCACCAATTATTAGCAATACCACGCGTTTTGCCCGCCACATGCGGCAGATGGCCCAGCCACCACAAATGGTGCTGGCGAATATCGCCGTTGCCCCACTCGCGGCAGTTCACCGGCTGCGGCTCGCCGCTGAGGTCGGGAAAATTGAGCCAGGTGTGGCAGCGGCTGGGCACCGTGCGCCGACTCCCCCACTCGTAGTCGCGCTCGCTGTTGGGCGCAAAATGCACGTTGCCACATTCTGCCTGTCCTGGATGGGTCTTATCATACCGGGTAAATCGTTCCCATAAATTGGCTTCCCCACGCTGGTGACGGTAAACGTGACTCATGATTGATTCAGTCCGATGCCCCAAATTCTCCAGCATTTCGCCTGGGCCACGCTCAAAGCTAAAGCCCATGATGACAAAGCGGCGCTGTGCCTGCGGCTCGATGAGCGGCGGCGCATTGCACCAAAACGCATCTTTGCCCACCATGCGCGACTCAAAATAACCAGCATAGGGGAAGGCCATCAGCCACACTTCATCAATCGTGCCCGCGTTAATTTTGGGAATAATGTTGAACTCGTGGAGGATACGGCCGTAATCCGCTGCATCGGGTTGGTGAAAGCCAGTCCGCGTGACAAAACGCTGCACGTACGTTTCTGGATCATAAGTAAACCCATCTTCTTTCACGGGAAAGCCATCCACCTCAATGCGCTCCGCTATTTCGTAATTAACGTAGCCGTGACTGGCCGCATTCACATCGTAGATGTACTGGGCTGCCAGCTCATCCGGGTTTTGCCAGCGCATCACCTCATGCAGCCGCCTTCCGCTATACGACGGCACGCGCGGATTGTGAATCACCAACAGCACCTTGGGCTGCACCGGTGGCACAGGTGGTTGTGGTAAGTTGGTGGAAGACGGCCGTAGCCAGCCAAAAAGTCGTTGCAGCATGTTTTGTAATTGGGTAATTGAGTAACTGGGTAATTTGACAGCACAATTACTGAATTACCCAATTACTCAATTACATTCATCTAATCCTCAGGCCGTTCACCAGCCGGAGCCATTTTCACCAGCTTTGGATCAAAGCGGGCCAACGTTTCCACCAGATCGGCCTGAGCAGCCATCACCTCATGAATATCCTTATAGGCCATCGGCACCTCATCCAGCCCAGCAGAAAGCAAGGTCACATCCCGCTCGCGCAGGAACTTCTTCACCTCAGACCAGGTGAATGATTTTTTGGCCTGCTTGCGGCTCATGCGCCGTCCAGCACCGTGCGCCGCTGAACTGAGCGCCGCCTCGTTGCCTTTGCCACGCACCACAAAGCCCGGTGCCCCCATCGAGCCGGGAATAATGCCCAACACGCCCGCACCCGCTGGCGTGGCTCCTTTGCGGTGCACAATCACCGTTTCGCCGTCGTGCGCTTCTTTCCAGGCAAAGTTGTGATGATTTTCGATATCCAACAACACTTTGGCATTAAGCGCTCTGACCACGTGCTGATGAATGCAGGCGTGGTTGGCGGCGGCGTATTGGCCCATCAGCTGCATGGCGGCCCAATATTCGCGCCCGGCATCGCTGTCCAAATCCAGCCAGGCCAGATGGCGCAGCTCTTTAGGCAGCTCCGGGCGCAAATCCATCGCCAGCTTGCTGTAATGATTGGCCACGGTGGCCCCGGCACCGCGACTGCCGCTGTGGCTGAGCAGCGCCAGGTATTCTCCGGCGGGCAGGCCAACCTCGTCATTAAGCACAGTAAGGACGCCAAATTCCACAAAATGGTTGCCGCTGCCGCTGGTGCCCAGCTGCTGCCACGCTTTATCACGCAGGCGTTTGGTAACGGCCGTAACCCGCCAATCTGCCTCCATCACCGGATGATCGCGCCGTTCCCCTTTGCGGAAGTTGGCCCCGATGCCAAAACGGGTTTCATACTCGATGGCATTGGCCAGCCGTTTTTGCTCGCCGCGCAGGGTGTGCAGCGGCATGTCCAGCACGCTCAGCTTCATGCGGCAGGCGATGTCTACCCCCACGGCATAGGGAATGACGGCATTACGCACGGCCAGCACCCCACCGATGGGTAGACCGTAGCCCAGATGGGCGTCGGGCATCAGCGCCCCGCGCACGGAAACAGGCAGTTGGGCCGCGTTTTTCATCTGGTTTACGGAATTTTCGTCCAGGTTGTCGCCCCAAATGTGGAAGGGAGCAGGCTCTTTGCGCGGCTTGAAGGTAGGCTGTGTCGCCTCATGGTCTAAAATGGCGGCGGCCAACTCGCCGAATAGATCATCTTGCAAGTAGTCGCTGGGGTTTTCCACAACGGCCGTAATCAAATCAGGAATATCACGTTTGGGAATACCAAAGGTGCGGGCCTCGCGTACGGCCGTACCCGCCAGCCGCATCGCTTCCCCTTGTGGCACACCCAATCGAGCAAATTTTCTTGCATTCATTGTGTCATAATCCTTGCTTTGACTTCTCTGCAAATATTGTAGCAGGTCATGACAAAATCGGCTCCGTAGCCGCGGATTCTTTCCGCGCAAGATAATCGCAGAAAGAATCTGCGGCTACAAAAAAAGGCCGAACTGAAATCAATCAGTTCGGCCTTTAGAAATTTAGAGATTATCTAGCAGTTTACACCCGGACGATGTGGGGCAAGATTACCGGACGGGACTGCGTTTGGCGGTAGAAGAAGTTTTGCAGCGTTTCCCGAATGGTGTCGTCGTGGGAACGGCCGTTTTTCTTCAAGGCCCGCTTCAAATTACGCTTGGCCTCATCCATCAAATCCTGCGAAGCATCCATGCGCATAAAGCCACGGCTAATGAGCTGCACTTCGCCAGCCAGCCTGCGCTTTTTATTCACAGGCACATAAACCAGCACAAAACCATCCTGCGACAAGCGTTCCCGGTCGCGCAGCACCAAATCACTGATTTCACCAATCAGCGAGCCATCGACGTAGACATCATTAGCCGGTACAGAGTCTTCCAGCCAGGCTTTTTCACCATCACTGACCCAGGCGGACCCATTCTCCAAAATGAAAATGTTTTGCGCCGCCACGCCGCTTTTCTGCGCCAATTGCGAATGCAGATGCTGATGACGCGTTTCGCCATGCACCGGAATCAGGAAGCGCGGTTTGACCGTTTCTAGCATGATGCGCATATCTTCGCGGCTGCCATGCCCGGAAACGTGAACGGTGGCCAGTGGTCCATAAACCACGTTGGCCCCTCGGCTAAACAGATTGTTCAGCATCCGGCCTACATCTTCCTCATTGCCAGGGATGGTACCCCCAGAAATGATGATCGTATCGCCGCTGTGGACTTCCACTTCGCGGTGTTCGCCTTTGGCCATGCGGTTCAACGCCGAGCGCGGTTCACCCTGCGAGCCAGTGGATAAAATTACCAGTTCGCTTTCTGGCGTGTTGGAGCGAATGTCTACCAGCAGCTTCTTGGGGAATTTCAGATAGCCCAGCTCACGCGCCAGCTCTACGTTTTGCTGCAAGCTGCGCCCGGTGAGGGCCACTTTACGGCCGTGTTTTTGGGCCAGGTTCACAATCTCTTGTAAACGAGCCAACACAGATGAGAACGTGGCGATGATGATGCGACGGCCGTTTGCCTCGGCAAACAGTTCATCCAGCGCATCTGTCACCAACTGTTCGGTTGGCGTGCGGCCCGGACGATCCGCATTGGTGCTGTCGGCCAGCAAGGCCAGGACGCCATTGGGCGTCAGCTCTTTCAAGCGCTTCAGGTCCGTGGTGCGACCACCAGCAGGCGTTTCATCTAATTTATAATCGCCCGTATGTACGATGGCCCCAGACGGTGAATCAATCACCAGCCCCACCGAGGCGGGAATGGAGTGAGCCACAGCAAACGGACTCACCCGGAACGGGCCGAGGTGCAGCGTTTGTTTGTCATCAATTTTTTCCAGGGTAATGTGTTCGCGGATGCCAACTTCTTCTAGCTTGGCTTCGACCATGCCTAACGTCAGGTCGGTGCCGTAAACGGGCGCGTTTACCTGCTTGAGTAGGTAGGGCAGCCCCCCAATGTGGTCCATGTGACCATGCGTCAGCACGATGCCGCGCAAAATATCTTTGTTTTCAATGACGTATTGGTAGTCTGGCAGGACAAGGTCAATCCCGTATAAATCGTTTTCGGGGAACATTACCCCACAATCGACGATAATCATGTTACGGCCGTATTCCAAAATGGTCATGTTCTTACCAATCTCCCCCAGGCCGCCCAGAGGAATAATTTTCAAATTTTTACTCATAAATCTACTTTCGTTTGTTTCCTTTGTCGCCCAGCTTCCTAGCCGGTACGACGCTTAATATAGTTGTTTCCATCCCTTTCAGCTTAGTTGCAGCATACGCACAAAACCGTGGAGAGGCTGTCGCTCTTTCCACCGTTGTCGCCAACGCTGTCGCTGTTCGGGATAGATTGTTAATCGAGATTAGCGCAACACGGGTTAGATTCGGTCTGCGCCTGAATTTTATTTTGTGCCCACCCAAGGAATCTGGCAGTATACGCCAAAGAAGCTCAAGTTTCCTTGTAGAGGGTGTTTCCTAAACTGTTTCAAACTAAGGCTGATTGGCTCGGATGGAGCAGATTGGCTCTGAGGTTGCTTCAGGTAGGTATGGCAAAAGGTAGTTTCTTATTTAATCACGGTGGCTACAATACCACACTTGAGTTAGATTGTCATTAATTTTGCCACAATGGGCCTAATTTCTCATATATCCTGGGCAGGTAGAGGCCATTTTCCCCAACAAAAAAGCGACCCGACGGTTGGTCAGGTCGCCTAAAATACTACTGCATTTGTTAAAAAGGGCAATTTAATGGTTGTATAAACGGCCGTCTCCCTCATCATCTACCCATTGGCAAGGCTCTTCCATGTGGGTGCATTGGTAACCGGCAGAACATTTGCGGTCCAGCACACGATACTCTTCGCCACCCTTGTTCATCAAGCCAACGGGATAAACGCGCTTCTCAAATAGTTCAACTTCACCATTTACAAAATTGCATTTCTTGGTGCCCAGTTTAATCCATTCTACTTGTGCCATGGTTCACTTCCTTTTCTGATTCTAAAAAAGCTTCTCAATCTGCCGTTCAGTGTAGGCAATACGGCCGTTCCCCAACAGTGAAGAATGACACAAGCACGTTTGATAAATGTCACGCAAGCAATCGGCCAAATCGCGTTGGCTTTTCACCAACAACTTAGTGCCAATTGCCTACATCTGTAGATAGATTTTCCAGGCTTCAGGGATGCTGCCGGAGGCAACCAGGTAATCGACGCGAGGCGTTTTGGGTTCCCACAGCATGTGCATCCCCGCTTCATGAGGCAGCCGGTTACCTTTGCGATTATTGCAAGAAGAGCAAGAACAGGCGGTATTGGTCCAGGTATTACGGCCGTTGCGGCTTTTAGGCACAATGTGGTCTACAGAAAAATCAACATGGCGCAGGATACGGCCGTTCTGCCGACTGCCAGGCTGCACACCACAATAAATACAAGTGTAGCTGTCCCGACGCATCACCGCCCGACGGCTCCAGGAAGCGCCTCGTTTCGGCACATTCACATACCGCCGCAATCGCAAAACTGTTGGGATTTCCAGCGTCGAAGCGGCACCAGAGAGCGCCACCACCTCCTCCGTTGCCGCGTCAACCACTTCACGCAGCAGCAGAGACAACGCCCGCCGTTTCGGAATCACTGCCAGGGGTTCGTAGCTTGCATTCAAGAGCAGGACTGCAACCATGTTCTTCTCCTTGCAACTGACCGATCACAACCAATCGACCATGCTCGTAAAACCTGTAAAAAACGCTTTTTAAAATACGCATTGGCTAAATTTTTCACAATGAAAATGCCAAATTCCGGCGCATTTTACCATAAAGTTAAAAAAAAGCGGTTAACTGATTGTTAAGAATTCGGGAAAATAGATGGGGCAAACACGACCATCAGGAATGCAACAGTGGCAGTTTAACGCAGCTTCACCAACCAGCCAGCCACAAACCCAAGCAAAGCAACAGGAATTAACCAATACCCGGCAACAATCCACCCCACCGACTCCACTAACGCCCCAAAAGCAATTGGCGCAACAAACATCCCCAGATTCTGCCCCACCATGATAACGGCCAGCCCCAATCCAGCCAGCTGTGGATTTTTCATAACCTCTGGCGCTGCGGCAAACGTCGCTGTGGGCACTGCCCCAGCCACCAGACCCAGCAGCATCATAAAAATGTAGATTTGCCAGCCCGTAACCCGAAACGGAAAGAACATCATGACGGCAATCCATAAAAAAGGAATGGTCATAATAAGTTTCCGCGATCCGATGACATCTGAAAGCCAACCAGCCAGCGGAGCGGAAACAAGTACCATAATGGTAGACACACTGGCAATGGTGGAAGCTTCGGCCAGTGAGTACCCCTGAACCTGGGATAGAAACGTCGGATAGTAGGTTGTCAGTGGCATAAACACAAAGTTGAAACAGCCAAAAGCCAGCGCAACGAGCCAGATATTGCGGTTTGCTAACGCTTGGCCAAAGCTGGGCATTGGGACTGCAATGTCCTCTACCTTTTCTTCCAATACAGGAGGCAGGCGCAGCAAAAAACCAAAAAGCAGCAGCACGACCAGGGCAAATGCCGCGCCAAACCACCAGACAGACTGCCAGCCCAAGGCATCGCTCATACGTGGGGCTAGCAGCAGCATTAACACGCTGCCCACCGGCACCCAGGTAGCCCAGATACCCATGGGAGTGCCTTGCTTTTCTGGCGGAAACCAAAGGGCAATAACGGCAGGCGCAACAACAGCAATCAGTCCCATGCCCATGCCCTCAATCACGCGGCTGGTGAGCAGTAAACCCATGCTGCCGGAAAGCACGCCTAAACTCGATCCGGCTACCAGACTGCCTAAGGCGATCAGACCCGTTGCTTTGGGGCCTATTTTTTGCAGAATGATTCCGGTTGGCAGGGCTAAAATGAGGCCGGTAATGCTGAAAACAGACATCAGCAGCCCTGCCTGACTCAGCGTAATTTCAAAGGCGTTCATCAGCACCGGCATGAGCGGCGGTACTTTGCTTTGATTTAAGGGGGCCGCGACACTGGCCAGAAACACGACAATTAAAATGACCCAGGCGTATGAAGGGACAACGGCCGTTTCCCCAGCCTTATCCTTTTGCAAAGGGGTAGATTGATTCATTAAATTGCTGACTCAGCTATAGGTGCAACGCACTTTTGACGTGCGTCGCACCTATATGCCTAATGGCTACTTCTTAACTGCTTCGATGAAAGCACGCAGCTTGTCATCGGTGGTATTCTCAAAATAGCACCCATGAGCCATGATGTAGCCTGGGGAGTCTCCAAACAAATCCATCAGATTTGCACAATAGGCGCGTACTTCATCGGTTGTGCCGGTTGCCATTAAGGAGGCAGGCACGTTTCCTGCAATGATGAATTTGTCACTTAGAATGTCCTTCACTGGCCCCATTTCGGTCTGGTCGAAGTGACACACCAGGGATTTCTCCGGCATTTCTGCCAGATTTTCCAACCGGTTGTTGTAGGAGCCTTCGATGAACAGGTAGCTGGTAATCCCTTCTTCATAAAGCGCCAGCATGACCTGCTTCCAGGTAGGCCAATAGAATTTCTCAAATTGTTTCTGCGACATAAACGCATCAGCGCCCTTGTGTAACACATACAGCGCCGTAGGCGCGCTGTTCCGGTCACAGGCGTTGACAACCGCGTTAATCAAGACAGGCACATATGCTTCGCAAGCTGCCAGCAAATCATTCGGGCGACGGTACATATCCGTCAGGATGCCTTTTGTACCGCGCAGCGTATCGCCAAGATAATCAAAGGGTGTTTTAACGATATTTAAGCCCATGCTAGGGAAGCCAGAAGCAGCAATCATGCCTGCTGTTTGTCCAACTGCGCCCAACATCTTCATCAATTCGTTGCCAGCTTCCATCATGGTTTTCAACATTTCCTGGAAAGGCGGCAGCCCAAAGGGCAGCATCATGTCAATGATGTCTACATTTTCAGAGACGCGAGGAAATTCTGTCAGCATGGCCAGCGGGGCCAGCGTCGGCATGACGCGGGGTAAATATTTTTTCAGCCAGAAGTTGGTTGGATCGGCCGCGAACTCTTTATATTCGTCGCCCATCATATATTCGCCTTCCACTGCCTGGATCGTCAACTCGTCTGGCAGCTTTTGGCCACCCCAGATGTAGGTCTGGTAATCCAGCATATCCATTACTTTCCCGGGATAGGGAAGCGGCGTAGCGCCAGCATCTGGTTGGAATTCGTTGTGAAATTCCAGAAGCGGTTCACGCAATTTTTCATGGTTGTAACACATGTCTTTGCCGTTAAGCCCTTTGCGGCGCACGATATATTCATTTGCGCCCATGAATGGATCGGCTATTGGGCGATCATGTGGCTCCATATCGTAAATTTTACGCAGGCGTTCGATACGCTCTTTGTAATTTGCTTCGGCTTCTGGGCTGATGAACTCCACTGGCGCATTCTGCCAGGCGTCCAGGCGTACTTTACGCCGTTCAAGCGGGGATAACTCGTTCCAATTATCAGGTCTTATAAACATGTTGCTTACTCCTTCATCCACTCTTTCGCCAAGGCAACAGCCGCCATGGCATCACGGCCGTATGCATCAGCACCAGTATATTCACGAATCTGCTCATCAATTTGGCCGCCACCGATCATGATTTTGACATCCAATCCAGACTCTTTCAGTGCGGCTACGGTGTCCTTCATCGGGTCGTAAGCGAGAGTGAGGAAGCCGCTGAGACCCACAACAGTGGCTCCCGTTTCCTTAACCGCCTCGACAAATTTGGCCACGGGCACGTCCACGCCCAGGTCAGTCACTTCAAACCCATTCAGGTCGAGCATAAAAGCAACAATATCTTTAGCGATGTCGTGGATGTCCCCTTCCACTGTGCCAATGACGATTTTGCCCAACTTTTCGCTGGCTGCTTCTTCGGCTAGGCGTGGTTTGATGACGTCGGAAACGGCCGTCATCATTTCACCAGCCAAAATCAGTTCCGGGATGAAAGCTTCACCCGTCTCAAACCGTTTGCCGATGACATCCATGGCCTCTTTGCAAGCATTCAGAATGTCCAGGGGTGACATTCCTTCATCCAGCAGTTTATTGGTGATTTTGAGTGCATCATCCTCACGCATATCGGTGATCGCATCAATTAATTCTTGTGACATAATTTTCTCCTATTTTCGTACTATCCTGAAACAACTTTTTATTCAAACAAGCCTTTTCGAGAGGCCCGTATGTAGTTCAAACAATGTTTATCTCGCCCCAACAGCAGGTTAGTTGTCACAATGGTGGCCATCAGCTCTTTGTCCAACGGGTCTAAAATGGCGCTGTCTAATCCATTTTGCATCGCTAGGATGAGAAAGGCACGATTGATTTGTTTGCGTGCCGGAAGGCCAAAGGAAATGTTGCTCAGCCCCATCGTGAAATGAACATCTGGATATTGCTCATGCACGGCACGGATGGTTTCGTAGGCGATGACGGCGCTCTGGTTGGCGGTGGCTATCGTCAGGACCAGTGGATCAACATACACTTTTTCATCTGGGACACCAGCCGCACGCGTGGCAGCAATGACTTTGTCGATGATTTCCAACCGTTTTTCGGTGGTTTCAGGGATTTTTTTGTCGTCCATCGCCAAGGCAATCACTTCGCAGCCATATTTGGCAACGATGGGCAGGATTTTTTCCAGCCGGTCAGGTTCGCCGCTGATGGAGTTGATCATGGGGGTTTCGTTGACAGCTTGAATAGCCACGTTTAATGCGGTCGGATTGGCACTGTCCAAACAAAGGGGGATATCAACAACTGATTGGATATTTTCGATGAGCCAGATCAAATCGTCAGGCTCTTTGTCCGGGTGGGTACCGGCATTGACGTCAAGCCAGTTGGAACCGGCTTCGGCCTGTTTGGTAGCCAGATCCTTGATGTACGCTTCATCACGTTCAGCAATTGCTCTGGCAATCCGTTTACGGGTTCCGTTTATTTTTTCTCCAATTATTTTCATAGACTACTCCCATTTTTCGGTAAGCGGATGGACTACCGCTTACCGTTCACTGATTACCGATTACGGCTCACCGGTTCTGGAAATAACATGCCCAAGGCAAACTTACGGCCGAATTTCGGATACGTCGTCAATTCGTTGTAGGTAGTGTTCTGGGCGATCTTCTCGGCACGGCTGCGGGCCTCACGGGAAATCAGCATCCATTTAGCTCCGATGACGGCCGCATTGCCCACTTGCCGATACTGTGCGTTGGGCAATTCCGGGAAAAGGCCCATCGCAATAGCATTTTTGATGTTGAGGAAAGAACCAAAGGCTCCAGCAACAACAACTTCTTCCACTTCACTGGCTGGCGTGTTGGTGGCTTCAAGCAAAATTTGCAAACCCGCGTGAATAGCGCCCTTGGCCAGCTGGATTTCATTGACATCTTTCTGGGTGATGAGCACATCCCGGTTACTGCCGCTTTGCGCTGCCGGCACCAGGCAAAATTCAGAACCAAAACGGCCGTTGCCCACCCGTCCATGTGCCTTATCAAATCGACCGCGATTGTTGATGAGCCCAGACCGATACAATTCGGCCGCGACGTCCACAATGCCGGAGCCGCACAGCCCTACCGCTGGCGCATCATCAATCGTCGTCAACTCCACGTCTGACTCTGTGATCCGGACCTTCTCGATAGCACCTGATGCCGCCCGCATCCCGTCGCTGATGTGTGCCCCTTCAAACGCCGGGCCAGAAGCGCAGGATGCCGAGGTGAGAAACGACATGCCTGGCTTACGGATAGCAATTTCGGTATTGGTCCCAATGTCTACCCCCAGAGATGTTTTTGTCTCCTGGTCCAGATCACAAGCCAGAATCATGGCCACGTGGTCGGCCCCCACAAAGCCACCGATGCAAGGCGGAATGTACACCGTTGCCCCAGGTGACATTGTCAAGCCAAGTTCAGAGGCTGGCACGACAAGCGACGTGCCAATGGCAGCCACGTACGGCGCGGTGGCCAGCTGGCGCACCGGTAGTTGCAGTAAAAGATGGGTCATGGCCGTGTTGCCCACGATGCAAGCGTCCACGACCTGTTCGGCCGTTACGTCAGCCTGGTAAATTAGCTCGGTGAGCAATTCGTTGAGCGTTTCCCGCACTTTTGTGGCCAGCACGCGACCACCTTCTGGATTGCGCGAGACATGGTTGAGGCGGCTGATCACATCTTCGCCATACCCAATTTGCGGGTTGGGGGCACCGGCCGAAGCTAAATCGTTGCCAGTTTCTAAATCGACGAGGTAGGCGGCAATTTTTGTTGTGCCCAAATCGACAGCCAAGCCAAGCGGCCGTTTCTCGCCAGCCACCAACCCCACAATTTCCTGTTCCCGCACAAAGGCGGTCACTTGCCAATTGTGTTCACGGAAGATAGGGGACATGGTGCGCAGAACGGCCGTTCCCGCAAATAATCCACGCACGCCATAAGCTTCGGCCAAGCCATCCATCAGGCGCGTCAAATCGGGGCGAATATCTTCCAGCGTAGGCGGAGTCAACGTCACCGGATAAGCCCGAACCAATGGATCAGGCTCAATTTCGCGCAGGTCACTGGCAATTTGCAGCCGCTGCCCGGTGATGAGCGATTCACGCGGCACCTGAATGGTCAGATCGGAATGGGCATAGGTACAGCAAGCCAGGCGCTCACCCTGCTGTATCTCCAGCTCACTAAGTATAAATTCTTCATCCAAATTGGGCGGCGATGTTTCCCCCGCAAGCACCATCACACGACATTGGCCACAATTCCCTTCCCCGCCGCAAGCCGACGCCAGATCAATCCCCGATTCCCGTGCGGCTTCAAACAAGGATTCGTCAGGCGACGCTGTCACCCGTTTGCCAATCGGCTGGAACTGAACCTGGAAGGAACGGCCGTTACTCATCACGCTCCTTCCTTTGCGGCGGCGTCATAGAAAATATATTGAGATTGCTTGTTGTGGTAGCGTCTGTTTTAAAATCGGTATATTGAATCTTTTGGCCTGGCTGGGCGACGACAAAATCTTCATTCCACGGTCCGTAAAGCGTACGATAAATCAGGTCGTCGGATCCTTTCACCTCTTCAAAGCGCAAATTAAACTTTTTGGCCACGTTGCGCGCGTATTTGCGATAATACTCCTGGTTGTCGGTACCGGTGTCGATGTAGACCAGGCGCTTATAATTTTGCAGCATAATGCGCATGATGCGCTCGGCCCGTTCCTCACCATATTTCACGACAGAGCGATTGTATTCATCCAACAGCGTGTCGCTAACTTCAATCCAGCCTTTGGTAAGGTAGTAAGTGCCCGGCTCTTTTTTGTTTTGGGTCGTGTACGCTTCGCGGGAGCCTAAAAAGCAGGCAATACAGTCATCGACGCGGGGAATGACCACCGTGCAGCTGCGGGTTTCTAGCCCCACCACAGCCATTGAGCACAGGCCGTAGCCCAAAATGATGGTGTCATAGGCTGCGTTGCAAGCAGCGTCGATCGCTTCTTGGAGGCGTGTTTTTAAACTGCCGGGGACAAGATGGAGGCCAAAATCGAGCACTTCGTAGGCTAAATCTGGCGGCATGAGAGGCAGCATCTCTTCGATAACTGTCGCACAAGCGATGACTTTTGTACGGCCGTATTCCATGACCTTCACCTTGAACTTCCAACCCATTGTCGAAAGTGCCCAAAACTTATATACTTATATAGGGAACTTCTTCGGCTATAATGTATACTTGTATAGGGAAGTTGTCAAGAATGAATTTCAACCTTGTACTCCATCACACCAATATGGATAAATGATGATGCCAGAAAACGGAGACAACTTAGTTCAACCCGAGCAAATCGATCGCGATGCCTATGAGCCAGCTTATGCCCAATTAGCCAATATTTTGCGCCGCCAAATTGCCAACGGCGCATTCCGGCCCGGCGACCAACTGCCCTCAGAAGCGCAACTGTGCCGCACTTACGGCATTAGCCCAATGACGGTGCGTCGCTCAATCAATTTATTATCTGACCAAGGTGTGGTGAGCACGGCACAGGGCAAGGGCACCTTCGTCAAGCCGCTGGAATTGGGTACGGCCGTCTTCGATTTGCAAGAGTTACAGGCATTGTTTCAGGATGGCGTGGATACGGCCGTTCGGCTGCTAGAAGTACGCGTAGTATCCGCCGACGAACGCACTGCCCGCAAATTGTGCATTTGCGAAGGCGACAACGTTATCTACATTCGCCGCTTGCTCACCAGAGCGAATCAGCCCATTTTTTACCACCGCGCCTATCTCATTTATGATCCGACCCGCCCCATTGTAGAAGCGGAAATGGACGTCACTTCTTTGCATGGCCTATTCTCCAACGTCGTGAACCATTCGCTTAAACGGGGTCAGCTCACTATCGAAGCCACCTTGATGAACGAAGAAGAGGCCAATATTTTGCGGGCAAACTTGCCTGTGGCCGCTTTTTACCTGGAACATCTTTTTTACGATTTTGACGAACGGCCGCTTAGTTGGGGTTGGTTCATTTTCCGCAATGATCATCTCCGTTTTTCCACCCAAATCGGCATCCAAGAGGGCCGCAAAGATGACTGATTCCCCTTCCCACGATTCCCAACAACTCACCTTCATTGCCCATGTGGCCGACTTGGACGAAAAGGAAGTATTGTCGCTTGTCGCACAGCGCATTGCCCAAGGTCACGACCCACTAGCCATCATCGAAGATTGCCAGGAAGGGCTGCGCCAGGTGGGCGAGCGATACGAGCGGCAAGAATATTATTTGTCTGGCCTGATTATGGCAGGCGAAATCTTCCGCGAGGTGATGGAAATTGTGCAGCCCATAATCCAGGAGAAGTTCACGGGCAAAGAAACCGGGACTATTCTGCTAGGAACCGTCAAGGGCGACATCCACGACATCGGCAAGAACAACCTGAGCATGCTGCTGACCTGCTACGGCTTTTCCGTGCATGATTTGGGCGTCGATGTGCCACCGTCCGAATTTTTGCTGCAAGCGATGCAGGTCCGGCCCAACATCATCGGCCTTTCCGGCTTACTCACCAGCTCCTACGATGCCATGAAAGAAACCATCGACCTTTTCCGCATGACCGGCGACGCCGAACTCCGCGCCATCCCCATCATCATCGGCGGCAACCAGCTGAATGAGCAGGTCTGCCGCTATGTCGGGGCCGACTATTGGCTCAACGACGCCATGTCTGGCGTGCGCCTCTGCCAAAAGCTGCTGCATCCCGAACAGGAATAGGGCTGGCAGTCCTGCCAACTCGTTTCGCTTGGCAAAGTATTGGCTGAGGACTGCCAGTCCTTGCCCGTAACTACTCCTTGCGATCACACCTACCCACCGTTTATAATTTTTGCCAGCAACTATCCAGTCCAACTACATAAACGGAGACGTGTCATGCCCGATAAGTCTGCACGATTGAGAGAATATTTGGAACGGCCGTTACCAGACCTGATGGCCGAATTAGCCCTGTACGACGACACTACCAAAGGTGCCAATGATGTCTGGCAAAAAATTGCCGGGCCGCTGCGCCAACGCATCTGCACCGAATGGAAGTGGTGCGAAGCACGCCAGGACGCCCGCTTTGAGAATGATTACGACATCCTCGTCGCGGTTGTTACCGTGCTAACTGGCCGCGTCCTGCACCTACCCGTTGATGTTGATTTGGTCC
The DNA here is from genome assembly GCA_905479495.1 of uncultured Anaerolineae bacterium. GTDB lineage: Bacteria > Chloroflexota > Anaerolineae > Promineifilales > Promineifilaceae > Leptofilum. The sequence continues at coordinate 51,034 of CAJQMR010000004.1, forward strand.
TCGTCGCCACCATTCTGGTTAAACGCGGCCTAGATAGCTTTTGCAGCTGCCCGTAACGCGCCATCAAGTGCGACGCACCGGCGAACCGGGTTCGCTTAAGGTGCGTCGCACTTTAAGAACGGAGATCATCTCATGCCCCTTCCCCAACTGATTGTTGAAATTCAACAAACCGATAAAGACCGTTACCTGGCAGTAATTCGACGGGATGACAGCAATGCTGAAGTATGCCGCAATACCTTCACCTTTGACCCCGACTTGCTGATTGACATGGAGCCGCAGTGGATGCTAGACAAAGCGGTGCCACGCACCATCTCCGATGCCCTGCGCGGCGACCAGACGCCTAGCAAATATGCCGAAACCCAGGCAAACAAGCTGGCCGAATACGGACAACGTCTCTACAGCTTCCTCTTTGGCGATGGCACAGAACTGCAAAGCTTCCTCAAATTTAACGATGCCTACGCCCAAAGCGCCCACCTCACCCTGGCGCTGCACGGGAATGCGGCCGTTTTGTGGCGCTTACCCTGGGAATACATTCACGACGGGCAGGATTTCCTGGCCCTGCATGGCAAATTCCAGCTCAGCCGCCGCCCCCACGAGCTGGGCAGACTGGAGCGCGACCCCATCCAATTGCCGCTGCGCCTGCTGGTGATCATCTCTTCGCCTACCGATCAGGCCGAATTAAACACCGAAAAAGAGATTGGGGCGATTCAGGAAGCGTTGGACGACGCCGAGCGCAACGGGCTGATTCAAACCTATTACCTGGAAGACGCCACGCTGGCGGAAATCGGGGAGACGCTCAAAACCGTGAACCCCCACGTCATCCATTACACCGGGCACGGCGTGTTCCGCGAAGATAAAGATGAGCCACAGAACAGCCGCAGCTACCTGGCCCTGGAAAAAGAAAATGGCGAGGCGCATCTCGCCAGCATCGCCGACCTGCGCCCCCATTTGCAACACGCGCCAGATTTACGCCTGGCCCTGCTCTCTGGCTGCCAGACGGCGCAAACCAGCGGCATCAACGCCTACAGCGGCGTGGCCACGGGGATGTTGAATGCAGGGATTCCCGCCGTGGTGGCCATGCAGTTTTCCATTTTGGACAGCTCCGGCATTCATTTGGCCCGCGCGTTTTACGGGGCTTTAGCCCAAGGAGACAGCCTGGCCGCCGCCATGCAGGCCACCCGCGTGGCCCTGTGGCAGTTTGATGAAGGCCCCGGCTACGATTGGGGCATCCCCGCCCTTTACCTGCGGGCGCAGGAGATGGTGTTGGTAGACCAAACCTCCGTAGGGGCGTTTCGCGAAACGCCCCTACCAACATCCTCTACCTTGATCAACATCGGCGGCCTGCCGCTGCCGCGCCATTTTGTGGGGCGCAAGACAGAGCTGCGCCAGCTGCGCCGCGCCCTGCGGGACAACCAGACCAAAAGCGTTTTCATTCGCGGCATTGGCGGCCTGGGTAAGAGCAGCCTGGCCGCCAAACTGGCCCAGCGCCCCGGCACGGAGCTAGACGGCGTGCTGGTGATTCGCTGCCATGAGGTAGATGTGCTGGATATTCCCGGCAAGCTAGCCAGCTTTTTGCAGGCCCAGGGGGTGGCGGGCCATGCCGACGCGGGCAATTTGCTGCTGAACCCGACGCTGGACCCCGCCGAACGGGCCCAACGTGCCGCCCAGCTGGTGGCCAACCGGCGCTACCTCATTGTCTTCGACAATTTTGAGAGCGTGATGGCTGTTGATGAGCGTGAGCCAAGTGCGACGCACCTCGGAGGTGCGTCGCACTTAACAGCGTATGACATCGCCGACAAAAACCTGCGCGGCTTGCTGACTGGCCTGCTGACGGCCAACTGGCGCAGCCTGTGTCTGTTTACCGGGCGCTACCGCTGGCGCGGCTACGAGGCCTACACCGCCAGCGACACCGCCCTGGAACTCCATTTGCCGGAGCTGACCGCCCCGCAGGCGCTGATGTTGATGAACAACCTGTCCCGCTTGCGCCAGGAAACGCGGGCGGCGAAGATTGCCATGTACAAAAAGGTGGGTGGCCACCCCAAGACGATTGAACTGCTGAATGGCTGGCTGAAGGATGGCCAGGTAAGCGATTTGCTAAACGATGCGCGGCTGGACAGCTTGCTCACGGCTGAATGGGAAGAATATTTCCTCAAGCGACTGCTGGCGCGGCTGACCGACGACGAGCAGGCGGCGCTGACCCGCCTATCCATTTTCCAGGCGCGGCTAGGGGCGGCTGAGCTGGCCTATGCCGGGGTGGCTGAGGCAATGGTGCGCCGCTGGCTGGATTTGTCTTTGTTGCAGCGGGAAGCGGGGGCGGTGCAGCCCCTGCCACCACAGTTGGCGGCGCTGCTGGAGACGCTGCCCCCGGCGGAGCAGGCCAAGGTGCGCCAGCAGCAGCAAGCCCCGGACAGCTACACGGTACACCCGGTGGTGGCCGACTATTTGCTGGGGCAAACCCCCGCCGCAGCGCGGACGGAACTACATCGCTGGGCGGCTGTTTTTTACGGCCAGCCGTTTGTGGCGATAGCCAGAAACCACGCCGCCCAAACCGGCCAAACCTGGACAGATGAGCGCATTGAATGGCTGGCCCGTGACCGGAATGGCGTGGTGGGGCAGATGGTGCACCGGACGGACGACATGGGGCAGGCGCGGGGAGCGATGGCCCGAGCCCTGGATTGGCAGCGCCATTTGTTTGCCGCCGGGGAAGTGGAGGCGGCAAATGAAATTGTGATCGCCGTCTGGGCCGTCCTGGCCCGCTGGGGGGAGCGCGACCGGGCCAAAGGGCTGCTGCGCCGCAGCATTGCCTCCTTGACCAGTGCCAACCAGGCCGTGGCCCAGGGCAACCTGGCCACGCTGCTTGAACAAGAAGGCAAGCTGGCTGAGGCGCTGACAATTCACCAGGAATTGTATGAAACCTTCGCTGCCTTGGATGCCAAGCAACAGATGGCGACTGCGCTGGGGCAGATGGGGTCGGTTTATCAAAATATGGGCAAATTGGATGAAGCGATTGAGAAACAGGAACAGGCGCGTGCTATTGACAAGGAACGGAGTGACGAAGAAGGGCAAGCCATCGGCCTACACCAATTGGCGATGCTGTACCGCATGAAAGAGGATTACGAGACGGCGCTGGCCCGCAGCCAGGCGGCCGAGGCGTTGGCCCGCAAAGTAAAAAATGAAGCGTTGACGGCGGCGACGTTGCACGAGCAGGGGATTATCTACAACCAGATGGCGCGAGCGGCTGATGATGAAAAGAGGGGGGAATTGCGGGAAACGGCCGTTTCCCGCTTCCAGGACAGCATTGCCATTGAACGCCGCATCGGGAATGAAGCCGGGGCCGCCAGCACCCTGAACGAATTGGGCAAACTGCTGCTGGATGCCGGACAAATGAATGAGGCTATCACCGCCTTTAATGAAGCATTGGCAACCTATCGAAAAACAAATAATCCTAAAATGGCATTAAGCCTTGAATTCCTGGGCAGTGTTCACGAGTGGCAGGGACAGTACGCGGCGGCGCTGTCCAAGTATCGGGAGGCGTTGGCGTTGAAGCAAAAATACGCATCTCCACAAGGGATTGCCATCACCGAAAACAACATCGCCCGCGTCCAGGCCAAATTAGGCGGCAGCTAGCAAGTGCGGCACACCCTCCGCCCCAAGTGCGCCGCGCACCGGTTGTCTATCTATACAGGTGTCATACCCGCGCAGGCGGGTATCCATCTTATTCACCCGACTGGATTCCCGCCTGGGCGGGAATGACAGGTGTAAACTTTTTGTAAGGGAACAACTCTATTAAAAAAACAACCAGATGTTCTCATCGTAATACCCCAACTTGTCATTAGTATCTCCGAGAAATCCCTCTAACGCTAGCATTGTTGAGCGATAGTAAAGGTTCCAGGGATGCTTCGGAGGACCTCAGCATGACATGTTTGAGTTGTTTAGGCACGTAAACTTAAGTATTAGGAAGGGGCATTTGTATGATGATTGATGGTGTCGTGATCAAGTGCGACGCACCGGCGAACCGGGTTCGCATGAGGTGCGTCGCACTTAGGTTGCGGGGAACGTCAGGGTAAAGGTGGTGGCCTGGTGGGGGGTGCTGCTGATGGTGATACGGCCGTTATGCGCCACCACCATCTGCTTCACAATTGCCAATCCCAGACCGCCCCCAGCCCCACCGCTGTGCGTTCTGGCCCGGTCGCCGCGCCAGAAGCGTTCAAAAACAAAGGGCAAGTCTGCTTCGGGGATGCCTTCGCCCGTGTCCGTCACCTGGATTTCTACGCCATCGTCCACCAATTTGGCGCTGAGGCTGATACGGCCGTTTTCCGGCGTGTGTCTTAGTGCATTGACCACTAGATTGCTGAGCACCTGGTCCAATCGACCAGCGTCCCCTTGAATGTGAGTATTTTGGGGAAGAACGGCCGTTTCCACCCCAAGTTCCACCCCCTGCGCCTCAGCCTGGCCAGAAAAGCTCGTGGCCACATCGGCCAGCAGGTCGGCCACGTTGACTGGTTCCATCTTTAGGGGCAGCTGCCCGGCATCAGCCAAAGAAAGCGTATGCAGATCGGTAACCAATCGAGCCAGCAGCCGGGTTTCGTCCAGCGTGGCTTCGATGTGTTCCGGCGTCGGTTCGTACACGCCATCCAGCACGCCTTCCAGATTGCCCTGGATGATGTGCAGCGGCGTGCGCAGCTCGTGGGCCACGTCAGCGGTGAGGTTGCGCCGCTGCTGGTCGGCCCGCTCCAGTTCTTCGGTCATGTTGTTGAAGGAGTGGGCCAGACGGGTGAACTCGTTCCGCCTGGGGAACTCCGGTACGCGCACGCTCAGGTCACCTTCGGCCACGGCGTCAGCGGCGTTCATGATGGCCGCCAGGGGAGTAGCCACGCGGCGAAAGGTGCGATAAGCCAGGACCACAGCCAGCAGCGGCAAGGCCAGCGCCAGCCCACAGCCGCTGATCCAGACGATAACGGCCGTTCCCGCATTCCCCTGCGCCAGTCGCGTAATTAACATAGCGACAATCGTCATGCCACCGGCAACAAGCGTGACCAACAAACCAAACAACGTCAGAAAGCGAAAAAACATGCCCCGTCGGCCCCGCCAGTGGGCCTGCTCTGAAGATCGACGCAAATGGTCCGGCAGCTCCCAACCTTCACGTTCCCAGGGTGGCCCGCCGCGATAATTGCGCCAATTCTTGTCGCGCCAGTTTTTGTTAGGCTTCACGCGGGCACCTCGTCGTTAAATTTGTAGCCGATGCCGTAAACCGTGATGATGTAAATGGGGTTCGAGGGGTCTGGCTCCAGCTTGCGCCGCAGGTTTTTCACATGGGCATCAATGCTGCGCTCGTAGCTGTCTTGCGAGAAGCCATGCAGCCGATCTAGCAGCTGCTCCCGGCTCAGCGTCTGGCCGGGATGCTGGGCCAAAATCGCCAGCAGATTAAATTCAATGCGGGTGAGCTGCAACGTTTCCCCGGCGCGGCTGACGCGGTGGCCGTTAAGGTCAATTTCAATGTCGCCTGCCTGGATGAATTCGGTAGGGACCAGCCCACCCCGTACCCGGCGCAGCACGGCGCGCACGCGGGCCACCAGCTCACGGGGTGAAAATGGCTTGGTGATGTAATCATCCGCGCCCAACTCCAGACCAATGAGCCGGTCGGTTTCGTCGATGCGCGCCGTGAGCATAATGATAGGCACGTCGGATTCGCGGCGCAGGGTGCGGCAAACGTCCAACCCGTCCAGCTCTGGCAGGTTGAGATCGAGCACCACCATGTCTGGTTTTTCGCTGCGGGCAATGGTAAGGGCAGTACGGCCGTCCCCAGCCGTCAGCACCGCATAACCGCTGCGCTCCAAATAATCCCGCGCCAGCTTTACGATTTTTGGTTCGTCGTCAACAACCAGGATGCGTTCGTTCATAAGCAAAGTGTGTCGGAAAAGTCCCAATCTGCCAAATTACCTGCTGGCAACGCCCTTGATTAAAAGCCACAAACTAAGCCCAAATTCGGCAATGAATCCCAGCGGATAGCTCACGTAGGTAATTGCGCTCAAATCTGGGAGCAGGAAATATTGAAGAAAAGTCAGCAGCCAGGTAGCACAATGGATCATCAACACTATGCCCAAAATTTTGGGGAGGAAGCCCGACTTAAAAACCAAATAACCAAGCGGAAAGAGCCAGGCACCATAAAATAGCTGGGCGATCATGAATCCGTTTTTGTGTAAATCCAGAAATAACAGTGCCAGTGCTTGCAGTTGATTGACCTGGAATACGTTTAAGTAATCAGCGCCGCTCAAAAGCAGCTGGCTGCCAATCAGAAAAAGATCGCTAAAACTTTGGATAGCGACACCAGCCAAGTTTAATAACAAGAACAGCAAAGCCATGTTTTTATTGACCGGTTTTAGCAACGTGTATAAAGTCCAGGCTGCCAAAAGAAATAACACAGCCGCAAGCAGATCGCTCATAAAACCAATACGAAATTGCCACCCAGAAGCCATCATATTTTGGGCGGTGACTGCGGCATCTCCGAATACAATAAGGCTAGAACGTCCAATCACATCGGCGAAGACGTGAATGACGATGTAAATAAGATACAGGAACCCTGCCATTCTTGCGGTTTTGTTGTTTGTATTCATTATGAACTCAACCTCACTTGTTAAAGCCAGCAACGCACGGCCGTTTGGTAATCAAGGTATTCAGCGCCAAACAATGCACGCAAATATTGCTCTTCACGGGCGATGACGCCCCAGCGTAAAACAAGATAAGCTGGCAGCAACGTAATCAACAACCACCAACTGCTCAGCGCCAGTCCAACACCCAGCTGAATCAGGAGAAACGCCAGGTACATTGGGTTGCGGCTGAAGCGATATGGCCCTGTTTTTATAATTTGGGTCGTAGGCTGATCTGGATTTACGGCCGTATCCCACCGCTTAAACGTGCCATCAGCCCAAAACATCAATCCTAAACTGCCGCTGATGAGGCTCAGACCCAGCCAGATGGCAGCGACGCTGCCAGAAAAAGAAAACGGCCATAAAAGTTGCAGCAGCAGCCCCGTCACAATCGTGATTAAAAATAGCTGTGGCGGTTTTACAATCACGTTTACCCCAATTTGTTTTTGTTGTGTTACTTCCGTCATCATAATCGTTCCTTATTGTGCGCACACTTGATTTGGCGCTACGATCTGCCAATGTCATTAAATTTGCGTTTTTACCCAATTGCCGGGTTGTTTTTGACCCTTGTTTTACTGATCAGTTGTGAAACGGCCGTTACAACCGTACCCACCACATCATCAGCCAACACCTTCGCCACCGCCACACCTACAGCCAAATCCGGGGTGGCTGTCACTGTGATCATGACGGTAACGAGTTCGCCCACGCCAACAGCAGACAGCACAGCGATTCCCGCGATACCCATGCCGCTGCCCACGCCAACACCCCATCCCATGGCCCCCTACACCATTGCTGGCCTGCGCCAGCGCAACTATCCTCGCGGCACCATTGAGATCGCTTCCTGGATGGCAGATGAAGAATATTTTGATAAGTACGCCATCACTTATCCCAGCGACGGCTTAACCATCAGCGGTATTTTGCAAATCCCAAAAGGTGAAGGGCCATTTCCGGTCATCATCCTGAACCACGGCTACCACGAGCGGGACAGCTATTTTTCCGGCGCAGGCACCTGGCAGCAGGCGGAATATTTGAACTACCGTGGCTACCTCACCATCGCGCCTGATTACCGCAGTTGGGGCAAATCAGACAGCGGCCCCAGTTTCTTTCATACCGGTCTGGTGGCGGATGTTTTAAATTTGCTTGCCTCGTTGCCCTCGCTACCACAGGCAGACACCAGCCGAGTGGGCATGTGGGGGCACAGCATGGGCGGCGGCATTACCACCAAAGTTTTAACGGTAACTGATGCGGTAAAAGCGGCCGTTTTACACGCCCCCAACTCCGCCAACGACGCCGACCTCATTGCCCGCTGGGGTCCCGGCTGTGTACCTGACCAGGCCGAAGTTGTGGAATGCAATCTTGGGGAAGTCATCCCCGCTAACTTGCCTGAGGAACTTCTGAATGCCTATCTTGCCGCTGCCAGCAGCCCCGAGATGCTGCAACAAATCGCGCCAATCTATCATCTGGACTATGTGTCCGCGCCGGTGCAAATTCACATTGGCCTGGCCGATGGTGCCGAGGCGGAACAAACACCACCGGATTGGGCACCCGCGCTCCATGAAGCGTTACTGGCAGCAGGCAAAGAAAGTACGCTTTTTACCTATCCAGATCAAGGACATTTCTTCAACGGGCCAGACTGGAACGAGATGATGCAGCGCACGGCCGATTTTTTTGACACCTATCTGTCAGGTGAGTAGGGGCGGGTCTGAGACCCGCTCCCTACCGCCAATCACACGGTCATGACAGGTTCGTCGTCATCGTCGTTCATCCATTTGGGGCTTTTTTCCGAGCCGGGGCCATGATGGCCATGTTTATGATGCCCCCACGGACCACGCCCCCACGGGCCACCGCGATGTCGCCAGCGACGGCCGACAATCAACCGCATGAAGATCATCGCCAGCAAGAAAAAGAAGCCAATCCTGAAGAAGATGGCAAAGATGCCCATGATGCCCAATGCGCCCCAGCCGAAGAAACGGCCGTGTCCATCATAATAAGGTGCAACGGGCGGAACGGCCGTTTCCGCGCCTTCTTCACTTGATTCACTGGCCTGCGCCTGTAAACCAGCGGCGTACCCTTCATAATAAGCGGCCCGGCTGCGATTGCTCAGGCCACCAAACAAACCCATCAGCAACAGGATGAGTAAACCGACGCCAAAAATTCTACGAAACATCTGAATCTCCTTTTATTTTTATCCGCAGATTTCGCAGATAGGCGCAGATTTCTCTGTTACCTCTGTGTCCTCTGTGGCTTACTAAATTTCAATGTTGGCAGTATGCGCCACAATCTTGAAGAAATTGTGAACAGGTGAAGGAAAGGTGGTGAAGACGGTGGTAGAATGGGTGGGACGAGTGAAAAGTAAAAAGTGAGAAGTGAAAGGTATTTTAGCCTGCGGGCTTCAGCCCCAGGTTTTATGAAAAATTTGGAGGTATTCATGTCTAAAATTCGTTGGGGATTGCTTTCAACGGCCAATATTAACCGCCGGTTGATTCCGGCCATTCGCGCTTCGGCACGGGGCGAACTGGTAGCGGTGGCCAGCCGCAGCCAGGCTTCGGCCCAGGCGTATGCCGACCAGTGGGGCATCCCCCAGGCGTTTAGCAGCTACGAGGCAATGCTGGCTTCGGACGCGGTGGATGCCGTTTACATTAGCCTGCCCAACCACCTGCACGCGGAATGGTCGATTAAGGCGATGCAGCAGGGCAAGCATGTGCTGTGCGAAAAACCATTTGCCCTGACGCTGGCTGAAGTGGATGAAATGATCGCCGTATCTAAGCAAACTGGCCGCATTTTGACCGAGGCGTTTATGTACCGACATCATCCCCAAACCAAAATTGCGGGCGAGATGGTGCAGAACGGCCGTCTCGGGCGCATTACCGTGGTTCGAGGCGTTTTTAACTTTGCCTTCGACACGCGGGAAAATATTCGGCTGGTGCCAGAATGGGGCGGCGGTGGTTTGTGGGATGTGGGTGTTTATCCGATCAGCATGGCCCAGTACATCATGGGCGGCCCGCCGCAGCAGGTTTTTGGCAACCAATGGATCGGCGAAAGTGGCGTAGATGAGGTGTTTTCTGGGCAGATGACTTACGCCGATGACAAAGTGGCCCAGATCAGCTGTTCGTTCTGCACACCGTTCCACACCTTTGTTGAAATCCTTGGCACCGAAGGACGGCTCACCATGAATCGGCCGTTTATTGGCCACAATGATGGTGAACGCCAGCTTATGTTTTATCCCAAAGACGGCGAGCCAGAAGAGATTGCTGTGCCGGAGAAGGAACTGTATCTGGGTGAAGTGGAAGATATGCACGCGGTGATTTTAGACGGCCGTTCCCCCTACCTCAGCCTGGCCGAAACGCGTAATCACGTCAAAACCGTCCTGGCCTTGTACCAGTCGGCCCAGACCGGCCAAATTGTAACGCTTTAGTTTAACGGGACGCAGATAAACGCAGGTTTAAGAAATCAGCGTCATCTGCGTTTATCAGCGTCCTATTTCTCTGGGCAGCGTTGTTCGGTGACGATCGCGCCGTCATCAGTGAGGCTGAGGCGGATGTGATGGTGGAAAATACGGCCGTTCTCCCCAAAAATCCTCGGTACACGAGCAGCATTCAGGTAATGAACGCCATCTTGCTCCAGATGCCAGGGGCGCTGCCCGCCTCCTTTGACATGATGGTGCATGTGTCCGGCCACCACAGCCAGCACCGTTTTCCCTTTCTGTTGGGCAAATTCAATCGCTTCGCGTAAATCGGAATCGCCAAAGTCGCCTGCTTCAGGCCAAAAATCATTGCCCCACATAGCGTCACGGCTGGCTCCCAGGCCAGTTGGGCCATTGTGCGCCAGAAAGATGAGCCGCTGGCTAGAAGTCTCATCTACCAGTTGGCAGAGCCGCGCTGCCGATTCAGCCATTGTGCTAATGCCAAATTGGCGCTGGAGTTGTGGTTGACAGTGCAGCACAGAACCACCCATAGCAAACGGCCGTGCCACAATCACCGCCACATCGTCACAGCCCGGTACTAAATGCGCCGAGTAGCCACCCACCTGTACATTGCCCAACGCTTGCTGCCACTGCCGTAGGCGACGGGGCTGTCCCCAGGCCAGCCAGCGGCGCAGTCGGGGCCACTGCTTGATTTCGGCCAAAAGCTGCGGCGCAGTCAACGTATCGTGGTTGCCAGGGATGATGAGGGTGGGCTTTTGCAGCCGGGCCAGCTGCCGGGCAACGGCCAAACCCTCATGGGGCCAGTAGTTGGCCAGATCGCCAGTACAAAGCAGCAAATCGTAGTCAGATTGGTTGAACTGGGTGACGTCGTGCTGGTTAAACTGGCGGTGAATGTCGCCGATGAGGGCAATCTGGACGGGTGTTTTCATGACGCGTAATTATGGCACACTGTTTCACAGAAATCACAAGTGTAGCCGCGGTTTCTTACCGCGTAATAATTGCGCGGTAAGAAACCGCGGCTACGAAAAATGGACGGCGTGCAGCAGTTGGTCGATGGACGGCCGATCGACCGGATCGCGGCTGGGGTGGGCCAGGAGAAGACGGCCGTTTCCCCCAACCACAAAATCCCCGCCCAATTGGTGCGTATCGCCGCGATTGCCCAATGTTTGCCGCCCTTGCAGCCTGGCTTTGGCATAATAAAGCAAACTCCGAGGACTCCAGGCCCGCAGGGCAGAATGCTTCAGTCCATACGCATGGTAGGCTGCCAATTCCTGATCAATCAAGAAAGGAAAGGGGGATTGGGTTTCTTGCAGCCAAACCTTGGACCAATACGCCGTGCCAAAAGAAATCGTGGCGATTTGCACGTTGGCTGCCTTGAACTGTTCGTGATGGGCCACAACCTGGGCCACATGATCGCGACAGGGAAGTCAGGCCAGGTGGCGCAGGAAGATGAGCAGGGCAGGACGGCCGTTTCCCCACAAAGATGCGAGGGGCAGGGAACGGCCGTCTAAACTCTTCAATGTGACATCTGGCGCAGGTTGACCAGGGCGTAATTTCAGCATGTGATTTCCTTAAAAAAGCGGAACGCAGCGTTTCGCAGAGAAGAAGAGAAAAAATCTGCGCCCGCAATTTGCGCCAATCGGCAAAATCTGCGGATGATTTAGTTCAAATGGCGAATGGCCCAAAGCAGCCGCTGCAAAATGGTGATGAGAACCAGCAGCCCCATCAAGCCAAACAGCCAGGCCAAAACACCAGGAAAAAAGATGAAAGCAGAGTAAAAAATAATCGTCTCCGTGCCACCAATGAGGCCAGCAGGCATGGTGATGGAGGTCAATCGGTCAGCGCGTCGCTGGCTGCGCTTTTCTAAAATGGCTGCCAGGTACATCCACGAGGCCCCATTAACGTAGAAAGTGCAGAGTAAAAAAAGCAGGCTGTAGGTAACGGCCGTTTCCATACGCCCCAACGCCAATCCCACGGGAACGGCCGCATACACCACAAAATCAAAAATAATGTCCAAGTAACCGCCAAAATCACTTTGGCTATCCGAAATTCGTGCCACTGCGCCATCTAGCCCATCAAAAATGCGGTTAAGCCACCAGAGCAGCACCGCGAGCAGGTAGGCTTGCTGCCAGGCAGCCAACGCGGCTCCCACCCCAGCAACCAGCCCCAGTACCGAGAAAAACCAGGGTGGCACCATCTGTAAAGGTTGGGCCATCGGGTTAAAGACCGTGTCCTTAACCAGGCGCATTCGTTCATCAAACATCAATTGGCTCCCTTTGTTCGTTTGTAAAGCAAAAATCCAATCAGCAGCACATCTAGTAAATGCTCCAATAGGCGAAAAGTGCGGCCCCCGTGTGCTTGGTCCCAATAGCTGATGGGCCCTTTGAAGCGATAGCGCCAGTTGAGCGGAAAAAGTAGTGCCGGACCATCATCAACATGGGTGAAAATATCTACGGCCGTATGCAATCCACAGCCCACAGCAAACCAAAGTAACCAACGCTGCCGCAGCAAAAGCCCCAGCAGCGCCAGCACAAACAGCGGCAGCGGCGCGTGAAGGCTGTTATGCACCGCAATCCACCAGGGATTGTTGAAATAGAGTTGGTTATACGTCGGGCTGCACCGCGTTTTGTCGGGCAGATGAGGACGGACGTAACGTCGATCCACAACGTAGCCCAGGCTGAGCAGCCCCAAGGGAATGTCTGGGGCCATGGAACCGGCCAGCAAACCAGAAGACGCTTCCGGGTCATGGGGAGCGAAGGCTTTTTGGAGAACGGCCGTTAACAAAAAGTGTGAATATGTTTGCATAGCTATCGCTTTTGGAACATTTTTTTGTGCTGCCAGTTGAGCGTCGGCCGAGCGTAGCGCAGCTTCTCCTTGGCCCCGTACAGCAGTAAATCCCGCATCGTCAGATTGCCAAAAAAGTGGGCTTTGTACGCCCCCGACCGCATAAATCCCTCGCCCGGCTTGAGCAGGCTGAGGCGAATCTTGTTTTTGGGCAGGTAGGTTTTGCCATCCAGCAAAGCGACAAACGGATCGGCAATCCAGGAAAGGTTGCGGAAAATTTGGTTGATTTCGCGGACGGTGGCGGCAACGGCCGTTTCATCATGCGGATCAACTTGCTCAATGAGTGTATCCACCTTGTTAGCCACTTCGTCAAATTCTGGATAGCCACCACCCACCAATTTGAGCGTCACCAGTTGGTCATAATATCCCTGGCGATCCTGACCCGCTTGCATCGCCTGCGCCCGCATCATGTTCAGCTTCAGCAGCTCGGTGTAAGCGCCCAGCAGCCACATCACGCTGTACACCTGCCACAATTTGTAGTTGCCAAACGAGCGGTAGCTGTTGGCAATCAGCTGGTCGGCCGAACAAACAAAGTTGTGGGTCACGGTCTGCAAATCGGCAAAGGCTGTGGCGGAGTAGTCGCCTGTTTTGTCAGCTTTTAGCAGCTGATGGGCCAGGAGGAAAACGGCCGTTAGCGAACTATACAATCCCTTCGAATACAGCGGATCGATAAAACCGGCCGCATGCCCCAGCAGCGCCCAGCGATCCCCCACCACCTGCCGCGTGTTATATTGCAAGCGATCGGCCCGCACCCAGTCACGCACCGCCTGTGCCCCCTCAAACTGCCTGGCAATGTTAGGAAACTGCGTAATGAAGCTGAAAAATTCTTCTTCCGGCGCGAGATCAGGCCGCGGCGGATGCTGGCGCGGGTCCAGCAGCAGCCCCACGCTGCACAGCGGATTGGTCGATTCGGCGTGGTTATCGAAGGGAATCACCCACAGCCAGCCGCCTTCAAACAGGTGGTGCAGCGTGCCCTCGGCCATGGGAAACGGTAAATCGTAAGCAGATTGAGCCTGATTGGCGCGGGCGTGGCCGGGCACGTTGATCATGTGGGTAAACATGCCGCGTGAGTGCGTTTGCAGATTGAAATCCCGCTCGCCAAACTTTTGCGCCAAAATGGAGCGGAAGCCACCGGCATCCACCACAAATTTGGCAGTGATGGGGTCCCCTTTGGCGGGGAAAACTTTTACATGGTCGGGATGGAGGGTGACGTCCTGCACTGCCGTATTTTGCCGAACCTGTGCGCCGTAGGAAACGGCCGTGCTCATCATAAAGTAATCTGTGTCCTGTCGGTACAGGTGCAGCTCGTGGCCGTGCGGCTGCTTGGGAATAATCGCCTGGAGCGTGTGCTGCGGATTGTGCTGCTGCCCTTTTTCGTGGTGCAAAAAGCCAAAATGGCGCTTGATGCCGTGCGTGGTGCCGGCATATGCCAGAAAATTTTCCGTGCTAAAGTAGGCCAGTTCCGGCACGTCGTAAAAATGGGCCAGCGCCCGCATCATCTCTGAGGTTTCCAGAATGAGCGATTCACCAATGGCAAAGCGCGGGTGGGACCTGGCCTCGAAGATGACCACCCGCTGCCCCTGCCGCGCCAAAATCGCCCCCAGCGCACTCCCGGCAATGCCAGAGCCAATAATGGCAATGTCAAAATCAGTTTGTGTCATGCAGATTTCCTCTTCAACGTATAACTCTGACTTGTCATGCTGAACGCAGTGAAGCATCCCTCTGGAGACAATCCAGCGAAAACCATGTCCGCAAAAGATAAAGTCCGCAGGGATGCTTCGTTTCACTCAGCATGACAAGCGAACGTTTACCGTCGCCAGGCCAGCCATTTTTTGAAAAGGTTGGCCACAAACGGCGTCAGGCGGGTGCGGTTCCAAGCATCGGCCGTTTTTTTGATCGCTTCCGCCTGGGTGGGGTACGGATGAATCGTTTGGGCCAACGTACCCAACCCTTTGCCCGACATCATTGCCGTGGTGATTTCGCTAATCATCTCGCCAGCATGCCGCCCAATGATCGTAGCACCTAAAATCTTGTCCGTCCCTTTTTTCACATAAATCTTCACAAAGCCGTCGTCGCCATCGGTGCGACCCCGGTCGGTGTCTTGAATTTGGGTGGTGAAGGTGTTCACCGCCATGCCCTGCTCCTCGGCCTCATAATCAAAAAGCCCTACATGAGCCACTTCCGGGTCCGTGTACACCGTCCAGGGAATAATCAGATCGCTGTACTTTTTACGGCCAAAAAAGAAGGCATTTTGCAGCACGATCCGGGCCGAAGCATCGGCCGTGTGGGTAAACATGGCCGGAATGGCCACATCGCCCGCGCCAAAAATGTCTGGATTGGTTGTTTGCAATCGGTCGTTGACGGTGAGCCCCTTTTTGCTGTAGGCTACCCCGGCCGCTTCCAAATTGAGCCCGTCCACGTTCGGTTGGCGACCCGCCGCCAGCAAAATCTCATCCACTGCCAATTTATGGGAGTCACCATCATATTCAAAATGGATGATTTTCTCGTCACCCACCTTTTCAATTTTCCCAGTTCGACTTTCCAGGTAGAACTGCACACCGTCGGCTTCCAGCGCGCCGCGCACCAGGGCGATGCCTTCGGGGTCACGCAAGCCGCCAATGGTGGGCATCAGGTCGAACACACTCACCTGGCTGCCAAAGCGGGCAAATGCCTGGGCCATCTCTGCCCCAATCGGCCCCGCCCCGATGATGGCCAAACGCTGGGGCAGCTTTGTCAGCTCAAAAACGCCCTCGTTGGTGATGTAGCCCGTCTCAGCCAGGCCAGGGATAGGAATGAAGGCGGCACGGGAGCCAGTGGCAATGACCGCTTTGCTAAATTCGAGGGAACGGCCGTTCACCACAAACGTATTTTTCCCCGTAAACTGCCCATCACCCAGATACATATCAATTCCCAGGTCGCGGAAGCGCTGGGCCGAATCGTGGTAGCTGATGTCGGCGCGAATCCGGCGCATTCGTTCCATGACGGCGGCAAAATCAGCTTCTACTTCGCCGCCAACATGCACGCCCAACTCCGCGGCCCGGCGAATGTCACCAATGGCTTTGGCCGAGCGCAAAATCGTTTTGGAGGGCACACAGCCCGCATTGAGGCAGTCGCCGCCCAGCAGATGCTTCTCTACCAGGGCCACCTTGCCACCCAAACCGGCTGCGCCCACCGCAGCCACCAGGCCAGCCGATCCGCCGCCAATGACCAGGAGATTGTAACGGCCGTTTGGCGTGGGGTTCTGCCAATCAGCCGGATGGGCATTTTTAACTAAAACTTCATTGTATTCATCAAATGGGGCAACTTTAATTTCTGCAACCATGTCGGGAACTCCTAAAACGATGTAGGGCAATTTTATAAAATTGCCCTACGAAGTAGCTTCGCGTTTTTTGATAAAGCGGGAAAGGCCAATGCTGACCAGAATGAGGGCTACAGAAGCGATCAGCGTGATGGGATTCACCTGCACATCGCCAGCCACCAGTTCGTCCAGCGTGCCAAAGGAGCCGCCCAGCAGCACAATGGAAACGGTGCCAGGAATGGAGCCAACGGCCGTTGCCAAAATAAACGGCTGCCACTTAATCTTCAAAAAGCCAGCGGCGTAGTTGACCAAATCGTACGGCAAAAAGAGCAGCCGCATGATGAGCACCGTCTCGAAGCTGTTTTGCCGCAGCCGCTGGGTGTATTGTTGAATGAGACCGCTGTTTTCTTCATTGTCCAGCACGTCCTGGCCAAAATAACGACCGACGCTGTAGGCTAACAGCGCCGACGCGTTGCTGCCCAGTACAGTCCACAAAATACCAATTGGCCCAAAGAGAAAGCCCCCCAGCAAAGTCAGAATGGTGGCGGGGAAGAAGAGCAACGGCCGTAACGCATAAACCACAATATAAAAAAGCGGGCCATACAAACTGTTGGTCAAAAAATCTACCAGGGTGTTGAGGCTGTCTGCGAGGGTCAGATTATTGAGATTGGCATAAAAATAATAACCGCCCACCACAACGATCCAAAATAGCAGCGCCACTAACTTTGCACCATGTTTTTGCCAAAACGAGGCGGGGGGAGCTTCCATTTGCTTCACTTTTCCTAGTAGATTTTCGTTCATAAAGTCCAGGGTTCCTTTTTCCCAAGGTGTAAGTATCCATGACAGAGAGCCGTTGACCGTATAAAATCTTACAAATCAAAGATTACAAAAGCCTAACAAAATGGAGAAACCTACAAATGGCACCTGAGAATGACAACGGCCGTTCCCGTACTTACACCTGGCAAGACCCCACCCCTGCAGCCAATGCTGCCCGCCAAAAAGCCGGCCAGGAACTGTTTGCAGCGATGATTGGTGGCTTGCTACCCCAGCCCCCCATTGCCGACACGCTGGACTTTAGATTAACAGAAACATCAGATGGCGGCGCTGTATTCGAGATTAATTGCTCAGAATTCCATTACAATCCGTTGGGTACTGTCCACGGTGGTGTTATCGCTACGCTGCTGGATTCGGCCATGAGCTGCGCAGTACATACCCAGCTGCCCGCAGGCAGTGGTTACACCACCATTGAGATGAAGGTGAATTTTATTCGCCCCATCCTGCAAGACACGGGCCCGCTGCGCTGCATTGGCAGCGTTGTTCATGGCGGGCGGCGCATTGCCACTGCCGAAGGCAAACTGGTAGACGCCAACGGCAAGCTCTACGCCCACGGCACCACCACCTGTTTCATTTTTTCGGCTTAGATGGATGAGTTCCAGGACTGGCAGTCCTGACTGTTTTCGTTCCTGGCCCGTTTAGTTTAAGGACTGCCAGTCCTCAACCCGAGCAAGTTCAGCCTGAATTTGCTGGCAAATTGCGGGGATGGCTTGCTGTACAGCATCACTCAGCCCAATCTCCCAATCTACCGATTCGGGCTGGATGGCATACAGAATAATTTCCGGGGGCAGAATGTTTAATGCCTCAGCTAAAGCCAATGCCTCAGCAAAACCGGCATCATGCAAAGTACCGTTCATGTTTGCCTGCTGTGCCAGCGAAACATCAGTCAATGGAAAACGCCGCCAGGTGCCAGGCTTGGCCCCAATATTGGCTGCGTCAATCACAATGACGCTGTCATAGCCCTGGAGGATCAGAGCGGTTTCCAGGCCGGGTGTGCCGCCATCGATGAGGGTGATGTGGGAGGGGAATACGGCCGTTTCCTTCAACCGTTCCAACACCGCACTCCCAACCCCATCATCCCCCCGCAGCGAATTACCCAAAGCCAAAACCAAAATCTTCATAAACACATTTTTTTAACGCAAAGAACGCAAAGAAGCAGAGGACGCAAAGGAGGTTTGTTTATCTTGCTTTTCTTTATACATCTTTGCCTCTTTGCGTCTTTGCGTCAAAGGTTCACAATCTACTCAAACTTCACATCCAACAGATGCGTTGAACACGAGATACACGGATCGTACGCCCGTACCAACATTTCCAGTGAATGTGTAATCTGCTCCTGCGTTCTGTCCAGAATCTTTGGCACCATGGCCTTCATATCCAGTTCAATGTTCGCCAGATTTTGCCCAGTGGGAATAATGCAGTTGGACCCTACCATCACGCCATCCTCGATAATGTAATGATGGAACAACGTCCCGCGCGGCACCTCGCATGCGCCAACACCTTCACCACTCTGGCGCGTCGGCGCGGCTGGTTCTTCCCAGGCAATTTCCCGCTGCAACAACACATCAATCAGCTGAATCGCTTCTTCCACGCAGTGAGCAATTTCCACCACCTGGGCCACTGTGATCAGGTAAGGATTGGTTGCTTTTGGCTTCAGGCCCAGCCCATTGGCCACTTGCTGCGCGACAGGATGTAGCAGGTCATGGTTGACGTTAAACCGCGCCAACGCCCCCACCATGTAAGAATCACGCTGGTTTTGTGTATGCTTTGCCGAAGAGTGTGGCACCAAATATTCATTGGTCACCGACTTATAGGCCGAGGCTGGCCAGCGGCCACCATCCGTGCTCACAATATCACCATCAATAAAACCGTACACCCCATCATCGCGACGCAGCGCAATGTACTCTGTCTCCCGTTCAAATTGGGGTAACTTAAGCGTTTGGAATAAATCGGCCGTAGCCACCACGTCAGCACGCATCGCCTCAAATCGTTCGCGCAGTGCATACAGTTCGTTTGCCGTGGGGAAGTGAGAAAAACCACCCACCACCATAGCAATGGGATGGGTATGCCGCCCAGCGATTACCTGGCATAAGTCGCCTGCCAGCTTTTTCATGCGCAATGCCCGCAGCACCACATCTGGCGCAGTTGTCGCTAAGGGAATGACGCTAGCTGCACCCAAAAAATCAGGCGCAACCAACATGTAGGCGTGCAAAATATGGCTGTCGAGCATTTCGCCCAAAAAGTTCAGGCGGCGTAGCAGTTGGGTCTGTTCACTTAGTTCCACACCGAGCGCAGCTTCAGAAGCCCGCAGCGAGGCAGTCGCATGGCCCACGGCGCAAATCCCGCAAATCCGCGACGTAATATGGGAAGCATCCTGATAAGATTTGCCGCGCAGCATCGCCTCAAAGAAGCGGGGTGTTTCCACAATTTGCAGATCGCACTGTTTCAGCTGGCCATTAACCACATCCACCACGATGTTGCCATGTCCTTCCACGCGTGTCAGATGATGAACATTTACTTTTACATTAGACATTAGCCATTTCCTCTTCCAGCTCCAGCACCTTTTGGTTGGTTAAAAAGAGACTCATCTTTTCTTCAATCTCGGTCCGATTTACACCCCGATCCGCCAACATTTCCACGAAAGAATCTATATTGGGGGCAGAAACCGTCCCGCGACAGCCTTCACACCCGTAGCCATAAGCCGGACAAACAGCATCACAACCCGCCCGGGTAATAGGACCAAGGCAAATCTGGCCGCGCTCGTAAACACAAATGGTTTCATGCAGCTTGCATTCAATGCACATTGGGTAGTCGGGCAGCTTGGGCTGGCGGCCTTGCAGTAAAACGGTAACAACACGCACAAACTCTTCCCGGTCAATGGGACAGCCAGGAATTACGGCATCTACCTGGATAACCTGGTCGATGGCTCGCGCCGGATAAGTTTCGTACCATTCCGCCTTATCACCATAGACGTATTCACGCACATCTTGCAGCGGCTGCCTATTGCGAATGGCATTAATCCCACCAAGATGGGCACAGGCTCCCAGGGCAATGACGTAAACGGCCGTTTCCCGTATCCGCCTCAATCTTTCTTCATCACTCGGGCGCGTACACGATCCCTCAATAATTGCAATCTGGTAATCCTCGCTGCGCGCACTCGTTGCCTCACGAAATTCAACAATGTTAATCACCTTCAGCAGCTCTGGATGGGTTTGCAGCGCATCCAAAACGGTCAGCTGGCATCCTTCACAACTGGTAAAATCAAAAAAGGCCACACGCGGCAGGCCATTTGTCGATGCGTTCACAATGCTTCCTCCAGATTTTTGATTTCCGTGTAAGAAAGGGAGGGCCCATCCAAACAGGCATAAATATGGTTGATCTGGCAGTGACCACATTTGCCCACACCACATTTCATGTGTCTTTCAAAGCTCAGCCAAATATCATGTTCAGCAACGCCCAGCCCGATTAAATCATCCAGGATAAATTTGTACATGATCGGTGGTCCACAGACGATGGCCGTTGTGTTATGCGGATTGAGAGCGACGTTATCGAGCAGGCTGTTTACAAACCCCACGCACCCATGCCAATTTTCATCACCACAATCAACCGTCGTGTACATCTCCACATCATCCATCCAGTTGAATGCGTTAACTTCGTCCCGGAAAAGCATTTCCCTTGGGGATCTGGCTCCATACAAAATAATGAGGCGATTATATTTTTCGCGATGGCTCATCGCTTCGTAAATTACCGAACGAAGCGGGGCCAACCCCAAACCACCCGCAATAAAAAGCACATCTTTGCCTCGGAATCGCTCCATCGGGAAACCACGTCCAAACGGGCCACGAATCCCCAACGTGTCGCCAACCTGCAGCGCGTGCATCTTACCGGTCAGATTACCCACATTGCGCACGCAAAGTTCAAAACTGCTGCCGCTGCGGCTGGGTGCCGAACAAATGCTGATCGGGGCTTCACCAACGCCAAACAGGGACACCTGCACAAATTGGCCCGGATCGTGATCCAGAGTAAGTCCATACGGTAATTCAATCGTATACAGTTTTTCTAGCTCAGTGAGAGTGCGTACGGCCGTTATCTTGGCTGGCACCGGCATGTAAATCGACGGCGACTCCCGCACTTCCTGCAATAACGTTTTCATGAATCAACTCCAATTCGCTTTCGGGAACAAATTGCTCCACAGCTTGCTCTTGATACAAAGCATTTAAAACTTCGATAGGTGTGATATTAACCAAGCACGTTTCGCCACACCGACCACAGCCTACGCAGCCTAGCAGCCCGTAGGCGTCATGCATATATTTTCCCTTACGCATAAAACGGTGTCGCTGCCGCGACATCCGCGCTTCACGGAAATTATGCCCACCCGCTACCAGGGCAAACGTTGTTGCCTGGCAAGAATCCCAGTGGCGTGTTCGCTGCCCTTCTGTTTGCATCAAATTCGCTTCATCGACCACATTGAAGCACACGCAAGTTGGGCAAACCTGGGTACACATACCACAAACCAGACACTTATCACCAATCTCTTGCCAAAGTTCACTGTTGTACTGCTCACGCAGCAAATCGTTTAACTCCTCAACAGCAAAATTGAGCCGTTTGCGAAAAACTTCCTGCTTATCAACGATTGCAGTCTCGTAAATTTGTTGCCAGGCAGGCGAATATTCCTCCACGAACGCATCAGCAATCAAGGATTCGCCCTTTGCTGTATTGACGTGTACGCCATAGGCATCACCCAAATCCGTTAGATGAAGATCGGCTGCTTCCGGCAAATGGGATGTACCCATATCGTGGCAGTAGGCATGTTCTGAACAGGGGGACAGGCATTCGATACTGATAAGGTAAATATCTTCCCGGCGGGCACGATAATGCTGATCGGTAAACCCTTGGCTAAAAATTTGGTCAAATAATCGGGTTGCCTGCACATCACAGGTATGAATACCAAAAATAACGGTTGGCTCTGTCTCAATGACAGCCTGAATGTGACTGCCATCTAAATGATAGTTGAGTAAAGTTTCCTGCTGAGGAAAAAGATATTTCTTTGGCGGCACACAGGTCGTCGGATAATCCAATGCCATTTGTGCAGCCGTTTCAACTTCCCCAAAAACAAACTTGCCATGTTTTGGTTTGGGGCCTACAACACGAAAACGTCTACGCAACCGTTGAACCCATTCGTTCAAGGCGGTTTTGGGAATCGTTTTCATTCCATACATTGATAAACTCCCTTCTGTGATAATTCGTAAAGAACAGTAAAAGTGAGCACGAAGTGGGCAGTGCTACCCACCTATTGTGAAATAATGCACAATCCCGCCATATTGTGCATTATTTCACAATAAGATTTCAATGATCATCCTCCAAAAAGAAAGTGACCATTGTCATGGCTCAAATTGAACCGTTTTGGTATGGCCAAAGTACAAACAAATCGTTGATCGTAGCCGCAGTTTCTTGCTGTGCTCCAGATGCGCGATAAGAAATCGCGGCTACCTATCTGACAAAACTGGCTTGTTTGGACTTAGTCGGCTGTTTCCAGAATGTGGATTGATTCGAGGGCCAGGAGACGCAGCTCTTCTTCGGGGTCTAAAGCAAGGAGGGTCTGGTAGTCGGCAATGGCCGCAGCATAATTGCCTAGCTGTGTGTAAGCGGCGGCTCTATACATGTAAATAGAGGGGAAGGTTTTGGGGTGCATCTCAATCACACGATTGAAATCAGCAACGGCCGTTTCATACTCACCTAGCGACATCCAGGCATCACCCCGTCCCCAATACGCCTGAGCAAACTGGTTATCCAGGCGAATAGCACGATCGAAATCGGGAATAGCGGCCTCAAACTCACCAGAGTCTAAATGGACTACCCCCTGTTGATACGCTTCAACCGCCCGATCGGGAAACAATGTTTGCCACCCCAACCCGAGCAGCAACCCCACCACAACAATCAACACCAGGCGCACCATCCCGCGAGCAGATGCGGCAAAAAACGGCCGTTTTTGCGTCAATGTTGACTGCATCGACTCTGGTAGTGCGGGTACCGGGGTGACGTTAATCAGCTCAGCCAATATTTCATTGAGCAGCCGAGTTTCCATGGCCACGCTGCCTAAATCAACTGAACGGTCTAGCAGTTGCAGACTGTGGACTGCGGCCGTTTTGGCCAGAGCCAATTCGCCCTGTTGCAGCAATATCTGAGACCGAACGCGCAGCAAAACCTGCTCCACTTCGAGGGCCAACGCATTATACTGCTCTGGTCGGATAAGCTTCAGCCACGCTTCCGCCTGGGGTAAATCATCAGCATAACGAGCCGCAAAATAGGCTGCGCTGGCAAAAATAGAAGGAGCTCGTTGAGTTGGGGGGCGCTGTTGCAGTAAGGTAAGGGTCGTGTTTAGAAAAACGGCCGCATCTTCAATCTCTCCCTGGTCCAATGCCTGCACATGGGCAATGTAATAGCCCACCAAGGCTTCGTTGCTTTCCGGCGGGGCTTCCAGGGCACGCCTGACAAAATCAGGGTCCAAGGCTGCTGGTGATACACCTCGGAGGGAAGCCTCTACGAGATTCGCCAGCGCCAGTTGGTCGGCCAGCCGCTCCCCGCCACGCCAAAGCTGCCAAATGCGAGAAGCATCTGTGTAAATGTTGCCAATTTTTTGAGGAACGGCCGTTGCTGGCAACATCATCACCGCTGCCAATAACAGCCAGAGCAGCGCCAAGCCCCAGCCGTATGAAATTGATTGATCGCGCAAAAAATAATTGACCCCCAACACCAGGCACATCTGGCCCAATGTGGCCAAGGGACCACCCGCCAGTATCCCCATGCGTGCCAACCGGTGGTCGCCAAAGGTCAGCGGCACAGAGAGCGCCCGCCCCTGCCACTGCACGATGTTGTTGTTAATCAGGCTAAGGTGCAGCCCGTTGGCCTGCCGCGCCACCCGCAAAGGACCAAAAGTCACCAAAACAAAACGAAAACCAACCAGTTTCCCCGCCAGCAGATGACCCAATTCATGCCAAACAACAGACAAAAACAAGGCCAGGGGAAATAGCAAAAGCGTGCTCAAGATGAGAACGGCCGTTGATGGCACAACAAAATTAGGTCGCGGCGCACGCAGCACCAGCGGCAACAACAACGCCATACTGACAATCATGATAACCGAGCCCATGAATTGTTGACCCCGCTGTTGGCGTTTTTGTTGGCTCGTCAGATTGGCGGCAAATTGTTCTGGCAATACCGTTAGCTTCATAGCGCAGAAGTATAGCGAGGCAATAAAACAGGCACAACACACCTTGACCAATTAGAACATAAGTGCTAAAATCCTGCCGCTTGCTGAGTGAAATAATCTCCTTACCCCATTATTAAATTTAGAGAACGGCCGTTGCCCTGTTGGCAACCCAGAATGAAAAATTTCATCCGACGGGTTTTGAAGATTAACCACAGTTTTGGAGGACTGATATGCGTGAGCCAAAAGTTGGTATTTATTTAGTTGTGGAATTTGAATGGCCACGGCCGTTTTCACAAGAACATGCCAAAAATGCCCGAGCACTGCATGATGTGGTGCAAGACAAGGAATGGATCAAGGAAGTGGTCGCAGCCAGTGGTGGATTGGGCGATGGACCTCCTTCGATATGGATTTTTTGGCTGTCCGATTATGCCGCCTTGGACCGCTTGTTCCGCGACCAGGAAGACCCGGTCAGCCGGGCATACATGGCTTTTTTCAGCCAGATGGCAGTGGTCAAAGACAAAATTCGGGAAGAAGTGGCGTTTTTGTAACAACCCAAACGCATAATCACACACAAAGGAAAATTGGGATGGAAATCGATTTGCAACTGGATGCCTATCTGAGTCGAACAACGGTTGATGCCGCCGCCGCAGGCTTGCAACTGCTTGATTTTATTACCAGTTTAAGCCAGGGCGTTACCTGGTCATTACAGCGCGGGCGAATAAATTTTGTGGCCAAACGGCCGTTTTGCACCCTGCATCCTGCCAAAAACCATATCACCTGCCGCATTCCCGACACAAAGACAACCGTTCAGCTCACCACACTTTACGATGTAGATGCCACTCTGCAAGAACACATCCGCCAGGCCTACCAGTTGGCCCAACGACACTGACTTTTTCTGGCTTCTGCGGCAAATGAGTACACATCCAGGCATTTTGGAAACCAATTGTCACAATTTGTGTTACCCTGTAACCAACTCAAATCCAACAGGCAAAATCTCAGGAGGTACCCATGCCTCACAACCAGCTATTCTCGGCTGTTCATCAGCTAGCAATTGCCAGCCATGCGTTTTCAGACGTCGATATGGCCCAGCCATTCCATTGGCGCAAGCATGGCGAAGGCGTACGTCTGGCGCTCATTGGCACCTATCATGAACTGCGTGATCTAGCCGCGACACTGGCCAGCCAGCGCAACCAAGAAGGTCCGCCAAGAACGTTGGCCCAGCATGTGTTGGGGCAATATCATCTGGGCTACCGTGAACTGCAAGCAACACTGCTAGGCATCAGCGATGAGCAGTTTGAGCAAGAACCAGCGGCGGGGGAGTGGCCACTGCGCATTATTTTGGAGCACATTGTTGATGCGGAGCGGACTTTTTTCACACTTATTCATTATGGTTTGGCACAGCAACAGGCAGGGACAGCAGCGCCGTTTCCTTTTCCCCCCGGCGAAGTGGAACGGGTCGCTGGCAGCGAAGAGGATTTCTACGACATCGTAGATAATCAATCGTTGTCAGCCGTGCAGCAATATTACGATGACTTCCATCAGCGAATTCTCACTGAGCTAACGGCCGTATCGAATGAACATTTTTTAGGCCCCTCGCCCGTTTGGTGGGAGGAAGAAGTCTATTCTTTGCAGTATCGGGTACATCGTCTGGACGCTCATCTGCGCCAACACCACATCCAAATTGAAAAAACGCTGCTTTGGCTCGACCGCCCAGAAACAGAGGCGCGTCGTTTGCTGCGGTTACTGTTCCGCGCTCTGGCCGACGTGGAAAACATCCTTTTAGGCGCGCCAGAATTGGGCAAGGCAGAACGGCAAGCGCTGGCCCAAACGGTTCAGGAACGAACGGCCGTTATCCAGCAAGTGGTGTCAGATTGTCGTCAATTAGAAACGGCCGTTCACGAAGATGACGTGCAAACCATCCAACAGATTATTGCCGCCAAACCAGAGTTAACCACGGCCCTGGGCCAAAATGGCCTGCCGCTGCTGATGAACGCCATGTATCAACGAAAAACGGCCGTCGTCGAGGCGCTGCTGGCTGCCGGGCCCAAACCAGATATGTTTGCCGCTGCCGCGCTGGGCGATCTGGCTCAACTGCAAGCGCTGGTAGAACGGCATTCCGGCTACCTCCACATTTTTGCCAAGGATGGTTTCACACCGCTCCAATTGGCTTGTTACTTCAATCAGGAAGCCGCCGCGCTTTGGCTCATTGAGCAAGGGGCCGACGTGAATGCGGTGGCCAAAAACAAGATAAAAATCGCCCCTATCCACGCCACAGCCACCCACGGGAACCTGACGATTTTGCACGCGCTGCTAGAAAAAGGGGCAAACGTGAATGCAGCACAGGATGGGGGCTTTACGGCCGTTCACCAAGCCGCCCATCGTAACAATGTGCCTATGGCTCAACTGCTGCTTGAATTTGGGGCTGATCCACACCAGCCGGATGCAAAAGGACAATCAGCCCTTCAGCTAGCCCAGGCGGAAGGCAATAATGAGGTTACGGCCGTTCTTGGAGGCTAATAAAATGCAAATTGGACATATCGAACTATTCGTCACCAATCCCGATGGGCATTGGTTTCAACTTGTCAATCCAGAGGTACACTAATGGAAATAGAACTAAACACAATTTTTCGCTGGTGCAACGATGTAGCATCGATGCGCCGCTTTTATACAGATT
The DNA here is from genome assembly GCA_905479495.1 of uncultured Anaerolineae bacterium. Lineage (GTDB taxonomy): Bacteria > Chloroflexota > Anaerolineae > Promineifilales > Promineifilaceae > Leptofilum. The sequence continues at coordinate 77,959 of CAJQMR010000004.1, forward strand.
GTTTAGGGCTGGAAGAAACGTATTTTCGTGATGATGTCGATCATGGCTGGCTCGCGTACCAGATTGGCCAGGTACAGTTGGTGTTTATCCGCGCGGCTACACCGCAGCCAATGGCAACCGAATTTGCCAGAAATCCTGGCTACCAGGGTGGATCGCTTACAACAGAATCATGGGTTTTAAAAATGGACCAGCCCTCTTTTGCAGCCATTGTTAAGCGGCTACAGGCCAGCAGCTATACCCTCTACGCACCAGAGCCAGAAAAGCCACGCCCCGGCGCACTGCAATTTTTAGCGTTAGACCCAATGGGCTTTACGATTGAAGTTTATACTGAATTTGAAGCTTCGTAGGGTTGCCATAAAAAAGCCGACGCACCCTCTGCACAGATACGTCGGCTTTATGTGGAGGTGAGTGACCAACGGCCGTTTCAAACCAACGGCTGCCAGCTCTTAGAAAACTTGGCGAAAGCTTCTTTCTGCTTCCCCTCAAATTCTGATAGTTGATTGGCCAGAATAACCACATCGACCCTGTATAAATCGGCATAGTGGGAGATAGTTTCGTTATTAAAGCCAACGGCCGTATCAATCGTCAATGAAACCTCACCAAACTGCTGCGCATGTGCCCGAAACCCCCGCAGCGCCGAAAACAAGAGTTCCCGGTCAAATTCCGTGTCCTCACAAACCACAAGCAGCACCAAATCCATCTTAATCTTGGCAGCAAAATCCAGCACAGACGTTACCACCATATCTGAAAGATGTTCAAATTGAATTGGCAATAAAATACGTTGGACAGCAGTAGGATAACTTCGCGGCCTCTGCCAGAGTGACGTCGTTACTGGTAAATAATGCCAGGCAGATTCCGTTGTAGTCGTGGCGGGAAACGATCTAATCATCAGGGCACCTCCCAAGTTATAAACACACTGTGTTATACTGAATTGGGACACAGAAGAGTGGAAACCCTTTGTATCTTCCACATACTACTCGGGCGAGTAGTCACTTCATACAATTAATCTTACGAACAACCTTACGATAACATTAAGTCTAATCAAATAAAGGCTCTAGCACAAGGGTCATGGGTCAACTGTACTAATTTTTTAATCTATCAAATGAGGAGGCAATGATGGGCACTGATGTGACAGCAAGTGAAACGGCCGTATCCAATCCCCAAAACAAATCCATTTTGCGCAAAAACGGCAAGCTCAAAAGCAACTTTTATGAACAGGAGCTGGTACGCTTGCAAGAAGAGCTGATCAAGCTGCAATATTGGGTGCAAGAAAAAGGCTTACGGGTCGTCATTCTGTTCGAAGGGCGAGATGCAGCAGGCAAAGGCGGCGTGATCAAGCGCATCACCGAACGAATGAACCCCCGCATTGCTCGCATTGTGGCTTTAGGCACCCCCAGCGACCGAGAAAAAACGCAATGGTGGTTTCAACGCTACGTAGCGCAACTGCCTGCTGCTGGAGAAATTGTGCTGTTCGACCGCAGTTGGTACAACCGCGCCCTGGTAGAGCATATCATGGGTTTTTGTACTGATGATCAGTATCGAGAATTTTTACGCTCTTGCCCTCAATTTGAGCGGATGCTCGTCCGCTCTGGTATCGTCGTGCTCAAATATTGGTTTTCCGTCAGCGATGAAGAACAGGAGCGCCGCTTTCAATCTCGCCTGACAAATCCTGTCAAACGCTGGAAGCTCAGCCCAATGGATGTGGAATCACGGAATCGCTGGATGGAATATTCTCGCGCCAAAGACGTGATGTTTGATCACACCGACATCAAACAATGCCCCTGGTTTGTGGTTCCCTCAGATGACAAAAAACGGGCTCGGCTTAACTGCATCAGCCACATCCTCAGTTCCATCGACTATGAAGACATCGCACCGGAAAAGATTGAATTGCCACCTCGCCAAAAAGAGTCAGGCTACATTCGCCCACCGATGAATGAGCAAACTTTTGTGCCGGACCTGTACCCAGTGCTGGCGTCAGATTAACGCTTGCTGTAAAAGGTGGAGACCCCTTGCCCCACGCCGTAAACTAAAATACTGATTTACGCGTGGAGGTTTTTTTGCATGCAGCGAAAGCGACTGTTGTATGGACTTTTGGGATTGATAGGCATTTGCATGGTAACGGCCGTTGCCATCTATTTTTACGCACGCCAACGAATTAATTTTGCCCCACTGATAAGCGATGCTGAAGTGGCCAATATTACCGTGCCCGACGGTTTTGCCGTACAAATTTTTGCCGATGGCTTAAGGGGACCCCGTTTTATAGCCGTTGGGCCAGACGGTGTTCTTTACGTGGCTGACCGGGGCAATGACCGCATCGTCGCTTTGCCTGATACCAACGGTGATGACCAGGCCGATGAAATCCGCGTGTTGGCCGATGGCCTAAACAACCCCCACAACATGATTTACCATGAAGGAGCCTGGTACGTCGCCGTTACCGAAGGAGTCGTGCGCCTTGTGGATGAGGATGGCGACGGTACGGCCGATTCCCAAACCACGCTCATCGACACCTATCTGCCACCCGGCCAACACAGCAGCCGCACGATCGCCTTTTTGCCAAACGGCCGTTTGCTCATCTCTGCCGGATCCACTTGCAACGTCTGCGAAGAAGAAGACCCCCGCCGCGCCGCCATCACCAGCTACGACAGCCCTGTGGGGCAAGATCAACTTACCGGCGAGCAAGTTTACGCTACCGGCTTGCGCAACGCCGTCGGCCTGGCCATCCACCCGGAAACTGGCCAGCTGTGGGTCACGAACAACGGCCGTGATTTACTGGGCGATGACCTCCCGCCAGAAACCGTCTACATTGTGGAGGAAGGCAGTGACTACGGGTGGCCATCATGCCACAGCGGCACTGTGTTGGACCCCGAATTTGGCTTTGCAGGTGCCTGTGAGGCTGTTGGACAGCCAATTGTCTCCATGCAAGCCCATTCCGCGCCGCTGGGACTCACCTTTTACACGGGCGATGCCTTTCCCCCCGAATACCAGGGCGACTTGTTTATTGCCTTTCACGGCTCATGGAACCGCCGCGTGCCCACAGGTTACAAGGTAGTGCGCGTGCCGCTAGACGGCAGTAGTCCCATTGGCCCGGTTGAAGATTTTGCTACAGGCTGGTTAAATAGCGACACGACTTCAAACGGCCGTCCCGTAGACGTGACCGTTGGAGCAGACGGCGCGCTTTATGTCAGCGATGACAAGGGCGGTTTTATCTATCGAATATATGCGGAACCATAACCAACATTTTCTCGGAAACGTTCAGCTTGAAAACGGTTTCCAGGAAAGCTTAAAGATGAAATCATGTCAATCATAACCCTCCTTATTCTCATCCTCATGTTTATCACGCCAATCATCTCTGTTATGACGGTGGTGCTCCGTTTTGCCGAAATAAAGCAGTCGGCTAACTGGCCGCAAATCACCGGGGAAGTAACGGATGTGCGTCTTTCGCAAAGCGGCCGTGAGTATCAACCTTTGCTTGAAATCGCCTACACTGTGGATGGCGAAGCGTACAGCAGTCGTCAATATCCAGTGAGCAAGAGTGGGAAGGCTAAAGGAAGCAAAAAATGGGCGCGAGAATTTAGCTTGCAGTTTAAGCCAGGAACGGCCGTTTCCCTCTACTACGATCCCCGACGTCCCAAACGGGCCACCCTCAGCCCCCAACAAATGCGAACCAGCGATTCTCGTTTGCAACTCACCAGCGGCATCATGATTTTGCTCTCCGTAGGCATTCACCTGCTAGGCGCACGAGGCATTATCGCCAGCTACCTGGACCTTTCCGGCAGCTCCGTTGCCATCACCATGCTCATCACCACCGTGGTCACTCTGCTGTTGGGCGGTGCATTGGGCCTGCTGGTTCAGGAAATGCGCCAGCCCAAAATCTGATTCCCCATCTGATGGCCGCTTCATCCCAGACCCAGCGCCGACGTTGGCTGCTGATCGGCAGCATTTTGCTGCTATTTCTTTGCCTGGGCGGTTTGGCTACCCTCATCACCAGCTACCCCATTTTGGGCAGTACGGCCGTTGCCAATCCCCCCATCACCTGGACCAGCCTACCCAGCCCAACCATTGCCAAATCGGGATTCATCAGCTTTAGTAACGCCCAAAAAATCAATGATTTAGCCCGGCGCGATGGCTTCATTTGGGCCGCCAGCGACGGTGGACTGCTGGTCTGGCAGGAAAGCGATCTGAGCCAGGTCGTTAAATTCAGCAGCGAGCACGGTTTGGCCGAAAATCAAATCACCAGCGTAGCGGTAGGGATTGATGGCGCGATTTGGCTGGGCACTGCTTCAGCAGGCGTCAGCCGGTACGATGGCACAAGCTGGCAAACATTTACCGGCGCCGCTGGCCTGCCCAGCAGCACCGTGCGCGATCTGGTTGTGAGCGCCGACGGGATGGTGTGGGCCGCCACAGATGGCGGCATTGGCCGTTACGACGGCCGTCGCTGGTTTAGCTACACGCGCGGCCGCACCCTCTTGCAGCTGCCCAGCAACAATGTGAGCAGCCTGACCCTGGCGGCGGATGGGCTAACCATTTATGCAGGTACCACGGAAGGCGTGGTGCAGTTCAACGGCCGTTCCTGGGACAGTTTAGCACAGGTGGGCAGCCAGGCCGTCAACACCATTCAAGCTGTGGCCGTAACGCCAGACGGCCGTCTTTGGGCCGCCACCCAGGCCGGGCTCACCCTGTACGATGGCAGCGGCTGGCAACTCTTTACCACCGCCGACGGCCTGGCCAGCGAAGATATACGCCGCGTGTCTGCCAACGTGGATGGCTCCGTTTGGGTAAGCTACGGCGAACAAGGGTTAGGGCTGACGCAGGTGGAATTGAGCAATGGATTGCCGTTAGTTACGGCCGTTTCCCCACCCAACGATCAAATTTTCGCCATCCTGCCTACCGCCAGCGACTTGTGGCTGGGCAGCGCAGCTGGGTTGCTGCGGCGCGACGGTTCCGGCAGCTGGCAGACCATCGAGCCACCCAGTGAAATCCCTGCCAATCAGATTGCCAATCTGTTGATTGCCGACGGGCAGCCGTGGCTGGGCACGCCCAAAGGCGTGAGCCGCTTCAACGGCACAAGTTGGGAGACAGTCGATGGGTTACCGGAAACGGCCGTTTCCAGCCTCAACCTGGACAACAACGGTCAGCTCTGGACCACTTTTGGCAGCGTGGGCCAGGGCGCAGCCAGCTACGATTTTGCCAACGACAGATGGCAGGCAGTAAGCTGCCCGGTCAGCGGACCCGCCTCGCCCTACGTGCGCCATATCGTGCAGACCAGCGATGGCCTGCTCTGGTTTGCCACCGAAGCCGGATTGGCCACGTTTGACACTAAAACACAGCGCTGGAACCTGCTCACAACCGATGATGGCCTGCCGGATAACGCCGTCCAGGCGCTGGCGCTGCATCCAGACGGCCGCTTGTGGGTGGGGACAAATGCCGGGTTGGTGGTGTGGCAAGACGGCCGTTTCATCAGCCTGAACCAGGATGACGTGCGCGAACTGGCCATCGGGCCAGAGGGCACCGTCTGGTTCATCACCGCCGACGCCGTTTACCGTTGGCGCGATGGCCAAACGCAAAACATCGTGCCGCCACCAGTGAGCCAGGTATTTGATGTGCTGGCCACCGAAACCGGGTTTTGGCTGGCAGCCGCCGAGGGCGTGGCTTTTTACGATGGCACCCAGGGGGGAAACGGCCGTTGGCAACGCTTTGGTTCCGAAGATGGTCTGCCCGGTGACCGGGTCACAGCCCTGGACGCAGCCACCGACGGCACCGTTTGGGCCAGCAGCGAACTGCTGCCAGAAGATTCGGCGCTGAGCAGCGGCCTGTACGGCACCTACACCATTCACCACAATTATTTGAGCTTTTTTAACGGCCGTTCCTGGCAACCAACCATCCGACCAGCCCCCATTGGCCTGCTCAACCCCGTCATCACCAGCATCACCACCACGCCCGATGGGGCCACCTGGCTGGCCAGTTTGGGCGGCATCAGCCGGTTCGATGGCCAACAGTGGACCCAATTCACGATGCTCAACGGCCTGCCCGCGCACGAAGTGTACCAGCTGCTCACCGTGGGTAATACGGTTTGGGCCATCACCAAAGGAGGGCTGGCCCAGTTTAACCCCACCACACAAAGCTGGAAATCTTTTGCGGGCGTGGGAGCGTGGTCCAACTTCGAGGCGGTGCGCCTGGCCGCTGATGCCAGCGGGACGATTTGGGCTGGCAACGGCACGGAACTGCGCCGCTACGATGGGCAAAGTTGGCAAATCGTGCCCATTGACCTGCCTAACCCAGCGGTTGAGGTGGATGATTTTGTGGTGGAACCAGACGGCCGTTTCTGGTTGGCGGCACATCTGGAAACCCCTGAGCAAACCCAACAGCTGCTGGCCACATTTGACGGCCAAACCTGGCAATGGCATGAGGTTCAATTACGGTCAGGCGGAGCTTTTTCTCGCTTATGGTTGGGGCCAGACGACCGTCTCTGGGCCAGCAACGACACCAGTTTGTGGCACATGGATCTAACCTCGGGAAACGTCAGCCAGCCCAGCCAATACCCGGAATTGATCCGAGCCATCACCGATGTGACGTTTTTGCCAGATGGGAGGCCCATCGCCGCCACTCGTTTCGAGGCTACGCCGCTACTGCTGGAGCCAAATGGGGCCACGCCACTGGATGTGCCACTCATCGCCAGCAATGCCTTCGCGGTGCATGTGGCTGGGAACGGCCGTCTCTGGCTGGGCACCAATCAAGGCGCAGCACGGCAGCTGGCCGATGGGAGCTGGCAGCAGTTTCCCCTCACTGAGCCAGAAGTCGTCCAAACCGTCACCGAACTAACCGTGGCGCAGGAAGGCAGCTTGCTGCTAGGTAGCAGCAGCGGCAACGTGCTGCGTTGGGCTGACGGGCAAGTTTCAGCATTAACCAATCGGGATGGCCGCAGCGAAGGCTCAATTATCAGTACCTTGCTTGAAGCGGCCGATGGCTCGCTGTGGCAAGGCAGCTTTGGCGGCAGCGTCGCTCGGCTAGACGGGGATCGCTGGCGGCCTTTTCCGGCCAGTCCGGCGATTTATGGGGAACAGGTGTTAGAAGCGGCCGTATCGGACCCCAGCACGCTCTGGTTAACCACCCACGACGGCCTGGTTTCCATCACCACCGTGGGCGAGCGGACCGTTTGCCAGCGCGTAACGGCGGATTATCCAGAGGCCGCTGGGCTGACTGCTGATTTAACTGGGCAGCTGTGGCTAGTGTCTGAGCGGATGGTGTACCGGGGGGATGCAGCCGGTTTTGAGCGGATGGGTACGTTGGCTTTGCCAATTACGGCCGTTGCTCCCGATGGGGCTGTGTGGTACGTCACAGAAAGTGATGTGGTGCGTGTTCAAGGGAATCAACGGCTGCCGGTCGCTCACAATTTAGCGCCAGAAACAATCACTGCGCTGGCCATTGCCCCAGACGGCACCATCTGGTTGGGGACAACAAACGGTGCGGCCGTTTTTCAAAGCGGCCAATGGCGCAGCCTCACCGCAGCGGATGGGCTGGCCAGCAATCATGTCACACACATTGCCATCGCCGACGATGGCTCTGTTTGGCTGGGCACGTTGGGTGGGGTGAGTTGGATACGGCCGTAGGAAATCACCCCCTCCCTGACCCTCCCCCTAAAAAGGGGAAGGAACAGGCCCCCTCTCCCTTAAGGGAGAGGGCTAGGGTGAGGGTATTTTTACTGCGAAGACACCGAACTATCCTCACGCACACTGAGGCGGCGGACGTAGTTCACCAGGTGCCAAGCCTGTTCTTCCGTTAACTGGTCGCCAAAAGCGGGCATTGGCGTTTCCTCAATCCCCTGCAAAATCCAGAAGTAGAGATCGCCATCGGTGTGGGTAGCGGTATGCCCGGCAGCAAAATCAGCCGGGGGCGGCGTGAGACTTTGGGCAGTGGGGCCATCCCCCCGCCCTTCCGGGCCGTGACAGGCAATGCAGTTTTCGTTAAACAGCTCCTGTCCAATAGCGACTGACTCCACATCCGGCAGGATGGGGTTGGTGGCAAACTTGGATGGGGTGTACTCCTCGGTGAAGAAGGTGAAGAGCTGTGAGCCACCCAGCCAGAAGCAAACCAGACTTATGGCCAGCAGCGCCACCAACTGGCCTTCATTTTTGGCAGCTCGAACGCCGACAAAACCCCACAACAGGGCAAAAAGCACAATCCCGACACCCGTAGCGCCTCTGCCGGTGCGGTTCATAAATTTGGCAAATTCCTCCAACGGCCGTACCCCGCTATCCAGTTCACGAATATTGCCCCCTACGCCTGCTTCCAAACGATACGCAGCAAAGGTATCAAATGTGTTGGGACGACGGATAGAAACTTCTACCTGCCAGGTGCCAATCAAACTGATGTAGCTGCCATCCAGGCGATAACGGCCGTTTCCTATTGATTCGGCCGTCCCGTTTGAGGAGCCAATCGACTGCCCCAAAAACGTGTAGCGCACCGAGACATCTTCGGCATTGGTAACCGGTTCGCCATTCTCATCGGTAATCAAAATGTCGAACGTATTTGCACCTACCAGGGCAGGCTCGATGGTCATCTCCACCTGCAAATCTTCAGCCGATTGGGTGACAATAGTCTGGCCGGGTGCGTCAGCCAGCAGCGGGGCATCGACACCACGCTGCAAATCAGTCAGCACACCAGCCGCCGCCAGAATAAGCAGGGCAATGCTCATCTCCAGCCAAACCAGTAAGCTGAAGCGGCGCAAGACACGGGGAGTGCGCTTGCTCTCTGGCTCCTCGTAGACAGCGCTCAGGCGCGGCTTGACAAACAGCAGATTGATCCCGGCAATCGCGATGGTGACCAGCGCCAGCCCAATTTTGCCCAGCAGCAGCAGCCCGTACGCCGTGCCAATTAGCTCGGTCCAGCCGCCTACATGTTTAGCGGCCAGGTACCCCCCGCTGGTGAGCAGCAGGCCCACAGCAATGGCGGCAATGGCCGAAAAGTTGAGCATCAAGCTAAGGTTAAGCCAGGCACGGGCTTCGTTATTCAGGTGCCGGGCATGCCATAGGGCCAATGCCAAAAAGAGCAGACCACCGGCCCAAATGGTACCAGCCAACACATGCACCCAATCGATCAGAATTGACTGGATTGTTTCGTCGCTAAGGGCTGCGCTGTGGCTAATGAGGGAAACGGTCAGCGAGAGGCCGATGGCCAGGACAAAGCCAAGCCACCATTCCCAACCGCGCAGTTCTTTACGGCCGTTTTTCACATCCACAAACAGGCTCAAGTTAAAGTGGGAAATGGCCAGCAGCAGAAAGCGTGTTAACCACATGGTGCCAAAGCGCGTGCCAATCCAGGATTGCAAATTGGCCGTTTGCAGCAAATCATAAACGCGCGTCTGGTCAATAAAGATAAGAACCAGTCCCAAACCAAGCAGCACGATGCCCGTGATGCCAATGCGAATGCCAAGCTGTGCCAGTTTCAGGTCCAGGGCTTCTTCTTCCGCTTCCAAATCCACATCAGCGACAATAGGATTCCATACCAGCAGGCGGAAGGCAAACAGTCCCATCAGCAAGGCTATACCAGTCAGGGTAAGCCAGCGGGCAATAGCACTGAGTGGGGAAAGCTGGGCAGTGATGGTGCTTTCGCTGGTAACGGCCGTTGCCGCCACGCCATAGCCAAAGGCAAACGTGCCGCTGGTCGTGTGTCCATCCACGGTAGAAAGCACCTGCCAGCTTACGAGATAAGCCCCTTGTTCCAAATCAGGTAAGGAGACAGCAGCAGTACGGCCGTCGGCATCAATGAGCTGCAAAGGACCTGTTTCTACCGCTTCACCAGCCTGGGTTAACAATTCAATCCGACTCAAATTGGCCACAATAGGTTCGTTGAATTGAATAATTACGTTGTCAGGCAGCTCATCCAGCAAAGCATTGGGGGCCGGATTGGAAAATTCCGGCACGGCATGGGCAAACACAGGCTGCACCCATAGCCACATCAGGCCAGCCAGTAATAAAAGCAACAGAGTACGGCGAAACTTCATCATAATGAGGGGGATTAGTGAAAAGTAAAAAGTGATAAGTTTGAAATACTTTATCACTTCCTACTTTTCACTTTTTACTAAAACTTTATTCTTCGACGGTAATGGTTACAGAATCACCATCTTCATACTCTTCATGGGTACCCAGGGAGAGATAAGCCGAGACTTCATGCTCACCAGGTTCCAGCCCGGCCAGGGCTTGATCGGTATTGCCACCCATCACCATGCCAAAAGAAACCCCATCTACATACACATGCCAATGGTCGTCATTTTCGCCAAGCGCAAAGTTTTTCACATCGACTTCAACGATTACCTGGTCCAGAACATTGAAGGTGGCACCATCTTCTGGTGAAGTTATTGTAATGGTAGCCCCGTTTTCGTTGGGGATGCGATTGTGCTCGTCCTCGTGTTCATGGTCCATGTCTTCCATATCGTCATGGTCCATATTCTCCATATCTTCGTTGTCCATGTTCTCTTCATGGTCCATCTCTTCCATGGTCTCATCGTTAGCAGCAGGTTCTGTACCACCAGAGCTGGAGCAAGCAGCCAAAAATAAGCCACCTAAAAGCAAAGTTATTACCAACCAAAAACGAAGTTGTTTCTTTAAATTGTTCATTTTTTACTCCTGTTTTGTAACTACATCTTTTCTGAAGATCATTTTAATGTCTTTCTAGAGAGAATAGCTATTTCGAAAAACAGCTATCAATTAGATTTGCGTCGCAGCAAACCAACCACACCTAACAAAATCCCTAAACCAGCCACACCAAGAGCGATAAACGACCATGTTCTGGCAGTTTGTAATTCAGCCTGAAGCTGATCGACTTGCTCTTGCAAAGCGATGGTGTCGGGCAGCGGTTCGGGAAATTGCAGATTGCTGGCTGGCAGCACTTCTTCCGGGTCTAGCTCAACATCAATATCTGTATCTGCCAGATTACCAAAAATACGCGTTGTGTAGGTGCCGCGCACGGTGGGGAAGAGAACGGCCGTATACAATCCCGGCGTCTCGGTTGGATTCATATTTACCCGCCAGGTACGCCCCGCATAGAGTACTTCTACATCCAGGGACACTTCAGCACCGGTTACAGGCTGTTCATCTTCACTGATTTCGATAGTGAGCGCATTTCGTTCGCCAACGATGGGCGGTTCTTGCAGCCACCCAATCACAATGGCATACGGTCCCACTTCTGTGCGGGTGTGAGCCAGAGCCGTATTCGTAGATTGTGTTAAACCAACGATGGCCAGGAAAACGGCCGTGCTCCATAAAAAAAGCATTTTGGCATTTCGGGAAAGTTGAATTGTCATGAGCGAATCCTGTTTATGTAAAGTAATACACAGTGGCCTTCCAACAAATAGTGTAAAGGCACATTTGCCATTTGCAATGAAAATAAGGAGAAGCTCAGATGAGATGTGGGGGAGGGGTTGGAGGCGGTTGATAAAACCGGTAGGGTTCCAGCCAAAGAAACTCATGACGACGACGATATTTCCACCGTCTATCTAAGATCAACGCCGCTGCCACAATGAAAGTCATAGAAAAATAGCTCAGCAAAGTGACAACGGCCGTTGTGTTTGGCAAAGAAGATTGTTCAGCAATTTCGTCTAAGTTCACGTGCTCCAGCGCGGGCTGTACCGGGATGAGGCAGGCACAGGTGTACATACCTGCCGGAGTGACTCCCAGATACGCTAAAAACAAAGTGATAAAAATTAGACGAGAACGAATCATAAAAACTAAAAATCGTATCAGGGCAGCGGGACACCAACACCTTGGGTACAGGCACCACCCAGCTCAGGCGTTTGCGAACCTAGCCGGTAACGCTCGATAAATTGCTCAACACGCGCATCATCGGCTGACTCAACTTCAAGCTGAATACCCCAGGCTGTAAGGACAATCGGGCTGCGTTGATCCGGATATGGACTCACCAACAAATAGGTCTGCCCGCGCACAATATCTTCCAAAGCTGCCACTTCATCTGCGGGCAAATCCGGTTGATAGGTAATCCACAGCGCGCCATGCTCCATCGAATGAATTGCATTGCCAGTCTGGATTGGTTCCTCATAAATGCCACAATTTTGCCAGATGTTGTAATGCTCGCCCCCGGCCGGTGGCAATTCAGACGTATCAAATACCAATGTATCATCGTGGCCTCGAGCCGGGCGTGGAAACTGGACAACATTCTCTATTTGTGGTTCAGGACGCACATTCAAATAAAGAATAAATGCCAGACCTGCTAATCCCAAAACGACCATGCCTAAAATGATTTGATTGCGACGATTGCTCAACATCTTCTTCTCCAAAACTGTGCTTTGAGGGGCAAATAATTAACCTACAGGTGTGCCAATACCACCGGAGCAGGCTGATCCAGACTCTGGACCCTGTACTTGTTTATACCGATCAATAAACTCATTAATCCGTGCGTCTTCCGCAGAATCAACTGCTAGTTGACGGTCCCATACGGTTAATACAATTGGGCTTACCTGGTTGGGATAAGGACTCAGCAGCGTATAACCCTCACCACGCGCCATATCTTCTAAAGCGACGACTTCTTCAGCAGGCAAATCAGGGTTGTATGTAATCCACACGGCCCCATGCTCCATAGAATGAATGGCATATTGGCCTTCTACCGGCGTTACGTAGATGCCACAATTTTGCCAAACAGGCGCATGCGGTCCACCCATCGGGGGCGTATCACCAAAAGGAATTTGCAGTTGATCATCGTGCTGGTTTGCCACGGCCGATTCCACAACAACCACGCCTTCAACTTCTGGTCGCGTCGCCCGATAGATGAGTAACCCCACCATAGCCAGCGCCACAACCCCAATTGGCACCCAGATGCGTAAAGTACGCATACGTTTCTCACGCACCACCTGCTCCCGCCGCACATCCCGCTTGCTCCGCTTTTGGCCTGCTGATCTTTTGCTCACTTGTTGTCTCCGTAGGTGTTTTGTGCCACTTGCAGACCCTAATGGCTTGCAAATCGCGCCCGCAATTATCCCCAGGAATCCAGATCCATCAATAAATTTTCATACGAAACTCAGACTCGGGTCCGCTTTTGGCACAAAAAAAGGCCTCAGCCACTAATGAAGTTGGCTGAGGCCGCAACGCTCAGGGGGAGCAAATCGTTAAAATCACACGTTTAGTCGGCGCAGGCGCAGGGCGTTTGTTACCACACTGATGCTCGAAAAAGCCATCGCGCCAGCCGCCAAAATGGGGTGAAGCTGCTTAAGAAAGTCTGGTGCCCAGGCAAACGGGGCCAGAATGCCAGCCGCTACGGGAATAAGAATGGTATTGTAACCAAAGGCCCAGGCCAAATTCTCACGAATGTTGCGCATGGTGGCTTTGGACAAATGGATTGCTTGCGGCACACTACGCAAGTCACCGCGCATCAAAGTCACATCGGCCGTTTCCATCGCCACATCGGTGCCAGTCCCAATCGCCAGCCCCACATCGGCCTGTGCTAAGGCAGGCGCATCATTGATGCCATCCCCCACCATGCCGACTGTGTACCCTTCCTCTTGCAATTGCTTGACGTAGCTAGCTTTGTCGCCCGGTAACACCTCAGCAAAAACACGGTCAATGCCCACTTCGGCAGCGATGGCGTTGGCTGTGGCCTGGTTGTCACCGGTCATCATTACCACGGTAAGGCCACGGGCTTTCATAGCGGCGACGGCATCTTTGGAGCCTTCTTTGATGGTATCGGCAACGCCAATGACGGCGCTGGCTTGCCCATCAACGGCCAGCCACATGGCGGTTTTGGCCTCGTCTTGCAATGCTTGCGCTTTAGCCTCCAGCCCATTGAGAGGCACACCTTCCTGTTCCATAAGGCGCAAATTACCGATCAGGACGTTACGGCCGTTTACCTCCGCCGACACACCATGACCAGCAATCCCGCTAAAGTTAGTCGGTTCGTCTAAAACCAACCCTTTTTCCCGTGCAGCCCGCACAATCGCCTCACCCAGCGGATGTTCAGAGCCACGTTCCGCGCTGGCGGCCAGCTGAAGCCAGTAATCAGTGGGGCGGTTATCCGTTATCGGTAATCCGTTAACGGCCACTGGTTCACCGATAACCGCTAGCTGTTCGCTCAGTATCACATCTGTCACGGCCGGTTCGCCGCGGGTGATCGTGCCAGTTTTGTCCAACACAATAGCGTTAAGCTTTTGCACCTGCTCCAGAGCAGTGCTGCTTTTGAATAAGATGCCTTTTTCAGCTCCCTTGCCCATGCCCACCATGATAGAGGTGGGGGTTGCCAACCCCATCGCACAAGGGCAGGCAATAACCAGAACGGCCGTTAACCGAATCAACGCTGGAACAAAACCGGCATCGCTAAATAACCAAATCACAAAGGTAAGCACCGCCATGCCAATAACAAACGGCACAAAATACGCCGCAACTTGATCCACGACGCGTTGAATGGGGGCTTTGCTGCCCTGTGCCTGCTCCACCAGCTTGACGATCTGGGCCAGGGCCGTTTCTTTGCCCACTTTTGTGGCTTCAAATTTGAGCAAGCCCTGTTTGTTGATTGTGGCACCAATTAATTCATCACCGGCTTCTTTGTTCACCGGCAGCGATTCACCGGTAAGCATGGATTCATCGACGGCGGAACGGCCGTCCAACACCACACCATCCACCGGAATCTTTTCACCAGGTCGAACCAGCACCACATCCCCTTTCACCACCTCAGCAATGGGAATGTCCAGTTCCTGACTATTGCGCACCACGCGCGCGGTTTTGGCCTGCAAGCCTATCAGCTGCTTAATCGCTTCACTGGTGCGCCCTTTGGCCCGCGCTTCCAGCAGCTTACCCAATACAATCAAGGTAATAATCACCGCTGAGGTCTCAAAATAAACATGATCTCCCAGGGCAACGCTGCCCCAGAAAGTTCGGGCGAGCAAAACGGCAATGCTGTAGAAATAAGCCACAGACGAGCCCATCGCCACCAACACATCCATATTGGCGCTGCCATTACGCAAGCTTTTGTAGGCTCCCACGTAATAATCCCAGCCAACATAAAACTGTACGGGCGTGGCCAGGACCAAAAAGAGCCAGTTCACCCAGGTGGCGTGCGCCCAATGGCCAATCAGGCCAAAATCACGGCTCATGCTAAATAAGAAAAGGGGCAAGGAAAAGAGAATACCCACCATCAGGCGGGTTTTCTGATGTTGGATTTCAGCTTCGCGGGCAGCAGCTTCGGCATCTTCTAACGCTTCGTCGCCTTCGGCTTCTACCACGTCGTAGCCCGCCTTACGCACCGCCGCAACCATTTCGGAACGGTTAACAGCACCAGGAGCGTAAGACACGGCCGCTTTTTCATTGGCATAGTTCACCGTGGCCGACAGCACGCCATCAACCTTGTTCAGAGCACGCTCGATGTTGGTGGCACAGTTAGCACAGGTCATCCCCAGCAGCGACAGTTCTAAATCGGCCGTGGGAATTTCGTAACCAGCCCGTTTGACCTTTTCGATAACGGCCGTTGTCACATCCTGGCTTTTCACAACAGCAGGATCGTAGCTGAACGTCACCTTTTCATTGGCAAAATTGACCGTTGCCCCGGTGACACCTTCAACTTTTTTAGAATTGCGTTCCACCGCTGCCACGCAGTTGGCACAGGTCATGCCCAACACAGGCAGCGTCACTAGTTTTTCTTCGGACATTTTGTCCTTCCTCAAAAAAATTTAGCCACAGCGTTCACAGAGAATTGGAGAGACCAATCAATAACCCCCTTTCTTCTCTTTTCCCACTGTGGCTAATAAAAATCAAAGATGGGAACCTTTGCAGTCCCCCAAACAGTTTAGCTAATCTGAATAAGCCCTTCGGGCGGGTAGTTAATCTCTTGCAGCAGCGCCTGAATTTTTTCCCAGGAAGCCGGATCGCTCCACTCAACTGTTACTTTTTTGGTTTCTTGCTCAGCCTTTACACTTTGCACACCAGACAAATCGCCTAATTCCATCTCAATGGTGTGGGTGCAGTGACCGCAGCTAATATTAGGCACTGTAAATGTTTTTGTCGTCATGATCATCTCCTCAAAAAATTAAATTTTATTTGACATGGTAAAAACACTGGTAATCTCTTGCAAAACGCGCTCCCGTTCATCCGGCTCATCGTCACGAATAGCCGTGGTCACGCAAGTGTGTAGATGATTGTCCAGTATGATGGAGGTAACTTTATTTAGCGCGGCCTGCACTGCCTGCACCTGCTTAATCACATCAATGCAGTAGGTGTCATCTTCCACCATCCGCTCGATGCCTTTAATGTGCCCAGCAGCACTAGCCAATCTTTGTTTCACCGTTTTTTTAGTTACGTCGTCCATATTCATCTCGCTTACCCCTCCCCCCAGGGGGTGGGGTTTCCTACATTGTACTCTATTTGTCCCAGCTGTCAACGGCCAAATCTGGGGGAATTTAGGTCAAATGTCATCTGACCTGAGAGCTATTGACAAAGGGATTGACGAGATAAACTGATAGTGTTATACTGTTTACGGCTCCCCCCCCAGAGGTGGTCGGACTAACGCCCGTTAGTTCGCCACCTCCTTTTTTTGTCTATTCACCAGCAGGGATGCCACAGCAAATTAGGACGAAACCATGCAGAATGAAAAACCCTTTCTTGTTGAAGATGAAACGGCCGTTTTACCCCACCGCGTTTTAAAACCAAACACACCTGGCCCTCATCCCACCGTTGTGCTGATCCATGGCCATTTAGGCTCAGAAGATGTGATGTGGATCTTTCGGCAGACGCTGCCGCAGGAGTGGCTACTGGTTGCCCCCCGCGCCATTGTAGATGAAGGCAACGGCCGTTACAGTTGGCATCCCCGGCAGCAAGATGAGTGGCCCGCGCTGAGCGCCTTCGATACGGCCGTTGACGTACTGGAACAATTTATCGACACATTACCAGGGCGATATGATGCCGATCCCAATCAAATTTACCTGATGGGATTCAGCCAAGGCGCAGCGACCTCTTTTGCCATAGCCATCCGCACGCCAGAGAAAGTGCGGGGCATTGCCAGCCTGGTTGGATTTATGCCGCGAGAAGTGGATGATGCGATTGAAACAGCACGACTGACCGACCTGCCTGTATTCATGGCGGTTGGCACAGAGGATGACCGCGTTCCCCTAGAAATTGCCAGAGAATGTGGCAAAGCAGTTCGAGCAGCAGGGGCCTTTCTGGAATACCGTGAATATGAGACGGGTCACAAGCTAAACGGAGCCGGGATGCGCAAGCTCAAAAGCTGGTGGGCCGAACGTGCCGCAGAAATTTCTTAGCTATCAAACACGGTTGTTTTCCCCCTGAAGCTGCTGCTGCAAAACGGCCGTCACAGCCATAAACGCTTCAGCCTGCGGGGTATCTGGGTGATCGTGCATGAGGGGATTGGCCTGATTGATGCTTTGGGAAACGGCCGTTGTCAGCGGTATCTGGCCTAAAATGGGCGTCTCGGCCAATGCCGCTGGCCGCCATTTAGCCGATCGTTGAAAAATCTCGTGCTTCTCATTGCAGTTGGGACAAATGAAATAGCTCATGTTCTCCACGATGCCCAAGATTGGCACATTGGCTTCCTGAAACATCAACAGCGAACGAGACGCATCCAGCAGGCTCAAATCCTGCGGCGTGGTAACGATGACAACCCCACGCAGCGGCACTCGCTGCAACAACGACGCCTGCGGCTGTCCGGCCGATGGGGGCAAATCGATCAGCAAATAATCGAGCGGTCCCCAAATCACGTCTTTCAAGGTTTGTACCACCAGTTGCCCCACCGCGTCCGGGCTGCGCGCCGGATCAATCACTTCGTTTTCGGCCACGAGTAAACCAATTGACATAATGTTTAATCCAAAGCGAGAAAGTGGTTTGATGTACGGCGGCGCTTCCTTACGGCGTGCAATGGCTGCCATGCCATCGGCTGCCTTATGGCGATGAATCCCGAGCATGATGGGCACATTGGGTCCGTACACATCGGCATCAAAAATGCCAACTTTGGCTCCCTGCCGCTGGAGCGCTAAAGCGAGGTTAACCGTTACGGTGGTTTTACCCACCCCGCCCTTGCCGCTGGCTACAGCAATGATGTTTTTCACGTCTGGCAATATGATTTTTGAGTTCACGAACCTGTCTCCTTACCACTGCACGTGTTATCTATCGATATTCAACCGGATTGTGTCAAAGGGGTCAAGGAATTCATCCTGAATTATAATCATCCATATGGGGATCTCATTTCTACACCGATTACAGGAACTGGAAACGGCCGTTTCCTATACAGCGTTAGCGCCAGATGGGGAACCATCATTCACCTACCAACCAGGCGAGGTGCCTATCCTCATCTCTGCACCCCACGCCACGGTCCACCTACGCCGCCAACGGCTCAAGGGTGAAGAGGAGTTTACCGGCGCGCTGGTCCAATTCCTGGCAGAAAAAACAGGTGTCCATGCCCTTTACAGCCATTACCGCTCTTTAGGCGACCCGAACTGGGATCGCCAAAGTCCGTACAAGCAGCGCCTGCAAGAGATCGTGCAAAGCAAGGACATTCGGTTTGTGCTGGACCTGCATGGCATGTCTAACAAATACAAAATTGGGTTGGCCTTGGGCACCATGAACGGCCGTTCCTGCCCAAACCAAGAATCGCTCATCATGCAAACCGTTGAGAAACAATTTCGCCCAACCAGCCAGATGGCCGCCAAGAAATTCTCTGAACTGCGTTGGGACCATTTTGTCCTGAACCATCCGCGTTTTACGGGCGGATTGGCCAATTACACCATTACCCGCTTTGCATCACAGCAGCTAGACGTCCCCGCGCTCCAAATTGAGTTGTGTGCCACTGCCCGCGTGGTGGAAAGACGGCCGTTAGACAAATGGCCCAAACCGTTTCGCGGCCAGCCCGAAGCCATTGCGCAAACGGTAAACTTGCTGCAAGCCTTGGTGAACACACTGCTTGGGACAATGTAAGAGTTGTGTAAAGAGAAAAGCACACTCTGTAACCTGTGCTAAAATTTTGCATCAGAAGAAGAGGAATTTTACCAATGAGAAAACAACCGTGGTGGAAAGGGCCAAATGGCGAATGGTACGTGGTAATCCAGGTTATTTTGTTTGGGCTGGTTGCCTTTGGTCCGGCTTCCTTGCCTGGTTGGCCTACCTGGGTTGGCGTGTGGCACACCAGCACCATTGTGGTTGGGCTGGTTCTGGGTGGACTGGGTGGCCTGTTGGTTTTGGGTGGCCTGGTCAGTTTAGGCAGTAATTTAACGGCCGTTCCCCGTCCCAAAGAAAATGCCCACATGGTGGAACACGGTGCCTATCGTTGGGTGCGCCACCCTATTTACAGCGGTATTATTCTGGGTGCATTTGGGCTTGGCCTCCTGCGCGGTGGCTGGCTTAGCTTGCTTTATGCACTCATTCTATTTTTCTTTTTTGACGTTAAATCCAGACGGGAAGAATTGTGGCTACGCGAAAAATATGACGATTATGCAGCCTATCAACAACGCGTGCGCAAACTGATTCCTTTTCTGTATTGATCTGATTCATCAACTTGGAGGTTTTACCATGAAAACAATGGACATGAAACGTATTGTGCTGATTTTATTTTTACTAACGCTGTTAGGAACGGCCGTTGCCTGTGGGGGCCAAACGGCAGCCACAACTGACCCTGCCCCAGCAGCCGTTGTTGATGCTGGCGACACGCTCGATCTGGCTGACACGGTGGATGTGCAAACTGTAGCCAGCGTTAAAGATCGGGCTGACGTACTTCTGCTAGACGTACGGGAACCATTTGAATATGACGAAGGGCACATCCCAGGCGTTACCCTTATTCCTATGAATGAAGTCGCTGATCGCCTGGCGGAAATCCCCACCGATAAAGAGGTGATTGTCACCTGCCGCAGCGGCAATCGCAGCAGCCAAATCACCGACTTTTTGCGCCAGCAAGGGTTTGACAATGTGCACAACATGGATGGTGGCATTCTAGCCTGGGAAGCTGCCGGCTACGATGTGGAAAAATAAAAAATTTGCCACAGAGGGCACAGAGAAAAAAGAGAATACTTCTCATCAATCTCTGTCTCCTCTGTGGCTAAAAATAAAAATTAACTATTTTTCGGAGGATCGCTGACGATCATGACGTCCTGGCGGGGGAAGGCTAGTTCCAGACCTTTTTCAGCAAAGATGATGCGAATTTGGCGGCGCAAATAGCGCTGCACTTCCCACTGGGCATTGGGCATCGTTTTCACCATGATGCGCAGCCGCACGGCCCAATCCTCTAACCCCTCCACACCAGTGACCACGGCAGGCTCTTGCAGCAGCAAGCCCATCATTTTATGTTCGGCCATGGCTTCACCAATTTCTTGCAGGGTTTGTACGGCCGTATCCACATCCTCTTCATACGTCACGCTTACATCCACAATCGCCCGCGACCAATCTCGTGATTTATTGGCCACAACACGAATCTCCCCATTGGGAATAATGTGGACCGTGCCATACAGATCACGCATTTCCGTAGCCCGCAGTGTCATGTGCTCCACCGTGCCAGTGATGCCACCAATTTCTACCACATCGCCTACCGTGTAATGGTCTTCGATGAGGATAAACAGCCCGGCAATCATATCCTTGACCAGCGTTTGCGCGCCAAGGCCAAACGCCAATCCGACAAAGCCCACACTAGCCAACACAGGCGTGATGGCCACGCCCAATTCGGTCAAAATCATCATGATTGCCGTACTGATGATGACAACCACGCCGGTGCTGTGCACCACGCGGAAAATGGTCTTTGTCCGCCGGTCTAACTCGCTGTCTTCCACATCATCCAGCGCCTGAATACGGCGGCTGAGCGTGCGAGTCAAGACACCCAGTAAATAATAGGCAAGCACAGACACAACCACGATCAACAGAATCGTGAGTCCGTGCTCGCGCAGCCAGGTCAAAGCTTGTTCGTTGAAGTTCGCCATAGTAAAAGTGTTGTTTGTCTAATTTCCCAGAAAACGACTCTTGTGAAATGGTTCCATCATAAAAGTTTCCGGGAAAATGGTTTATTTGTCGTAATCGTAAAAGCCATGCCCGGTTTTACGGCCTAAACGGCCGCTTTCCACCAGGCGCTTTTGGATGGGATGAGGACGATATTTTGGCTCCTGGAAATAAGCATCATAAACAGACTGGGTCACAGCCAGATTCACATCACAGCCAATCAGGTCAACCAATTCAAACGGCCCCATGCGGAAGCCAATGGAACGCATGAGCTTGTCCAATGTGGCCGGATCGGTGGCGTTTTCGCCAAGCAGCCGAAACGCCTCGCCGTAAAACGGCCGTGCTACCCGGTTCACAATGAAGGCAGGCGTATCTTTGCAGAGAACGGCCGTTTTCCCCACCTGCGCCACATACCCCTGCACCGCAGCCACCGTCTCATCACTCGTAAAATCACCGCGAATGATCTCTACCAGCTGCATAATGTGGGCCGGGTTAAAGAAATGAACCCCCACCACCCGGTCGGCCCGTTTTGTCGCCCCAGCAATGGCACTGATGCTCAAACTGGAGGTATTGCTGCTCAAAATGGTCTCTTGCGGGGCAGCAGCATCCAGGGTGGCAAAAATCTCTCGCTTCAACTCCAACTTCTCCGGCGCAGCTTCGATGATAAGGTCGGCCTGTGCGGCCGTTTCCAGCGAGGTGGTCAGTTGGATGGCATCTTTAGCAGTTTCGGCCACAGCCGCTTCCGTTTTGCCCCGCGCCACACCCTTGTCAATCGAGGCCCGAATACCGTCCAGCGACTGCGCCAGCACGTCATCCGCCACATCGTATAAAACAACCGCATACCCCGCCAACGCCGACACTTGAGCAATGCCCGCCCCCATCGTGCCCGCGCCGATGACTGAAACCTTTTTCATACTGTTTCCTTTTCTTGGGTAATCTGTAATCAGTGAACGGTAATCAGTAAGAAAGTTACCGATTACGGATAACCGATTACCGCTTACTCGCCTCTAAACTGTGCCTCACGCTTCTCCAAAAATGCCGTCACGCCCTCTTTATTATCGTGACTGCGCCCGGCAATTTCTTGTAGATGGGCTTCATAGTCCAGCGCACCGAACAGATCGCTGTCCCACGCCTGGTTCATGGCCCGCTTGGTCAGCCCGTAGGCCAGCGTGGGGCCAGTCGCCAGCGGGCCAGCCCAGGCCGCCACCGTTTCCATCAGTTGCGCCGCCGGTACGACACGGTTTACCATGCCCCAGGCCAGCGCTTTTTCTGCCGGGATTTTGTCGGCCGTGACGGCCATCTCGTAAGCCCGTGCCTGCCCGATGAGCCGAGGCAGCAGCCAGTTTGTGCCGCTGTCTGGCACCAGGCCCACTTTGCTAAAGGCCAGCATGAAGCTGGCGCTGTCCGCAGCTATGCGGATGTCAGTGGCCAGGGCTACGCCAACGCCCGCCCCGGCAGCAATACCGTTAATCGCCCCGATGATCGGTTTTTCCAGCCGCACCATCTGCTTGATGAGCTTGTGGTAGCCGTGGCGCAAATGGTCGCCAATGGAAAAGCTGTCGCCCCGCTCCATCACATCGGCCAAATCTTGCCCGCTGGAAAAGGCACGGCCGTTTCCAGTCAGCACCACGCAGCGAATCTCTTTATCACGACTGGCCTGTTTGAAAGCGGCCGTCGTCTCGTCGATCATTTGGTCATTAAACGCATTTAGCTTGTCTGGCCGGTTTAGGGTAATGGTCGCCACGCCATTTTCAACCTCAAACAGGATCGTCTCAAACATCATCACAACCTCAACCTTTGCTTGTCACTCCCACGAAGGCGGGAGTCCAGGCGCTTGGATTCCCACCTTCGCGGGAATGACAATTAATAATTCGCTGTTATGCTACCACCGCCCCAGGAAAAACAAAAACGCAGTCCGCAAAAGCAGGCTGCGTTTGTTATTGCCAAAAATCAATTAAATCGTGCCGTAATTTCTAGGGGAAGAATGGATCGTCGTCCTCGTCGTTGTCGTCCATCTCTTCCATTTCTTCGATGACGTCCAACGGCAAAGCAACCCATAGCATAAGGGCGGGTCCAGCTTCCAACTGTTCCAGACGAATGGAGACGACATCGACTTGCTGCCGCATGCGCATTTCATCAGGAAAATCGAGCCGTACAGGACGGCCGTCTTTCCAGGCGTTGCGGCAGCGTTCAATAATGTCCTCGCCATTGCCGGTGCGAAAATTACACACCGCCACGAGCTTGTCCGTGGGACCTTCTAACACCGACTGTACCCAATCCACAGGGGTGGGTCGGAATTCAGGCGTTGGGCCTTCGATGATTGTGATTAATTCAGGTTCAATTGCAGTCATAATGCATCCAAATAGATAATTATGCGGTAAAGTTCCGCAAGTCGTTCACAATAGTACAGATTCACAGGGCGCTTGGCAACCACTTTTTGTTAATATCTTCTTTGATCTTAGGAAATTGTCAGTTGAAAGCATTATTTTCTTAAAGATGTCTCACCGAAATGCCCGTTAATTTTTCCAATTTGGTAAGTTGTTCACGCGTGCCCACAACAATTAGTTCATCGCCAGCCCTAAGCATTGTGTGGGCTTTGGGAATAGATGAGTGATTTTCGCGCAGCATGGCGATGATGGAAACACCGGTTTCCTGACGAATGTTGGCCTCGCCGACTGTTCTTCCCACCAGGGTTGAAGTCTGACCAATCACCAACTCTTCCACCCACAGTTCGATGCCTCCGTCTAACGTCACCACATCGAAAAAGTCGGTCACATGCGGCCGTATGACAATATTGGCCATGTGCTGCCCCCCAATTCGGTAAGGGGAGACCACTCGGTTGGCCCCGGCCCGCCGCATTTTGCGGTCATTTTCAGCATCAACAGAGCGTGTAACAATGTATAACTTGCTGTTCAATGCCCGGGCAGAAAGGACAATGAATAAATTACGCGAATCATCTCCCGTGCAAATCAACAATCCCCAGGCGCGCTCGATGCCTGCCTGCAACAATGCCTCGTCTCGGGTGGCATCGCCAACCAGATACGTTAAGCCTAGCTGGTCCATTTCGGCCGTTTTTTCCGGGTCTTTTTCAATGACAACCACATTTCTTTTGCTATTAAGCAAAGAAGCCACGGCGCTTTGGCCAACTCGGCCGTAGCCACTCACAATGACATGGTTCTCCAGGCTTTCTATGGTTTGCATCATGCGTCGTTTTCTCCAAGTGTTCCCCAGGTTGGCCGTTAACAAATATTCCAAACCGTAGGCCACAAAGGCAACGCCGGCCACTAGCAGGACAACGGTGAAGATACGGCCGTATGTTGTCAGCGTACGTACTTCACCAAACCCCACCGTGGTTAGCGTGATGGCCGTCATGTAAAAGGCATCGAGCACGTTCCACCCTTCAATGATCATGTAACCCACCGTGCCAAAGGCAAACAGCAGGAAGGGGATCAATATCAAGGCCACAACGCGTCGATTCATAATGGCGAATTTAGCAAACAAAACTGCCCCTGTCCAGATGTTGCAGGATGGTGGTAACAAACGGCCGTCGGCTTATCCAAGATCCGCTCAACATCTGCTCCGGCGTTGCCCAGCGCAAAGCAGCCACTTCTGTTTCCGCCCGCTTGAGTTCACCGCCCACGATCCGCGCCAAAAAAACGGCCCCCACATCCTGAACCCGATCGCCATTGGCGTGTATATGATTAAAGGTCGGGCCACTGTACACGCCCAACAGTCGCTCCACCGCCACATGCAAACCGGTCTCTTCAAACGTCTCGCGAACGGCCGTTTGCGCCACATTTTCGCCCAGATCGCAATAGCCAGCCGGGAACGCCCACGCTTTGTTGTCCTGCCGCTGAATGGTCAAGATACGGCCGTCACCATCCATTACAATCACGTTGGCTCCTACAGCAATCAAGGGATCATGGCCGATGAACGGCCGTACCCGCTTAATCTGGTCTGCTGTTTTGACAGCGGCAAACGGAGGGGCAAATACCGGAGCGCCGCCAGCCAGCGTGTCGCGCACCATGTCAGCGTACCACAGCGGTAGATCCATCTGGGCCACGGCTTCTGGAGTAAAAAATGCCTGCTCGCTGGTTTCATGGCCGTCGGGCTGCATGGTGCCGCCAGCCCTCTGCCCCGTCAGGCAAACGGTAAACTGCTGCACCTGGTCGCCGTTGGGATACGTCACGTCATATTTGGGATCGGTGTAAATGCCCACCAGCCGCAGCGGCCCGGCCGTCAGACCCGTTTCTTCCAGCAGTTCACGGCGGGCGCACGTTGCCACGTCTTCCCCCGGTTCCATTACCCCGCCAGGCAAGCCCCAAAAGGTAAAATCGGTGCGGCGTTGTAGGAGGATACGGCCGTCTTCATCCCGCAAAACCACCGTACCAAATACTAAAAACACCTTGCGCTGACCAACGCGCTCACGCAGCCATTCAATGTAAGACATCTATCCTCCAAAACAACAAATTTCCCCACCCCCCTACCGGAGAAAAATCCCTCTAACCAAAAGTACTATTTTTCACGTCACCTTAACCCGTGCCCTCTGGTAAATCCTATACCATACACTGGATGAAGTATCAAAATTTACCCTCACGGCTCACTGCCACCGGTACCAGGTTCGGACTGAGCATTGGTACAAAAATTATACTGCCGTACTTTTTACTGACACTGGTCGTGGCCAGCGTCGGCGCTTTTGTAGTGACCAACCTCGTTGCCAGCTCATTGGAAGAACGGATTACGAATCAACTGCTAGATGCTGGCCAGATTGTCGCTGAAGGAATGGTACGCCACGAGGATCAAAGGCTGCAAACTTTACGTACCGTGATTGGTACCGCTGGCATTCCTGAGGCCGTTGCCGCAGATGATCCAACCACACTGGGCGAACTTGCTCCCCAAATTGTAATTAACAGCAACACAGACGCCGTTTTACTGCTGAACATGAACGGTGTGGAAATGTATGGCTGGCGGCGCGTCAGCTCCTCAACCGATACCCAGGGCATGACCAGCAGTGGTGCCAATTTTTCTGACGTGGAAGCAGTGCAAAAAGCACTGCGCAACGAAGAGGATGCTGCGGGTAACCGACACGTTTTTATGACCGAAACCGACAACGGTTTGATGATCTTCACCGTCACGCCGATGTTTTTCCGAGGCGAACAAGTTGGCGTGGCGATGGTGGGCACCTATAGCCGCCGCATGATGCTGGAGCTAACGCTCACCGCCGTCGCCCGAGTCACACTTTATGATACTGAAGGCCATGTGCTGGACACGTCATTAGGCGGTGGCGAAATTGGCATCAATGCACTCTACCAGGACGATCCAGAAAAGTTTAGCGGGGTTATTGCTGAATTGACGGAAACGCCAGAACAGTACACGCTGGTAAGCAGCACGGCCAACAGCCAGGTCCCCATTCGTCGTTTGGCCGTATTGGATCAAGTGTATGTGCTGGCCTACGGAGATTGGCGGCTGCGTGGACAGTCGTTTGGCATGTACAGCGTGGCGCTGCCAAGCAACTTCATTGTCAGCACCGTCGCAGTCAGTCGGCAGCAGTTTACCGCCATTTTTACATTGGCCATGGTGGCTGTCTTTATCGGCGGCTTCCTGATTGCCCGGCGCATTACAGACCCTATTCATTATTTGGTGGATACGGCCGTTGCCGTCACCAAAGGAGATCTCAACCGTCGCTCTAACCTGCAAGGCAGCGATGAAATCGGTCTACTTTCCCGCTCTTTCGATACCATGACGGCCACCCTGGCCGAGCAAAACCAGACACTTGACGAACAGCGCAGCCAGCTGAAAGCTATCCTGGACAGCATTGTTGATGGCATCATTGTGCTAGATACACATGACAATATTTTAAGCGTCAATCCGGCGGCAGAAAAACTACTGGCCGATCTTGCTCAAGATTTCTTTTCTGGGCCTGTGCGAGAGTTAAATCCTATGGTAAACGGCCAGGCAAAAAGCGAGATTACCAACATGAGCGATCTGCTTAAGCTGCCAAACAGTACACTGCGTCCACGACGCTACCAGTTGGGCAACCGCGTCCTCAGCGCCCTCTCTGCGCCAGTGATTGGCAAAAGTGACGAGCAGATCGGTAATGTGATTGTGATGCGCGACATCACCCGTGAGGTAGAAGCAGACAATCTCAAATCAGCCTTTATCACGACTATCTCCCATGAGCTGCGCACCCCGCTGACGGTCATTAAAGCGTACACCAACCTGATGCAAACCAAAGCCAACGGGCACATGGATGAGCATCAGAAGCAATTTATTCAATACATCAACAAGGGCAGCGCCGAGTTGGAACATCATATTGACCAGCTCATTAAGATTTCAGAGATTGAAGCAGGCACCATCTCTATGCACATGAAGCCGATAAATATACAAAGCCTGGTGGATAGTGCAGTTACGCGCTGGCACGAGCGTTTTGAACAAAAAGAGATTGCCCTGGATGTTACTATGCCAGATGAAGCGCTTTGGCTGGAAGCAGATGCCGAACACCTTAGCCGCGCCATTGAGAATCTATTGAGCAATGCGCTGACCTACACAACAGAAGGCGGTCATGTGGAAGTGTGCATCCACAAGCATCATGACACCATGCGTCTGGATGTACTGGACAATGGCATTGGCATTGCCGTAGCCGATCATCCACATTTGTTCAATCGCTTTTTCCGGGCCAATAACAATGTCAATTTTGCGGCACGCGGGGTTGGGCTGGGATTGTACATTACGCGCACGGTTGTGGAGCTGCATGGGGGCAAAGTGAGTGTGGATAGTGAATTAGGGGTTGGCAGCACATTTTCTATCGAGCTGCCGTTGATGGAGCCAGCCTGATGCGCGTTTCCCCCATGATTCCACCCACCGATTTAATCAATTCGGCAGAAACACAAACGACCCGGAGTTCGCGGCGGAATATGTATGCGGTGCTGCTGCTGGCTTTGCTGGTTAATTTTGCATGTATATTTTTGGCGATGTGGTTGGGGCTTAATTTACGGCCGTTACACTCTCTAGAAACCAGCATGTTGGCTCAATCCGAGGCCGATTATGGAGATAATTATGACTTTGAGTTTGCGCCTTTGGACCCTACCATTGCGGCCGCTTCTGAAAAAGATGGGGCCCAACTGCGAGAAACCGTAACGGCCGTTCCTGAAACGCCTGTCCCATTCCCGCCAACCGTCACGCCATCTATAACCACCTCACCAACTAAAGAAACGGACACGCCACCCGCCACATCGACCCGAACACCATCCACAACGCCAAGCAAAACAACAACGGCCGTTCCCACCACAGCTTCCCCCACAGCAACCAGTTCCTCCACGCCAACACGGTTTACAACGGCCGTTCCTACCATGACGCCTACTTCGGCTCAACCTGGCAGCACCGCAACCCAACCATCATCCACACAAACAAATACGCCGCAGCCACCAACCAGTACCAACACCCCAATCCCTAGCAACACGCCAAACAGCACCCCACTGCCCAGCCCTACGCCACCGCCCAGCGCCACACCCACCGTGGCACCAACCAGTACCAACACCCCAATCCCCAGCAACACACCAAACAGCACCCCGCTGCCCAGCCCTACGCCACCGCCCAGCGCCACCCCCACAAATATCTACACGCCGTCGCCCATTCCTACCTTCACGTCTACCCCAGGCCCATAAACTACTGCCATTTTATTGGAGCCACCTAAAGTTTATCTGACGCGTGAAACAGGCTTTTGGGTCACGTTTCACGCGCCATCAATATCTAAAATTCCTCAAGCGCTTTATTTTTTCAACTTATTTGATGTATGAATTGGCGGTAAGACCGTCTCTCGCAGCACAGATTTCAAAATAGTGCTGCGACGTTTCACCAAAACAACCGGACAATTCGCCTGCTCGGCGACCTGCTGCGAGACATTCCCCAGCAGCAAATTGCGGAAGAGCGTCTCACGAGTTGCCCCAATCACGATCAGGTCGGCATCTTTTCCCGCCTCCAAAATGCCATCAACAGGCGATTCTGCTTTGATTATCTGCTGAGTTAGCTGATCGTAAATGACACCAGTCGCTGCCCGGCGGAAGGTGTTATGGGCACGCGCCTCCACATCAACCTGAGCCAGACCATTCACGGCCACATGTACCATCACCACATCAGCTGGTTCAGGCAAATTACGCGCCAGGCTAACGGCCGTATTCACAGCCAGATACGAATTGGGCCCACCAGCTACCGGCACCACAATTTTGCGAATCTTATCATAGGGACGAGAGCGTACAATCGCCACGTCGGCTGGGGGATTGGCCACGATACGGTCAATCACCGACCCAAACAGGGACGTGTTGGTACCCGATGTGCCCGGCCACCCAAACAAAATCATGTCGCTGGCATTTTCTGAAACAGTTTTCAGCAGCGCCTCGCCTACATTTCGACCCAACCGAATCATGGTATGTACTGGCACATCATGTTCACGCGCCTGCTCAATCACTTTTTCCAGAGGGGCACGACCTTCTTTTAGAAATAAACGGCCGTCCGACAAACCCAACGAAGGCGGCACCTTAATGACATGCAGCGCCAGCACCTCGCCATTTTGCTCCTTGGCCAGCAAACTACCCAATCGCCCCAGCTCTTGGGCATGCTGCACATCGGCCACCGGGACCAAAACCGAGTAATCCACTGAGACCAAAGCCTCTTTAAGTAGAATTTCATTCGGCCGTTCCATCTCTTCCCGGCCTCGGAAATATCCCATATACAGCAGCATTCCCCCCGCAATCCAAACAATCGTCAAAATGCCAACGCGACCCGTTTCAAATGCCAAAAAACCAGCCAGTGCCATATTCGTCACAATACCAATTACTGCAGGCCAGGGGAAAAATGGAACAAAGTAACCCCGATCCAGATCTGGCCGCCGCCGCCGCAGCGTCATCAACGCAACGTTAACCTGGGCAAACATGAACAGAAACATCACATCCGCTGCCTTGGCAACTTCATCAATGGGCAGTGCCAGCGCCATGACAATAATCAAAACGGCCGAAATCGCCACAGCATAATAAGGTGTATGCATCTTTGGATGAATACGGCCGAAAATGGGAGGCAAATTATTGTCCCGCCCCATAGCAAACGACACGCGAGAAGACGAGTAAATCGTCGCGTTTAAAGCTGACATCGTAGAAGCCAGGCCGCTAATCAAAATAAGAATACCACCCCAGCGACCCATAAATTGTTCCGCTGCCCGCACAATAGCCACCTCTTTGGCCTCAGCTAGATAATCCCAAACCGGGATATTGCCCGCACTTGCTGGAACCGTAACCGCACCAATGGCCACAATAGCCACTAACGCATAAATAATGACCACAATGACAATTGAAATAAAGATGGCTCTAGGAATATTGCGTTTGGGGTTTTTCACCTCTTCACCGCTCTGGGCAATAATTTCATACCCCTCAAAAGCAATAAACGTCAACCCCATTGCCACAAACACGCCTGACAAGCCATTCGCCAAAAAATTATCGGTAAATACATCTAAATTGGGTTGTAAGGCAACCGCCCGAAAGCCAATTACAATAAAGATGCCAAGGATAATAACTTTGGCAATTGTCACTATGTTGCCAACCAAACCAGTTTCGCTGGCACCACGAAAGTTAATATAGGCAAACAGCACCACAATAAACGCCATAATGCCTAGCGTCAAAGGATGCGCAATTTCATGAACGGCCGGATACCATAAAGAAATGATTTCTACGGCAAAACGGCCGAATCCCAATCCATACAAAGAACAGGCCACCGCATGGGCAAACCAACTCATCCATCCAGCCAAAAAACCCTGTGTACCGCCCAGCCCTTCTTTGACCCACAGATAGCCGCCACCAGCCTCTGGAAAACAGGACCCCAATTCAGCGTAAGAAAGTGCTGTAAAGGTTGTCACAATACCATTCAGTATAAATGCCAATACCAAAGCGGGGCCTGCTTCACCAGCAGCAATGCCGGTCAAAACAAAGATACCGGCACCAATCATTGCCCCCACACCAATCATGGTAATATCCAACAAACCCAAAGTCCGACTAAGGGTAATTTCCTCTTTACCTACGTGACTATGCAAAATCCGCCTCCTACTATGAAGTTAGTAACATCGAACAAAAAAGTCGCTAAGTTTCTTCCGCGCTGCGCATCATTATTGGCGCGCCATGCACCATCAACTATAATCCTACTAATGCCTAATCATCAAATACAAATGGTCTTATCTTTTTGGCATGGCTAGGCATTAGCCCTTGTTTGAGGCAAACTCACTCCCCACTTCTGCAATCCAAACAAGCTAAGTATGCGCCCCAGCGTCAGCAAACTATGCAACGTAGATTTTTCGGAGAAGAAAAGATGTTTAAAAGTTATGTAAATCCAACAGAAAACAAAGAAGCAAAGCGACAGTTACCCAAATTGTTGGTCGAGGGATTGCTGTTGGGTGGCACTGGCCTGGGCGTTTTAGCCCTGATCTTTGAGATTGCCGCCGATGCCTTTAGCGTCGCCGCCTACCAAACGCTACTTGCCATCCATGGAGCAGAAGGACATCATGAAATTGCCATCCTGGCTTTTATTGTCCTTTCTGCCTTATTGCTTTTGGGCATTGTACCTGCCTACAAAGCAGGTGCCTATTTACGGCCGAATGCTGGGGGGAGCGGCCCGTTAGTTGAAGCCATCGGCCCACCTAAAATGCGCTGGCTTTCCTGGATTGGCACCAGTCTCTTTTTCCTGGATGCTATCCTAACCATCATCATTAGTTCAATTTCTGCTTCAGATGTCACCATGCTGATTTTGCCGGAATTGGCATCCTACCGCATCGCGTTGGCAGAACTGTTCGCTTTTTTCATCATGGTGGTTTTGGTTGCGCTAGGCCCCAAAAGAGCTGTCCCCATCTTCCTCATTGGAGGGGGCGCTTTTACCTTGTTCACCATTGCCGCCCTGGCTATTGTGGGCGCAACGGCTGCGGGCAATCCCGAATGGGCCTTCTTGACTGAGGGCATCGTAAGGCGACTAGAAATCAATGGCGTTGTTGAACATGTCGTACGAGCACAACAAGATATTTCAGCCCTTGGCACGGTGCTGTTTTTCCAGCTCTTTTTCCGTTCTATGTCCAGCGCCATGCTGGGCTTTTCTGGTTATGAAGTGATACCCGCCAGCGGCAAACATGCTGCCCGCCCCAAATGGAAAGTCATCAACACCTCATTGTCATTGGCCGCTTTCTTCTTAATTGGTACCGGCGTTGTGCAGCTATTTGCCGCCCAACAGTGGAAAATTCCAGCCACAGAAGGGTACAGCACGCTGCTGATTGAGTACGAAATAATTGCCGCCCAAACCTTCGGTCGCGGGATTTCTGAAGCAGATATTGCTGTTACTGAACAAGATCGGGAAGGGGCTGGCGAACTGTACGATATACGCTTTGCGCTGCAAGCAGAAGAGGAGTTGGTAGGCCAAGACTCAGAAGAACCAGAATTTTTGGCAGGACTCAGCCGCGGGGAATACATCGACGAAGTAGCTTCCGATATTGCGATTAGCCGCCAACTTAACAGTGCAACAAAGGACACAACCGGCCAGGTTTTTCTTGTCGTCGCCGGAACGCTCCTGGCGATCATTTTGCTACTGGCCCAAGGGGGTGGCTACGTGGGCGGAGCGGCCGTTGCCGCCAATGCTGCCCGACTCGGCCGTCTCCCTGGGATATTCTCTGATGATCGCATTGGCATTGCCGTTATTTGGGTCATGTCCGCTATCCTCATCCCCATCATCCGTGAAGTGGTCGTTGTAGAAGCTTATTATGCGTTTGGCTTTGTCAGTGCTTTTGTCATTACCAGCACAACCGTCTTTTTTGTGCGCAATGAAGCTATGATTGAACGCGGAATTGAGCCAGGTTCAGGCGAGGCAAAATCGCTTAGATTTGCCGGCCTTCGGGGTATGATTGCCAGTTATCTGATGATGATTGTGCTTGTGACGCAAAAAACAGAAGCGCTTGGGGTTATTGTTGCCTTTGGCGTCATCATCACCATCATTCAGATTGTGAACGCCAATGGCGGTCTAAAGAAACTGTCGCATTTGGCCATCAAGCCCGCCACCCCCTTGCTTCCCAAAGAGGTAGCATACCAACTAGGCTTACAGCGTGCGCATGATCAGGCCCGCCAACGGGGTATTGTGGACGCGGTAGACGATATGATTCATGAAGGAGCCTTCGCTAAATTTAACGTAGGGCCAGATCGTATCAGGCAATTGATCTGTTACCTCTATAAGCTGGATCCTGCATCGTTTACGCATGAAGATGATCATCATGAACGCATTGAGGAGCCTAGTGTGGAACTTCAAGAAACGTACCAGGCTGCCTTTGAACAACGCAAGCGGATTTTGCGCGATGTTGAGGATTATTCTCACTTTGGCATTTTTACCTTCATCCATAATTATCATATTAATTGGGTATCGGACGATCACGGCAGAGATGCCTCTGTTGTGCAAAGAGCCATGCTAAGTATCTTGTTCCCCCAAACCGATTCAAAGGAAATATGGGAGGAATATTGTGCTTACGAACCCAAGTATCAGCCGGAACCCATTTGGCAATTCAGCCGTCGCCGCTACCTGTGGGCCAAAGATCAATGGCCCAATCTAAGCGACCGCATCACCACAATCTGGACTTTGCAGGATTTTGGCCTGATTTCTAAGGACATTAATGTGGAGACGATTATTGCTGTCGCCGATGGCAAAAAGCAGATGCTGGTTAAGATCCCATCCAACCCAAAGGGCGACACCAGTGAAACGAGCAAGGAAACCATTGAAGAAAAGGATGAAACAAAGGATAAGGAGTAACTGGGCTATGAAAGCAATTCTGGAAAAATTACAGATTAAATCGATAAACCGTGGGGCTTGTACAGGATTAGATAATTGGCTGGAGTCAGATGCCAAGCCAATTGTATCTTTAAACCCGACAACAGGTGAGCCGATTGCCAGCGTATTGCCCGCTACGGCCGTTTCCTACAACACCACCGTAGACGCCGCCAAAGATGCCTTCCAAACCTGGCGCAGCACCCCGGCTCCCCAGCGCGGCCAGCTCGTGCGCGACCTGGGCAACGCCCTGCGCGACAATCTTGAACCGCTGGGTGAACTGGTCAGCCTGGAAATGGGCAAAATTCGGGCCGAGGGCATTGGTGAAGTGCAAGAAATGATTGACATTTGCGACTTTGCCGTGGGGCTGTCACGCCAGCTGTATGGTCTGACCATGCATTCGGAACGGCCCGGCCACCGCATGTACGAGCAGTGGCATCCGCTAGGGCCGATCGGCATCATCACCGCCTTTAACTTTCCAGCGGCCGTTTGGGCCTGGAATGCGGCCTTGGCAGCCGTTTGTGGCGATACGGTGGTGTGGAAGCCGTCAGAACTGGTACCGTTAACGGCCGTTGCCATCCAGCACATCGCCAACCAGGTGATGGCCGATCATGGCGTCAGCGGCGTGTTCAACCTTACCGTCGGCGACCGCGCCGTAGGCGAGCTGATGACCAATGACCCGCGCCTGCCGCTCGTCTCTTTCACCGGCTCCATTCGCACTGGCCGCATCGTCAGCGAGACGGTGGCCCGCCGCTTTGGCCGCACCATTTTGGAGCTGGGCGGCAACAACGCCATCATTGTAGCCAAAGACGCCGATCTAGATTTGGCGACACGGGCCATTTTGTTTGGCGCGGTGGGCACCGCCGGACAGCGTTGCACCAGCACCCGCCGCATCATCGCCCACAAAGATATTGCCGCCGATCTCACCAATCGGCTGGCCAAGGCTTACAAGCAGGTGAAGATTGGCGATCCGCTGGATGAAGGCACGCTGATGGGACCGCTTTCGACGGAAACGGCCGTATCCGCCATGCAGCGCGCCCTGGAACAGGCCAAAAAGGAAGGGGGAGAAATTGTTGTGGGTGGCAACACCTTGCCCGACGTCGGCCCGCAGTTTGTGGAACCCACCATCGTCAAGATGCCCGGCCAGACCGACATCGTGCGCGAAGAAACATTTGCGCCTATCCTGTACATTCTGGAATTTGATACGGTGGAAGAAGCCCTGCAAATACACAACGGTGTGCCCCAGGGACTTTCCAGCGCCATCTTCACCGACTCGATTCGCACGGCCGAAGCCTTCCTCTCTGTGGGCGGCTCCGACTGCGGCATCGCCAACGTCAACATCGGCACCTCTGGCGCGGAGATTGGCGGGGCCTTTGGCGGTGAAAAAGAAACCGGTGGCGGCCGCGAATCTGGCTCTGACGCCTGGAAAGGGTACATGCGCCGCCAGACCAACACCATCAACTGGTCCAAGGATTTGCCTTTGGCACAGGGCATCAGCTTCGGGGAATAAAACTTAAGGTGCGACGCACTTTTGGAAGTGCGTCGCACCTGTAACTACTTCGTCAGGTAGTTCCGCACCTTTTCCGTTTCAACTTGCCAAATTGTTTGCGACTGATACGGTTTAAAACCCAGTTCGCGATTGATTTTTAGCATGGCGGCGTTGGAATCGGCGTTACCGGTACGGACGAAGTGGACAGACGGCCGTTCTGCCAAAACCTTCTCCAGCATCGCCGCCTTTAACCAACGGCCTAGCCCCTTCCCACGAAACTCAGGAAACACACCTGTGTCTCCCTGGCTGGCCACGGCTGGCCGGTCTGGCACAAACGCCAGTTCCGTATAGCCTGCTAGTTTGCCTGTAGTCCTTTCCTGCACATAAAACGTCCAACGTTCAATGCCCTGCGCTTCCAGATTTGCCTCAATTTGGCGCAGCTGCTCCCCTGTAACATGAAAATCTTCTACCTCCAGATCATCGTACGGCTGCTGATTCATCACCTCATGCAGAGCGACAATTTCGTCCAGCTGTGCTTCCGGGTAGGCACCTCGCCATAGGCCCAATTCAAATTCCACCGATTGCTTCTGGCCACTTTGCAGCCAGCGGTTCATTAAGTCCTGGTCCAAATCAGCCAAAGCCAGCTGATTAATATGCGTGGCCATGCCCCGGCTGCCACCCAATCGCTCCATGAACTCGTCACCAGCGGGCACACGGCCGTTTGTATTCCCCACCAACAAGCGACGCCCCTGCGCTTCAGCCACAGGCACAATCAGGGACAACAACTGGCGGGCAATGCCTTGCTGCCGGTAAGCAGGCAGCACGTCAACAACCACCTGGGCCAGGTGTTGGTTATCGTCACTTTCTGTGTAGGCGATGAGACCTTTGGCGAGTACGGCCGTTTCGGCCGCATCCCACACCAGCCACATCCGCATCTTTAAAAACGGCGGAATGGTCTGCCAATCCGCCTTCACCGACGCCAACGATTTAGGCGGGTCTTCCGGCAGCCGTTCGGCCCGCATTTCATTCTCATACTGGTGCAGGGCAACAAACTCTGCTTCCGTTGCTGTACCCGGATCAAATTCTCGAATTTTATAAGCCATACTCATTGTTCATTACCTCACTGACACCCTTGCGATCCGCATGGCGTACACAACATCTTCCAATGCTAGTGAACCAGCAACACCGTGCTGATCAATCAACAGGGACAAAAGCCAATTTCGTGACCTAGTTTGGACAATGATCAATCGAGTCGCCCAAACAAAATGAATTATTCGGCCGTCACCATTGGCAAATAAACAAAATTGGACAAGAAAAGTGAATTTCCCTCACTTAAATACAGTTCCTGCATTCCATCTGTCTCTTGATCTGCCAGATATGCTATCCAGGTCCCATTTGGACTGATTTTGTTATTTAACTCCGACACATTACCGCCAGCAACCAACGCCGGGTTGATTTTGATGCTTTTGGTAGCTGGTCCCGCTACAGGCACAGCATAAAGATCGAGTGTGCCTGCACTTTCCACTTCGGCCGTGTACATTAGCCATTGACTGTTGGGGCTTGCGGTGATCCACGCAGTAACGTTTCCACCGCTTGCCAGAGGCAAATTCAATTTTGTTTCAGCCCCAAGTGGACCTTCAATTGGGATACTGTACATTTCATACGCTTCGCCTATGTCCGGGCGAATAACAAAAACGACATTCGCTCCATCAGGTGTTGTCGTGTAAACCGCCAAATCCGCCCCAGCGGTAGACTGCGCTTCTAACAAAAGCTTGTTATCACTTTGCGTACCAGAAATAGGCACGCGATACAAACGCTTAAAATCAGAAAATTCATAAAGAGCATAAACCAGATTCGCGCCATCTTCAGTAATATGCCAATGAAAGTCGCTCATATCTTGATTCACAGCTAAATCAACGCTTAGCCGAACACTACCAGAAGCAGGACCAGCAATCGACACACTGTAAAACTCTTTTTCATCACGTCCAACTAATTGAGCAAAATATACAACTTTGCTGCTATCTGAACTGATAAAATATTTGCTATCCAGAGCATTAAACGGCTCCAAAGTTTCATTCAGTTTGACCCCAACATTGGCTGGCCCATTTATTGGAACACTGAAGAGCTCATCTCTATCGATAACTTCCGCATCCGCTTTATAAACAACGTGTGTACTATCAGGACTGATTGTGAAGGCATCGATCAGGGCAAACTCTATCAAGGGATCCGTTAAGGCCACTGTACTGGCAACAGGTCCCAATAAAGGCACAGAAAAAAATTGATGTCGATAGCCGCTCACGGTTGATTTAAATGCAGAATAAACAACCGTTTCACCATTGGCGCTAATGTCAAATTGAAAGACCTCTTCAAACTCTGCCGCAGATTCAAATAGTTTTTCACTAGCAGTAGCTGGACCAGCAATTGGCACCCTGTACAACTCATCAAAATTAACTCTCTCCAAATCGCCTTGGTAAATAACATAGTCACTGTCTGGACTAATTCTAAAAGTTGAGACATTGCCAAATTGCACAGGTGTCTCATTTAACTGCACACTCGCAGTTGAGGGACCAGTAATGGGAACACTAAATAATTCCGTAACACCTATTGCGTTTTGCTCGGCCTTGTAAACGACTCGTTGGCTATCTGGACTTATGAGGAATGAAAAAATATCTATTCCATCCGGTAAATCCTTGTTGAGTCGTACTGGTGTTCCGCCTGTTACTGGAACACTGTACAACTCAAATGATTCATCATTTTCCTGATCCGCTACGTAGACAATGTAATTTTCGTCTGGGCTGAACCTTGCCTGGACAACGTTCCCCATCGACTGTAGAGGACCGTTTAGCTTTGTTGATCCGGCATTAGCTGTAGTTGCAGCTTGGATGATCAACCCAAATAGAACAGCAGCACAAAGTAACCCAAAAGTTTTATAATGTTTCATTTTTCCTCCGATGAATTAGGGTTTTGGCACTCCAAAGCAGGAAAAATTATAACATTCAACTTTTACTTTTCCTATTGAATTCGGTCGGCCAAAGCGTCTTTCATGGCTTTATTTGCCTTAAGGACGCCATACACTTTGATCGACTCGAAGGTATCCAGGGCCAGCTCGGCCGACACATCGTCGGCGATAACCAGACTGCCCACGACCCAGGCGGAGATCTTTTCCCCGGCTGCCTGGCGCTTTTCCAGGGATTTACGGCCGTATGTCACCACCCCCACCACCATCGTCTTGCGGGTAACCGTTTGCTTCACCTCTTCCGTATGCTTATCCAGCTGGTTGCGAATGCCGGTGCGAATAAAATCGGTTCGATTAGAATAAAACCCTTCTTCTACCAGCAAATCAATCTTGCCTAAATCCACCACACTTACATTGATAGTCATTTTTTCACTGTCTGCCATTTTTACCTCCAAGCCATCTATTTACCATCCATATGGATGGTATGCGGCATATATTACAGAAAACCAAGCTTCGTGTCAAGCGTTTTTCATCCATAAACCTTCCGCACGGATGGTAAATTGTCATTCATTTAAAAATAAAGGGTTCCTTCACTCATCTTGACACCTCACATGACCCTTTGTAAAATCTTTTTGTGAACTATTTCACAACTCGCTAATTTATTTGTACCGCTGCGGCAAACCAAACGAACTTGGCCAAGACTGCCGCCGCGTGCTTGGAGAAAATCATGACAACTGCAACTGCGCCAACTAGGCAAAATCGCCCATCTCATCCCCCTGGCCCCATGGGCACCTGGCCTTGGGGCGTGCTCAAACGGTTTCAAGAAGAACCTTTGGGGGCCATGATGGACATGTTTCATCAATACGGCGATGCCATTCGCTTCCGTGCTGCATTTAACTTTTACGGCTATCTCTTTTTCCATCCAGACCATTACAAACAGATTTTGCAGGACAACAACCGTAATTACACCAAAATGCCTCATCCTTCACTGGCGCTGCTGCGGCCGGTAATCGGCAACGGCTTGCTTACCAGCGACGGTGAGTTTTGGCGGCGGCAGCGGCGGCTGGCGGCACCCGCCTTCCACCGCAAGCGCATTGCCTCTTTTGCCGGCACAATGACGGCCGCAGCCGACACAATGCTGGAAAATTGGCAGGCTCTGGCGAAAGACGGCCGTCCCCTCGACGTGAATGAAGCGATGATGCACCTGACGCTGGAAATTGTGGGCAAGACGCTCTTTAGCATCGATCTGACCCGTGAGGCAGACACGGTTGGTGAGGCATTTTCGGTCGTTAATGAAGAAGTCGCCCGACTAACTGGCATTCCTTTTGCAGACATTGGCCTGAAGCTGCCTTTTTTGCCCAGTACGCGGACGATTAATAAGAACACGGCCGTTCTCACCAAGGTCGTCAATGGCATCATTCAGGAACGGC
Organism: uncultured Anaerolineae bacterium; assembly: GCA_905479495.1. GTDB lineage: Bacteria > Chloroflexota > Anaerolineae > Promineifilales > Promineifilaceae > Leptofilum. Next base: position 117,580 of record CAJQMR010000004.1, read on the forward strand.
GGCAGTCTGGCCTGGAAACGGAGGATTTACTGGGCATGTTGATGGCCGCCCGCGACGAAGAAACGGGCGAAGGTATGAGCGATCAGCAGCTGCATGACGAAGTGATGACCATTATGCTGGCCGGGCATGAGACAACGGCCGTTTCCCTGGCCTGGACCTTTTACCTGCTCTCCGAACACCCAACCGTGCGCGAAGAATTGGAAGCGGAGGTAGATCAGGTGCTAAACGGCCGTCTCCCCACCATCGAAGACGTGCCCAACCTGCCCTACACCACGATGGTGCTGGAAGAAAGTATGCGGCTTTACCCACCCGCTTACGCCATTGCCCGTTGGGGCAACGAGCCAGATGAAGTGGGCGGTTACGCCACCCCGGCCAACGCCGTCATCACCATGAGTCCTTACGTCACCCACCGCCATCCTGACTTTTGGGACGATCCAGAACGGTTCGACCCGCAGCGATTTACCCCTGAGCGCAAAGCGGAACGGCCGCGCTACGCTTACCTGCCTTTTGGCGGCGGGCCGCGCCAGTGCATCGGCAATAACTTTGCCATGACGGAAGCCATCTTGCTGCTGGCCAGCATCGTGCAGCGCTACCGGCTGACGCTGGTCCCTGGCACAACAGTAGAACTAGAGCCACTCATCACCCTGCGCCCCAAGGGCCATTTGCTGATGACGTTGGCCAAAAGATAGTTGCAAACCCGCAGTAGAGACGTTGCGTGCAATGTCTCTACTGCCGTACATAAGAAATCCATAACGCCATAGTCCTATCTGCTTCATTGTTTCCACTTTCCCCTTTATAATCGGCAAAGCAAATACACCATATCCGTAGGTCAATTTTTAAAAATTGACCTACTCCTTAAGGAGAGCTTCATGCACAATTGGAAACGCTGGATGTCCCTCACACTCTTTTTGCTGCTGCTGGCAGCCTGCACCCAAGACATCGAACCCACCCCAACCACCGCGCCGGAGGAGCCAGCAGAGCCAACGGCCGTTCCCACCGAAACATTAGAACCACCCACTTCGGAACCTGAACCAACAGCGACGCAGTCGTCGGTACCGGCTGAGGAAACGGCCGTGCCCACAGAAGAACCAGCACCGACGGAAGAACCAGCACCGGTCGGCTTTGAATGGCCTGCCCCAGCCATCGCCTACGAGGAGCTCAGCCGCGCGGCCGTAACGGAGGCAGAACAAACCACCTTTACCGATCTGGAAACCAACTACCCACCAGAACGGGATGACTTGGGTCTAGCCATCGCCTATCGTGGCCTCACCGAACTGCCGTCAGACCCGCCCGTGCCGCGAGAATATACCGTCGGTATTCGCGAACCCATATTTGTGCTAAACACCGATATCAACACGCTCTCGTCGCCGGATTTTGAGCTGCTGCACATCAGCGACCACGCCTACTTCTGGTTTGACACCACGCCAGGTCTTTCCGAACCTGACAGCGATGAGTTGGAAGCAACCGGAGCCGCCTTCGACCAGATTTATGAAGAGGATACGGCCGTTTTTGGCTCAGAAGACAATCCCGGCATCGATGGTGATCCCCGCGTTCATATCGTCAACGCCTCGCCCCTTTCCGTGTGTGATGTGGACGAAAGCACATCCCATTTGTGCGGTCTGGGTGGCTACTTTGGCTCCAGCGACATTTTGCCCAACGCCGTAGACCCCAGCTCCAACGAGCGCGAGATGTTTGTCATGAACGGCAGCTTCTTCGGCTCCAGCACCTACCTGGACATCCTGGCCCACGAATTCCGCCACATGATCGAATCCAACTACGACGCCAATGATTGGGATTGGGAAGTGGAAGGCTCCGCTATGCTGGCCGAAGATTTGCTCGGTTTTCCCACCGATCCCATCGCTCGGGGCAACATGTTCCTGGGCAACCCGGACCAGCAGCTCAACCGCTGGGTCGATGGCAACACGCTGCCGTATTATGGTCAAGGCTACGTCATCAACCGCTACCTGTACAATCGCCTGGGACCAGAACTGTATCAGACGTTTGCCACCCACCCGGAACCAGGTTTTGCTGCTCTAGACGCCATCGCTGCCGAAAATGGTCTGGACTTTACCGGCATGTCAATCTTCCTGGATTGGTTAGCGGCGCTGGCCATTCACAGCGATGAAAACGCACCTGAAATTTACCAGCTGCGCGACGGATTAGATACGGCCGCAACCACCGGCATCAACAACTTCCCCACCGCCATAGACAGCACCGTCAGCCAATACGCTGCCGACTACTACCGGCTCTTTGGCGACGGTCCCGTTACCCTGAACTTTACAGGCAGTAATCACACCCAGCTCATCAAACTGCTGCCGCTCTCTGGCGAGCACATGTGGCTGGCCAACCGGGCCAACTACAGCAACATGCGCCTCACCCAAGAATTTGATTTGAGTGGTGTAGACAGCGCCACCCTGGAATATGCCGTCTTCCATGAAATTGAACTGGGCTACGACTTTGCCTACGTTTCTGTCTCCACCGATGGCGGGCAAACGTGGCAAGGGTTGGTCGGCAGCCAGATGCAGGGCGAATCTGTCAGCGACGATCCTTCGGATGTGGCTTACACAGACCGGTTCTACACGGGACGCAGTCGTGAATGGGTACAGGAATCTGTAGACCTCACGCCTTACGCGGGACAGGTAGTACAGATTCGCTTTGAATATGTCACCGATCCGATTTTGACCTTTGGCGGCATTGCTGTTGACAACATCGCCATCCCCGAAATTGAATTTTACGACGATGCTGAAGGCGACAATGGTTGGACGGCCGAGGGCTTTGTCCGGGCGACTGGCTACGTGCCACAGCGCTGGCACCTCCTGCTGATCACCTACGAAAACGGTGCGCCTGTGGTCACGCCTATCGAACTGGCGGAAGACAACACAGCAACGGCCGAATTTTCCTTAAACAGTGATGGCGGTGGACGGCCGTATCTCATCATCACCGCTACCGCCCCCATGACCCTGGAACCTGCTCACTACCAGTTTGAACTAACGCAGTAAAAACATAAATGAGGAGAAAGCATCCTCAGATGCGGCCCGATTGAGCCGTTCGCATCTGAGGATGCTCACTCCTCAATCTCAATTGTTGGAGAAGACATTATGAAAAAGTTGCGTCACCTCTTGCTCTTGCTCATCAGCCTGGGCCTGTTGGCCGTTGCCTGTGGCCAGGACCCCACACCCACCCCGCGTCCTAATAACGAGAATGACAATGAACAACCCACCGCCGAGGTTATAGAAGTCACCGTGGTCGTTACGGCCACACCGGATGCCGACGCCCCCAGCGAAGCAACTCCAACGGCCACGCCCGCCGCTGCCGACGAAGAACCAACTGTCGATCTGGCCGATTTGCCCGGCCCGCCCGCCACCATCACCAACGACGAAGGTGGCGCAGTAGGCATTACGGGTGAAGTGGCCTATACCAACCCCTTCTTCAACGAGGGTGTGGCCGCACCCGTTGTCATTTTGGAAGATCAGGCTGGCTTTGTAGACCGAAACGAAGAGTATCTGATGCCTGTGGAATCCCAGACGTTGGGCCAGATCACCAGCGATTTCTACACCTCGCCGTTTAACTACTCTATTGCCCTGCCCATCGAACCAAAAGGGGCCTTCCGCGATGTGGACAACGACGGCGAAGAGGACACTGGTATACAGGTGTTTGCCATCGCCTACTGGAACAACACCTTTGGCGATCCCTTCCTGGAAGAACGTGACTTGGGCGGCGGTGGCTGGTCCACTGCCTACGCCTCCACCATTGTGAGCGATGACCCTGATTTAGAACGGGAAATTGTGGGCGGCAAGTTCCTGGTGTATGCCCAGGATGGGCAGCAAGGCTTCCCCAGTGGTTTTGGCGATGATGGGCTGCTTTTCACCGAAGACGATCCCATCGTCACCCTGCCACAAGGGTACACGATTGTGGATATGGACAGCGAGCCATTTACCTTCGACCGCTCGCGCAATCCGGTGATTGACCTCATCGAGCCAGAAGGGGCTGCGCTGGTTGATTATTCCGACCTCAGCTACACCGAGGCGTTTGATGCATTGGTGGATCAGCTGAAAAATGAGTACGCCTTCACTGAGTACAAAGGCATCGACTGGGAAGCGCTGCGGGATGTGTTCCACGGCCGTTTTGAGGACGCCGACGCCAACAACGATGAGTTGGAATATCTGCGGGCGCTGCGTGACTTCTCCTGGCAAATTCCTGATGGGCACATCTCTGGCCCGTTTATTGGCGATGATTTTCGCGCGGCGGCCATTGGTGGCATTGGCATTGCCATTCGTGAACTGGAAGACGGCCGTATCCTGGTCAATTTCTTACTGGAAGATGGCCCCGCCGCTGAGGCAGGCATGGAACTCCGCGCCGAAATTCTGGAGATCAACGGCCAGCCCATCGCCGACTACATCAGCAACACCGTGAGCTATTTTGCCCCGTACAGCACACCGCACAGCCAGCGGCTAGACCAACTGCTCTTTGCCACCCGCTTCCCCGTCGGCACAGAGGTGGACGTGACTTTCCAGAATCCTGGTGGTTCGCCGGAAACAGTGACGCTGGAGGCCGTAGGCGAAGTAGACAGCTTCAACTTCTGGCTGGAAGATGAAACCCGCGACGGCTTTGAGCTGCCGCTGGAGTATGAATACCTGGCAGATGAAGGGGTCGGCTACGTGCAGATTTTCAGCTTCCTGGACAACGATCTGCTTACCATCCAGCTGTGGGAACGCATGATTCAGAATATGAATGAAAACGACGTCCCCGCGATTATCATCGACATGCGCAAGAATGGCGGCGGGCGCGGCTTTTTAGCCGACCAAATGGCCGCTTACTTCTTCGATGAGCCGTTAGTGACAGGCAACACAGGCTTTTATGATGAAGAGCGCGGCGAATTCTACACCGATCCGGATGCCGAAGACGCCTTCTTCCTGCCCAGCGAGGAGTTTCGCTACAGTGGTGACATTGTGGTGCTGATTGGTCCTGACTGCGCTTCGGCCTGTGAGTTCTTCAGCTACGACATGACGCTGCAAGACCGGGCCACCATCGTGGGTATCTATCCCACAGCCGGGCTGGGCGGCAGCGTTGATGACGTCGCCATGCCCGCCGACGAGACGTTCCGCTTCACCCAAGGTCGCGCCGTTGACCCTGACGGCAATATCCACATTGAGGGCATTGGTGTGGTGCCAGATATTGTTGTGCCCTTAACTGAAGAAGCGCTGTTTGGCGAAGGCGATCTGGTTTTGGAAGCCGCGCTGGCCTACCTTAATGGCGAGAGTGCTGATGTGACCGATGGGGGTGAGTTGGTGTTGGGTGATTCGGTTACGGCCGTACTCAATCCCGGCGAACGCACCCGCTACACGGTTAACTTGCTCAGCGGCGAAGTGGCCGGACTCCTCCTGGAAAGCAGCGACGATCAGCCGTTCATTCTTAGCGTCTACGACGAAGATGGCGAACTCCTGGCCGCCACCGATCCGGACACCATCACTGGCTTTGAAGGCCTGGAAGTGTCCTCAGATGTCACCTTCATTTTGGAAGTCTCTACGGAAGATGATGCAGCGGGTGGAGAGTATACGCTGACGATTGAAGATCAGAGTTGATCGCTAAACCGAATCGGTTATCGGTAATCGGTGGACTAGCTCCCGATTACCGATAACCGGTCAAATCCAGTTGCGGCGATGCAAGTACCAAATAACGCCTGCTGTCAGCACAATGCCCACAATATTAATGAGATAAAAAGGCAAGGGGTGATTGCCATATGGCAGCGCAACATTCATGCCAAAAATGGTGGAAAGCACCGTTAGCGGCACAGTCAAGATGGTGATGAGCGTCAGCAGGCGCACCACGCCATCGATGTGATGTGAAGCCAGGGTGTCAATTGTGTCCGACAGGCCGCTAATCACCTCTACATGCTCATTCAGCATCCCCAGCAGCCGGGTCAGGTGATCGCTCAAGTCGTCCCAGTACAAATCCAAATGGCCCTGGATAAAAGGCCAATCTCCCTGCTCCAACTCCTGCATCACATCTAGCTGCGGCCGTAAAATATGCCGAATGGCAATGACGCCGCGCCGCGCCACGGCCATCTCGTACAAAAGCGCTTCCGTTTCTTCTTTGAACAGGTTCAACTCGATATGGCGAATTTGCTGATTCACCTTTTTCAGAATCGGATCGCAGTAATCGATCAAGGTTTTGATCACTTCGTAAAGCAGCGGGCTGGCCCCGCTGCCCAACAGTCGCTCGCGTTCGGCTGCATTTGTTTGGGCAGTTTCAAACAAGTGATTGAGCGGCTTAATGTTGCCCACATGAACCGTCACCAAGGTGCCCTTGGCGACAAAAATATCAATTTCGCTGGGGTAACAAATGCGCTCATCACCATCCCAGCGCGGCAGTTGGGCTACCAGGAAGATATAGCCATCCGTAGCATCCAACTTGGGAAATTCCAATTCGGTAAGGCAGTCGCCTAAATGCAGGGGATGGAAGTTGGGGTACCGTTCAGTGAGGGTTTGCATATCCTCGTCGGTGGGGTGAATAATGTTTGTCCAAGTGACACGGCCGTGTTGTAAGATTTCAGTGCTCATAGAGGAATATATTAGGGGAAAATACGGCCGTTGTCCATAACTTTCGCCCGGAAAAGCGAGTGGGTGAGTAAAAAGTGAAAAGTAACAAGAAACCCACTTTTCACTTATCACTGAAGTTCTTCCACCGGCACAGACGGATGCGGCGGCAAATTGGGGCAGGTTTGGCGGTACGGTTCCCCCGGTAAATACCGCTGCCACTCCGCCCAACTTAAATTGCGCCGCACCTTCTGGCAGCCAATATCAACCAGCTCTTCCAGGAAAACCCACAGCCGCACCGTTTGGTCAGCACTCCCACTGGCCAGCGTCTGCCCGTCCGGACTGAACGCCACCGATAAGACACTCGCCTCATGCCCGCGCAGCACCACCGGCTCCGCTTCTGGCTCGCGCAAATCCCACAGCTGCACCGTTTGGTCATCACTCCCACTGGCCAGCGTCTGCCCGTCCGGACTGAACGCCACCGACCTGACCCAATCCTCATGCCCGCGCAAGGTATTGTTGAAAAAATGGGCAGTCAAACGGGTCCGCAAGGCATCATCCAGCAGCCACTCAATATTTCCGGCAGCCTCCGCATTGAGTTTAACCCCTTCAAGTGCCAACAAAGCCGCCAACTCTGTATCAACAGCCTGCTGTTCAACAACCACACTCGAAAGTGACGCCAAAGATTGTGCCAGAGCAATTCTTCGCTGTCGGTCTGCTTCAATTTGGGCAACTAACGCTTCTGCTTCTCGGGTTGTCGCCAAACTTGCATTTTCCACCGCATCAGCTTCAGCCGTACTCGCCGCTGCTTCAGCGCTCTCGGCCTCAGCCGCCCTCGCTTCAGCCAAATTTTCATTTCGAACAGCCTGTGCTTCGGCAGTAGTTCGGGCCACATTTTCTGCTTGCGTTGTGGCTTCGGCACTGCGGGCATCGCTGGCACTGCGATTAGCGTTACCAAAGAGTAAAAAAGCAACCACCGCCAACGTCGCCGCCAAAATCAATGCCCCGCGCAAATAAAGGGCGCGCTGGCGCAGTTTTTGGGCCGCATCCGCTTCCCGTTCGGCCCGGGCATTGGCTTCCGCCAGTTCATCCCGCTGCCGTTGCTGGCTGGACCGTAAGAAGTCAGCTTCCAGCTGGTTTAGGTGGAGGTCGCCTGTCTCTACCCAGTCACGGGTTTGGCTCAGTCGCCCCCCTCGGTAAAGGTAGCTGTCGTCCCGGTCATTGGCCTGCCACGCTTGCGCCGCTTCAGTCAACTGGCGGTGCAGGCGAAGACCTTCGCGATCTTCGCCCAACCAGCTTTGCAGGGTGGGCCATTCCCGTATCAGCGCTTCATGGGCCACTTCCGCCCCATTATTATCAGTGGTTAACAGGCGGGCATCGGCCAGGGTTTTTAGCACCTGCTCTACCGCAATGCGCTCATCGTTTTGGGGCAGCAGTTCAGCTAGCTCGGCGCGTCGGCGGGTGTCCTGGGTGCCTTCGCCCAGCTCCGTCAGCCGCAAAAAGATGCTGCGGGCTATTTTTTGCTGGTCGGCGGGTAGGCGCTGGTAGGTACTTTCGGCGGTTTTGGCAATCGCGCCCTGCACGCCGCCCGCTGCGGTGTAGCCCACCAGCGTCAGGCGGTTTTCGCCGGGGTCGCGCCGCTGCCACGTTTCCAGCAGGGCGTGGCTCAGCAGGGGCAGCGCGCCCGGTTCCGGGGTCTGGTTGTCCGCCGCGCCCACGTCGCGCAGCAAAATATCCACCAGGCCACCCTCAAACGTCAGGTTCGCTTTTTGGGCAGGCAGTTCAATCGCCGCCCGCAGCTCAGCCCCACTCATGGCCGGCACAATTTTTTGCTGCTGCTCCAGCAGGTGGTGCAGCGGTTGGTATTGCAGGCAGTGATGGTAAAAGTCGGCCCGCAGCGTGAGCAACACGGTAATCTGGCTCTCTTCGGCCACCGCCGCCACCAAATTTTCCACAAAAGCGGTGCGCTCGGCTTCATCTTTGCACAGGGTAAACAGCTCTTCAAACTGGTCGATCAGTAGCAGCAGGCGTTCCGCTTTGCTCTCTTGCAGCAAGCGGGCGGCATACAAACGCATGGCGCGGGGTTCTTTTTGCAGGTCATCGATTAGCGTCGCCGTGGCCGTCACCGATTCGCTGTCGCGGGTGAGGCTGGTGGCTAATGCTTGCAGCGGGTGGCCCGTAGGGGTAATCAGGTGGATGGGCCAGTTCGTTTGGCGGCGCAGTTGGGGAATCATTCCGGCGCGGGCCACCGAAGATTTGCCGCCGCCAGACGCGCCCACCAGGGCTAAGAAGTTGGTTCCGTCAGCGATGCGATCCACCAGTTCGGCGCTGAGCGCCTCACGGCCGAAAAAGATTTCTTCGTCCGCTTCTTCAAAAGCCAGCAAGCCTTTAAAGGGTGCATCGTCATCGGCAATGTCGCGCAGAAATTCGTGGGGGGCAATGTTGGGGCGCTGTTCCAAAAAATAACTTCAGCCAGAGCTACCAGTCGCCGCTTTCGCTGGCACGTTTCCACCAGCCCGCGCGCCTTGGCCGATTTGCCACCGGGCGGCAGTTCGTCAAAGTCCAGCGACAAGTCGAGGCAAAGCGTACGTATCTCATCGAGGCTGAAAGAAGCCACGATGGTTTTGTGCAGCTTAGATGGATCGATTTGAACGGCCGTAATCTTCATATCATGGGCACAGGCAAGGTTGGAAACCAAATCGTACCCATAGTGTAAAACCATCGGCAAAAATAGCAAATTGCCGTAGGGGCGAGGCTGCGCGGGAATGACAATTAGGGGGTTTGGATTAATGGCAAATGAACCTGCACCTGGGTGCCGGGAAATAAAGGTTGGAGGGCGATACGGCCGTTTCCCCCCACCACAATCGCCTGCACAATGGCCAAACCCAACCCGTTGCCGGGAAAATCGGCCGTGTTGCGTCCGCGATGAAAACGGCCGAACAGATGCGGCACATCTTCCTCTGGAATGCCGATGCCCGTATCGGTGATGGTGAGACAGGCAAACTCATCCTCCTGCGCCAAAACAACCATCACTTCGCCGCCAGCGGGAGTGAACTTGAGGGCGTTATCCAGCAAATTTTGCACCGCCTGGCGCAGCCGCAGCGGGGAACCTTGCACCTGGAGCGGCGCATCGGGCAAGGTCAGGCCAAACTGGATGTCGCTTTGTTCAGCGCGGGAGGCAAACAGTTCGGCCGTTTCTTGCAGCAGTTGGTTCAGATTGACAATTTCGCTTTCACCGTTGCTGTGGGCTTCGATGCGCGACAAATCCAGCAGGCTGTTGGTGAGCGTTTGCAGACGCACCGCCTGCTCCTGCGCCCGCTCGATTTTAGCCGCCTGCCCCGGTTCCAAATCGGTCTGGCGCAGGGTTTGCAGATCGGTTTGCAGGGCGGTGAGCGGGGTGTGCAGCTCGTGGGCAGCGTCGGCGATGAACTGGCGCAGGGTGGTGATGGTGCCTTCCAATTGATCGGCCATCTTGTTGAAGCTGCTGCCCAGGGTGCCCAGCTCGTCCTGCCGCTGCACGGCCGTTCGTGCCGCCAAATCGCCATCGGCCATGCGGGTGGTCACGGAGGTGAGGGTTAACAAAGGGTTTACCAGCCGCCGACTGGCTCGCCAACCCACCAATCCGGCCAGCAGCACGGCCACCAATGAAGCAATCAGCCAGCCGCCAAAAACGCTTTGCAAAATGTCACGGCCGTAAGCTGGTCCCTGTGATAATTCCACAAAGCCCAGCAAACGGCCGTCTGTCGTCACGATGGGGTGGCGGACGGTGAGGTTGGAAACGGCCGTTTCCGACGCCGCCCCATCGCCAAAACCAAAGCCAAACTGGGTGCCAATCACCGGCAGCGCCTCGCCTGCGACCTCGCGGGTTACCGTTGTGGTGCGGGTAATCACCCCGGCAGGATCCACAAATTCCTGTTCCACAACAACACCATTTTCAGACTGTGGCAACCCACCCGGTTCAATGATCTCCGTGACCACATTTTCTTCAACCGTCTCGCCAAAGAAGCCAGGCTCGATCACAATCGTCGATTCTGATACTTCCCTCACCGAATCGGACGCAGGCTGGTTGAAGGTCTGCTCAACGCCGTCCACTTCTACCGAAACAGCAATTTGTGTGTTCTCATCCGCCAAGCGTGGATCGCCAGAATCGGCCAAGAGCAAGGAGTCATCCGCCGTCACAACGCGCACCCGCGTTTGCGACAAAAACGCCAGCCCCTTGATGGTTGCCTGCAACTTCCCGATGTCTATTTCATCTACGAAAGGTACAACACGCTCGCTCACTGTCTGTGCATTGCCAGCCAGGTAATCAAGCTCTTGCTGCCGGTAAAACTGCTGCAAAATGGTGAGCAAAGCAACCCCCAGGGCAATGGTGGCCAACAGCGCCACAGCGGCATAGCTGAGAGGTAAACGCCAACGAAGTGATTTTGGTATCATCCAGTTTCCCTTACCAGACCCCAATGAATTTGCCCGAATCATCAGTAGCCGCGATTTCTTATCGCGCATCTGGCGCGCAGTAAGAAACTGCGGCTACGATTAACAATTTATACAGCGGTCTGATCATCGTTCCACAGAGTATACCAGCACATCGGCCACCAGACGGTCGCCCCGCCGTGACCCCCAGGCAGAAATGCCCGTCAGATCCCCTACCTCTTCTAAAGAATCCATTTGCTGGATCACCTGCGGCACCGGGCCGGTTATCCTAGCCGTGATGGTGTCATCCCTGTAAATGAGCGTGTCCCTACTGATCACAATTTCAATCTCTGGGCCTTCATGATCCACCACAATCGGCCGTTCCGGATCATTCATATCTATATTCTCGTGGTATGGGCCTGTGCCAATGATGATGGCATTATCCTGGCGACGAAGGAAGATGCCCCAGGCATCCGCTTCGCGCTCTGGCAGTTCGGCGGCAGGTATCACGCGATTGGCAAAAGTGAGGGCCGCTCCCTCATCCGTAATTTGCTCTTCCACGATATTGGCTGCTGGATTTTCTTGGGAGGCTAGCAGGCGTACGGCCGTAACCACCGCACTCGCCAACAAAACCAGCAACAGTAGCGCCAAACCACCCCACAAAATGGATCGTTTCATGACACACCTACCTACTCAAAGGCACCGCCACCCAGCGGGCCGTAAACCAACACCGTCGCCACAATGCGATCACCGCGCCGCTCGCCCCACACCTCTAACTCCAGATTACCCGAGATGGCCTCGGGCGAATCCACCTGGCGCACCGCCTGCACCACCTCGCGCTCGCCGCTCTCTTGACCAGGCTGCAAGGTTAAATCCGTCACATCACGATAGATGATCGTATCAGGTGTGAGCACCACTTCCAGCTGTGGCCCGTCTGTGCGGGGGATGAGGCTGGTGCTTTCCTGTCCGGTTTCGGGATCGACTTCGACGTCTACTTCCAGATCGATGTTGCCCGTCCCTACCAGCAATGTGTTGTCCTCTCGGCTTGCCAACACGCCAAAGGCCGCCGATGGTTCATCGGGCAGCTCCGGCGCGGGCAAAATGGTGGTTTGCACCGCCACAGGCGGCCCGCCATCTTGGGAGGAGATGGATTGCATGACCCGACCACCGCCACCAGAATCGGCAACGGCCGTATCCACTTCCCCACTTGCACTTTCAGGGACTAGCAGCCGAACGGCCGTAACCGCCCCACCCGCCAACAAAACGATGACCACTAGAATGGCCGCGCCAATCAAAATTCTTCGCTTACTCATTATCTTAACTCCGGAGGTAATTGATGCCTGATAAATACAATCACTGTGGCCACCACACGGTCGCTGCGCCGCTCACCCCACACCCGCATCGACGACCCACGTGGCAAATCATCGGGTGGCTCCACCTGACGCACGATTTGTTCCAGCTCCTGTGTGGCCGCATCAGGCACGCCACGATCCCCCTCAGTAATATCTTCATAAAAAAGGGTGTCTCGGTTGGCCACCACTTCCACTTCTGGCCCACTGTGCGCCATCGAAACAGAAGGCTCTCCTCCCTCGACAGAAATGTCGATGTTCGTGTTGCCCGTGCCCACAAAGTAGCTGTTGTCTACTTGCCGTAGAAAAATACCAAAGGCGCTGGCCTCTTCTTCGGGCAGTTCAGATGCGGGTATTAAAATTGTTTGAGCCGCCACAGGATTTTCACCGCTGCCTTCGTGCACACTTTGCGATACTTGTGCGCCGTCTGGCATACCGTCATTTTTCTGGGACGAGAGCAGCTGAACGGCCGTATACGCCCCACCAGCCAATAAGCCAACGACCGCTAAAATAAAAGCTGTAAGGGCAACCTTTCGCTTATTCATTAACGTCCCTCCGTAAAAACGACCACGGTGGCCACAACCCGATCCCCGCGCCGCTCGCCCCAAACCGCCATCGAGGCTCCTTTTGTTAATTCGGACGGCTGCTCTACTGGGCGCACTTCCTGCTGCACCGTTTGCTCCTTCGACTCCGACGATTCAAAACTCACTTTGGTGATGTCTTCGTAGAAAATGGTGTCGCCCGTAACCACTACTTCCACTTCCGGGCCACTGTGATCAACGGCCGTAGACGTTTCGCCATTTTCCACCTGAATACTGACGCTGGTCGAGCCAGTCCCGACAAAATAACTGTTATCCTCCTGCCGCAAAAAGACGCCGCCTACGCTAAATTCATCGGTGGGCAGTTCCGGCGCAGGCAGAATAACCGTCTGTACCGTTACTGGATTGCCGCTGCCGTCATCAAACACATCCTCAAACACCTGCGCCCCGGCGGGAATCTCCGGTTCGTCCTGGGCGGTGAGGAGCTGAACGGCCGTAAACGCCCCCGCCCCCAGCACCGCCAACAAACCAATCACACCACTCGCTATCCAAACTGAACGTTTCATTTCAATCTCCTTTTTTACTGATGGTCTCGTAAGGGCGACCCGGCGGGTCGCCCTTACCGTTCACCGAATACTGAATACCAATTACTCGTACCTAAGCGCCTCAATCGGATCGAGGCGCGACGCCCGCACCGCCGGATAAAGTCCAAACACCAGCCCTGTCAGCAGCGCCACGCCAAACGCCAGCGGGATGCTGCGCGGGTCCAGCAGCGCCACGCCCCGGTTGAGCGACGCCGCCAAAGGAACCGAGAGAATGCCAACGGCCGTTCCCAACAATCCCCCCGCCGCGCTAATCAACACCGCCTCCAGCAAAAACTGGCGCACAATGTCGCCCGACTGCGCCCCGACGGCCAGCCGCACGCCAATCTCACGGGTGCGTTCCGTCACACTCACCAGCATCACATTCATGATGCCGATGCCGCCCACCACCAGCGACACCGTGGCCATCGCCGCCAGCAAAAAGGCAAAGGTGCGCGCCGCCGCCTGCTGCGCCCCTAAAATTTCCTGGCGCGTGGTCAGATCAAAATCATCTTTGTAATCGCCCAGATCATCTTTTTCCACACCGTGCCGCTGGCGCAGGTACTCGATGATTTGCTGGCGCGCCGTGGCCATTTGCGCCTCATCGCTCACGCGGGCAAAAATGTCCACCGATGGTTCCTCATCAAACAAATTCAAAATGGCCGTGCTGATGGGCAGGTAGAGCGCCTCATTGGGACGCAGCTGGTTGCGCAGGGAGGGGTTGGTCACTTCCAGTTCGGCCAACACGCCAATCACCAGACATTTGCGCCGATTGACCCAAATCAATTCGTCTAGCGGTGGATCACCCTCGAATAAATCTTCGGCCGTTTTGTGGCCCAACACGCACACATCCGCATTGGCAATGACTTCTGAGGGGGTGAAAAAACGGCCGCTTCCCAAGAACCCTTCTGGCGTCAGCGGCACCCCATCCGGCCAGTCCACCGGCTGCACCTGCCCCCGGCTGATGAGATTGGCCAGCCCATCGGCCGTGGTGCCTTCCACATTCATATCCAGCACGTTGCGATCCCGCCGAATCTTGCCCTCGCCGCCCACAGACATGATGACCCGCTGCACCAGCGGCACCGCCTCTGGCATCTGCAAGCCCTCTTCAAAAGAAAGAATCTCGCCCACCGGCACCAGTTCACCCTGGTCGATTTTTTCCTTCACGCCGATTTGCACCATGTCCGAGCCGAGGTAGCGGAAGTTGGCATCCACCGCCGCCCGTGCCCCGTTGCCCAGGGCCAACATGCTAATCACCGAAGCCACGCCGATGACAATGCCCAGCGTCGTCAGCACCGCCCGCAGCTTGTTGCCCATGATGCCGTTCCAGGCCGTTACAATTGTGTTTAGTAGCGTCATAATTTTTTCTCAACGCAGAGGCGCAGAGACGCGGAGAAAAAACTCTGCGCCTCCGCGTCTCTGCGTTAAATCCTTTCCTCGCGAACTATTTCACCGTCGTGGAGGTGGAGGATGCGCCGGGTGTAGCGGGCCACTTCTGGGTCGTGGGTGACGAGGATGATGGTACGGCCGTTCCCCCCCTCACTGTTCAATTCAGCCAACAATTGCATGATGTCCGCCCCGGTTTTGCTGTCCAGGTTGCCCGTGGGTTCATCCGCCAAAATGATGGCTGGGTCACTCACCAGGGCGCGGGCGATGGCCACGCGCTGCCGCTGCCCGCCGGACAATTCCGTGGGACGATGGTGCATTCGATCCGCCAGACCCACCCGATTCAATGCCGCTTCTGCCCGCTGCCGCACCTTCGGCTGGCGACCACCGTATTGAAGCGGCAGCATCACGTTAGCCAGCGCGGTTAATCGGGGCAGCAAGTTAAACGTCTGGAAGACAAAGCCAATCTGCTGATTGCGAATGGTGGCCCGCTGCCGTCGAGAGAGTTGGCCAACATCCTCACCTGCCAACACGTAACGGCCGTTGCTGGGTGAATCCAGGCAGCCCAACAGGTGCATCAGCGTCGATTTGCCGCTGCCTGATGGTCCCATCAGGGCCACAAATTCGCCCGCGTTCACCTGGAATGAGACGCCACGCAGGGCGTGAACAATCTGGTCACCCATCTGGTAGTCGCGGCGCAAGTCGTGGGTTTCGATGACGGCACTCATTCGCCCACCACCTCGTCACCCGGCTGCAAACCCGATTCGATAGCCATGAACACGTCGCCGCGCAGACCCACCGTCACTTCTTGCTCGACGCGCTGCCCGTTTTGCCATAATTCGACAACGGCCGTTCCGTCCGACCTTGGCCGCAGCAGCGTGCGCGGCAGCCGCACCGTGTCCAATTCCTCGGCGACGATGATCGACGCATCCACCGTCATGCCGGGGAACACACCGTCGGGCAGTCGCTCATCGAGAGTTATGTAAACATGGTAAAGGGGCCGCGCTTCGCCAATCACCCGCTGCGGCACCAGGCGGGCCACCGTGCCCTGCACTGCCAGGTCTGGACGGGCATCGAAGAACAGTTCGGCAGGTTGGCCAAGCTGCACGTCGGCCAAATCTTCTTCGATGACGGTTGTGCGGACTTCGCCCAGGCTGGGATCGGCCAGCAACACCAAATTTGTGCCCGCGCCGACTGCTTCCCCAGCGGTGACAAAGACATCCAGCACGACGCCGTCGAACGGGGCAGTTAGCACAGTGGCGGCGAGATTGGCTTCGGCCTGGGTTACGGCCGTTGCCAACAACGGGTCCACCCCAGAATCCCGCAAATAATCGACCGTCAAATTGGCCCGCGCCAGCTCCGTTTGCTGTGCTTCCACCTGCTGCCCCACCGCCCAGCGCTGGTTCAGCACCGCGTTATACTCCGACTCAGCAATTTGGCGATTGGCAATGGCATGTTCCCACTCCAGGCGGTACGCCTCGACCACCTCGGCTAATTCCCAGGTGCGGTCCAGCGCTTTGTTGTACTCATTCTCAGCGCGGGCTTCCGCCTCCCGCGCCAAATTCAAATTCACTTCAGCTGCGGTCAGTTGGGGGAACTGCGCCTGCGTCGAGCCGACCAGCGCCTCACTGTTGGCGGCGGCAAGTTCAGCTTCGGCCAACTGCTGCGCCTGGGCTGCCTGGGCTTGGGTTAGCTCAATTTGGGCAAGGTCGAGGGCGTTCTGGTAAGGGGTGGGATCAATCCGGGCGATGATGTCGCCAGCGGAAACGGCCGTTCCTGGCCGCACATTCAGCTCGATAAGACGGCCGTCTACATCCATGCCCAGCATTTGCTGCTGGGTGCCAACGAGTTGGCCCGGCGCGGTCACCGTCCGCTGCACATCCCCCTGGGTAGCGGCAATGGTGAGGGGGGCGGTGGGTTCGGGGGGAACGGCCGTTTGCTGCGACCGATAGCCCCAATACCCCGCGCCGCCAACGACCGCCAGAGCCGCCACGGTTAACAATAGTAAAATCCAACGCTTCATTGTCTGACCTCCATAAACATGAAGTCAGAATAGGCTGGCTAGATTGTGGTTTGGTTATGGGGAAATTTCAGATTCGTAATGCATGGTTACAGTTCCGTAACCTTTTCACTTCCACCGAGGAGAAAGCGTCCTCAGATGCGCCCCGTTCAATGCACACGTTCGCATCTGAAGATGCTCACTCCTCGAATCCAAGAATCTCTTCTTCTTCGGCTGTGCTCAATCGGATGCCTAATTGACTGTCAGGAATTTGCGGCCAAACCTCCTCCTCTAGAAAATTTTCCAATCGGAGGCGTCTAAAATGAGCAGCCTTGCATCGTTCAATTTCATCAAGCGTTTCTGCTGTTAAATATTCCTGGCCGCAATGTGGGCAGCTAATCACAGGCACGTTTTCAATTACGAGTAGATTGTCTTCTTCACCATAGCTTCGGGAAACATACCTTAATTGTGCCCCTTCTTTAACGCAAATATCACATATAATGGGAAATTCTTGAGACTGTGTCATATTAATTTTCTAAATATACCGTTATGATAGTTAACTTATCGAATTTACTTTTGGAGAATTTTTCCAAGTTGACCATATATCGATGCTGACTCAACTTATTTCAGATAAAGCATCACTGATGGAAATCTCATCAATATTTTGATCCAGAATAGCTTTAATGAGATAAACTCTCATTTCATTTCTCGATTCTGGTGAAAGCGTTTCGCAAATACTGTTGGCAAGCAAAATACGTTGTGTCTTACTAAGCAATTTGTGAAAAAGAGCTCTTTGCTCCACGGTTTTATCTAAGAGCCTAAACTGAGTTAAAGCGATAAATTCCGCTAACACACCTCCAATTCCTGTTGCAATTGCTACAATATTTGATGAAGATTCAATAAATGCTAAAACTATAGTTGCGATCAATACTAGGAGTCCAACAACTGTGAGTCCTCTTGCCCACTTTTGACTTTCTTTTGCTTGAGTAAGTGCATCATCGTAGAAGTTCGTAAGCAAATTTATTTGATTACTTGCAATACCGATCACATCTTCGGGATCGGTTTTAGAAAGCTGTTTAACTAATGCCTTCGTATCTGTGTCGCCTCTAAGCGCATCAAGAATTTCTGAAACAGTATCTGGCATTGCTTCTTTCTCATTCGTAACTAACGCAACAAACTCGCGTTCATTTATTCTAGAAGCAACAAAGACAGCTCGATGACGCACGTCGCCTTCAAATTCAATTGCTATATTCTTCAATCGATCAAGCACCTCACCATAAAGTTGTGGATTCAATTCAAAGATTTTTGAGAGCGCCTGATAAGTTCGATCCGGGTTGAATTGTGCATTAGGTAATTCATTGTCACGTACAATTAGGGTCTCAATAATCGCGTTTGCCAATGCCCGTGGATCTTTGACAAACCTGTTTGGTCTATCTTCTGGGTTAATCTCGTTTATTAAATAGCTACTGATTCCTCCATCTGGATCCTCAATCGCTAATGCGAATAATTGTGTGCTAAACTCATCAACATGTCTTGTCAATAATGTGTAGTACGCGTCAAAACGTAACCCAGCGTTATCATCTTTCGTACATCTTGTAATAATTGGATTTGTCAAACGATTAAAGGTTCTAAGTGTTGAAAATGCGCTCCGTCTTACTTGTGCACTATTATCATTTAGCAATTCCGTAAATCTTGTGATGTTCCTTTCACGAAACTGTATACTTACGTCTTGATTCTCTCTTAAAAATTTTGTCATTGCTTGAGCTGCCGCAGATCTCGTTTTTTCATCTCTGCTCTCAAGGCCTTGCTCTACAATTTGAGTCCCTTCATCACCGAAACGTACAAGAAACTCCGCTGCACTATCTCGCATGTTGTCTTCAGAATGTGTATAAAAAACGTCTTGAAGAAGTTTAATGTCCTCTCTTTTTCGAGCTATTTGCAACGCTTGAGATCGAGTTATCGAGTAACTTGAATCAAGTGCATATTGAATAAAAGGGACTGCACTTTGCTCACCATATTCAAGCATAGCTCTAACCCTACCATTCGGCTGCAAGTTCAAACATTGAGCAACTAGTTCAAAGCAACTAACACCCAGATCATAAATTTTTTTTATCGCGGCTTCAGTTTCTTCAACAGTAACAATTTTATTTTGCTCGTTGGGAATATGCCTATTGACAATAGCAAATACGGTTTCTGGCGTAGGTTCTTCTTTCATTTTATGTTTTCTCAAACTAATTTTAAAGTGTAGACAGATAGAGAATATATATCAACTGGATAGGGAACTTTCCGACTAACAATAAAAATTTTCTGCGAAACATTTTAGCAAATTAACTTACAAGACGATAGCCGACACCGGGAACGGTGAGAATGAGGGTCGGCTGGCTAGGGTTGAGCTCTATTTTTTCACGCAGTCGGCGGATGTGAACGTTGACGGTGCGCTCATCTTCAACGGCCGTATCATACCCCCAGGCTCCCTGTAAAATTTGCGCCCGGGTCAGTGCCTGACCCGCGTGCCGCGCCAGGTAGACAAACAGGCGAAACTCCGTCGGTGTTAGCTCCAACGGCGTTTCCCCCCGCTGCACCAGGCTGCGGTCCAGGTCAATTACCAGGTCGGTCACAAAAAGCTGGTTGCTGTCGGCATTGGTGGCCAATTCGCCGTAAGCGCGGCGCAGCAGGGCGCGCAGTCGGGAGAGCAGTTCACGCAGGCCAAACGGCTTTGTGACGTAATCGTCGGCTCCCATTTCCAGCCCCAGCACCTTGTCCATTTCTTCCTGCTGCGCCGTCAGCATCAGGATGGGCTGGCGCAGCTTTTGCTGGCGCAGCTGGCGGCAAAAATCAAAGCCGGAGCCATCGGGCAGGCGCACGTCCAGAATGATGAGGTGTGGCGGCTGTTCTTGCGCCAGCCGGACGCCTTCGTGCCCCAGCTTGGTCCAAGTGACACCATACCCTTCAGCTTCAAGCGCTTCTTTCAGGCTGGTGGCAACGGCCGTATCGTCTTCAATGAGCAAAATTGTGTGTGGTCCTTGCATGGGGCACAATCATAGCAGGCAGGTCTTCACAATTGCAAGCCGGAAGAGGAACACTGAGTTACGCAGAGTGGCACGGAGTTACACAGAGATTCAAAGAATTTCTCTGCGCAGCTCTGCGGTTCTCCGCGTCACTCTGTGTTCCAAAAGTGATTACGGCCGTAAAATAATCGGAGTAAACGTTTGGCTGCCATTCACAATTGTCACCACGGGCTGCCCTATCGCCTGGTAACCGCCATCGGCTGTGACGCCATAAATTTCGTTATGCAAAACGGCCGTTTCCTCAATCGGCGTTGTCGGCGTCACCACTAGCCCCACAGAAACCTCATTGCCAGGTGCCAGCGGCAGCAAGTTCCAGGTGACGACACCATTAAACTCAAGACCGCTGTCGGTGGCACTCAGCATGTTGGTGCCCGTGGGCAGCGTATCGGTAATGGTCAGGTTGTTGGCGGGCAGCGTGCCGTCGTTGCGTACGGTGAGCGTATAGCTAATAGGCTCGCCGGTTTGCACATTGCCCGGCCCCGTTTGGCTGATGCTTAATATGGGGGCCAGGATTTGGGTGGTTACGGCCGTATCCCCCAGCACCATCACGCCCCCGGCAGCCTGCGCGCCATACGCAAAATTGGTAATTGTTTCTATAGCTGTGACGGCAAATTCAACCGTCGTACTGGCACCTGCCGCTAACTCGCCTATCCCCCAGGTCACCACCTCGCCCTGCAAGCTGCCACCTGGACTATTTAAATAAGTCGATCCCACCGGCAATGTGTCGGTCACCACCAGTCCGCTCGCAAGGCTGCTGCCCGTATTGGTCACAGTAATTTGGTAAAGAATCGGTGCCCCCGCTGCACTTTCACTTGGGCCAATTTTGTGGATGGCCAATGTTGTCGACGCAACTACACTGTTTTCCACAACGCGAAAGATGTTGCCGCCAAACAGCTCCGCCAGATAAAGTTCCCCATTAATATCTTCACCAAACGTGGTAGGGAACGAGCCGAGGGCGGCATACTCATGCGCTTCCCAGCCCCCGCCCTGGGGATGCAGATTCCAAACAGACCCACTGCAAAAGTCGGCTAGCAAGTAATGGCCCGCCATCGCCGGGTATTGCTGCCCACGATAAACGTATCCACCCGTCACCGAACAACGGCCATCAGCATGGTCATAAGAAAAGATGGGAAATGTGTAGGTCACCGCCTGGCAAGATGGTTGATCATGCAGACCATCCCCCTCATAGCAAGGCCAGCCATAATTTTCACCGCCGCTGCTGCTAGCCGGTTGGAAGTTGATCTCCTCCAGCACATTTTCGCCCACATCGGCAATGTAAAGATCGCCTGTGGCGCGATCAAAGCTAATGCGCCACGGATTACGGAACCCAAGCGCCCAGATTTCATCACAGTCACCACCTGCCCCATTGCGGAATGGATTGTCACCAGGAATGGTGTAGAGGGCGGTGCCACAATCTGGCGCATGGGCGGTGCCTTGAGACACATCGAGGCGCAAGATTTTGCCTAGCAAGCTAGTAAGGTCCTGCGGTGCGGTGGTCGGCGGACCTCCATCATCGGGCAGGCCACCGTCGCCAATGGCCACGTACAAATAGCCATCAGGGCCAAAAGCCAGTGCACCACCATTGTGACCATCTTTAGGCTCAACGGCCGTAAGCATAATCTGCTCACTGCTGGCATCGGCTACATTCGGATCACTGCTAACCTGGTAACGCGCCAGCACGTTGTTTTTGTCACTAAAGCGCGTGTAATAAATGTAGAAAAAACCATTGCTAGCATAGTCTGGATCAAACGCCAGGCCAAGGAGGCCATTTTCACCAAACAGGCTCACCTTGCTGGAAATATCCAGGAAGGGTGTGCTCAGGAGGGTACTCTCGGCCGTGAGGATGCGAATCTGACCACCCTGCTGTGTCACAAAAAGACGGCCGTCGCCCGGCACGCCCGTGTTGATAATGCCAGTGGGTAACGAAAGGCCCTCGCCAAATAATTCGAGTGAGAGATCAAGCTGGGTTGTGGGAGCGGCGGCAGCGTTGGGTGTGGTGAGGAGATGGCTGCTGCTGAATAAACTCCAAAAGCTGCTCAAAAAAAGGAACGGTAACAAGAGGAAGAGTGACCGTTGGATACGGCCGTTTACTACCATATTGGACACAGTTGACTCCTTTCACAAAAATCATGACGAGCGAATCGTCTTCTCACATTTCGCGCGTCATTCTTCTGCCAATTCTGCCGAATCGAAAACCTTCACTATTTTGGCATCGTAGCATTTATCCCGGCGTTGATTCGTGAACGGGGCGATAAAAGTCGGCAAACAATTGGTTTAATTTTGTGGACGATTGACCCGAAATTTGCTTGACAAACGGCCGTTCTCCATGCTACTATCTCCTTGTACCGACCAACTGGTCGGTCGCGAGGCAAACGGATGACTGAACATGAAAGCAAAGCCCACATTTTAGCCACTGCCCTGGCCGTTTTTGCCGAGAAAGGGTTCGCTAAAGCCAGCATGAATGACATCGTGCGGGCCAGCGGTCTGAGCAAGGGTGGCGTTTACTGGCACTTCAAAAGCAAGGATGATTTGATCACGGCCATCTTTGACCAATTTTTTGTCGAGCAATTGACTCTGCTGGATGCGGTGCTGGTGGGTGAAGGAACGGCCGTTGCCAAGCTCAATCAGCTTGCTGCCTTAACGGGGGATGGTGTGGCCGAATTAGGCACCCACTTCCCCTCCCCTCTGGAATTTTATGCCCTGGCCGCCAGAGAAGATTCCTTAAAAGAGCATTTGCAAGGCCACTTTCATAATTACCAGACAAAAATCAAAGCGCTAGTGGCGCAAGGCATTACCGACGGGGAGTTTCATGACCAAAACAGCACCAATGTCGCCAACACCATCATGGCATTGTTTGAAGGGTTGCTGCTGCTATGGGCTGTCACACCAGAGAGCATTGATTTGAGTGTGCAGGTAGAAACGGCCGTACAGCTGCTGCTGCAAGGTCTACAAAAACCATGAACGCCAAAACACAACTGGAAACTGAAATAGAAGAAACGCGCCAGCGATTTCACCAATTGAAAGGAAATTCAACAAACTCATGACAAAAACTGAACGCAAACCAGTGTCCGGCCTTAAGAAGTTTTTCTTCCGTGCCCCACTCTTTCTTTATCGGATTGGTCTTGGCGGATTATTAAGCAAGCGCTTCCTGCTGCTGAATCATATTGGCCGTAAGAGTGGCAAAGCTCGCCAAACGGTGCTAGAGGTCGTCAATTACGACGAGACAGCCGACACGTACTACATCGCCTCTGGCTTTGGCAAAAGATCAGACTGGTATCGGAATATTTTGGCACACCCTCAAATAGATATTCAGGTAGGCTGGCGCAAAATGAGCGTAACGGCCGTTCCCCTCACCCCAGAAGAATCGGGCCAGGCAATGGTGGATTACGCCCGCAGGTACCCTACGGCCGCCAAAAATCTAGGCAAACTCATTGGCTACGATGTCTCTACAGAAGAAGAATATCGTACCGTTGGGCGTGAATCGATTCCCTTTATTGCCCTAAGACCACGATGAAGTTTTCTAATCCCTGGTAGCTACTTCATCTTGATCGTCGATTTACCATTCATGGGCGCATTCGCAAAGCTATACCCATCTTCATTTTCAACTGAATCATTCATCAGTCGCTTTAGCACAGGGTTATGCGGATCCGTAACAAACCGCCAAAAGGCCGTTTGTGCCGTCGTGCCCAACCGATTGGCATCTCGCCCAATGTAGATTTCCTGCTTAATATCCAGATCGCGAACTTTTACGGCCGCAACCTTACCCTCAACCAAGCGCGAAATAATCATCTGAGAAACAAACCCCACGCCAATACCCTCTTGCACAGCCAGGGCAATCGCTTCAGAATTTCCCAGCGTCAGGACGGTCTTGAACTGCTCAAAAGCAATCCCATGTTCCCGCAGCTTTTCTTCAGCCACAAAACGGGTTCCAGATCCCTCTTCTCGCCAGATAAAATTGGCTTTTAGCAGTTCCTTCGACTCTATGCAATCACGCTTTGCCCAGGGATGATCCAGCGGTACAATCAAGCTCACTTGGTCTGTAATAAAGCGAGAAAATTCCAGATTGTTATTTAGTTCTTGCTTACTGGCCAAAGCCACATGCACATCCCCATCACAAAGCATCTGCACGGCAATTTTGCGTGGCGTCACAAAACAGGCTGCCTCCACTTTGGGATATTGCTGCATAAAACTGGACAGCAAAAACGGCAGTATATATTTGCCCACAGTTGTACTACAGCCCACGGTGAGACGGCCGTATACATCCCCCTTCAACGATTCCATCTTGTTATCAATACTTTGCGACACGCTAACCATCTCTTGCGCCATCGGCAGCAAAGCTTCCCCCGCATCGGTCAATCGTAAATGTCGGCCCGACCGGACAAACAGCCGCATACCAAAATGCTGTTCCAACGCTTGAATATGCTGGCTTACACTCGGCTGCGTCATATGCAGTTGCCGCGCAGCGGCCGTAAAGTTTAGCGTCCGAGCTGCGGTTAAGAACACGTTTAATTGATGAGCATCTAACATGCTATTTTCTCTACAGTCACCTAACAGTTGCTAAAATTATCCTATAACACTTGCTGGTAATAAAAAAATCAATAAAACCAAATGCCCTTTGTGCGCTTTTTCACAAACGGCTTACTAATTATGCCTCATTCCAATTAGGGGAAATAGTGTCGAATGTCATAAGCAAATATTATAAACAACATAGTTCACAACAACCTAAAAGACACTCAAGCTCTTCAAGTAAATAACAAAAGCCCCCTGTTTGCACAAGGGACTTCTGTTATCATCTACAAATTAATGAGACTGTGTCGTTATGGCGCTGCAAATTCTACAACCGGATAACCAGCTTCTACCCAGCCACCAAAACCACCTTTCAGACTGTGAACGTCACTATAACCGTATGCCCACAAGATGCTCATCGCAATGGTAGAACGATGGCCAGAGCCACAGTAAACCACAATGGAGGCATCCATATCTGCTGGCCACTGATCCTTCAGCGCCACAAAATCTTCCAACGGTACATGAATCCAGTTTTCAGCCTCGATCACGCCTTTCTCATCCAGTTCACCCTGGGTGCGCACATCAATCACAATAAGGTCTGGGTTTTCCAGCAAAGCCAAATTGAAATCATCGGCCGTAATAACGCCGTAACCGTCTGGCACGTTGTGCAGCATTTCTTGCATGGCAGCAACAGCGGCCGGATCTGGTTCAGCAGCCTCTAGCACCATCGGTTCCAGCGGCAAGCCTTCAGCAACGGGGTAACCAGCCTCTACCCAACCACTAAAACTGCCACCTTTCAAGCCGCGCACATCTTCCCAGCCCATCGCTTCCAAAGCGGTAAGAGCAATGGTGCAGCGCCAACCGCTGCCACAGTAGCTCACAATAGGCGTGTCAAAGCTGGGCAGCCATTCAATATGGTCAGCAACCTCACGCAGCGGAATGTTTACAGAACCTTCGATGTAACCATTCGCTTCAATTTCTGACGGTTCACGTACGTCTAACAGGAACGGTGGCGGGTCTTCCACCAGCAGCAGATTCAAGTCGTCTAAACCAATCGTGTTGTACCCTTCCATGTCATCCAGGAAAGTGGTATAGGCCATATCCATATCAAAAGTAGGTTCAGGCACGCCAGCGGCTGGAAAACCACCAGAAGCCCAACCACCAAAACCACCTTTCAAACTATGTACATCCGTGTAGCCATAGGACCACAAAATGGACATGGCAATCGTGGAACGATGACCACTGCCGCAATAAGTAACAATAGGCGCATCCAAATCAGCTGGCCAATCAGCCGACAGTTCAATGAACTGCTCTAGCGGAATGAAAAGTAAATTGGCATGGTCAATGTAGCCATTTTCTTCTACTTCTTCTGGGCGACGTGCATCAATCAAAATCAGATCCGGGTTTTCTACAAGGGCAACGCTCAGATTGTCAGCAGTGATAACGCCGAAACCATCTGGGACATTGTGCAGCATATCTTGCATGGCAGCCACGAGAGCTGGGTCCGGCTCAGCAGCATCCAAGGCTACTAATTCAGGCAGTTCCCCTTCTGCTACGGGATAACCTGCCTCTACCCAAGCACTAAAGCTACCACCAGTCAAGCCACGCACATTCTCCCAACCCATCGCTTCCAAAGCAGTCATAGCGATAGTGCAGCGCCAACCGCTGCCACAATAGCTCACGATGGGTGTATCAAAGCTAGGCAGATATTGAAGATTATCGGCCACTTCGCGCAGTGGAATATTTACGGCACCTTCGATCCAGCCGTTTTCTTCCAGTTCGCTGGGCTCACGTACGTCCAGCAGGAAGGGAGGATCTTCAACCATCATTTCGCTCAGGGCATCAACGCTCATTGTGTTGTAACGTTCCATACCGTTGAGGAAAGTCGTAAAAGCACCGTCGAGATCAGCTTCAGCCATTGGCTCATCAGCCATCTCTTCAGCGGGTTCTTCAGCCACATCTTCGGCTGGCTCTTCAGCAACCGCCGGTTCTTCTTCCATGACTTCTTCGGGTTCTTCAACGGCCGTTGTCTCCGGCTCAGCAACAGGTTCATCCGTAGCTGTATCTCCACCACAAGCCACTAAAAACAAACCGAAAATCAGTAAAAACACAAAATATTTGTAAGTTTTCATTTCTTACTCCTCATGTAAATAAATTGGTCAAGTTTGTAAACTAGCCAACGTAATTAAGGTGATTCCACCGTAGGCGTAATCACTGTGGTTGTCGTAATCGTCGTCGTAGACGTAATTTCTAAGATTGGTACGGGAATGGAATCTACAATCACCGGCAAATTCGCTTCCACTTCTTCTGGATACACCTTGTCCACGGTCAGGAATAGGTCTGCATTGCCGTGACAGGCATCACAGGATTCTGTCTGTGGCGTGTTGCGCTGAATGTTGTGCGGCGTGGTGTACGTCCAGGTGGGCAGTGCATCAAAGTTTGCCAGCAAATCCTCACCGTAGTAGGCAAAGCTATCCCCGGCTACCGGCACGTGCCGCAATGTCACATACTCATACGGCCGATCGTAGCTCTCTAGCGGGTTCTTCCCGATCATAAAGGTGAAGTATGATCCATCCGTAGCGTAAAACGGATTGCCCGTCGTCTCGCTGATTTGCACATGGCAGCCATCACAGCTGGTGTAGGAAACCGAATGACACACCTGGCAAGAAAGATCGCCTGCATGTTCCTGGTGCATCTCGATATCATCCTGACCAATGGCGACCGTGACGTGACACGTCTCGCAACGGGGCGTTTGCACCCCGTCATAACGATGATCGGCTGGCGCGACCTGCTGCGCCTCTGGCCCAGTGTGGCAGTCGGCACAATCTTCTGGCGCACCATGCATTTCATGGCCGGAATGGCAATCAACACAAGACATACGCCCCTGGCTAAAATGAACATCAGGCCGCAAATCTTCATGCTTGCCGAGGTATTCATTGCCCACACGACTGCCGTGGCAGGCGGTGCAGTTGCGCGTCATCGACGGTGTTTCGTTAAACAAATGTCCTTCGATGAGGCCGCCCCCAACCAAATTGGGCTGGCTTACATGGCACTCACCACAAGTAGCATGGCAGGTGCTGCAATGATTGCTAAACATGCCTTCAATGGTTTCATGATCTTCTGGTAAGGTACGCGCATCCAGCACAGTCCAGTAACCGGCCAGGCTGCTGTGCAGGTTGTTATCATGAGTGGCAACCACATCAGGATGGCATTCGCCACACGATTCCACTGGATTTTCACTGGGATTCTCGATGAGTCCCACATGCGCTTCAAATTTGTCGGGCGTGTTTTGCCCGGCGTGACAATCGGCACAGGCTACTTGCCCGTGTACTTCTGCGGGGAACAACTCCCCGTCTACCAAGACCTTCTCCCATGGCTCCAACGGAGCCACCTCTCCGCCTCAACCTTCCCCTTCGTTTTCGCTAATCACCTCTTCTTCGGGATCGGCCGTTTGGATGAGCAGGTCTTTGTTTGTGTGGCAATCCAGGCAGTTGTCAACGGGAACAGCTTCTGCTGTTAATTCGGCCGCTGGCACTTCGGTTGGAGAAACGGCCGTTGCCAGTTCCAGCAACTCCGGCTCCACATTTGCTACCATCTCGGCCTCAGTTGCGGCCACATCAGCAGTGTCCGATTCGGCCGTTTGGCAGCCAGCAAGCAATAACGTTCCCAATAACAAAAGCAGGCTCACCAACAAACTTATCGTTTTATATGGATATCTTGCCTGTTCCAAAGTAGTCTCCTTAACCATCAACAAAAATCGTTTATAAACTCAATTTCAAGCATCTGAGTTTGACATTTTCCCACTACTTGTTAGTGAATTTTGTCACAAACAGTATAACTAACTACGAGGGGAAATCAATCCGTTTTCAAGGTTTTACTTATTGCTTTTGCCTCTTGCTATCCATAACCAAAAGCAATCAATCAGCATGTCTTCCCTATTGAGTTCGTTATTTTTAATGTTAGAATGCTTATATTGTTAAAATATTCACAATTAGTTTTTGAGGCGACTATGTATCAGTTTTTTACAAGCAAGCGATTAAATTGGCCGCTCATAACGGGAGTTCTAGCCGGCACACTTGTTTTTGTTTTTACCGTGCAGTTGGTTTTGGCTCAGGATGATGAACAGCCTGACGCTCCGGTAATGCCAACAAAGGATTGCCAGGAGTGCCATCTTGATGTGGCAAATCATTGGGAAGATAGTGCTCATGCTCATGCTTTTGATGATGAGGTGTTCCAGGCTCAGTGGCTTCGTTTAGGGGAACCGTCGGAATGTTTGGCCTGCCATACAACCAATTTCCAGCCCGCCACCGGTGAATTTACGGAAGAAGGGGTGGCCTGTGAAGCATGTCATGGCGAGACAACAAATGAACATCCCCCTGCCCCGGTGCCCATTCTGGCCGATACGGAATATTGCGGCTCTTGCCACACCACAACGCTAGGCGAATGGCACCAAACAGGCCATGCTTCTGAAGATATTGGCTGCATGGATTGTCATGATCCGCACAGCCAGCAACCTTTGTTTGCCGAGCCAGATGATATGTGCATTAACTGCCATGAAGATAGCATGGAAGCTTATCTGGAAGATTTGCACATTCAAGAAGGCATTGGCTGTGTCGATTGCCATGCCTTGGTTATTCCGCCAGAAGAAATGCCTGAAGATGGCATTGTACCGACAGGCCATGCATTCACTATCACGCCAGCCACCTGTGTGGCCTGCCACACAGACGCGCTGCACGCAGGTTTCTCGTTGCCAGGATATGAGCACGGGGCCGCAGTCGCAAACGTGGACGGTGAATCAGAGGGATTTGTAGCCAATGCTGATGAGGATTCATCTGAAGAAGCTTCTGGGGAAACTGTAGAACTTACGCCAGAACAAAAATTGCAAACCTTGGAAGCCGCGCTGGCCAATCGAAACGTCACGCTGCTATTTCAAGGAGGCGTGCTCGGGCTGGTTCTGGGTGGCTCAACGGCCTGGTTTGTAGCAAATAACGTGCGGCAGCGGCGCGAATATGAAGACGAGGAAGATGATGAGCAAGCGGGATAATAAAAAACCGCCGTTGCTAAGTCGGCGGGATGCATTGAAAATTATTGGGGCGACGGGAGCAACGGCCGTTGTCGCCCAGGCAGTTACGGCGGGTCCACTTTCCTCTGGGGCCATTGAAGGTTTACAGCGGGAAACGCACCATGCCAGCTCTGATCATGAGTGGCACATGGTGATCGATCTGGAACAGTGTATTGGCTGCCACTACTGCATCTGGGCTTGCCAGGCCACAAACGATGTGCCTGAAGATAACATGCGTTGGAACGTTGGCTTCCCAGAACGGACAGAAGGCGGTACCGACTTCTTCATGACGCGGCCCTGCCTGCACTGCCAGGAAGCACCCTGCACCAAGGTGTGCCCGGTCGGTGCAACCTGGGTACGAGAAGATGGCATTGTGGCGATGGATTATGATCGCTGCATCGGCTGTCGCTACTGCGAGGTGGCTTGCCCATATGATGTACGCCGCTTTAATTGGGGGTCGATGGAAACAGAAAATCCATACGAGCCTACCTGGGGCGTCGCTGAGGTTGAGCGACGGGAGCGGGGCGTGGCAGAAAAATGCACGTTCTGCGTCCATCGTATTGACAGAGGCATGGCGGAAGGACTTACACCGGGGGTAGACCCGCAGGCAACGCCGGCTTGCGTAAACATCTGCCCAGTAAACGCGCGGATTTTTGGCGACATCAAAGACCCAGAAAGTCCGGTTTCCAAATATTTGGATGAACATGAAACGTTCCGGCTGCGGGAAGATTTTGGCACTGAGCCAAAGGTGCATTACGTGCGGCCAGAACGGGAGGAGGTGTGAGATGGCTGTGAGCAACGTGCCAGAGAAGAAGCGTGGGATACGGCCGTTTCACGTCTGGGTAGCATCATTGGCAATCATGCTGATGATTGGCGGCTGGGGCATTTACCAGACGCTGTGGAATGGTTTGCAAGTCACAAACCTAACCGACCAGGTACCGTGGGGCCTGTGGATTACCCATGATTTATCAGCAATTGCCTTGGGGGCGGGAGCGTTTACGTTTTCGGCCGTGGTGTATCTTTTTCGCATTAAACGGTTTGAGCCGGTGGCCCGAATGGCGGTGTTTGTCGGCTTTTTAGGCTACACTTCCGCCATGCTCGCCTTAGCAATGGATATTGGTCGCCCAGACCGCTTTTGGCATCCACTGGTGTATTGGAATGTGCATTCGGTGCTGTGGGAAATTACGCTGTGCGTCATTTTGTATTCCACCGTGCTGGTGATTGAACTGCTGCCCATTTTGTTTGACAGCCGCCTGTTTGACAATCGGCCCAAATGGCGCGCTTTTGGCCACAAGCTGCATAAGCTGACGCCCGTCATGGCGGTACTGGGCCTGGCATTATCGATGCTGCACCAGTCTTCTTTGGGCGCGACATATGGCGTTCTTTCTGGGCGGGCCATCTGGTTTAAGCCGTCCATGCCGGTGATGTTCATTTTATCGGCCGTGGCGGGTGGCAT
Source organism: uncultured Anaerolineae bacterium (assembly GCA_905479495.1). Lineage (GTDB taxonomy): Bacteria > Chloroflexota > Anaerolineae > Promineifilales > Promineifilaceae > Leptofilum. Next base: position 148,472 of record CAJQMR010000004.1, read on the forward strand.
TTCGGCTACACTGCTAGTTACAATGATTACAAGCAAGCTCACCCACCGGGAACTGATCGACAAATATTTGCGACGGGATATTGCCCGACTGGCGGCGTTTACCCTGCTGGCATACATGTATTTGAAGCTGTGGGACTGGCTGGCAACATCTTATTATAGCCAGGCCCCAGGTACGGTCGATGCATTGACTCGCTTGCAGGCAACCACACCATACACGCAATCTTTCTGGTGGATTGAAGTTTTTCTTTGTGGCCTCGTGCCAGCTATAATTTTGTTAAACCGGCAGATGCGGCGGCAGGAGTGGCCGCTGATGGGTGCGCTATTCCTGGTGGTTTTTGGTGTAATCATTAATCGGTGGAATGTAACATTGTCTGGATTGGTCGTGCCGCCACAATGGTCGCCGGGCGTCTTGGGCCACACCATTGCCGTGGCATACACGCCATCGTGGGTGGAGATTGCAGTTTCTGTTGGGGTATTGGGATATGCGTTGCTAGCGTTTACATTAGGGGCAAGATATTTACCGCTGTTTAGTGATACGCTTGTTTCTCATACTGCCCCAACTGATTAGTGCACATGTAAGTGTGCACAAAGGAAGTGTGAAATGAAACATTTAAATTCTGCCCGGTTCCTGCTTTTTGGCTTAATTTTTTTGCTGCTAGGAACGGCCGTTAGCTGTGCCACTGTCGAAGAGTCGGTTAACGAGGCCACAGATGACGTAGCCGTAGCCGATGTGCCGGAAGAAGTGATCGTGGTGCAAAAAGCGGCGCTAGAACATCTGCGTACCATCGCTCAAATAATGGTTCCACCAGAAAGCACCCCATGGCAAAGTACCACCAACGATGATTTTGCGGAAACAGGCACCAGCGTTTACCTGTTTTCTGCTGAAGATGATAAGCTAAGCGTTTCTTATCCTTCTCCAGCCACTGATGAGACATTATTTTATGTGGCATTGCGCAATGCATCACTGGATTTTTGCTGGCAGGCGTTTATTGATGCCAAAGGCGAGATTCAATCATCCGGGTATGATTTGGTAGAGCCAGGGCTGGCAAATCCGTCGGCGCTGTATTGCGAAGATCAGGGTTATTCGTTTGAAATTCGCACGCGGGAAGATGGTAAACAATGTGGTGCCTGTGTTTTCTCCGAGGAGGATATGTGCAACGCCTGGGATTATTTCTATGGCTACTGTGGACCAGCAGAATAAGTGGATTTTCGCGCAACAAAACGTGCTTAGTGGCCGTCCGCAAATAAGTTATTGGAATTGTGCGGACGGCTTGGAGTAAGCGGCCTTACAGTTATAGTTGGCCGCTCACTTAGAAAGCACGGCGACAACATGACGTAAATTTAAAGCCCTGACAATATTGATGTCAGGGCTTTTTGCACGGACATAGCGAAACGGCCGTATCTGAACTTCAAATCACTTTCTCGCGAATAGTCACATCTCAGGCACCAATGCCACGAATATAGAGCAAGTATAAGCCCAGCAGGTAAACTATAATCGTGGCGATGGTATCTACTTCAATGAAGAGGAATTTGCGCTCGACGCGGGCCAGGTTGCCCACCAGCGCCATATTGGTTAGCAGCAGCCCCAGCAACCCCACCAACACAAAATTGTCGTCGATGGCTCCCAGGAAACGGCCGTCCACATAAAAGAAATCAGCAATGCCCAGTGCCAGCATGTTAAAGACGCTGGAGCCAAACAGATTACCCACAGCCATATCGTAGGCGTTCATACGCATAGCAGCCAGCGCCGCCAGCAGTTCTGGGAGGGAGGTGACGAGACTGAGCAGCGCCGTGCCCACAAACCCGGTGCCCAGGCCAGTAATAACGGCAATTTCGGTGCTGGCATTTACCAAAATGGGCACAACGAGCATGAGGATAACGGCCGTAACTACAAAACCAATCACCCCAGCCCGCAGCGAAGGGAAATCGGAAGCAGGTTCCGGTGCGAGTGAATCTGCACCCGGCCCTTTATTTTCTCGCTGAATCAGCCAAATTCCGCCAAAATAAAGCATGATAATGATCAAGCTATCCAGCCCCACCCAGCCAATTTTTATATCTACTTCATCCAAAATGGAGATGATGGCTATCAACATTAAAATTGTGGTTAGAGCAGCCGTGAGCGCGTGGTTCACAGCAATGCGGCGCAGCAGCGGCACCTGATAGTTAATGAGATCAACCAGGGCCAGCAGCATCATGTTCACCATGTTGCTGCCAAAAAAGTTACCGGCTGCCAGGTTAGGATAACCCGCCTGAAAGGCGCTCACAGAAGCAATTAGCTCTGGCAAGGAGGTGGCACCAGCGAGAAAAATGGTGCCAACAAACAACCCGCCAAGCTTGGTGCGCACGGCAATGATGTCGCCATATTCGGCTAATTTAATGGCCGCGTAAACCACAACGGCCGAACTGAACAAAAATTGTAACCAGACCATAAGTTTAAGTGTGCATGTATGCAGGTTGCAAATGACAAGTAAGCATTTTCACTCTGTCATCGCTGCAAAGTTACTCCCCAAGTTTTAGCCACGGGCAACGCAAAAATGATGCCTTTGTCCGGCTCCATTAAATCCCCCAAGACGGCTTCTGTGGCGGCAACGGCCGCTTCTGCCAGTTCCAGACTATTAATCACAGTAAACAATGTATTGTGTCCCACGCGACCGCTGCCAAAAATCTGGCTGAAGCCAGCAAAGGCCATATCGGCACTGTGCCGCCGCAAAAGGCGGTTTATCCCGGTACTTTCGATAATGGTTACGCCGCCCACACCCGCCTTGTCCCAGGCAGTGAGCACGTCGTTCAAATGCGCTGTGTCGTCTAAAACCATAATGAGCATATACATAAGCTATCTCCTGGTTTTAGACCTGACAGGTTTTCAAAATACCTTTTCAACCAAGCTACTTTGCACAACATTGTTCCTTTCCAGCCAAGTAGCTTTGTAAACCTGTCAGGTCTTTTTCCGTTAACTATCCTTCTTTGCCTGCCGATACGCCCAATACGCCTGTTGGGTTTCAATGAGCCATTGCATTAGCTTCTCTTCGTCGTGGGCTGCGATAAGAGCGGCCACGTCGGCCAACTGAGTTTGGTATTGGGCAATTTGCTGGAGAACGGCCGTTTTGTTTGTCAGCAAAATGTCCAGCATCATTTGAGGATCAGTGCCGGAAACGCGGGACGTATCGCGAAAGCCAGATGAACTGACAGGCCAAAGCCGCTCATCCCCCAGCTGCGCCGCATTACGCATAAGCGCCGCCGCCACCATATAAGGTAAATGGCTCACCACTGCCACCATATTGTCGTGCAAAGCGGGCGGTAAAACAAGCGGATTAGCCCCCACATCCATCACAATTTGCTGGGCAACGGCTTCCAAAGCAGGCGTGGTGCGCTGCGTGGGGCATAAAATAAAGGTTTGCTGGCGGAAGAGGTCAGGCGTGGCCCCACCAAAACCAGCCACTTCCTTGCCGCACATCGGATGACCGCCAATGGCTTGGAAAGTGTCTGGTAAATTGTCCATTGCCTGGCAAATATCGGTCTTGCTGCTGCCCAGGTCCAGCACCATGCAGCCATCGGGGCGCAGCTGCGGCAGTTGGTTCAGCACATTGACGATGGTACGGACAGGCGTGGCCAGCACCACCAAATCCGCCTTTTCCACACCCAACGCCAGATCATCGCTGACAAAATCAACAATGCGCCCGGCGGCGGCGCGGGTTTTAGGATTGGTATCGACGATGGTGAGGTGAAACGGCCGTTGCGGAATGGCCATCCGCCGCGCCAGGCGTAAAGCCAGCGCCAGCGAACCACCCATCAACCCCAAACCAACAACACAAATTCGCTCCACGTGCATGGTTGAGGATTATACCGGGATTTCTTAAGGCCGTCCCTACATCCTAAGCGGAACGCAGAGTTGCGCAGAGAAGCCGCAGAAATACACAGAGAAGGAGAAGTATTCTCTCAAATCTCTGTGTATCTCCGTTTACCTCTGTGCAACTCTGCGTTCCAAAGCTTTTCTTTAAGTCAATGGCAGCAACAAAGCAGATGGATGCTCTGGATCATGGTAGATGGTTTGCTCGGCGGCTTGCATGGTGGTGCCGTGCATGAGCAATTCGCCCGTGCCCAGGTTGCGGCTGATGCGGGGATGTGCGCCGCTGGAGACTTGCAAACGCAGCCGGTGGCCTGGTTGGAACTGGTAGGCCGTGGCAGTCATATCTACCTCGACCAGCAAGCTGCCGTCTGGCTGAGGCTCGCCCCGCCCCGGCTGCACGCGGAACAGGCCATCACACACATTGAGGGAACGGCCGTCTGGCTGCACATCGCATAAACGGCCGTAAAAATCCGTAAATTCCAGGCTGGAGCGGACGTACAATTGCAGCCGAATATGGCCGATGATGGTGAGTGGTGCAGTGAGCGGGTCCGTCGTATAGGTTAGCACATCGGGGCGGGCTTCCAGCGGACGGTTATCGACCGGGCCTGCTTCGATGGAGAGCAATGCCCCACCCAAATTGGGCGTAGGATCGGCCGGATCGTAGACGTAATGATCGGGCGGCGAGCCAGCTGTGGGCTGACTGGAGGCCAGCTGCCCCATCGTTTGCAAGTAAAACGGGGTTTGCTCGGTAGCGGGTGGCCAGCTTTCATAGCCTAACCATTTGTCTGCACCTTGCAGGTAAATGTGAACGGGATACGGCCGTATCGCTTCACCCTCCCCTTTTAGCTTGGCATTGAACCAATCCAACCCCTCTCGCACAGCGGCAAGCATGCCTTGCTGCGACATGTGCGTCCACGGCCCGATGGTGAGATACGGATTGCGACCCGCTTCGTACAGTGCCGCATAATCGGCTAGCTGGCCCTGTAAGAAAATATCGTACCAGCCCGCCACTAAATGAATGGGGATCGAAATTTCGGGCACTTTGGGACGCACATCAACCGCTTGCCAATAAGGCGAATCGGGGCCATCTTGAGCGGCCCAAGTCTGGTAAAAGGATTGGGGATGGCCCAGGACGGCTTCATCAGCCGTAGCCAACGGCAGGTGGTTCCAACCGGGTTCCAACCGCTTGTTTTGCTCTGGCGCGTAGAAGGAAAGCGCCATCCTCTCCCAGGCAGATAACGACGAATCTGTCATGGCATCCAGGAGCAACAGCCAACGCAAGGTGCGGTCCAGCCACATAAATCCCTGATCATTTGGTCCACCCAGATTTGCTTGGGTAACGGCAGGCAGCAAGGCGTGCAGGTGCGGTGTTCCGGTCGAGGCAGCGGCCCACTGCACGTAGCCTACGTAACTCTGACCCCACATGCCCATACGGCCGTTGCTCCAAGGCTGTTCGGCAATCCAGGCCAGCGTCGCTTCCCCATCACTGGCTTCATTGACATAGGGTTCAAATTCGCCTTCGGAATCAAAACGGCCGCGGGTATCTTGAGCCACCACGTTAAAGCCTCGTTCGGCAAAAAGGGTGGCAAAAAGTTGATTGATGCTTTGACGGCCGTACGGCGTACGGGTAAGTATGGTGGGCGCACTGTCTAGGCCAACGGGCCGGTACAAATCGGCCGCTAACTTCACGCCATCAGGCAAGGTAATGCGAATGCCAGGCTGTTTTTCGACCTGGTACTGCGGTGGCGGCAGCTTGAGCAGCCGGGCAATGAGCTGGCGGCGCTTAAGAAAAGCCAACCCACCGCCTACACCAGCCAATGCAAATAAGATTTGCCACCATTTCAATTGACTTTTCATCTTTTTCCCTACCTTTGTATGCGACGCCTGAAACAAGATTTAGCGCTTGCTTGTTTTCATTAACCGCACAGTAAACAACGTAAACAGGATCATCCCCAACAGCCGCCCTGCCGAGCTGAGACCAAAAACAAGCTGGTAGCTCACGCTGTCGGCCAGATAACCACCCAACATTGGCCCGATGACAGCGCTGGAAAAGACGGCCGTTTGGTACAAAGCCACCGCACGAGGACGCTGCTCATCTGGCGTGAGCGTCAGCAGCAGGTTAAAGTTAGCTAAATTGTAGCCCGCCCACAAAAAGCCCCCAAATGTGTTGATAATCCCTACCTGCCAATCGGCCGTAATAAACACCCAGGCCAGCGGCAAACCCGGAATCAGAAACCCGGTGGCCAGCTGCACCCAAAACGCCCCACGCACATCCAGCAGACGGCCAAACACGCGCTGCCCCACCAGTGCCGTCAGGCTGCTCACACTGGCCAGCAGCCCAATCGTGGTAGCTGTAGATTGAAAGGTATTCACTAAATAAACATTGAAAAATGGCGCTGCCACTTGCAGAGACATATTCCAGACAAAAGCGCTCACCACCAGTCCCACATATCCTGGCGTTTGGCTAATCGCGCGGCGCAAATCCCCCCGATGATACGCCGTTTGCTGCGCCTCACTGGCGACTGGCTCCTCAATGCGCCGAAAGCTGAAGGTGCTGATCATGCCAAACAAAAAGGCCAGAAAGAAAACCAGCTGGTAACCCAAGTGGGCTTGATCAGCCCAACCATTGCCCAGACTGATGATGCGACCTGCCAGCGGTGCTACCAGCAAAGCGGCAACGCCCATTGCCATATTACGACTGCCAAAATAGCGGCCCCGCATCACATTGGGCACCAGATCAGCCACCAGGGAGGTCCAGCCAGGGTTGGCCAAATTGCCCATAAAAGCACGCAGGCCATTCAAAATGATGATGGTGGTAATGGCCAAGGAAGGCTGAATGATGACAAAAGGAACCATCGCCAGCAGCAGCAGCACTATGCGGGCTACCCCACCACCGCTCCAAACCACCACAGATTTGCGCTGGCCAGCACGCTCGACAAGTCTGGCACCGGGGAACAAGGCCAGGGCACCCAGAAGATTGGCAACGGCCGTCATCGTGCCGACCTGGCCATTGGTTGCCCCATACGCCAGGGCAAACAAGGTCATAAAGCCCAGGTAAAAGTTTTCGCTGATGGCGGCAAACAGGCCATCAAGCCAAAAATAGCGCAGGCTGCGCACGGTTTGGGGCGCTAAATCTTCTGCTTGATGGGCCAGACTTTCGTCGAGGGGTCTGACAATGGCCGCCCAGTTCAGACGGTGCGGCCGTAAATAATCAACATTGGCGCTTACCCGACGCTGCACAAAGGTTTTGCGCCAGCGGCCGGACGGCGATGTGGGGCGTTTAGTGGACATCCCGCAATTATAGGCGAATCGAAGCAACTATTCGAAATTTGGAGGAACAAACCTGACAGGTTTACAGCAGAATCTAGTCAAAATGGTTCTTTGCAATACGGAATAAGCTTGAATTCGTGCTGGTTTTGTAAACCTGTCAGGTTTTGGTACCTAAAAAATCAACGGGAGATAAGGGGGAGGTAGACGGGGATGCCCGCCCAGAAGTCGGTGTTGTACTGGGTGGCGGGATCGCCGAAGAGGGTGAAGGTATCCAGCAAATCCAGGTTAGCGGGTTTGTTGGTAAACAGATCGATCTTGCCGGAGAGGACGGCCGTTCCTAACGCCACCTCGCCATCCACAATCAACGCCTGCAAAAAGCCGCCAGCCAGCGCATCGTGGCCTGTGCCCACGCCCAGCCCGGTAGCACCCCACACGGCCACGGCCCCACCACTGGCATGACGCAGCAGGGCTTCGTCCAACGTATCCCAAAACGGCTGGGCAAAGGAGCCGGTGAAGCAAGTCATCTCCAAAACGACAGGCAGCCGTGCCCCGTTGCTCAGAGTGGCCACATCGTCCAGGTGGAAAAAGCGTTCCGCACCCCATTGATGAATGGAGGAATGTCCGGTGTAAATGAGCAATCCCTGGCCATTTTGCCAGCTTTGCTGCACCTGGGCCTGCATCGCCGCTTCGCCAAGCTGGGCCGAATAATTCAGGCTGGTGGCCTGCCACGGATCGTCCACATAGGTTTGCTGGAGGCTGGCCGCGTGGGCGGCAAAGTTTCCGGCGGCGTCCGCATCGTCAGAGACAAAGGTGATACGGCCGTTCCAATCCCCCAAAAATGGCTTTGTTTCATATTCTACAATCTTGGTCACCACGGTTTGCGCCTGGGCCAAACTATTCACCGGCAGGCGGCCAATGAGCATGTCTGGCAGCAAATCGTCGCCATCGACGGTGACAAAGCGGTTGTCGGCGGCGACCTCGCCCACCCAGGGATCGGCGTTGGCCAGGTAGGGCGGCAGCCAGGTGGTTTGCGAGTCAGACCGGTATCGTTTGGGATCGCTGGTGCCATCACCAACCAACAGAACGTAAGTGGGCGCAGGATTGCCAGTGTGGTAAAGCTGGCTCAGGTAGCTGCGGATGGCTTCGGGGGTGGAACGGCCGTCCCCAAAACCATCATACACCGCCTGCACAGCCACCACCTGCACCGACAACCCCTGACTTTGCCGCAGGCTCACCAGGGGCGTTAAGGCTGGAATAAAATTGGCGTGGCTAATGATGATCATGTCAGCGCTGGCAGCGGGGAGTGCGTGGGGCAGGCGAACGGCCGTAGGCGTGTGCAAACTGCCGTTGTTGGTGATGAGATAACTGTGCCCGTTAGCATCCGGATCGCCCCATGTGACCTGCCCATTTTGTAAGCTCGTGCTGCTTAAACGGGCAGGTGCAGCAGGATTAGTGACATCGTACAGGCGCAGCCCGGCGCTGCTGCCCAAGGCAACGGTGTAGGCGCGACGCGCTGCGACCCCGTCCACAAAAAGCTGCTCGGCAGCGGCGACAGTGCTGCCGTTGTAACGGTAGCGCACGGCAAAAGCATCCAGCCACAGGCCATCAATCGAGACACCCGAAACGGCAGGAATGGTTAAATTGAGGGTGCTGCTGGTTTGCAAGCTGCTGGCAGGCAAGGTGAGGGTGTGGGTCACGGCCGTTTTGCCATCCCAACTTATATTGCCCACCCCGCTGCCATTGAAATTGAGGCTCAAATGGTGGTCCGGGGCTACGTCTAGCCCGGTAAAACCAATGGTCCACAGGGTGAGCTGGCCGTTTTGGCTTGTATTGACATAAGGTAAATCGATGGCGTAGCTGCCCGACGGCCGTCCCGGCTGGCGCAAATCTTGCCACACCCAGCGGTCGCCGTCGCGCCCAGCAGGCAGTTGGCCACAGAGGCAGTCGGGTGTGTAGAGATTGTTTTGCTCGGCAACGGCCGTTAGCCAGAGCGAGCCGCTGCTCAGTCCGCTGGGTGCGGCGGCTTGGCTGCTCATACGGCTGCCGAGGCTGCTGCCTGCGGTGAGCGTGTACACATCGTTGCGCTGCCAGCGGCTAAACCAGGGCGCAGCATAAAAACGAAACGATTCGCCTGCTTCAAATTGGTCGTCGCCGTCGCCAAACCACTCCAAAGGGCGCGTCTGGCCGTCGACCCAAAGCTGCAAGTTGGCGGGGTTGATGCTGCCCACGGGGAAACCTGCGGCCTGAAGATCGCTGTAGGTAACGGCCGTAATCCCCGGCTCGCCTACTTCGATAAAAACAATGGGATCGGCAGCCACTGGTTTGGCGGCCTGGCTGGCTGTGGGGCTAATGGTTATCTGCGTGGGATTAATGACTTGAGCAGCAACGGCCGTCTGCAGCAAATCGGGTGCAGCAGCAGGACGCGCCACATTGGATGGATTGGATGAGCTGTTAAACTGAATTGTTGCGGAGATCGACTGCGTGAGGCGCAGTTGGCCGTCCACAAGCTGCACCGGTTGGAAAGTGAGCCGGGCCAGGCGCACACCGCGCAGCACGCCCGCTTCGCTCAGGCTGAGGACGGGGCCGGTTTCCAGTATGTTTGTCAGTTGATTGGTGGGAAACGGCCGTTCCCCCACCCCATTTTCCTCAAAAACCAGCGTCGGCTCCCCATCCGGCGGCAACGCCAGCAGCAGTGAAGCAGTGAGATTGTTGTCGAAGCTAGGGAGGGAAAGGGTGATACGGCCATCTTCCCCCACCGTTTCCGCCAATTCTGGGGCGGGCCACACTACCTGCAACCCATCAGGCAGCAGGCTAATTTCCGGCTCCAGGCTGGCGGCTGGTTCAGCTGAGAAGATTGGTTTGCCGCCCCAAATCAGGGGGAAAAGCACAAGAAGGATTAGAAAAAAACGGCCGTATTTCATAATCGCCATTTGGTAGGGACGACCCGGCGGGTCGCCCCTACGCGATACATTTTTAATTACCACCGATGACCAACGGCAGGTACAGGTTGATAAATGGCGTCACGTTGACGGTGATCGGACCGTGAACCGCTGTTGCGCCACCAGTTTCTACATCTTCTAACCAGTAGTAGTACATACCATCCGCCGGAACCGTGTCGGTGTAGCTGTAGCTGGCACCGGGACCCGTACCGCCAGAAACGGCCGTTGGCTCTTCATGAATCTGCGTCGCCCCGGCAAAGCTGTTGCTGCTGCTACGGTAGAGGCGGAAGCCAAAGTTATCTACCTCCGATTCCGTGGTCCAGTTAATGCGCACCTGCTGGTTGCCAATGCTGCTGGCGGTGAACGATGTGAGGGTTACGGCCGTTGGCGTAGCCACAAAACCCATATCGACGGTCAGGTTAGTGTTGTCATTATCATCAGTGTCGTCGTTGTTGTCCGGCTCCATATCATAATTCAGGCTGACCGGGTCGCTAACGATGCCCGTGAGCCACGGTTCCACCTCGTCCAGACCGTTGTCGTCCACATCGGAATTGTCATCTGGGTCAACGGCACCGGGGCTGCTCCAGTATCCTTCCAGCGCGCCACCGGCCTGGAAGTTTTCTTCGCCTACAAACACCCGGTATTCACCAGGGTACAGGTTGGTGAACCGGTAAAAGCCATTGCCGTTGGTTGTGGTGCTGATCGGCTGGTTGGTCACTGGATGCAACACCAGATCGCCGTTGCCATCGAGCAGGTAGAGAATTACACCACCTACGCCCGGCTCACCAGAATCGATGATGCTGTTTTCGTTGTTGTCCAGCCAGATGTAGTTGCCCAGCGTCAGCAGTTCAAAGAAACCGAAGTCCACAGTGAGGTTGCTGTCCGCGTTGGCGTAGCTGCCGTCTTCGTCTGTGCCTTCGTTGGTCGGTTCGTTGCCTACGGTCACGGTGACCGGGTAGCTCACAATGCCGCCGTTGGCTGGGTCTGGGTTGTTACGGCCGTTATCATCCACATCACTGTCGTTCACATCAGGATCGGCCGCCGGGTCTGGCGAAACGTTGTTACGGCTGCTGACAAAACCGTACAGCGGATCAGTCCACTCATCAAAGTTTTCCTCAGCTACCCGCACGATGTAAGTGCCAGGTGGGATGCTGTCGAAGACGTAGCGCCCCGTGCCATCAGTGGTGGTGGTGATGGGTAGACCCGTCACCGGAGCAATAACCGGATTGCCCACGGCATCGAGCAGTTCCATCAGCACATTGGGCACAGGCTGCTCACCAAAGTCCAGAACACCATCATTATCGATGTCAAACCAGACACGGTTGCCCAGGCGGACGGTTTGGTACAGACCGGCATCCCAAGTTGGGTCGTTTTCACCAGCAGTTAGAGTGGTAACGGCCGTTTGTCCGGTCACCGGGTCCGCGTCCGAATCATCCAGGTCAGTCACGCCGCTGTTGTCAAACGTCAGCGCATACCCCGTCGGCGGCACAAACTCCACGTAGTAATCATTCGGCAGTAGATTGGTGAATTCGTAGAAGCCGGTGGCATCAGTGGTGGTGGTGTCTACCAGCACGCCTGTGCCCGTGTACAGATTGACCATTACGTTTTCTACGCCTAGTTCGCCAGCGTCCTGAATGCCATCCACATCGGCATCCAGCCAGACGAAGTCGCCCAGGCTGGCGGTGGAGGGTGCGCTGGGCAAGTACAGCCCGGCGTCCCAGGTGGGGTCGTTTTCACCCGCCACCAGATTGGTGACGATAGTCTGGCCAAACGTGGCGCTGAAGATGTTCGCATCCGCGTCCGAATCCAGGGCATCATCACCACCCATGTCTTGCTCGGTCAGCACGTAGCCCGTCGGCGGTACAAATTCCACATAGTAGTCGCCCGGCGTCAGGTCAACAAACTGGTAAAGGCCGTTGGCGTCCGTCGTGGTGGTGTCTGTCAGCACATTGTTACTATCGTACAGGTTCACAGTGACGTTTTCCACACCCGGTTCGCCAATGTCCTGCAAACCGTCTTCATTTGCATCCAGCCAAACGTAGTTGCCAATGGCCGCCAGCGCCGGGTTGAGCGGCTGCACCAGACCGGCGTCCCAGGTGGTGTCGTTTTCACCGGCTACCAGATTTGTCGGGATGGTTAGCCCGGTAGTGGTGTCGGCATCGGAGTCGATGGCGTCGTCAGCACCCTGGTCTTGCTGGGTAAAATCGTAGCCTGCGGGGAGGATGAACTCAACGTGATAATCACCTGGCGTCAGGTCAATGAACTGGTAAAGACCATTGGCATCGGTGGTCATCGTGTCGGTTAGCACATTGCCGCTGTCGTACAGGTTCACGGTGACGTTTTCCACGCCCGGCTCGCCAGGGTCTTGCAGGCCGTCGCTGTCCAAATCTTCCCAAACGTAGTTGCCCAAAGCGGCCAGCGCCGGATTGAGCGGCTGCACCAGCCCGGCATCCCAGCTCACGTCATTTTCACCAGGGGTTAAGTTGGTGGAGATGGTCAGTCCAGTGGTGGTGTCGGCGTCGGAGTCAGCGGCATCGTTTGCTCCCTGGTCTTGCAAGGTGAAGTCATAGCCGCCGGGCAGGACAAACTCAACATGGTAGGTGCCGGGGGCGAGGTCGTTGAATTGGTAGAGACCGTTGATATCCGTTGTCGTGGTCATAATTTGGGTATTGCTGATGTCGTACAAGTGTACTTCCACATTCGGCACACCCGGTTCACCGACATCCTGAATGCCGTCACTGTTCAAATCCTCCCAGACGTAGTCGCCCAGGCTGGCAATAGCCGGAAGCAAACCCGCATCCCAGGTGGGGTCATTTTCGCCCGCCACCAGCGTGGTGACGATGGTTTGCCCAGTGGTGGTGGCCACATCAGAATCGGTAGCATCGTCGCCGCTCAAATCTTGCGTGGTGAAGGCGTAGCCGTTGGGCAGCGCCACCTCAACGTAGTAATCGCCGGGCGGCAGATTGGTGAAGCTGTAGCCGCCGCTGGCATTGGTAGAGGTGCTGTCCAGCAGGTTACCGCTGCCGTCATACAGGCTCACCGTTACGGCGATGACGCCGTCTTCGTTGAAGTCCTGCGTGCCGTTGAGGTTAGCATCCAGCCAAACGTAGTCGCCTAGGCTGGCGGGCTGGGTGTACAGGCCGCCGTCCCAGGTGGGGTCATTTTCGCCTGAAGTCAGCGTGGTGATGATGGTTTGGCCGGTAGTAGCATTGATATCGCTGTCTAGCGCATCGTCGGCACCCAGGTCTTGCCCCGTGATGGTGTAGCCAACAGGCGGAACCACCTCTACATAGTAGTCAGCAGGCGGCAGATTGCTAAAGCCATACTGACCGTAAGCGTCGGTTGTGGTGGTGTCCAGCAAGTTGTCGCTGGCGTCGTACAGGTTGACGGTGACGTTGGGCACGCCGAACTCATTGCTGTCCTGCAGGCCATCCTGGTTGGCATCTAGCCAGACAAAGTCACCCAGACTGGCCGGGATGATGTAGAGGCCCCCGTCCCAGGTAGGATCGTTTTCGCCAGAAACCAGCGTGGTGACGATGGTTTGGCCTGTGCCGGGAGCGATGTCGGAATCGGCCGTATCATCACCGCCCTGATCTTGCAGGGTGATGGTGTAACCGGCAGGCGGCACCATCTCGACGTGGTAGTCGCCGGGGGGCAGGTTACTGAAGCCATAGCTGCCATCAAAGGCGGTGGTGGTCGTGCCGATGAAGGTACCGACGCTGTTGTACAGGTTCACGGTGACGCCGGGAACGCCGTACTCATCACTGTCCTGAATGCCATCCTGGTTGGCATCTAGCCAGACCAGATCGCCCAGGCTGGCTGGGTTGGCGTAGAGGCCACCGTCCCAGGTGGGGTCGTTCTCGCCTGGATCAAGCGTGGTGGTGGTGGTTTGGCCGCTGCCGTTGATGTCGGAATCGGCCGTATCGTCTGTGCCCCGGTCTTGAGGCACGATGGTGTAGCCAGCGGGTGGCGTCACCACAACGTAGTAATCGCCGGGCGGTAGATTGGTGAAGCCGTAGCCGCCATGGTCGTCGGTGGTCGTGGTCTCGATCAGGTTATTGTTGTCGTCGTACAGCCCTACCGTGACGCCGCTAATACCGTACTCGTCGCCAGCCTGAATGCCGTCTTGATTGGCATCCAGCCAGACGTAGTCACCAATGCTGGCCGGGTCAATGTAGAGACCGGCGTCCCAGGTGGGATCATCTTCGCCAGAGGTCAGATTGGTGTTGATGCTGAGGCCGGTGCCGGCGTTGATGTCGCTGTCCAGCGCGTCGTCGCCGCCCTGGTCCTGGCTGGTGATGGTGTAACCGATAGGCGGCACCACTTCGATGTGGTAGTCGGCCGGGGCCAGGTTGGTGAAGCTGTAATTACCGTAGGCATCGGTGGTGGTGGTGGCGATGAAGGTGTTGCCGCTGTCGTACAGGTTGACCGTGACGCCAGGCACGCCGTACTCACCGGCGTCCTGCAGGCCGTCCTGGTTGGCATCCAGCCAGACGAGATCGCCCAGGCTGGCGGGCAAGATGTAGAGGCCCGCGTCCCAGGTGGGATCGTCTTCACCAGAGGTCAGCGTGGTTGTGGTGGTTTGGCCGGTGCCGTCAATGTCGGAATCGGCCGTGTCGCCGGTTTGGTCTTGCGGGCTGATGCTGTAGCCAATGGGCGGCGTCACGATGATGTAGTAATCGTTGGGCGGCAGGTTGGTGAAGCCATAGCTGCCATCACCCAGGGTGGTGGTGGTGTCGATGAGGTTGTCGTTACTGTCATACAGATCAACCGTCACACCGCCGATGCCTAGTTCACCGCCATCTTGAATGCCGTCTTGGTTGGCGTCCAGCCAAACGAAGTCGCCAATGCTGGCGGGGTTAATGTAGAGACCGGCATCCCAGGTGGGATCGTCTTCGTTGGAATCCAGGGTCGTGTTCGCCGTTCTGCCAGTCCCATCAATATCACTATCCACCGTATCATCCACATTTAGATTGGCATCTTGCGGGGTTGTGGTGTAACCAGCCGGTAACGTCACCACGATGTAATAATCATCTGGTGTCAACTCAATGAAGCTGTAAAAACCATAGGCATTCGTCGTCGTTGTGCTGATAATCACATTGCTGGTGTCATAGAGGGTTACGGTGACATTGGGGATACCAAATTCGTCACTATCCTGGAGACCGTCTTGGTTGGCATCGAGCCAGACGTAGTCGCCAATGGAGGCCAATTGGTAGAAACCAAAGTCGATGGTGAGATCGCTGTTGTTATTGGAAACGGTCTCTTGCACATCTTCGTCGACTGGTTCTTGGGCACTGCGTAAGGCAATTACGCTGCTTTGCACACCGGCAGAAGCGGCCGTTCCGTCATTATCACCATTGTCGTCTGTGTTGTCCTGGTCATCGGCACCAGCACCGGGGCTACCTAAAGCATTTTCATAGGTACCACCTGTGCCAAACACGTTGCCCGCATTCCAGTTTGTGGAAACAACTTCTACAACATAGTTTCCTGGAGGTAGATTGTTGAAGTTGTAATGACCGGAGGCATCCGTAAAGATATTTGCCACGGTTGTGCCGTTCATATCGGTTGCTGGCGTGGTGCCATCGGCCAAGAAGAGGGCAACTTCAACATTTTGGATACCATTTTCGCCAGCGTCTTGAACGCCGTCGGCATTGGTATCGAGCCAGACACGGTTGCCGAGGGAGACGGGCAGGTAGAAGCCGAAGTCAATGGTTAAGTCACTGTTGTTATCGGCGACTGTTTCTTGGACATCTTCAGCGGTGGGTTCGTCATTGCTGATGAGCGTAATAACTGTACTTTGCACACCGGCAGAAGCGGCCGTTCCATCATTGTTCCCGTTATCATCGGTGTTGGTCTGATTATCCGCACCAACGCCGGGGCTGCCCAAGGCATTGGCGTAAGCACCTGTTGGGCCAAAGACATTGGCCCCGGTCCAATTATTGGCCACAATTTCGACAACATAATTGCCTGGTGGCAAGTTGCCAAAGTTGTAATAGCCGGAAGCGTCCGTTGTGCGTAAGCCGAGAAGGGCATTATCGACGTCGCGGGCTGGGGTTGTGCCATCAGCTAAGAAGAGGGCAACCTCAACACCAGGAATGCCAATTTCGCCAGCATCTTGCACGCCGTCAGCATCGATATCGAACCAAACGCGGTTACCGAGGGACACTGGTTGGTAAACACCAAAGTCAATGGTGAGATCGCTGTTGTTATTGGCGACCGTTTCTTGAGCATCTTCGGATGTTGGTTCATTGTTGCTGGTGAGGGTAATGACACTACTTTGAACGCCGGTGGAAGCGGCCGTTCCGTCATTGTCACCATTATCATCTGTGTTGTCTTGATCATCTGCGCCAACGCCGGGGCTACCAACAGCACCTTCGTAGGTGCCGTTAGTGCCAAATACGTTGTTAGCATTCCAGTTGGCCGCAATCATTTCGACTACGTAACCACCGGGAGGCAGATTGCCAAAGTTGTAGTGGCCGGTTGCATCAGTTGTTACATTGGCTATCGCATTGCCATCGATGTCAACGGCTGGGGTTGTGCCATCAGCCAAGAAAAGGGCCATTTCGACGTTTTCAATGTCGGGTTCGCCAGCATCTTGAACACCATCCCCATTTTCATCAAACCAAACGCGATTGCCGAGGGAAACGGGTTGATAGAAACCAAAGTCGATGGTGAGATCGCTGTTGTGGTCGGCGGTGGTTTCTTGGGCGTCTTCCGATGTTGGTTCGGCTTGAGAAGCAAGGTTAATGACACTGCTTTGCACACCGGTGCCAATTGCGGCCGTTCCATTATTATTGCCATTGTCGTCGGTGTTGTCTTGATCATCTGCGCCAACGCCGGGGCTTCCAACCGCACCTTCATAGGTGCCGCCTGTGCCAAATACGTTGCCTGCATTCCAGTTGGCGGTCGTGATTTCGACGACGTAGTCGCCTGGAGGCAGATTGCCAAAGTTATAGTAGCCGTTTACATCAGTTGTTACATTAGCGACAGCAGTGCCAGCAACATCAACGGCTGGTGTTGTACCATCCGACAAGAAGAGGGCTACTTCAACATTTTCGATGTCGGGTTCGCCAGCATCTTGCACGCCATCGCCATCTTCATCAAACCAAACACGGTTGCCCAGGGCGACGGGTTGGTAAAAGCCAAAATCAATTGTCAGGTCGCTATCGTTATCGGCAATGGTTTCTTGGGCATCTTCTAGGGTGGGTTCCCCATTGATGGCGAGGTTGATCACGCCGCTTTGAACACCCGTACCCAGGGCGGCAATGCCATCATTGTTGCCGTTGTCGTCACTGTTGTCTTGGTCGTCGGCACCGGAGCCGGGACTGCCCAGCGCACCAGCATGGGTGCCCCCTGTGCCAAATACGTTGCCAGCGTTCCAATTGGAAGCGAGCACCTGAACAACGTAATCTCCCGGAGGTAGATTGGTAAAGTTGTAAGTGCCACTGGCATCTGTTGTTTCATGAGCAACGGCGACGCCATCGACATCGACGGCTGGGGTTGTGCCATCGGCTAAGAAGAGGGCCAACTCTACGCCGGGGATGTTCGATTCGCCAGCGTCTTGAACGCCATCGGCATCGGCATCCAGCCAAACACGATTACCAAGGGAAACGGGTTGGAAGTAACCAGCATCCCAGGTCATGTCCCGTTCGCCGGGGTCGAGGGTGGTTACAATGGTGATACCCGTCACCACATCGGCATCAGAATCGGCCGTATCCGCACCCTGGTCTTGTGGGCTTTCAGCATAGCCTGTTGGGGCAACAAATCGGATGAAGTAGTCATCGGGGATGAGGTTATCGAAGATGTAATAGCCAGGATTGCCACCACCATCATCGGTGGTAACCGTTGTGGAAATGGGTGCGCCATCATCCAGCCCGGGTTCAGGAATACCATCACCATCATCGCGATAGAGATTTACGGTGACACCATTAATACCAGTGTTGCCTTCATCCTGCGTGCCATCGACATCTGAATCTTCCCAGACGTAATCGCCAATGGCGGCGGTGACGGTATCGGTGTGATCGTCGGTGTTGTTGGGGGGCGTGGGATCGTTGCCCTTGGTGCCATCGTCGCCGGTTACGGCCGTATTTGTAATCGTCGCTGTATTGGCAGGCAATGGATTATCAATATTAACGGCAAACTGTCTTGTTGTGTTGGCACCACTGTTGAGATCGCCTATGGTCAAAACACAGGTCGTTCCGGCCGCAGCCCCATCAGCACAACCAACCCAGGTGGCGCTGCTGTTGGCCAGATTAAAGGTGGTGTTTGCTGGCACGGTTTCTGTAATGACCACGCCCGTTGCATCGGCACTACCTACATTTTCTACATTGAGATCGTAAACAACCACATCACCTGGAGAAACATAGGTGACACCATCGGTTTTGGTCAAAACCAGGTCAGGAACGATGATCACTAAATCATCATTGTCGTTGGTTGTGTATTCGCGTTCTTCATCAATATTGGTGGCATTGTCTTCATCACCATCACTGACCGTGCTATCCAAAGTGGATGCGTCTGTGACGGTGGCCACGTTGGTGACATTGGGCGGGCTTGGTGTTAAATCGGGGTCCATTGTAACCGTAAAGGTAAAGGTCTCCGACGCACCCACAAGCAGGGTACCCCCTGCATCAAGAGCGTACCGTACAATTGTGTCGGTACCAGAACTAGACGTGGAATACATCCAGCCAGTAGGGGTTGTGCCTGGGGTAATGTTGGTGAAAATGCTGTTGTCCAACGGGTCTTCTACAACTACATCGAAGGCGGTGGATGTGCCTGTGTTTTCCACAACCAGGGTCACAACGGTTGATTCGTTGGGCGTGACTTGCGTTTTGTCAAAATCTTTTGTAATGCTAATTTGTGGCTCCACGACGGTTACATCTACCGGATTGGACGCTGTTGGCGTATCTGAACCGACTTGGACAGTGGCCACATTGGTCAACACGGTTTGTGGTGTGATGCCTACATTGCCAGGCACATCCATGACAACGGCTTGCAAGGTTAGCGTAAAGCTGTTGTCACTGGGATCATTGTTTGCGGTTACGTTGAAGGTGCCAAATGCCCAGGTCACATCCATGCCACTGCCACCTGTGGCTGTCACCACGGGTGCGGGTAATGTTTCACTAAAACTTGAATCATCGTATGAAGCAGTCCCAGAAACATAGGCCAATCCCGGTGGCAAATTATCCACGATGGTTAATGAAGGAATATTGCCTTCAGGTACAGTGGCGGTGATGACATAGGTGACAATTTCACCGAGGGTGACATTTGTCCCTGTGGTATGTCCGGCAGATGTGGCCGTTAAGGCTTTGAGGAAAGCGACGCCATCGACGGTAAAGCTGGCTGTATCGGCCGTTTCGTAGTCGTCGGTGGCACTGCCGGTGCCGTTGTTGTAATAATCACTGCCATCGGGATCGGTTGAACCGCCATGTCGTTCTTCTGAGGGGGATCCATCAAGTGATGTCCAGGTGGCGGCGGCGGTATTGTCTATGTCTTGACCGGGAACGGCCGTTCCGCCAATGGTGGCAGCAAAGGTCACGGTAATGGTTGCGCCCTGTGGCAAATCAAATGTACCCGTTGATGGCACGCGAATATCATTACCCGTCAAATCAAAGTCGGGTGCGGTGATGCCGCTTGCAGTCACGATAACGTTGCGCACATTGAACAATTGTGAGGGCGCAGCATCAGCAAGGACCACATCAAAGGCATCGGCCAAACTGGTGCTATCGTGCTGCAACACAATTTGGTAACTAATGTCTGTCCCAGCATCTAATGGCGAAGGAAGAGGTGTCACCAGGCTTTTATCAATTGTTAAAACCGGCTCAATGAGATCGACATCTTCGCTGTCACTAATGTCTCGTGAGGAACCGTTTCTGGTGTAGGTCAAGGTCCCGGTATTGGTGAGGGTATCTCCAGTTTGATTGCTGAAGACGTCGAGGACAACGGCCGTTACTTGAATCAAGAAACTGTTGTTGTTGGTAACATTGTCACCAACCGTCGTTGTATTGCCAAAGTCCCAACTCACATCAACCCCATTCCCACCTGGAGCGGAAACGGTTGGGGCAGGCAGCGTACCGTTGAAATCAGCGGCTAATAAACCACCGCTGGCAACGGCCGTTGTGACGATATTATGCGTAACATAACCTAAGCCATCAGGAAGATCATCAACCACAACCAAATCTTCGGTGACACCTTCTGGTAAGGTCACCAGCAGATCAAAGGTGATGTTTTCACCGATGGTGTACGTTGTTGGTGACACTTGTTTATCAAATGTTGGTTCAGCTAAGGTCACATCTTGATTATCGGTATCGTTGTAGTCGTTAACGCCACCGCTGCCGTTGCGCTCGCCGTTTAGATCGCCAGAGCTGCCGGGAGTGTCAGTGCCAGTGGTGTTGCTGGTGGTGCCATCGTTGGGCAAGCTGCTGTAGACGAGATAACCCATATTGGGAATGGTTTCACCAGAAGGCGCGGTCGATTGAACGGTGGCGGTGACGGTCACTGTGACAGAATCGCCTGGATCGAGCCAGTTGATGTCTACATCTACGAGGTTGGTGGGAATGTTGGAGTTGTCAACGGCCGTTGCATACCCCGGCGCTGCAATACTAACCGACCCAAGCGCTAAATAGCTGTCGAGCGTATCCGTAATGGTCAAATCATACGCAGTTGAGATGTACGTACCGGTGTTGTTGGTAGCGACAAGTTGATAAACTACGGTGTCACCCGCGTCGTTTGGCGTGGTTGTCACACTCTTCACAATACTGACTTCCGGCTCCACAATGTAGGAATCAACCCGATTGGAACGGTCGGTGTAGTTGTTGTAACCCACGTCAAAATCGTTTCGCCGACGGTTCGCGCTGCTGGTGGTGTCGTTGGTATTGTTGCTTTCGTTTAAGAGTAAAGCATTAAATTCAACCGTGACATATTCTTGATTGGTATCATCGTCGTTGTTAATGACGGTTCCCAGGTTAAAAATGGGATCGGTGCCGCTGTTGAATGGGCTGCCGCTAATCGTCAGTGGATCGTAGGTGATGCTGGTATCCGTTGTAACAGAAACCGCAGTTGTGCCGTCATTCATAAATTGCAAACCGGCGGGCAGCCTGTCTTGAATCTGGAAGTTGGTCATAGTGCCTTCTGGCACAGCGACTTGCAGCCGGTAGCGAATGATTTCACCGATGGCTAAATGGCTGGGCGATTCTGAAGTATGGACTTCAGATGAATCAATGATCGACTTCACTGGCTGAGGCACAAACTGCACCACGTAATCTTCGACTTCCCCATCTATCGCTGTGCCTGTTGGCAACAAGCCCATTTCGGTGCTAAAGCGGAAGCGGGCATAGGTCTTTCCCGTGGTGACCGTCGCAGCCGGATTTACCGATAAATTGAGATTACCACCTGTGGAAGGCATATTTGTAGCAATACGTTCACCCGGATCGTTCCAATCGCCATCGCCATTGAAGTCAATCCAGGCATTCAGATAGCCAGTTGTGCCAGCCGGAACAGTTGTATTGACGATAATGTCATTGGTGTCGCCAATGGTCATGACGGCCGTTGGATTGGCAGCCGTTCCAATATAATCTTCAAAAGTAACGCCGTCTTCATCATCGTTGCCATCATTGTCATCCCCCCAAGCGTTGGCAAGCGGTTGCCCATCCAGTTCGGCGTCAACGCCTGCACCCATGTAAATGGTGGAAGAAATGATGTGCCGGGCAGCTAATTCAGGAGTTGCGCCGAGTGAAGCGGATTCGGTTGGATAGGTGGCCGGGGCATCGCCATAATCGGTGTCCAGCCAAATGCCCTGGTCCCATGTCCAGTCGTCGTCCGTGGTGACGAGGGGGTCTGGGTCGGGGGTGATTGTGAAAACGGCCGTTTGCCAATAATCGCCATAGGTAAGGTCATTGCCAAAGCTTTCGCCATCACTATCTAAATCATTGGTTGTGGTATTCGGCGGACTCGCTGTAAAACCAGCAGGCGGGAAAAAGCGCACAAAATAATCACCCGCTGGAATTTCTACAAATTGATAAAACCCATCGTCGCCATTGGCATCTAAACCAGTCACACGATAATCAACAAATATGGGGGAGCCGCCATTGTTGTCCCATAACTCAACGCGGACACCATTGACACCTAGTTCCAATGGATGCTGCATCCCATCATCCTGGTCTCCGTATACATCCAGCCAAACGTAATCCCCAATGCTCACACCGGGCAGGGCATTATCTTGTAGCTCAATACCAACTCGAATCGGTTCGGAAGGTAGGAGTTGCAAACCGTAAGTGAGACTTTCGGCCGTGTAGCCAAACGAGTTCCAGGCAGGGATATTTTGCGGCGCGTCGTTAGGCGCAACCATGTGCCACGTGAATTCCAAAGCCCCGCCATTCCCGGTACCGGTATCAGGTCCAAGTTCAGCACAAGTACCGCTGCCATCACAGAAATCCAGGCGAATAGCCTGTACGCTAGTAATATCGGCCGGTGGCGTTGTGGACCAATCATCAATGCAGCCGGCTGGTCCACTCGGTAAGACTTCAGGGCGGCAGGGGTTTTCTTGTTGACTATAGGAAATCGTTACGGGCAAACCAGAGGTATTCACAATGGGTGCTTGCAAGTTTGGACGCCAGGTACTGCCACGGCTTTGAGTATCAACCACACCGGTATCCCCTACATAGGGGAGAATGTCATAAACCACAATATTGGTGGCCGTGATATTGCCCGTATTGGTAATAACAATACGATAATCAACATTACCACCAGCAACGGTGTAGCCATATTCATTCCAACCGCTGTCTAACTGGCCCCAAACAAACTTTTGCGAATCCATAGAAAGGAAAGGCTCAACGGTTACATTGGTGGTAAATTGACACCCTTCTACAGTCGTGGGGTTTCCATCCAGATCTAAGACAGTATCATCATAATCAGTGCCACCACCGGTACATTGGATGGGGTTGACTGTTGCCGGGCTTCTTAAAATGTAAGCCGTATTTTGTGCAGGCCCTGGCGGTGTGCCTCTAACAACACGGCCGTAAAAACGAATCGTAATGCTGTTGCCAGGGTCCTGTTCGTATGGCGCAACCCATTCCCAGCGTAACAACGTATCTGTCCCAACAAAGTTTGGTGTAACGGTTGTGGTTGGGGTGGGTGCCCCATCCGTAGAACTCATCGTAAACCAAAGATCACCGCTCATTTCTGCGGGGGTGGGCAGCCGATAACCACTCGGTTCGCCAGCATCGGCAACCACAATTTCATATTCTTCCGGCATCATGTCGATTAAGGACATGGGCGCTAAAACCGAATTATGGGCTTTGGCATGATTTGCAATGCTTAAGGTGAATTCAGCCACTTCGCCCGTTTGTAAGGAGCCATTACTCGAACTTTTGCTAACAATAGGAATCGCACGCGGGTCAATCGTGGTGACACTCACACAGCTAGTATCACTTGTGCTGCCGGGTACACCATAAAAATCGGTGTGTTCGGCCGTATAATCGACACAGTTATCAAATGTAACACCAACAGGCGTCGCGGCATCAATCGTACCGTTTACCTGTGAAGACCAACTACCACCTGCATCCACATCCCCAATTTCCCAGCGAATGCCAGAGATTCGATCACCAGGAGCCAATACAATATCACCTGCTGCCGGGGAAACAGCAACGGATACGCTTGTATTGCCGCCGTAAGGATTGCCAGGGAAAGGAAGCCAAGCACCTGGCGCACTGGCAACTTCATAATAGCCATTGATTGGATCACCCGGGGAAGAAGCGGGGTTCATTTGGATACTGGTCAGATCAATTTCGGCGGGGACAACGTCTGTTAACACAAGATTGGTGCCGTCAATAAGACCCGAATTGTTATAACTCACGGTATAGTCTACCGGCCCTCCAGGCAGTTCTTCATTTCCCAAATATGAGGATGGTGTAGAAACAGATTTGCCGATGCCATCGCCAAAAGTGGGAACAACGACGATACCGCTAACCCCTTCGCCATCACTGTATTGTGGGCTGCCATCCTCTGGATTGCCCCAAACGGTAAAGTTGTTAACGATAGGGTCACCGATCAAAGGCTCATCGCCAGTAGATGGTGAACCATCCGGCCCGTCAGGGTCCACACGAACGGTCACATTGACATTTAAACCACAGCCGGAGGTGACTTCTACCACATCGGGCAATCCGCCGCCATTGGATAAATATGTCCAATTAATAGTGTGTGTGCCGGGATCATAATCACCGCCATGACTTGACGAAACATAGGTAAGCGTGGGCGGAAGGATATCTTGCATTTCCGGGTTTGTGAGACGAACACCACCAACGGAATCTGGGCTGCAAACTTGTAAGGTGTAGCTGGTTTCGTACCCATACACAAGTTGTGAAGCGCCTGCTTTATTGGCATACATTTCGAAGTTGCTGCCAACAACCGTTGCGGTGACTTGATTACTGGTAACAGAGCCACCAGAAGTGACGCTAACGGCTTCGTTAACGGCCGTTTCCCCGTCCAAAGTCCCTGGTGCAAATTGTGCCGTAATTTCCAAGACACCTGTCGTACCAGCACCCAACGGTTCTACAAAATCAAAAGTGACCGTGCCGCCGCTGTAACTAATATTAGAAATATCAGCAACGGGGCCATCGGCAGAAATGTATTCTAATTCCGGCGGAATTACATCTGTAATTTGCGCATTGGAACAATCCTGCAGAATGCTGGCGCAACGATAACGAATTCTGAAAGTAAATGCTTGTCCTGATTCTACATTCAAACTCGTTGAACCATCTGTAAATTCTTTGGATATTTCAAGTAGGGGGTCGGTTTGTGCCTTCACTCGATTATTGTTGGCAATGACAAACGTGCTGCCTATAAAGAGGAGCAAGGCCAGCCGCCCC
The DNA here is from genome assembly GCA_905479495.1 of uncultured Anaerolineae bacterium. GTDB lineage: Bacteria > Chloroflexota > Anaerolineae > Promineifilales > Promineifilaceae > Leptofilum. Next base: position 173,389 of record CAJQMR010000004.1, read on the forward strand.
AGGCGGCTGACGGTTACAGGTTGCCAATGCCAGGGGTTCTTAAAAGTAATCAATAATGAAATGGCAAAAACAATAAGTGCAAGCGTCATGCTATCGTTCCTCTTTTACTAAATTTATGTTTTAATTTGGGAAACTCCCATGCTCTGGGGAAAGCCCCCAAACCTAAAATAGGCGTGGGTCCTGACGAAATTAGTTACATTTAAGGAAAGTGGGACTGTTGTCCTACTAGTCAGGAATTGAGCAGATATCCGGTGGGGGAAAACGTAGAAATATACGGCCGTTTACAAGCCATGTTGATATTAATCAGGTGTGCAACCGGGCAATGTGTTGGCTGGCACATTGCCCGGTTGTTTCAACATTATTATCTTTAGTTGCCGCCGATGATTATTGGCAGGTAAATGGTCGTGAACGGCGTGACGTTGACGCTGATCGGACCGTGAACCTCGGTTGCGCCGCCGGTTTCGACATCTTCTAACCAGTAGTAGTACATACCGTCCGCAGGCACCGTGTCGGTGTAGCTGTAGCTGGCTCCGGGACCGCTGCCGCCAGGAACGGCCGTTGCTTCAAAGTGAATCTCGGTCGCTCCAGCGAAGCTGTTGCTGCTGCTGCGGTAGATACGGAAACCAAAGTTGTCTACCTCTGATTCCGTGGTCCAGTTGATGCGCACCTGCTGGTTGCCAATGCTGCTGGCCGTGAACGATGTGAGGGTTACGGCCGTTGGCGTGGCCACAAAACCCATATCCACGGTCAGGTTGGTGTTGTCGTTGTCATCGGTGTCGTCGTTGTTGTCCGGCTCCTGATGGTAATCCAGCCGCACGGGATCACTCATGATGCCCATGTTCCACGGCTCCACTTCGTCCAGCCCGTTATCGTCGATATCCGAATTATTATTCGGGTCTGCCGCACCGGGGCTACTCCAGGCTCCTTCCAAAATACCACCCACCTGGAAGTTCTCTGGGCCAACCAACACCCGGTAATTGCCGGGATACAGGTTGGTAAACTGGTAGAAACCGCTGCTGTTGGTCGTCGTGCTGATAGGCTGATTGGTCACCGGATGCAGCACAGGGTCACCGTTGCCATCCAGCAGGTAAACCACCACACCGCTCATACCTGGCTCACCACTGTCGATGACGCCGTCTTCGTTGCTGTCGTGCCAGATGGTGTTGCCTAGGGTCAGTCGTTCAAAAAAGCCAAAATCAACGGTGAGGTTGCTGTCGGCGTTGGCATAGCTGCTATCTTCGTCTGCACCTTCGTTGGTGGGTTCACCGCCCACAGTGAGAGTCACCGGGTAACTGACGATGCCGCCGTTGGCTGGATCGGGGTTGTTACGGCCGTTGTCGTCCGTATCGCTGTTGTTATTGTCTGGATCGACGGCCGGGTCCGTGGCCGCGTTGCTGCGGCTGCTCACAAAACCGTACAGCGGATCGGTCCAACCATCGAAATTGCTGGCCGCCACCCGCACGATGTAATCGCCAGGCGGAATGCTCTCAAAAGCGTAACGACCAGTGGCATCGGTGGTGCTGGTCATAGCCAGACCAGTTACCGGGGAGATAACTGGATTGCCGGAACCATCCAGCAGTTCCACCAATATATTGGAGATGCCGGACTCACCCGCATCCAGCACGCCGTCGTTATCAGCATCTAACCAAATGCGGTTGCCCAGGCGCATGGTTTGGAAGAGGCCAGCGTCCCAAGTAGGTTCATTTTCGCCATCGGTCAGGGTGAAAACGGCCGTTTGCCCATTCACCGGATTTGCATCGGAATCGACCACATCGTTGCCGCCGCTGTTGGCATAGGTGAATGCGTAGCCTGAGGGCAAGACAAACACAACGTAGTAACTGCCAGGCACCAAATTAGTGAAGGCATACAATCCATTGCCGTCGCTGTTGGTCGTGTCCACAAAGCTGCCCGTGCTGGTGTACAGATTAACGGTAACGTTTGCCAATCCTAGCTCACCAGCATCCTGCACACCGTCGGCATCCAGGTCTAGCCACACCAGATCGCCCACGCTGGCGTTTTGCGGCTGATAGCCATCGTCACCAATATCAGTGGCGTTTCCAGCAACGGCCGTTACCGTCGTGGGATCGGTGCCCGCGGTTTGCACGTAGCCTGTGGGCAGGGTGGTTTCGTCCACATCGGCTGTGGTATTGCCAGGTGGCACTGTGGCCGTGTAATTGCCGTTGGCATCGGTGGTCACCGTTTGGGTGATGCCATTGCTGTTGGCAATGACCACATCCACATTGGGTAGGTCTGGCTCGCCGCTGTCCTGCGTGCCGTTGCCATTGCTGTCGATAAACAGGTGGCCCGTCACGGTGGCAGGTTGATGATAACCGTCAATCCCAGCGGATGTATCGGACCCGGCAACGGCCGTCACCGCCGTTGGATCGGTCCCTTCCGTTTGGGTATAGCCAGTGGGATAGTCAGAATCGGTTTCATCCACATCCGCTGTGGTGTTGCCGGGTGGTACAGTTGCCGTCCAATTGCCATCAACATCCGTGGAAACGGTTTGGGTCAAACCTGTGCTGCTGGTGATGATCACATCCACATTGGCTAGATTGGGTTCAGCCCCATCCTGAGAACCATTGCCATTGGTATCGATATACAAATGGCCAGAAACGGTGCCGGATTGATAGTAACCATCAATGCCAGCATCAGTATTTGCGCCGGCAACGGCCGTAACTGTTGTGGGGTCCGTGCCTTCGGTCTGAGTATAACCAGCCGGGTAATCGGGATCGGACTCGTTCACGTCGGCCATGGTGGTGCCGGGTGGTACGGTGGCCGTCCAGTCACCATTGGCATCGGTCGTCACCGTTTGCGTAATGCCTAAACTGTTGGTGATGGTCAGATCCACATTGGCTAAATCTGGCTCGCTACCATCCTGGGTACCGTTGCCATTGCTGTCGATGTAGAGATGGCCGGAAACGGTACCAGGTTGATAATAACCGTCAATGCCTGCGGGAGTGTTTGTGCCTAAAACGGCCGTTACTGTCGTCGGATCAGTTCCTTCGGTTTGGATGTAACCAGTCGGATAGTCTGGATCTGTCTCATCAACCTTGGCCGTGGTGCTGCCAGGTAAGACGATGGCACTCCAGTCGCCGTTAACATCTGTGGTTACCGTTTGGGTCACACTATCGCTGCGGGTGATGATGACATCCACATTAGCCAAATCGGGTTCGCTGCCGTCTTGGGTACCGTTGCCGTTAGTGTCGATATACAGATGCCCAGAAACGGCCGTGGCCCGATAGTAGCCATCGATTCCGGCAGAAGTATCTGTCCCGGCAGCAGCCGTTATCGTTGTGGGGTCTGTGCCTTCAGTCTGCGTGTAACCGGCCGGATAGTCTGAATCGGTTTCGTCCACATCGGTCGTCGTGCTGCCTGGTGGCACCGTGGCCGTCCAGTTGCCGGTCGCGTCGGTTGTAACCGTTTGCGTGACACCCGTGCTGGCTGTGATGATGACATCCACGTTAGTCAGATCAGGTTCGCCACCATCTTGTGTACCGTTGCCATTGGTATCAATGTAAAGATGACCACTGACTGTGCCAGCAAGGTAATAACCATCATTGCCCGCCGAAGTGTCTGCACCGGCAACGGCCGTTACCGTTGTGGGGTCTGTGCCTTCAGTCTGGGCGTAACCCGTCGGGTAGTCCGGATCAGTCTCATCCACATCGGCGGTAGTGTCGCCGGGTGGCACCGTGGCTGTCCAGTCGCCATTTATGTCTGTAAACACAGTTTGGGTGATGCCCAGGCTGTTCGTAATCGTCAGGTTTACGTCAGCCAAATCTGGCTCAACACCATCCTGGGTCCCGTTACCATTCGTGTCGAGATAAAGGTGCCCGGAAACCGTGCCTGGCAAGTAATAACCATCATTGCCTGCCGAAGTGTCTGCACCTGCAACGGCCGTTACCGTCGTGGGGTCCGTGCCTTCAGTTTGAGTGTACCCAGCCGGGTAATCAGGATCGGCCTCGTCCACATCGGCCGTGGTGCTGCCTGCCGGTACCGTAGCTGTCCAGTCACCGTTGGCATCGGTCGCC